>NZ_JAUQYR010000009.1:0-1187 GCF_030588125.1 Isoptericola sp. b515 | reverse complement strand
AAGCCTGATGCAGCGACGCCGCGTGAGGGATGACGGCCTTCGGGTTGTAAACCTCTTTCAGCAGGGAAGAAGGCCTTCGGGTGGACGGTACCTGCAGAAGAAGCGCCGGCTAACTACGTGCCAGCAGCCGCGGTAATACGTAGGGCGCAAGCGTTGTCCGGAATTATTGGGCGTAAAGAGCTCGTAGGCGGTTTGTCGCGTCTGGTGTGAAAACCTCAGGCTCAACCTGGGGCGTGCATCGGGTACGGGCAGACTAGAGTGCGGTAGGGGAGACTGGAATTCCTGGTGTAGCGGTGGAATGCGCAGATATCAGGAGGAACACCGATGGCGAAGGCAGGTCTCTGGGCCGCAACTGACGCTGAGGAGCGAAAGCATGGGGAGCGAACAGGATTAGATACCCTGGTAGTCCATGCCGTAAACGTTGGGCACTAGGTGTGGGGCTCATTCCACGAGTTCCGTGCCGCAGCTAACGCATTAAGTGCCCCGCCTGGGGAGTACGGCCGCAAGGCTAAAACTCAAAGGAATTGACGGGGGCCCGCACAAGCGGCGGAGCATGCGGATTAATTCGATGCAACGCGAAGAACCTTACCAAGGCTTGACATGCACCGGACGCTGCCAGAGATGGTGGTTCCGCAAGGTCGGTGCACAGGTGGTGCATGGTTGTCGTCAGCTCGTGTCGTGAGATGTTGGGTTAAGTCCCGCAACGAGCGCAACCCTTGTCCTATGTTGCCAGCGGGTCATGCCGGGGACTCATGGGAGACTGCCGGGGTCAACTCGGAGGAAGGCGGGGATGACGTCAAATCATCATGCCCCTTATGTCTTGGGCTTCACGCATGCTACAATGGCCGGTACAGAGGGCTGCGATACCGTAAGGTGGAGCGAATCCCAAAAAGCCGGTCTCAGTTCGGATTGGGGTCTGCAACTCGACCCCATGAAGTCGGAGTCGCTAGTAATCGCAGATCAGCAACGCTGCGGTGAATACGTTCCCGGGCCTTGTACACACCGCCCGTCAAGTCACGAAAGTTGGTAACACCCGAAGCTCACGGCCCAACCGGTTCGTCCGGAGGGAGTGGTCGAAGGTGGGACTGGCGATTGGGACTAAGTCGTAACAAGGTAGCCGTACCGGAAGGTGCGGCTGGATCACCTCCTTTCTAAGGAGCACATACCTCCCGCCCGCGTGGTGGGGG
>NZ_JAUQYR010000008.1:0-1770 GCF_030588125.1 Isoptericola sp. b515 | reverse complement strand
GCAGCAGGCCCCCCACCTGTGGTGGGGGGCCTGCTGTGAAGGGTGTCCGGCGGCGTCCTACTCTCCCACCCCGTCTCCAGGGCAGTACCATCGGCGCTGAAGGGCTGAGCTTCCGGGTTCGGTATGGGACCGGGCGTTTCCCCTTCGCTGTGACCGCCGTAACGCTGTCGAGTTGTTCGGGTTCCCCGTGGTCCACCCTGGTCGGGGGTGGTGGGGGTGGTGCCCGTTTCTCGGGAACCGCACAGTGGACGCGTGCATAGCAGTGTATGTGTATGGAAGTTGTCGGCTGATTAGTACCGGTCAGCTGCGACAGTCGTTGGTCCTGTCTTCCACTTCCGGCCTATCTACCCAGTGGTCTAGCTGGGTGCCTTCACAGGACTGGCCTGTTGGAAACCTCATCTTGAAGCAGGCTTCCCGCTTAGATGCTTTCAGCGGTTATCCCTCCCGAACGTAGCGAACCAGCGGTGCTCCTGGCGGAACAACTGGCATACCAGAGGTTCGTCCGTCCCGGTCCTCTCGTACTAGGGACAGCCCTTCTCAAGTTTCCTGCGCGCGCAGCGGATAGGGACCGAACTGTCTCACGACGTTCTAAACCCAGCTCGCGTGCCGCTTTAATGGGCGAACAGCCCAACCCTTGGGACCTACTCCAGCCCCAGGATGCGACGAGCCGACATCGAGGTGCCAAACCATCCCGTCGATATGGACTCTTGGGGAAGATCAGCCTGTTATCCCCGGGGTACCTTTTATCCGTTGAGCGACGGCGCTTCCACGAGCCACCGCCGGATCACTAGTTCCGACTTTCGTCCCTGCTCGACCTGTCGGTCTCACAGTCAAGCTCCCTTGTGCACTTGCACTCGACACCTGATTGCCAACCAGGCTGAGGGAACCTTTGAGCGCCTCCGTTACTTTTTGGGAGGCAACCGCCCCAGTTAAACTACCCACCAGGCACTGTCCCTGGTCCGGATCACGGACCGAGGTTAGATGGTCGATGCGGTCAGAGTGGTATTTCAACGGCGACTCCACCGGCGCTGGCGCGCCGGTTTCGTAGTCTCCCACCTATCCTACACAAACCGCACCGAACACCAATACCAAGCTGTAGTAAAGGTCCCGGGGTCTTTCCGTCCTGCTGCGCGTAACGAGCATCTTTACTCGTAGTGCAATTTCGCCGAGTTCGTGGTCGAGACAGCGGAGAAGTCGTTACGCCATTCGTGCAGGTCGGAACTTACCCGACAAGGAATTTCGCTACCTTAGGATGGTTATAGTTACCACCGCCGTTTACTGGGGCTTAAATTCTGGGCTTCGCCGAAGCTGACCCGTCCTCTTAACCTTCCAGCACCGGGCAGGCGTCAGTCCGTATACATCGTCTTGCGACTTCGCACGGACCTGTGTTTTTAGTAAACAGTCGCTTCTCCCTGGTCTCTGCGGCCCTCACCGCTTCCCCCAGCAAGTGGGTTCACGGATCAGGCCCCCCTTCTCCCGAAGTTACGGGGGCATTTTGCCGAGTTCCTTAACCACGATTCTCTCGATCGCCTTAGTATTCTCTACCTGACCACCTGAGTCGGTTTGGGGTACGGGCGGCTAGAACCTCGCGTCGAGGCTTTTCTTGGCAGCTGAGGATCACCCGATTCCCGCATACGCGGTATCTGTCGACTCTCACCCTCGTGCCTCGCGGATTTGCCTACGAGGCGGGCTACGGCCTTGGACGTGGTCAACCATCGCCACGCCGGGCTACCTTCCTGCGTCACCCCTGTTAACACGCTTACCTAGTAC
>NZ_JAUQYR010000007.1:0-20226 GCF_030588125.1 Isoptericola sp. b515 | reverse complement strand
GGGCGCGGGGGCGCGGGGGGGGGCCGCCCCCGGGGGGGCGGCCCGGCCGGGGGGGGCGGGGGGCCCCCGCCGGGTCCCGCGTGCGGTGCCGGTCAGCCCTGCCGGAGCCGGCGCCGCACCAGGAACAGGCTCGCACCGGCCGCGACCAGCAGCGCGGCGACGGTGACGGCGATGCCGACCGCAGCCCCGGTGCGGGGCAGCTCGGCGTCCGGTGTGCCGTCCGCCACGGGCACCGGTCCGTCCGCCTCGTCGCCGCCGCCCGACGGGGTCCCGCACCCCTCGGACGGGGGTGTGACGTCGACGACGGCGGGCTCGCCGGGACCGGCCCCGAAGCTCACGCGCAGGGTGTCGCCCGGAGTCTGGCCGGGCCACGCGAGCCGACCCGCGAGGGGCTGGTCGGTGAGCTCGACGGCCGACCCGTCCTGCGCCAGGAACGTCACGGTCAGGGGCTTCGCGTCCTCCGGCTGCGCGCCCTCGGGGAGGGCGACGTCGTAGACCAGGACGGGTTCACCCGCCTCGCAGACGGCGGTGACGTCGCGGGGTTCGGGAGCGCAGGTCGCGTCGGTGAAGGTCACCAGGTCCCGGGGGTACAGGGCCGTGGTGGCGTCGACCGCGGTGTACCCCTCCGGCAGCTCGCCGAACGTGCTGCCCTCGGCGGCCTCGGCGACCACGCCCTCGTCCGTCGTGGTGTAGGTGACCTCGACGCCGTCGCGGGGGGCGACGAGCTCGTCGCCGGCCGTGCCGCAGAGGTCGACGGGCGTCGGGGGCTCGGGCACCACGACGACGGGTCCGTCGTCGTCGCACCCTGTCCGGGAGAACTCGAAGGTCCACGACGTCGCGGCCCCGTCGGCGAGCAGCACGTCCGCACCGGGGGTCGCGGTGACGGTGGCCCGCGAACGATCGTCGGCCCAGGTGACCGAGTACTCGGCCAGCTCGGACTCGGGAAGCTCCACGCGGCCCTCGGTGTCGCACGCCTCGACGGGTGCCGGCTCCGGCAGCGTCACCGGTTCCGCGACGTCGCACGGGGGCACCGTCACGAGGTCGTCGAGGTCGTCGTGCCGCCAGTCGACGAGGTGGCCGGCGAACCCGCCGTCCGGCCAGACGATCCGCGTCGGGATCTCGAAGCCGTCGCTGACGTCGGCGACGTCCTGCTGGACGCCCCAGCCCGTGCCGCAGACGTCGGCGGGGAGGTTCTCGACGGGGAAGTCCTCCTCGTCCCAGAAGCTGTGCCCGTCGCGCTGGACGAGCAGCTCCTGCGGGCCGGAGTTGTGCCATGCGGCCGGCTGGTCCGGGTGCACCTTCTCGTAGAGGTACAGGCCGGTGACGAGACGCTCCTCGGGGGCGGCCTCGGCGGCGCAGGGCGTCGTCTGCCCCGACCACTCCCGGTCCCACTGGTCGTCGTCGTGCGCGTCCACGGCGACGTGCCAGGTGTGCGCGACGGAGCCGTCGTGGTCGAAGGACGCGGCGTACCGGGAGGTGAACCCGGCGTCGTCCAGGATCTCGTCGTCCACGGTGACGGTCACGCGGGCCCCGTCGTAATACCGCAGCTCGACGTCGAGGCCGTCGCACGTGGCGGTGACGTCGGGGGTGTGGGCGGAGGCCGGTGCCGCGGCGACGAGCAGGCTCCCGAGAGCCAGCGTCGAGGTCGCGATGCTCGCCAGCAGTCGTCTCACGATGATGGTCGGTCCCTTCGGCAGGAGGTCGAGCGCGCGCGGTGGCGCGCCCGATGTGGTGGGGGAACGATGCTCATCCCATCACCGGACCGGCCGAAAAGGAACAAAGATGACAATCCTCTGAGGGTTTTCACCCGCTGCCACCGGTGCGGCGGGCCGCCTCTACGCTGGTCGGGGGACGACGACGAGGAGCAGCCGTGGACGAGCGTGGCCTGGCCCTGCCGTGGGCCGACGATGCCTTCCCGCCGCGCACGCTGAGCGAGCGTCGCGTCGTGTGGGACCACCTGATGGGCCTGGCCCTGCACGAGGCGACCCACGCCCTGGCGACGGACGACGTGCCCGTCGGTGCCGTCGTCGTCTCCCCGGACGGGCGGCTGCTCGGCCTCGGGCACAACCGCCGCGAGCAGACCGGGGACCCCACGGCGCACGCCGAGGTGCTGGCGCTGCGCCAGGCCGCGGCGAGCTGGGGGGAGTGGCGGCTGACCGGCTGCACGCTGGTGGTGACGCTCGAACCGTGCGTGATGTGTGCCGGGGCGCTGGTGGCGGCCCGGGTGCAGCGCCTCGTCCTCGGCGCGTGGGACCCCAAGGCGGGGGCGACCGGCTCGGTGTGGGACATGGTGCGCGACCAGCGGTCCCTGCACGAGGTCGAGGTGATCGCGGGCGTCCGTGCCGAGGAGTGCGGTGCCGTGCTGCGGGAGTTCTTCGAGGCGCGCCGCTGACCGCGCCCGATCGCTGTGGGTATGAAATCTGTAGCTCTGGAGCTCTCGAGGCTGCAGATTTCATGCCCACAGCGGCGTGGACGGCGAGCCGTGGGGTCGGGACAGCCCGACCATGAGGACGTGGGTCCACCGCATTCCGCGCCGGCACGCGCCTGCCTAGTGTCGAGGACATGACCAGCACACCTGCGGCACCGCGCGACACCGCGCCGGCCGTCACGAGCCTGCCGGGGCTGCTGCGTGCACCCTGGGCGGGGGCCACCTGGCGCGGCCTCGCCCAGCTCGCGCTGGGTTACCTCTGGCTCGTCTCCGTGGGCCTGGTGGTCTTCGACCTCGTGCTCGTGGCGGCCTCCCTCGTGCCCGCGCTCGGGCTCGGCCTCCTCCTGCTGCCGCCGGCCCTGTGGGTGGCCCGGTGGTTCGCCACCGCCGAGCGTGCTCGCCTCGCCGCCCAGACCGGCGTCGTGCTGCGCGACCCGGGACGGCGGCGCCCGACCCGGCCCGGCTGGTGGGGGTGGACGACGGCGGAGCTCGCCGACCGGCGCGGCTGGCTCGCCACGGCGTACACCCTGGCCGGACTGGTCGTGGCGACCGTGTTCCTCACGCTCGCCGTGGCCGCGGCGAGCGGTGCTGTCGCGGCCGTCGTCCTCGGGGCGCGCCGCGTGACCGAGGCTGATCTCACCGCGCTGTGGGCGGTGCCGATCGCCGTCGTGCTCGCCTGGTTCGCCGCCGTCCTGGCCCAGCTCGGCACCCTGGCGACGACCGCGTTGGCCCAGGCGATGCTCGGCGTCTCCCCGGCGGCCGAGGCACGTACCGCACAGCGCGCCGCCGAGGCCGAGGCGCGCGCTGCCGAGACCGATGCCGCCACGGCCCGGCAGCGTGCCGTCGAGCTCACCGCCACCCGTGCCGCCGCCCTGGAGGCGGCCGACGCCGAACGGCGCCGCATCGAGCGGGACCTGCACGACGGCGCCCAGCAGCGTCTCGTCGCCCTCGGTGTCGCGCTCGGCTCGGCCCGCCGCCCTGCCGACCGGGACCCGTCGGCCGCGGTGGCGGCCGTCGAGCACGCGCACCTCGAGGTCAAGGAGACCCTGGCCGAGCTGCGCGACCTCGTCCGCGGCATCCATCCGGCGGTGCTCGCCGACCGCGGCCTGGACGACGCCCTGTCGGCGCTCGCGGCACGCAGCCCCGTGCCGGTCCGGGTGGAGGCCGGCCCCGGCCTGGACGCCGTGGGCGCGGGGGTGCAGGCCGCCGCGTACTTCGTCGTCGCCGAGGCGCTGACCAACGTCGCCCGGCATGCCGCGGCCACCCGCGCCCACGTGCGTGCCGCCGTCGTCCCCGTCGCCGAGGGCACCGACCGCCTGCTGGTCGAGGTGTCCGACGACGGCCGCGGCGGCGCGGAGGCGCGTCCCGGCTCCGGTCTGGCCGGCCTGCGCGGCCGTGTCGCCGCCCTGGACGGCACGTTCGACCTGACCAGCCCGCCCGGTGCGGGCACCCGTCTGCGAGTGGAGCTGCCGTGCGTGTCGTGATCGCCGAGGACTCCGTCCTGCTGCTGGACGGCCTGACCCGGTTGCTGCAGACCGAGGGGCACGACGTCGTCGGGCACCGCACCGCCGAGGAGATGGTCGCCGCCCTCACCGCGCCGGGCTCTTCGCTGCCGGACCTGCTCGTCACCGACGTGCGGATGCCGCCCTCGCACACCGACGAGGGTCTGCGTGCCGCCGTGCACCTGCGCAGCCTGTATCCGGAGCTGCCCGTGCTCGTGCTCTCGCAGTACGTCGAGCAGCGGTACGCCGCCGAGCTGTTCACGCACGGCAACCGCTCGGTGGGCTACGTCCTCAAGGACCGCGTGGCCGACGTCGACGAGTTCCTCGACGCCGTCGCGCGGGTCGCCGCCGGCGGCACCGTCCTCGACCCCGAGGTCGTCTCGCAGGTGCTCGCCCGATCCCGGCACGACCTGGACGACCTCACCGCCCGGGAGCGCGAGGTCCTCGGGCTCATGGCCGAAGGACTGTCCAACTCCGCGATCGCGGACCGGCTCGTCGTCGGGTCCGCGGCCGTGGAGAAGCACGTGACCAACATCCTCACCAAGCTGGGGCTGCCCGTGGACGCGGACACGCACCGCCGCGTCCTGGCGGTGCTGCGCTGGCTCGACCGGAACGGAGACGCACGATGAGCCAGGACCTGTCCCCCTCGGAGCCGCGCCGCAGCGGCGCGGCCCGGGTACTCCTCACGATCGGCGTCGTCGTCGGCGTGCTGATGGTGGCCTGGGCCGCCCTGCTCCTGGTGGACCGGGCGCTGTCCGAGACGCGCACCGACCTGGAGTCCTACGACCCCGTCGGGCAGGTGGAGCTGGTCGCCGACGGCGACGTGACCGTGCGGGCCGACGACGACGCCACGGACGTGAGCGTCGAGGTCGTCTCCCGCGGCGGACTGGCCACCCCGGAGTACACGGTCGCGACCGGTGACGGGTCGCTGGTGCTGGAGAACATCTGCCCCGACCGGGTGTGGTGGTCGTGGACCTGCGCCGGGGAGCTGCACGCCGTCGTGCCGGCCGACACGGTGGTGACCGTCCACACCGCCAACGGCGAGGTGCGGGCCGAGGGGCCGACGGGCGCCGTCGAGCTGCAGACGTCCAACGGCGACGTGGTCGCGACGGACCTCGGCGGTTCGTTGGAGGCGCGGACCTCGAACGGCGAGATCGACGCGACCCGGGTCGGCGGGGACGTCGACGTGCAGTCCTCGAACGGCCGGATCGGCGTCGTGGACGCCGCCGGCGGGGTCGTCGCCCGGTCCTCCAACGGCGACGTCGAGCTGCGGGACGTCGGCGGCGACGCCGAGGCCCGGACCTCCAACGGCGAGATCGACGTCTCGGGTGCCGCCGGCGACGTCGTGGCCCGGACGAGCAACGGCGACGTCACCGTGGTCGGCGACGGCGAGCCGGTGGCGCTGACCATCGAGACGTCCAACGGGGAGCAGATCATCGAGGCCCCGACCGACCCGGGGGCGTCGCGGACCGTGGAGATCCACAGCTCGAACGGGGACGTGGCCTACCGGGCGCCCTGACGCGGCCGCCTCAGATCGCCGGGATACGGATCCCGAAGACCTCGTACGCGGCCCGGCGTGCGGCGTGCCAGCCGGACATGCCGTGCACGCCGGGACCCGGGGGCGTCGACGCCGAGCACAGGTAGACGTGCCCCGCCTGCCGGTAGGGGTTCGCCGCCGCGGTGGGCCGCGCGATCATGCGCCACAGGCTGGTCCGCCCGCCCGCGATGTCGCCGTCGACGAGGTTCGGGTTGTGCCCGGCCAGCTCGGCCGCGGGGGTGCACCGGGAGGCGACGACGGCGTCGCGCACCCCGGGGGCGAAGCGCTCCAGCTGGTCGACGACCACGTCCGTGACGTCCCGGGTCGACCCGGCGGGCACGTGCGTGTACGCCCACACCGGCCGCAGGCCGCCGACCTCCCGCGACGGGTCCGCCACCGACGGGTCGCTGACCAGGCACACCGGCGCCGCCGCGTGGTCGCCCGCGGCGACCGCCGCCTCCGCCCACGCCATCTCCGCCCGGGTGCCGCCGACGTGCACCGTGCCCGCCCCCGCGACCTCCGGGTCCGCCCAGGGCACCGGTCCGTCGAGCACCAGGTCGACCTTGGCCGCCGCGTTGCCCGCGGGGAACCGGGAGAGCGCGCGCCGGCAGGTGGGGAACAGGGCGTCGCCGATGACGTCGAGCAGCGTGCTCGCCGGGGTGTCGAACAGGTACACGTGCGCCGAGGGCAGGTCCGTGCACACCCGCACGGGGTGGTCGGTGACGACGGTGCCGCCGTGCGCCTCCAGGTCGGCCACCAGCGCCGCCGCGATCGCGCCGGACCCCCCGCGCGGGATCGGCCAGCCGCCGTCGAACCCTGCCGAGGTCGCGCCGCCCGGGGACGTGCCGGCGCCGTCGGGGACGGCGTGACCCAGCGCCCCGAGCAGCAGCGCGGTGCCCGCCGCCCCGAGCGACGGCATCGGGGCGATCGTGTGCGCCGCGACACCGGTGAGCAGCGCGGCGGCCTCCTCGGTGCGGAACCGGGCGCTCCACGCCCCCGTGCCCTGCTCGAGCATCGCCGCCCCGAACTGCGCGGCACCGAGCAGGCCACCGACGTCGGCCACCCCCCGGGGCAGCGACCGCTTGTCGCTCATCCCGACGGCGACCACCGCCTCCCAGCGCGCGGCCAGCGGCCCCAGCAGGGACCGCCAGGCGCCGCCGTCGACCCCGAGCCGGTCGGCCGTGCGCTCCAGGTCGCGGTAGGCGATCCCGGCCCGGCCGTCGGGCAGCGGCTGGGCGTAGGAGATCTCGGGGGTGACCAGCTCGACGCCGTGGGCGGGCAGGTCGAAGGCACGGAAGAACGGTGACGCCCACGCCATGGGGTGCACGGCCGAGCAGACGTCGTACGTCAGCCCGGGTGCCAGGTCGAGGTCCAGCGTGCGGGCACCGCCGCCCGCCGTGGGCAACGCCTCGAGCACCGTCACGGACAGTCCGACGCGGGCGAGCGTGACGGCGGCAGCCAGGCCGTTCGGGCCCGACCCGACGACGACCACGTCCTCCATGCAGGAAGCCTAGGACTCCTGGCGCAGCCCCGCGCGCACGGCCCCCGCGACCTCGGGGGCCAGGGTCCGGGCGAACGTCGTCGTCAGGTGCCCGTGGTCGAAGTACGCCGTGACGCCGCCGACCACCGGGTGGCAGACGTCGTCGCACATGAGGTCCTCGACGCTGGTGACGCTCACCGCGCCGGTGGTGTCGGCGCTCGCGGCCGCGGCCAGGGGGTCCGGCTCCAGCGCCACCTCCGGCGGCGCGCCGCAGGCGTCCGGGTCGTCGCGGTGCTGCGTGAGGCAGTCCGGCACGTTCTCGGGCATGGCCGGGGTGTCGCGCAGCACGACGACGGGCAGCCCGGCGTCGGTGAACGCCGCCAGGGTCTCGACGTAGGCCTCCTGCGCGACGCGTTCCTGGTCCTGCGGTGCCACGTCCGCCAACGGCTGGTGGGTGCGGTTCGACATGATCACCAGGTCGTAGTCGCCGCCGACGATGCTGTCCACGGCCCACCGGTTGGTGTCCCGGCAGGCCTCGGAGACGCCCTCCCCGGGGAGCTCCAGGGGCAGGTCGACGGTGTAGCAGACGGACTGCAGGTAGGTGTCGAGGCGCCAGCCCTCGGTGGCGATCGCGTCCTCGAGCGCGGGCAGCCAGTGCCCGGCGTGGGAGTTGCCCACCAGGGCGATCCGCGCCGTCGGGTCCTCCTCCTCGCCGTAGGTGCAGGTGTTCCGCGTGGTGAAGGGTGAGTTGTTCCAGCAGCCGTCGTCGTACACGGCGGGCTTGTCGTCGGCGGCGGCCTCGGGCGGCCAGACCAGGCCCGGGTCCGCGCAGGAGTCGTCCCGCACCACGGTGGCGCCCACGCACGGGGCGGCCTCGGCGACGGCGGCCCGGGCCTCGGTGATCGCCTCGCGCTCGTCCGCGGTGGCCTGCGCGGTCACGGCCGCGGCGGTGCCGCCGACCACGACGACGGTCCCGGCGAGCAGGACGAACGTGGCGGCGAGCCGCCGGGTCAGCAGCGGCTGCCAGCGCAGGCGCTCCTCCACGTACCGGCGGGAGACCGCGGCCAGCAGCAGCGTCACCGCGAGCACCGCGAGCATGTCGGCGGCGGTCAGCTCGCGCCCGATCGCGAACGGCACGATGACCACGAGCGGCCAGTGCCACAGGTAGGCCGAGTAGGAGGTGTCGCCCAGCCACTGCACCGGCCGCACGCGCAGCAGGGCGCCGGGGCCGGTGCGGGTGTCGTCGGCGTCCGCGGCGATGACCAGCGCGGTGCCCACGGTCGGCAGCAGCGCCGTGTAGCCCGGGAACGCGGTGGCGGAGTCGTAGGCGAGGACGGCCGCGACGATCATCGCCAGACCGAGCCAGGCGGTCGCGGCGCGCACCCCGTCGTGGCGCAGCAGCATGCGCGATGTGCCGGCGCGGACGGCGAGCACCGCGGCGAGCAGGCCGCCGAGCCCGAGCTCCCAGAACCGGGTCGTCGACACGAAGTAGGCGGCGGCCGGCTCGACCCGGGTGGCCCACACCGACCAGCCGAGGGACGCCACGACGACCGTGCCGGTCAGCGCGACGGCGAGGGCCGCCGTCGGCCGCTCGCCGTCGACGCGGCCGACCGTGCCGGTGCGCCGGGCGAGGCGCACGCCGAGCCAGGCCACGGCGGCGAGGAGCAGGGGCCACAGCAGGTAGAACTGCTCCTCGATGGACAGCGACCAGTAGTGCTGGACGGGGGAGTGCAGCTGGTCCGCCGCCAGGTAGTCCGTCTCGCTCGCGGCCAGCACCCAGTTCTCCACGTACAGCGCCGAGGCGAGCACCTCCCGGCCGACCTGCGCCAGCGCGGTGACGGGCAGCCACACGGCGGCGGCGACCAGGGTGACGAGCAGGACGAGGCTGGCGGCCGGGATCAGGCGGCGGACGCGTCGTCCCCAGAAGTCCAGCAGGTCGCGGCCGCTGCGGATCGGGCGCCGCAGCAGGTGGCTGGTGATGAGGAACCCGGAGACGACGAAGAACACGTCCACGCCGACGTACCCGCCGGTGACCGCGGCCGGCCACAGGTGGAAGCCGAGCACCGCGGCGACGGCGACGGCACGCAGACCCTGGATGTCGGTCCGCGGGGAGGAGGGGGTGGACACGGGTCAGAGCATCTCATCCACGGCTGGGAGCGGCGGCCCGGCGGTCGGTCGCCGGCTCAGAGCAGCTCGGCCAGCGCCGCGAGCGTCTCGCTTGCCCCGGCGTCCACCTTGACGGTGGCCAGCGGGTCGCCCCGGGTCTCGCCGCGGTTGACGATGACGACGGGCTGACCGTTCTTGGCGGCGCGGCGCACGAAGCGCAGGCCGCTCATCACCGTCAGGCTCGTGCCGGCCACGAGCAGGGCGTCGGCCGACTCGACGAGCGCGAAGGCTCGCTCGACCCGCTCGCGCGGCACGTTCTCGCCGAAGTAGACGATCTCGGGCTTGAGCACCCCGCCGCAGAACTCGCAGTCGGCCGGGTTGAAGTGGGAGGTGCGGGCGATGACGGCGTCCGCGTCGGGGGCGACCTCCACGTCGGCGACGGTGGTGCCGCCGTCGAGCACGGACTCGATGAACCCCGGGTTGAGGGCGTCGAGACGCTCGGCCAGATGGGCGCGGGAGATGGTGCGGCCGCAGCTCAGGCAGACGACCGAGTCGTAGCGTCCGTGCAGGTCGATGACGGTGCGTGACCCCGCGTCCTCGTGCAGCAGGTCGACGTTCTGGGTGATGACCCCGCGCACGATGCCGCGGTCCTCGAGGTCGGCCAGCACCCGGTGGCCCTCGTTCGGGTGGGTGCGGTGCACGTGCCGCCACCCGACGTGGTTGCGAGCCCAGTAGTGCCGGCGGAAGTCCGGGTCGCCGACGAACTGCTGGTACGTCATCGGGTTGCGGGGCGGGGAGTCGGGGCTGCGGTAGTCGGGGATCCCCGAGTCGGTGGAGATGCCGGCGCCCGTCAGCGCCGTGAACGTGCCGCCCCGCAGCAGGCGCGCCGCGTCGACGACGTCCCCGTGCTGGATCACCGCGTCGGGCGGCAGCTCCCAGCGACGTTCCTGATACGTCGGCGCGAGCGGTCGGGCGGCGGGTTCCACCCGTCGAGCGTACGACGACCGGACCTCCGGAGCGGTGGCTCGGGTCACGCCCCGGCTGTCGTGCGGGTCACCCGGGCGTCGGTCCGCGGACGGGTATCCCGGGTCGTCACCGCGACGGCCGCCGTCGCGCCGAGGCTCCGACCAGGGGTGAAATCGCCGGCCGCGCCAGCGAGTGACCTGGATCACAGGAAGCGTGGTGTCTTGTACGCAGCGCGGGGGCACTGTCGAGTCCGCCCACCACCGAGGGCGGACCAGGACGCGGGAGCGGGACATGCGCAGACTGCGCGAGTCGGCCGGCATCGGGATCGTCACTGCAGCAGCCGTCACCGCGACGGTGCTCGTCGCACCACCGGCGTACGCCGATCCGGTGGACGACTTCGCCGAGGACGTCGCCGCGTGGGCCCTCGGATTCGCCGAGCAAGAGGTCTGGGCGACCCCCCTGCCGGTGGTCAACGTGTCCCCGGCGCAGGTGCTGGCCGACGCGGACACCGGGTTCGGCAACGACCTGTCCGCCCTGGGGGGCGGCCGCTACCGACTCGAGGTCAGTCAGGACGTCCCGGCCGCTTTCTCGCTCGAACCGGGATTTCCCCTGTCCTCGGGTCCGGGCGAGGTCACGGTGGCGGTGAGCGTGGGGCTCGAGTTCACGGTCGGCTCCGAGGAGATCGGCGGGACGGAGGAGTTCTTCGTCGTCGCCGACGGTCCGGACGCCCCCGAGCTCTTCGCCTCGGTCGACCTCGACGGGTTCGACGGCACCGTCACCACGTCGGTGGGCCTCTTCGGAGGAACGGTCACCAGCGACGACGTCGCGCTGCACGCGACCTACGGCGGGACCCTCGACGACCCCGACGGCGACGGGCGGCTGGCCTTCGCCGGGACGGACGGCACGCCCGGGGACGGGGAGCTGTCCGTCGACGGGTCCGCCGTCGGCCTGAGCACCGTCGAGCTGACGTCGTCTTCCGCGAGCGGGAACCTCACGGTCACCACCGAGGCCGGGTACGTCCCCGCCGTCGCGGGCGGCATCGCCTTCACCTGGACCGACCTGAGCGACGCCGCCACCCTCAGCGTCACGCCGGACGCGGACTTCGACGTCCTCGGCGACTTCCTCAACATGTCCCAGCGGGACGTCGCCGAGGGCCTCGTGCTGCTCAAGTCCACGGTCGTGGCGATGCAGCGGACCCCGGACAACGTCGACCTGCCGTTCATGCGCGGCACGGTCGCGGACGCCGTGCACCTGGCGGAGAACCTCACGACGTTCCTCACCGACCAGATCCCCCAGGAGGGCGACGACGCCGGCATCCCGGCCTGGACCAGCCTCGAGGAGCTCTTCGCCGCGATCAACGCCTCCGGCACCGGCCTCGGCGTCGCCGTCGCGGACTACGACGCCACGAACCACCGGCTGCCCTTCACCCTGACGTTCACCCGCAGCGACGAGGGCCCCGGCGACCTGTTCGTGCCCACGCCCGGCGCCGAGGAGGCCGGCGTCAAGACCGGTCTGGTCGAGCTCGGCAACCTGCTCACGGCGCCCGGGGGCCAGCAGGTCACCGGGGCGAACGAGCCGGAGCAGACCCCGGGTGCCCAGACCACCCGCGACTACAGCGTCGAGATCGAGCTCGCCCTCGACCTGCAGGACCCCGTCGTGTTCGACGAGCCGCAGCCGCAGACCGGCCCCGACGGGGAGGTCGTCGCCTATTACGACGAGGCGCCCATCGGTATCGACCGGATGCTGTTCCGCTCGGCCACGGCCTCGGCCTCCTTCCCGATCACCGCGAGCTTCACCACGGCCGGGCAGATCGGGTTCGTCGGCGTGGAGGTGGACGGCAGCCTCGCCGTCGGGCCCGAGACCGGGGGCGACCCGATGCTGACCCTGGCCCTCGGCGGCACCGAGTACCGGACGCTCGGTGAGGTGATGGACGAGATCACCGCGGTGCCGTCCGGCGTGACGGCCGCCGTCGACGTGCACGTCACCGGCACCGGCCAGGTGGACGTGCCGCTCGAGGGGCGCAGCTTCAGCTCCGACGGCGGCGCCGCCACCTTCTCCGTCGACTGCGACGTGACCCAGATCCCGGACTCCTGCACGCCCACGATCGAGTCGGGGCTGACCGACCTGCTCGCCCTCGACGTCGACACCGACGACCCCCTGGCGATGCTCGGCCGGCTGCTCACCGTCCTGACGCTTTTCGACGCCGGGCTGCGCTCCACCGACCTGCTCGGGGACACCGCGGACGTCTCGCTGCCGCTGGTCGACACGAGCATCGGCGACGTGCTCACCGGCGCCTCGGACGGGCTGGCCACGGCGACCGAGCTCTCGGCCGTGCTGGAGGAGGTCAGCACCACGCCGCCGGAGAACCTGCAGGACCTGCTGGGGCTGCTCGAGGACGCCATCGGCGCCGACCTGCCCGTCGAGCTCACCGAGGTCGACGGCACCCCGGCGCTCGTGCTCGACGTCGCGGTCGCCCGGTCGTACCAGACGTCCGCGCCGCTCTCCTTCGACCTCGGGGACGTGCCGCTGGTCAGCGCGAACGCCGACGCCGAGGTGGACCTGTCCGCCGAGGTCGACGCCAGCGCGGGGCTCGCGGTCTCCCTCGGCACGCCCTTCGAGGACGCCGGGGACGCCGCCACCCTGCGCGTCGTCGACCCGAACGTCACGGCGTCGGCCAGCGGGTCCGTCGACGGGCAGTTCGCCGTGTCCGTGGCGGGCCTGTCCGCCCAGCTCGGCGACGGCGGCACGCTCGGTGCCGTCGGGCTGACCGGCTCCTACGGGGCCTCCGGCGCCGTCGGGCTCGGGGACCTGCTCGGCGGTGACCTGTCCCTGACCGGCACCGACGACTGCTCCGGCGGGCCGCGGCTGCTCTGCGTGGACGCGCCCGTGTCCGTCGTCGGCACCTCGCTCGGCACGCTGTCGGTCACCCAGGACCTGCCCGGTGACGGGACGCTCAGCGGCGGCGAGGCGCTGCCGGCCCCCGACATCGACCTGCCCGACGACCTGGGCGACCTCACGGCGCTGCTCTACGACTCCGAGCTCGACCTGCTCGCGCTGCCGGAGTCGCTGCTGACCTACCTCGGGATCGTCTCCGAGGCGCTGCAGACGCTCAGCGGCGGCGGGAACTTCCCCCTCATCGGCCAGCAGCTCGCCGACGCCGCCACGACGCTGGAGGACGCCCGGACCGAGATCGAGCAGCTCGTCGAGGACACCGACGCGGCGCTGGAGACCGGCTACGCCGACGCCAAGGCGACGCTCGAGTCCGCGCCCGGGGTGACCTTGAGCGAGTACTGCGGCCTGCTGGAGCCCGCGACGGGTCTGTCCGTCTCCGCCGTCGACACGGTCACGGCGGACACGACCTACACGTACGCGATCGTGGCGCACAACGCCGACGGGGACCCCACCGGCTGGTCCGGCACGGACTCCGTCGACAACGACGCGGCCCTCGCCGCGGAGGGCCCGCGCAACGAGCTGACCTGGACGGAGAACCCGCGCGCCACCGGCTACTACGTGGTGCGCAGCACCGACGGCGGCACCACCTGGGAGCAGATCTCCGACGTGGCCGGCGCGAGCTACGTCGACGACGGCACCGGGACCCCGTCCGCGGCGCCCGACGACCCGGCCGAGGCCGACTACCCGCAGGCCGACTGCACCGCGAACGTGCGGGCGATCGACACGATCGTCCTGGAGTGGGCCTACGACCCGGGCAGCGGCGGCGACGCCGGCGCCCCGGAGTTCTCCGAGACCGTGCCGCTCGACCTGGGCATCCCCGGGCTGGCGCTGCGGGCGAGCGCGGCCGACGGCGCCGGCGGCGTCGGGGTCAGCCTCGACTACGCCTTCCGCGTCCGCCTCGCGCTGGACAAGGAGTCCGGCGTCGTGCTGCTCACCGACAACGGCGACGACGACGTGCCCGAGGGCTACGCCGTCGCCACGGCCCGGCTCGAGGACGCCGGGTCGGACCCCGACCTCCAGGCCGAGCTGGCGGTGCTGCAGGTCACGGCCGACAAGAAGGACGTGGCGTCCGACGAGCTGCAGGCCGAGCTCAGCATCGACCTGACCGGTACCCCGGACGCGATCACCATCGACGGCGAGGACCTCGAGGCGCTGCCCGTGGCCGACCTCGTCTCCTCGCCGCGTGACCACGTGGACCTGGCCGCCTCGTTCGACATCGACGTGTTCTGGGCGCTGGCCGCGGCACCCGAGATGGACGGGCAGACGCTACCCGGCATCGCCACCGACTTCTGCCTGCGCTGGTCGGTGGGCTGGGAGAGCGGCGGGGGCGGCGGCTCCGGGGCCGAGTGCGAGGCACCCGACGACGCCGGGACGTACGCACCGACGTTCGGCAACGCCTCCAACGGCGTCGTGGGGACGCCGTCGATCGCCTTCACGGACATCGGGCTCGACCTCGGGCAGTTCCTCAGCGGGCAGATCAAGCCGGCGATCGACACCATCAACCAGGCGATCGACCCGCTGCGCCCGATCATCGACACCCTCTACGCGCCCATCCCGGTGCTGACGGACCTGTCGCAGGCCGCCGGCGGACCGGAGATCTCGCTCGTGACGCTCGCCGAGCTGTACAGCACGCTGGCGGGCGGCACGGACGTCACCGCCGTGAAGACGATCCTGCAGATCGTGGAGACGGCGAACACGGTCGACGAGCTCCTCAGCAGCGCCGCCCCGGAGGACGGCGGCGTCATCCTGCCGATCGGCGACCTGGCGCTCGACGGCGCCGCGGCGAAGACGACGGCGGCGACCCCGGACCAGCTCGAGAAGCTCAAGGGGCCCTTCGAGGAATCGACCGACGAGCTGTCCGACGGAGCCGCTCAGGTCGTCGCGGACCTCAGCCCGACCAACATCACGACGGCGGGCTTCGACTCCGAGCGCTACGGGTTCACCTTCACGTTCCTCGAGCAGCCCGAGCAGGTCGCGAACCTGCTCGTCGGCGGCGACGTCGAGATCGTGCGGTTCGATTCCGGGCCCCTGAAGCTCGGCTTCTCGATGAAGCAGTCCTTCGGCCCGGTGTACGCACCGCCGCCGGTGCTCATCACCCTGTCGGGGTCCGCGGGCGTCGAGGCGCGCATCATCGCCGGCCTGGACACCTACGGGCTGCGCAAGGCCGTCGAGGCCTGGCGCGACGGCACCGGCGTCGGCGTGCTGGACGCCCTCGACTCGCTGTACTTCGCCACCACCGACCTCGACGGCAAGCCGGTGCCGGTGCTGACGTTCTACGGCGAGCTGGCCGCGGGCGTCGCGGTGTCGCTGGTGGTCATCGAGGTCAGTCTCACCGGCGGCGTCGGGCTCACGATCTCGTTCTTCTGGAACGACCCGAACGACGACGGCAAGTTCCGCCTGTCCGAGATCGGGGAGCAGGTCAAGCGCAGTCCGATCTGCCTGTTCACGATGAGCGGGCGCGTGTACCTGTTCCTGCGGCTCGGGATCACGCTCGGCGTGAGCATCTTCTCGGTGAGCTTCACCCAGACGATCGCGGACATCACCCTGCTCGACTTCTCCGCGGAACCCGACTGCGAGCCCCCGCCGCCGACCCTGGGCGCGGTGGACGAGGTCGACGGCACCGACTACCTCGTGGTCTACGCGGGCCGGCTCGGCGTGGACGGCAAGCGCGGCGACTCCGCGTGGGACGCGCACGAGGACCCCGAGGACGACGCCGAGGTGTTCACCGTCATCGAGCGCCACGACTACTCCGCGGGGACCGAGCCCGAGGGCGGCTGGCCCGTCGTCGGCTACACCGTGCAGTGGAGCGGGTTCACCTCCAGCTTCGACGGCGAGGTCGACCGCGTCCTGCTCGACGGTCAGGGCAAGCAGACGCCGCTGCAGGTCTCGTTCGTCGGGGACAGCGAGGCGCCGCCGCCCGGGGACGACCCGGGTGACGTCGGCAGCGAGGTGGCCGCCGGCTTCCGCACCGCCGTCGTCGTGCGCGGATCCGAGGCCGACGACGTGATCCGCACCGACATCGGCCCGGCCTGGGTCGACGCCCGGGGCGGCGACGACAAGGTCGTGACCGCCAACCCGGACGGCGTCACCGTGCGGGTCTCCGGCGGCGCGGACGACGACACGATCGGCACCGCGCAGGGCCGCGCGTTCGTCGCGGGGGACACCACGCTCGACGCCACGGTCGCGACCGTCGACGGCGTCGAGGTGGCCGTCGCCCTCGGCGACCCCGGCGAGCAGGACGGCGGCGGTGACGACACCGTCAACGTCGGCCTGAACCGCAACGTGGTCTGGGGCAACGGCGGGGACGACGTCATCGGCGTCGTCGGCGAGCAGGGCGCCGACCGCGGCGGGGCGACGAACCTGCTGGCCGGCGGCCACGGTGCCGACCGCATCACCGCCGGCCCCGGGGACGACATCGTCTTCACCGGTCAGCGGGCCGACCTGCCGTTCGGCGCGAACGCCGACGTCACGATCCAGGGCGAGGCGTACACCCCGGGGTCCGCGCTCAGCGCGGCCCAGCTCGGGGCGCTCGCCGACGGCGACGGACGTCCGGACAGCGTGGACGACCCGGCGCAGGCCAACAACGTCGACACCGGGGCCGGCAACGACCTGGTCATCGGCTCGACGGTCCGCGACGTCGTCCAGGCGGGGTCGCTGGGCAGCCCGCCGCCGCAGCGCGCGTACCTGTTCGGCGGGGCCGACGAGGACATCCTGTCCGGCGGCTTCGGCGGGGACTGGGTGTTCGGCGGCCCGGACGACGACTACGTGCTCGCCGAGCCGCACGAGCTCTCGTTCGGCACCGGCGACGACGGGTTCGGCCCGGACCACGAGGTCACCCGCCTGCCGCTGCCGGAGGACGCCGTGCCGCAGGAGGACGTGCTGGTCGGCGGTGCCGACCGCGACCACGTCGTCGGCGGCGACGGTGGCGCGCAGGCCTGGGGCGACGCCTACCGGCCCGGCGAGCTCTGCGTCGCCGGCGACCCGGTGGCGAGCGACTCCGACATGCCGGACGCGGACGAGCCCGGTGCGCCGAACGCGGCGGACGACGACGACCTGATCCTCGGCGGTATCGGCGTGGACGTGGTGCGCGCCGGCGGCGGGGCCGACCGGCTCGAGCTGCGGGACGCGGACGACCGCGGCTGCGGTCAGTCCGGGACCGACACGGTGTTCGCCGGCGCCGGGGCCGACCAGGTCTGGGGCGGCAGCGCGAAGGACGTCGTCCACGGCGAGGGCGGGCCGGACCTGCTCTACGGCAACGCCGGCCCGGACGTGATCTACGGGCACGGCGAGGAGGACGTCGCCGAGGGCAACGCCGGGTCCGACGTCGTGTCCGGTGGTGGCGCCGACGACATGCTGGTCGGCGGCACCCGCGCCGCCGGGCGGGCCGACACCGACGACCGCGTCTACGGCGACGCCGGGGCGGACGTGATCGCCGGTGACAACATGACGATCACCCCGGCGGCCACCGGTGCGCCGGGTGCCCCGGTGCTGGCCGGCCGGGACACCGCCGACCGCGTGCTCGTCGAGCACGAGACCGGGGCCTCGCCGCCGGCCGGGACCTCCGGGCCCGACCGGCTGTACGGCGGCGCCGACGACGACGCGATCTTCGGCCAGGGCGCCGGCGACACGATCTGGGCCGGTCCCGACGACGACCTGGCCGTCGGCGGGCGCGGCGAGGACACCGCGTTCGGCGAGGCGGGCCGGGACGACGTGGTGGGCGGCAGCGTGACGCCGCTCGGCACCGGGGAGCCCGGCGGCGTCGGCACCGAGGGCCAGCCCGACGCGGGGGACACCCTGCGCGGCGGGTCCGAGGGCGACGTGATGCTCGGCGACAACGGTGTGGTCACCGTCGCCGGGGCGGGTGCGGTGACACCGTTGCTGCTGGGCCGCGACCGCGGGACGACGGAGCCGCGCACGATCCGGCTGCTCGACCTGGGCGTGGCCGCCGACGGCGACGACGCCGGGGACGACTGGCTGCGCGGCGACGGCGACGAGGACGTGCTCCTCGGCCAGGCCGACCCCGACCGGCTCGACGGCGGCGGCGCGGACGACGCCGTCGAGGGCGGACCGGGTGTCGACTGGGTCGAGGGCGGACCCGGCGACGACGACCTCGTGGGCGGCTCGACCACCCCGGCGGCGACACCGTCGTCCGACGAGCCCGGCACCGGGACCGGGGCGTCCACGGGGCAGGGCGACGACGGCGACCTGCTGTTCGGCGAGACCGGCGACGACGCGATCCTCGGCGACGACGGGACGATCCTGCGCGGCGAGGGTGCCACGACGTCGGTGCTGGTGCGGTCCTCGACCGACGGCTCGCTCGTGCAGCAGCGCTCGGTGGTCCCGTACGACCTGGCCGCGCCGCAGGGTGGTGCCGACCTCGTCTCCGGCGGGAACGGCGTCGACCTGGCCTGGGGGCAGGACGGCGGCGACGCCCTCAGCGGCGGGCCCCACGACGACTACGTCGAGGGCAACGGGGCCGCGGACGTGATCCGCGGCGACGCGCCGGTGGTGGAGATCGTCGGCGACGAGGCGGCGGCGCTCGGCCACTCCGTGCCGGTGCCCTCCGGGCTGTGGCGCGGGACGCCGTCGGTGCTGGCCGAGACCGCCGGGGACGGTCAGGACGACCTGATCGGTGGGTCGGCGATCGCCGGGCACCGGGACGCGGGCGACGTGGTCTCCGGCAACGGGGAGCACGACGTCGTCCTCGGCGACAACGGCACGCTGCTGCGCGACCCGGTCGAGGACGAGTCCACCGGGAGCTGGGCCGACCGCGTGGAGCCGGACCGCTACCCGGTAGACACCGGCGACCCCGCCTACCCCGACCGCCTGTTCACGGTGCGGCTGCACGACCCGGACGCGCTGCCGGCCGGGCACGACGGCGTCACCCGGTTCTGCACCGAGGACCAGGACACCTGCGAGCCGGCCGGTGCGTTCGGCGACGACACGATCGACGGCGACGCCGGCGACGACCGGCTGTGGAGCCAGGACGGTGACGACACCGTGCACGGCGACGCCGGGGCCGACGACGTGATCGGCGGGCTCGGCGACGACGAGCTGTTCGGCGACGGGGGCCAGGACACGATCCTCGGTGACCGCGGCGGCATCGTCGGCCAGTGGATCGACACCACCGAGGAGGGCACCTTCACGGTCTCGGTGAAGGGCGTGCCGGACGAGTCGTACACCGGGCTGCGGCCGGGCACGTTCGACCGCCGGGTCGACCTGTTCTCCGACGTCGAGGACCGGGCCTGGGTGGACACGGCCGACGCGCCGATGCCGCACCCGGGCGAGACCGTCGGCGGTGCCGACCGGATCCGTGGCGGTGCCGACCGTGACGTCGTGTTCGGCGCCGCGGGTGACGACCTCGCCAACGGTGACGACGGCGGCGACTCCGTGTTCGGTGGTGCCGACTCCGACGTCTTGTGGGGCGGGCGCGGGCTCGCCGACGGGTCGCCGGATCGGGGTGACGAGGACCAGTACGTCGACCTCGTCTTCGGCGGGGAGTCGGTGCCTGGGTCCGGGACGGACTCCGTGGTGGGCGCGGACATCCTCGACTGGAAGCCGCGTGGCTCGGTCGACGACCCGGGCGTCACCTGCACGCTCGCCGACACCCCGCAGGGGACCCTCGGCGAGGTCGTGGACCCGTGCGCCTGGTTCACCATGACGAACACCGACGACGGGGACGTCACGAACGACCAGCACCACCACGGCACGGACTGGATCTACGGCGGACGGGACCGTGACGTGATGCAGGGCAACGAGTCGGCGAACGGGCCGAGCGACCAGGACGACCGGCTCATCGACTGGAACGGCGCGTTCAACCTGTACTCGCACTGCAACGCGGCGTACGGCGGGTGGAACGACATCCGCCAGCACAGCCCGTCGATGAAGGCGTTCCTGCAGGGTGTCGCCTACGGGGCCGGCGCCGGCCGGACGCCGGACGAGGCCGCGGACGACGGCACCTCGGCCTACCTCGAGCTGGCGATCGTCGAGCCGGGGGAGAAGGAGCACGGGTCGGGCAGCGCGTTCCCGACGACGCCGGGGCACTTCGACTCCCCGGCCGCCTGCGACGCGCCGTGACACCGGTCGGGGGGGGGGGGGGGGGGGGGGGGCCCCCGCCCCCCCCCCCCCCCCCCCCCCCCCCCCCCCCCCCCCCCCGCCCCCCCCCCCCCCCCCCCCCCCCCCCCCCCCCCCCCCCCCCCCCCCCCCCCCCCCCCCCCCCCCCCCCCCCCCCCCCCCCCCCCCCCCCCCCCCCCCC
>NZ_JAUQYR010000006.1:0-21677 GCF_030588125.1 Isoptericola sp. b515 | reverse complement strand
GTACTGCCCTGGAGACGGGGTGGGAGAGTAGGACGCCGCCGGACACCCTTCACAGCAGGCCCCCCACCACAGGTGGGGGGCCTGCTGCATTTCCCCACCGCGCTGGACCGCCATCCCCCGAGCGTCGACCACCGAGCCGCCGGCCGGACCGCGGACCAGGGACATGGTTCACACGTCCGGTGGTCCCCACGTCATCGGGGCGTCACGTCGGCCCACTAGACTGGCGGCCATGTCCACCATCTCCCGTGACGAGGTCGCGCGTGTCGCCGCGCTGGCGCGGATCGAGCTGCGCCCAGACGAGCTGGACCGCCTCGCCGGCGAGCTCGACGTGATCGTCGAGTCCATCGCCAAGGTGAGCCAGGTCGCGACCCCCGAGGTCCCCGCGACGAGCCATCCGCTGCCCATGTCCAACGTGTTCCGTGCCGACGAGCCGCAGCCGGCCCTGCCGGTCGACGACGTGCTCGCCGCCGCGCCGGAGGCCGAAGACGGCCGGTTCGCGGTGCCGCAGATCCTCGGGGAGGAGTGAGATGACGGACCTGACCCGACTCTCGGCCGCCGATCTGGCCGAGAAGCTGCGCCACCGCGAGGTCACCAGCGTCGAGGCGACGCAGGCCCACCTCGACCGCATCGCCGCCGTCGACGGCTCGGTGCACGCCTACCTGCACGTCAACGCCGACGAGGCGCTGGCGACGGCCCGCGACGTCGACGCCCGCCGGGCGGCCGGCGAGGAGCTGCACCCGCTGGCGGGTGTGCCGATCGCCGTCAAGGACGTCGTCGTCACCCAGGGCATGCCGTCGACCGCCGGCTCCAAGATCCTCGAGGGCTGGGTGCCGCCGTACGACGCCACCCTGGTGGAGAAGATCCGTGAGGCCGGGCTGCCCATCCTGGGCAAGACCAACATGGACGAGTTCGCCATGGGCTCCTCCACGGAGCACTCCGCCTACGGCAACACCCACAACCCCTGGGACCTCGAGCGGATCCCCGGTGGTTCGGGCGGTGGTTCGGCCGCCGCGGTGGCGGCGTTCACCGCCCCCCTGGCCATCGGCACCGACACCGGCGGGTCCATCCGCCAGCCGGGCGCCGTGACCGGCACCGTGGGCGTGAAGCCGACCTACGGCGGCGTCTCCCGCTACGGCCTCATCGCGCTCGCCTCCAGCCTCGACCAGGCCGGCCCCGTGACCCGGACCGTGCTGGACTCGGCGCTGCTGCACGAACTCATCGGCGGGCACGACCCGCGCGACTCGACCTCCATCCCGGAGCCGCTGCCGCCGCTCGTCGAGGCCGCGAAGCAGGGCGCGCTCGGCGACCTGTCCGGCGTGAAGGTCGGCGTGGTCAGCCAGCTGCAGGGCGAGGGCTACCAGGCCGGCGTCCAGACGCGCTTCGAGGAGTCCCTGGACCTGCTGCGGCAGGCGGGTGCCGAGGTCGTCGAGGTCTCCTGCCCGCACTTCGAGTACGCGCTCGCCGCCTACTACCTGATCCTGCCCGCCGAGGCCTCCAGCAACCTGGCCAAGTTCGACGGCATGCGCTTCGGCCTGCGGGTCGAGCCCGAGGAGGGCCCGGTCACCGCCGAGCGCGTCATGGCGGCCACCCGCGGCGCCGGGTTCGGCGACGAGGTCAAGCGACGCGTCATCCTGGGCACCTACGCCCTCAGCGCGGGCTACTACGACGCCTACTACGGCAGCGCGCAGAAGGTGCGCACGCTCATCCAGCGCGACTTCGACGAGGCGTTCGCCCAGGTCGACGTCCTGGTGTCCCCGACGGCGCCCACGACGGCGTTCAAGCTCGGCGAGAAGCTGGACGACCCGCTGGCGATGTACCTCAACGACGTCGCGACCATCCCGGCGAACCTGGCCGGCATCCCCGGCATCTCGGTGCCGAACGGCCTGTCGGACGACGGGCTGCCGGTCGGGTTCCAGGTGCTGGCACCGGCCAAGGCCGACGACCGCCTGTACCGTGTCGGCGCCGCCCTGGAGTCCGCCCTGGAGAAGTCCTGGGGCGGCCCGCTGCTCGACCGCGCGCCCGAGCTCGGCTGACGGACCCACGAAGGAGATGACTGTGACCCAGCTGGTCGACTACGCCGACGCGGTCCGACGGTTCGACCCGGTGCTCGGCATCGAGGTGCACGTCGAGCTCGGCACCCGCACCAAGATGTTCTGCCCGGCCGAGGTGTCCTTCGGGGGCGCCCCGAACACCCAGACGACTCCGGTCAGCCTCGGCCTGCCCGGTGCGCTGCCCGTGGTCAACGGCACCGCCGTCGAGTACGCGATCCGGATCGGCCTGGCGCTGAACTGCCAGATCGCCGAGTCCTGCCGGTTCGCCCGGAAGAACTACTTCTACCCGGACGTCCCGAAGAACTTCCAGACCTCCCAGTACGACGAGCCGATCGCGTTCGACGGCTGGCTCGACGTCGAGCTGGAGGACGGCACCATCCACCGGGTCGAGATCGAGCGTGCCCACATGGAGGAGGACGCCGGGAAGAACACGCACGTCGGCGGTGCCGCGGGACGCATCCACGGCGCCGACTACTCCCTGGTGGACTACAACCGAGCGGGGATCCCCCTGGTCGAGATCGTCACCAAGCCGATCACCGGCGTCGGTGACCGGGCCCCCGAGGTGGCACGCGCCTACGTGCAGGCGCTGCGGGACATCTTCCGGGTCCTCGACGTGTCCGAGGCGCGGATGGAGCGCGGCAACGTGCGTGCCGACGTCAACCTCTCCCTGCGGGCGACGCCGGACGCCCCGCTCGGCACCCGGACCGAGACGAAGAACGTGAACTCGTTCCGCTCGGTCGAGCGGGCCGTGCGCTACGAGGTGTCGCGTCAGGCGGCGATCCTGGACGCGGGCGACACCGTGATCCAGGAGACCCGGCACTGGCACGAGGACACCGGCATCACCACCTCCGGGCGCGTGAAGTCCGACGCCGAGGACTACCGGTACTTCCCCGAGCCGGACCTCGTCCCGGTCGAGCCGTCGCGCGAGTGGGTCGAGGAGATCCGCGCGGGTCTGCCCGAGCTGCCGCAGGCGCGGCGCCGCCGGCTGCAGGACGAGTGGGGTTACGCCGACGCCGAGATGCGCGACGTCGTCAACGCCGGAGCGCTCGACCTCATCGAGGCCACGATCGCGGCGGGCTCCAGCCCCGCCGCGGCGCGCAAGTGGTGGATGGGTGAGCTCGCCCGCCGTGCCAAGCAGGACGAGGTCGAGCTGGCCGAGCTGTCCATCACGCCGGCCCAGATCGGCGAGCTGCAGGGGTTGATCGACTCCGGCCGGATCAACGACAAGATCGCCCGCCAGGTCCTCGACGGGGTCCTCGCCGGCGAGGGCGACCCGGAGCAGGTCGTCGCCGCGCGCGGTCTGGAGATCGTCTCCGACGACGGTGCGCTGCTGTCCGCGATCGACGAGGCGCTGGCCGCCCAGCCGGACGTCGTCGAGAAGGTCCGCGGTGGCAACCAGGGTCCGGTCGGCGCGATCATCGGCGCGGTGATGAAGTCGACGAAGGGCCAGGCGGACGCCAAGCGCGTCCGTGAGCTGGTGCTGGAGAGGATCGGGTCGTGACACCCCCCGTGCTGCCCGGCGAGATGGTCCGGCTGCGTCCGATCCAGGCCCCCGACGCCGAGCGGCTCTGGGAGTCGCTGCACGACCCGGAGGGCATGCGCCTGACGGGGACGACGGCGAGCTTCACCCGGCAGCAGATCGACGACTGGGCGGCCACGGTCGCCGACCGCGACGGCCGGTTCGACTGGGCCATCACGCCGGCCGCGATGCGCGACGGCGAGCTCGTCAGCGACGACCTGATCGGGGAGATCGTCCTCAACGACATCGACCCGGTCAGCCGCAGCGCCAACCTGCGCCTGCAGATGCTCCCGGACTACCGGGGCCGCGGCTACGGTCGGGAGGCGATCGAGCAGGTGCTGCGGTTCGCCTTCGACGACGGTCCGGACGGGCTGCGGCTGCACCGCGTCGGGCTGGACGTGCTCAGCATCAACCCGCGGGCCAAGGCGCTCTACGCCTCGCTCGGCTTCGTCGAGGAGGGGCGGCTGCGTGACGCCTACCGCGACGGGGACGACTGGTCCGACGCGATCGTCATGAGCATCCTCGAGGACGAGTACCGCGCGATGGTCCGCGGGTCCTGAGCGCGGCGCCACGCCAGACGACCGGCCGCCTCCGGCGGGGTCTCACCTGCCCCGCTGGAAGTCGTCGAGGCTGACCTTGCGCTCGTGCGCGTGGTCGACCAGAGGCGCCGGGTAGTCGGCCGGCGGGGTGTCCAGCTTCCAGGGCTGGTGCACCCGCCGGCCGGCCACCTCGCGCAGCTCGGGCACCCAGCGGCGCACGTACTCGCCGTCGGGGTCGAACTTCTCGCCCTGGGTGACCGGGTTGAAGATGCGGAAGTAGGGCGCGGCGTCGTGCCCGGTGCCCGCGACCCACTGCCAGTTGAGCTGGTTCTGGGACACGTCGCCGTCCACCAGGTGCGCCATGAAGTGCTCGGCCCCGCGCTGCCACCGCACGTGCAGGTCCTTGACGAGGAACGACGCCACGACCATCCGTACCCGGTTGTGCATCCAGCCGGTGGCGAGCAGCTGCCGCATCCCGGCGTCGACGAACGGGTAGCCGGTCCGTCCCTCCGTCCAGGCCGTCAGCCACTCGGTCTCCTGCTCGCCCCGTGTCCAGGCGTCGTCGGGCACGACGGCGCGCAGCGAGCGGGTGCGGGCGTCCGGCCGGTGGTACAGCACGTCGGCGTGGAACTCCCGCCAGGACAGCTCGGAGCGGAACGTCGCCACGGCCTCGGAGGGGGCGCCGTCGGACTGGGCCGCGGCGAGGTCGGCGAGCATCGTGCGCGGGTGGATCTCGCCCCAGCGCAGGTGCACCGACATCGCCGAGGTGCCGGCCAGGTCGGGTCGGTCCCGCGCGGTGGGGTAGTCCGCCAGCCCGTCGTCCAGGAAGTCCCGCCACCGCCGTCGGGCCGCCTCCTCGCCCGCGCGGGGCAGTCGCGCCGTCGGCTCGGGGGAGTGCGGGAGGCCCTCGCCGGGCAGGTCGGCCCACGGGATCTGCCGGGGCCGGTGCACCGGCTCCCGCCAGCCGTGCTCCAGCCAGGCCCGACGGAACGGGGTGAACACCTGGTACGCGCCGCCGCTCTGCGTGAAGAGTCGACCGGGGGCCACGGCGTACGGGGACCCGGTGCGCACCAGCGGGACGCCCGGACCGTCCAACGCGGCGGCCACCTCGTCGTCGCGTCGTCGGCCGTACGGCTCGTAGCCGGCCGCGGCGTGCACCTCGGCGGCACCGGCCTCGCGCACCACCCGTGGCACGACGTCGACGGGGTCGCCGCGTCGCACCACGAGCCGTCCGCCGCAGGCCTCGTCCAGGGCGCGCAGCGACTCGCGCAGATAGGCGAGCCGGTTGACGCCGGCCCGGCGCCACAGGACGTCGTCCAGGACGTAGAGGCCGACGACGGCGGAGTCGTCGGCCCGCGCGGTCTCCAGCGCGGCCAGCAGGGCCGGGTTGTCGGCCAGGCGCAGGTCGCGCCGGAACCACATCACGGTCGTGGGCATGCGGCCACCGTACGGTGCCCGTCCCGTCGGCGCCGGGGGAGCGGCGGGCCCGGTGACCAGCACGCGGGACGGGCGTCCCAGCATCCGGCACGACGGCGTACGCTGCCCAGGCACGTCGCTCACGGTGCGTCCGTGAGCCGGTCCGAAGGAGCATGCAGATGAGCCGCCCCCTGCGTTCGCGCACGTCCACCCACGGCCGCAACATGTCCGGCGCCCGCGCCCTGTGGCGCGCCACCGGCATGGGCTCGGAGGACTTCGGCAAGCCGATCGTCGCGATCGCGAACTCCTACACCCAGTTCGTCCCGGGGCACGTGCACCTCAAGGACATGGGCGATCTCGTCGCGGGCGCGATCCGCGAGGCCGGAGGAGTCGCCAAGGAGTTCAACACCATCGCCGTGGACGACGGCATCGCGATGGGCCACGGCGGCATGCTCTACTCGCTGCCCAGCCGCGACCTCATCGCCGACTCGGTGGAGTACATGGTCAACGCGCACTGCGCGGACGCGCTGGTGTGCATCTCCAACTGCGACAAGATCACCCCGGGCATGCTCAACGCGGCGCTGCGGCTGAACATCCCCGTCGTCTTCGTCTCCGGCGGGCCGATGGAGGCCGGCAAGGCGGTCGTCGCCGACGGCGTCGCGCGGACGAACCTCAACCTCGTCAACGCGATCAACTACGCGGCGGACGAGAACGTCTCCGACGAGGCGCTGGCGAAGGTCGAGGAGAACGCCTGCCCGACCTGCGGCTCCTGCTCGGGCATGTTCACCGCGAACTCGATGAACTGCCTCACCGAGGCGCTCGGGCTGTCGCTGCCGGGCAACGGCTCGACGCTGGCCACGCACGCCGCGCGCAAGGAGCTGTTCCTCGAGGCCGGGCGCACCGTCGTCGAGCTGGCGAAGCGCTACTACGACCACTCCGACGACACCGCGGCGCCACGGGGGATCGCCACCAAGGAGGCGTTCGCCAACGCGATGGCGCTCGACGTCGCCATGGGCGGGTCGACCAACACCGTGCTGCACGTGCTGGCCGCCGCGCAGGAGGCCGAGGTCGACTTCACGCTGCGCGACATCGAGGAGATCTCGCGGCGGGTGCCGTGCCTGAGCAAGGTCGCCCCCAACCACCCGAACTTCCACATGGAGGACGTCCACCGGGCCGGTGGCATCCCGGCACTGCTCGGCGAGCTGCACCGTGGCGGGCTGCTGGAGAAGGACGTCACCAGCGTGCACACCCCGACGCTGCAGGAGTGGCTGGACGACTGGGACGTGCGCGGCGGGAAGGCCACCGAGCAGGCCACCGAGCTGTTCCACGCCGCTCCGGGCGGGGTGCGCACCACCCAGGCCTTCTCGACCGAGAACCGTTGGGAGTCCCTCGACACCGACGCCGCCGAGGGCTGCATCCGCGACGTCCAGCACGCCTACACCGCCGACGGCGGTCTGGCCGTGCTGCGCGGCAACCTCGCCGAGGACGGCGCCGTGTTCAAGACCGCCGGTGTCGACCCGGACGTCTTCCACTTCACCGGTCGGGCGCTCGTGTGCGAGTCGCAGGACGAGGCGGTCGACAAGATCCTCACCAAGCAGGTCGAGCCCGGGCACGTCGTGGTGGTGCGCTACGAGGGTCCCGCCGGCGGTCCCGGCATGCAGGAGATGCTCTACCCCACCTCGTTCCTCAAGGGCCGCGGGCTGGGCAAGGTCTGCGCGCTCATCACCGACGGCCGGTTCTCCGGCGGGTCGTCCGGCATCTCCATCGGGCACGTCTCCCCGGAGGCGGCTGCGGGCGGCGTCATCGGCCTGGTCGAGGACGGCGACGAGATCGAGATCGACGTCGAGTCCCGCTCCGTGCGCCTGAACGTCTCCGACGAGGTGCTCGCCGAGCGCCGCGCCGCGATGGAGTCCTCGGCGACCCCGTGGCAGCCGAAGGACCGCGACCGGTACGTCTCGCCGGCCCTGCGGGCCTACGCCGCCATGGCGACGAGCGCGGACAAGGGCGCGGTGCGCGACGTCGACCTCGTCGCGCGGCGCTGAGCGTGCGGGTCGTCGACCTCTCCGCGGCCGACGTCGACGCCGTCCAGCGGCTGCTCGCCGACGACGGCGGGTACGCGCGGCGTGTCTCCGGGCGTCCGCCGAGCCGTCAGGACGCGGTCGACGCCCTCACGTCGCGTCCGCCGGGCACGACGCCGGACGCCAAGAACGTCCTCGGGATCCTCGACACCACGGGTGTCCTCGTGGGGCTGGCCGACGTGATCCGCGGCTGGCCCACCGCCGACCAGGCGCACCTGGGCCTGCTCGCGATCGCCGCGAGCCGGCACCGCCAGGGGCTGGGCCGGGCGCTCCACGCGGCGGTCGAGGAGCGTGCGGGGACGTGGCCGGAGGTCGTCCGGCTGCGGCTCGGCGTCGTCGACACCAACCGTGCGGCGGCGGAACCGTTCTGGCGTGCCCTGGGGTACGCGCCGACCGGCGAGTCGGCGCCGTTCGTCTCCGGGAGCGTGCGGACCCGGGCGCGCATCTGGGTCCGTCCGGTCCCGCGCCGGGAGACCGCTGGGCCCCGTGCCGCCGTCGGCCCTAGCCTGAGGGCATGACGAGCACCGACGCCGGAACCACCCCCGACCTGAAGCCCCGTTCCCGTCAGGTCACCGACGGTCTGGAGGCCACCGCCGCGCGCGGGATGCTGCGCGCCGTCGGCCTGGGGGACGACGACTTCGCCAAACCGCAGATCGGCGTCGCGAGCTCGTGGAACGAGATCACGCCCTGCAACCTGTCGCTGGACCGGCTCGCCGGTGCGGTGAAGAACGGCGTGCACGCGGGCGGCGGGTACCCGCTCGAGTTCGGCACGATCTCCGTCTCGGACGGCATCTCGATGGGCCACGAGGGGATGCACTTCTCGCTGGTCTCCCGGGACGTCATCGCCGACTCCGTCGAGACGGTCATGCAGGCCGAGCGCCTGGACGGCTCGGTGCTGCTGGCCGGCTGCGACAAGTCCCTGCCCGGCATGCTCATGGCGGCCGCCCGGCTGGACCTGGCCAGCGTGTTCCTCTACGCGGGCTCGATCATGCCCGGCTGGGTCAAGCTCTCGGACGGCACCGAGAAGGACGTGACGATCATCGACGCCTTCGAGGCGGTCGGGGCGTGCTCGCGGGGGCTGATGTCCCGCGAGGACGTCGACCGCATCGAGCGGGCCATCTGCCCGGGCGAGGGCGCCTGCGGCGGGATGTACACGGCGAACACCATGGCCTCGGCCGCCGAGGCGCTGGGCATGTCCCTGCCGGGGTCCGCGGCCCCGCCGTCGGCCGACCGGCGGCGGGACACGTTCGCCCACGCCTCCGGCGAGGCGGTCGTGGAGATGCTGCGCCGCGGCATCACCGCGCGCGACATCCTGACCAAGCAGGCGTTCGAGAACGCCATCGCCGTGGTCATGGCGTTCGGCGGGTCGACCAACGCCGTGCTGCACCTGCTCGCCATCGCCCACGAGGCCGACGTCGAGCTCACCCTGGAGGACTTCGACCGCGTGGCGAGCCAGGTCCCGCACCTGGGCGACCTCAAGCCGTTCGGCCGCTACGTCATGAACGACGTGGACCGCATCGGCGGGGTCCCCGTGATCATGAAGGCGCTCCTGGACGCCGGTCTGCTCCACGGCGACTGCCTCACCGTGACCGGGCGCACCGTGGCCGAGAACCTGGCTGACATCGCCCCGCCCGACCCGGACGGCAAGATCCTGCGTGCCCTGGACGCCCCGATCCACCCGACCGGCGGCATCACGATCCTGCACGGGTCGCTCGCCCCGGACGGCGCCGTGGTCAAGAGCGCCGGGTTCGACTCCGACGTCTTCGAGGGCACGGCGCGGGTCTTCGAGCGGGAGCGGCACGCCCTCGACGCGCTGGAGGACGGCACCATCACGGCCGGGGACGTCGTCGTCATCCGCTACGAGGGCCCGAAGGGCGGCCCGGGCATGCGCGAGATGCTCGCCATCACCGGCGCGATCAAGGGCGCGGGGCTCGGCAAGGACGTCCTGCTCGTCACCGACGGCCGGTTCTCCGGCGGCACCACGGGCCTGTGCGTCGGGCACATCGCCCCGGAGGCCGTCGACGCCGGGCCGATCGCGTTCGTGCGCGACGGCGACCGTATCCGCCTGGACGTCGCGGCCAAGACGCTCGACCTGCTCGTCGACGCCGACGAGCTGGCCGCCCGGCACACCGACGACTGGCGGCCCGTGCCGCACGGCTACACCCGCGGGGTGCTCGCCAAGTACACGAAGCTCGTGCAGTCCGCGTCGAAGGGTGCCGTGCTCGGCTGAGGACGCGCGAGCTGCCCCCGACCACGGCACGGTAGGTGGATCGCACCGGCCACCGCGGGAGGGACCATGGCCACCGAGTCCGACGAGATCACCCCGGACGCCTTCGAGAAGGCCGACGCCACCGGGCACTGGCGCGTGCTGTCGCACGGCGCCTGCGCACTGTTCCGCGCTACCGCACCGGGGGCGGGGGCCGTGCTGCTCGAGGACATCAAGGTGCTCGCCGACGCCGCGAACCACCACCCCGACGTCGACCTGCGCCCCGACGCCGTCGTCGTGCGGTGCGTCTCGCACGACGTCGGCGGACTGAGCCGCCGCGACGTCGCCCTCGCGCAGGACATCTCGGCCGCGGCCGAGCGGGTGGGCCTGACCCCCGACCCGGCCGCGCTGCGGGACGTCGAGCTGACCATCGACGCCACCGACCGCGAGCGCGTCATGCCGTTCTGGGAGGTCGTGCTCGGCCACCGCCGGGCCGGTGACGAGGACCTGCTCGACCCGGACGCCCGGTGGCCCGGCGTGTGGTTCCAGCAGATGGACGAGCCCCGGCCGCTGCGCAACCGGCTGCACCTGGACGTCTTCGTCCCGCACGACGACCGACCCGCGCGCGTGCAGGCGGCGCTCGCGGCGGGCGGCCGGCTCACGACCGAGGAGTTCGTCCCGCACTGGTGGACCCTCGCGGACCCCGAGGGCAACGAGGCCGACGTCGAGGCGTGGGAGGGCTTCGAGGAGGATCTCCCCGAGGGCCTGGTCTCCCCGGACGCGTTCCGCGCCGCGGACGGGGTGGACGACTGGCGCGTCCTGCAGGGGGCGTGCGCGCGCTACGTGACCGGCGGGTTCGACGCCGGGGTCGACCTCGCGGCGACCGCCCAACGCCTCGCCGACGACGCCGGGGTGCGGCTCTCCACGGACCTGCGCCTCGGCCACGTCACCTTCCGCGTCGGCGCCCCCGAGGACGGCTGGATCGACGACGCCGCGCTCGACCTGGCGCGCCGGATCCAGGCCGCCGCCCGTGAGGCCGGTGTGGAGCCGGACCCGGGTGCCCTGCGGGACCTCCAGCTCACCTTCGACGCCCTCGACGTCGACGCCGTGCGCCGGTTCTGGGCCGCGGCCCTCGGGTACGCCACCCGGGAGGACGCCGACCTGTACGACCCGCTGCTGCGTGGCCCGTCCGTCTTCATCCAGCAGATGGACGCACCCCGCGAGCAGCGCAACAGGATCCACGTCGACCTGTTCGTCCCGGCGGACGTGGCCGACGAGCGGGTCGCCGCCGCGGTGGCCGCCGGGGGGCGGGTCGTGTACGACGCCGAGGCGCCGCTGTGGCGTACCGTCGCGGACCCGGAGGGCAACGAGATCGACATCGCCGTCTCGATCGGAAGGGACCAGGACCATGAGTGACCGCATCACCCCCGCGCAGTTCCACGACGCCGCCGGGACCGAGGACTGGCAGGCGCCCGAGGACGGGCCGGCGACCGCGACGTTCCGCACCGGTGCCTTCACCACCGGGGTGCGGCTGGTCGAGGAGATCGGGGAGCTGGCCGAGGCCGCGAACCACCACCCGGACGTCGACCTGCGGTACGCCACCGTCGTCGTGCGCACGATGTCCCACGACATCGGCGGGCTCAGCGATCGGGACGCCGCGCTCGCGGCCCGGATCTCGGAGGCGGCGCGCGAGCTCGACATCCCCGCCGACCGACCGTCGTCCGGCTGAAGGAACCGCGAGGGACCTGTCCCGGGTGCCCGCCGGGCCGCTATGCTCCGCAGCACACCCGGCGTCCGTCCAGGTGGGAGCGGTCGGCGTGGCCCGCGGGGCCACCGGGAGGCATGTGGTGATCGACGGCGAGCTGGCGGTCGAGACGTGCGGTTTGCGCAAGTCGTTCCGCACCCTGCGGGGGCCTCGGGTCGGTGTCGAGAACCTGGACCTGCGGGTCCCCCTCGGAGGCGTTCACGGGTTCCTCGGCCCGAACGGGTCCGGGAAGACCACGACGATCCGCATGCTGCTGGGTCTGGCCCGTCCCGACCGGGGCACGGCCACGATCTTCGGTCACGAGGTGCCGCGGCACCTGCCCGACGTCGTGGGAAGGGTCGGTGCGATCGTCGAGAGCCCCCGTTTCTTCCCGGCCTTCACCGGGCGGTCGAACCTGCAGCTGCTGGCCGACGCCATCGGCACGCCGCGCGGCCGGGTCGACGCGGTGCTCGAGGAGGTCGGTCTCAGCGGCCGCGCCGGGGATCCCTACCGGACCTACTCGCTGGGCATGAAGCAGCGGCTGGCCATCGGCGCGACGCTGCTCAAGGACCCCGACCTGCTCATCTTCGACGAGCCGACCAACGGGCTCGACCCGGCGGGCATCCACGAGATCCGGCGGACCATGCGGGACCTGGCCGACCGCGGCAGGACGGTGCTGGTCTCCAGCCACATCCTCGCCGAGGTCCAGCAGGTGGCCGACACGGTCTCCATCGTGGCCCGCGGACGGCTGATCGCCGAGGGCCGGGTCGCCGACCTCGTGTCCGGGCAGGCCGGGGCCGCGGTGCGGGTCGGGCTCGCGCCCGACGAGGTCGCGGTCGCCGCGAGCGTGCTCGGCGCCCGCGGGCTGTCGGTCGAGCGCGACGGTGCGGCGCTCGTCGTCGAGGGTGCCGAGGCGGCCGCCGTGAACCGGATGCTCGGCGAGCAGGGGGTGTGGGCCCGTGAGCTCGCCCCGCGGCAGGTCGACCTGGAGTCGGTCTTCCTCGGGCTGACGCAGGCCGAGACGGCGGGGGAGAGCGTCTGATGCGACTGGTCCGGGTCGAGCTGCGGCGACTGTGGATGCGCCGCGTGACGTGGGGTGGGCTGCTGCTGGCGCTCGTGGTCGCGGGGCTCGCCGTCGTGACCCAGGTCGGCGCGGCGCAGCCGCCGTCGGCGCAGGAGATCGCCCAGGCAGAGCAGTTCTACGCCGACCAGGTCGAGTGGTGGCAGGAGAACGGCGCGCAGGAGACGGCCAGCTGCCGGGAGGCCCAGGCGGCCGAGCCGGGTGCCGACTACGGGTGCGACCGGCTGGAACCCCGGCTCGAGCAGTTCCTGCCGTCGAGCTCGACCTTCGTGTCGCACGAGACCTCCGGCTCCTCGGCGACCGGCGGGCTGACCGGGACGGAGACCGCCGCCGCGGCCGTCTCGGCAGAGGTCGCCGCCGTGCAGGAGTCCCTGTGGTCGGGCTGGTCGAGCCTCTCCGCCGCCGCGCGGAGTGCCGCGCCGGCCTTCCTCATGCTGGCTTTCGTCGTCGGCGTCAGCTTCGTCACGGCGGAGCAGCGCACGGGGGCGCTGGGGCTGTGGCTGACCTTCGAGCCCCGCCGCTCGCGGGTCTACGGGTCGAAGGCGGCCGCCGCCGCGCTGGGGACGGCGCCGCTGGTCCTCGGGGGCTGGCTGGCCACCGTCGGTGGCCTCTACGCGCTGCACGCCGCCGCCGGGACCCTGGGGACGGTGTCGGGGGCCGACTGGGCCGAGATCGCTGCGTTCTCGGGGCGGCTGCTCCTGGCCGGGGCGCTGTGCGCCGCCGCGGGCGTCGCCCTGGGGGTGCTGCTGCGCCACGCGGCCTCGGCCATCGGTGGGGCGGCGCTCCTGCTGTGGGCGAGCGCCGGTTTCGCGTTCACGCTGGGGGCCGCGCAGCGCTGGCTGCCGGTGCTGAACCTGGACGCCTGGCTCCGGGGCGGCGCGATCTACCAGTACCCCGCGAGGGCGGCCGACCCGTCCGGGGAGGCTTCGGTCCCGTGGCTGACGGGCGTGGTCGACGGTGTGCACGGGGGTCTGTACTGGCTGGCGGTCGTGGCCGTGCTGACGCTCGTCGCCGGTGCCGTGTTCCGCCGGCGTGACCTCGACTGACCGACCCCGGTCCCGGCGGCGTCCCATCATCTGGGACGTTCCGACCAGCGCGTGACATCCGCGGCCCGACGGCGTAACGTGCGTCACGTGCAGACGATCATCCTTGTAGTACTTCCTGGGCGCGCCGGCTGAGGCCACGTTCCGGACTTCGTCAGCGCGCTCACCCCTCGTTCGTCCCCCTTGTGGTCGGGACCGAGGGGTTTTTCATTGCACAGAGACACCCCACACACCCCAGATTCCGTTCCAGCGGCAGGAGAGACCGATGGGCCAGCCGAACCCGACACCCGCCCACGTGGCAGCGCGCACCGCTCCGCGCCCGGTCGAGCACCGGGTCGAGGAGCAGGTCACGGGCGCGCAGTCGATCGTCCGGTCGCTCGAGGAGATCGGCGTCGACACCGTCTTCGGCATCCCCGGCGGTGCGATCCTGCCGACCTACGACCCGCTGATGGACTCCCAGAAGCTGCGGCACATCCTGGTGCGCCACGAGCAGGGCGGCGGGCACGCGGCGTCCGGGTACGCCCACGCCACCGGGCGGGTCGGGGTGACGATGGCGACCTCGGGCCCCGGGGCGACCAACCTCGTCACGCCGCTGGCCGACGCCAACATGGACTCCGTGCCGATGGTCGCGATCACCGGTCAGGTCGCCGGCCCCGCCATCGGGACGGACGCCTTCCAGGAGGCGGACATCGTCGGCATCACGATGCCGATCACCAAGCACTCCTACCTGGTCAAGGACGCCGACGACATCCCGCGGACCATCGCCGAGGCCTTCCACATCGCCTCGACCGGTCGTCCGGGTCCCGTGCTGGTCGACATCGCCAAGTCCGCGATGCAGGCCCGGACGACGTTCTCCTGGCCGCAGCAGCTGACGCTGCCGGGCTACCACCCGGTGACCAAGCCGCACGCCAAGCAGATCCGGGAGGCCGCCAAGCTGCTGGCCACGGCGCGTCGCCCGGTGCTGTACGTCGGCGGCGGGGCCGTGCGTTCCGGGGCCGCGGCCGAACTGCGCCGCCTGGTGGACGTCTCGGGCGCGGCGGTGGTGACCACGCTGATGGCCCGGGGTGCGGTCCCCGACTCCCACCCGCAGCACCTGGGCATGCCGGGCATGCACGGCACGGTGCCCGCCGTGGCCGCGCTGCAGAAGGCCGACCTCATCGTCGCCCTCGGCGCCCGCTTCGACGACCGGGTCACCGGCAAGCTGTCCAGCTTCGCCCCGCACGCGGCGATCGTCCACGCGGACATCGACCCGGCCGAGATCGGCAAGAACCGCGCCGTCGACGTGCCGATCGTCGGCGACCTGCGCGAGGTCGTCGCCGATCTGGTGCCCGCCCTCGAGGCCGAGCACGACAAGGTCGGCAGACCCGACATCGAGGCGTGGTGGCACCAGATCGACACCTGGCGTGAGACCTACCCGCTCGGTTACAGCTCCACCGACGACGGTCACCTGGCTCCCCAGTCGGTGATCTCCCGGCTCGGCGAGCTCGTGGGCCCCGACGGGATCTACGTGGCGGGCGTCGGCCAGCACCAGATGTGGGCCGCCCAGTTCATCCGCTACGAGCGCCCCAACACCTGGATCAACTCCGGCGGGCTCGGGACCATGGGGTACTCGATCCCGGCGGCGATGGGGGCCAAGGTCGGCGAACCCGACCGCGACGTGTGGGCGATCGACGGCGACGGCTGCTTCCAGATGACCAACCAGGAGCTGGCCACCTGCGCGATCAACGACATCCCGATCAAGGTCGCGCTGATCAACAACAGCTCGCTCGGGATGGTCCGCCAGTGGCAGACCCTCTTCTACAACGAGCGGTACTCCAACACGGACCTGCACACCGGCCACGGCACCGCCCGCATCCCCGACTTCGTCAAGCTCGCCGAGGCCTACGGCTGCGTCGGCATCCGCGTGGAGCACGAGAACGAGGTCGACGCCGCGATCAAGAAGGCCCAGGAGATCGACGACCGGCCCGTGGTGGTCGACTTCACCGTCTCGCGGGACGCGATGGTGTGGCCGATGGTCGCGGCCGGGGTCAGCAACGACGACATCCAGTACGCGCGGGGCATCTCGCCGGCCTGGGAACGAGAGGACTGAGCCGATGAGCCGTCACACGTTGTCCGTGCTGGTCGAGGACAAGCCGGGTGTCCTGACCCGCGTCGCCGGGCTCTTCGCCCGTCGCGCGTTCAACATCCAGTCCCTGGCGGTGGGCCCGACCGAGCACGAGGAGATCTCGCGGATCACCGTCGTGGTCGACGTCGAGGACCACCCGCTGGAGCAGGTCACCAAGCAGCTCAACAAGCTGGTCCACGTCATCAAGATCGTCGAGCTCGACCCGGAGGCGTCCGTCCAGCGCGAGCTCCTGCTCGTCAAGGTCAAGGCGGACCCGACCACCCGGTCGGGGGTGCTCGAGGTCGTCGAGCTCTTCCGGGCCAAGGTCGTCGACGTCGTGCCCGACACGGTCGTCATCGAGGCCACCGGGACCGGGGCCAAGCTCGAGGCCCTCCTGACCGCCCTCGAGCCGTACGGCATCCGCGAGATCGTCAAGTCCGGGACCCTCGCCGTCGGGCGCGGGTCGCGATCCATCACCGACCGGGCGCTGGAGCGGGTCCGCAGCGCCTGAGACGCCTGCGCCCCGCCACCCCGTGCCTGCCAGAATCCCCCTGACGCGTCACACCCTGAAGAAAGAGGAGCACCACCGTGGCTGAGATGTTCTACGAGGATGCCGCCGACCTGTCCATCATCCAGAGCAAGAAGGTCGCCGTCATCGGCTACGGCAGCCAGGGCCACGCCCACGCGCTGAACCTGCGCGACTCGGGTGTCGACGTCCGCGTCGGCCTGCGCGACGGCTCGTCGTCGGCCGCCAAGGCCGAGGAGCAGGGCCTGAAGGTCCTGCCCGTGGCCGAGGCCGTCGCCGAGGCCGACGTCGTCGTCATCCTGGCCCCGGACCAGGTCCAGCGGGACCTGTACCGCGACGAGATCGCCCCGAACCTGCGGGACGGCGCCGCCCTGGTCTTCGGCCACGGCTTCAACATCCGCTTCGGCTACATCAAGCCCGAGGCCGGCCACGACGTCTTCATGGTCGCCCCCAAGGGCCCCGGCCACCTCGTGCGCCGCGAGTACGTCGACGGCCGTGGCGTGCCGGTCATCGTGGCCGTCGAGCAGGACGCCTCGGGTACGGCCTGGGACACCGCGCTGTCCTACGCCGCCGGCATCGGCGGCCTGCGCGCCGGGGGCATCAAGACCACGTTCACCGAGGAGACCGAGACCGACCTGTTCGGCGAGCAGGCCGTGCTGTGCGGCGGCGCCTCCCAGCTCGTCCAGTACGGCTTCGAGGTGCTCACCGAGGCCGGCTACCAGCCCGAGGTCGCCTACTTCGAGGTGCTGCACGAGCTGAAGCTCATCGTCGACCTGATGGTCGAGGGCGGCATCGCCAAGCAGCGCTGGTCCGTGTCCGACACCGCGGAGTACGGCGACTACGTCTCCGGGCCGCGCGTGATCTCGCCCGAGGTCAAGCAGAACATGAAGGCCGTGCTCGCGGACATCCAGTCGGGTGCCTTCGCCGAGCGCTTCATCGCCGACCAGGACGCCGGCGCCCCGGAGTTCACGGAGCTGCGGGCCAAGGCGGAGAACCACCCGATCGAGGCCACCGGCCGCGAGCTGCGCAAGATGTTCTCGTGGATCAAGCCGGCCGACTCCGACTACACGGAGGGCACCGCCGCTCGCTGACAACCACCCTGCGTCAGCGATCGACGTGAGCGGCCGTCGCCCCCACCCCGGGGCGGCGGCCGCTCGCACGTCCGACCCGACCCCGGGCCACCACCCCGTGCCGAGTCAGGGCGGTTGCCCGCGAGGCAGGAGTACTCCTGCCGAGTCAGGACGGCTGCTGCCGAGTCAGGGCGGAACTCAGCGAGTCAGAGGGCTCCGGCCCAACCCAGTCCGATGTCGACGAGGTCGACCCGCGGAAGGTGCGCCACGGCGTCGAGCGGGTGCCACGCCACGTCGTCGGTGGAACCGTCCTGCTCGACGGTGAGCGACCCCCCGACCACGCGGGCCCGGTACACGACGCGGATGCCGTGCAGCGGGTCGACGTCCGGGTCGTCCTCGAAGCCGATGAGGTCCTGGGGTTCCACCACGTGGCTGTCCACGCCGAGCAGGCCGTCGAGCTCGACGTCGTACCCGGTCTCCTCGCGCACCTCGCGCACGGCCGCATCCTCCGGGTGCTCGCCCGGGTCGATGCCGCCGCCGGGCAACGTCCACCCCGACCGTCCCGTCGCGGACCAGTGCGGCAGGAGCACCTGACCGTCGTCGATGATCACGGCGTAGGCCGCCACCCGAAGGAACATGCCGAGATCCTGGCAGATCGCGGCCCCGCTCGGGGGCGGCGGAGGCCTGGTTCACCGCGTTCCGTCCTGACCGGACGGGAACCGTCCTGACCCGTCGAGTTCCGTCCTGACCCGCCGAGATCCGTCCTGACTCGCGGGAGGCGGGGTGGGGGCGCGGTGGACCGGCGGCGGTGGCAGGATGTCCCGCATGACGGACGACGGCGCCTTCACCGGCCACGACGCACCCCCGCCCGAGGCGGCCGCCACGGCCGACCAGGGTCCGCAGCTGGACGACGTGGCCCAGGCCGAACGGATCACGGCCTTCTGGGACACCGCCCGGCCCAGTGCCGGCCGGACCAGCCACGGCGGAGCCGTGGGGGAGCGGTCGGAGAACGTCGTCCCGCCGCCGGCCTGGGCGTTCGGCGACTCGCCGCGGCTGGCCGACGAGCTGCTCCGTCTGGTGCTCGTCGGGACGAAGACGGCGACGGCGTCGCTCGTCGTCGAGTACGAGGACGCCGGGGAACCCGAGCCCCGCAAGGGGGACCTGTCGATCCTGCTCGACGGGGCGGGCGAGCCCCGGGCGCTGATCCGGACCACCCAGGTCGACCGCGTGCCGTTCGGCGAGGTCACCGCGGAGCACGCCTGGCGTGAGGGCGAGGACGACCGGACGCTGGAGTCCTGGCGCACCGAGCACGAGCGCTACTGGCGCCGCACGCTGGCGGGCACCGCCCACGAGTTCGACCCGTCGCTGGAGGTCCTGTGCGAGCGGTTCAAGGTCCTCTACTCCGAGTGAGGTGATCGCGACATGCCGCTGCGCTGGTACTCGACCGTCGTGGAGTCCACCGACCCGCGTGCCCTGGCGGGCTGGTGGGCGGAGGCCCTGGGATGGGAGTTCGCCTACGAGTCCGACGAGGAGTGCGTCCTCGTCCCGCCCTGGGCCCGGGAGCTGGGCAGGAGCCTGACCTTCCACCAGACGCCCCCGGGGATGGTGTTCGTGCGTGTGGAGCACGAGAAGTCGTCGAAGAACCGCCTGCACTGGGACTTCGCGCCGCACACCAGCGACGACCGCGACGCCGAGATCGACCGGCTGGTGTCGCTCGGGGCGACGCGGATCGACGTCGGGCAGCCGGCGGACGCGTCGTGGACGGTGCTGGCGGACCCCGACGGCAACGAGTTCTGCGTGCTGTCCTCGCGGGAGATGTAGCTCGCGTCCTGTCCGCATGTTGAGACGCGCGTCCGCATGATGGCGTGCCCCCGCGTAGTATCGGCGCATGACGCGCAACATCGATCTGGCCGTGGTGGCAGGGGACGGTATCGGTCCCGAGGTCGTCGAGCAGGGTCTCACCGTGCTCGACGCGGCGCTGACCGGCGCCGACGTCAAGGTCTCGACGACCGAGCTCGACCTCGGCGCCCGTCGCTGGCACCGCACCGGCGAGACCCTCACCGACGAGGACCTCGCGCGCATCACGGACCACGACGCCATCCTGCTGGGCGCGATCGGCGACCCCTCGGTGCCGTCCGGCGTGCTGGAGCGCGGTCTGCTGCTCAAGCTCCGGTTCGCCCTCGACCACTACGTCAACCTGCGGCCCGGCAAGCTCTTCCCCGGCGTCACCAGCCCGCTGGCCGACCCGGGCGACGTCGACTTCGTCGTCGTCCGCGAGGGCACCGAGGGTCCGTACGTCGGCAACGGCGGGTCCGTCCGCACCGGGACGCCCCACGAGATCGCCACCGAGGTGTCGGTCAACACCGCGTTCGGTGTCGAGCGGGTCGTCCGCGACGCCTTCGCCCGTGCCCAGGCGCGCCCCCGGAAGCACCTGACGCTGGTGCACAAGCACAACGTGCTGGTGCACGCCGGTCACCTGTGGCGGCGCACCGTCGAGGCCGTCAACGCCGAGTTCCCGGACGTCACCACCGACTACCTGCACGTCGACGCCGCGACGATCTTCCTGACCACGAACCCCTCGCGGTTCGACGTCATCGTCACCGACAACCTCTTCGGCGACATCCTCACCGACCAGGCCGCGGCGATCACCGGCGGCATCGGGCTGGCCGCGTCCGGCAACATCAACCCCGACCGCACCACGCCCTCGATGTTCGAGCCGGTGCACGGGTCCGCCCCCGACATCGCGGGCCAGGGCAAGGCCGACCCGACGGCGACGGTGCTGTCCGTGTCCCTCCTGCTCGACCACCTCGGGCTGACCGAGCAGGCCCGCCGGGTCGAGGCCGCCGTGGCGGCCGACCTCGCCGAGCGGGGCGACCGGGTACGGTCCACGGCGGAGGTCGGGCGCGAGCTCGCCGCGCGCGTCGCGGGCTGACCCGCCGGATCAGCCGCCCGGGATCCGCACGGCTCCGGGCGCGCGAGGGGGTCGGCGCAGGGGCGGCGCCGCACGGGGTCCCACGATGCCGAGAGTCGTGGGACCCTACAGGGGTTACCTGGTGAAAGGCCTCTGATATGACCACGACCTCGCACAACGTGCTCCCCGAGGAGCTCGAGGACCTCGTCGCCCTGTTCGACGTCCGCGGCACCGACGAGCCCACCCCTGACGCCGAGCGCGAAGAAGCGCTCGCGGCACCCCGTTTCGGCACGGTGTTCACCGACCACATGGCCCGGGTGTCCTGGCGGCAGGAGGACGGCTGGCTCGACCGGCGCGTGGAGAAGTACGGTCCGCTGCAGCTCGACCCCGCCACCGCCGTCCTGCACTACGCGCAGGAGATCTTCGAGGGCATGAAGGCGTACAAGCACGCCGACGGGTCGGTGTGGACCTTCCGGCCCGAGGCGAACGCCGACCGGTTCGCGCGCTCGGCGCACCGGCTCGCGCTGCCCGCCCTGACGGTGGACGACTTCATCGGCTCGATCGCCGCGCTGGTGCGGACCGATCGCGCCTGGGTCCCCGGCGGGGAGGACTCGAGCCTCTACCTGCGCCCCTTCATGTTCGCCTCCGAGCCGTTCCTCGGCGTCCGGCCCGCCGCCGAGGTCGAGTACCTGTGCATCGCCTCGCCCGTCGGCCCGTACTTCGCCGGCGGCGTCAAGCCCGTCTCGATCTGGGTCTCCCAGGACTACCACCGGGCCGGGCCGGGCGGTACGGGCAACGCCAAGTGCGGCGGCAACTACGCCGCCAGCCTGCTGCCGCAGACCGAGGCGCAGCAGAACGGCTGCGACCAGGTGTGCTTCCTGGACGCCAGCACGAACTCCTACCTCGAGGAGCTCGGCGGCATGAACATCTTCGTGGTGATGGACGACGGGACCGTCCACACCCCGGAGCTGACCGGTTCGATCCTCGAGGGGATCACCCGCAAGTCCATCCTGCAGCTGGTGGCGGACCGCGGCCACGAGGTCGTCGAGCGGAGGATCTCCCTCGCCGAGATCGAGGCGGGCCTCGCCGGCGGCAGCGTGCGGGAGATGTTCGCCTGCGGCACCGCGGCGGTGGTGACGCCGGTGGGTCGTCTGGCCAGCAGCAACTTCGACCACACCGTCGCCGACGGTGAGCCGGGCGAGCTGACCATGGCGATCCGCAGCGAGCTCACGGACATCCAGTACGGGCGGGCGCGGGACCGGCACGGCTGGATGCGCCGGCTGGCCTGACCGCTCCACGACGAGGGGGGGGGGGGGGGGCGGCGCCCCCCCCCCCCCCCCCGCGCGGCGCCCCCCCGGCGGGGGCGCCGGCCCCCCCCCCGGCCGCGGG
>NZ_JAUQYR010000005.1:0-275129 GCF_030588125.1 Isoptericola sp. b515 | reverse complement strand
CAGCGCCGATGGTACTGCCCTGGAGACGGGGTGGGAGAGTAGGACGCCGCCGGACACCCTTCACAGCAGGCCCCCCACCACAGGTGGGGGGCCTGCTGCATTTCCCCACCCGACCCCCGAGACCACAGCGGACCGCGCAGACGGCGTCCACCCCCCGCGGCGGCGTGCCGGCGTCGCGGACGGGTCCGTCGCGGACGGCCCGCTCCCCACCTCTACGATGAACGCAGGGTGCGCGGTGAGCGTGCGGGGCGGACTGCTGAACGGGAGGAACCAGGGTGAGGGTCTCGGCGAAGGCCGACTACGCGGTGCGCGCGACGGCCGAGCTCGCCGCGGGCGACGACGGTGCACCCGTGCCCGCCGAGTCGCTGGCCGAGGCGCAGCACATCCCGCACCGCTTCCTCGAGTCGATCCTGCGTGACCTGCGCCGCGAGGGCATCGTGGCCAGCCGCCGGGGCGCACGGGGCGGCTACGTCCTGGCACGACCCGCCGACCAGGTGACGGTGGCGGACGTCGTGCGGGCCGTCGACGGCCCGCTGGTGTTCGTCCGCGACGAGCGTCCCGCCGACCTGGACTACGAGGGGGCCGCCGCCGACCTCCTGCACGTCTGGGTGGCCCTGCGGGCCAGCGTGCGGCGTGTCCTGGAGGAGGTCACCGTGTCCGACCTGGCGGCGGGATCCCTCCCGGACGAGATCCGGTCGTTGACGTCCAGCGACTCCGCCTGGCAGAACCCCTGACCGCGGCCCCCTCCGGGTCCGTCGACGCACATTCGACCAGGATGCTGCGTATCGTTAAACCCGACTAGCCCGATCGGATATAGTCACTTCAGCGGGGTCGCCGACCACGCACGGACGGAGGGACTTGTGATGCAGACACTGGTGCTGCTCGCTCTCGTGGGCCTGGGGGCTCAGCTCGTCGACGGCAGCCTGGGCATGGCCTACGGCGTCACGTCGACGACGCTGCTCCTGGCGATCGGGACCAACCCGGCCGCGGCGTCGGCCACGGTGCACCTCGCGGAGATCGGGACCACCCTCGCGTCGGGGGCGTCGCACTGGCGGTTCGGCAACGTGGACTGGCGCGTCGTGGCGCGCATCGGCGTGCCGGGGGCGATCGGCGCGTTCGCCGGGGCGACGTTCCTGTCGTGGCTGTCGACCGATCTCGCCAAGCCGGTCATGTCGGTGCTGCTGCTCGCGCTCGGCGTGTACGTGCTGTCCCGGTTCACGTTCCGCGGCCTGCGCACCGACAAGATCGGCCAGCCGCTGCGCCGCCGGTTCCTCGCGCCCCTCGGCCTGGTCGGCGGCTTCCTCGACGCCACCGGTGGCGGCGGCTGGGGGCCGGTCGGGACGCCGGCGATCCTCGCCAGCGGACGCCTCGAGCCCCGCAAGGTCATCGGTTCGATCGACACCAGCGAGTTCTTCGTCGCCGTGGCGGCCAGCCTGGGCTTCCTCGTGGGCCTCGGGACGGCGGGCATCGACCCGATGTGGGCCACCGCCCTGCTGCTGGGCGGCCTCGTCGCCGCGCCGGTCGCGGCCTGGTTGGTCCGGCTCGTGCCGCCCCGGGTGCTCGGATCGGCGGTCGGTGGCGTCATCGTGCTCACCAACAGCCGGACCCTGCTCGCCGCGGTCGACCTCGCGCCGGTCTGGACGACGGTGGTCCTCGCCGCCGTCGTCGTGCTCTGGGCCGCGGCGGTCGCGTGGTCCGTGCGGGCGCACCGCCGCGAGCAGTCGGTGACCGTGGCCCGGACGACGACCCAGGACGCGTACAGCGTCGGCGGGTGAAACCCGCGGGTGAAGACGTCCGCCCAGGTGGCGCTCGTGACTCCGCGGAGTACGGTGGGCCACACCGGCCCGGCCCGGCCCGGTGAGATCGTCGGGAGGAGAACACATGAGTTCGCCGTCGTCGTCGCGGATCATGAAGAGTTCCGCGCTCTCATCGGTGACCGACGCACTCTCCACCGGGACCCAGCTCGTCGTGGGTCAGTACCGGATCGACGCGCCCTCCGGTGCCGTGTGGTGGTCCGACGAGGTCTACCGGATGTACGGGTCGGAGCCCGGCGATCTCACACCCACCGTGGACATCATCCGGGCGCGGACCCACCCGGACGACCGGGCGCGCGTGTCGCGGACGGCGATCGTGTCCCTGCGGGCCGGGCGGCCGTTCAGCAGCGCCCACCGCATCATCGACCCGCACGGCAAGGCACGTACGGTCGTCGTCACGGGTCGGGGGCAGCTGGACGAGGACGGGGCCATCGCCCGGGTGGGCGGGTACGTGCTGGACGTCAGCCCGGTCGCTCGCGAGGTGCTGGACCGCGAGTCCCACCGTGCCGTCGGGCGGGCGATGGTCTCCGCCGCCGCCGTCGAACAGGTCAAGGGTGCCCTCATGATCACCCGGGGCCTGGACGAGGCCGACGCCACGGACCTGCTCGGCGAGGTCGCCGCACGAGCCGGGATCCCGATGCAGTCAGCGGCGTCACAGGTCGTCAGCGAGCTCCGCACGTCCCGGGGAGAGCCTGACGACCGGTTGCAGGCCGCGCTCGACGCGGTCCACAGCGTGGACCGCCCGCACGGGCACGAGGCCCAGCTGGCCCGTCGGCGTCAGAGCACCCGGCGCTGAGCACCGGTACCGGTCCGACCTCTCGCGAGGCGCGCCGGTCACCGCCCGACCGCTCGCGGGGCGACCGAGCCGCCCCGCGAGTCCGGGACTCAGACCGTCGAGATCTTCTTGGCGCGGCGGTCGACCGCCTTGACGACTCCCTGCTTCGCGAGCCGGCGGGCCATCACCGCGGCACCACCCGTGACGGCGGCGAACGTGATCGCCTGGACGATCGGGATGTCGTCCGCGTCCAGGTCGATCGGGGCCTCCTTGCCCGTGGCCTTCTCCCAGATCGTCTTGATGATCTTCTGGGCCACCCAGCCCGCGGCGAGGGTCGCCGCGATCGTCCCGACCTTCACGGCCAGCGTCGGCTCGGTGCTCTTGGACAGCTCCACGGGTCCTCCAGTCGTTCGGTGCGCCGGGCGGTCACGGACGAACTCCCTCGGGAGGTCCGCGCCACGGACGCCACCACCGTAGCGTGCTCGAGGTGTGTAGGCTCGGGGGGAACGACAGGGGAGCGCCGTCGGCGCTGAGAGTGCGGACCACCGCAGACCCTCGAACCTGATCCGGTTAGCACCGGTGGAGGAAGTCGGGCTTCTCGATCCCGTCGCCTCGGACCCTCCGAGCGGCGGACCCCCTTCTCGAACGTCTGAGGAGGACACATGAGTCATCGTCTCCGTCGCACCGTCGCGACCACCGCCGTCGTCGCGCTGCTGCCCGCGCTGGCCGCCTGCGGCGGCGAGGAGTCCCCCGGAGCAGCGCCCAGCAGCTCCGCGGGCTCCGCCGACGCGAGCGCCACGCCGGAGCTGTCCGGTACCGTCACGCTCGTCACGCACGACTCCTTCGCCCTGAGCGAGGGGGTCCTGGAGTCGTTCGAGGAGGAGACCGGGCTCACTGTCGAGCAGGTCGCCGCCGGCGACGCCGGCACCCTGGTCAACCAGCTCGTGCTCACGGCCGACAGCCCGCTCGGCGACGTCGTCTACGGCGTGGACAACACCTTCGCCTCGCGTGCCGTCGAGGCCGACGTCTTCGAGCCGTACACGCCGGCCGACCTCGACCCGTCCGCGACCGGGCTCGTCGACCCGGCGCTCGAGGGGCTCACCCCGATCGACAAGGGCGACGTCTGCCTCAACGTGGACACCACCTGGTTCGAGGCCGAGGGCGTCGAGCCGCCGAGCACCCTCGAGGACCTGACCGACCCGGCGTACGAGGACCTGACGGTCGTGACCAACCCGGCGACCTCGTCGCCCGGCTTCGCGTTCCTGCTCGCCACCGTCGACGCCTTCGGGGAGGACGGCTGGCAGCAGTACTGGGCCGACCTCTCGGACAACGGTCTCAAGGTCACCGACGGCTGGTCGGACGCCTACTACGTCGACTTCTCCGGGGCCGGCGAGGGCGGTGAGCGGCCGATCGTGCTCTCCTACGCCACCTCCCCGGCCTTCACCGTGAGCGAGGACGGCAGCGAGAGCACCACCGAGGCGCTGCTGGACACCTGCTTCCGCCAGGTCGAGTACGCCGGCGTCCTCGCCGGCACCGACAACCCCGACGGTGCCCGGGCCCTGGTGGACTTCCTCGCCTCCGCCGAGGTGCAGGCCGACATCCCCGCGAACATGTACATGTACCCGGCCGACGACACCGTCGAGCTGCCGGCCGAGTGGGAGCAGTTCGCCCCCCTCGCCGAGGAACCGTTCGACGTCGCGCCGGACGAGATCGCCGCGCACCGTGACGAGTGGATCGAGCAGTGGACGGCCACGGTCATCGGGTGACGCCCTCCACCAGCGGCGGGGCGTCCCTGCGGCCGCCCCGCCGTCGGCCCGCCCCGGGGACCTGGCTGTGGTGGGTCCTCGCCGCCGGCCTGCCCCTGCTGTTCCTCGGGGTGTTCTTCGCGTGGCCCGTGGCGGCGCTCGTCGTCCAGGGGTTCTTCACCGACGACGGCGGCACCCGGGCGCTCGACCTGTCCGGGTTCGCGGAGGTCCTGTCCCAGCCCCGCACGTGGCGCGTCGTCGGGCAGACCCTCGCCCAGGCGTCCGTCGGCACGGTCCTGGCCGTCCTGCTCGGGCTGCCCGGCGCCTACGTGCTGTACCGGTGCCGGTTCCCGGGCCGGGCGCTGGCACGCGGCCTGGTGACCGTGCCGTTCGTGCTGCCGACCGTCGTGGTCGGCGTGGCCTTCCGGGCGCTGTTCGCCCCCGGCGGCACCTTCGGGTGGCTCGGCATCGAGGAGTCCTTCGCCGGGGTCGTCGTCGCCCTGGTGTTCTTCAACTACGCCGTCGTCGTGCGCACCGTCGGCGGGCTGTGGGAGCGGCTCGACCCGCGGGCGGAGCAGGCGGCCCGCTCCCTCGGCGCGAGCCCGTGGCGGGCCTTCCGCACGGTCACCCTGCCGGCGCTGGGGCCCGCGATCGCGTCCGCGGCCGCCGTGGTCTTCCTGTTCTGCTCGACGGCGTTCGGCGTCGTCCTGGTGCTCGGGGGCATGCGGTACGGCACGATCGAGACCGAGATCTGGATCCGCACCACCCAGTTCCTCGACCTGCGCGCCGCCGCCGTGCTCAGCATCCTGCAGCTCGTGGTCGTCACCGGAGCACTGCTCGTCAGCGCCCGGCTGCGTGCCCGCCGCGAGCGCGCGCTGCACCTGACCAGCGACCGGTCCGCGGCGCACCGCTTCTCCTGGCGACGGGCCAGCGACGCCGTCCCGGCGGCCGCGACCGTCGCCGTCGTCGGCCTGCTGGTCGTCGTGCCGCTCGCGGGTCTGGTCGCCCGCTCGCTGCGGACGCCCGACGGCACCTGGGGGTTCGACAACTACGTCGCCCTCGGCACGACCGGGGGCCGCAACGCGCTGTCCGTCACCGTGTGGGAGGCGACGGCGAACTCGCTGCGCACGGCCGTGCTGGCCGCCCTCATCGCCGTCGTCGTCGGCGGGCTCGTGGCCCTGGTCGTCTCGCGCCGTCCCCGGTCGGCCGGGCTGCGCCGGGCCGTCGGGGCGCTCGACGCCGCGTTCATGCTGCCCCTCGGGGTCTCCGCGGTGACCGTCGGGTTCGGGTTCCTCATCACCCTGGACCGGCCGCTCGGGCTCGACGTCGACCTGCGGACCTCGGGCCTGCTCGTGCCGATCGCGCAGGCGGTCGTCGCGATCCCGCTCGTGGTCCGCACCGTGCTGCCCGTGGTGCGGGCGATCGACCCGCGGCTGCGCGAGGTCGCCGCCACCCTGGGTGCCGCCCCGGGCCGGGTGCTGCGGACCGTCGACGGCCCCCTGACCGCCCGGTCCCTCGGGCTGGCCGTCGGGTTCGCGTTCGCGGTGTCGCTGGGCGAGTTCGGCGCGACGTCGTTCCTCGCCCGGCCCGACGCGGCGACGCTGCCGGTCGTCATCTTCCGGCTCATCGGCCGGCCCGGGGCGGAGAACTACGGGATGGCGCTCGCGGCGTCCGTGGTGCTGGCCGTGCTCACCGCGACGGTCATGATGGTGGCGGAACGCCTGCGCGGTGACGCGGGCGGAGGGGAGTTCTGATGTCCGGGGCCGAGGGCCTGAGCGTCCGTGATGTCGTCGTGCGCTACGAGGGCACGCGGCACGAGGCGGGCACGACGGCGGTCGACCACGTGTCGCTCGACGTCGCGACGGGCGAGGTCCTGGCGCTGCTCGGGCCGAGCGGCTGCGGCAAGTCGTCGCTGCTGCGCGCGGTCGCGGGGCTGGAGCCGCTGGTGGCGGGGTCGGTGTCGTTCGCGGGGCAGGACCTGGCCCGGGTGCCGGTGCACCGGCGCGGGTTCGGCCTGCTGTTCCAGGACGGTCAGCTGTTCCCGCACCGGGACGTGGGCCGGAACGTCGCCTACGGGCTGGAGATGCAGGGGATCCCCGCGGCGCAGCGGCGCGACCGGGTGGCCGAGCTGCTCGCGGACGTCGGGCTGGCCGGGTACGCGCGGCGGGCCGTGTCGACGCTGTCCGGCGGGGAGAAGCAGCGGGTCGCGCTGGCCCGGGCCCTGGCCCCGCGGCCGCGGCTGCTGCTGCTCGACGAGCCGCTGTCCGCCCTGGACCGGCAGCTGCGGGAGAAGCTCGCGATCGACGTGCGCGACACGCTGCGGGCGACCCGCACGACGGCGGTGTTCGTCACCCACGACCACGCCGAGGCCTTCACGGTGGCCGACCGGGTCGCCGTGATGGACGCCGGGCAGCTGCTGCAGGTCGACACCCCGGAGCGGCTCCGCGCCGCACCCGCCTCGGCGCGGGTCGCGGAGTTCCTCGGGCTCGAGCTCCCCTGACCGTCGCCGGTGGGGCCTGCCGTAGACCGTGGGCCGCAGCCCTCCGTCAGCGCGCGAAGACGACCCGTGCGTGCCCCATGAGCAGCAGCAGCGGGTCGCGGCGGGCCACGAACGCGTCGTCGTCCACCAGGCCCAGGTCGTACCGGCGGTGCAGCATCGCCAGCTCGGTGGCGGCCTGCTGGTAGTCCGCCAGGGCCCGCGCCGCGCCCCGGCCGAGGGCACCGCGGACCTGCTCGCGGGCCCGCTGCCGTGCCCGCAGCGACGACAGCATCCGCAGGTCGCCCGTGCCGATCACGCCGAGCTCCTGGTAGCGGGGCAGGTGCCGGCGCACCAGGCCGACGATCCGACGACGGTCCCGGTGCAGCACGACGCCGAGCGCCGCCAGCACGCCGGCGCCCAGCAGGTACGCGACCCCGAGACCGAGAGCACCCGCCGCCGTCGAGGCGTTCCACAGGGCGTGCAGCGCGGTCGCCCCGGCCACGCCGGCCACGACGGGCAGCGCACGCCGTCCGGGCCGGCGCAGGGCCGCCGCGGCCACGCCCACGCCGATCAGGGACGTGCACAGGGGGTGCAGCAGCGGGGAGACGATCCCGCGCACGACGAAGGTCCCCGCCAGCGTCCCGGCCGGAGCGGTGGCGTAGTAGCTGATGTTCTCCACGGTGGCGAAGCCCAGCGCCACCGTGGAGCCGTAGATGATGCCGTCGGTGGGGCCGTTGAGCTCGTGGCGCCTGAACCAGAGCAGCCCCACGAGCACCGCGCCCTTCGCCAGCTCCTCGACGACCGGGGCGGTGAGGGACGCCGTGGCGTACCGGCCGAGCTCGGCGCCGAGCATCGGCCGCCACACGAGGTCCAGCCCGGCGGTGTTGAGGAGCGTGGCGAGCAGGACGGCGACGCCCGCACCCCAGCCGAACGCGGCGACGAGGACGTCGGGGGGTTCGGGCTCGAGGCGGTCGAGCGCGAGGACCCCGGCGAGCAGCAGCGGCAGGGGGACGAGCGCCAGGACGACCGCCGTGACCACGCCGTCCGCACCGTCCCGCAGCAGCAGGGCGAGAGCCACCGCCAGGCACAGGGAGGACGTGGCCACCGTGACGACGACCCCCACCGACGGCCGGGCGGTGGGCCTGCCGGCCAGGATCGCCCGTGGCTCCAGGGGTGGCATGCCCTGACCCTACTGAGCGGCCCCGCTCGTGCGGCGCACGATCACCACGGCCACGTCGTCCTCGCGCGCGCCGTCGTCGAAGGCGTCGAGCAGGTGCTGACACGCGTCGTCGGGGCAGGTCCCGGGGATCTGCGCGGCGGCGGTCCGGAGCCGGGCCAGGCCGTCGCGCAGCGAGCCGTCCCGGCGCTCGACCAGTCCGTCCGTGGCCAGGACCAGCAGGTCACCGACCGCCAGCGTGGTGCGGTACGGCGGGCGGCTCTCCGGGCTCGGCAGCCCCAGCAGCCGGGAGGTGGACTTCACCGGCCGTGCCGTGCCGTCGGAGCGGACGAGCATCGCCGGCAGGTGCCCGGCGTCGGTCAGCTCGACCTCGCCGGTGACCGGGTCCGCGAGGCAGACGCACACCGTCGCGGTCTCGGTGTGGTCGGTGCGCAGCACCTCGTTGAGCAGCTCCAGCGCGCGTTCCGCCCCGTGCCCCTCGCGCAGGTAGGCGCGCAGCGTCAGACGGAGCTCGCCCATGACGGTGGCGGCGTGCAGGGAGTGGCCCTGGACGTCGCCGATCACCACCGCGACCCGGCCGTCGGGGAGGTCGAAGGCGTCGTAGAAGTCGCCCCCGACGTCCAGCAGGTCGTCCGAGGCCTCGTAGCACGCGGAGACGTCGAACCCGGGGCGCACCGTGAGGTCGGACGGGAGCAGCGCGTCCTGCAGGGCGCGGGTGATCCGGTGCTCCTCGGCGAGCAGGCGCAGGTTGGCCAGCGCCACCGCGGTCGCCTGCGTGAACCGTCGCACGGTCTCCCGGTCGTCGTCCGTCGGGCCGGTCTCGGAGTCGGCCAGCTGGACGCCGAGGCCGCCGACGAGCCGCCCGCGGGCGTCGCGCATCCACGTGGTCCACCACGAGGAGGGCCCCACCCCGGCCTGCGTGAGCAGCTCCCGCCACGGCGCGGGGACGCGTTCCCTCGGCAGCAGCGCCGAGCTGACCCCTCCCGGCGGCGGGACGGGCGTCTCGCCGGCACCGCGGACCAGCGGGGCGCCCGGCGCCGGGCACACGGTGCGCAGGACGTGGTCGGCATCGACGACCACCATGGCGATCGCGGCACGTCCGAGGACGCTCGACGCGCCCCGGGCCGCGAGGTCCACCGCCTCCTCGGCGGAGCGCGCCGAGTGCAGGGGGACCAGCGCCGTGCCGAGGTCGTCGAGCCGCTGCGCGGTCCGGTGTGCCCCTCGCTTCTCGTCGTAGCTGCGGCACAGCGCGCCCACGGTGGCGAGGAACTCGTCACGGTCGAGGGGTTCGGGCAGGTAGGCGTCGGCGCCGTGCTGCAACCCGGCCGTGCGGGCCGCCGCGTCGATCGACGTGGCCGACACGTGCAGGACGGGCACGGGGGACGTCTCCGGCCTGTTCTTCAGCTCCCGGCACACCTCCGCCCCCGAGACGTCCGGCAGGTTGACGTCGAGGACCACGGTGTCGAACTCGGCCGAGGCGCGCTGCAGCGCCTCGCTCCCGGTGGCGGCCTCCGCCACCGCGTAGCCGGCGGCGCGCAGCCAGGTGGCCATGAGGTAGCGGTGGGCGTGGGTGTCGTCGACGACGAGCACCCGTCGCCGTCCGTTCTCCTCGATCACGGTCCTGCTGTCCCTTCGGTGTCGAGTGCCGCGACGAGTGCGGCACGGTCGATCCGGTCCTTCGGCAGGAACCGCGCCGTGCGCGTCCACGGGCCGGGGGCGGGGCTCGGTCCGCTCGACATCAGGACGGCTGCCAGGCCCGGCCGTTCGTCCAGCATCCGAGCCAGCAGCGCCGTGCCGGTCGTGTCCGGCATGCGCACGTCCAGGACGACGGCGTCGACGTCGTCCTGCAGCATCGCCAGGGCCGTGCCGGCGTCGTGGGCGACGCTGACCCGTGTCGCCTCGTCGCGGAGCAGACCGGCGACCGAGGAGCCGAAGGCGTGGTCGTCGTCCACGACGAGGACGTGGCCGACGCGACCGCTGCGGGCACCGGCGGGGGCGTCCGCCCCGGCGGCGTCCTCCAGCGAGGGCAGGGTGAGCGTGAAGACGCTCCCCTCGCCGAGCGTCGAGGTCGCGGTGAGGCTGCCGCCGAGCGCCTCGGCGGTGCGCCGCGCGTACGGCAGCCCCAGACCCGTCCCCCGCGCGCCCGGCTGCAGGTGGTGGGGCACCTGGACGAACTCCTCGAAGATCGCGTCGAGCTGGTCCGCGGGCACGCCCAGCCCCGTGTCCCGGACCTCGCACCGCGCGCCGTCGGCCGTGGGCGTGACGACCAGGTGCACCGACCCGCGCTCGGTGAACTTCACCGCGTTGGTCAGCAGGTTGCGGAGCATACGCGCCACGAGGCGCCGGTCGCTGCACAGCACGGGCACGCCCGGCCGGTCGACGACGAGCTCGACGCCGTCCCGGACCAGCGGGCGCGTGGTGCCCTCCAGCTCGGCGAGGAGCTCGGCCATGTCGAACGGGGCGGGGTGGACGTCCTGGTGCCCGGCCTCGGCGCGCGCCAGCTCCAGGAGCTCGTCCACGAGGGTCAGCAGCGTGTCGGCGCTGTCGCGCACGAACCGGACCTGCTGGGCCTGGTCGTCGTCCAGCGACGACTCGGCGAGCAGTCCCGCCAGGCCGATGATCGAGTTGACCGGGCTCCTCAGCTCGTGGCTCACGTTGCGCAGGAACCGCGACTTGGCCTCGTTCGCCGCGGCGAGCTGGCGGCCGCGCTCGTCCAGCTCGGCGTAGAGCGCGACCACGCCGGAGTTCGTCTCCTCCAGCTCGGCCGAGAGCTGTTCGTACTGGGCCGTCAGTGCCTCGTGCGCCTGCTCGAGCCGGGCCAGCCGACGCTGCAGAGCTGCGGCCTCCACCGCCCCGCTCATGGCCGTGTGGCCCCTCGGACGGGCAGGACCACCACGCAGGCGTCGTCGCGCCGGACGGCGAAGTCGCGCATGATCACGCCGGCGACGACGGTCGCGGAGCGCAGCAGCAGACCGGGGTAGTCCACGAGGTTGACCCGGTCGGTCAGTCCGTCGGAGTACAGGGTGACGACGTCGCCCTCGCTGACGGCGTGCGTCGTCTCCGAGATCGCGGGGGAGCGCGACCCGCCGATGCCCGGGGGGCTCAGCAGGCTGCGGGTGCGGGTGCCGTGGATCGCCCCGGCGATGTTGCCGATGCCGGCGTGGCGCAGGGTGGAGCCGATCTGCTGCACCACCGCCACGGCGGCGCCGCGCGTGCCCGCCAGGGCACGGTGCACCCGCTCGAGGAGGATCGCGGGGCCGGCCGCGGGAGCCGCGCGGAAGGCCCGGACGGCGGCCTGCGAGGCCGCCGCCGCGAGCGGGCCGTGACCCAGCCCGTCGGCGACCAGCACGCTCGACGCGCCGTCGTCCACGCGGACCGCGAACGCGTCACCGCAGACCTGCTGACCCGTCATGGCGCGGGTGATGCCGCTCGGGGCGCCGGCGGTGGACGCCGGACGCTCGTCGCCGGCGACGGGACGGCGCGCGTCGAACGCGGCGGACACGACGGTCCCGGCGCCGGGGGCCGACCACGCGTCCCACGAGCCCGCCAGCCGGGGCAGCGTGCCCAGACCGATGCCGAGGGTGCCCCGCGAGGAGACACCGTCCCGCATCGCCGCCGCGACGTCGCGCATGCCCGGCCCCGAGTCGACGGCGAGCACCGTCAGGCGGGCGCACCCGTCCGTCCGGTCGACCGCGAGCAGCATGCGGCCGGAGCCCGCGTGGCGGGTCTGGTTCGTGGCCAGCTCGGACACGACGAGCCCGACCTCGGCGGCACGGCTCTCGTCGTGCCCGAGCCGGATCGCGGTCGTCACCGCCGCGCGGCGCACCCGGCCGACGGCCGACGGGTGGTCGACCGTGTACCAGGCGCCACTCTCGAGCACACTGCGTGGCTCGTCCGGATCGACGACGCCGGTCATCGCGCCCAGGCCGCGATCTCGACGCGGGTCCCGACCCCGGGCGTCGTGTCGATCGCGAAGTGCTCGACCAGACGACGCGACCCCGACAGCCCCAGCCCGAGCCCGCCGCCGCTGGTCCAGCCGTCGGTGAGCGCGAGGTCGAGGTCGGCGATGCCGGGGCCCTGGTCCGAGAAGACGGCACGGACACCGGTGCGCCGCCCGCTCGTGACCAGCTCGACCTCGGCCTCGCCGCCGCCGCCGTGCACCAGGGTGTTGCGCGCGAGCTCGCTCGCCGCGGTGACGAGCTTCGTCTGGTCGACCAGGGACAGCCGCGCCTGCTGGGCGAGCCGTCGCACGGCCTGGCGGACCCGGACCACGTCCGAGTCGTCGCGAACCGGTTGTCGGGTGCCGGTGGTGGGAGAGGTCGTGGTCATCCGGCGTCGCGTTCGACGGCCGCGAGGAGGACGTCTTCGGCCGCCACGCTGTCGGGACTGAGCAGGGCCAGACCGCGGTCGACGTCGAGCGCCGTCTGCACCCCGTGCAGCCCCAGCCCGAGCTCGACCATGGTGATCGCGACGGCGGGACGCATCCCGACGACGACGGTGCGGGCGTCCAGCACCCGCGAGACGGCGGCGACGGAGGCCAGCATGCGGCCGATGAAGCTGTCGACGATCTCCAGGCCGGAGATGTCGATGATGACGCCCCGCGCACCGGTCCGGGTGATCCGGGCGGCGAGGTCCTCCTGGAGCTGGAGCACGGTGTCGTCCTGCAGCTCGACCTGGATCGACACCAGCAGCGTCGACCCGATCTTGAGGATCGGGACCTCGTTCACCCGCGCACCTCGCTGGTCGGTCGCTTCTTCTCGCGCAGCGCGTCGACCAGGGCGTCGGCCAGGGACGCGCGGGTGCGGATGTCGCCGAACTCGATACCGAGGGCCACGATCGTCTGGGCGATCTGCGGCCGGATGCCGCTGATCGTGCACTGGGCGCCCATGAGGCGCGCCGCCACGACCGTCTTGAGCAGGTGCTGGGCGACCTGGGTGTCGACCGCCGGCACACCCGTGATGTCGATGATCGCGTGCTCGCTGCCCGTCTCGACGAGGGTGTTGAGGAGCTTCTCCATGACGACCTGCGTGCGGGCCGAGTCGAGGGTGCCCACCAGCGGCACCGCGACGATGCCCTCCCACAGCTTCACCACCGGGGTGGACAGCTCCATGAGCTGCTCCGCCTGCTCGGTGATGATCGCCTCGCGGGCGTCCGCGTAGTTCTCGAACGTGTACAGGCCGAGGTCGTCCACCAGCCGCATCAGCGGCGTCAGGTGCGCGCGGACGTCGTCGTCGACCAGGCTGTACAGGCCCTCCTTGAGCGCGAACACCGCCATCGCCGTCTCCCGGGGGGTGAACCCCAGGCGGGCGCGGGCACCGGAGACGTCGGCCAGGATGCCCCGCAGCTGGTCGAACGCCGCGTCGCCCAGCTCGGAGCCGCCGTCGCGCAGCCCCTCCACGAGCGCGTCGTAGATGTCCGACTGCTCGCGCTCGAGCTCGCCGCGGGTGCTGCGGCCCCGCAGCTCGACGCTCGACGCGTCGAGCCACGCGGCGCGGACGGCCTCGGCGTGGTCCGTGAGGATCGTGGAGAGCTGGGCACTCCGGGCAGTCGGCACGTGGGCTCCTTTCGGGCGGCGCGAGGGTGGATCGCGGAGACAGTGTAGGAGCAGAACGCCCCCGCGACCCACCGGTTCGCGTCGCCGCAGGTCAGGCCCGGTGTGTCCGGTAGAACTCCACCAGCCGGCGGGTCGAGGAGTCCTGTTCCGCCAGGGCGGCGTCGTCCCCGGACACGGCCGGGGCGACCTCCAGGGCCAGCTTCTTGCCGAGCTCGACGCCCCACTGGTCGAAGGAGTCGATGCCCCACACGACGCCCTGGACGAAGGTGATGTGCTCGTACAGCGCGACGAGCTGACCCAGGACGGACGGCGTGAGCGCCGGCGCCATGATCGAGGTCGTCGGACGGTTGCCGGAGAAGGTCCGGGCGCTGACCAGCTCCTCGGCGGTGCCGTCGGCCCGCACCTCGTCGGCCGTCTTGCCGAACGCGAGGGCCTTGGTCTGGGCGAAGAAGTTCGCCAGGAACAGCTCGTGCACGTCCGCGCCCGGCGCCACCGCCTTGCCGTCACCGACCGCGTCGACCAGCGGGTAGGCGGGGGTCGCGAACGCGACGAAGTCGGCCGGCACGGTCCGGGTGCCCTGGTGGATGAGCTGGTAGAAGGCGTGCTGGCCGTTCGTCCCCGGCTCGCCCCAGAAGACCTCGCCGGTCTGCGTCGTGACCGGCGACCCGTCCCAGCGCACCGACTTGCCGTTGGACTCCATCGTGAGCTGCTGCAGGTAGGCGGGGAAGCGGTGGAGCTGCTGGGCGTAGGGGAGCACCGCGTGGGTGTGGGCGCCGAGGAAGTTCGTGTACCAGACGTTGAGCAACCCCATCAGCGCGGGCACGTTCCGCTCGAGCGGCGTCGTGCGGAAGTGCTCGTCGACGGTGTGGAAGCCGGCGAGCAGCTCCCGGAAGACCTCCGGGCCGAAGGCGACGGCGAGCGAGGTGCCGATGGCGGAGTCGACCGAGTACCGACCGCCGACCCAGTCCCAGAAGCCGAACGCGTTGGCGGGGTCGATGCCGAACGCCTCGACCTTGTCCAGCGCGGTGGAGACGGCGACGAAGTGGGCGCGGACCGCGGCCTGCTTCGCGTCGTGGTCGTCCTCGATGGCGCCGACCGCGTGCAGACGCTCCCACAGCCAGGCCCGGGCCAGGCGGGCGTTGGTGAGGGTCTCCAGGGTGCCGAACGTCTTGGACGCCACGATGAACAGCGTCGTCTCGGGGTCCAGGTCGGCGGTCTTCTGCGCCAGGTCGGTGGGGTCGATGTTCGAGACGAACCGGACCTCGAGGTCCTCGCGCCCGTAGGGCTTGAGCGCCTCGTAGACCATGACCGGGCCGAGGTCGGAGCCGCCGATGCCGATGTTGACGACCGTCCGGACCGGCTTGCCGGTGACGCCGCTCCACTCCCCGGAGCGCACCTGCTCCGCGAACGCCCCCACCTTGTCGAGCTCACGGGCGACGTCGGCGTCCACGTCCTGGCCGTCGACGACGAGCGACGGCTGCGTCCCGGGGGCCCGGCGCAGCGCGGTGTGCAGCACGGCACGGTCCTCGGTCACGTTGATGTGCTCGCCGGTGAACATGGCCTCGATGCGTTCGGGCAGGTTCACCTCGTGCGCGAGACGGACGAGGAGGTCGAACGTCTCGTCGGTCGCCAGGTTCTTCGACAGGTCGACCAGCAGGTCCCCGGTGGTGTGGCTGAACCGCTCGGCGCGGCCGGGATCGGCGGCGAACCAGCCGCGCAGGTCCCCGCGGAACTCCTGGTGGTGGCGGAGCAGCTCGCCCCAGGCGGGCGTGGTGGTGGCGTCGACAGGAGAGGTCGTCATGAGGCCTACCGTAATGACCGCGACGAGCGTCTGCGCGCCCGGTCCGCGGTCCGGGAGGCCCGTGCCCACGGCGACGGCCCGTCCGGCCCTCGGCGGGTCGCGCCCGGAGGATGAGAGGACTCTCATGCTCGTCTCCGCGAGGTCTCATGCCGGCGCCGAAGGATGGTGCACGTCCGCAGGCAGCGGATGCCGGCACCGTTCGAGGGAGCAGCCATGAGACCGTCCGTGAAGAAGCGCTGGATCGTCGTCGGCACCGCCGCGGCCCTGGGCATGGGCGTCGCGGGCGCCGCCGCCGTCGGGACGAGCGACCAGGACGACCCGTCCGGGGGCGTCGACGCCGTCACGCTGGACGGCCCGGAGGAGGGCGCGACCGACGAGTCGTCCGTCGACGAGTCGTCGGGCTCGACCGGTCCCGCGTCGACCGACGTCAGCGACCCGTCCCCGGAGTCCTCCGACTCTCCGACCACCGCCGTCGACACCTCCGACTCGCCCGACGACCCCTCGACGCAGAGCGCCCGCAGCGCGGAGACCGCCTCGCCCTCCCCGCAGCACGTGCAGAGCGCGGACTCGGCCGATTCCGACGACTGAGCACCGTGCCGGTCCTGGAGGGGATCGCCGACCGGAGCGGTGAGCGCGCGCTCCGCGCCGGTTCTGGCGAGGATGGACCGATGGCACAGAGCGACCTGGACCTGTTGACGGGTGAGGAGGCGACCGAGCTCCTCGCGACCGCGGTCTCGACGGCGGGCGGCGAGCTCGTCGACTGGTCGGTCCGGCAGGTGGACCACCGCCCCGGACGGTCGACGACCGTCGCCTACCGGGCGCGCGTGCGGTGGGGCGAGGGCGTCGAGGCGGGGCGGGTGCGTACCGAGACGCTCGGGGCGTCGCTCGGCCGCCCGGGCGACCAGCAGGTCCCCGGTGTCCTGACCCTCGACGACGGCGAGCACGCCGTGGCCGTGTGGCGGTTCCCGGGCGATCCGGCGCTGCCGGCGCTGGCCACGGCCTACGACGCGGAGGCGGTCGCCACCCTGCTGGGCGACCTGGGCGTGCCCGAGGTCGCGCGGGGCCCCGTCACGCTGAGGGTCCGTGCCTACCGTCCCACGCGCCGCGCGGTCATCGAGGCGAGCACCCCCGGGGCCCGGGTCTTCCTCAAGGTCGTGCGCCCCGAGAAGGTGGACGACCTGCACGCCCGCCACGCGCTGCTCGCCGGCGCCGGGCTGCCGGTGCCGAAGCCGCTCGGACGCAGCGCCGACGGTCTGCTCGTCATCGCGCCCCTGTCCGGGGAGTCGATGCGGCACGCGGTCCGCGACGGGGGAGCGGTCCCGAGCGCCGCCGAGGTCGTCACCATGCTCGACCGGCTGCCGGACAGCGTCGCCGAGCTGCCGCTGCGCACCTCGTGGAGCGAGAACGCGGGCCACTATGCGTCGGTGATCGGCGCGGCGATGCCCGCGGAGGCCGACCGGGCACGGCACCTCGCCGAGACGATCGCGACCCGGATCGCCGGGCAGCGCCCGGACGAGCCGACGCACGGGGACCTGTACGAGGCCCAGGTCATGCTCGCCGACGGGCGCATCACGGGTCTCCTCGACGTCGACTCGGCCGGTCCGGGCCGGCGCGCCGACGACCTGGCGTGCCTGGTGGCGCACATCGAGACGCTGTCCTTGCTGCGCGGGTGGGACAACGAACGTCTGCACGCCCTGGCGCTCGAGTACGCGGCGGGTTTCGCCGGGCAGGTCGAGCCGGTGGAGCTGTCGGCGCGGATCGGCGGGGTGCTGCTGTCGCTGGCGACGGGGCCGCACCGGGTCCAGGAGGCGGACTGGCCGCTGCAGACCTCCCGACGGCTGGACGCCGTCGAGCGATGGCTGGGCGGCGTGCCGGGGTGACCGGGCGCGGCCGGCGGCTCCGTCCGTCGGCGCTGCCGGTCCGCACCAAGGCGGTGCTCTCGGTGCTGCTGCTGTCCGCCCTCGGGCTGGCGGTGGCATGGGCGGTGACCGACACGATCCACGCCCGGGCGGTCCTCGAACGGATCGACGGCGAGCTCGACCAGGAGGTCGAGGAGTTCCGGGTCCTGGCCGAGCGGGGCGTGGACCCGGACACCGGGGAGCCCTTCAGCAGCGTGGAGCAGCTGCTGCGGGTGGCGATCGAGCGCAACGTGCCGGGCGCCGACGAGATGCTGGTGACCTTCGTCGGCGGCGACGCCGACCTGTACTCGCCGTCGTGGGCCTCCGCGGTGGTCGACGACCCGGACCTGGTGGGGCTGGTGGGCGACCTCGGGCCGCAGGCCCGGAGCGCGGTCGAGGAACGGATCCCGACCGCCGTGGGTGAGATGCACGTGATCGCCGTCCCGGTGCAGGTCGCCGACGGCTCGGAGCACGGCACCTACGTCGTCGGCGTGGGGACGGATCTCGCGCTGGCCTCGCAGCAGGAGCTCCGCCGGACCTTCGCCCTGGTCTCGCTCGGCACGCTCGTCCTGGTCGGGGCGGTGGCGTGGTGGGTCGTGGGGCGGCTGCTGCGGCCGCTCGAGCTCCTCGCGGCGACGGCGCAGCGGGTCGGCGGCGACGACCTGACGCTGCGGGCCCCGGTGCACGGCGAGGACGACGTCGCCACGCTCGGCCGGGCCTTCAACACGATGCTGGACCGGGTGGCGGCGGCCTTCGACGCCCAACGGCAGTTCCTGGACGACGCCGGTCACGAGCTGCGCACCCCGTTGACGGTGCTGCGGGGACACCTGGAGCTGCTCGAGCCCGACGACCCGCACGACGTCGCCGAGACGCGAGCCCTGCTGCTGGACGAGACCGCGCGGATGAGCCGCATCGTCGAGGACCTCGTGCTGCTGGCGAAGTCCGAGCGCCCCGACTTCGTGCGGCTCGGCGAGGTCGACCTCGGGCCGCTGACCGACGACCTGCTGGACAAGGCGCGCGCTCTGGGGGACCGCGCCTGGCGGGTGGACGCCCGTGCCGAGGGGGTCGTGCCCGGCGACGAGCAGCGGCTCACCGAGGCGGTGCTGCAGCTTGCCGACAACGCGGTGAGGTTCTCCCGTCCCGGGACGCGGATCGCGGTCGGCAGTGCCGTCACCGGCTCGACCGCCCGCCTCTGGGTGCGGGACGAGGGGCCCGGTGTGGCACCGCAGGACCGCGAGCGCATCTTCGAGCGCTTCGTCCGGGTGGGCGACGCGGACGTCCCCGGGTCGGGGCTGGGCCTGGCGATCGTCGCCGCCGTCGCGCACGGGCACGGCGGGACCGTCACGGCGGAGGCCGGGTCCCCGGCGTCCGACGGCGTGGGGGAGCACGGGCTGCGTGTCACCGTGTCGTGGCCCGTCGCCGGCGGCCCGGTCGGCGGGGTCCAGGAGGGGACGGTCCGATGAGCAGGATCCTGGTGGCGGAGGACGAGGACCGCATCGCGCAGTTCGTCCGCAAGGGGCTGCGGGCCCACGGGTTCGTCCCGACCGTGGTCTCCGACGGCGCGTCGGCCGTCGAGCACGCGCTCAGCGGCGAGTACGACCTCATGGTGCTGGACATCGGGCTGCCGGAGGTCGACGGGTTCGAGGTGCTGTCCCGGCTGCGCGGCTCCGGGTCCACGATGCCCGTGGTCATCCTCACCGCCCGGGACTCCATCACCGACCGGGTCACCGGGCTCGAGGGCGGTGCGGACGACTACATGGCCAAGCCGTTCGGGTTCGAGGAGCTGCTGGCCCGCATCCGGCTGCGGCTGCGGGAGCCGGGACGCGCCGAGCGGGAGGTGCTGGAGCACGGCGGTCTCGGCCTCGACCTGGGGTCCCGCCGTGTGACGGTGGAGGGCCGGTCCGTCGACCTGTCGGCCCGGGAGTTCGCGCTGGCGGAGGTGTTCCTGCGCAACCCGGGACGGGTGCTCTCGCGCGAGCAGCTGCTGTCGCGGGTGTGGGGCTACGACTTCGACCCGGGGTCGAACGTGGTCGACGTGTACGTGCGCTACCTGCGCCGGAAGATCGGCACGGAGCGGATCGAGACGGTGCGGGGGATGGGCTACCGGCTCGTCTGACCCGTCGGGCGGGGGACCTCCGCCGCCTACCTCGCGGGCGGAGGGGGAGGGGCCGTGCTGCCGCGCACCACGAGCGAGGTCGGCAGGCGCAGGTGCTGGTCGCGGGGGGTGCCGTGGAGCAGGTCGAGCACCATGCGTAGCGCCTCGGCCCCCATCTGGTGCAGCGGCTGGGCGACGGTGGTGAGCGCCGGGGTGGTGGTCATCGACTCGGGGACGTTGTCGAAGCCGACGACGGACAGGTCCTCCGGCACGCGGATGCCGAGCTCGGCGGCGACCTCCATGAGGTGGATCGCGGAGAGGTCGTTGGCGGCGAAGACGGCGGTGGGCCGGGCGTCGCCGGTCGCGGTGAGCAGCTCGCGCGCGGGGGTGTCGGCGGTGTCGGGACGGTAGCCGCCCACCCGCACCAGGTCCGGGTCGACGTCGATGCCGGCGGCCTCGAGCGCCTGGCGGTAGCCGAGCTCGCGCAGCCGCGCGGACTGCAGGTCCGTGCGTCCGCCCAGGTGCGCGATGCGCCGGTGCCCGAGTCCCAGCAGGTGCTCGACGGCCTCGCGCGCACCGGTGACGTTGTCGGAGTCCACGGTGTGGGTGCCCTCGGGGCCGGTGTGCGGGTCGATGGCCACGACGGGGACCCCGTAGGCGCCCGACATCACCATGGTCGGGGTGACGACGATCGCGGCGTCGATGAGGGTGCCGGCGAGCCGGGACAGCGATCGGCGCTCCCACCCGCCGGGCACTCCGCCGTCGGACCCGCCGCTGTAGGCGAGCAGCTCGTAGCCGGTGCCGCCGACGGCTGACGAGATCCCCTTGAGCAGCTCGGTCGAGTAGGGCTCGAACTCGGCCACCAGCACGCCGACCACGTTGGTGGACTGGCGCCGCAGGCTGCGGGCGACGAGGGAGGACTCGTAGCCCAGCTCGGCCACGACGGCGAGGACGCGCTCCGCCGTCGACGAGGCGACCCCGTACCGGTTGTTGACGACCTTCGAGACGGTCGCGACCGACACGCCGGCGACGCGCGCGACGTCGGAGATCGTCACCCGTCCGGCGGGCGGGCTGGTCCTGGGACCCGCGGCGGACGGGTCGGCGGCGGTGCTCACAGGAAGACGGTATCCCGCGCAGCCCGGGGTGACGAGCCACGGAAGGCAGTGATGAAATCGTTATCGAAAACGTTTGACGAAAGCTGCGTCCGTCGGAAACGCTAGGGGCTGGCCACACCCGTGCAGGTGCGGGTTCAGGTGCCGTCGTGGGGAACACCCCCAGCGGTAGGCATTCTCGACGAGGAGGATCAGTCATGAAGATGCGTTCGCGAAGGTCGCTCGCGGTCACGGCCGCCCTGGTCATGGGCCTGGGCACGCTGACGGCCTGCGGAAGCGGTGACGAAGGCGGCTCCGCCGAGGAGGGCGGCCCGGTGACGCTCACCGTCTGGCACAACTCGACCACGGGCCCGGGCAAGCAGTACTGGGAGGACGCGACCGCGGCCTACACCGAGGAGCACCCGGACGTGGACTTCGAGATCCAGTCGATCCAGAACGAGGACATGGACGGCAAGCTCCAGACGGCCGTCAACTCCGGCGACATGCCCGACGTCTTCATGGCCCGCGGCGGGCAGAAGCTGGCGGACATCGTCGCCAGCGGCAACGTGAAGGACCTGACCGGCACGCTCAGCGACGAGGCCAAGGACACGATGGGCGCGGCGCTGTCCGCCTTCACCGTGGACGGGAAGAACTACGCGATGCCGCTCGCCGTCCTGCCCGGCGGCATGTTCTACTCCCAGGACCTCTACGACGAGGCCGGCGTCTCGGGCACCCCGACGACGATCGACGAGCTCGAGCAGGTCGACGCGCAGCTCAAGGACGCCGGCATCGAGCCGATCGCGCTCGGCGCGAAGGCCGCGTGGCCGGCCGCGCACTGGTTCTACTTCTTCGCCCTGCGCGAGTGCTCGCAGGAGACGATCGAGAGCCTGTCCACGTCCGCGGACTTCTCGGACGAGTGCTGGCTCCGGGCCGGCCAGGACCTCGAGGACTTCGCGGCCACCGAGCCGTTCCACGAGGGCTTCCTGACCACCGATCCGCAGGAGGGCGCGGGGTCGTCGGCCGGGCTGGTCGCGAACCACGAGGCCGCCATGGAGCTCATGGGTGGCTGGAACGTCGGTGTGATCGCCTCCCTCACCCCGGACCAGCAGCCGCTGGACGACCTCGGGTGGTTCCCGTTCCCCGAGGTCGAGGGTGGCGAGGGTGACCCGACGGCGATGATGGGCGGCGTCGACGGCTTCAGCTGCTCGCAGGACTCCCCGTCCGCGTGCGAGGACTTCCTGAACTTCATCGCGACGAAGGACCAGCAGGAGCAGTACGCCGAGGCGTACCAGACCATCCCGGCCAACCAGGACGCCCAGGAGGTCGTCGAGGACCCGGCGCTCCAGCCGATCATGGAGGCCTACAACGACGCCGCCTACGTCAGCACCTGGATGGACACCGTCCTGGGCCAGAACGTCGGCAACGCGCTGAACACGGCCGTCGTGGAGCTGCTGGCCGGTCAGGGTGACGCCGCGGGCATCGTCTCGACCATGGAGACGGCCGCCTCGCGCGGGTGATCGCACCGATGTCCGACTCACAGGTCATGGCGCCTGAGGGTCCCTCGGCCGCAGGGGGCGGCAGCACGCCGCCCCCTGCGGCACAGCCGGCGGCCGAGCCGTCGCGGCGAGGGGCCGACTGGCGCAAACGTGCAGAGATCACGCTCCTCACCGGCCCCGCGATCCTCGTCTTCCTGACGTTCGTCATCGTGCCGGTGCTCATGGCGGCCTACTACGGATTCTTCCGCTGGAAGGGCTTCGGCCCGCCGACGGACTTCGCCGGCCTGCAGAACTACGTCTCGATCCTGACGGATCCCACGTTCCAGGACGCGGTCCGCCACAACTTCCTCATCGTGGTCCTGTCCCTGGTCATCCAGGGCCCGGTGGCCATCCTGTTCGCGCTGCTGATGAACCAGAAGATCCGCGGGCGGTCCGTCATCCGCATGCTGATCTTCGTCCCCTACGTGATCTCCGAGGTCATCGTCGGCACGGGTTGGGCGCTGATGATGTCCGACACCGGAGCGGTGAACACGGTCCTGGCCAAGATCGGTCTGGAGAACCTGCAGCAGAGCTGGCTCGCCGACCCGAACATCGCCATGGGCACCCTCATGCTCATCCTCACGTGGAAGTACGTCGGCTTCGCGGTCATCCTCATGCTGGCCGGTCTGCAGTCCATCCCGGAGGAGCTGTACGAGGCCGCCGCCATCGACGGCGCCTCGTTCTGGCAGCAGCAGTTCCGCATCACGCTGCCGCTGCTCGGACCGACGATCCGCATCTGGGCGTTCCTGTCGATGATCGGGGCGCTGCAGCTGTTCGACCTGGTCAACATCATCTGGGGGCAGTACGTCGCCGCCACGGCGGGCACGTCGACGATGGCGACCTACATGTACCTCAACGGTCACCTGGCGGGGAACTACGGGTTCGGTAGTGCCGTCGCCGTGGTGCTGTTCATGATCTCCCTGGTCGTCGCGCTGTTCTACCAGCGCTTCGTGCTGCGCCGCGACACCGAGGGCGCGGTGACCGGAAACTCAGGCCGGAAGAGGAGGAAGAAGTGAGCGCCTCGACCGTTTCGCCCACTCGCCCGCAGACGTCGCCGCAGGTCCTGCGCCACTCCACGGCGTTCGCGTGGGGCAGCCCGGCCACCTACCTGATCGCCGTCGTGCTCATCGCGGCGTGCATGGGACCGGTCCTGTACATCGTGCTCGGCGGCTTCCGCACGAACTCGCAGATCACCGAGGACCCGTCCGGGCTGCCGTCGCCGTGGGTCACCACGAACTACACCGACGTCCTGGCCAGCAGCGAGTTCTGGGTCGCCATGGTGAACTCGACGATCTCCGCGCTCGCGACGACGGTCGGCACCGTCGTCCTGGGCGTCATGGCGTCGTTCGTCATCGCCCGGTACGACTTCGTCGGCAAGGGAGCCATGTACTCCCTGTTCGCCGCCGGGCTGATGTTCCCCATGACCGTGGCGATCACGCCGCTGTACCTGATGGTGCGCATGCTGGGCCTGACGAACTCGCTGATGGGCATCATCCTTCCGCAGATCGCGTTCGCTCTGCCGGTGACGATCATCATCCTGGTGCCGTTCCTGCGGGCGATCCCTCAGGAGCTCGAGGAAGCGGCGAGCATCGACGGGGCGAGCCGCCTCGGATTCTTCTGGCGGATGGTCGTCCCGCTGTCGATGCCCGGCGTGATCACCGTCGGCATCCTGGCGTTCATCAACGCCTGGAACAACTACATGCTGCCCCTGTTCATCCTCAGCGACCCCGCGACGTTCACCCTCCCGCTGGGCGTGGCGAACTTCGCGTCGCAGTACTCGGTGGACACCGCCAGGGTGCTGGCGTTCACCTCGCTGTCGATGATCCCGGCGCTGCTGTTCTTCACGCTCTTCGAGAAGCGGATCGTCGGCGGACTGACCGGCGCGATCAAGGGCTGAGCCCGGCCCGCGAGGACGACGTCCCGGCGACGCCCCGACGTCGTCCTCGCACCCCGTCCTGTGGAGGTGGACTTCCGTGTCGCTCGTACGCAACCCCGTCCTGCCGGGCTGCTATCCCGACCCCAGCGTGTGCCGGGTGGGGCAGTGGTACTACCTGGTCTGCTCGACCTTCGAGTACCTGCCCGGACTCCCCGTCATGCGCTCGCGTGACCTCGTCACGTGGGAGACGGTCGGTCACGTCGTCGACCGTGAGGGCATGCTCGACCTGGGAGGTATCCGCTCGTCCGGGGGCCTCTACGCTCCGACGATCCGTCACGACGGCGAGCGGTTCTGGGTCGTGTGCACGCTCGTGGACCAGAACGACGACCAGCGGGGCGGCAACTTCGTGTGCCTCGCGGACGACGCGGCAGGACCGTGGTCGGACCCGATCTGGCTCGACGAGCGCGGCATCGACCCGTCGCTGTTCTTCGACGACGACGGGCGGGTCTGGATGCACGGCACCCGTCTGGTCGATCCGGACCGCGCGGAATGGCACGACCAGACCGAGGTGTGGATCCGGGAGCTCGACCGCACGTCGATGAAGCTCACCGGGCCCGAGCATCTCGTCTGGAACGGTGCGCTCACGAACGCCGTCTGGGCCGAGGGGCCGCACCTGTACAAGGTCGACGGCACGTACTACCTGCTCGCGGCGGAGGCCGGGACGGAGTTCCACCACGCGGTCTCGGTCGCTCGCGCCGAACGCGTGACCGGTCCGTACGTCGGGAACGCGGGCAACCCGGTGCTGACCCACCGACATCTGGGCAGGCGCCACCCGGTCGTGGGTGTCGGGCACGCCGATCTCGTGGAGACGCCCGACGGCGACTGGTTCGCCGTGCTGCTCGCCATGCGTACCTACGGGGGGTACCACTACCCCCTGGGCCGGGAGACGTTCCTCGTGCCGGTGGTGTGGGAGGACGGGTGGCCGGTCTTCGCGCCGGGAGTCGGCATGGTGCCTCGCGAGGTCGAGGTACCGGGTTCGTCGGCGGCCCCCTCGGGATGGAACCCCGGGGGCCGGCCCGGAGTCGTCGCCCCGTCGGACCGGCGGTGGACGGCGCTGCGTGCCCTGCCCGCCACCGTCGCCGCGCCGGACGGCGACGGGTGGCACCTCCCGGTCCGGGCGGACGGCCTCGGCGAGCCGGGCGTGCCGGCTTTCGTCGGGCTTCGCCAGCAGCACCAGGACGTCGACGTCACGCTCGAGCTGGACGTCGCCGCGTTGCAGGTCGGCGAACGAGCAGGGCTCGTGCTCCGGCAGTCCGAGCAGGACCACGTGACGCTCGACGTCACGCCGGAGGACGGCCGGCTCGTCGTCCGCGCCCGCCGACGTGCCGGTGCCGGCGGCGAGGGCGTCCCGGGGCGTGCCGACCCCCGGGCGGACGCCCTCCCGGGCAGCGGTGAGCCGATGGGCCACGCCTCCGTCGCCGCCGACGCCGGACGGATCGTGCTGGGCATGAGGGCACGGGGCACCGACGTCGACCTGTTCCACAGGTCACCGACGCCGGACGGCCCCGGGCGTGAGCACCACGTCGCGACCGCCGATGCGCGGTGGCTCGACACGGTCACCACCGGCGGATTCCTCGGACTGTGGATCGGTGCGTTCGCCACCAGCGACGGGAGGCCGGCCGCAGGGTCGGTACGCGTCCGGCTCGCCTATCACCCCGCGGGAGGGAGCATCCCGCGCCACCAGACCACCACCACGTCGCTCTCGACGCTCCACGCCGCCGCAGGCAGCCTCGAGTCCGAGCTCGTGTCCACCGAAGGAGACCGACCGTGACCCACGTCCAGCCGAACGCTCAGGGCAGGTCGGACACCGTCGCCGACACCGCGGGCCCGGGCACGCCCGGCGCGGCGCCGCACGCCTCCGACCGGGTCGTGGCGCTGCACGCGCGGATGAGCCTCGAGGAGAAGGTGGCCCAGCTCGCGGGCTACTGGCTCGACCAGGGCGGCGACGTCGTGGCCCCCCTGCAGGACGAGATGGCGGCCGGGCAGGCCGGGGCCGACCGGCTCGGCGACGTCACCCGGCACGGCATCGGTCACTACACCCGGGTGTACGGCACCCGGCCGGTCGACCCCGTGGAGCGTGCCCGGTGGTTGTGGGGCGAGCAGCGGCGCCTGCGCGCCGAGACCCGGCTGGGCATCCCCGCGCTGGTGCACGAGGAGTGCCTGACCGGGCTGGCGGCCTGGCAGGCCGCCACGTTCCCGACGCCGCTGGCCTGGGGTGCCGCCTTCGATCCCGAGCTCGTGGCGGAGATGGGCGCCCTGATCGGCGAGTCCATGCGCTCCCTCGGCATCCACCAGGGCCTGGCACCCGTGCTCGACGTGATCCGGGACCCGCGCTGGGGGCGCGTCGACGAGTGCATCGCCGAGGACCCGTACCTGGTCGGCACCGTCGGCACGGCCTACGTCCGCGGCCTGCAGGGAGCAGGGGTGCACGCCACCCTCAAGCACTTCGTCGGGTACAGCGGGTCGCGGGCCGGACGCAACCACGCACCGGTCTCGGCCGGTCCGCGCGAGATCGCCGACGTCTACCTGCCGCCGTTCGAGATGGCGGTGCGTGACGGCGGCGTCCGGTCGGTCATGGCGTCCTACAACGACATCGACGGCGTGCCGCTGCACTCCTCGGACGAGTACCTCACCGGGGTCCTGCGGGACCGGTGGGGGTTCGACGGCGTGGTCGTCGCGGACTACTTCGGGGTCGCGTTCCTGGAGGTCATGCACGGGGTGGCCGCCGACCGCGGCGAGGCCGCGGCGACGGCGCTCGCGGCCGGGGTGGACGTCGAGCTGCCCACCGGCGACGCGTTCCTCGACCCGCTGACGGCCGCGGTGCGCGACGGCCGTGTCGACGAGGCTCTCGTCGACCGGGCGGTGCTCCGCGTCCTGGCGCAGAAGGACCGGCTGGGACTGCTCGAGCCCGACGCGTTCGCCGACGAGCCGCCCGCCGACGTCGACCTCGACTCGCCACGCCACCGTGAGGTGGCGCGGCGGCTGGCCGAGGAGTCGGTGGTGCTGCTGTCCAACGACGGCGTGCTGCCGCTGGGCCGCTGGACCAAGGCGCCCGGACGGGTCGCGGTCGTCGGCCCGAACGCGGCCCGCGCCGACGCGCTGATGGGCTGCTACTCGTTCGCCAACCACGTGCTCGCCCACCACCCCGAGCACCCGCTCGGGTTCGAGATCCCCACCGTGCTCGAGTCCGTCGGTGACGCCTTCACCGCCGCCGGGGCGGCTCGTCCGGAGGTCGTGCACGCCCGCGGTTGCGACGTCGCGGGAGAGGACACCTCGGGGTTCGCCGACGCGGTGGCCGCGGCGTCCTCGGCCGACGTGGCCGTGGTCGTGGTCGGGGACCAGGCAGGGCTGTTCGGCCGGGGCACCGTCGGGGAGGGCAACGACGTCGAGTCGCTGGACCTGCCCGGCGTGCAGCGGGAGCTGGTCGAGGCCGTGGTCGCCACCGGGACCCCGGTGGTCATGGTGGTCCTGTCCGGTCGGCCCTACGCGATCGACTGGGCGCTGGACGGTGACCGCGGTCCCGCGGCCGTCGTGCAGGCGTTCTTCCCCGGCGAGGAGGGCGGTCCCGCCGTCGCCGGGGTGCTGACCGGTGCGGTCACCCCGTCCGGACGGCTCCCGGTGTCGTTGCCGCGGTCGGCCGGGGCGCAGCCGTACTCCTACCTGCACCCCGTGCTCGGTGGCCCGAGCGACGTCACCTCCACGGACTCCACGCCGTTGCGGCCGTTCGGGTTCGGGCTGTCGTACACGACGTTCGAGTACAGCGAGCTCCGGGTGGACCCGGCCGTGGCCACCGCCGGGACGCTGTCCGCCACCGTGCGGGTCACGAACACCGGGGACGTGGCAGGTGCCGACGTCGTGCAGCTCTACGGCCACGACCTCGTCGGGTCGGTCGCTCGGCCCGTGGCCCAGCTGCTGGCGTACCGACGGGTGGCGCTCGCGCCGGGGGAGTCGGTCGAGGTCGCCTTCTCGGTGCCGACGGCCCGGTTCGCGTTCAGCGACCGGCGTCTGGACCGGGTGGTCGAGCCGGGAGCGGTGGACGTCTGGGTCGGGTCGCACGCCGCTGCCGTGGCGGGCGAGGCCGGTGACCTGCGGCACGTGACGGGCGGTGCGATCCGGAACGAGCGGGTCGCCCCCAAGCGTCAGGTGCCCGGGACGGCGACACCTCGGGCCCGCGTGGACCTCACGGGTCCGGTGCACGCGGTGACCGGTGCCGACGCCCGGGTCGCGACCGCCGTGGTGGTGCGCGAGCCCTGACCCGCGGGTCAGGACAGAATCTGCCGGGTCAGGACCGATTCGCGCGAGGCAGGACGTGGCAGAGTGGACGGATGCGGATCGACATCTGGCTGTGGGCGGTCCGGCTCTTCAAGAGCCGGTCGGTCGCGGCCTCGACGCTGCGCTCCGGCAAGGTGCGCGTCAACGGCACCGTCGCCAAGCCGGCCACGCAGGTCCAGGTCGGCGACCGCGTGACCTGGCAGGACCCGCTGCGCCAGCGCATCGTCGTGGTGCGCGAGCTGCTGCCCAAGCGCGTCGGCGCACCGCTGGCGGTCAAGGCCTACGAGGACCAGAGCCCGCCGGTGCCGACGCGTGCGGAGCGGGCCGCGGTCGGCCTGCGGGAGCGGGGTGCCGGCCGGCCCACCAAGAAGGAGAGGCGCGAGATCGACAGGCTCCGGGGAGGACGGCGGTAGTCCGGCCGTCCTGACTCGTGGGGGCTGGTCCTGACCCGGCGTATTTGGTCCTGACCCGCGCGGATCGGTGCTGACCCGGCGCGGTCAGAGCCGGTGCAGCAGAGCGATCAGCTCGTCGGCCATCTCGAGCTTGCGCGCCAGGTCGGCGCGCCGTTCCTCCGCCGCGGTCACGTAGCCGGCGAGCCGGTCCCGGGCGGCAGGACGCTCGTCCGGGCCCACGGCCTCGGCACCGAGCGTGTCGGCGACCCGCAGCAGGTCCGACATCTCCTCCAGGGAGAACCCCAGCGGCTTCATGCGGCGGATCAGCAGCAGCCGCTCGACGTCGGCGTCGGTGTAGAGCCGGAACCCGCCCTCGGACCGTGCCGAGGGGCGCAGCAGCCCGACCTCGTCGTAGTGGCGCAGCGTGCGCAACGACAGGCCCGTCCGCTCGGCGACGGCCCCGATGTGATGCATGGCCGGATCGTGAGACACGAGGATGAACTCTACCCTCACGTGAGGGTAGAGTTGCCCCGTCGCGGGCCGACGTGCGTCCGGCGCCGTCGGTCGCGACACCCGAATCCTTCGCGCGACGCCGCGCCCCTTGAGCCCTGTCCCCGGCCGGGAGCCCGTCGTCGAGCGGTCCCTCTCGGTCTGCCGTGCGCCCACGGCGCCACCGAACCGAGAGGAAGCCTCCGCGTGTCGACCGACCTGCGTGCCTCCCTGCCCGACCCGGCCCCCGAGCCCCAGCCCGTCACCGGCGCCCCCGAGGCGACCTCGTCCGGCTCCTTCCGGGCCGCCTTCAGCTCGATGACGCGGCTGCGCACCGAGGTGCTCGCCGGGCTCGTCGTGGCGCTGGCGCTCATCCCCGAGGCCATCGCGTTCTCGATCATCGCGGGCGTGGACCCCAAGATCGGGCTGTTCGCCTCGTTCACGATGGCCGTCACCATCGCGTTCGTCGGCGGCCGGCCGGCGATGATCTCCGCCGCCACCGGTGCCATCGCCCTGGTCATCGCCCCGGTCGTGCGCGACCACGGGCTGGACTACCTCATCGCCACCGTGATCCTCGGCGGGGTGATCCAGGTCGTGCTCGGCCTGATCGGCGTCGCGCGGCTCATGCGGTTCATCCCCCGCTCGGTGATGGTCGGGTTCGTCAACGCCCTCGCGATCCTCATCTTCACCTCGCAGATCCCGCACCTGTTCGGCGACGCGGTGCCCTCCGACCAGCGCTGGACGGTCTTCGCGCTCGTGGCCGCCGGCCTCGCGATCATGGTGTTCTTCCCCCGGCTGACCAAGGTCGTCCCGGCGCCGCTGGTCGCCATCGTGCTCCTGACGATCCTCACCGTCGTCGCGGCGATCGCGGTGCCCACCGTCGGCGACCAGGGCGACCTGCCCGACTCCCTGCCGGCGCTGTTCTTCCCGGACGTCCCGCTGACCCTGGAGGCGCTGCAGATCATCGCGCCCTACGCGTTCGCCATGGCGCTGGTCGGGATCATCGAGTCGCTGCTGACCGCCAAGCTCGTCGACGACGTCACCGACACCCACTCGAACAAGACCCGCGAGACGTGGGGCCAGGGAGTGGCCAACCTCGTCACCGGGTTCTTCGGCGGGATGGGCGGCTGCGCCATGATCGGCCAGACGATGATCAACGTGAAGGTCTCCGGCGCGCGCACCCGGCTGTCGACCTTCCTGGCCGGCATCTTCCTGCTGATCCTCGTCGTCACCCTCGGTGACGTCGTGTCGGTCATCCCGATGGCGGCCCTCGTGGCCGTGATGATCATGGTCTCGGTGGCCACGTTCGACTGGCACTCGGTCCACCCCTCGACCCTGCGCAACATGCCGTGGGCCGAGACGGGCGTCATGCTCTCGACGGTCGTCGTCACCGTGTGGACGCACAACCTCGCCTACGGCGTGGTGGCCGGTGTGGTGGTCGCGGCCGTGCTGTTCGCCCAGCGGGTCGCGCACCTGACGACGGTCACCCGGCTGGACGCCTCCGACGAGGACGGCGAGCGCGTCTACGCCGTCGACGGCGAGCTGTTCTTCGCGTCGTCGAACGACCTCGTCTACCAGTTCGACTACTCCGGCGACGAGCAGCGCGTGATCATCGACATGTCCAACGCCCACATCTGGGACGCCTCGACCGTCGCCGCGCTCGACGCCGTCGAGCACAAGTACGCCGTGCACGGCAAGACCGTGGAGTTCCGCGGGCTCAACGACGACAGCCGGGAGCGGCTGGACCGCCTCGCCGGCAAGCTCGGCGCGGAGCACTGAGCCGCCGCTCGGCCGGCGGGGGCGACCGGCGCTAGGGTCGCCGACATGGTGAGCGATCGGATCCGCGCCCTGCTGGCCGAGCACCCCGTGGCCGACGGGCACAACGACCTGGCCTGGGAGGCCCGCGAGCAGGTCGGCTACGACTGGGACCTGCTCGACATCGCGGGGCCGACGGCGGACCGCACCCACACGGACATCCCCCGGCTGCGAGCCGGGGGAGTGGGGGCGCAGTTCTGGTCGGTCTACGTGCCGACCACCATCCCCGGGGCGGACGCCGTGGTGGCGACGCTGGAGCAGATCGACGGCGTGCACCGCATGGTCGAGCGGTACCCGGACCAGCTGCAGCTCGCCACGACCGCCGCGGAGGTCGAGGACGCCTGGTCCCACGGGCGCATCGCGAGCCTGCTGGGCGCCGAGGGCGGGCACTCGATCGACGGCTCCCTCGGCGTGCTGCGCATGTTCCACGAGCTCGGCGTGCGGTACATGACGCTGACCCACAACGACTCCACGCCGTGGGCGGACTCCGCCACGGACGAGCCGAGCGAGCACGGCGGCCTGAACGACTTCGGCCGCGAGGTCGTGCGCGAGATGAACCGCCTCGGCATGCTCGTCGACCTCTCGCACGTCGCCGCGGGCACCATGCACGCCGCGCTCGACGTCACGACGGCGCCGGTGGTCTTCTCCCACTCGAGCGCCCGCGCCGTCTGCGACGTGCCGCGCAACGTGCCGGACGACGTCCTGGGCCGGCTGGCGGGCAACGGTGGCGTCTGCATGGTCACCTTCGTGCCGCACTTCGTCACGCCGGCGGTGGCGGAGTGGAAGGACGAGGCCGCCGCGGCCGCCGCCGAGCAGGGGATCCGCGCGACCGACTACCTGGCGTTCAGCGCGTTCCTCGCGGACTGGCGCGAGACCCGGCCCGCACCGCCCACGCGCCTGGCCGACGTCGTCGCCCACGTCGAGCACGTGCGCGAGGTGGCCGGCGTCGAGCACGTCGGCCTCGGCGGGGACTACGACGGTGCCAGCGGGTTCGCCCCCGAGCTCGCGGACGTGTCCGGCTACCCGGCGCTGCTGGAGGCGCTGGCGGAGCGAGGCTGGTCCGACGCGGACCTCGGCCGCCTCACCAGCGGCAACGTGCTGCGCGTGCTCCGCGACGCGGAGCGCTGACCGCGCACTCCCGTCGCGGGGGCACGCGGGACGGACGACTCAGACGCCGAGCGTCCGGCGCGACCAGGAGATGCCGAGCGCCTGCAGGACGGTCCCGGGCTCGCGCGCGGTGGCCTCCGAGTAGGCCCGCAGGGAGAGCACCGACGCCGTGAGCATCGTGGTCATCACCTGGCGCGCCAGGTGCGCGTCCTGGCTGGCCTCGTCGAGCAGCTCCTGGACGATGGTGGAGCGGATCCCCAGGTCCGGTTCGGAACAGGCGGTCAGCAGTGCGATCGTCATGGCTCCGGCGTCGTTCTGCATGAGGTACCCCCAGGTCGTCGACGCTGACCCTCCCGGTGTACCGCACGCCGTGTCAGCACGCGAGCGGGGCGGCCTCGACGGTCGCGGGCCGAGACCGCGCCTGACCAGGCCTTCTGCTGCGGCGCGCCAGCCGCTACGATCGGCGCGCGGCGGCCACCGTGACCGCCGGGACGACGACGGGGTGTGTGTGGCACGGACGGACCAGACCGAACGCAGGCGCGGGGGACGGTTCGTCCGCCGCACGATGACGACGCTGCTCGTGGCGGGACTGGCGCTGGCCGGCCTCGTGGCCGTGCCGGCGGGTGTCGTCCCGGCGGCCGCCGCGGGCGGGATCACCGAGGAGTCCCACGCGCGGTACGTGGTGTCGAAGAAGGGCAAGGTCACCGCCACGGTGACGACCACGATCACCAACGTCACCCCCGACCGGGGCAACACCTACTACTACTGGGACGCCTACGGCATCGGCGTGCCGTCCAGCGCGAAGAACCTCCGGGCGAGCAGCGGCGGCGTCGACCTGAGGATCTCGACCGTCGACTCGGAGGACCCGAACATCCGGTGGGCGACCGCCGGGTTCTCCCCGCTGCGGTACGGCCGGTCGCGCACCATCGAGTGGACCTACACGATCGCCGGCGACCCGATCCGGTCGGACCGCTGGGCGCGGGTCGGCCCGGGGTACGGCACGTTCGCGGTCTTCGCCTACGGCGACGAGGGCAGGACCAGCGTCGAGGTCGACGCCCCGAGCTCGATGACGTTCGACGCCACCGCACGCTTCACCCCGGACACCGAGGGCAAGCGCACCGTGTACTCCCTCGACGACCACATCGAGGACGTGGGCACCTGGGCGGTGGTGTCCCTGCGTGACCACGAGCGCTCCGACGAGCGGGAGATCGAGGTCGGGGACACCAGCCTGACCCTGCAGGCCTTCCGCGGTGACGACGCGTGGCTCTACTTCGCCGCCGACCGGGTGTCGCAGGGGCTGCCGGTGATCGAGGGGCTGACCGGATCCGACTGGCCGGGCGACATCGAGGTCATCCGCGAGGACGTCTCCCCCCAGGTGCTCGGCTACGCCTGGTACGACGAGACGGGCCGCGAGATCGTCCTCGCCGAGGACCTCGACGAGGCCACGCTGTTCCACGAGCTCGGGCACGCCTGGTTCAACGAGGACACGGTGCGCGAGCGCTGGCTGTCCGAGGGACTGACCGAGGTGACCGCCTTCCGCGTCATCGACTCCCTCGACGGCAAGGGCACCCCGCGCAAGGCGCCGAAGCGGGACGCCCAGGGGGCCGTGGCGCTGAACAAGTGGTCCGACGGAGGGAACGTCGCGCGCGAGGACTACGGGTACGCCGCCTCCTACACGGTGGTCGAGAAGCTGCTGGGCGACCTGGACGACGAGACGTTCACCGAGGTGGTCCGGTCGGCGGTGGCCGGCGAGAGCGCCTACGAGCCGGCGGGCAGCACCGAGCACCGCTTCGGCACGGTCGACTGGAAGCGGTTCCTGGACCTGGCCGCCGAGCGCGGCGGGGTGGACGGCACGAAGGTCTTCCGGCAGTGGGTGGCGACGGGACCCCAGAAGAAGCAGCTCGCCGAGCGTGCCGACGCCCGGGCCGAGTACGAGCGTCTCGACACCGCCGACGGCGACTGGGCCGCCCCGTACACGCTGCGCCGCGCCATGACGGTCTGGGACTACGACGAGGCGGGAGAGGTGTTCGAGGTCCTCGACCCGCTGACCGTGGAGGCGTCGGCCCTGCAGGAGGCCGCCGCACGCACGGGCCTGGGCGTCCCGGACAGCATCCGGGCCGCCTACGAGGACGCCGGGTCGGTCTCGGACCTCACCGAGGTGGGCGACCTGCTGCCCCGGACCACGGACACCCTGGAGCAGGTGCACGCCGCCACGGAGGCGGTCGCCGCCGACCGTGACCCCGTCACCGAGCTGGGCGAGCGCGTGCTCGCAGCGGAGGCGTCGGCGACCGAGGCCGCCGAGGCGCTCGCATCGGGGGACCTCGAGAGGGCGCAGCTGGCCGCCACCGAGACCACGGAGCGGGCCGACCGCGCGCCGTGGGTCGGGATCGCGCTCGTGATCGGTGCCCTCGTGGGACTGGCCCTGCTGGTGCTGGTCCCGTGGCTCGTCGTCCGGCGACGACGTCGGCGGCCGGCGGCCGTGCTCACGGAGCCCCGGGTCGTCGCCGTCGTGGCCGCGCCCGGCGTCGACGGGGACCGGGACGACGTCGACGGCGAGGGGACGGACGCCGAGCGCGTCCCCGCGGAGCCCTCGGTGTCCTGATCGGGACCTTCGGCCCCGGGGGCGGGACCATGGGCCCGCAGGTCAGGGCCGTTGCACCCTGCCCCCGGGGGCACGGGACCGCGAGTCTGGTGCTGACACCGGGAACCGCCCGGTGCCCAGGACCGGAGTTCCCGGTCGAAGGAGGAGATCGTCATGACCACCGCCTCCGCGCACCAGGCATCGACCCCCACCGTGCGCGAGACCTCGCTCTCACCGGCCGCGGCGTACACGTTCGCCGTCGTCCGGCTGCTGCTCGCCGTCGAGTTCCTCTGGGCCTTCTTCGACAAGACCTTCGGTCTGGGCGTCGCCACGCCCGCCGAGCGGGCCTGGATCTCGGGCGGCTCGCCCACCACCGGCTACCTCAGCAACGCCGAGGGGACGTTCGGCGACTTCTTCAGCTCGCTCGCGAACAACGTCTTCATCGACTGGCTGTTCATGCTCGGGCTGCTCGGCATCGGCCTCGCGCTGCTGCTCGGTATCGGCATGCGTGTCGCCGCCGTCTCCGGCGCGATCCTCATGCTGCTCATGTGGCTCGCCTCGCTGCCGCTGGAGAACAACCCGTTCGTCGACTACCACCTGGTCGACGCCGTCCTGCTGGTCGGCCTGGCCGCCATCCTCGCCGGCGACACGCTCGGTCTCGGCAAGCGCTGGGGCTCCACCGAGCTGGTTCAGCGTCTCCCCTGGCTGCGCTGACGTCGACTGCGTAGCGTAGAGCCATGGGCGAGCCGAGTGTGCGGGTCTTCCTCGTGGACGATCACGAGATCGTCCGTCGCGGTGTCGCCGACCTCATCGAGGCCGAACCGGACCTCGAGGTGGTCGGCGAGGCCGGCACCGCCGCCCAGGCCCTCGCTCGCATCCCCGCTCTCACCCCGGACGTCGTCGTGCTGGACGTGCGCCTGCCCGACGGCGACGGGGTGACCGTGTGCCGGGAGCTGCACTCGCGCATGGACGTGGCCTGCCTCATGCTCACCTCGTTCGACGACGACGAGGCGCTGTTCGACGCGATCATGGCCGGTGCTGCCGGCTACGTGCTCAAGCAGGTCCGCGGGACCGACATCGTCGCCGCGATCCGCACGGTCGCGGCCGGGGGTTCCACGCTCGACCCCCGCACCACCGCCGCGGTGATGCAGCGCATGCGGGCGCAGGACCGCCACGACGACGACCCCTTGGCCGGGCTGACCGAGCAGGAGCAGCGGGTCCTCGCCCTCATCGGGCAGGGGATGACCAACCGGCAGATCGGTGCCGAGCTGTACCTGGCCGAGAAGACCGTGAAGAACTACGTCTCCAGCATCCTGGCCAAGCTGGGGCTGGAACGCCGCGTGCAGGCCGCCGTGCTCGCCACCCGCCTCGAGGACCGGCACTGATCACCGTCTGAGCGGCACCCGCCAGCGGACCGTCGTGCCGCCCGGGCCGGTGTCGACCTCGAACGTCCCCCCGAGCTCGGCCGACCGCTCCTCCATGTTCCGCAGGCCGCTGGGGGCGGCGTCGTCCGGGATGCCACGTCCGTCGTCGCGCACGACGAGCCGGAGCGACTCGATCGCGTCGACCGAGACGTCGACCCGTCCGGCGTGCGCGTGCCGGGCCACGTTCGACAACGCCTCGCGCAGCACGGCCACGAGGTGGTCGGCGACGACCGCCGGCACCACCGTGTCGATCGGGCCGGACATCCGCAGGGCGGGATGGAAACCCAGCGTCCGCGCGGCCGCGTCGCACTCGGCGATGAGCCGGGCCTTGATGCCGGCCCGACGGTCCTGCGCCTCGGGCTGGTGCAGGCCGTGGATGGTGGTGCGGATGAGGCTGATGGTGTCGTCGAGGTCGTCCACGGCACGTCCCACGCGGTCGGCGTCCTGGTCGAGACCGTCCCGCTCCAGCCGGCGCCCGACCGCCTCCAGGCTCAGCCCGGTGGCGTACAGCCGCTGGATCGCCAGGTCGTGCAGGTCGCGCGCGATCCGGTCGCGGTCGCGGATCACCGCGAGGCGTTCCCCGTCCCGACGACGTTGCGCCAGCTCGAGCGCGACGGCGGTCTGCGCCGCGAAGGCCTGCAGCGAGTCGATGGCGACGCTCGAGAACGGCGGGGTGTGGCGTCGCCGCCCGACGGTGAGGATGCCGATCGTCTCGCCCGGCCCGCCCAGGGGTACCGCGGCCAGCGGGCCGACGACGTCGACCGGCCGGAACGCCGGGGTGGTGCGGTCGTCGGTGGCCGCGTCCGCCGTCGTCACGGGCTGGCCGGAGACGTAGGCGTCGGCGGCGAACGTGCCACGCGTCGGCAGGGCCGTGCCGACCAGGCCGTCGACCCCGGCACCGCAGGCCGAGCGGATGACGAGCTGGTCGGCGTCGTCGGCGCGGATCGCCAGGACGGCGGTGTCCGCCTCGGCCACGTGCATGGCCTCCCGGGCGACGACGTCCATCACCGAGTCCGGCGAGGAGCCCGAGGCGATCTCCCGCGAGATCTGGTGGTTCCCACGGGCCCACCGCTCGCGCAGCCGGGCCGCGGAGTACAGCCGCGCGTTCTCCACGGCGACGCTGGCCGCGGCCGCGAGTCCCTCGGCCAGGTGCTGGTCGCGGGCCGTGAACTCGCCGCCGCCGCGCTTCTCGGTGAGGTACAGGTTGCCGAACGGGCGGCCCCGGACGCGCAGCGGGACGCCGAGGAACGTCCGCATCGGGGGGTGGTGGGCCGGGAACCCGACCGACCGGGGGTCGGCGCTCATGTCGGCCAGGCGGAGCGACTCCGGGTGCCGGACCAGCTCCCCGAGGAGGCCCTTGCCCGTCGGGTAGGGGCCGATCGCGCGGATCTCCTCGGGGGTGAGCCCGACGGTGAGGAACCGCGCGATCCGTTGGTCCTCGCCGAGGATCCCGAGCGCGGCGTACCTCGCGTCGACGACGTCGGACGCCGTCTCCACGAGGCGCTGCAGCGTGGTCTCGAGGTCGAGACCCCTCCCGACCGAGACCACGGCCGCGAGCAGGCGGTCCACGTCGTCGTCGTGCACCTGTTCACCGTAGCGGGACCAGGGCTGTCCGGCCCGGGACCTTCGGCCTGCCAGGGGGAGGCGAGAGGCACTGCCGGGCGGCGGTGCGTCCGTGGCCTACTAGGGGCAAGACCAAGGAGGTCGTCATGAAGAGCACACGAGTGATCGTCGGCATCGACGGTTCGATCGCCGGTGAGCAGGCCCTCGACTGGGCGGCCGCCGAAGCCGTACGCCGACAGGGAACCCTGACCGTGGTGAGCGCGTACACCGTTCCGACGACTCCGGCCGAGCCGGGCTTCGGCCTCGGGGAGCAGGCGATCCGCGAGCGGGCGGAGGAGGGGATCTCCCGGGCCGCGGAACGGCTGGTCGAGCTCCGCGAGCACCGGCCCACCGCAGCCCCCGTCGCGGACGAGGTCTCGTGGGAGGTCGTCTCCGGCACGCCGGCCGGCGTGCTCGTGGGCCACACCGGTCCCGAGAGCGTCGTCGTGGTCGGACAGCGCGGCCTCGGCGGCATCGACCGGGTGGTGCTGGGATCCGTCTCGTCCGCCGTGGCGGCGATGGCGCACGGATCCGTCGTCGTGGTGCCGACCGACCCGGTCGCGCAGCACTCCGTCACCCCGAGCGACAGCGTCGGCCCGATCTGGCGGGTCGTAGCCGCCGTCGACACCGACGAGCAGGCCGACCGCGTCCTGGAGCAGGCGTTCGGGGAGGCCGACTGCGCCGCGGCGCCGCTGCTCGTGGTGCACGCCGTGCACCCGGACTTCATCGCCGGGCCGTACGCCATGGCCAGTGCGCTCTCGCAGGAGTACCGGGACGAGGCCATGAAGGCGATGACGGACATCATGTCGCGCTGGACCGACAAGTTCCCGGACGTCGAGGTGTCGACGGAGGTCGTCACCGGGGTGCCGATCGACGTCCTGCAGCAGCGGCTCAACCGGCACGACCTCGCCGTCGTCGGCGGACGCAAGCACTCGCCGATGGTCGGCCGGGTGCTGGGGTCGATGCCCGACCGGCTGGTGCGGCACGCACCCTGCCCGGTCCTGATCGCCCACGAGCCCGCGTAGGACCCGTGGGACACGTCCCGTCCGGCCGTCTTCCCCCGACGGCCGGGCGGGACGCTGCTGTGTGCAGGCCCGGTCGACCAGCGCCGACGTCTCAGTCGTGCAGGATCCGCTGGAACAGGACGTGGTCCTGCCAGGCGCCCGCGATCTGCAGGTAGCGCGGGGCGTAGCCGATCTTCTCGAAGCCGGTCCGGGCGAGCACGCCCTGCGAGTCGTGGTTGTGCGGCAGCGTCGCGGCCTGCAGACGGTGCAGACCGACGGCGTCCCGTGCATGGGTGACGAGCGCCTCGACGGCGGCGGTCATCACGCCGTGTCCCGTGACGGCGCCGGCGAGCCAGTAGCCGAGGTGGGCGTTGCGGAACGGGCCGGCCACGACGTCGCTCAGCGTGACGCGGCCGACGACCTCGCTGTCGCGCGCCAGGACGCACGGGACGGTGCGGCCGGCGCGGTGCGCGGCGAGCTCGTCCGGGACGGTCCGCGCGTGGTGCTCGGGGGTGAAGTGCGACTCCGGCCGCTCCGGTTCCCGGTCAGTTGTCCTCGGAGCGCAGGCGCGGTTCGGTGCGCAGCTCGGGCCGGACGCCCGCCTTGTCGGCGTAGAAGGCGCGGATCCGGTCCATGTCCATCGTGACCTCGCCGGTCAGCTCCATGGTCGGGCCCAGACCCGTGGTCATCGTGGTCCGGTCGACGTACCCCAGGGTGATGGGCAGGTCCGCCTCGCGGGCGATCCGGTAGAACCCCGACTTCCAGCCGTTGCCCGAGCGGGTGCCCTCGGGTGTCACCACGAGGTGGAAGGTCTCCCCGGCCGCGACCCGGTCGACGATGTCGTCGACGACGCGCGACGGGTCCCGGCGGTCCACCGGGATGCCGCCCAGGGCGCGCATGATCGGTCCCCGCCACCCGGTGAACAAGGTGTGCTTGCCCAACCAGCGCACGTCGATCCCCAGCCGCCAGGCGATGGCGAGCATGAGGACGAAGTCCCAGTTGGAGGTGTGCGGGGCGCCGATGAGGATGCCGGTCCGGTCGGGGGCCGGTTCGGTCTTCAGCCGCCACTGGCTGATCCGCCAGTACAGACGCGCGATGCCGCGACGGAGCGAAGTGAGCACGCGACGATCCTACGGCGTGCCACGACCGCCCGTGCGGACGGGTTCGGTGCCATCATCGGCGGTATGGCGAGCGCGGAGCAGAGCTGGTCCGAGGTCGACGCCTACCTGGCCGGCGAGCTCGTGGAGGAGGACGCGGCGCTCGTCGCCGCGCGGGACCGCGGGCGGGAGCGCGGTCTGCCCCCGATCGAGGTCACGGCGACCCAGGGGGCGTTCCTCGCGCTGCTCGCACAGGTCTCCGGTGCCCGGCGGGTGCTGGAGATCGGCACGCTCGCCGGCTACTCCACCATCTGGCTCGCCCGCGCGGTGGGGGGAGCGGGGCACGTGACGACGGTGGAGCTCGACCCGCGGCACGCCGAGGTCGCGCGGGAGAACGTCGACCGTGCCGGCGTCGGCCCGCTGGTGCGTATCGAGGTGGGGCGCGCGCTGGACGTCGTGGCACGCCTCGCCGACCGCGGTGCGGAGCCGTACGACCTCGTGTTCGTCGACGCCGACAAGGCGAACATGCCCGCCTACCTCGAGCTGGCGCTGCGCGTGACGCGGCCCGGCAGCGTCATCGTGGGGGACAACGTGGTCCGCCGGGGAGCCGTCGTCGACCCGGAGGACGACGACCCGGACGTCGTCGGGGTGCGGGAGTTCCTGCACGCCCTGGGGAGCGACCCGCGGCTGACCGCGACCGCGCTCCAGACGGTCGGGGCCAAGGGGTGGGACGGGTTCGCGATCGCGCGCGTGACCTGAGCGGTGTGAGGTTCCGGACAGGCCCCGGGGGCGACGGCGGCGGCCGGGCGCACCTGTCAGGGGTGCTGTGGGGGGACACTGGATGACAGCACCGTCCACCACCAACGAGGAGCTCTTCGTGCACCAGGGAACCGTCCGATGGTTCGACGCCGACCGAGGGTTCGGTTTCATCGACCGAGGGAACGACGCCGACGACCTGTTCGTGCATGCGTCCGAGATCGTCGGCGGTGGCACGGGACCGAAGCAGCTCCGCGAGGGGCAGTCCGTCGAGTTCGAGGTGGGCGAGGGTGACCGGGGCCCGCAGGCGCGCCGGGTCCGTGTCACGGGCGACCAGCCTGCCGATGCGCCGCTGGGCGTGCTCGGCACGGTCAGCTGGTACGAGCCGACCAAGGGCTACGGCTTCGTCACGCCTGACGGCGGCCGCGGCGAGATCTTCGTCCACAGCTCGGCCATCGTCACCGGCGGCGTCATCACGGAGGGGCAGCGCGTGGCGTTCCTCGTCGTCGAGGGGGAGAAGGGGCCGCAGGCGGACCACCTGCTCCCGCTCGCGGCGGAGGCCGCGAAGCCGGCCTCGGACGGTGCCGACGGCACCGTGTCCTTCTTCGACGAGGCCAAGGGCTTCGGGTTCATCGCTCCGGACGCGGGCGGCGAGGACGTCTTCGTCCACGTCAAGGCGCTCGGCCGGGGGACGTCCGAGCTCTCCGAGGGCGCGCGGGTGACGTTCGACGTCGTCGACGGCGACCGGGGGCCGAACGCCCGCAACGTCCAGGTCGTGCGGGGCGCGGGGAGCGGGCGTGACGTGGCGGGCCGCGGTCGACCGGGCCGTCCGCCCGCATCCCGCGGGCCGGTGCGGGGAGGCGAAGGGACCGTCGCACGGTACGACGCGGACCGCGGCTTCGGGTTCATCGCGCCCGACGACGGCGGCGAGGACCTGTTCGTGCACGTGTCGGTGGTGCGGGGCGCCGAGATGCTGGAGGAGGGCGACCGGGTCCGGTTCACGGTGCGCCAGAGCGACCGGGGACCGCAGGCCGACCGCGTCGAGATCGTGTGAGCGCGGCGGCAGGTCCGAGCACCGCCGCCGCCCTCGCCCCGACTCCTCAGCGCCCGCGCAGCTGGTGGAACATCGGGCAGTCGAACGGGTCGCGGGCCTGGAGGCCCACCCGGTTCAGGTAGCGCACGACGATGCCGTAGGAGGCCACCAGGCTCGTCTCCGTGTACGGGATGCCCAGGTGCGCACAGTGCTCGCGGACGATCTCCCGGGCCCGGGCCAGGTGGGGGCGCGGCATGGAGGGAAACAGGTGGTGCTCGATCTGGAAGTTCAGGCCGCCCATGAGGATGTTCATCCACCAGCCGCCGCGGATGTTGCGCGAGGTCAGCACCTGCTTGGACAGGAAGTCCAGCTTGCTGTCCGCGGGGATCAGCGCCATGCCCTTGTGGTTCGGGGCGAACGAGGCGCCCATGTAGACGCCGAACACGGCCATCTGCACACCGAGGAACGCGAAGGCCAGCCCGACGGGCAGGAACACGAACAGCACCGCGAGGTACAGGCTCAGGCGCAGGCCGATCACGACGAGCTCGTTGATACGGGCGCGCAGGGTGTCCGGCCTCCCGGTGAAGAGGGACCGGATCGAGGTGACGTGCAGGTTCACGCCCTCGAGGGTGAGGAGCGGGAAGAACAACCAGCCCTGGTAGCGGTTGATCAGCGCCAGGAAGCCCTTCTGCTCGCGGGCCTGCTCCTCGGTGAACGCGATGGTGTCCATCGCGATGTCCGGGTCCTTGCCGACCTTGTTCGGGTTGGCGTGGTGGCGCGTGTGCTTGGACATCCACCAGGAGTAGCTGATGCCGGCCACCCCGTTGGCGAGGATGCGCCCGACGCGATCGTTGACCGGTCCGGAGGCGAACACCTGCTTGTGCGCCGCCTCGTGCGCGACGAACGAGAACTGGGTCAGGACCAGGCCCAGCGCACCGGCCATGAGGAGCTGGAACCAGGAGTCGCCCAGGAGGACGGAACCCGTGACGATCCCGCCCAGCGCGGCGGTCAGCACGCCGAGGGTCCACAGGTAGTAGCGGGGTGTCCTGCGCAGCAGACCGGCGTCCCGGACGGTGCGGGACAGGGCGGCGTAGGTGCTGGTGACAGGGTTGTCGGCGCGCAGTGCGGCGGAGGTCATGGACGTCCTCGTCGTCGGGGGTGTCGACTTCTCAGCCGCGGTCGTGAGGTGATGCCTGTGATGTGAATGGCTTCACACTAGGGGGTCGGCCGTACCGGGGGAGCAGACGACTCGTGAACGAACGGTGCACGTCCGTCCCGTATCAGCGTCGGTGCGGTGTCGCTCTTCTCCGGTAGATGGTGCTCGACGGCCCGCCGGGCCGTCCGTCGATCGCGTCGGAGCGGATCATGTCCGAGGTCGAGGGCTCGCCGAGGAGCCCGCTGTCGCTCGTGCGCGACGCGGTCACCGTTCACGCGGTGCCGCAGGTCAGGTCGCGAGCACGCGAGCTGCACGGCGGCTTCGTCGATCTGTGCGACCGCCGCTGGCTCCCGATGCACGGGCTGGCCTGGGCCGTCACGGCGGTCGTCCTGGTCCTCCTGCTCCGAGCGACCCACGTCGTCCCGGTAGACCCGTGGGTCTCGGTGGTGGCGTTCGGCAGTGCGGCCACGGCGGTCGTGCTCTTCTTCGTCAACCGCGCGACGGGGCACCACGGCGTGCGCCCCGGATCGATGGCCGCGCTGTCGGCCCTCTGGTTCATCTTGTGGATGGTCTACGGCGTCGCGGCGCTCGTGGGGTCGGGAACGTCCTTCGCCCGGGCGGGAGAGCTCGTCTTCTGGATGACCTGGGACGCCTTCCCGCTCGACGTGCCGGCCACGCTCGGGTGGGAGCAGCCCGTCACGGGTTACGAGTTCGACGTGGGCCTCGCGCTGGTGATCGTGCGGGCGTTCGTGATCTTCGGCGTGCTGCGGTTCCTGCTGAGCATCGTCGAGCACGACGTCGACAAGAAGCAGCACGGCCCCGCGCCGGCGCACACCTCGTCGAACGGGGGTGCATCGACGGGAGCAGGTCCGTCCGGTGCGGCCGAGGAGCCGGTCCCGCGCCGCCGGACCCCGTGGTGGGTCTGGCCCGCCGTCGTCGCGCTGGCGGTCGCCTTCGGCGGGGGAGCGGTGTTCGGCGACACCGTGGAGACCAAGGACCGGGGTGCGCTCCGGGCCGGAGACTGCCTCGACCTGACCGAGCCCGAGGCCCCGGAGGCAGCTTTGGGGCAGGTGGGTGTGCTCGACTGCGACGAACCGCACACGGGTGAGGTGGTCGAGACGGGGGCCTGGCCCGTGCTGGTGCTGGACGACGCTCCCCGGGATCCCGTCGAGTACCCCGGTGAGTCGGAGCTGGCCAGGCGCGCCACCGCGTCGTGCCGCCAGCAGGACCTGTCGGTCGAGGGCGGGTATCGCGTGGACGTCGTCGCGGTGTACCCCACCGCCGCCGCCTGGTACCAGTTCGACGACCGGGCGTTGGCCTGTCTCGCCTACGTGACGTCGGGCTACGCCGGGTCGGCCGAGGGTTCTCAGGAATGGGCCCCGGTCCCGGTCACGGGGTCGCTGGCGGATGACACCGTGGCTGTGGTCGATACCCCGACGGACGGATGACAGGTCTGTGCGCGACCTGTTCCCCTTGTCAGGAGCAGCCACGGCTGGTGGGCTGGAACCGGGCCGCGTGCGAGAGACCGGCTCGCGGCCGGGAGGCACGCATGACTGTCGGACCGTGGCACGTCGGACTGGCCGGGATGTCGATCATCGGGGTCTCCTTCGGGTTCGCCCGTTACGGCTACGGACTGTTCGTCCCGGTGTTCGAGGACGAGTTCGGCCTGTCGACCGAGACGCTCGGACTCGTCTCGGGTGGTAGCTACGCGAGCTACCTGCTGGCACTGCTGGCGGGCGGCGTGCTCGCCGCCCGCTTCGGCCCGCGACTGCCCGTGGTCCTGGCCGGGGCGTGCGCGACCGTCGGGATGACGCTCATCGCCCTGGCCCCGCACGCCGGTGTGATGGCGACGGGTGCACTGCTCGCCAGCACCAGTCCGGGGTGGGCGTGGGCGCCCCTGTCGGACGCCGTCTCCCAGCTGGTCCGTCCGCGGAGCCGGGACCGGGTCCTGTCCGTCGTGAGCACCGGAACCGCCGTCGGGCTGGCCGTGTCGGGACCTGTCGCGCTGGTCGCCGGCGGGTCCTGGCGTCTCGCGTGGATCGTCTTCGCGGCCCTCGCCCTCGGAAGCATGCTGTGGAACGCGCGGCTGCTGCCCACCCAGCCCTACCGGCGGACGGCCACCCGACGTCGGGCCGGTGGGCCGGGCTGGCGGTGGTTCGTCAACGGTGACTCGTGGCCGCTCCTCGCGGTGGCGCTCCTGTTCGGGGTGTCGAGCGCGTTCTACTGGACGTACGCCGCCGATCTGGCCCTGGACCGGGGCCTGCCCGAGTCCACGCGGTCGGTGCTGTGGGCGTGCGTCGGCGTCGTCGGGGTGGTCGGCCTCGTCACGGGCGACCTGGTGAGGCGGTTCGGCCTGCGGCGGATCCTGTTGCTCGCACTGGCTCTGCTGGCCGGTGCCATCGGGCTGCTCGGGCTGTTCCCGGGAACCTGGTCGGGGGTCGTGGCCTCCGGTGCGCTCTACGGGCCGGGCTTCATGATGATGTCGGCGCTGCTCGCCGTGTGGAGCGGGCACGTCTTTCCCGAGCGACCCTCCGCCGGCTTCAGTGCGACGCTCCTCGCGTTGGCGGTCGGTTCGATCATCGGCCCCGCGGCGCTGGGACTTCTCGCGGGGTCGACGGACATGGCCGTGCAGTTCCTGGTGGCCGCCGCCGTCACGGTGGTGGGCATGGCCTGCGCCGTCCCGGCGACCAGGCGGACTGCGTCGATGTGAGGCGCTTCACCGTCGGCGAACATGTCCTCCGACCTGTGGGAATATCGCCGCTCCGTGCAAGGTTGAGTGAGGCAGACTCAACTTCGTCCCTCTCGACTGGACAGCCGCCGGGCGGCGTCTTACGTTGAGTGCAGACGACTCAACCCCCGCACGAACAAGGAGTGCCAACATGTCCCGAGCTGTCGGAATCGACCTCGGCACCACCAACTCGGTGGTCGCCGTCCTGGAGGGTGGCGAGCCCACCGTCATCGCCAACGCCGAGGGCGCCCGCACGACCCCGTCGGTCGTCGCGTTCTCCAAGACCGGCGAGGTCCTCGTCGGCGAGGTCGCCAAGCGCCAGGCCGTCACCAACGTCGACCGGACCATCTCCTCGGTCAAGCGCCACATGGGCACCGACTGGTCCACCGAGATCGACGACAAGAAGTACACCGCGCAGGAGATCAGCGCCCGCATCCTGGGCAAGCTGAAGCGCGACGCCGAGGAGTACCTGGGCGAGCCCGTCACCGACGCGGTCGTCACCGTCCCGGCGTACTTCAACGACGCCGAGCGTCAGGCCACCAAGGACGCCGGTCAGATCGCCGGCCTGAACGTCCAGCGCATCGTCAACGAGCCGACCGCCGCCGCGCTGGCCTACGGCCTCGACAAGTCCAAGCAGGACGAGCTCATCCTGGTATTCGACCTCGGTGGCGGCACCTTCGACGTCTCCCTGCTCGAGGTCGGCAAGGACGACGACGACTTCTCCACCATCCAGGTCCGCGCCACCTCCGGTGACAACCGCCTCGGCGGCGACGACTGGGACCAGCGCATCGTCGAGCACCTCATCAAGCAGGTGAAGAACACCGAGGGCGTCGACCTGTCCAAGGACAAGATCGCCCTGCAGCGCCTGCGCGAGGCGGCCGAGCAGGCCAAGAAGGAGCTCTCCTCCGCGACGAGCACCAACATCTCGATGCAGTACCTGTCGATGAGCGAGAACGGCCCCGTCCACCTGGACGAGAAGCTGACCCGCGCGCAGTTCCAGCAGATGACGCAGGACCTGGTCGACCGCACCAAGGAGCCGTTCCACGCCGTCATCCGCGACGCCGGCATCTCCGTCTCGGAGATCGACCACGTCGTGATGGTCGGCGGTTCGACCCGGATGCCGGCCGTCGCCGACGTCGTGCGCGACCTGACCGGCGGCAAGGACCCGAACAAGGGTGTCAACCCGGACGAGGTCGTCGCCGTCGGCGCCGCGCTGCAGGCCGGTGTCATCGGCGGTGAGCGCAAGGACGTGCTGCTCATCGACGTCACCCCGCTCTCCCTCGGTATCGAGACCAAGGGCGGCGTGATGACCAAGCTCATCGAGCGCAACACGGCCATCCCGACCAAGCGCAGCGAGATCTTCTCCACGGCCGAGGACAACCAGCCCTCCGTGGCGATCCAGGTCTTCCAGGGCGAGCGCGAGTTCACCCGGGACAACAAGCCGCTGGGCACCTTCGAGCTCACCGGCATCGCCCCGGCCCCGCGCGGCGTCCCGCAGATCGAGGTCACCTTCGACATCGACGCCAACGGCATCGTGCACGTGTCCGCCAAGGACCGCGGCACCGGGACCGAGCAGTCGATGAAGATCACCGGTGGCTCCGCGCTGCCGCAGGAGGACATCGACCGCATGGTCAAGGACGCCGAGGAGCACGCCGAGGAGGACAAGAAGCGTCGCGAGGAGGCCGAGACCCGCAACCAGGCGGAGTCCTTCGCCTACTCGATGGAGAAGCAGATCGCGGACAACCGTGACAAGCTTCCCGCCGACGTCGTCTCCGAGGTCGAGGGCGACATCGCCGCGGTGAAGACCGCCCTGGAGGGCGAGGACGCCGAGGCGATCAAGTCCGCCTACGAGAAGCTCGGTGCCTCCTCGCAGAAGATCGGCGAGGCGCTCTACTCGGCCGAGCAGGCCGCGGGTGCGGACGCCGGCACCGCCGGCACCACGGCGGGCGACGCGCCGTCGTCGGAGTCCGAGAGCTCCGACGAGGACGTCGTCGACGCCGAGATCGTGGACGACGAGGACGAGAAGAAGGACTCCCAGTGACGTCCGACGAGACGCAGGGCACCCCCGAGCCGCCGGAGAACGGCGGCTCGGGGGACTCCCCCTTCCACTTCACGGACAAGCGCAAGGTCGACCCCACCACCGGCGAGAAGCGCGAGACGCCCGAGGGCGCCCCCGAGACCGACGAGGCCGCGTCGTCGTCCGGCGAGGGCGACCCCCTGGAGGCGCTCGACTTCGAGCCGGTCGGCGAGGCCGCCGAGGACTCCGAGCTGCTGCAGGCCAAGGCCCAGGCGGCCGAGAACCTCGACGCGCTCCAGCGGGAGCGCGCGAGCTTCACCAACTACCGCAACCGGGCGCTGCGTGACCAGGAGGCCGCGCGGACCCAGGGCACGCAGGACGTGCTCGCGGCGCTGCTGCCCGTGCTCGACGACATCGAGCGGGCCAAGTCGCACGGCGAGCTGTCCGGCCCGATGGCGGCGATCGCGGAGAAGCTCGACGCCTCGCTCGGCAAGTTCGGCATCGAGCGGTTCGGTGCCGTGGGCGAGGAGTTCGACCCGACCGTGCACGAGGCGCTCATGCACAACACGGACGCCGAGGCGACCGCCACCACGGTGAACCTGGTGGTCGAGCCCGGTTACCGCATCGGTGACAAGGTGGTCCGCGCCGCCCGCGTGGGCGTCGTCGGACCGGAGTAGCCGCACGACGCCGGCTTCGTTCGGCAGTTCGTGCACGTGCAGCAGAAAGGAACGTCGTGACCGGCCAGGACTGGATCGAGAAGGACTTCTACGCCGCGCTCGGCGTTCCCAAGGACGCCGACGAGGCGGCCCTGAAGAAGGCGTACCGCAAGCTGGCGCGCCAGTACCACCCGGACCAGAACCCGGGTGACGCCGCCGCCGAGGCGCGGTTCAAGGAGATCGGCGAGGCCTACGCGGTGCTCTCCGACCCCGAGCAGCGGAAGCAGTACGACGCGCTGCGCTCCATGGCCGGCGGCGGCGCCCGGTTCGCCGGAGCGCCCGGTGCGGGTGGCGGCCAGGCCGGGTTCGAGGACATCTTCAGCTCCATGTTCGGCGGCGGTGCCGGCCGGGCGGGCGGCCCCGGAGGCCCCCGGGTCCAGTACCAGCAGACCGGCGGCGGCTTCGAGGACATCCTCGGATCGATGTTCGGCGGGGGCGCGGGCGGACGCCCGGCCGGGTTCGGCGGGCCCCAGCGCCAGAAGGGCGCCGACGTCGAGACGCGGGCCACGCTGCCCTTCCGCGCGGCGGTCGAGGGCACGACGGTCGAGCTGACCGTCGACGGCCGGAAGATGACCGCGCGGATCCCCGCCGGGGTCCACGACGGCCAGAAGATCCGGCTGCGCGGCAAGGGCCGGCCCGGCATGAACGGTGGCCCGGACGGGGACCTGCTCATCAAGGTGCACGTCGAGTCCCACCCCGTGTACGCGATGGACGGCGCGAACCTGCGCATGACGCTGCCGGTGACCTTCGCCGAGGCGGCGCTCGGCACGACCGTCGAGGTGCCCACGCTGTCGGGCGAGACGGTGCGTCTCAAGGTCGCCGCGGGCACGCCGTCGGGCCGCGTGCTGCGGGTCAAGGGTCGTGGCGTGGCGACGGCGAAGCGCACCGGCGACCTGCTGGTGACGATCCAGGTCGTCGTGCCGCAGAAGCTCAGCAGGTCGGCGAAGCAGGCGCTGGAGGAGTTCGCGGCACAGGTGGACACCGGCGACGTGCGCGCGGAGCTCGGCGCCCAGGCCGCCCAGTAGGCACGCACCGGTAACCTCAGGGCGCGAGGGAGGTCGAGATGGTCACCGACGACGCACCGGTGCTGACGGTCTCGCAGGCCGCGCAGCTGTCCGGCATGCACCCGCAGACGCTGCGCCAGTACGACCGGCTCGGTCTGGTCGTGCCCCGGCGCGCCCGCGGGCGCGGGCGCCGCTACTCCCGGCGCGACGTCGCCCGGTTGCTCGAGGTGCAGCGCCTCGCCCAGGAGGAGGGCATCAACCTCGCCGGGATCAAGCGCATCCTCGACCTCGAGCACCAGGTCGGCCAGCTCGAGCGACGGCTCTCCGAGCTGGCGGGGCTCATCGCCGCGCGGGACGAGGCGGAGGGTCGCGTCTTCGCCGCCGGCACGGGTGGTGACGTCGTCGCGGTGCCGCTGGGCCGCCGCGTGCGACGCTCGGAGCTGCGGCTCGACATCGACCCGCGGCGGGAGCGGGGCGGTGCGCTGGTCCTGTGGCGTCCCTCGCGCGACCGCGGGTGAGGCGACGGCGCCGACCGCGGAATTTGGAAATGCCGTCCTTTCGCAATTCACGAATCGCTCGGTAAGCCTCCCCTGATCTTTCGAGGTCGCCTTTGGTTTCTCGGCAGGAATGCCGAGACGTGCCTATCATCGAAATGGTTCGGCGATGATCCAGCGACCCGAGGAGCGGCCATGACCACGCTGATGGAGATGCCCGAGGTCACCGAGTGTTCGGTGGAGGGCTGCAGCTACAACCACGACCACGACTGCCACGCGGGTGCCGTCACGATCGCCGGGGTCCCCGGTGACGCCGCCTGCGCCACGTTCATCCCGCTCGGCACCAAGGGCGGGCTCGACAAGGTCGTCGCGCACGTCGGCGCCTGCCAGCGCATCGACTGCGTCCACAACAAGGACCTCGAGTGCGGCGCCTCGGCGATCCGCGTCGGGTCCGGTCCGCAGGACGACCACCACGCCGACTGCCTCACCTTCACCGAGGCCTGAGCACGCCGCGCAGCACGACCAGGGCCCCGGACGGGAGATCCGTCCGGGGCCCTGGTGTCGCGGTGCGGGCCGTCAGCGCCGCAGGTGCTCGAGCAGGTCGAGCGCCGCCTCGTGGTCACGGGGCAGCCGCTCCATCCACACCCGGACCGGCCGACGCATCGTCTCGGAGACCCCGAGGATCTGGGCGTTCCGCTCGATGATGCGACGCACGCCCTGGGACAGGCGCGGGATGTCCGCCGACCGCTCGCACAGGACGGCGAAGACGCCGTCACTGAGGGACGCCATCGGGTGCCCGCCGCCGAACACCTGGTCCAGGGTCCGCCCCACCGACGCGGCGCGTGCCATGCGTTGCCAGGGGTCCAGCGCCTCGACGGCCACGTCCACCACGACCAGGCAGTGGGACTCGGACGCCTCGACGCCGTCACGTTCCGCCCGTCCGTAGGTCTCGCGCAGCCGCTCGCCCAGGTAGTCCCCCGTCGGCAGGCCGGTCGCGGGATCACGGACACCGCTCAGGGCGGGCCGGCGCTCCCGTCCCAGCGCCCAGCCCAGGGCCGATCCGCGGACCGCGTCGACGTCGACCGGGGAGCCCACCGTCCGGAACAGGCAGGCGACGTCCTCCAGCGTCTCGTCCAGGGAGATGCCGGCGGCGCTGCGGGCGTTGCCCAGCCGGTGCGCGGGAGCCTCGGGCGAGCGGCCCTCGATGATGGCCTCGACGACCGCGTCCACGGCCGGGTGGTACCAGTCGCCCGGGCGCAGCCAGACCTCCGTCAGGCTCGTGGTGCGCCAGCGTTCGCGCGTGGCGACGGCGACGGTGTCGCCGGGCGGCAGGCTCATGCTGATGTGACTCTCATGGCCCCCCACTATGACGCAGAAACCCGCGACGTGTGCGGGTGAAACCGGCCCGGATCAGCCCGCTCGGCCGGGCGGCGACGTGCACGGGGTACGGATAGAGTGTGAGCGTCCCGTGTCGACGCGGGTGCAGAGGCCGACAACCGGGCGAGAAGCGGACGAGTGTGACCGACGTCTACGTGGGATCGGACGGATCAGCTCCCAGCGACGGCGAGCTGATCCTTGAGGTGCGCGGAGGCAGCCTCGAGGCCTACGGCGCCCTCTACGCACGGCACAGCGGCGCCGCCCGGGTCCTGGCGCGCCAGTACGTGCGGTGCGACGGCGACGCCGACGACGTGGTCTCCGACGCCTTCCAGCGGGTCCTCGGCGTGCTGCAGCAGGGCAACGGACCGGACACCCACTTCCGCGCGTACCTGTTCACCGTCGTGCGCCGTCTCGCCGCCGACCTCGCCCACGGCGCGCGCCGCACCCGGCCCACCGACGACGACGGGACCTTCGAGGACGCGATGGGTCCCTCCTCGTCCCCCGAGGACCCCGCGCTGGCCGGGTTCGAGAGCTCCGTGGTCGCCCGTGCCTACGACGGCCTCCCCGAGCGCTGGCAGGCCGTGCTCTGGTACACGGAGGTCGAGGAGCTCTCACCCGCCCAGGTGGCGCCCATCCTCGGGCTGACGCCGAACGGGGTCTCGGCCCTGGCCTACCGCGCCCGGGAGGGGCTGCGGGTCGGCTACCTGCAGCAGCACCTCTGCGGCGACCCCGCCGACTCCTGCCGGGCGGTGAACCCCCTGCTCGGTGGTTACGTGCGCGGCGGGCTCGCCCGCCGTGAGGTCGCCAAGGTCGACCGTCATCTCGAGGTGTGCCAGGACTGCCGGACCCTCGTGCTCGAGCTCGGCGACGTCGCCCACGGCATGCGCGCCGTCGTCGCGCCCCTCGTCGTCGGCCTCGCCGGGACCGCGATCCTCGGTGCGCTCCCGCTGGGCACCGCGACGATCGGCGCGGGCGCGGCGGCGGGTGCCGGCGTGGGAGCCGGTGCCGCGGGTGCAGGGGCGACGGCCGGGACCGTGGGGACCGGGGCGACGGCCGGGAGCGCGGGCGCCACGGCCGCCGGGGCCTCGACCGTCGCCGGGACCTCCACGGCCGCCGGTGCGGGTGGGGCCGCGGCCGCCGGCGGGGCCGGAGCGGCCGGCGCCGGAGCAGCCGGCGCCGTAGCGGCCGGTGCGGCCACCGCGGGCACGGCCACCGGGGCGGCCGCCGGATCGGCCGTCGGCGGAGCGGCGGCAGCCGCCGGTGCCACGGCAGGGGCTGGTGCCGCCGGCGCCGCGGGAGTGTCCGGGGCGGCTGTCGTCGCCTCGACCGGCGCCGTGGCCGCGGCCACGGTCGGGGTCGTCTCCGTGCTCGGGGTGATCAGCGACGCCGACGCCGCGCAGGAGGTCCCGGACGGCGCCCCGGTGGCGGTCGAGGCGTCCCCGTGGCCGTCGGCGGACGCCGAGGGGCGGGCCGACCCGTCTCCCGGCCCGGACCCGCAGGAGGACCCCACCGACCCGGCGAACCTGCCGTGGCTCGCGGACGACCCCGGCATCCCGGTGCCGGCCGCGGTCAGCGTCCATGTGCCCGACGCCGACGCCGAGCTCCGGCCCCGCGCGACCGACTACCTCACCGTCCAGGTCTCCAACCCCGGAGGGCTCCCGGCCGTGGACGCCCACGTGCGGCTCACGCTGCCGGCGGGCATGCAGCACGCTCCGTCCTCGGCCATCCAGGGTGCCGGCGGCACCGTGCCGCGTCCGCTGACGGTCGAGACCCTGCCGTGCACCGCGACCGCGGAGCCGCAGCGGGTGCTGTGCAGGCTCGGCACGATCGACGCCGACGAGCAGACCACGGTGCGGGTGCCCGTCGTCGTGCGGGACGGCGGGTCCTACGACGTGATGGCGGAGGTCTGGGCGGAGGGCCTGGAGGTCCGCCGGCTGGCTCTGCCGCCGACCCGCGTGGGCTCGTTCGGCCCCGAGCTGACGACGCGGGCCGCCGACGCCGAGCTCGCCGCCAACCCGGGTCTGGGCACGGTCCCGTTCTCGGTGCGCAACACCGGCGACCAGCCCACCGGCGACGGGTGGGCCGTCCGCCTCCGGGTGCCGGCCGGGCTGGTGCCGCACTCCGTCACCGGCGGGCTGGACTGCGAGCCCTCGGCCGGCGGCGCCGGGGTCTGGTTCTGCTCGGGTGCCGTGCTGCAGCCGGGGGAGGCCGTGGACGCGGCCGTGAGCGTCGTCGTCGACGGCAGCACCGAGGCCGGTGCGTACACCGTCGACGTGGAGCCCGTCGCCGCCGACGACGGTCCGACGATCGCCGCCGCGTCCTCGGTGGGCGTGCCGGAGGGCTGGGCCGGGGTGCTCGCCGGGGTCGGCGGGGTGCAGGCCTCCTGCCGTGCCACCGGCGGCGTCGGCGTGGCCGACGCCGTGGTCTCCGGCACCTACACCAACACCACCGGCTGGACGGTGACGGTCGCGCTCGCCGCCGCCGGGTCGACCGCGACGGAGCGCCCGGTGCTGGTCCCGGGGGCGCGGGCCACGCTGACCGTGCCCGACGGGCTGCGGGTACCGGCGGGCAGGGCGACCTGGACGGTGTCGACCGTCGTCGCCGGGGAGACGTACAGCCGCGTCGTGGCCTCGGGCGCCCACGGCGCGGCCGAGTGCTACGACCCCCGGTGGGAGGTCGAGACCACCGCCGAGGCCGTCAACGTCGAGGGGCGGGTGAGCGTCCGGGGCACCATCGTCAACCGCGGTGACGAGCCGATGCAGGCCGGGATGTCGGCACTCGGTCGGGAGGCCGACCGGGTGCGGCTCGGTGCCGGCGAGAGCAGCACCTTCACGGTCCCGACCGGCAGCACCGCGACGGACGCCGGCCGCGTGACCTTCGACCTGTACCGCTGGGTGCTCGACGTCGACGGGGACGAGCCGGTCGTCGGGGTCGTGCCGGCCACCGCGCCGACGGCGACCTACCCGGCGGCGGCGATCGCCCCCGCCGTGGGCAAGGTCGTCCCCGCGGGTGCCTGCCGGTTCGACCCGGCCGCGGAGGTGTCGACGCGCACCTTCACCGTGCCGCTGGACAACTCGGCCTCGACGCTGCCGGTGGTGTTCCGGGTCGAGCTCGGCGACCGGGTCGAGCAGCTGCGCCTCGGGGGCGGGGAGTCCGCGAGGTTCGAGGTCGAGGTCCCGTGGGGGACCGACGAGGCCGTGGTCAGCGCCGACGGACGGAGCCTGGTGACCGTCGACGTCGGGTTCGCCGGGTGCGCGACCGCACCCGCTTCGCCGGACGTCGACGTCACGGCCGCCGCTCAGTGCGAGGACGGTGACGCACGGCTGGTGGTCGACGTCCGTGAGCAGGACGGGCACGACTGGCGCGCGACGCTGCTGCGCGACGGCGACGAGGTCGCGGCCCGTGACCTGGCGGCCGACGGTGCCGTCCGGTTCGTCGTCGACGCCGACGGCGCGCGGCTCGCCGCCGGGGAGGTGACGGTCAGCCTGACCCGGAGCGTGGAGGGCACCTCGACCACGGTCCGCCGGACGGTCGAGCACGGAGGCACCCGCTGCGTGGTGATCGCCCCCTCCGCGTTCCTCGACGAGGGGTCCCTCGAGACGGAGTCCTCCGGCGACGGGACGACCTCGTGGCGCGAGGTCGGGGTCGTCCTGGACAACACCGGCTCGACCGTGGAGGTCGACTTCCGCGTCGAGGGTCCCGGGGGCGACACCGAGGTGACGGTGCCGGCCCGCGCGACGCGGACCACGGAGGTCCAGCGGGTCGACGGCCGACAGGGGGGACGCTGGACGGTCTCCACCGAGACGTGGTCCACGACGCTCGACGTCGCGGCGTTCACGGGGGCCGAGGCCGGCTGGTGCGCCGAGCCGATCGGCTGGGGCCAGCGCTACGCCACCGGTGAGGTGCGGTCGTGGAACGGCGTCGACTACCGCTACCGCGGCGTGAGCGGCGACGAGGGGGACCCCCCGGGGCAGGTGGGGCGGTCCGAGCGCAACGGACGGGCGCCGGGCGGGACCGACGGCAGGTTCGACCGGTCCGAGCGGACCGAGACCTGGGCCGGCGGCTGGTCCCGCTGGGAGCAGGTCGGCGACTGCGAGGAACGCTGAGCCGGCCGGCGGGCGGCCGGCCGACCCCGGTGCTCAGACGACGCCGTAGAGGCGGTCTCCCGCGTCACCCAGGCCGGGCACGATGAACTTGTGCTCGTTGAGCCGCTCGTCGACCGCGGCGGTGACGATCTGGACGTCGGCGCGCTCGCCGATCGCCTCCTTGACGACCTCCAGGCCCTCCGGCGCGGCCAGCAGGCACACGGCCGTCACGTCGCGCGCGCCCCGCTCGAGGGCGTAGTCGATCGCTGCCACGAGCGTGCCGCCGGTCGCGAGCATCGGGTCCAGGAGGAAGACCTGCCGGTCGGTCAGGTCGTCGGGCAGACGGTTGGCGTAGGTGACCGCCTCGAACGTCGACTCGTCGCGCTGGAGCCCGAGGAACCCGACCTCCGCCGTCGGCAGCAGTCGCGTCAGGCCGTCGAGCATGCCGAGGCCGGCCCGCAGGATCGGGATGACGATCGGGCTCGGGTGACTCATCCGGACACCGGTGGTCGTCGTGACCGGCGTGCGGATCTCCTTCTGCTCCGTCCTGACGTGCCGGGTCGCCTCGTAGGCGAGCAGCGTCACGAGCTCGTCGACCAGCAGCCGGAAGATCGGCGACGGTGTCGACTCGTCACGCAGCACGGACAGCTTGTGGGCGACGAGCGGGTGGTCGGCGATGTGCAGGCGCATGGTCACACGGTACCGGTCGCGCCCGGGCGCGGACCGCACGGCGGCGGGGGCGCGCCCGGCGGGGGGGCGCGGCCCCCCCGGCGGCCGGGGGGGGGGGGGGCCGCCCGCCCCCCCCGGGCGGCGGGGGGGGGGGGGGCGCGCCCCCCCCCCCCCCGCGGTGGGGTGGTCCCCCCCCGGGGCCGGGGGCCCCGCGACTCGCGCGCGGCCGTGGCCACGGCGTCGGCCGTGATGCCGAACTCGCGGTAGAGCGTCTGGTAGTCCGCGGACGCGCCGTAGTGCTCGAGCGAGACGGACCGGCCGGCGTCGCCGACGATCCCGCGCCAGCTCAGCGCGATGCCGGCCTCCACCGAGACCCGGGCCCGGACCGCGGAGGGCAGCACCGACTCGCGGTACTCGGCGTCCTGACGGTCGAACCACTCGAGGCTCGGCATCGACACCACGCGGGCGGCGATCCCGTCGGCGGCGAGCTGCTCGCGCGCCTCGACGGCGAGCTGGACCTCCGACCCGGTGCCCACGAGGATCACGTCCGGCGTGCCGTCGGTGTCCAGGAGCGTGTAGCCGCCGCGGAGCGTGCCCTCGGCCGCCGCGAAGCCGTCCTCGCCCCGCGGGAAGGTCGGCACGCCCTGCCGGGTGAGCACGAGTCCGGCCGGGTTCGAGGTGTTCTCGAGGATGCCTCGCCAGGCCCAGGAGGTCTCGTTCGCGTCCGCCGGGCGGACGACGTCCAGGCCCGGGATGGCGCGCAGGGCGGCGAGGTGCTCGACGGGCTGGTGGGTGGGGCCGTCCTCGCCAAGGCCGATGGAGTCGTGGGTCCACACGAACGTCGAGGGGATCTCCATGAGCGCGGACAGGCGGACCGCGGCCCGCATGTAGTCCGAGAACTGCAGGAACGTCCCGCCGTAGGGGCGCGTCAGGCCGTGCAGCACGATCCCGTTGAGGATCGCGCCCATGGCGTGCTCGCGGATGCCGAAGTGCAGCGTGCGGCCCTGCGGGTTGCCCGGGAACTTCTTCGTCGCGTGCTCGAACGGGATGAAGGACGGCTCGCCGTCCATCGTGGTGTTGTTGGAGCCGGCGAGGTCGGCGGACCCGCCCCACAGCTCGGGCAGCACGTCGGCCAGCGCCGACAGCACCTTGCCGGAGGCGGCGCGGGTGGCGACGCCCTTCTCCGACGCCTCGAACTCGGGCAGGGCGTCCGTCCAGCCGGCGGGCAGCTCGCGGGCGCTGAGCCGCTCCAGCAGCTCGGCCCCCGAGGGGTTGGCGGTCTTCCAGGCCTCGAACGCGGTGTCCCACGCGGCCCGGCCGGAGCTGTGGCGCTCGGCGACGGACCGGGTGTGCTTGAGCACGTCGTCGTCGATGGTGAAGGTCGCCTCGGGGTCGAGGCCCAGCGCCTTCTTCAGGCCTGCGACCTCCTCGGCGCCGAGCGCGGAGCCGTGGATCCCGCCCGTGTTCTGCTTCGTGGGGGAGGGCCAGCCGATGATCGTGCGCAGCGCGATGATCGACGGCTTGCCGGTCTCGTTCTTCGCGGCGTCCAGGGCGGCGGCCAGCGCGTCGGTGTCCTCGGCGTAGCCGGTGCCGCCGTCGGTCCAGTCCACGCGCTGCGTGTGCCAGCCGTAGGCCGCGTAGCGGGCCAGCACGTCCTCGGTGAACGCGATCTCGGTGTCGTCCTCGATCGAGATCTTGTTGTCGTCCCAGATCACCACGAGGTTGCCGAGCTGCTGGGTGCCGGCCAGGGACGAGGCCTCGGAGGTGACACCCTCCTGCAGGTCGCCGTCGGAGGCGATGACGTACACGTGGTGGTCGAAGGGCGAGGTGCCGGGGGCGGCCTCGGGGTCGAGCAGCGCCCGCTCGCGGCGCGAGGCGTAGGCCATGCCGACGGCGGAGGCGAGACCCTGGCCCAGCGGGCCGGTGGTGATCTCCACGCCCGGGGTGTGGCCGTACTCGGGGTGGCCCGGGGTCTGGGAGTTGAACGTGCGCAGCGCGGCGAGGTCGTCCATCTCCATGCCGTACCCGGCCAGGAACAGCTGCAGGTACAGCGTGAGCGACGAGTGCCCGGCCGAGAGCACGAACCGGTCGCGGCCCACCCAGGTGGGGTCGGTGGGGTCGTGCCGCATCGTCTTCTGGAACAGCAGGTACGCGGCCGGGGCCAGCGACATGGCCGTGCCGGGGTGACCGCTGCCGCACTTCTCCACGGCGTCGGCGGCGAGAGCCTTGATGGACTTGACGGCCCGCTCGTCCAGGTCGTTCCACTCGAGGGGGGCCGGTGCGGGATCGAACGCGTTCACGAATGCCTCTTTCCTGCCCGAGGCGCTGCCCCGGGTTGCTCTGCTGTACCGGTGCCGGGCGCGGCGGCTCCACCCATCAGGAGGCGGGGGCCTGGCGCCGTGCGCAGCGGTCGACCCGGTGCGCACGACGGCACCGATGCCCTGCGTTGTGCGTCTCCACACTAGCGGGGAGTGCCGTGGGCCGCGTTCGGCGCCGCCGACCGTCCCACCATGTGAGCGCCCCGGCGACACGTACCGCGCGGCCGGAGGAATCTCACAGGTCACCCGCACCCCGCGGGGGCGACCGACCTCCGCGTGGCGCGTACGATGGGACCGCCCGGAACACCCTCGCGAACGGAACACTGCGCGCGTGAGCACCATCAGCCGCCCGACGGACTCCTCGTCGACCCCGACACGCGCTGCCGTGCACGGGTCGGCCACGCGGCGCTCGGCCGGCTGGCGTGACCGGGTGGGCGCCTACGTCGCCCTGACCAAGCCCCGCATCATCGAGCTGCTGCTCGTGACCACGGTGCCCACGATGATCCTCGCCGAGGGCGGGCTGCCCGACCTCTGGCTCGTCGTGGCGACGCTGGTCGGCGGGGCGCTCGCGGCCGGCTCGGCCAACGCGTTCAACTGCTACCTCGACCGCGACATCGACGAGATGATGAACCGCACCAAGCGGCGTCCGCTCGTCACGGGGGAGATCCGCCCGCGCAACGCGCTGATCTTCGCCACGGCGCTCGGCGTGGTGGCCCTGGTCTGGTTCGCCTGGCTCGTCAACGTCGCCGCCGCGTGGCTGACCTTCGCGGCGATCGCGATCTACGTCGTCGGCTACACGATGATCCTCAAGCGCCGCACCCCCCAGAACATCGTGTGGGGAGGCATCGCCGGATGCATGCCGGTGTTCATCGGCTGGGCGGCCGTCACCGGCGGGCTCAGCTGGGCGGCCGTGGCGCTGTTCGGCGTCATCTTCTTCTGGACGCCCCCGCACTACTGGCCGCTGTCGGTGAAGTTCAAGCAGGACTACGCCACCGCCGGGGTGCCGATGCTCCCCGTCGTGGCCACCGACCGCCGGGTCGCCGGCGAGATGCTCGGTCACACGATCGCGATGATCCTCTCCTCGCTGGCGCTCGTGCCGCTGGCCGGGATGACCTGGGTGTACACCGTGGTCGCGGTCGGGCTGGGCGGATGGTTCCTCTGGTTGACGGTCGCCATGCTGCGCAAGGCCCAGGGCCGGACCCGCAACGGCCCCGGGGCGATGAAGGTGTTCCACGCCTCCATCACCTACCTGACCCTGCTCTTCGTGGCCGTCGCGGTCGACGTCTTCCTGCCGTTCTGACCGCCGGCGCCCGACGAGCGCCTCGACGGGGTGCTCGACGCGCTGCCCGGGCTGCCGCTCGACGACCGTTGCCCGGGGGCATGATGGCCGGGTGACCTCGACGCCCACGGACCTGCCCGCCGCCCTCGAGTCGGGGCTGCGCGACTACCTCGCCCACCTCCGGGTCGAACGCGGGCTGTCCACCAACACCGTGCAGGCCTACCGCCGGGACCTGACCCGGTACGCGGACTTCCTCGGCGTCCGCGGCCGGACCGCACCGGCCGAGGTCACCGAGGCGGACGTCGAGGCCTATCTCGACGCCGTGCGGGCGGGGGACGACGGCGGGCGTCCCCTGTCGGCGTCCTCCACGGCGCGGGCCCTGGCGGCGCTGCGGGGCTGGCACCGGTTCGCCCTCGCCGAGGGCGACGCCGACACGGACCCGAGCGCCGACGTCGCGGCACCCACCAAGACGCGTCGGCTGCCGCACGCCCTGAGCGTCGACGCCGTGGCCCGCCTCCTGGCCGCGGCCTCGGCGGGCGACGGGGCCACCGGTCTGCGGGACCGGGCGCTGCTGGAGCTGCTGTACTCCACGGGAGGGCGCATCAGCGAGGTGGTCGGGCTCGACGTCGACGACGTCGGGACCGAGGACGCCGTGCGTCTGTTCGGCAAGGGCGGCAAGGAGCGCGTCGTGCCCGTCGGGTCGTACGCCCGCGACGCGATCGACGCCTACCTGGTCCGTGCCCGGCCGGCACTGGTCGAGGCGGGGTCCGTGCGCGGCCGGAGCACCCCGGCGCTGTTCCTCAACGCCCGCGGCACCCGGCTCTCGAGGCAGAGCGCGTGGGCCGTGCTGCAGCGCGCGGCGGACCGGGCCGGGATCGCGGAGCACGTGTCGCCGCACACCCTGCGCCACTCCTTCGCCACCCACCTGCTGGCCGGAGGAGCGGACGTGCGGGTGGTGCAGGAGCTGCTCGGGCACGCCTCGGTCACCACGACGCAGATCTACACGATGGTCACCCCGGAGGCGCTGCGCGAGGTCTACGCCGCGGCCCACCCGCGGGCGCTCGGGTGACCGGCCGTGCCCCCGCGGTTCCGCGCGGCGCGCCGCACGAGCGCCCGGTCCCGGCCCGTGGCGCGGTGTAGCGTGACAGCGTGACCGAGGCACCCGGGGGAGTGAGACGATGACGCAGCCGGCGACCGCCGAGAACACCCTGCCCGGGATCCCGGGTACCGCGGCGAACGAGGACGGTCCGCCCACGGACGTCGTCGGCCGCCCGCTGCCCGAGTTCCCCGTCCCCGCACCGCGGGACTCGCACGGTCCGGCCCGGATCGTCGCGATGTGCAACCAGAAGGGCGGCGTGGGCAAGACGACCACGACCATCAACCTCGGAGCCACGCTGGCCGAGTACGGCCGCAAGGTGCTCCTGGTGGACTTCGACCCGCAGGGCGCCGCGTCCGTCGGCGTGGGTGTCAGCCCGCACGAGCTGGAGCTCAGCGTCTACAACCTCGTCATGGAACGTGACGTGACCCTCGAGGACGTCGTCCGTCCCACGGCGATCGAGGGGCTCGACGTCGTACCGGCGAACATCGACCTGTCCGCCGCCGAGGTCCAGCTCGTCGGCGAGGTTGCGCGCGAGTCCGTCCTCTCCCGCGCGCTGCGCCCGGCGCTGGACGTCTACGACGTCGTGCTCATCGACTGCCAGCCCTCCCTGGGGCTGCTCACCGTCAACGCGCTGACCGCCGCCGACGGCGTCCTCATCCCGCTGGAGTGCGAGTTCTTCGCCCTGCGGGGCGTCGCGCTGCTCGTGGAGACGATCGACAAGGTGCGCGACCGGCTCAACCCGGACCTCGCCGTGGACGGCATCCTGGCCACCATGTACGACGCGCGCACCCTGCACTCGCGCGAGGTCGTCCAGCGGGTCCACGAGGCGTTCGGAGACACGCTGCTGCACACCGTCATCGGTCGGACCGTGAAGTTCCCCGACGCCTCGGTGGCCGCCGAGCCCATCACCTCGCACGCGCCGTCCCACGCAGGCGCGGCGGCCTACCGGCACCTGGCCCGTGAGCTCGTCGCTCGTGGCAGCGCCACCTGAGCGGACCCCGGCGGAGGCACCTGCGGGACAGGCCCGCGCCGGGGCGTTCGAGGTCCACCTCGACAACTTCGACGGGCCGTTCGACCTGCTGCTGTCCCTGATCAACGCTCGTGAGCTGGACCTGACCGAGGTGGCGCTGGCGGAGGTGACGGACGACTTCGTCGCCCACCTGCGCGCCGCCGAGTCCGCCGCCCGCGACGCCGCCGACCGCGGCGAGCAGCACCCCTCGTGGGACCTGGGGGCGGCGAGCGAGTTCCTCGTCGTGGCGGCCACGCTGCTGGACCTCAAGGCGGCCCGGCTGCTGCCCGGTGTCGTCGAGGAGGACGCCGAGGACCTCGAGCTGCTGGAGGCCCGCGACCTGCTGTTCGCCCGTCTCCTGCAGTACCGGGCGTACAAGGAGATCTCGGCCGTGTTCGCCGACCGCCTCGCCGACACCGGCCGCCGGGTGCCCCGGTCGGTCCCGATGGAGGAGCACCTGACCGCGATGCTCCCCGACCTCGTGTGGACCCTCGACGGCGACCGGCTGGCCGAGCTCGCCGCGCGGGCGCTCGAACCCAAGGTCCCGCCGGTGGTGGGCCTGAGCCATCTGCACGGCGCCGCCGTGAGCGTGCGCGAGGAGGCGCTCCTGGTCGCCGACCAGCTGCGGCGCGAGGGGACGGCGACGTTCCGCGCCCTGACCACGGGGGCGGAACGCCTCGTGGTCGTGGCGCGTTTCCTGGCGCTGCTGGAGCTGTTCCGCAGCGGCCAGGTGGGCTTCGAGCAGGTCACCGCCCTGGGAGAGCTGACCGTGCGGTGGACCGGCGGGGCCGACGACGACGTGGGCGACGTCGAGGAGTTCGACGGCGCCGTGGAAGGAGCAGCATGAGCGAGCACGTCCCCGCGACCGCAGGGACAGCGGTCGCCCCGGGCCCGGCGGCGTCGGGAGACAGTCCGGCACCGGTCGACGTCGACGACCTGCCCGGGGGTCTGCCGGCCGCCCTGGAGGCGATCCTCATGGTCGCCGAGTCGCCGGTCCCCGCCGAACGTCTCGCCGCGGCCGTCGCCCGACCCACGGCCGAGGTGCACGCGGCGCTGGCGGCGCTCGCCGAGGAGTACCAGGGGGCCGACGGGGCCCGGCCGCGGGGTTTCGAGCTGCGCCGCGGGGCCGAGGGCTGGCGCATCTACTCCCATCGCGACCTGACCGACGTCGTCGCGCGGTTCGTGCTCGAGGGCCAGTCCTCCCGGCTGAGCCAGGCCGCCCTGGAGACCCTCGCCGTCGTGGCCTACCGGCAGCCCGTCACCCGGGGCCAGGTCTCGGCGGTGCGCGGGGTGAACGTCGACGGGGTGGTGCGCACCCTGCTGGCACGCAACCTGGTGGCGGAGGTCGGGCAGGACCCGACCACCGGCGCGGTGCTGTTCGGCACCACCGGGGAGTTCCTGGACCGGATGGGCTGGACCTCGCTCGACGAGCTGCCGCCGCTGGCGCCGCACCTGCCCGGCGTGGAGGCGCTCGGCGGTCTGGAGGGCCTCGGCATCGACTGAGGTCGGCCCCGCTCCGGCGTCCTGCGACAATAGGGGCCATGCCCACCTCACGCCGCGGCGGGAGCCGCCGCTCCTCACGCCGACACGCCCCCGCGAACCCGCCCGTCGACGTCCACGTGCCCGACGGCGTCCGGCTGCAGAAGGTCCTCGCCCAGGCCGGCGTCGGCTCACGACGCGCCTGCGAGCAGCTCATCGCCCAGGGGCGGGTCGAGGTCGACGGCCAGGTCGTGGCCGAGCTCGGCGTGCGCGTCGACCCGGCCACCGCGGTCGTGCACGTCGACGGCCTGCGCGTCCAGCTCGACGAGTCCAAGATCACCGTGGCCGTCAACAAGCCGCTCGGCATGCTGTCCTCGATGAGCGACCCCGAGGGCCGGCCCACGGTGGCCGAGCTCGTGCAGGACCGCCCGGAGCGGCTCTTCCACGTGGGCCGCCTGGACGCCGACTCCGAGGGCCTGCTGCTGCTGACCAACGACGGCGAGCTCGGCAACCGGCTGTCGCACCCGAGCTACGAGATCCCGAAGACCTACCTCGTCACGGTCGAGGGCGCCGAGTTCTACCCGCGCCACGCCAAGGAGCTGACCGCGGGCGTGGAGCTCGACGACGGCCCGGCCCGCATGGACAAGGTCCGGGTCGTGGACTCCGTGCCCGGCCGCACCATGATCGAGGTGGTCCTGCACGAGGGTCGCAACCGGATCGTGCGCCGGATGTTCGACGCGATCGGCTTCCCGGTCACCCGCCTCGTGCGCACCCGGATCGGCCCGATCACGCTCGGCGACCTCAAGGCCGGCCGCACGCGCGTGCTGGGCCGCACCGAGCTCGGCACCCTGATGCGTGCCGTGGACCTCTGAGTCCACCCCCGCACGATCCGCCCCGTCCCCCGACAAGAGAGCGAACACCTGTGGTCACCATCGCCGTCGACGGCCCGTCCGGTTCCGGCAAGTCCAGCGTCTCCAAGGCCGTCGCGAGCCGCCTCGGCCTGGCCTACCTTGACACCGGCGCCATGTACCGGGCCGCCACCCTGTGGTGCGTGCGCACCGACGTCGCCCTCACCGACGCCGACGCCGTGGCCCGGGCCGTGCGCGACATGCCGCTGGAGATGGGCGTCGACCCGGCCGCCCCCGGCGTCGTGCTGGACGGCGACGACGTCGCCGCCGCGATCCGCACCACCGAGGTGTCCTCGGCCGTGTCGCAGGTCGCGACCAACCTCGAGGTCCGCGCCGAGATGAAGCGCCGTCAGCGGGCCATCATCGACGTCGAGGCGACCGACGGGTTCTCCGGCGGCCGCGGCATCGTCGCCGAGGGGCGCGACATCACCACCGTCGTGGCCCCGGACGCCGACGCGCGCATCCTGCTCACCGCCAGCGAGGAGGCCCGGCTGCGTCGGCGTTCCCTGGAGGTGCACGGAGCCGCCGACGCCGCGGCCGTCGACGCCACGCGCGACCAGGTGCTGCGCCGCGACCGCGACGACTCGACCGTGAGCCAGTTCCTCACCGCCGCCGACGGCGTGGTGACGGTGGACTCCAGCGAGCTGGACCTGGACCAGACCGTCGCCGCGGTCCTCACGGCCGTCGAGCGCCTGGGACAATGGCAGGCATGAGCACCTCCGCCGACGGTCCCGAGCCCCTGCCCGCCGACTCCGTCGACACCACCGACGCGCCGGTCGACACCGCCGAGGTCCTGGTCGAGGACCACGGAGCACTCGTCACCCCCTTCGACGACGACGAGGCCCGCGAGCGCGCGCTGCGCGCCGGTCTCGAGGACTTCGAGCTCGACGAGGCCGACCGCGAGCTGCTGGAGACCGGGTGGGAGGACCTCGAGTCCGCACCGGCCGAGGCGCCGCTGCCGGTGCTGGCCGTCGTCGGCCGGCCGAACGTCGGCAAGTCGACCCTCGTCAACCGGATCCTGGGTCGCCGCGAGGCGGTCGTCGAGGACACGCCCGGGGTCACCCGCGACCGCGTGACCTACGCCGCCGAGTGGGCCGGCAAGGACTTCGCGCTGGTGGACACCGGCGGCTGGGAGGTCGACGTCGCGGGCATGGAGTCCAAGGTGGCCGAGCAGGCCGAGGTCGCCATCGACCTCGCCGACGCGGTCGTCTTCGTCGTGGACGCCCAGGTGGGTGCCACGGCCACCGACGAGCGCGTCGTGGAGCTGCTGCGCCGCTCGGGCAAGCCGGTGATCCTGTGCGCCAACAAGGTCGACGGGCCGTCCGGCGAGGCCGATGCCGCCTACCTCTGGTCGCTGGGTCTCGGCGAGCCGATGCCGGTCTCGGCCCTGCACGGTCGGGGTCTGGGCGAGATGCTCGACGCCGTCCTGGAGGTGCTGCCGGACGAGTCCGCCCGCGGCGAGCTGCGTCCCGAGGGCCCGCGCCGGGTCGCCCTGGTGGGGCGCCCGAACGTCGGCAAGTCCTCCCTGCTCAACAAGCTGGCCGGCGCCGAGCGCGTCGTCGTGGACGAGACCGCGGGGACGACCCGTGACCCGGTGGACGAGCTGGTCGAGATCAAGGGCATCCCGTACTGGTTCGTCGACACCGCGGGCATCCGTCGGCGGGTGCACCAGACCCGCGGGGCCGACTTCTACGCGTCGCTGCGCACCCAGGCCGCCATCGAGAAGGCCGAGATCGCCGTCGTCCTCATCGACTCCTCGACGCCGCTGACCGAGCAGGACCTGCGGGTCATCTCCCAGACGGTCGACGCCGGCCGTGCGCTGGTCATCGCCTACAACAAGTGGGACCTGATGGACGACGACCGCCGGCACTTCCTCGAGCGGGAGATCGACAAGGAGCTCGTGCAGGTCACGTGGGCGCCGCGCGTCAACGTCTCGGCGCGCACCGGCTGGCACACCGACCGGCTGGTCCGGGCGCTGGAGACGTCGCTCGCGTCCTGGGACACCCGGATCCCGACCGGGCGCCTGAACGGGTTCCTCGGCGAGCTGGTCTCGGCGCACCCGCACCCGGTGCGCGGGGGCAAGCAGCCCCGCATCCTGTTCGCCACCCAGGCCTCCACCCGGCCGCCCCGGTTCGTCATCTTCGCCACCGGCTTCATCGAGGCCGGCTACCGCCGGTTCATCGAGCGCCGGCTGCGCGAGGAGTTCGGGTTCGAGGGCTCGCCGATCCGGATCAGCGTCCGGGTGCGGGAGAAGCGCCGCCGGCGCTGACCGGCGGGGCAGCTGTGACGTGCGTCGTACGTCCGCAGGGGCGCGGTGCGATACTCTCGTGCTGAACGAGCAACAGCTCGCGTGCTCTGGGGTCGGTGAAACTCCGAACCGGCGGTAACAGTCCGCGACCCGGTCACAGCCAGTGACCGGTTGACCAGGTGGAACTCCTGGACCGACGGTCAAAGTCCGGATGGGAAGACGCACGCGACGGCACCGCTCGCTCGCCGACGGCGTGGCACGTCCACGCCCCGCGGACGCTCCGGCGTCCCGCGAGGACCGGCGGGCGACCATGCCGCCGAGCCCCCGGGGTCCGCGACCGGACGACGAGGGGCCAGGACATGACCACCGCCGCGGCGGCATCCACGGTGACCCCGGCCGAGCAGGCCGCGATGCAGCGAGCCCTGACGCTGGCCGCCACACCGGGACTCGACCTGGGACCCAACCCGCGCGTCGGCTGCGTCCTGCTCGACCCCGGCGGCGCCACGCTCGCCGAGGGGTTCCACCGGGGTGCGGGCAGCCCGCACGCCGAGGTGGTCGCGCTGACCAACGCCCGGCACGCCCACGGCGACGACGCCGCACGGGGCGCCACCGCCGTGGTCACGCTCGAACCCTGCGCCCACACCGGCCGGACGGGTCCGTGCGCCGACGCGCTGCGCGACGCCGGCGTGGCACGCGTGGTCTACGCCCAGGCTGATCCCAACCCCACGGCCGCCGGGGGAGCAGGCGTCCTGGTCGCCGCCGGGGTCGACGTCGTCGGTGGCGTCGGCGCCGAGGACGCGCGCGAGCTCAACCGGGTGTGGTCGACCGCGGTCGAGCTCGGCCGCCCGGTCGTGACCTGGAAGGTCGCCACCACCCTGGACGGGCGGACCGCCGCCGTCGACGGCACCTCCCGGTGGATCACGTCGGCGGCCGCGCGGCGCGACGTGCACCGGCTGCGCGCCGAGGTCGACACCGTGCTGGTGGGGACCGGCACCGTGCTCGACGACGACCCGGCGCTGACCGTCCGCGACGCCGACGGCCCTCAGCCGCTGCGGGCCGTCATGGGACGGCGCGACCTGCCCGCGACCTCCCGCCTCGCCGCTCCGGGCCCGGACGGCGTGGAGACGTGCCACCTGCGCACCCACGACCCGCACGAGGCGCTCGCCGAGCTGTGGCGTCTCGACCGGCGGCACGTGCTGCTCGAGGGCGGCGCGACGCTGGCCGCGGCGTTCCTGCGCGCAGGCCTCGTCGACGAGATCGTCGCCTACGTCGCCCCGACCCTGCTCGGTGCCGGCCCGGCCGCCGTGGGCGACCTGGGCGTCACGACCATCTCCGACGCCGCACGGTTCGACCTGGTCGACGTGACCGTCGTCGAGCCGACCCCCGACGACCTCTCCACCCCCGACGGCCCCGCCTCCGGCCTGGCCGCCACGAACGTGCGGCTCACCCTGCGGCCGCGGAAGGAGTCCTGATGTTCACCGGCATCGTGTCCGAGCTCGGCACCGTGGAGGCCCTGGAGAAGAGCGCCGACGCCGCCCGCCTCACCGTCCGGTCGCCGGGCGTGCTCGACGGCGTGCGCACCGGCGACTCGATCGCCGTCAACGGGTGCTGCCTGACGGTCGCCGAGCACGACGCGTCGACCTGGACGGCCGACCTCATGGCCGAGACCCTCGACGCCACGTCCCTCGGCGCGCTGCGCGCCGGGGACCGGGTCAACGTCGAGCCGGCGCTGGCCGTGGGGGAGCGCCTCGGCGGCCACATCGTGCAGGGGCACGTCGACGGTGTCGGCACCGTCCTGTCCCGCACGCCCGGTGAGCGGTGGGAGGTCGTGGAGATCTCGCTGCCGGCCGACCTCGCGCGGTACGTGGTCGGCAAGGGGTCCGTGGCGGTCGACGGCGTCTCCCTGACCGTCGTGGAGGCAGGCACCGACCGGTTCACGGTCAGCCTCATCCCCGAGACCCTCGCGCGCACCACGCTCGGTGCCCGGGCGGTGGGGGAGCAGGTCAACCTGGAGACCGACGTGCTCGCCCGGCACGTCGAGCGGCTCCTGGACGGACGTTTCACCGGGCCGGCGGTGCCGCCGGCCGAGATCGCGGAGGTGGCCCGATGAGCACCGTGGACCCCGGACTGCGGGAGCGCGTCGAACGAGCCGTCGCGGCGGTGGCCGCCGGCCACGCCGTCGTCGTGGTCGACGACGAGAGCCGGGAGAACGAGGGTGACCTCATCTTCGCCGCGGAGGCGGCCACGCCGGAGCTCATGGGCTTCACCGTGCGGCACACCAGCGGGCTGATCTGCGTCGCCGCGGACGGCGACACGCTCGACCGGCTCCGGCTGCCGCTGATGGTCACCGAGAACCGGGACGCGTTCCGCACGGCGTACACGATCACCGTGGACGCCGCCGAGGGCGTGACCACGGGCATCTCGGGCGCCGACCGTGCCCGCACCGCGCGGGTTCTCGCCGACCCGGACGCGACGGCGGCCGACCTGACCCGTCCGGGCCACGTGCTGCCGCTGCGTGCTCGCGCCGGGGGCGTGCTCGAGCGCACCGGGCACACCGAGGCCGCCGTCGACCTGGCCCGCCTGGCCGGCCGCGGTACCGCCGGGGTGCTCGCCGAGATCACGCACGACGACGGGACCATGATGCGTCGTCCCGCGCTGCGCGAGTTCGCCGCCGAGCACGGTCTGGAGCTCGTCAGCGTCGCCGACCTGGTCGCCTACCGCCGCGTCACCGAGTCGACGGTGGACCGGCTGGCGGTGACGCGGCTGCCCACCCGGCACGGCGAGTTCACGGCTGTCGGCTACCGGGACCGGGTCACCGGCGACGAGCACGTCGCCCTGGTGGCCGGTGCGCTCGCCGACCTGGACGCGGGCGGACCGGTGCTGACCCGTGTGCACTCGGAATGCCTGACCGGGGACGCCTTCGGCTCGCTGCGCTGCGACTGCGGGCCGCAGCTGGACTCCGCGCTGCGTGCGGTGCAGGAGGCCGGCCGCGGCGTCGTCGTCTACATGCGCGGCCACGAGGGCCGCGGCATCGGCCTGGTCGCCAAGCTGACGGCGTACAGCCTGCAGGACGGCGGCCAGGACACGATCGACGCGAACCTGGCCCAGGGGCTGCCCGTGGACTCCCGCGAGTACACGGCCGCCGCGCACGTGCTGCGCGACCTCGGCGTGGGGTCCGTCCGCCTGCTGACCAACAACCCCGCCAAGGTCGACGGCCTGCAGGCCGGGGGAGTGACCGTGGCCGAACGGGTGCCGCTGGCGATCCACCCGGCGCCCGACAACGTGGCCTACCTGCGGACGAAGCGCGACCGCATGGGGCACGACCTGCCCAACCTTGAACCCGAGGTCGAACCTCGCCCGGGGACCGACCCTCACCCTCGAGTCGAACCTGAAGGAGGCCCGATGAACGGCATGACGACGGCGCGCGAGGTGCTGCGATGAGCGGGGCGGGGGCGCCCACCACGCACGCCGTGGACAGCTCGGACCTGCGGGTGGCCGTGATCGCCGCCTCCTGGCACGAGACCGTCATGGACGGGCTGCTCGACGGCGCCCGGCGGGCGTGCGCCGACCACTCCGTCGAGCCGGAGGTGCTGCGGGTGCCCGGGTCCTTCGAGCTGCCGGTGGCGGCCCAGGCCTGCGCCGCGGCCGGGTACGACGCCGTCGTGGCGCTCGGTGTCGTCATCCGGGGCGGCACACCGCACTTCGACTACGTGTGCGCCGCGGCCACCGACGGGCTCAACCGGGTCGCGCTGGACCACACCGTGCCGGTCGGGTTCGGTCTGCTCACGTGCGACGACGAGGCGCAGGCCCTCGACCGCGCCGGGCTCGAGGGCTCGCACGAGGACAAGGGCTACGAGGCCGCGGCGGCAGCGCTGGCGACGGCGCACGTCGTGCGCGGCGTACGGACGGGTGCGTCGGCGCCCACCGCCTGACCGTCCCCGGTGACCCCGGACACACCCGCGATGCGGAGTGGACGAGCGGTGCCCGGTCTGGGGTAGTATTTCGGTCGGCCCTACGGGGCCGGACCGGTCCGTTCCCGGTGCTTCGGCACCAGGTATGAACCGGACGGGCTGTGGCGCAGCTTGGTAGCGCACCTGACTGGGGGTCAGGGGGTCGCAGGTTCAAATCCTGTCAGCCCGACCGTGTGATGTCGTCAGACATCGGCAAGGCCCGGATCCACGTTGGTGGGTTCGGGCCTTTGTCATCTTCGGGTCTTGGTGCGGCGTGGCTGGTCGTCGCGGGTGAGGTCGATGGTGAGCTCGCGCAGGATCGCGTCGGTCGCGGCGTTGACGTCTCCGCGCGGCACCTTCGGAGATCCCCATGGCAGACGGAGTGCTAGGTGGCTCGCCGGGGCTTGTTCACCAGGACGCTGTCGCACTTGTCGAGCTGGCGGCGCAGGTAGGTCTTCTCCGTCTGGTTGACCTTGAGCGACCAGCGCCACTTGATGGCGATCCACTGCTTGGCGTAGGTGCAGTGGTACGCCCGGTTGGGCGGCATCCACTCGTGCGGCTCACGCGCGCCCTTCGACCGGTTGGACGACGCGGACACCGCGATGAGTGTCGCTCGGTAGCCGAGGTCGTTGGCGAACCGCTTGCGCGTGCTCGTGGTCCACTTCTTCGCTCCGGAGGCCCAGGCCTCCTTGAGGGGTACGACGTGGTCGATGTCGAACGTCGACTTGTCGGTCGTGGTCACGCGGTCGTACTTGGAGCGCCAGGTGCCGCCCGAGATGGCGCAGGTCGATGCCGCAACTCGCGGGGCGCGGATCGCCTCCTGGATGAGGACCTCCTCGCGGGTGTCGCACACGTCCTTGTCGGCGGTGTCGATCCAGTGCGGAAACTTCGACCGGTCGTAGCCCTTGTTGGTCTCGGAGGCCACCGGGAGCTGGCGCAGGAGCGTGCGGGCCGAGATCTTGGTGACCGCCTCTGCCGGAGGAGCCGTCACGACGGGGGTGACGAGCCCGAGGCCAAGTGTCAGCACGCAGGCGACGATGCCGGCGATGGCGATGCGGAACCTCACCGTTGCCCCCTGAGCTCGGGCTGTCGTTCCCGTCAGTCTACCGAGGCAACACTCGATGTGGACCTCCCGGCCCGGGAGTGCGTCAGGTTTTCACCCTGCACGCGAGAGGCGTCACCCGCGTCGGCGTGCCGTGGCAGCGCCGTGACCGCGGGTCCTCGGTTCACGGCAGGCTGAGGCCCGGGAAGGGTGCGGCACGGTCGGCACCCTCGTTGATCACGAGGTCGAGCAGGCCGGGGAAGCGTCGATCGAGCTCGTCCTTGCGCAGCGTGTTGACACGTTGGTTGCCGACGTCCTCCTGCCGGATCACGCCGGCCTCGCGCAGCACGCGGAAGTGCCGGGTGAGGACCGACGGTGTCACGTCGCGGTAGAAGCCGCCGCAGTTCAGGCCGGGGTCGTTCGAGAGCATGATCACGATCCCCAGCCGTGTCGGGTCCGACAAGGCGCTCATCACCGTGAAGAGGTCGAAGTCCGCCGCGTCAGGGTGGACGAGCGGGGAGGAGGTGCGGCTCGCCATGCCGCCATGCTAACGGGAGAGCATGTACGCAATCATGCGTACATGATGTAGCGTCGGTGCGGTCGCCCTCGAGGAGGGCGGTACCCGACCTCCACCATCCCGAGAGGAACTCATGTCGAACGTGTTCATCATCAACGGTCACGCGCACCACCCGATGTCACCGGGCACGCTGACCGACGCCTTCGTGCAGCGCGCTCGGGCGTTCTTCGCCGGGCACGGTCACGACGTCGAGGTCACCGAGGTCGCGCAGCCCTACGACATCGACGCGGAGATCGAGAAGCTCCAGCGGGCCGACATCGTCCTCCTGCAGGCGCCGGTCAACTGGATGGGCGTGTCGTGGGCGCTCAAGAAGTACATCGACGACGTCTGGACGCAGGGCATGATGGGGGAGCTCTCCGGCGGCGACGGTCGCACCGCCGAGGCTCCGACGAAGAACTACGGTCTCGCCCCGAGACTGTCCGGTACGTACATGATGTCGCTCACGGGCAACGCGCCCGCCGAGGCGTTCGGTGACCCGGCCGAGGAGTTCTTCGCCGGCCTGAGCGAGGACGAGCTGATGCGACCGATGCACCTGAACTTCAAGTGGATCGGGCTGTCCCCGGCCCCGACGTTCATGGCCTACGACGTCCTCAAGAACCCCGACGTCGAGAACGACTTCGCCCGCTTCGACGCGCACCTCGCGGCGCACTTCGGGCCTGTGCCGAACGTGACGGGCAGCGCCCGATCGTTCGCCTGATCTCCGCCCGGCGGTACCACTGACACAGGGCTCGTCCCCGACACCTCGGGGACGAGCCCTGTGTCACGCCCGTGCACCGCTCTCGACTTCCTCAGGAGCAGGGCATCCGCTGGCCCGGGCGGGGCGCGCTCCGACGCCAGGCCTGGGACGTGGGCACGTGGCCCTCGTCATTCCGGCGGCAGCCAGGCGCCCGTGGGCTGGCACGTCGTGAAGAAGCCGCACGGGATGTCCCAGCCGTAGATTCCCTGGAAGACGAAGTCCGGCGGCACGTGGAGGTTGCACGACGGGTCGAAGTTCGCGAGGCATCCGGCCGAGGTCTTGCCGAAGAGCTGGCTCTCGATGTCGGAGGCGTCACCGACCTTCAGGCCGTAGTGGAAACCGTCGTAGCTCCACGCGGCGTTCGCCTTGTCCTTGTGCTCGACGTGGGCCTGGTCGTTGAGGACCACCTGCCACACCCACACGTTGAACGCCTGGGCGGTGCGCGCCGCGGTGGAGTCGTTCGTCGGGGGGACCCACGTGTCGTTGCCGGTCAGTGCGCCCACCTCCCACAACATGCCGTAGTCGGTGGCGACCGCCTCCCGAGCGGCAGGGATCGCGTCGGCCGCTGCGGTGATCATCCCGGCCGAGTCGTCCAGGATCTTCTGCAGGTCCTTGTGCAGCGTCGAGTTGGCGGAACCCTCGCTCACCCGCGTCCCTGTGGCCCATCCCGCGGAGAAGAGGCCGCCGACCACGCTGCCCACCGGCACGCCGGTCTCGGTGGTGGCCAGGTTGGCCAGCGCCTCCGCCACGCCGGCGGCGAGGCCGAAGAGGTCGGCCTCGAGCGCGTGCGACGACTTGATGTTGTAGTCGAGCTGCTCGGCGATCTGCGGCCCGTCCTGCGCCAGGTCGGTGATCTCGTCCTGCTGCAGCGCCCCCTGCACTCCGGCGAAGTACGCCTCGACGCTCGCCGCCGCCGACAGCTCGTTCGTGAGCTGGGTGGTGACCGACTCCCACACAGCGTCGGGGACGTTGGACGGCTGGGTCGCGGCGGCCACCAGCTCGGGGTACTTCGTCCCGAGGTTGTAGCCCGTCTCGGAACCATAGGTTGAACGCAGGTCGAAGTCGGGGTTGGTGTACCCGAGCTGGGTCGCGATCGTCGCGTTGACGGCCTGGTAGGCAGCCTTCGCCGTCCCGGTCGAGTAGTCCGGGAAGGTCGCCGAGGGCGAGACCCAGGTGTTCTTGACGTCGTCCCAGGCATAGGTCTGGACGCCGGTCGGGCCGCGGCCGATGATCTCGGCGCGGTCGCCGCCGTTGGTCGTCGGTGCGTTGAGCGGCACCGTCCCGTCGATGTCGCCGAGCTGGATGGTGGCGAACCGGCTCCAGTCCTGCGACCAGCCGTCGGCGTCGGCGAACGGTCCGCCGGTCGAGACCTCGTGCCAGTTGTCGGAGGCGAGCAGCTCCCACGCGTGGATCCCGTCCGCGCTGCGACCGACGACCTCGTCGCGGTCGTCGCCGTCGATGTCGGCCGCCTGGATCGTGCGGTAGTAGCCCGGGGCGCTGCCCCAGTCGACGCTGCTCGAGTTGCCGAAGTCCTTGACCAGCGCCTTGAGCGTCTGCCAGGTGCCGCCCTCCAGCCGGTAGCCGACGATCCCGTCGGCGTTGCGCCCGAAGACCTCCACGCCACCTTCGCCGTCGAGGTCGCCGGTCTGGATCGTGCTGTACTGGCTTGCCTGTGTGAAGCCCTGGTTGTCGGTGAACTCGTGGAGCACCGGCAGGTCGGTCCACGCACCGGTCGCGAGGCTGTAGGCGTAGATCCCGTTCCCGGCCCGGCCGAGGACGTCGTCCGTGCCGTCCCCATCGATGTCGGCCGCCTGGATCGTGGCGTAGCGGTCGGCCACGCCCGGGCCGGCGGTGGTGTCGCTGAAGTGCAGGAGGGTCGGCAGCTTCGTCCACGACGACCCCGCGGTCGAGCAGTCGCCCCCGGCGTTGAAGCGCCATGCCTCGATCCCGTCCGTGCCGCGTCCGAAGAACTCGTTCTCGCGACCGTCGCCGTCGAGGTCGGCGGCCTGGATCGTCGAGTAGTAGGCGGCATCCTGCGCCCACGGCCCCGAGTCGGTGAAGGGGCCCTCGGCCGCGAGCGTGCACCACGTCGACTCCCCGGCGGTCGCCGCCGGTTCGAAGGAATGGATCTGCAGACCGGTCGGTCCTCGACCGGCGACCTCCTCGCTGCCGTCACCGTCGACGTCGGCGGTCTGGATGGTGGCGTAGTAGTAGGGCGGCAGCCAGCCCACCGGGGCCCGCGGGGCGTCGGCGAACGGCAGCGTGCCCGTGACGTAGGTGGGGGCCCACTGGCCGGAGTCGACACGGAAGTCGTAGACCTCCAGCCCGGCCGGCAACCGGCCGTAGATCTCGTCCCGCCCGTCGCCGTCGAGGTCGGCGAGCTCGATGGTCTGGAAGGTGTCGGGGTGCTTCCACTGCGCGTCACCCCAGGCGGGAATGGCCAGGCCCGGGGTCGCGGAGGGCGAGGAAGCCGTCGCCGTGGCGGAGGCGGGGCCGCGGGCCTGGAGGGAGCTCGACGGCCGTGACAACGGCGTCGTCCGCGGCCCACCGCTCGAGCTCTGGCCCGACGACGCCTTGGGGGCGGGACGGTCGCGGTCCCCGGGGTCCGCCACCGCCGTCACGGCGGGGGAGACCAGCCCGAGGGCGAGAGCCAGGACGAAGGCGACGATGCCTGCGACAGCCATGCGAACCTTCACGGTGGGCCCCCCGTGCTCGGGCGTTGATGCTCCAAGGATCCGCTGAGGCAGCCCGGCATGCGACCCCGGCGGCAGGACCCGTCGTGTTTCACCCCCTCGCCTGCTGCGGTGCCCCCGCCGCGGCGTACCGGTCCCGGTCCGGGTGCATCTCTCGACGAGAGCCGGAACGGCCCGGGTCCACGGGCGTGGACCCGGGCCGTTCATCGTTCGCGGCCGGGGCCTCGGTCAGACGGTGTTGCCCTGGCCGGACACGGTGCTGACCACGATGTCCCACGTTCCCCAGATGGGGTGCTCACCCGTGTAGCGGGGGTCCTCGGAGCTGACGTAGGTGCTGTTGTAGGTCGTGCCGTCGTCGCAGCGGATGTTGTTCTTGATCCAGCCGTCGTCGAGGCTCGGGTCGTCGCCGAAGTCACCGCGGTAGATCACCTGGTAGTCGCAGGTGACGACGGTGTCCGGGTCGAGGTCGCCGACGCCGTCGACGCTGCCCATGACGCGCCCGTCCCCGAGGTCCCAGTACCAGTCGCCCGCGTCGTCCTCGGCGTACAGCGAGGTGTAGTGGCCGACGACGGTGCCGTCGCGACCCTGGTGGCCCGGGACAGTGGTGCTGTGGTCGGCGGCGTGGGCGGTGCCCGCGACGCCGAGGGTGGCGAGGGCGACGGCGGCGGTGCCGGCGGCGATGCGCTGGATCTTCATGGGACATCCTTCTCTCGGTGACGTCGTTTGCCGGTTCGGGACCGTTCGCGAACCATGACGTGACGGAACTGCTCCATCGTGGCCGACATGCCCCGGAGAACGCAGTGCGGAGGCGGGTGAACCGGGGTTGCCGGGGGCAAGTTCACCCGCACCGACCACCAGTTCATCGGGAGACCGAGAGGGCCCGGCGGGCGCCCGGCGACCCGAGCGTGCGAGTGGTGCCCGCCGTAGCCTGGAGGTGTGGAGATCCCACCTCGCGAGGTGCGAGAGGGGGTGAGAAAGATGACTGACGTGAGGACCAGGGTCCAGCAGTCCATCCACATCGACGCGACGCCCGGCCGCGTGTACGCCTACTGCCTCGATCCCGAGCAGCTGTTCGCCGGCGACCCCAAGCACGTCGTGGAGTCCTCGACGTCCCCGGACGGCGTGGGCACGACGGCACGCCTCTCGCGCAGCGCAGGAGTGATGGAGGAGGACGATCGTCTGGAGTACGTCGAGGTCGTGCCCGACGAGCGGATCGACATCGCCATGCAGCCCACGATGTCGTTCAGCCGGTGGGAGCACCCGCGGCACGAGACCGCGCTGTACACCCTGTCGCACGTCTTCGAGCCGGAGCGCGGCGGCACGCGGATGACCCTGACGGTCATGGTGCACGACCCGCCGCTGTACGAACGCCTGATCGACCGGTTCGAGGGCCGGGGACCCGACAGGCTGGTGCACGACCGCCTGCAGCGGATCAAGGAAGCGGTCGAGAGCGGCACGGCGACCGCGTAGGGGCGCGGTGCGGGAGCACGCACGGGCGGGCCGACGGACGACGGTCCGACCGTTTGCCTGGTCATCGTCGACGGCTCGGTGCCCGGGGTCTGCGGGAGGTGCCGCTCGCGCGGAGCGGCCGTGCCTCGTCGTGCCCGGTGGTGCTCTCGCGGGTAGCGTCCGGGCGAGAGGGACCGACGACAGAAGGAGACCTCGATGCCGACCTTGGCCATCATCGGAGCCGGACCGAACCTGGGAGCCGCGGTCGCACGCCGGTTCGGCCGCGAGGGGTACGCGGTCGCGCTGATCTCGCGGGACCTGGCCAAGCTGGACGCGCTGGCCGAGGAGCTGGGCGAGCACGGCGTGACGGCCCGCGGCTACGCGGCGGACGTGCGGGACGGCGCCTCGCTCGAGGTGGCCCTCGGGCGAGCGGCCGCGGACCTCGGCCCGATCACGGCGCTGCAGTACAGCCCGCTGCCCGCCCGCGAGTACCTGAAGCCGGTCCTGGACCTCACGCCGGACCTCGCACTGGACGCGCTGAAGTTCTCGGCGCTGGGACTCGTCACCGCCGTGCGTACGGTGCTGCCGGGCATGCGCGAGCAGGGGGAGGGGAGCATCGTGCTGATCAACGGCGGCACCTCGGTGAAGGCCCGTGCGGGGTTCGCCGGCACCTCGGTGGCGTTCCCCGCCGAGAGCGCCTACGGCGAGATGCTGCACGACGCGCTGGCGGACGAGGGCATCCGTGTCGCCCAGCTCGTCATCCCCGGCGCGATCCCGAAGCTGCAGCTCGAGAACGGCATCGAGGACGTCGCCGAGCAGGTCTGGGAGCTGGCGAGCACCCCGGGCGACTTCCGGACCATGCTCATCCCGCTCGAGGAGGGCCGCGAGTAGCGGCACCGACCGATGAGTATTGCCTGGCCGTGGCGTCACCCCCTGGACAGTTGTCCGACGACAGGAGGAGACCCATGACCACGCCGCCCACCGACCTCGACCACACCGTCACCGCGCCCGTCGGCGTCGACGTCAAGGGAGACGTCTGGCCCTGCGTCGAGCTCCCCGGCGCCACCGAGCTGCTCGGCACCGGCCGCTCGGTCCGTGTCGACGCCACGGTCGACGGCGTCGCCCTGGAGAACGTCGGCCTCATGCCGACCGGCCGGGGCGAGCTCATGCTGTCGCTCAACGCGAAGGTGCGGAAGCGGCTGGGCAAGGACGTCGGTGACACGGTCACGGTGCACCTGTCGCGGCGGTTGAGCTAGGACACGGCGGAGTCGGGTCCACGGCTCCTCCGCCTCGTCAGCGCGAGAGGCGGGCCAGGAGATCGAGGACCCGCTGCGTCGCCAGGGAGGCGGTGCGCGCATCGTGGTCGGGATGTCCCGGCTCGGCGAACAGGTGCCCGCCGTCCGGGTAGGCGAAGAGCTCTCCGCCGGCCACGGCCGCCAGGTATGCCTCCTCGGCCTCCGGCTCGCGCCACGGGTCGTCCTCGGTGACGTGCGCCTGGGACGGGACGTCGGCCGGCCACGTCGCGTCCCACCAGGCGGGGTCGACGGCGCCGTAGAGGAAGAACGCCCCCCGGGCGCCGGGCCGCTCCAGGACGCACTCCGTGGCGCGCGCGATCCCCATCGACATGCCGCCGTAGACCACGTCCGTCCGGAGGTCCGCGACGACGGCGGCCGCTCGGCGTGCGAACGTGCCCTCGCCCGCGGCCTGGGCGAACGCGACGCCGTCGGTGACGTCGGCGAAGGTCCGCCCCTCGAAGAGGTCGGGCGTGTGCACGGTGTGCCCGGCGTCGCGGAGCTGCTGCGCGAAGGAACGGACGCCGTCGGTCAGGCCCCCCGCGTGGTGGAAGAGCACGATCTCTGCCATGCGGAACACGCTACGACGGCCCCCCGACACGGACACGGAGGGCTCTAGCCGTCGAGCTCGTCGAACGCGGCCAGGACCCGCACACTGATCGCCGCCGTGCCGTCGTTGACGAGGTCGAGGACCTGGACGGGCCCGCCCACCGGGACCAGTCCGCCGACGACGTCCGCGTTGGCGAGGAGCAGCGCGCCGTGCACCGCCAGCGGCGCGCCGTCCACGTCGCCGCGGGGGGTCACCCGGACCACCGCCGGCCGCCCGGTCTCGTCGACCGCCGAGACCGCCAGCAGCGTCACGGAGACGCCCGCGGGAACGAGCGTGACCTCGACGCGGTCACCGGCCTGCCCGTGCCGCGCGAGCGTGGCCTCGGAGACCACGTAGGCGTCCGGTTCCAGGTCGACGTCGAGCGTCCACGACGGCCCGTCGGCGACGCTGACGCGCTCGACCACCGAAATGCTCACCATCTCGACACCCCCTGGACCCTGTCGGCCGGTGGGACCGGCTCCGGGACGGGCACCATCGTGCCCGGGAGCCGTCACCGCCCGGTCACGACGCCGTCATGACGGGGCGGGGTCCGTGTGACAGCCCGGTGACGGGTGGTTGACGCGCGCGGTGGAACGTCGTCGGGGCAGGGCCACGCCGCAGCGTCGAAGGAGTCCTCATGAGCATCTCCACCCCGTACCCGGGCGTGTACGTCACCGAGGTACCGAGCGGGAACCGCACCGTGACGGGTGTGGCCACGTCGATCACGGCGTTCGTGGGCACCGCGCGGCGTGGTCCCCTCGACACCCCCGTCCGGATCGGCAGCTTCACCGACTTCGAGCGGGCCTTCGGCGGGCTGGTGCGTTCCAGCGGGCTCGGCTACGCCGTGCGCGACTTCTACCTCAACGGGGGCGGGCCGGCCTACGTGGTCCGCGTCGCGCGCCAGGGCGACGCGGACCCCACGCACGACGCCGCGGCGGCCCAGCTCGTGGTCGGCGACGTGACGCTGGAGGCCCACGGCCCGGGGGAGTGGGCGAACGACCTCGTCGGGGTCGTCACCCACCCCGCGACCGCGGACGCCGCCGACATCGGCGCGGCCCAGGGGGTGGACCCGGACGACCTGTTCACGCTCACCCTGAGCCTCGGCGAGGAGACCGAGGTGTACCGCAACGTCACCGTCGGTGACGGGCCGGCGCGACTGGCCAACCTCCTCGAGTCCTCCCGCCTCGTGAGGCAGGCGTCGGCGTCGTCGACGTCGGCACCGGGGGAGGACACCTACACGGTCGCCACCGGGGACGAGGGAACCGACGGCGCGGCCGTCGAACCCGACGACTACACGGACGACGGCCGCGGCTTCCACGCCCTCGACACGGTCGACCTGGTCAACATCGTCGTCCTGCCGCCACCGACGCCGTCGGGGTCGCTGCACGACTCGGTCTGGCCGCTCGCGGCCCAGTACGCGGCGTCCCGCAGGGCGTTCCTCGTCGTGGACCCGAAGCCGGGGCAGACGGTCGAGGGCTTCGCGGCCTGGGCCGATGGTCTCGGTGTGACGGGTGAGGTGGCCCGCAACGCCGCGGTCTACTTTCCGCGCGTGCGCCACGCCGACCCGCTGCGCGGGGGCCAGGTCGACACGTTCGCGCCGGGTGGCGCCGTCGCCGGCGTGTACGCCCGGACCGACGCGGCCCGAGGCGTGTGGAAGGCGCCCGCGGGCCTGGAGGCGGGGCTCACCGGTGTCGTCGCGCTGGAGTCGACGCTGACGAACGACCAGAACGGGCAGCTCAACCCCGCCGGCTACAACGCGCTGCGGACGTTCCGCGACGCCGGGTCGGTCGTGTGGGGGGCCCGGACCCTGCGGGGCGCCGACGTGCTGAGCGACGACTACAAGTACGTCCCGGTGCGGCGGCTGGCCCTGTTCCTCGAGGAGAGCCTCTACCGCGGGACGCAGTGGGTCGTGTTCGAGCCGAACGACGAGCCGCTGTGGTCCCAGATCCGGCTCGGTGTCGGCGCGTTCATGCAGGACCTGTTCCGGCGCGGCGCGTTCCAGGGCACCAGCGCGCGCGACGCGTTCTTCGTGCGGTGCGACGGCGAGACCACGAGCCAGTACGACATCGACCGGGGCGTGGTGAACATCCAGGTGGGGTTCGCCCCGCTGAAGCCGGCCGAGTTCGTGATCGTCTCGATCCAGCAGAAGACGGCTGCCGCGCGCTAGCGCCGCACCAACTCGTGAAGGAGTCCCGATGGCTGAGTTCTCGGTCAACGCCACCCGCTTCGACCCGTACAAGAACTTCAAGTTCCGGGTGAAGTGGGACGGCAGGTACGTGGCGGGCGTGTCCAAGGTCAGTGCGCTGAAGAAGACCACCGAGGTGGTCAAGCACCGGCACGGCGGCGACGTCTCGTCGAGCCGCAAGTCGCCCGGACGCACCGAGTACGAGCCCATCACGCTGGAACGCGGCGTGACCCACGACCCCGAGTTCGAGCAGTGGGCGAACAAGGTCTGGAACTACGGCGCGGGCCTCGGGTCGGAGGTCTCGCTGCGCGACTTCCGCAAGGACCTCATCATCGAGGTCTACAACGAGGCCGGGCAGGTGGTGCTCTCGTACAAGGTGTACCGCGCCTGGGTCTCGGAGTACCAGCCGCTGCCCGAGCTCGACGCGAACGCCAACGGCGTGGCCATCCAGACCATCAAGCTCGAGAACGAGGGCTGGGAGCGCGACGAGGCCGTCGTCGAACCCACGGAGCCGTCGTTCGCCGGGCAGTGACTAGACCATGCCGTCGGTCGCGGCGGACCGGCTGGTGTCGGCGGACCGTCCCGTGACGCGGGCCGCGACGCTCGCGCTGTGGGAGCTGCTGTCGGCCACCGCGCCGCCGGCCCGTGGCGCGGCGGTGCTGGTGGCCCGTGGGCTCGCCCCGGACCTGGGGGCGGCCTGCGACGTGCCGCTCGCGGTGGCGGCGCGCGCCGCGCTGGCCGACCTGCGGGACCGGGTCGGGCCCGTGCTGGACACCGTGCTGACGTGTCCGGCCTGCGAGGCGCTGCTCGACGTGCCCCTGCCGCTCGACGACGTGCTGGCCGACGCCGACGTCACCCCGTCCGCCGTCCGGGTCGGTGCGGTGGAGGTGCGCGGGCCGACGACCGCGGACGTGCTGGCCGCGCTCGACGCGCCGGACCCCGCGGCGACGCTGCGCCGGCGGTGCGTGTCCTGGCCCGCCGGCACGGGGCCCGACGACGACGCGGACCTGGCGGTCCGGGTGGCGGCGACGGCCGAGCGGCTGGCGGGTGCGGCCGGGGCGTCCGTGCGGCTGGGATGCCCGGAGTGCGGCGAGGACGTGCTCGCCGACGTCGACGTCGTCCGGCTGCTCACCGACCGGGTGACGGACCAGGCGCGAGCGACCCTGGCCGAGGTCGCGACGCTCTGCGGGGCGTTCGGGTGGTCGGAGCACGACGTCCTCGAGCTCTCGCCGGCACGGTTCGACGCCTACCTCGACCTGGCACGCACCCGGGTGTGACCGGCCATGACCGACGTCTTCGACCGGATCGCCGGGCGAGCAGCGGTCTCGCCCGGTCCGCCGTCCCGTGCGGGGTCCGTGCGGCTGCGCCGGCCCCTGTCGTTCGCCGACGTCGCTGTCTCGCCCGATCCGCCGCCGTCCCGGGGCGCGGAGGAGTCGCGGACGTGGCCCGCGGCCGAGGAGGGTCGGCCCGCGACCTGGCCCGCGACGCCGGAGCAGCGACCGCACGAGGACGAGCACGAGGACGAGGACGAGGGCGGCCCGGCCCCGGCGACGCGCCACGGCACACCCCCGGCGGCACGGCGGGGGCGCGGCGCCATGCCGGTGGCGGACGATCCAGACCCGCGCTCGCCCGATCCGGTCGAGGCCCCGCCCTCCGACGTCCCTGCTGCCCGGCCCGCACCGGCCCTCGTCACGCCATCCGGTGCGCCGCCGCACGACGGCGGGTCACCCCCCGTCCCGGCGCCACCCGTCGACCCGGCACCGGGCGGTCCGCCCCCGTCCGTGGGCGCGGCCGTCGCCGCCGCGAGCGCCGCGGCGGCACGTCCCGCGGTCGAGGTGCCGTCCCGACCGCCCGAGGCGCCCCGCCCGCCTGCCGGTGTTGTGCCACCGCCATCCACCCGGTCCCACGACGCGCTGCCGGCAGCCGTGCGCCGGCCGGATACGCGTTCTTCCGGTACGGGTCCCGACCAGAGCCCGACCCCGCGTCCCGCCCGCCGTCGCCGGGTCGAGACGGCCGCTCCGCCGGGGCGGCCGCTCGATCCCGAGGAGCTCCTGCGCGACCACGTGGCGCCCGCACTGGTGGCGCGAGGAACCCTGACGTCCGACGAGGCCGCCCGGCTGGTCCCGGGCACGAGCGAGCTGCCGCAGGTGCCGTCCGGCGAGGTGCACGTGCACATCGACCGCGTCGAGGTCCGCCGGCCGTCGCCCGCGCCCGCCCCCATCTCGGGCGCGGCGGAACCCCGCCCGATCGACCACGCGGACTACCTCGCCCGGCAGCGGCGGCGATGGTCATGAGCAACACCCACGCGATCGCCGCCGTCACCTCGACCGTGCGCTACCTGCTCCAGCAGGCCGTCGACGCCGAGCCCGACCCCGTCGCCGGGCGCAAGGTCACCACCCTGAGCCCCGCGCGGCTCGGTGAGCTCGGGACCGAGACGAACCCCGCCAGCGGGCTGAACGTCTTCCTCTACCAGGTCACGCCCAACCATGCGTGGAACCTCACCGACCTGCCGACCCGCAGCCGCGGGGGCGCCGTCGTGCAGCCTCCGGTCGCGGCGCTCGACCTGTCCTACCTGATCACCGCCTACGGTGACGAGGCAGCGCTGGAGCCGGAGCGCTATCTCGCCCGCGCCGAGTTGGCGCTGGCGGCCAACCCCGTGCTGACCCGCGACGTCGTGGAGGACGCCACGGCGCTCTACGGCGGCGAGACCGGCACGACGTTCCTGCAGCGCGCCGACCTCGCGGACCAGGCCGAGGCCGTCAAGCTCAGCCCGACGCCGCTCTCGCTCGAGGAGCTCTCGAAGCTGTGGGGCGTGCTCGGTACCCCCTACCTGCTCTCCCAGACCTACACCGCGACGGTCGTGGTCCTCGAGGCCGAGGCGCCCCGCCGCCGCGCGCTGCCCGTCCGTACCCGCCAGATCGACGCCCGGCCCGTCGCCCGGCCCCGGGTCGTCGCGGTCACGACGGCCGACGGCGGCCCTGCGGTCACCGGGTCCGTGCTGGTGGTCGAGGGCTCCGGGCTGGCCTCCGCCCGTGCCCACGTGGAGGTCGGCGGCGTCCGGCTCACCCCCGACCCGACCTCGACCGCCGCGCGCATGACGGTCACGCTGCCCGCCGACGTTCCCGCCGGCGTCCAGCCCCTGCGCGTGGTTCACACCCGGCCCGCCGACCCGACGACCGGCGAGCCCGAGCGCACGCTCGCACGCTCGGCCGCCGTGCCGCTGGTCGTCGTGCCCACCGTCGGAGCGGTGACGGCCGGCGCCGGTGAGGTCCACGTGCCGGTGCAGCCGCCGCTGGTCGAGGGCCAGCGCCCCGTCGTGGCGCTCGGCCGGTTGGTCGACCCGGCCGACCCGCCGGACCAGGACCAGCCGGTGGTCTCGTTCACGCTCGCTCCCGTGCCGCCCGGACCGGCGCTCACGGCGCTGGACGTGCCCGACGACGGGCTCGTGGCCGGTGACTGGCTGGTCCGGGTCACCGTCGACGGCGTGGACTCCGTGCCGACCCTGGGCACGGAAGGAACCTACGACGCCCCGGCGGTGACGATCCCGTGACCCTCGCGCCGGACGACACCGACCCGGGAGCCGCCGCGCAGGGATCGGCGCCTGACCCGCCGGACGACGACGGAGCCCGCCGGGACCTCACCGTCGCCGAGCTGGCCGTGGTGCGCGCGCACCTCACCGACACCGACCCCACCCCGGCGGGCCGTGCGCTCGCCGCGCTCCGGAGAGGCAGCCACGCGACCGCACCGCTCGACGAGATCGCCCAGGGCCTCGGCCTCTCGCCGTTCGAGCGGGCCACGTTGCTGCTCGCCTGCGGACCCGAGCTGGTCGGCGCCGTCGGCCGCGAGCTCGCCGAGCGCTTCGGGTCACCCCGCGCGACGTTCGGCACCGCGCTCGAGCTCCTGCCCGGCGCCCACTGGGACGCCGTGACCCACCGCGGTCCGCTGCGGCGCTGGCACCTGGTCCGCCTCGCCGACCCGGACAGCGTGGTGGCCGGGCCCCTCGTCCCCGACGAGCGCGTCGTGCACCACCTGGTCGGCCTCGACGTCCTCGACGAGCGCCTCGAGCTCGCCAGCAGTCCGCTGGAGGCCCCGGTGCACCTCACCGCGACGCCGGCCCGGGTCGTCGCCGACGTCGTCTCCCGGCGACGCGCCGGACCGGTGCTCCTGCGCGGGCCGCAACCGCGGAGCGCGAGGGCGCTCGCGGCCGCCGCGTGCCTCGCCGCCGGCGTGCGCCCGCGTCTGCTGGGTGCCGACGTGTTCGCCGACGCCCCGGTGCCGGCGACGGTGCGGCGGCTGGTCCGTGAGTCCGTGCTCGGACGGGTCGGGTGGGTGCTGGACGTCGACGACCTGCCGGTCGCGACGGCGCGCGTGCTGGGCCCGCTCCTCACCGGGACGACGGCGCCCGTGCTGCTCGTGTCGTCGAGCCGTCCCGACGGCGTCGCCGAGGCGCTCGGGACGAGCGTGGTGGAGGTCCCGCGGCTGGGGCCGGGGGAGCGCCGCGACCTGCTGACCGACGCCCTGGGGCGAGCCCGGGTCGGCGTCGCCCCCGCCGAGGTCGACCGAGCCGCCGGGGCGTTCGACCTCGCGCTGCCGGACCTCGGTCCCGTCGCCGAGGAGACGGCGCGGGTGGGCCTGTGGGAGGCGTGCCGGCGCCGTCCCCGGGCGGACGTCGGCACCCTGGCCCGCGTCCGGACGACGCGCGCCGGGTGGGACGAGCTCGTGCTCCCCGAGCGGCAGCTCGACCAGCTCCGGGCGCTGGCCGCGACCGTGCGGCACCGGGCGCGCGTGCTCGACGACTGGGGACTCGGGGCCCGGTCGGGGCGGGGCCGCGGCACGGCCGCACTGTTCGCCGGCGGCAGCGGCACGGGCAAGACCTTCGCCGCCGAGGTGATCGCCCACGACCTGGACCTCGACCTCGTGCACGTGGACCTGTCGCAGGTGGTGGACAAGTACCTGGGGGAGACGGAGAAGCGGCTGGCGCGGCTCTTCGACGCCGCCGAGGACGGCGGCATGGTGCTGCTGTTCGACGAGGCCGACGCGTTGTTCGGGAAGCGGTCGGAGGTCAAGGACAGCCACGACCGGTACGCGAACGTCGAGGTCGGCTACCTGCTCCAGCGGCTCGAGGCGTTCGGCGGGCTCGCCGTCCTGACGACGAACGCCCGTTCCGCCCTGGACCCGGCGTTCACGCGGCGACTGGCTGTCGTCGTCGACTTCCCCTCGCCGGACCGGGCGTCCCGCGAGCGCATGTGGGACCTGAGCCTGCCCGCAGCACTGCCCCGAGCGGACGTGTCGCTCGCGCGGCTGGCCGATGCCGACCTGACCGGCGGGGCCATCGCGGCGGCGGCGCTGCAGGCCGCCTACCTCGCTGCCGCCGACGGCGGGGTGGTGACCATGGACCACCTCGGGCAGGCGGTGCGCTGGGAGCTGGCCAAGACGGGACGGGTGGCATCACCTGTCCGCTGAGTGCCCGTTTGAGCTCCTGAGTCGCAGACCTTGCGGGCGCCCCGAATGCGAGCGGCGCCCACGGCGCGCATGACGTCTTGGACGTCCGCCGTGCGGGGCTGTAGCTGCAGCCGCCGCCGGACGCGCCCCGCGTGCGCGCTCGTCCGTGTAAACGCGGATGGCGGAGCATTCATGCCAGACCACGTATTCGGCGGGCGGGTTGTCCGCCCTTCGAACCCGGCGCGCATCACGGGCCGTGAGCCCAGAGATGTACGGCGTGTTGCCTAGGACCTAGCCGACCGCTGAAGGTTGCTCGACATGCTCCTCCCTCAGCGTCGATGCATGCGACGCCTCATAGCTGCGCTCGCGGCGGCGCGGGGGTTGTCGAGGTGCTTTTCGACCTGGAGGAGCCGGGCATGGAACTCCTCGTCCACCCGCTCGTACGCGCGGTCGCGCGACCGGACCGTCGCGGCGAACAAGGACATCCGCGACGAGAGTTGCCGGATCAACCCTGCCTCACCGAGAAGGTCCGGGACGACGTAGAACGCCAACGGCATGCGCTGGATGGCCATAAACCACACCTCCTCGAGGTCGTTGGCGATCCGCCCAAGCACATTGGCGCGCTGTTCGATCTCCCCAGCCAGTTGCGGCAGGTTCGGCCGGTACTCCGCAACTTCCTGCAAGGTGTCGATCATGCGGCTCTGGTAGGCAGAGGCTGCCGAGCGGAAGGCCTCGAGGTCCGCTGGATTGACGCCTGCCGTACCTTGCCTGACGTACTCCGCGGCTTGGTGCCACTCGTTTCCCCGCTGCTCCTCGGGAGTGATGGCAACGGCGATCGCCATCAGAATGCGCGCGCCTTGCGGTGCGGACAGACGCATCCACGCTGCCTCGTACACGCCCCGCAGCCTCCCCGCATCGACGTGACTCTTGAGGGAGCTTGGATCTGGGTGGTCGGCCAAGAAGTCGTGCTCCGCGTCGGTCACCTTGGACAACAGGTACGACTCGAGCGGGTGCGTGACTCGGAGGATTTTCTTTGCCGTGTCACTGTCGGAGGACGTCGCCCCGAATTCTAGGAGCTGCCGGCCGATCCGTGCTGCCGAGTACGCGTGAACGAGTGCTGCTCCTGACGGCGACTTGGAGAGATGCGTGCCCTTGTCGACGGAAAGCCCTGATGCGTCGATCTCCTGAAGTGTGAGCCGCTGCTTGCCACCCGATTCGAGCTTGATGCTGACGGTGCCCTTCCTCAAGGTCTCCGTCCTCGGCGGCGTTGTGGACCCGACGGTCGAGTCCGTCGACCGGGTGTTCGGCGCCTTCGGGGGTGCAGACAAGCGTTTGCTGGGGGCAGCTGCGCGACCATCGCCACCGGACGAACTCACCGAGATCGGCAGACGCCGTACGACGAACAGTGCAGGCATCTCGCCCTGGGTGGATGATCGAGAAGCCGTCTTCGGGGAGACGGTGCCGGTTCCTCGAACCTTTGCACGGGAGGGTTCGTGCGGTTCGATCACTGTCAGTCCGCGGCTTTCGGCGTATATGAGGAGTCGGGCGCGACAGGTCGGACAGATCATCTGGTCGCCCACGACCACGAGTTTCCCACCCTCGATGCGCGCCGGGGTGTCCCGGTCAAGCCCTCGCACAGCGCGCGCCTCCGCGTGATCGTCGGTTCCGCCGCCGTGAAAGATTCCAGTGCCGATGGCGACCTGGCTGCCTTCGGCGTCGAGCACCTGCACGGCCGCGACCGTCTCGTAGCCCTTGCCGAGTGGTGCCCCCTTCGGGAGTCGTCCAGTCTCGTCTACCTCAAGTGCGTGCTGGGGCAGGGCTGCTGGCTTCGAACGGTAGTCGTCGCCCTTGCCACCTGAGGTCGACTCGAACCCGCGGACGCTTTGTGCCACCTTCCAGAGCTCGTCGGGAGTGAGCGGCGCTTGTCTCGGTGCTCCGGTTGCTGGCCCGCCGTCGTCGAGCTGCGGTCCGCTCGGCGTCCTCGCCGGCACCGTTGCGGAACGGCCAGCCAGCACGTGTTGGACGGCGTCATTCGCGACCGTTTCACCAAACCGGTCGGGCGTCATCCCTGCCGGGTGGTGCCCCTGCTGCTGCACCACGTGGGCGAGCTCGTGGGCGATTAGCCGGCGCCCCTCGGTCGTGTCCGGCTCGTACTGTCCGGGCGCGAAGTAGATGTCCGAGCCGAGGGTGAACGCCTGGGCCCGGAGGTGCCGAATGTCGTCGGCCTGCGTGTCGGTGTGGACGCGCACGGATGAGAAGTCGTGTCCATACAGCCTTCCGAAGTATGTGGCTGTCCCCGAAGAAAGTCGCACCCCCTTCGAAACCGCGCCGTCGTTGGAGCGGACACGGCCGGCGTTCTCGCTGCTGGACATCTCGTGATTATGTGTGGCCCCGATCATGGCTACTGCTTCTTCGAGGACCCGAACGCCGCGGCGATCCCCGGCACCATTCCCGACCGGGCGAACGCCAGCACGTCGAACGTCACCATGACGCGGACGTCGGGGACGCCCGGTGCCTTCGGACCCCCGGGCAGGGACTGCCGGGACTCCACGAACCCGGTGTCGGTCGGGAACAACCGGGGCGCCGTGAGGAGGCCCGGGTAGGTGCCGCCCGCGATGCTGAGCCCGGGGAGCAGGCCGAGCCTGCCCGTCCCTCCGACAAGGCGCAGCGATCGCGTCGCGGGGTCGTAGTCCCATGTGAGGTCCGCGGTCAGGCTCAGCCCTTTCCAGTCGAGCTTGTCGCCACCGAGCTTGAGGACGGCGGTCAGGTCGAAGCCGGTCTTGAACGTCCACCGCGGCGACGTCGCGTCGGGCAGCGTGTAGCTGAAACTCTGCAGCGTCGCGTACGGGATGAGCCCGGCGGGCGCAGCCAGGTTGACGCCGGACAGCGCCTTGCGGCCGGCCGGATCGCGCAGCATCGCGCCGCCCGCCAGACCGACCGCGCCGGCCCCGAACGTGATCAGTCCAGCCTTCTCGCCCGTGGACAGCGAGCCCCACTCGCGCTTCGCCCGTGAGCCGACGGCATCGGTGACGGGCTCGACGAGCTCCTTCTTCACCTTCTCGTTCTTGAGCAGCTCGTTGCCGACGGTCCTGAGCCCGCCGATCAGCGCGTCCTCGTCCTTCGTCGGGGCTTCGGGCGGGGCGGTGCCGTCGTCGAGCTGGGGGCCCGACGCCGCACGCGGGGCGACGTGCGCACGCCCTCCCGCCGCGACCCGGGCCGCGGCGGCGTGGGCGGCGTGCTCGCCGCCCCGCTCCGGCGTCCTCCCCGACGGCACGCGCCCACCCTGCTGGACGACGTGCGCGAGCTCGTGCGCGATCCGGCGGCGACCGGCGGCCGTGCCCGGCGCGTACGCGCCCGGGGCGAAGTGGATGTCCTGACCCAGCGTGACCGCGCGAGCGCCCAGCCCTCGGGCCCGGTGGTCCGTGTCGTCGACGTGGACGCGGACCGCGGCGAAGTCGTGGCCCAGGCTCCGTTCCATCACCGTTCGGGTGGCGAGGGGCAGTGGGCGGCCCCCGGCAGGCTCGCCGAGCTCCCCGCGCGCCGGGTTCGCCGTCCGCACCCCTCGTGACATGCGCTCGTGGCTCATGGCCGCGGGAAGGAACGTCGGAAGTAGGCGAAGTTCGACGGCCGCAGCAGCCGCAGCGTGTCGGGCTCGGTGACGTAGAGCGCGAACGACTCGGCGTACAGCTCCTGGTAGTCGGTGTCCGAGTAGCTGGTGCCTCCGCCGCTGAGCGTGGCCGTCGTGCCCTCCGGGGTGGTCCGGCCGCTCGTGTCGCGGCGGACGCCGTCACGCCTGGCCGCGGCACGGAACGCGGGCGTGACGTCGTTCGGAGCCTCGTCGACCCCGTAGTTCCCACCCGCGGCGACGTACCGGCTGCCGGACCTGGAGCGCGTCCGCAGTAGGGCGGTCCGTGCAGCACCGGTCTGACCGGCCGTGTCGAAGGTCGTCCAGGCCCGTTCGAGGACACGCAGGTCGAGGGCGTGGCCGATCTCGTGCAGGACGTCACGCACCGCGCGCGTGTGCTGCCCGATGCGCAGGCTGCTGGACCGGAAGGCGCGGTCGTTCATCTCGACCGTGTCCGTGCTCTGGTCGTAGTGCCCGCCCTCCGTGCCCGCGGCGGTGCGCACCCGTCGGAACGAGAGGCCGGAGGCACCCGTCAGGGCGGCGGCCGGCAGCAGGGCGATCGCCTGACGGAGCGTGGTGTAGTCGGCATCGCTCCAGGTGTTGGCCAGGCGGAAGGTCGCCGTGCCGACGGCGAACGAGCTGCCGGCGGGCGCTGTCTGCTGCGTGGGCGCCGTGAGCGCCGCGCCGACCTGCTCGATGAGCATGACGCGGGAGCTGCTCGCCGATCGGCCGCTGCCCGTGGTGTGGTCGAAGTAGGTGAAGCGGTAGGTGGTGCGGGCGCCGCCGTGCGCCGTCAGGTCGAGGTCGACCGTGATGCTGGTGTTGACCGGCAGGGCGTTGGTCTGTCCCGCCACCCAGGAGGCGACGCTGCCGAGCCCGGTCTGCAGCGACACCGGGATCCCCGGGCCGAAGCTGTCGGTCGCGCCGACCGACAGGGTCGTGCCGGGCCGGCCGCTGGGCAGGAGAGTGAAGAACTCGGTGATCTGCGCGGGCGGCACGGTGACGTCCGTCGTGCCGATCGTGATCGCACGGCGTTCCGCCGCGGGAACCGCTGCCAACGAGGTGGGCCGACGCCGGATCAGTCGCTGCACGGGGCGCCCTGCGGAGGAGTGCCCCTGCTGTGCCACGTGCGTCAGCTCGTGGGCGAGCAGGTGACGGCCGGCGACCGTGTGCGGGGCGTACGCTCCGCGACCGAAGACGATCTCGCTGCCGGTGGTGTAGGCGCGGGCGTGCAGCGAGTGCGCGGACTCCGCCGCTGCCGCCCCGGTGTGCACCCGGACCTGCGAGAAGTCGCGGGCGAACGACGTCTCCATGAACGAACGCGTGACCGTGTCGAGCGGATCGCCCCCGCCGACCGCCGCTTCCACCCCGGCACCGGCCCGCTCCGGCAGCGCGGGCCCCCGTGCGCCCGGGGCGCTTCCGCTGTCGCGGGGGGAGACCGACGTCGACGGCGTGCGCCCCGCCATGACGTCGTCCGCGGCACGCGCGGCCTGCCGCTCCCCGGCGTCGTCCGGTGCGCTCACCACCGGCGCGTGGAGGTCGACGGCGGAGACGTCGTGCAGTGCGGTGCCTGTCGGCGGCGCGGACGCCGGCACGCGGGCCGGGGCGACCGGCCCGGTGGCCGCGCGCTCGGTCCGGCGTTCGACCTCGGCAGTGCCTCCCACGGACGTCACCCGTCTCCCACGGGTCTTGCGGCCCCCCGCGAGACCCGGACGCGGAGCACGTCGTCCGAGAGCAGCTCCGTGCCCAGCACGGTGTTGCGGCGCACGTCCGGTGCGTCCTCCTCGACCACGTCGAGGGTCACGCCGGCGTCGACGGCCCGGCGCTCCACGAAACCGAGGGTGCGGCCCGGGAGGTCGTCCAGGGGCAGCCGCGTGACGCCCCGTCGCTCCGACAGGCGGGTCAGCAGCCGGCCGGTCTCGGTGCCGAACCGTGTCAGGTCCAGCCGTCCGGACGAGGGGCCGACCGCTTGCGTCCCCTCGTCGCTGAACCAGAACCACGTCTCGAACCGGCCGCCGGTCACGGCGTCGGTGCTGGGCAGGACCAGCCGGGTCCGGCCCTTGTCGTCCAGGACGGTGTCGGTGTGGCCGTTGAGGTGCGTCCCGTCGTCCTCCCCGAGGACGGCCCATCCGTCGAGCTGGAACCGCAGCAGCAGCGGCACCACCGGCTCGGCCAGCTGGCCGGCCTCCTTGAGCTCGCGCAGCCGTTGGAGCACGTCGGCGAGCACGGCGCTGAGGGGACGGACGGACCACCACACGATGAGCGGCCCGTCGGCGTTGGTCTCGCCCGCGATCTCGACGGTGCGCCGCGCCCACGCCGGCGCACCGAACATCTCCGTCTCGGGCCCGGCGGGCCAGGGCAGGTCCAGCAGGAGGCGTGCCACGGGCTTGCCCTGGACGCTGGCCTGCTGCACCGGTGCGTCCAGCCCCACGGCGATCCCGGACGTCTGGGTGCCGATGTCCGCGAAGCCGTAGGTGTGGTCGTTGACCAGCTCCGTGCCGGTGAAGAACGTGACCTCCTGCACGTGGACACCGCCGACCCGTGACCCGGGCGGATCGAGCTGTGCCGTGACCCGGACCGTGGCTTCGTCGCTGTCGGGGAGGGCCAGGGACAGCACGTCGCTCGCCGGCGACCCGGGCGCCGCCGAGGAGAACGAGGGCTGCCATGCGAAGGCCGCGACGCCGGCCTTGTCCGTCGTGGCGGTCGCGGACGCCGCCGCACCCGCCGCACCCGAGAGCTTGCCCGGCACCGCACCGTCGCCGGGCACGACGAGCACGAGGGCGCCCTGGCTCGCCGTCGCCGTCACGCGGGCCCCGACGACGGGGCCGCACGGGCTGTCGACCGCCACCCGCACCGCCCGCGGCACGGTGGCCCCGGGCTCAGCCACCTCCTGGCCGTCGCCGCCGAGCAGCCGGAGCGACGGCGTCGTGGCCAGCTGGTCCAACGCCTCCTGCACGGTGCCGGTCGCACCGAATGCCGGGCACGGCGGCGTCCAGGCGACCTCCTTGGCCACGCTGAGCCGGCCGGTGACCACCACGTCCACGCCGACGGCGGCGCCGTGGTCGTCCTCGCGGTGCGCCACGAGGGTCTGCGTCGTGGGCGCACCGGTGCCGGCGAGGAGCGTCCACCAGACCTCGGCCACCCCGTCGGCGTCGGTGCGGACGGTCAGCGGCGTCGTGGCGGGCGTCGGCTCGTCCGGGTCCCGCAGCATGCCGCCGTCGGGCGCCGAGACGTGCACGGGCGCGCCGACGACGGGCAGACCGCCGTTGCGCACCACGAGACGCACGGGCTGCGCCAGCTCGGAACCGGGCAGCGCCTCCTGGCCGTCGCCGCCGACGAGGTCGATCGAGACCATCTCCGTCAGGGCGGGGAACAGGTGGCGGCAGTCGCCCACGAGCGTCCACCCGGCCGAGGTGCGGTCCAGCACCGCCAGCGCGGCGGAGTGCCGCACCGGCCCCAGCGGCGGCAGCGCGACGGAGCCCGCGCCCGACCACGGCCACTCGACGGTGCCGTGCGTGGCCACGACGCCGTAGGCCAGGCGCGAGGTGCGGGCCGGCACCAGCCAGTAGTCCCCGACGGCCGGCTCCCCGCCCGCCGGGAAGGACACCTCGATCCCCGCCTCGAGCGCCGCGTAGGTGGTCTTGACGTCGGTCGGCGGACCCTCCCAGCGTCGGACGAGCGGGGTCCCGCCGACCTCCGCGAGCGAGGCCGGGTGGGAGCCGTCGAGCCAGTCGACGTGCAGCTCGGTGTCGAACTGGTCGGTGACCTGCGCCATCCACCCGGGCAGCCCGCGCACCTGGCGCTGCGGGCTCGTGACCTCGACCCAGTCGTCCTGGCCGATCGACAGCTCGTCGTCGCGTCCGGTGCGGTCGACGGTGAGCTGCGCCAGCGTGCCGTTCAGCGGCGAGTCCTCGAGCTTGTCGAGCCCGGCGACCACGGACCCGTTCTCGCGGGACCACACCCAGCGTGCCGTGCCGCCGACCACGTCGTGGACCTCGACACGGTAGAGCTGGTTCTCCAGACGGGTGAAGCCTCCGCCGGAGGTGATCGAGCAGGGGTCGTCGGTCGCGGCGGCCTGCTGCAGTCGCACCCTCAGCTTGCGCGGGGTCCGCGCGCCGGCGCCCGCCACGTCCGAGCACACCTGGCCCGGCGCGGCGGCGTCGAGCCGCACCTGCCAGACGGTCTGCGTGCGCAGCGCGGTGTCCGGGCCGCCGAGCGCCGACTCCAGCAGCTCGGGCCGCTCGTCGGGGGTGACGAGGCGGTCGAGCACGTCGAGGCGGACGGCCCAGCGCCCGGTCCCGGGTTCGCCGGGTTCGAGGTACGGCTGGTCACCCAGGGGCACCGTCGCCGCCGACTCCACCAGCACGCCGTCGACGTAGTAGCGGCCCCCCGTCACCGCGAGGTCGCCCCACGCGGTGCCCGACGGCGCGAGGCCCGTGGAGTCGTCGACGACCGCGAACGGCCCGGGCCCTCCGTCGTGCGGGGCCGGGCCGCCGTCCGCGCCGACCACGTCCGCGGTGCGCGTCTCGTCGTGGTGAGCCGCGATCGAGGCCTGCTCGTTCCACTCGGCGTCCAGCAGCACGCGGCCCTGCTGCAGCAGCACCGAGCGGTAGCCCTTCGCGGGGTCGAACGTCCAGCGGGTGAGGTCTGCGTGCATGTCAGCTCCCGAAGATCCCGATCTGCATACCCGCCGGCACGTACGGCTCGACGAGACGGCGGGCGGCGTCCGTCCGCAGGGGACGCCGCAGGTGGTGGTGGACGCCCATCTCGGCGCCGCCCTCGCCGCCCCGGCGGATCGCCACCGGTGCGGTCGCGGAGAGGGCGGGGTAGGACGGCGAGGCAGGGTCGAGGGACGCGTAGGCGGGCCCGGGCGCACCGTCCGCGTCCGCGGACGGCACGCACCGGAACCGGCGGGGGGTGCGCGACCCCGGGCCGAGGTAGGAGAACCGCGCGCAGCCGCGCTGACGGTCCTCCACGGTCACGACGCCGTCGCAGATGCTGGAGGTGACGTCGAGCAGGCGGCACCCGACCTCTCCGCGCAGCGTCGAGCCGTCGATCCTCGTGTGCGCGCCGTCGGCCCGGACGGCGGGGCCGGCCGACCCTCCGGCCAGGACGGCCAGGCCCGGGTCGACCACGCTGTCCGCGAGCCGCAGCCCCGGCACCGTGCCGACGAGCTCGACGCCGCCGACCATGCTGCGCACGACCGTGACCTGCAGCGCCCGGTTCGCGTCGCCGGCGGTTCCCTCGACGAGCACCCGGCCCGCCACGGTGCACTGGCTCACCGTGAGGGAGGTCAGGTTCCCGGGCCGGACGCGCACGTCACCGAGCACCACCAGCCCGTCCAGCAGCAGCGCGCTGCCCTCCGCGCCGGTCACCAGGACGTCCCCGACGACGCGCGGTCGCAGACCGGTCGGCGCGTAGACGCCCGGGACGGGCGCCGCCACGTCGCCGGACAGCAGGGTGCGCGCCTCCCACGCGGCGGCCACCACGACGAGTCGCGAGTCGGCCGGCACGGCGAGGTCGACGTCGCCGACGTGGTCGGTCGGGTCGGCCACGGAGACGACGCGGGTGCCACCGGGGTGCGACGCCGCGTCCGCGGCCCAGCCGTCCGCGACGGCGGCGACGGCGTCGGCGATGGTGACGACGTCCGGCGCGGCCGGGCCGCCCGGCACGCCGGCCTGGGCGTCGACGCGGTCGCGGCGGTCCTCGACCGCGACGAACGGGTCGCCGTCGAGCGCGTCGTCGTGGGCCGCGGACCGGTCGTACGTCCCCGCACCGACGTCGGCGACGGCCCCCGCGGCGTGGTCCACGTCGAAGACGTGCACGCCGTGCACGGCGGGGTCGTACGGGTCGCCGTCGAGGTACGGCTGGATGCGCCCGGCGACCGGGTCCACCATCACCTGCCAGCCGTCGAGCGCCTGCGTCGGGTCGTCGTCCCCGGTGTCGGCGGTGTCGTCGCCCCGGCGGGCGAGGCCCTCGAGACCGCAGACGCGGAGGCGGACGGGCGGCAGGGCGTCACCGTCGTCGACCCGGACCGTCACGGGCAGGGGCCCCGGGGTGGCCGTGCCCCGCCGCGCGCCCCGCAGCAGGGCGAGGAGCCGTCGCGGGCGCAGCGGGACCGGAAGGTCTGGTTCACCGGCCAGGTGCTCGATCGTGTCCTCGGTCGCCGGCGGGAAGAACCACGGGCACGGGCGGTCGAGCGGGTGGGTGAGGAGGTCCGTGCCGACCGGGTGCGCGCGGGTCCCGGTCACCTCGTACACCTGCCACGGGAACACGAACACGCCGATGTGCGGGATGCCGTAGCGGCCTCGGCCTCCCGTCGGACCGGGGTCCACCCGGCGCACCTCCGCGGTGTGCGCGCGGGTGGTGAGAGCGCCGTGGGCGAGCCCGTCCGCCTCGAGCTCGACGCCGCCGGCGTGCCGCAGGGACGCCAGCGCCGGCCGGTCGGGACGCACGTGGTTGACGTGCGCCGTCGTGGCCAGGAGCCGGTAGAACTCGACGGCCCGTGCGGGCCAGCCGGTGACGTCGCGGACCACCTGCTCCAGCACGGCGACCGTGCCCTTGCGCTGCCGGTAGGCGACGGTGTTGGCGACGACGGCCCGACGGCTCACGCCGGCGCCGCTGCCGGTGCCGAGGTCGCCGGGCAGCGAGTCGAGCCCCACGAGGTCGGCGAGGTAGGGCACCACCCACTCGGGTGCCGTCTCCACGAACCAGGCGTCGTACAGCGCGTCGAGGTCGTCCTCGACCCGGGCGAGCTCGCCCGCGACGGCGCCGAGCAGGGCGCGGACCAGCCCGCCGGTCTCGGCGTCGCGCTCCATGACGTGGGCGGGCAGCAGCGCCGCGAGGTAGTCGGTGCGCTCGTCGCGGCGTGCGTCGTCGACGGTCATGTCCGCACCCCCACGTCGAGCAGGCCGGGCACGAGCCGCAGCGCCCGGGCGGGCCGCACCGTGCGGGTCCCCGTGTCCCAGCGGGCCGGCTCGGCGGTGAGCAGGGCGTCGTCCCCGACCGGTCCCCGGAGCACGGGCATCGTCGCCGAGAGCACCCCGTCCACGGAGGTCGCCGCGACCAGGACCGCGGACGCCGCCAGCGGCGCGCCCAGGTCGAGCCCGCCGAACGTGTCCAGGAGCGCGGCCGTCACGGCGTCGCGGACGGCGTCGCGCTCGTGCCGGGGGTCCACGTCGAGGGTGAGCTTCGCGGCCACGTCGACGACCTCGCCCGCCACGACGGTCCACGGCGTCCGGCGGTCACGGGCGTCCTCCAGCGTGGAGCGCAGGTCCGTGATCAGCGCACCCGACGCCGGACCGCCGTCGGCGGCCAGGACGGACACCACCACCCGGTCCGCCCTCCCGTCCCAGACGAGGTCCGCGCGCGCCCGTCCGACACCCGAGTACGCGCGGGCGAAGTCGGCGTGGTCGGCCACCGAGACCGCCCGGTCGAGCGTCCGGATCCGCTGCGGGGCGTTGACCCGCGCCTGCCCGAGGTCCTCCGGGCCCGCCCAGTCGCGCGCGGGGGCGAGGTTGGCGACCGTGCCGATGCCGCGGGGACGCCGGACCGGCAGCGAGACCTGACCCGTCCCGGCCGCGCCGTCGGGACCGATCCCGACGCGGTAGACGGCACGCACGTTCTCCGTGCCGGAGGGCAGCCGTGCCCCGTGGGCGCCGTCCCCGAACGTCACCGTGCCGAGTCCCTCCGCGTCCAGCCGCAGCACGTAGACCTGGTCGTGCGGACCCGCGTCGAGCAGGGACGGGACCTCGCGCCAGGCGACGTCCTCCACGAGGACGGTGAGGTCGGCCACCGCCCCGTCCGCCGCCGTCGTCGAGCGGACGTGGGTCAGCGGCCCGCGACGCAGGCGGAACCGGGGGAACGCGACGCGGCCGTCGCCGCTGCCGAGCACCTGGTGCACGGTCTCGCCGTGGGTGGCGGGGACGAGGTTGGCCCGCACCACCACGGTCCCGGCGTCGTAGGCCTGGGTCAGGGCGGGGTCGAGGACGAGCCGCTGGCCGCCGCCCGGGAGCGCCGTGGAGGCGACGACGACGGCGGTCTCCACGCCCGGGGCGCCGGTGGTGGTCCGGCCGGTGACGGCGACCAGCCGTCCCGCCGGCAGCGGCGGCGTGGTGCCCGCGACGTCCAGCACCGTCGCGGAGCTCCCGGGTGCGGCGCCGACGGAGTCGAACCGCGGCATGACGGCCGCCGACAGGGGCCGGGAGACCGCGTGGACGACGGTCTGCCGACGGTCGAAGCCCGCCAGGTTCTCGTCGATGTCGAGCCGCAGCCGGGTGATCCGCCCCGACAGGCCGAAACGCTTGTCCCCGTCGGGGGTGGCGTCCTCCACCCGGTAGGCCTCGGTGAGCCCTGGCTGCTCCAGCACCAGCCAGGACCCGGGCACGACGTCCGGGTGGTCGCCGGCGAGCTCCACGAGCCGCGGGCCCACGGAGTTCGCCGCGAGACCGGACCAGTCGTCGCCGGACGGTACCCGGGGCGGCCGGAAGTCCGCGCTGAACATCTGCGGGTCGGGCGCGTCGTGACCGAACAGGGCGAGACGGCGTGCCAGGCGGAAGACCTGCACGTCGTCCTCGGCGACGAGCGGGGTGGAGGCGCGGAAACCGATCCGGCGGTCGAGCCGGATCCTCGTCCAGCCGGGGTGGGCGGCGGGTGCCACCTCGACGGCGGTCACCCGGCGCAGGTCCCACCGCTCGGTGTCCGGGCCGTGCGGGTCTCCCGGTCCGACGCCCGCGCGCTCGGCCCCGACGACCAGCAGGCGGTCGTCCACCTGGACGCCGGGGGTCAGGGTGGGCAGCCAGACGTCGGTCACGCTCCAGCCCAGCGGCTGGGGGACCGTGGCGAGCGCGGGCACCGCGTTCCACGCGGCGACCGCCTCGAGCTCGGCCGAGGTCTCGAAGACCTGCGGCAGGGCGTCCGGGGCCGGGATCGTCCGCACCGGAGAGCCCGCCGGGACGTGCACCGTGGCCGGTGCCCCCGGCGCCTCCTCGACGTCGAGCGCGAGCTCGGTCCGGGCGGCGACGCCGGGCCGCGTCTCGTAGCCGATGGTGCGGGCCAGCTCGCGCACCGAGAGCCCCTCGGTGGCGGTGCGCAGGAACCCTTCCTGCGCGATGCGCTCGGTGTAGAACGACACGACGTCGGTGACGACGGCCCACGCGTCCAGGAGCACGGCCGCCGGGTCGTCCGCGCCCGGTGCGGGCAGGGTCCGGCGCATCCGTCGCAGGGCCGCGCCGTGCGGGGCGACACGCCAGCGCAGGGCGCTGAGCCCCGGCGCGTTGGTGACCGGCTCCTCGTCCCCGCAGCAGCAGCCCGGGCCCTGGCAGTCGCACGTCATGACCCACCTCCCAGGTGGACCACGACGCGCCCGGCCTCCGGCTCGTTGACGTCGCTGTCGCAGCGCAGGAGCTCGCGGGGCTGCATCACGATCACGCCGGCGGCCAGGTCGGCGGCCGCCTGCGCCCGGGTGGCACCGGCACGGGTGAACCGGTCCGGCTCGACCCACGCCACCCCGTCGACCGCCGTGGCGGTGGCGACGACGTCCGACAGCCGCAGGGGGTCGCCGAAGGTGAAGCGGTCGGGGTGGAAGAAACCGCGCCGTCCGTCGGTCCCCACCCCCGACGAGAACACCTCGCGCAGCCGCTGCTCGACGTCCTCGCGCGGATAGCCGGGCCGGACGCAGCCGGTGAGCACGAGGTCGAGCGGCACGTGCACCGGTCGCTCGAGCTCGACGTCCACGCCCGCCGTCCGGCGCACCTCGAGCTCGGCCGTCACCGCCGCGCGCAGGGACTCGTCGTCGGCGCCCGCCAGGGGGTCGAGCGTGACCTCCTGGGCGTACCACGAACCGGTCCACCGGCGTCGCGAGACCGCCCGCTGCGTGCCGGGGTCGAGCTCGGCGACCACGGCGTAGTCGCGCGAGGTGACCGCCCGGCGCTGGGTCCGGAAGGCCGCCGGCGCGAGCTGGCGCACCTGCTCGAGCGACTCCGGGGCCGCCCCGCCCGAGGACGGCAGCGGGTTCCACACCACGGGCGGGGGACCGGTGAGCACCGCGTCGGGGCGCGCCGCGGGCAGCACCCTGACCAGGCGCCCGGCGCCGACCCGCCCCTCCGGGCCGCCCCCGATCCGGTAGGTGGCGCGCAGCTCGCTGCCGGGCGTCGGACGGCGACCGTTCAGCCCGTCGCCGAACCGCAGCCGGGAGACGCCACCGGGCTCCGGCTCGACCACGACGTGCGCCGCGAGCCGCCCGCTGCCCACCAGGTCCGGCCGGGGGATCCACTCGCGGCGCCCGTCCCACAGCGACATCGCCGCGCCCGCACGGGTCGGGTCGGGGGAGAGCAGGGCGCTCGCGGAGGCGGCCTCGGGCAGCCGCGGGTCCACCGGGGCGAGCCCCGGTCTGCGCAGGCGCGGGCGGTACGCGCGGGACGCCGGCACGGACGGGGGGACGAGCGGCTCGCCCACGACCGTCGCGCCGTGGTCCGCCACGACGACGTTCGCGAGCGCGACCGCCCGCACGGCGGCGGGATCCCCGGCGCGGACCTGGAGCGGGCCGCGCAGCGCGTCGTCCCGGGACCAGACGAGCTGCCACACCGCGACGCCGTGGAGCTCGTCCTCGAACCGTTCGGCGTCGCGCACGAGCCGCACCGCGTAACGCCGGTCCGGCGGCCCGGCGCCGGGCGTCCCGTCGGCGGGCTGCTCGGCCAGCACCAGGAGGTCACCGCGCCGCAGCCGGGGATCCTCGGTGAGGCCGGTCGCCACGAACGCCGCGGTGGTCCCGGCCGGCAGGCGGTGGTCGGATCCGCCCCACGCGTACAGCGGCAGCGCGTCGCGGACGGCCCGCACGGTGAGGCGCGTCATCGTCTCGTACACGGTGGCGCCCTGGTCCGCCGCGTCGAGCGGCGACCCGGCCTCGACGCGGCCCGGCAGGTCCGTGACGGGAGTGCCGGCAGGGACCTCGACGACGTCCTGGCCGGAGGGGGTGGTGAAGGCCAGCAGGGCACGTGCCGAGCATCCCTCGTGCACCGTGTAGCCGAGGAGGCGGGCGTGCCGTCGCACGGAGGTGCGGCGCCGTGCCGTGCCGAGGTACGCCTCGACGGCGACGGCGTCCTGCCAGGCGGCCAGGCGGTCGCCGACAGCGGCGAACAGCTCGACCAGCATGACGGCGGGGTCCGCGGGCCCGTCGTCCGTCCACCCCGGCAGCAGGGTCGCGACGCGGTCCAGCAGCCGCGTGCGCAGGCCCTCGTAGTCACGGGCGAGGTAGTCCCCGGGCAGCAGGTCCTCGTCCGTCGGTGCGCCGGGGGTCCCGGGCGCGCAGTCGAGGTCCGTGGGGCAGTCCACGGTGAAGGTGAACGGCGCGGTGGCCAGCGCGACGTCGAACCCCGGGGGAGGGGCGGAGCCCGCGGCGTCGGCGGAGTCCACGAGCCGCAGCGTGTACGTCGACCAGTCGCCCGGGGACGAGGTGCGCACGACGAACGCGCGCGCACGGGCCTCCGTGTCGGGTTGGCCGGCCGGGTCCCGGAGCGCCCGGTCGACGAGCTCGCGGTCACCGGCGCCGACGTGCGGCAGCGCCGGGTCCGGAAGAGGCACGGTCGGGTCGAGGACCCGTTCGGCCGGGTAGGCCCACTCGACGGCGACCGGGTTGAGGGCCGGGTCGGAACGCACCCCGCCGAGCACCTCGACGCGGTCGGCGCTCCAGTCGGCGGGGACGGGGCCGTTGACCAGGTGCACCAGCAGGGTGCGCTGCTGGGGGGCCGACGGCACGTACCCGGCCGACCCCCGGTGGTTGGAGAGCACCTCGACGAAGTCGACGCCGTCGAGGCCCGGCACCCCGCGCACCTGCGCACGGCGCGACTCCTGGTCGACCGCGGCGAGGAACCCCCCGGCGCTCACGGGGCGCCTCCCGAGACGGTGACGGTGCGGCGCTCCTCGGGTGCCGTGGCGGACAGCGGGAGGTACTCCACGACCACCTCGAGCCGCGAGTCGACGGACGTCACCCGGACCTCCTCGACCTGCAGGAGATCACCGAGCCAACGCTGGAGGGCGCCGTGCACCAGGGCCTGGGTGGAGTGGGCGAGTGCGTCGTCGGTCGGGGCGAACACCAGTCGGCCGACGCCGCTGCCGAAGTCCGGCCGGTTGACGCGTTCGCCCGGCGCCGTGAACAGCACCTGCTCGACGAGCCCGCGGACGTACTCGGCGTCGTCGGCCATGGCCGTGCGGCCCCGGCCGTCGAGCCGCAGCGGGAACGCGAGGTGCCTGGGGGCCCACGCGCGGCGGGGCAAGTCGTCGGTCACGTCGCACGCACCCGCGGCTGGGTCTGGCGCACGATCAGGGGTGTGCCCGTGGGCACGCACTGCCCGGGCGCATGCTGGAGGGCGAGCGGCTGCCCGGTCGACGTCACGCGGACGCTCCCCGTGGTGAACGTCCCCGTCACGCACGGGCCGTTGCCGGCGCTGGGCGGAGGGAACGTGCAGCCGGCCACCGTCCAGGGCGAGGACAGGAGCACGGCCGGGGTCCCACCGAGGCGCACCCGTGCCGCCGGCACGACGGCCGTGGCCGCGCCCTGGTGCGCGCACGCGACGGAGGAGGCGGTGGTGAGGAGGAACCCGGGCATCAGGTCACCTCCAGCGCACCGTCGTTGATCGACACGGAAGCGGCGGTGAGCGCGATCTTGCTGGCCCCGACGGAGATCTCGACCCCCGACGCGGTGGCCTCCACGGCGATCGGGACCGCGACCGCCGGCGGGTCGACGCTGATCCGCACGCCCCCGGCCCCCGGCACGTCGCTGACCTCGACGGTCACCGCCTCGGTCCGCAGCACCTTGAGCTGGGGGACCGCCGGGCTCGCCGGCACCTCCCCGAGGCCCCAGAAGCAGCCGGCGAGGATCGGCTGGTCGGGGTCGCCCGCCTCGAACTCGACCCACACGCGCGCCCCGCGGGGCGGGACGAGGAAGAGCCCGACCTGGTCTCCGGCGTACGGCGTGCAGGGCATCGCCCAGCTCAGCGTGCCCTCGCCGAGGACCGCCGGCACCGAGACCTGGACGCGTCCGAGCTGCATCGGGTCGAGGTCGTTCTCGACCGTGCCGCGGTACTTGCCGTAGAACCGGCGGGGCTCGCCGGACGGTTCGCTCATCGCACCCTCACCACCGGCACCGTCGAGCCGAGCCCGTCGCGGGTCAGCGAGAAGTCGGCCGTCCATGCGCCCGGCCGCACCTGGTGCACGACCCGGCGCACGTACCAGAGCCCGTCGTGCGACCAGCCGGCGCCGCGCAGCCCGACGAGGGCACGCGGCCGCAGCACGTCTCCGTACACCGCCCCGTCGAGCGTGCCGTCGCACGTCACGGCGTCGGCGGCGCGATCGGTGGTCGCCTGCGCGCGGGCGAAGGCCGTCACGGCGCCCACGCCGGAGTCGCGGAACTGGCGGACGCGCACGTCGCCGGCGTGGGTCGCCCAGGTCGGCATGGCCGTCTGCGGGACGCGCAGCGGCGCCACGGTCCGCACGGGGAGGGTGACGCCGGTGCGCCGGTCCATGACCCGCCCCTCCTGGACCTCGGGCGTCAGGGCGTCCTCCCGGAAGCGGAGCGCGCCGATGACGTTGGTCGCGGGCCCGCAGTCGACCGCGAGCGCCGGTTGCGGCAGTCCCTCGCGGACCGGCGGGCCCCAGTACAGGGTCGAGAGACCGGGGAACGGGCCCGGCACCATGCAGCACACGTACCCGTGGCGCCGGGCGAGGAGCTGCAGGTGGGACCAGTCGGTGCCCTGCTGCGTGGGGGTGCGCTCGATCGGCAGCGGCGGGTCGAGGTCGGCCGGCGGGACGACGAGCGGGGCGACGCCGTGCACCGCGTACCCGGCGGCGATCGCCAGGGCCTGGAGGGAGTCCTCGAGGGCGACGTGCTCGGCCGAGCGCTCCCGGCGGTCCAGCAGCACCGACAGGTCGTGACCCGTGACCCGCAGCTCCGCGGCCGACGCGGTGCTCCCTGGCGTGAGCTCGGTCTCGGTGACGATGCCGTCGGCGAGGACGTGCGGGACGACGCCGGTGGTCAGCACCACGACCACGCGCGAGCCGGGACGCAGCGGCGACGTCGGCCCCAGGACGGGGGTGTCGAGGGCGCCGAGGGGGCCGGAGCGCCCGGCGTCGAGGACGACGGTGAAGGCGGACCGGTCGTGGTCGGACTCGGTGACCGTCACCGACACCACCCGCGCGGTCAGGTCCGGCGGCAGGGGCACCGGCACGGTGGCGCCGGCGAGGAGGGTGACGTGGCAGCCGAGGTCGCCGGTCATCGCGCCGTCCCCGGGAGCGGCACGACGATGCGGGTGCCCGCGGCCTCGGCGTCGACCAGGGAGTCCGGGTCGAGCGCGGTGTTGGCGTCGCAGAGCCGCCAGAAGCCGAGCGGGTCGCCGGTGAGCCGGGCGCTGAGCAGGTCGAGGCGGTCCCCGGGGACGACCGTGTGCCGGGCCGGCGACGGCGGTGCCTCGGGAGGGAAACGTCGCCGCAGGTAGCGCACCTGTCGACGGCTCCCGTCGTCGGCGACGACCTCCAGGGTCGTGGTGGGCACGTCGGCGTACCGGGACATCTCAGGCACCCCCGGCCAGGGCCGCGACCCCGTGGGCCCCGCCGAGCGTCGCCAGCGCCTCCTTGGCCACCTGGTGGGCGAGGAACACGGCGAACCCCGGGTCGGTCGGGGCGAGGTCGTCGTAGGTGAGGACGTCCAGCGTGAGCTCCGCGGTCGCGCGGGTGGGCAGGAGGGTCGTGGGGTCGAACGTCTCCTCGGTCACGTCGAGCTCCTGGACGGTGACCGGGACGACGAGCCCGGGGCCCCAGGCGAGCACGGCGAGCCGCGCTCGCGGGGGCACGACCTCGATCGTGCCGGCGGCGAGCAGCGCGACGTTCGCCACGACCGACGCCACCGCCGGGTACAGGAGCATCTCCAGCACGGCGAGCCCGGCCGCGACCCCGGAGGGGCTCGACGCCGGGTTCCCGACCTCCATCTCGTCCGCGGCGTCCAGCTCGATGCGCAGGGAGATCCGCTGGGTGGGGGCACCCCAGATCCGGTCACGGTCCGAGGAGCCCGTCCTGCCCTCGGGGGTCCGACGGCGCAGCGTCCGGCGCACCTGGTCGGGGTTGTACTGGAACACGGCCACGCGGGAGAGCGCACCGAGCGGTTCGACGGCCACGACGGCGCCGGGGACCGTGCGGGGGCTGCCCGGGAAGGTGCTCATGGGGCCGATCCTGCGCGGTGCGACGTCACCGCCCCATCACCCCGCCGTCACGGCGGACGCGGGCGGGGTGAAATGGAGGTCCGCGCCGGTGAGCGGGAGGGACGTTCGTATCATGGACGGAGGGCACCGGCTCCTTCTTGGTGTCGTGGACGTTCGCCGGCGGCCCCACGGGCCGCCCACCCGCCCCCGGGGGTGACGCGTGTCGCAGCAGAAGAGGACCCGCTCGCCGTCGCGCCCTGCCCCCGTCGTCGCGATCAGCCTGCTCGGCCCGTTCGGCATCGACGTCGACGGGGAACCCGTCTCGCTCCCCGTGGGAGCGCAGCGCCTGGTCGCCATGCTGGCCCTGCGCGGCCGGCTGGGTCGCAGCCGGCTGGCGGGGATGCTCTGGCCGGACACCCAGGAGCAACGGGCCCTCGCGAGCCTGCGCACGGGGATCTGGCGCGTCAATCAGGCGGCGCCTGGCCTCGTGGCCGCCGCCCACGGCGTGGTCGAGCTCGGGCTGGGTCCGGACGTCGACGTCGACCGGCTCATCGCGGCGTCGCGCACCCTGCTGGGAGATCCGGACGCGCGGGTGCAGGCCGACGAGGGCGCGCCCGAGCTGGGCGGCGACGAGCTCCTGCCCGACTGGGACGACCCGTGGCTCGAGACCGAGCGGGAGCGGCTGCACCAGCTGCGGCTGCACGTCCTGGAGGCCACGGCGGCGCGGCTGGCCGCGGCCGGGAGGTTCGGCCTCGCGCTGGAGGCGGCACTCGCCGCCCTGCGTGCCGACGAGCTGCGCGAGAGCGCGCACCGCACGGTGATCTCGATCCACCTGGCCGAGGGCAACGTGGGCGAGGCCTGCCGGGCGTACGACGCCTGCTGCACGACGTTGCGCACCGAGCTCGGCATCGAACCGTCGCCCACCGTGTCGGGACTGCTGGGCGCCGTCGCGGCCCCGCCCCAAGGCGCGCAACCGTCGCCCCGACGGCTATCCGTCCCCGGGCGTTGAGCCCCGCAGCTCCTCCGGGCTCGGGTCACCCAGCTCCTCAGGGGTCGGCTCGTCGTCCACCGGCCCGGCGGCCATGACGAGCGCCTCGTTCTCGGCCTCGTAGTCCGGGGTGGGTTCCACGACGCCCCGCGCCGGTCCCAGCACGCCGACGTCGCCGAGGGCGAGGCCGAAGGCCGGGTGGACGCGTTCGGCGAGCACCGTCACCAGGACGGCGTAGGCGCCCGCGGCGACCGCGGTGGCGACGACGTCGGGTCCCGCGTCGTCGGCGTCCCGGCGGACGAGCCGGGCGATCGTGCCTCCGGCCAGCGCGGCGGTCGTGGTGCGCAGGGCGAGGTGGGACAGGTCCGGGATCATGGGTCAACCCTTCGCGATGAGCGCGGCGACGGTCTTCGGCCCGATGACGGCGTCGGCCTCGACCCCCAGCCACCGTTGGATCTGCTTCCACCGGCTCGCGAACACCGACCCCGCGACGCCGTCGACGGCGGACCCGCGCAACCCGCCGATGCGCTGGGCGATCTGGACGGCGCTGCCCCGGCTCCCGGTCCGGACGCCGCTGGTGGCGGTGTACCAGGTCTTCGGCCCGACGACGCCGTCCGGCTCGAGGCCGTGGCGCTTCTGCCACTGCGTGGTCGCGTCGTGGAGGGTCCCGTCGAACGCCGTGCCGGTGCCGGGGTCGGAGCCCTTCTCCGCCGTGAGGAACTCACGCCACAGCGCGACCCAGGCACGCTGCCTGCTGCGACGCTTGATCGTCGGCGGTCGCGCCGGCTTGCGTCGGGGAGCCTTCTTGGCGCGGGGCTTGCCGCCGCCCTTCGCGCGGTCGGCGGCCGGGTCGTAGACGAGGTGCCAGGGCTCGCTGACCCGGCGCCCCTCGGTCTCGGTCCACCCGTAGGTCTTGAGGATCGGGTAGGCCTTGACCCGCCGGGCGTTGCCGAACTCGCCGACGCCACCGAAGTCGTTGACGTCGACCGCCAGCCCCCAGCCGTGGTTGGAGAACCCGGGGACGGCGGCGGCTGCACCCGACACGCGCCCGTACTTCACGCCCCGGTAGAACCGGTAGTCGCGGAACGGGCTGCTGGCACCGCGGCGGTAGCGCTGGAAGAAGAAGAGCTCCTGCTCCGCCCGCGAGCGGTTCCATCCGCGGACCGTCAGGTCGAGGCCGGTCTCGGACCGGACCTGCCGGATCGCGCGGTTCCACGAGCGCGCCGCATCCTTGCGCAGGTACGCGCGGGAGCGCCCCGAGGTGCCGTGCACGCCCCGCGGGGAGAGCTCGCTCAGCACCGCGGACGGCAGGTCGCCGTTGCTGAAGGTCCTGCCTCCGAATCGCATGGTCGTCACGATGTCGCCCCTCGACTCGCTCCACGGCGCGACCGGCCGGTCCGCCCCTCCCGCCGATGCTCGTCGGGGCTCGTCACCGCCGTGTCACGCGCATGTCACGCCCGCCGTGCGACGATGACGTCGACCGGCCGGACGGCGACCAGGAGGCGGACGATGGCGGGCCACCGCATCTTCAGCACGAGCTTCGCGAGCATCTATCCGCACTACGTGGCCAAGGTCGAGCGCAAGGGGCACACCGTCGACGAGCTCCACCAGGTCATCACCTGGCTGACCGGCTACGACGAGGCCGGGCTGCAGCGGGTGCTGGACGACGAGGTCGACATGGCCACGTTCTTCGAGCGGGCGCCGCGGATGAACCCGCACGCCTCGCTCATCACGGGCATGATCTGCGGGCACCGCGTCGAGGAGATCGAGGACCCCCTGATGCAGCGGATCCGGTACCTCGACAAGCTCGTCGACGAGGTGGCTCGCGGCAAGAAGATGTCGTCCATCCTGCGTCAGCCCACGGCGACGGCACCCTGAGCGGCCCCGCGACGTCCGACCCATCCGGCCCGAGGCGGAGATGGGTCGTTCGTCCGATGCCGGGTCCCCGCACCGCGACCTAGCGTCGAGGACATGAACCCGCACCGTCAGCACGTGCAGACCCTCGTCATCGGCGCGGGCCAGGCCGGCCTGGCCACCGCCCACGAGCTGCAGGAACGAGGTGTCCAGGTCCTCGTCGTGGACGGCAACGCCCGGCTCGGCGACAACTGGCGCTGCCACTGGGACTCGTTGCGCCTGTTCACGCCCGTCCGCTACGACGGGCTGCCGGGCTTGCCGTTCCCGGGCGACCCGTGGTCCTACCCCGGCAAGGACGACGTCGCCGACTACCTCGAGCAGTACGCCCTCGAGACGGGCCTGCCCGTGCGGCTGCGCACCCGGGTCGACCGGCTGACCGCGGCACCCGATGGCGGGTTCCTCGCCCACGTGGGCGACGAGGCGATCGCCTGTGACGACGTCGTGGTCGCCACCGGCACCCGCGGGCGCACGCCGGCCGTCCCCGACGTCGCCCGGCGGCTGGACCCCTCCGTCCGCCAGCTCCACTCGAGCGAGTACCGGTCGCCGGCGTCCGTGAGCGGCCCCACCCTGGTGGTCGGCACGTCGCACAGCGGCTGCGAGATCGCCTACGAGCTCGCCGCGCACGTCCCGGTGACGCTGTGCGGCCGGTTCACCGGCCGGGAACCGGTGCGGCCGGGGTCGCGCTGGGACCGGATCGGGACGCCCCTTCTCGTCCTCGTGGCCCGGCATGTCCTGACCCGCCGCACCCCGCCGGGGCGGGCCCTCATGCGGCGCCTGCGCGGACCGCACCACGGCCTGCCGACGGCGCGCATCACGCGGCGCGAGCTCGCCGAGCGCGGCGTGACCTGGATCGAGGAACGCGTCGAGGACGTCACCGCTGACGGCCGGCCGCTGCTCGCCGACGGCACCGCGGTGGACGTCGAGACGGTCGTGTGGTGCACCGGCTACGCGCTGGACCACTCCTGGATCGAGCTGCCGGTCCTCGGCGACGACGGATGGCCTCGGGAGTACCGTGGCGTCGCGCACGACGTCCCGGGCCTGTACTTCTGCGGACTGGTCTTCCAGTGGTCGATGGCCTCGATGGTGCTCCCCGGCGTCGCCGCCGACGCCGCGTACGTCGCCGACCACATCGCCCACCGTGCCGCCCGGCCGGTGTCGCGGTCCCTGGCGTCGGCGTGAGCCGCCGCCCTGTCGAGGAGTCGGGGGCGGAGCTATCGTCGGGAGCAGGGATGATCTGCGATGGGTGCACCGGAGGACCTCGACCTCGCTCGCGCGGCCTACGAGCGGCGTGACTGGATCTCGGCCTACCGCCTGCTGAGCGCCCTCGACGACGACGCGTTGGTCGGCCCCGACTTCGTCGCTCTCGCCACCGCGGCATACCTGGTGGGACGGCACGACGACGTCGTCCAGGCCCTGCACCGCGCCTACCGCTCCTCCGAGAAGGCCCGTGACCTGCGCGGGGCCGCACGGGCCGCGCTGTGGCTGACCACCGTCCTGGAGGACGCGGGAGAGCGAGCGGTCGCCCACGGCTGGCTGTCCCGGGCCGAGGGCCTGCTCGGGCGGCTGGACGAGGACGTCGTCGAGCACGGGTACCTGCGCGAGCGCCAGACCTTCGCCCACCTGGCGCGCGGGGAGATCGCCGACGCCCTCGCGCTCGCGCCGACCGTCACGGCCTACGGTCGACGGTTCGCCGACCCGGACCTCGCCGCGGCGGGGCTGGTCGTCGAGGGGCGGCTGCGGATCTACACCGGCGACGTGCCTGGTGGTCTCGCGCTCGTCGACGAGGCGATGGCGTCGGTCGTGGCCGGTGAGACCTCGCCGATCTACTCCGGCCTCGCCTTCTGCGCCGCGATCGAGGCGTGCCAGGAGCTGTCCGACCTCGGACGCGCCCACGAGTGGACCCGGGCGATGTCGACGTGGTGCGACCGCCAGGCCGGCCTGGTGGCGTTCACCGGTCAGTGCGCCGTGCACCGCGGCCAGCTGCTGCGCATGCACGGCGCGTTCCCGGACGCGGTGCGCGAGCTGGAGGACGCTGCCGCGCGGCACGGCACCGCCGGCGGGGGAGCGGCCGCCGGTCTCGCTCACTACGAGCGCGGCGAGGCGCTGCGTGTCCTCGGCCGGGAGGACGACGCCGCATCCGCCTACGACCGGGCGACCGGCTTCGGCCACCCGGGTCAGCCCGGCCGGTCGCTGCTGTGGCTCGCGCGCGGCGAGACCGACGCCGCCGAGCGCGCGATCCGTGTGTCGCTCGCCGAGGCCGTCGACCCGGTGCGGCGCTCGGCCCTGCTCCCGGCCGCGGTCGAGATCCTGACCGCGGCGGGAGAGGTCGACGAGGCGGCGGGGCTCGCCGACGAGATCCGTGCCACCGCCGACGAGTTCGGCAGCGTCGCCCTGGCCGCCGCCGGGGCGTACGCGACGGCATCCGTCGCTCTCGCCCGCGGCGACGCCGAACGCGCGCTGGCCGCCGCCCGTCGGGCCGGGACGTCGTGGGGTGGCCTCGAGGCCCCCTACGAGTGCGCCCGGTGCCGCGTGCTGGTCGCGCGCGCCCTGCGAGCGCTGGGTGACGAGCGGTCGGCGCTCGCCGAGCTCGAGCCGGCCGCCCGGACCTTCGCCGAGCTGGGCGCGATGCCCGCCTCGGCCCAGGTGGCCGCGCTGCTGCCCGGGGAGGAGCGGCCCGGCGGTCTGAGCGCCCGGGAGGTCGAGGTGCTGTGCCTGGTCGCCGAGGGGTACACCAACGCCGAGATCGCGGCCGAGCTGGTGCTGTCGGTCAAGACGGTGGCGCGGCACCTGTCGAACATCTTCGCCAAGCTCGACGTCGGGTCGCGCGCGGCGGCCGTCGCCTACGCCTACGAGCACCGCCTGGTGTGATCACGCCGGGATCAGCGCTCGGTGCCGTCCCGCAGGCGCCGGCGGCGGTCCTGGTACTCCTCGTCGGTGAGCTCACCCCGGGCGTACCGCTCGTCGAGGATCTCCTCGGCCCGGCTCGGCGGGCGCCCCGGCGTCGCGGGAGGTGCCTGGCCGCCGCCTCGAGAGTTCCCGCTGCTCCGGACGGCCAGCACCACCGCCAGCACCACCAGCACCACGCCGACGACGATCAGCGGCCACACGAGCCACATCCATCCCATGCCGAATCCGTCGCCCATCATGGCTCTCTCCCTCCTGTCGGCGTCACCGGGCGGTGACGACGCCCATCATTCCCAGGTCCTCGTGATCGAGGATGTGGCAGTGGTACACGGTGCGTCCGCCGAAGTCCTCGAACGGCACCCGCACGGTCACGCTCTGCCCGGCCGGGACGTCGACCACGTCGAGCCAGAGCGGGGCCGGGGGGTCGACGCCGGCGGCGGTGACCACCTGCATCGGCCAGACGTGCAGGTGGAAGGGGTGGTTCATCGGGCTGTCGTTGACGATGGTCCACTCCTCGACCGTGCCCAGCCTCACCTGCTGGTCGACGCGCTCGGGGTCGAAGGTCCGCCCGTCGATGGTGAACCGGCCGCCGTCCCCGGCCATCGTGCCGCCCCTCCCCATCGCGAACCGGAGGGTGCGGCGCCGGTCGACCGGCGCGCCGCGGAGGTCGCGCGGTGCGGGGGCGGGCGGCAGCGGGCCGAGGTCCGCCCCCGGGCCGGCGGCGACGGCGAGGTCGGCCACCACGACGGGGTCGTCGCCTCCGGCGCCCGTGCCCCCGCCCATCATCCGACCCATCGGCCCGCCGCGGTCGAACGGAGCGGCGACCAGCTCACCGGTGCCCTCGCGCATGTCCACGACGAGGTCGAGGCGGTTGCCGGGGGCGAGCACGGCGTCGTCCAGCGACGGCATGCCCGTGGACCGCGGGCCGTCACGCCCGATCACCCGGACGCTCTGACCGGCCAGGCTCAGGTCCAGGTACCGGGAGGCGCAGGCGTTGACGATCCGCCAGCGCTCGCGTTCCCCGGCCGCCGCCCGCAGGCGAGGGCGCCGCTGCCCGTTGACGAGGAGCAGCTCACCCTCACGTCCCATCATGCGCTCCGGCGCCGAGGGCGCCGCGACGGCTCCGGCGCCGTCCAGGGTGATGTCGGCGATCACCAGGGTGCGCTCGCGGGTGACGGGGAGCGCGTCGTCCTCCTCGACGACGATGGCGCCGTAGAGGCCCCCGAACAGCTGGTCCGCGACGGTGCCGTGGTGGTGCGGGTGGTACCAGTACGTCCCGGCCGGGTGATCGGCGGGCAGCATGTACTCGTACTGCTGGGACCCGCCGGGCTCGACGGCGAGGAAGACGTTGTCCGCGGTGCCCTCGGGCGAGACGTGCAGGCCGTGCACGTGGAGGTTGGTCGTCTCGTCCGTGCTGTTGACGAGCTCGACGCGCACCGTGTCCCCGGCGCGCACCCGCAGGGTCGGACCGGGAACACCGCCGTTGTACGCCAGGGTGGTGGCCCGTCGTCCGGCGATCTCGTGGGTCCCGCGGGCCGCCTCCAGCCGGACGTCGAGCACGCCGTCGGTGCTGCGCACGACCTCGGGGGCGCGGAGGGTCTCGCCCGTCGCTCCCGAGGTCGTGCCGGTGGTGCTCAGCTCGCGCCAGAGACCCACGCCCCCCACGGTGGCGCTGACGAGCCCCAGCCCGCCGAGGGTCAACGCGGTGCGCCGGCTGATGGGCTCCATCAGCGCTCCAGGACCCGGCGTCGGTGGTCGTACTCCTCGGTGCTCAGCTCGCCGGCGGCGTACCGCTCGTCGAGGATCTCTCGCGCCGTCGAGGTCGCGGCCCGCGGTCTCGCGGGCGCGGCGGGCGTGTCGTCCGGGCGGGCGCGGTGCGGGGGGCGGAGGCCGCCGACGAGCACGCGCACGGCCGTGACGCCGAGCAGCGTGGCACCGAGCACGAGCAGTGCCAGGTAGAGCCACGTCATGTGCGCATCGTCTCCGGCGTCAGGGGGCGTCGTCCAGATACCCCCCACCGTAACAATCGGGGCGTCGCGCCACACCCGTCACCGACGGGTGAGAGGGCTCACCCGCAGCTGTCGCAGACCCCCGTCGCGGGCAGGGCCATGAAGCACGACGGGCACACGGGGGTGGGCTTCTCCGGCTCGGGAGCCTTGCGAGGCGTGGCGGGCCGGGAGGCCGTCGTGCGGCGTGCGGTCGTCCGGGAGGACGGGGCGCCCGTGACGTCGAACCCGCGCTTGCTCAGCAGCGTGCCCACGGCGACCTTGCCCCCGGTCATCTCCTCGGGCAGGGCGGCCCGTCCGGTCGCGTAGCGGTGCGCGACGGCGAGCAGGGCCGTGGCGTCGTAGGTCCGGCCCTCGTGCGTCAGCGTGACCCCCGGGGTCGGGGTGAACCCGTAGACGCTGAGGAACGCGGTGGCACCGCGGTCGTCGTGCTCGGCGATCGCCGAGAGCACGTGCGGACGCGTGACGGAGGAGAAGGTGGCCATGGCCCGAGGGTAGGTCACGACACCGTGCTGACCGGCCCCCGACCGGTGTGACGATGTTCCCAGGGCGCCCGGGGGTCGACCGTCCCCGGGCGCCACCGCAGGTCACATGCAGGCGTCGATGGACAGCCCGAGCTCATCGGCGACGAACACCCCGAGGTCGGCCATGGTGGCGTCCTCGCCGAGCGCGGAGCGGGCCAGGTTGCGCAGCCCCACACGTGGGGTGGCGAACGACGACGAGTGCTCGCCCATCATCTGCATCTGGGCGAACACGGCCGAGGCCTGGCCCCAGCAGGACGGGTGCGGTCCGTGCCCCGCGGCGGCGGCCGGGGCGGCGGCGAGGGGAGCGGCGAGCAGGGCGAGCGTGGCAGCGCCGACAGCGAGCTTCTTCATCTCGGAACCTCCTGGGGGTCGGGTGACCGGGCGGACTCGCCGTCGAGCCTGCTCCTGCGTCACCGGGTCGAACGTAGGCAGGTCGGCGGGCGCACGCTCGCGGGGCGGCCCACGCCCGCGCGGACTTCACCCGGCGTCACGACGTCGCGCCCGACCGGCGCGACGATGAGATCGTGAGGTCGTGAGTCGATCCTCGGCGGTGACGGTGCTGGTCCTGCTCGGTGCTGCTCTGCTGTGCCTGGCCCTCGCCCCGCTGGCCGTCCCCGACTCCTACGACGTCGTGCGGCACTCGGTGAGCGAGTCCGCGGGACAAGGGGTGCCGGGTGCCTGGGTGGCGCGCACGGGGTTCGTGCTGCTCGGGCTCGCGGTGCTGGTCGAGGCCGCGCGCGCGGGGGAGGCGTGGGGTCCGTGGGGGCGCGGCGCGCACGCGGTCTACGGCGCCGGGATGTTCGGTGTCGCGGTGTTCTCCCACAGCCCCTGGTACAGCGCCGCCTGGGACCGGGCCGAGGACACCCTGCACGCGGTGGCGTCGACGACCGTCGGGTTCGCCTTCATGGTCGGCGTGCTGGCCGTGACGATCCGCCGGGGACGTCGACCCGGCTGGATCCGCGTCCTGGACATCGTCGCGCTCGTGGCCGCCGTGGTGCTGCCGTTGACGATGCTGACCATGCCGTTCGTGGCGGGCGCGGCCCAGCGACTGCTCTTCGCGATCGGCCTCACCTGGTACGGCGTCGAGGCCGTGCGGCTCGCCCGCCCCGACGCGCCCGGCAGGTACCGGGAGCTGTGAGGCCCCGGGGTCTCAGTACCCGGTCCGCGGATCGACGACACCCACCATCGGCTCGTCCCGCACGAAGCGGTGCAGGTTCTCCTCGACCCGTCGGCGCAGCAGCGGGTCGACCATCTCCGGGGTGTCGGCCGTGTGCGGTGTCACCAGGGCGTTCGGCAGCTCCCACAGCGGGTGCCCCGGCGGCAGCGGCTCGGGATCGGTGACGTCGAGCCCCGCGGCTCCGACCCGACCCGACCGCAGGGCGGCCACGAGCGCGTCGGTGTCGACCAGCGCGCCCCGGGCCACGTTGACCAGCACGGCGCCGGGCCGCATCGCCGCGAGCTCGGCGGCCCCGATCATCGCCCGCGTGCGGTCCGTGAGTGCGGCGGCGAGCACGACGACGTCCGCCCGCCCGAGCTCGTCCCGCAACCTCTCGGAGGTCACGACCCGGGCGCCGTCGACCGGCTCCGGGCGGCGGCGCACCACGACCGCACGGGTGCGGAACGGCCCCAGCAGCTCCAGGAAGGACCGGGCGATCCCGCCGGCTCCGACCACGAGCACCTCGGCCTCGTAGAGCGTCCGGCCGAACTCCGGCCCCCACGAGCGGGTGCGGGCCCGCTCGGGCAGGCGGCGCAGCGCGGCGAGGGTCAGGGCGAGGGCGTGCTCGGCCACGGGCTCCGCGAAGGACCCCTTGGCCGAGGTCCACGTGCGGGTCGAGTCGATGAGACCGGCCTCCAGGCCGGCGTCGACACCGGCGGAGGGGAGCTGAACCCACCGGGCCTCGGGCGCCGCCGACAGCGCCGGGCCGAGCCCGTCCACACCCAGGGGCCCGAACCACAGCAGCCCCTCGGTCTCGGCGCCGAGCGGCACGAGCCGGGCCCCGGCCGCGGCGACGGCGTCGGGCACCCAGTCCGGAGCCTGAGGGGCAGCACTGATCGCGGGACGTGACGTCATGAGGGCCTTTCGGTGCGGGAACGTGGTGCAGGAGGGCGGCGGCCGGACCCGCGCCTGTCGTCAGTCGACGCGCAGCAGGCCCGGGATGTCCGTGGGCGGGCGGCCCGTCCGGGCGAACTGGGCCCAGGCGCCGCGCAGCAGCCGACCGCTGGCGACGAGCTCTGCGTCGTCGCGGCCGGCCACGACCGGCACGCCGCGCCAGCTCTCCGGGTCCCCGAGCAGCAGGGGCAGCTCGGTGGCGTGCGCCGCGCGCAGCGGGTGCTCGGTCGGGCCGCCCAGGAAGGTGTAGCGCGCCGCACGGCCGCCGGCACGCCGGTGCCGTTCGACGAACTGGTCGACCGCGCGGCCGTAGACGGCGCGGGTCAACCCGTGCCCGACGCCCTCGCGCAGCGCCGGTCCCACGGCGGGCACCATGGTGCGGGGCAGGACCCCCTCGACGAACAGTGCCGTCTCGCGCGCGTTCGTCCCGATCAGCAGGTCGACGTCCGGCGCGACGCGGGTCCACGCCGCCTCGAGGTGCTCCTCGGGAGGCACGGGAGGGTAGCCGTGCTGGGGACCGAAGGGCATCGCCGCCCGGAGCCCGTACCGGGGCAGCACACGGCGCACGGCCCGTCGCTGGGCGGCGAGGAGCTCGTCCAGATCGGCGTCGTCGGGCACGCCGCGGACCTCGGCCGCCATCGTGGCGGCCATCTGCGCGCGGCGTCGGGAGATCCCCAGCGGCGGGCTCTGCACCACGGCGCGCCGGAACAGTCCCGCGGCGCCGTCGGCGACCATGAGCCGGGTGATCGCGTCGGCGCCCGCGGACTCGCCCATGACGGTCACCGACGCCGGGTCGCCGCCGAACGCCTCGGCGTTGCGGGCCACCCAGCGCAGCGCGGACAGCATGTCCCGCAGGCCGAGGTTGGCGGGACGGCCGTCGTCGCCGAGGAACCCCAGGACCCCCAGCCGGTAGGTCACCGCGACCACGACGACCCGGTGCTCGCGCACGAGCGCCGACGGGTCGTAGCTGATGGCGTCACCGGCACCCGAGACGTAGGAGCCCCCGTGGATCCAGACGATCACCGGCAAGCCCTCTCCCGGGCGCACGTCCGCCGGGGCGGTCACCGTCAGGCGCAGGCAGTCCTCCGACGGGGGCAGCGGGCGCGCCGAGTCCGGCCCGAACACGTCCAGACCGATCGGGTCGGGGTTCTGCGGCGACGACGGCGAGAACCCGGTGGCGTCCACCGTCCCGGCGGCCGGCGGCTCGTCCACGGGCGGCGAGAACCTCGCCGCACGGGCGTAGCGGATCCCACCGGCGCGCACCACGTCGCCGCCGACGCTCGCCCGGAACCTGCCTGCCGGGGCGTCCACGACGCGGTCGTCCCGGTCGTGCCGCGCCGTCGCCGTCGTGTCCGTCGTCCGGTGCCTCATGTGCTCCACCTCCGCCGCCGCCCCGGGTCCCGTCGGGCCGACGCCGGAATGCGCGCGGCCCCTCCTCGATTGTCTCCCGTATGACCTCGTCGACGATCACAGCACATCTCGGTTCCCTCGACCTCGCGAACGCTCCGCTGGCCCTCGGCGGCAACGTGTTCGGCTGGACGGCCGACGACGACGCGTCCTTCGGCGTGCTGGACGCCTTCGTCCGGGCCGGTGGGCGGATGGTCGACACCGCCGACGCCTACTCCGCCTGGGCACCGGGGCACACCGGCGGCGAGAGCGAGGCCACGATCGGCCGCTGGCTGGAGCGCGGGGGACGCCGCGACGACGTCGTGATCGCCACCAAGGTCTCCCGGCACCCGGGGTTCCCGGGGCTGTCCGCCGGCAACGTCCGCGCCGCCGCGGAGGCGTCCCTGCAGCGCCTCGGGACCGACCACGTCGACCTGTACTACGCGCACGCCGACGACCCCGACACCCCGGTCGCCGAGGCCGCCACGGCGTTCTCCCGGCTCGTCGAGGACGGCCTGGGTCCGCGAGATCGGGCTGTCGAACTACACCCCCGAGCGCATCGCCGAGTGGTTCGCCGTCGCCGAGGCCGAGGGGCTGCACCGGCCCGTCGCGCTGCAGCCGCTCTACAACCTCGTCGAGCGAGGGTTCGAGGGCGCGTCGCGGGACGCCGCGCAGCGTCACGGTCTGGGTGTGCTGCCGTACTCGGCGCTGGCCTCGGGGTTCCTCACGGGCGCCTACCGTGACGGCGTCGCGCCGGACAGCCCGCGGGCCGGGCGCGCGTCGCGCTACCTCGACGAGCGCGGACGGCGTGTGCTGGCCGTGCTGGACGACCTCGCCGCCACGCACGACGTGCCGGTGGCCTCGGTGGCCCTCGCCTGGCTGCGCTCGCGGCCGACCGTCGTCGCGCCGATCGCCTCCGCCCGCCACACCGAGCAGCTCGACGCCCTGCTGACGTCCATGACGCTCGAGCTCGCACCGGACGAGCTCGAGCACCTCACCGCCGCCTCCGCCTGAGCCGGTTCACCGCCGCACGTCGAGGTCGCCGAGGAACGCCGCGACGTCGGCCGCGACCCGCTCCGGCCGCTCCCAGAGCACCAGGTGGCCGGTGGCCGCGTAGACGATCCCGCGGGCGCGCGGGACGGCCGCCAGGATCCGGTCGTGGCTGGGGCCCACGACGTCGTCCAGCTCCCCGCTCAGGACCAGCGTCGGCAGATCGATCGTGCCCGTGAGCAGGGGCGGCGTCGACTCGGTCAACCCCTGGAGCGACGCCTGCCAGACGTCGGCGCCCAGGTCGGCGGCCTCGGCGGCACGTGCCGTGAGGAAGGCCGGGTCGATCGCCGTGCCCGTGCCGTACCAGGCCAGGGAGTCCCGGACCCACTCGGGGTCGATCGGGTCGGTGAGCCGGTCGACGTCCTCGGCGAACGGCGGCCTGCCACGCAGGTCCGCGGGCGCGCCGACCAGGACCAGCCCGTCCAGCAGGTCCGGGCGGTCGACGGCGAGCTGCTGGGCCACGTAGCCGCCGCTGGAGGTCCCGAGCGCCACGGTGGGTCCGTCCACCGACGCACGGGTCAGGGCGTCGGCGGCGCGGGTGGCCAGGGCAGGGACCGACCAGTCGGTGACGGTCTGGGTGGACAGCTCGACGACGAGAGGGGTGACCGCCGGCGGGAGCTGGCGGATCAGGCGCTCGAAGACGCCGCCCGTCTCGCACCAACCCGGCAGCAGGGCGAGCGTCGTCCGGCGGTGGGCCATGTCCCGAGCCTATGTCCGCTGCTCGCGTCCCGGTTCTCGGGATGCCGAGCCGGTCCACGGCCACCATCATGGGCGCTGCCGACACGACCACCACGATGGGACGGTGAGTGCACGGATGGCCCTGGCGGGACTCGTGGCAGGGATCGCCCTGCTGCTGCTCGGCCTGCGGGGCGCGGCTACCGCGCTCGCGGTGGCCCGGACGCCCGCGATGAGTCTCCCCTTCGAGTCCGGGGTCCTGCCGACCCAGCACGCCGTGTCACGGTTCCACGTGCGGTGGTACGCGGTGAGCGTGCTCTTCCTGGCCTTCGACATGGAGATGGTCTTCATGTACCCCTGGGCGGTCGTCGTCGCGCAGATGGGGGCGACGTCCGTCGTGGAGATGTTCGGGTTCCTGGCGGTGCTGCTGGTGGGTGTGGTGTACGCCTGGCGCGAAGGAGCGCTGCGATGGGCCTGAGCGCACGGCTGTGGGGCTTCGCGCTGGGGCGGCCCCGCGTGCTCGTCGTCGCCCCGGGAGCGACCGCGGCCGGGCAGGAGGTCGAGTCCGCCCTGCTGCGACGGGGGTGGCCGCCGGCACTCTCACCGGCGGGTGCGGACCTCCTCGTCGTCGTCGGCGATCCCGGTCCCGAGCTCGGCGGCGCCGTCGAGGTGCTCTGGTCGCAGATGCCCGCACCGCGGGCGCGGACCCGGGTGGATCGGCCCGCGGAGGTCGGCGCTCGCCTCGACGCCGCCGCGGCGTCGCTGGTGGACCGCGGCGCGCAGCGTCGGTCGGCCGACGCCGACGGCGACCCGTGGGTCGGCCGGGGGGCGCAGCCGGACGGCCCCGACCACGAGGACCATGAGGACCACGACGAGCACGGCCACGGGGGCCACGGGGGCCACGGGGACATGGAGGTGGCCGGCCTGCCGATGGCGTCCTCGGCCCCCGACCGCGACGGCCTGGAGCTCGAGGCCCTGGACGTCACGCTGGGTCCCTGGCTGCCCGGGTCCCCGGACGGTCTCGTCGTGCGGGCCACCATGCAGGGTGACGTGCTGAGCGGTGCCGGTGTGCGCTGGGCGGACGGCGTCACGGCCGCGCCCCGCCCGGCACAGCTGCGTGCCCTGGACGCCGTGTGCCGCGTCCTGGTCCTCGCCGGACCCGAGCGCGACCTGCACCGCGCCCGCCGCGCCCGGGACGCCGTCGGGCAGCAGCGTCCGTCGGCGTCGGAGCAGGTGAGCCGGCTCGCCCGGGACCTGCGCGGCTCCCGCCGGCTGCGGTGGTCCCTGCGCGGCCTGCCCGCGCCGCAGGGCACGGACGTCCTCGACCGTCTGCACACCTGGTGCGACGTCCTCGACGGCGCCGCCCCGCCCGAGCCGGTGCCGCCCCAGGCCGTGGCCGTGGCGCTGGAGGGCGCCGAGCTCGCCGCCGCCCGGCTCGCGGTGGCGAGCGTCGAGGTGGGGCCGGGGGAGCACGAACCGGCCGCCAACGAGGGGGACCGACATGCCTGAGACCGTCTGGACCTCGCCGTGGGCGGGACCGGTCGTGGTGGCCGTGGCGCTGCTGCTCGGGCTCGTGCTCGCCGTGATGGACGCCCTGGCACGCCGCGCCCCGGCGGGCGGGCGTCGCGCGGACGTGGTCGTCGCTCCGGTGCGCGACGGTGCCCGGATGCTGCTCGAACGGCGCCGGACGACGATCGCCCCGGACCGGTTGCTCAGCACGGTGGCGGTGCCGGCCGTGCTCGTCCTGGCCCTGATGTCGGCCGCGGTGCTGCCGTTCGGAGGACGCAGCGTGGTCTCGACGTCGGCGGACCTGGTGTGGTTCAACGCGGCCGAGGCGCTGCTGTGGGCCGCGGTCTGGCTGCTGGGCTGGGGACCGAACGCGGTGCACCCCCTGGTGGGCGCCTACCGGTTCCTGGCCCAGGGCCTGGCCTACGAGCTGCCGTTGATGTTCGCGATCATCACCGTCGGGGTGGGCGCGGGCTCGCTGCGCGCCAACGACGTCGTCGCCGCCCAGGCGGGCGGCGCCTGGTTCCTGTGGACCATGCCGGTGGCGTTCGTCGTCTTCCTGATCGGCGCGGCGGCCTTCGCCTTCTGGGGGCCGTTCGGCGCCCCCGCCGGAGCCGACGTCGCCGGGGGAGTGCTGGCCGAGACCTCCGGCGTCGACCGGCTCCTGGTCCAGGTCGGCCGTGCGACCTTCCTCGGCGTCGCCGCCGCCACCGCCGCGGCGTGGTTCCTCGGGGGCGAGGACGGGCCAGGACTGCCCGGCCCGGTCTGGTACGCCCTGAAGACGCTCGCCGTCATGGCTCTGCTGGTCGGGGTGGGCCGGCGCTGGCCGGTCGTGCGCCCCGAACGGTTCGCCGACGTCGCCTGGGTGGTGCTGCTGCCCGCCACCGTCGTGCAGTCCGCCGTGGCGGCGGTGCTCGTGCTGGGAGGTTTCTACCGATGACCGAGCTGCTGCTCCTGGCCGTCCTCGGCGCCGTGGCGGTGTGCACCGGGGTGCTGGTGTTCGTCGTCGACTCCATGGCGCGCGCGACGTTCTCCCTGCTCGCGTCCTTCCTCGCCACCGGCGCCGCGCTGCTCCTGATGGACCTGGCCTACCTCGGGCTGCTGACCATCCTGATGATGACCATCGAGATGGCGATCATGGCGGTGTTCATGATCATGCTGATGATGAACCCCGCCGGGCTCATGCCCATGACCATGGTGCACAACACCCGGGGCTCGATCGCGGCGGGGGTCGTGGCGTTCGTCGTGCTGACGGTCGGGGTGTGGACCGTCGACTGGCCCGACCGGCCCGGACCCCGGCCCGCGAACGCGACCGTCCAGGTCGGCGAGGCGATCATGGGGGACTACATGCTCGTGATGATCGTGGTGGGGGTCGTCCTGCTCGCCACCATGGTCGCGGGCATCGCGCTGGCCACGCACCGCGGACGCTACGACCGGTTCGGGGCCGACCTGGAACGCGACCCCGACGACCCCGTGCGCGGAGGGCTGCCCCGATGACCGAGGTCACCCTGCAGGTCGTGCTGACCGTCGCCGCCGCCCTCGTGGGTACCGGCCTGTTCGGCGCGCTGTCCCAGCAGTCGATCGTCATGGTCATGATGGGCCTCGAGCTCGTGGTCAACGGCGTCATCCTGGCCGCCGGTGCCGCCTGGGCCTACCTCACCCCGCAGCTGCCCGGGGCGCAGGTGCTCGTGCTCGTGGCCACCGTCGTCATGGCCGTGGAGATGGCGATGGGATTCTCCGTCGCCCTGGCGATCTATCGCGCCCGACAGGTCGACACGGTCGACGCCGCCGAGGACCTCGCCGGATGAGCGCCGCCCTGCTGCTGGTCGTGCTGCTGCCCGCCGTCGGCGGGACGGCACTGCTGCTCGGGCGGCACCGGCTGGACGGGGTCGCGGCACCCCTGGCGCTCGGGATCGGGCTGGTCGGCGCGGCTCTCGCGATCGTGGCCGCCACGGGGCGACCCACCGTCTCGGTCCCGTTCCTGGGCAGCGGCGCCGCGGCCGTCGCCGACGGCGCGGATCTCGCGCTGGCCGTGGACGGGCTCTCGGCGGTGCTCACGGTGACCGTCGCCGTCGTCGCGCTGACCGTCACCGTGCACGCCGCGGTCGACCACGAGGCGCGCACCTCGCGGGCCCGGTTCTTCGGCTACTGGCTGCTGTTCGTCGCCGCGATGCAGCTGACCGTCACGGCGACGACCTTCCCGGCGCTGATGCTCGGCTGGGAGGTCATGGGGGCGACCTCCTACGCCCTCATCGGCTTCCGGTGGCGGCTGGCGGGACGGACGTCCGCGGGTACGACGGCGCTGCTGACCACCCGGGCCGCTGACCTCGGCCTGTACGTCGCCGCCGGTGCCGTGCTCGCCGGCAGCGGCAGCCTGGGCCTGTCCGGCCTCGAGGGGCTGCCGGCGCCCTGGGCGGCGGTGGCGACGACCGGCGTCGTCGTCGCCGCGCTCGGCAAGTCGGCCCAGCTGCCGCTGTCCGGCTGGCTGTCCGCCGCGATGCAGGGTCCCAGCCCGGTCTCGGCGCTGCTGCACTCGGCCACCATGGTCGCGGCCGGCGGCTACCTGCTCCTGCGACTCGGCCCTGCCCTGGCCGACGGCGCCGCCCCGGTGGTGGCCTGGGTCGGGGCCGCGACGGCGCTGGCGCTCGGACTCGTCGCCGTGGCGCAGACCGACCTCAAGCAGCTGCTGGCCGCGAGCACCGCGGCGCAGATGGGGTTCGTCGTCCTGGCCGCCGGGGCGTGGGCCGCCGGGGCGGGTACCGGGCTGCTCGGTGGCGTCGAGCACCTGGTGGCGCACGCGGCGGTGAAGGCCGGGCTGTTCGTGGCGGCCGGCATCTGGCTCGGTGCGCTCGGCACGCGGGCGCTGGCCGAGCTGCGTGGCGCCGGCCGCCGGTACCCGCTCGTCGGGGCCGCGTCGGTCGCCGCGGCGGCGGCCCTGGCCGGTGTCCCACCGCTGTCGCTGTGGGTGACCAAGGACGAGATCCTGGCCGGGGCGGAGGAGGCGCACCTGGCCGGCGGCGCCGTGCTGCACGTCGTGGCCCTGGTGGCCGGCGCGCTGTCCGCCGCCTACGCCGCGAAGATCGTCGCGGTGGTGCTCGCCCCGCGGCACCCGGGCGACGGCTCCCGCGCACCGCGTCCGGCGGTCGCCGCCGCGCTGGCGCTCGCCGCGGCCGCGGTGGGCCTGGGGGCGTTCGCCCTTCCCGTCGTTCGCGACGGCGCCGCCCGGGTCCTCGGCGCGCAGCCCGGACCCGCCCCCACGCCCGGCGCTCTGGTGCTCTCCGGCGGGCTCGCCGTCGTCGTGGCGGCCGTGGTGCTGTGGCGCCCCGCCCTGGTACGGGTCGCCGAGCGCGCACCGCTGACGTCGTGGTGGGCCATGCCCGCGCTGCTCGTGACGGTCGGCCGCGGTGTCCGCGCCCTGGCGCGCCGGGTCGACCGGGTGGACGGCGGTCTGGACCGCTCCGTCCACGCCGTGGCGAGGGCGGTCCTGCCGCTGGCCGGGCGGGTCGCCGTCCTCGACGACTCCGGGATCCATCGCGCGGTGCGGCGCACCGCCGGGCTCGCGGTGGCCGGTGCCCGCCGTGCGGCGGTCCTGGACGACCGCCGCGTCGACGGCGCCGTGCGCGACGTCGCCTCCGGCGTGGCACGGGCCGGGCACGCCGCGCGGCGCCTGCAGACCGGACTGCTGCACCAGTACTACGCCCAGGCGGCGGCCGGTCTCGGCCTGCTGCTGCTCCTGCTGCTCCTCGTGAGGTGACCTCGTGCTCCTGACCGTCCTCGTCCTGCTCCCGGCGCTCGCCGGGCTCGTCCTGGTGGCGGCCCGTGTCCCGGACCGGGCCGCGTCCTGGGCGTGGGTGGCCACGTCCTCGGTGGTGGTCGGGCTGGTCGCCTGGGTCTGGTGGGGGTTCGACCCCGGTGGCGGGTTCCAGTACGACGTCAAGCTGCGCTGGATCGCGACGGTCGACGCCTCCTACCACGTGGGCGTCGACGGGCTGTCGTTGCCGCTGCTGGCCCTGACCGCCGTGCTGTTCTGGTGCTGCGCGGTGTGGTCGCTGCGCGGCACCCCGCGGCCGCGCAGCCACGCGGCCCTGTTCCTGCTGCTCCAGACGACCTGCCTGGGCACGTTCGCGGCGCTCGACCTGATCCTGTTCTTCCTGTTCTTCGACCTGTCGATCGTGGCGATGTACTTCGTCATCGCCGGGTGGGGCCACGGCGACCGCCGCCGCAGCGCCCTGACCTTCTTCCTGTACACGTTCCTGGGATCGCTGGCGCTGCTCCTGGGTTTCATCGGGCTGTTCCTCGGCAGCGAGCCGCGCACCTTCGACATCGTGCGGCTCGTCGAGGACCCGCCGTGGGCCGGTCAGAGCGGGACCGCGTCCTGGGTGCTGCTCGCCCTGGTCGTGGGGCTCGCGGTCAAGACGCCCCTGGTCCCGTTCCACACGTGGCTGCCGCCCGCGCACACCGACGCCCCGGCGGAGGGGTCCGCGGTCCTGGCCGGTGTGCTGCTGAAGCTCGGCACCTTCGGGTTCGTGCGGATCGCCATGCCCACGCTGCCGGACGCCTGGCAGCGCTGGGGCACGTGGATCGTGGTGATCGGTGTGGTCAGCGTGCTGTGGGGCGCGCTGGTGGCCCTGGCCCAGGACGACCTGAAGCGGATGATCGCCTACACCTCCGTCAACCACATGGGGTACGTCCTGCTCGGGCTGGGCGCCGTCGGGGTGCTCGCCCGGGACGGCGCGGACGGGTCCGGCCCCGCCGCCGCGGCCGGTGTCGCGGCGACCGGCGCCGTCGTGCAGATGGTCAGCCACGGCCTGCTCACCGGCGCCCTGTTCCTCGTCGCGGGGATGCTGTGGACGCGGGGTGGGACGTACGCCTTCGCCCGGTGGGGCGGTCTCGCGCGCGCCCTGCCCGGGTTCGCCGTCCTGTTCGCCGTGGCCGCCTTCGGCTCGCTCGGGCTGCCCGGCCTGTCCGGCTTCGTGGCCGAGTTCCAGATCTTCGCCGGGTCGCTCGCGGCCGTCCCCGTGGCCGTGGTGGTCGCGGTGGTGGGCATCCTGCTCACCGCCGGCCTGTTCCTGCGGGCGCTGCAGCGGTTGCTGACCGGAGACCTGCGGGTGCCCGACGGGGTCGACGCCGGCGGGCTCGGGGACGTGACCACCGTCGAACGGGTGGCCGTGGTGCCCCTGCTCGGGCTCAGCGTCGCCGTCGGGCTGCTGCCCTGGGTGCTCGTCGACGTCGTCGGCCCGGCGGCCGACGGCCTCGTCGCGCTGGTGGCCCGGTGAGGCGCGGATGACGGCCCAGGACGCCCTCGCGCTGCTGCCCGAGGCCGCGCTGCTCGCCGCCGCCGTCGGCGGCCTGCTGGTCGGGCTGTGGACGCCGCAGCGTGCCCAGCGACGCGTGGCCTGGATCGCCGTCGTCGGCTGCCTGGTGAGCGCGGCCGCGGCGGCCGCCGTGCTCGGCGACCCCGTGCGGACGGTCTTCAGCGGCACCTGGACGGTGGACGCGACCACGGGCGTGGTGCGCCTCGCGGTGGCGGCGGCCACGGCGGCCGTGGTCGTGCTGCTGCGCACCGAGCTGGCGGGTCACCCGCGCGAGACCGAGGCCTACGTGCTCACGCTGCTCGTCGCCCTCGGCGCCGACGCCCTCGCCGGGACCACCGACGCCCTGCTGCTCGTGGCGGCCTACCTGCTGGCGAGCGTCCCCGCGTACACGCTGACCGCCTTCCGCAAGGACGCCCGCGGCACCGAGGCGGCGTTGAAGTACTACCTGCTCAGCGCCCTGGTGGGGGTGGTGCTGCTGGTCGGCGCGGCCGCCCTGGTCCTCGGCACCGGCCGCACCGGCTACGCCGCCGTCTCGGCGTCGCTGCCGGCCGCGGCTCCCGCCGTCGCGGCGCTCGCCGCCCTCGGCCTGCTGGCCGCCGTGCTGTTCAAGGCCGGTGCCGTCCCCGTGCACTTCTGGGTGCCCGACGCCGTCGACGGTGCGAGCCCCGCGGTGGCCGCGCTGATCTCCACGGTCCCGAAGATCGGCGCCGTCGCCGCCGCGTTCCGTCTCGTCGCCGGCCCGTTCGCCGAGACCCCGGCGGGCCTGGCGCTCGGCGTGGCACTCGTCGCGGCGGCGAGCATGACGCTGGGCAACCTCGCGGCGTTCTGGCAGACCTCGCTGCAGCGGCTGCTCGCGTACTCGACGATCAGCCAGGTCGGCTACCTGCTGATGATCGTCGCGGTGGCCGGCACGGTCGAGCTCGCCGCCCCGGCGCTGCGGCTGTACCTCGCCGCCTACGCCGTGACCAACATCGGCGCCTTCGCCGCCGTGGCCGCCGTGCCGCGCCGCACCACGCTGGTCGGGTGGGCCGCCGGGGTCACGGGTCGCCCGTGGTTGCTGGTCAGTCTCGTGGTGTGCCTGCTCGGTCTGGTCGGCACCCCGCCCACGGCCGTCTTCCTGGGCAAGCTCGGCGCGTTCACCACCGCGGCCGACGGCGGGTACGCCTGGCTCGTCGTGCTCGCGGCGGTCAACTCCGTGGCGAGCCTGTTCTACTACCTGCGCTGGGTCGCCCCCGCCTTCCGGGCGGTGACGTCCACCCGCCCCCGGCGGGGGACCGTCCCGCGCCCCGCGGTGGTCGTCCTGCACACGGCCGCCGCGACGAGCCTGCTGCTGGGGATGACCGCCGGGCTGCTCGGCGCGTCCGCGTAGGATCGGGGGCATGACGAGAACGGCACCGGTCGCGTCGCGCCGCAGCGTCCCGCTGCGCGCCCTCGCGCTGTGGGCGGGCGTCTGCCTGCTCGTGGTGGCGCTCGCGCTGCTGCTCGTCTCGCACCAGCCGTCCGGGTCGTCCGGCCACGTGCACGGTCCCGGTGACGGCGTCCACCAGACCGCCGGTGCGCTCGCGGAGCCCGGGGAACACGACCACGCCGCGGACGCCCCGCGCACGGCGGCCTCGCCGGCCGGCCACGGAAGCCCGACGAACGACCACGACCACGAGACGCTCGTCGCCTGCACCCTCCTGGCCGCCCTGACCCTGCTGGCCCTGCGGCGGTTGCGACCCCGGCCCGCCGGCCGGGCGGTCTGGGCGCCCGCCCCGGCGAGCGCGCTCCTGCCGGCGCTCCCGCGCACCGCGCGCGTGCCGGGCACGCCCGAACCCGTCGTCCTGGGTATCTCGCGCACGTGAGGGCGCGGTCGTCGACGACGACCGCCCTGACCCCACGTGCCGGTGAACCCGGCCTCGCGACCGACCCCGCAGAAGGACCTCATGACCGCCCGGAGCACCGCGGCGGCGCTCGGCGCCGCCCTCACCCTGACCGTGTCGGCCTGTGCGGCCGACGGACCCACCGCCCCCGACGACCACAACCGCGTGGACGTGATGTTCGCGCAGATGATGATCCCGCACCACGTCGACGCGATCGCGATGTCGCAGGCGCTGCTGCAGGCCGACGGCGTCGACGCCGAGGTGCGCGACCTCGCGCGCTCCGTCGCCGGCTCCCAGAGCCAGGAGAACACCCGGATGAACGACTGGCTCGGCGCCCGCGAGCTCGAGCGGGTCGACGACACCGTGCCCGAGATCACTGCGCAGGACCTCGAGGCCGTGCCCGCCGACGAGCTGCAGGAGGTGTTCCTGCGGCAGATGACGGTGCACCACGAGCACGGCGTGCAGATGGCCGACCGCGTCGTGACCGACGGCTCGTCGACCGAGATGGTCGAGCTGGCGGCCGGGATGGTCGCCGCCCAGACCGCCGAGATCGAGCAGATGGCCGACCTGCTCGCGGCCGCCTCCTCCGACCCCGAGGAGTCCTCATGACGCGCGCCCGTACCCTCGTCGGCGGGTTCCTGCTCGCCCTGCTGCTCCTGCTCGCCGGGGCCGGACCCGCCTCGGCGCACACCAAGCTCGACACCGCCGAACCCGCCGACGGCTCGACCGCGCAGGGCCCGGTCGAGGAGGTCGTGCTCACCTACACGCTGCCGGTCACCCCGCTGGGCGAAGCCGTGGAGGTCACCGGCCCGGACGGTGCCGTGCCCGTCGAGGTCACGCAGTCCGACGACGGCACCGTGCTGACCGCGACCCCCGCCGAGCCGCTCACGGACGGGGAGTACACGGTCGACTGGAACGTGGCCGCCGAGGACGGCCACCCGCTGGACGGGACCGTGGTGTTCGCGGTCACCGGGGCCGCGCCCGCGCAGGAGCCGGCCGAGCCGGACGCCTCCGAGGAGCCGTCGCCCGAACCCGCGCCGGACGCGGACGCGGGCGTGACCGCTGCCGAGGAGGACGACGAGACGGCGGCGGGGTTCGCCGCCGTGGTGTCCCGCCTCGCCGGTGCCGCCGTCCTGTGGGGTGCGCTCGTGGCCGGAGGCGGGCTGCTGTTCGCGGCGCTCGTCCTGCGCGGGCGCGACCGCGAGGACGTGCCCACGGTGCTCACCGCCGTGCGCTGGGTCGGTCTGCTCGCGCTCGTGGCCGTCCCGCTGCGCCTCGCGGCCCGGGCCGTCGTGGTGGCCCAGGGCGAGATCAGCGCCGCCTGGACACCGTCGGCCCTGCGCGACGCCCTGACCGGCGACACGGCGCTCGTGCTCGGTCTGCAGGCCGCAGGCGCCCTGGCCGTGCTGGTCGGCGCACGGCGCACGCTCGCCGGGTCGTGGCTGGCCGTGGTGGGTGCCCTGCTGCTCGGCACCGGCATCGTGCTGGACGGGCACAGCCGCAGCGTCGGGCCGCACTGGCTGGTCGTGACCACCGACGTCACGCACCTGCTCGCGGCCGCCGCGTGGGTCGGGGGCGTCGTCATGGTCGGCGTCGTCCTGCGCCGCCGCCGCCGGGACGCCCGCCCCCTGGACGCCGGACTGCTGGGCAGCCGCTTCGCGGTGCTGGCCACGGGGTCGATCGCGCTGGTCGGCCTCGCCGGGGTGGCGCTGACGGTGGAGATCCTCGACCGACCCTCCCAGCTGTGGGAGACGAGCTGGGGGCTGTTCTTGCTGGCCAAGGTCGCGGTGGTGGCGGTGGTCGCCGCGATCGGTGCCTACCAGCACTTCCGTGTGGTGCCGCTGCTGCAGGCGCCGGGTCACGGGGCCCGGCGGGCCCACAAGGCCGCCAGCCTGCTGCAGCGCGGCGCGGGGCACGAGACGGGCTTCATGGTCGTGGTCGTGCTGCTGACCGCCTGGCTCGTCGCCGCCTCGGTGCACGACTGAGCACGCCCGTCGGTACGACCCTCTTGCGGCAGGCCTCGACGAGACACCTCGTCGAGGCCTGCCGCCCGGCCTCGACCGGGGTCAGCCGGCGGACCGGAGCCGGGGGAGCGCGTCGACCACGGCGTCCAGGTGCGGACGCACGTCCCCGTCGGACGGCAGCACGATGACGAACTCGCTGACCCCGACGGCCTCGTAGGCCGCCACGAGCGCCGGCAGGTCCGCCAGGTCGTGCTGACGCAGGCGCAGCTGGACGGTGCGACGGATCTCGGCCGGGTCGCGCCCCACGTCGTCGCAGTGCCGCGCCAGCACCTCGCTGAGCTCACCGATCCGCTCCGGGCTGCTCTCGGTGTCGTTCCACACGTCGGCGTACCGCGCCACCAGCCGCAGCGTGCGGCGGGGGCCGGACCCGCCGACCCAGATCGGCGGGTGCGGCCGCTGCAGGGGTTTCGGCTCGGCGACGGCGTCGGTGAGGCGGTAGTGCTCGCCGTGGAACGTCGTGGTCGGCCGCCCCCACAGCGAGCGGATGACGACGAGCGCCTCCTCGAGGCGGTCCATCCGGGTGCCCACGTCCCCGAGGTCCAGCCCGTACATGGTGTGCTCGCGCTCGTTCCACCCGGCGCCGATCCCGAACTCCAGGCGCCCGCCCGAGAGGTGGTCGACCGTCGTGGCGAGCTTGGCGAGCATCGCGGGGTGCCGGTACGAGTTGCCCGAGACCATGCAGCCGATGCGCACGCGTGAGGTCAGGGTCGCCATCGCGGCCTGCATCGCCCAGGCGTCGAAGACGGGGCGTCCCGGGTCGGGGCCGAGGGAGGCGATGTGGTCCATCACCCACACGTGGTCGAACCCGGCGTCGTCGGCCGTGCGCCACACGTCCGCGAACGCGGTGACCGGGGCGTCCTGGGTGAGCTTGAGGCCGAGTCGACGGTGCATCCCGTCATCCTGGCAGCGCGCACCCGGGCGCGCGACGGGTCGCGGCCCGGCTCCCCGCACGCGGGGCGGGCTCCGCGCGTAGCCGCGTGCACCGGGCCGACGCCTCCGTACGATGGCCGCATGCCAGCGCCGAACCGGCCGAGCACGGCCTACCTCGACCATCTCGCCGCCGAGACCGACGACCGCCGGGAGGCGGCGCTGGCTGCCGGGCCCCCGGGGGCCGCCGCCGGGGGAGCCCCGGAGGCCCTGGTCGCCGCGGCGGAGGCCGCGGCCTCGGCCCTGGAGCCGGAGCTCGCCGAGATCGTCCGGACCCTGCACGCGCACCCCGAGACCGCGTTCGCCGAGCACGCCAGCGCACGGCTGCTGGTCGAGGTCCTGGCCCGGCACGGCGTCGAGGCCGCCACCGGCGTGCACGGCGTCGAGACGGCGTTCCGCGCCGGGACCGGGCGGCCCGCCGACGGCCCGGCGATCGCGGTCCTGGCGGAGTACGACGCCCTGCCCGGCATCGGCCACGCCTGCGGGCACAACGTCATCGCGGCCGCCGCGGTCGGCGCGTTCCTGGCCCTGCACGAGGCCCTGGCCGCGCCCGACGCGCCGGCCGGGCGGGTCGTCCTGCTGGGCACGCCCGCCGAGGAGGGGCACAGCGGCAAGGAGGTGCTGGCGCGGGCAGGCGCGTTCGAGGACCTGGACGCCGCGATCATGCTGCACCCCTACGGCGTGGACGTGGCCGACCAGGTCTGGCTCGGCCGCCGCCTGCTCACCTGGACGTTCACCGGACGCAGCGCGCACGCCTCGGCGCAGCCCTTCATGGGGCGCAACGCCCTGGACGCGGCCAACCTCGCCTACACCGGCATCGGGCTGCTGCGGCAGCAGCTCCCGCCGGTCGACCGCGTGCACGCCACGATCGTCGAGGGCGGGACCCGGCCGAGCATCGTCCCGGACCGGGCGGTGATGCACCTGTACGCCCGCTCGAAGTACCCGGACACCCTGCGCGACCTCTCCCGGCGGCTCGACGACGTCGCACGCGGCGCCGCGCTCATGACCGGCACCGAGGTCGACATCGCCTGGGACGACGGCGCCCATCCCTCGCTGCCGGTGCGCACGAACCAGGCCCTGACCCGGCGGTGGGTCGCGGCGCAGCGTCGGCGGGGCCGGGACGTGCTGCCCGGCGGCGTGGTGTCCGAGACGCTGGCGGCGTCCACCGACTTCGGCAACGTCAGCTTCCGCATCCCCGGCATCCACCCGCTCGTCCAGGTCGCGGACCCCGACGTGGCGCTGCACACGGTGGAGTTCGCGGAGGCCGCCGGCGGCCCCGCCGCGGTCCGGGCCGCGGTCGACGGCGCGGCGGGACTGGCCGCCACCGCGCTCGACTACCTGGGGGACGCCTCGTTGCGCGAGTCGGTGCACGCCGAGTTCGCCGCGCAGGGCGGGCCCATCGACGTCCCGCACTACTTCGACTGAGGCGTCACGGCCGCGCGTCACCGGATCCGGAAGACGGTGTCCCCGCGGGGCTCCAGGTCCGTGACCCGCACGCTCGAGACGGCGGCGGCGGGCGGGCCGTGGTGCAGGTACTCCACCACGGACCCGACCGCGCCCTCGTCGCCCTCCAGCTCGACCTCGACGGTGCCGTCGGGCAGGTTGGCGACCTGACCGGCCACCCCGGCGCGCTCGGCCACCCGGGCCGTGGCGTCGCGGAACCCGACGCCCTGGACCCTGCCGTGGACGACGGCGCGCAGCCGGGTGGTCATGTCTCCACGGTAGCCCTGACCGGGGCCGTCGGCCCTGACGAGAGCTCTCCGGGGACCGTTGGCCATACTCAGTTGTGCGCAATAGAATTGCGTGCAACCATGAACGCATGCCAGACGTCGGCGCCTCGAAGGCCCTCGACCCGTTGCTGTGCTTCGCCGTGTACTCGCTCGAGCGACGCATCGGGCGGCTCTACGCCGACCTCCTCGCCCCGTGGCGACTGAGCTACACCCAGTACCTCGTCGTCGAGATGCTCGGCGCGAACCACGGCGAGCCCCTCACCGTCGGCGAGCTCGGACGGCTGCTGGACCTGGACTCGGGGACGTTGTCCCCGCTGGTCAAGCGGCTCGAGGCGCGGGGGGTCGTGCGCCGGGAGCGGAGCCGGGACGACGAACGCGTGGTCACGGTCGCGCTGACCGCGGCCGGGGACGACCTGCACGGGGAGCTGGGCGACGTCCAGCGCTGCCTGGCCGAACGCCTGCCGCCCGACCGCGCCGCCGCGGGCGACCTGCTCGCCCGGCTGCGCGAGGCCAACGACTACCTGGCCCTGCACGCCGACGCCTGACCGGGCGCGGTGAGTCCGAACGAAGGGAACGCTCCGTGCTGCAGAACATCGGCTACACCGCCGAAGCCCTCTCCACCGGCGCCGGCCGCGACGGCCGCGTCCGCACCGACGACGGCCGCGTCGACCTCGACATGGCCGTCCCGAAGGACCTCGGCGGCTCGGGCGACGGGTCGAACCCCGAGCAGCTCTTCGCCGCCGGGTACGCCGCCTGCTTCCACTCGGCGCTGCAGAGCGTCGCGAGGCAGCGGAAGATCCGCCTGACCGACACCTCGGTCGGCGCCCGCGTGCACATCGGGGCGGACGGCGACGGCGGCTTCGGCCTGGCCGTCGAGCTCGAGGTCGTCGTGCCCGACCTGCCTGCGCAGGACGCCCGGGCGCTCGCGGACGCCGCGGAGAGGGTGTGCCCCTACTCCAACGCCACCCGGGGGAACATCGACGTGACGGTCTCCGTCGTCGACGGCTGACACGCGCCGCGGGCGGGTCCCGGAGCGGTCCGGGACCCGCCCCCGGCGGCCGGGGCGGACGTCCGGTGCGCCGGACGGCCCGGACGTCCGCGCTCGCACGCGGCGCGTACAGTGTTCGGGTGAATCAACGAGGCGCAGGTATCGGCCAGATCGACAGCACGGACCAGCTCGCCCAGGGACGGGTACAGCTGCAGTCCACGGACACGTGGATCCCGGAGGGCATGGGGGAGACGTGCCGGCGCGCGGCGGCCGAGGGCATCGTGCTGCTGACGAACCGGAACGAGACGCTCCCGCTGGCTGAGAGCGCTACCATCGCGGTCCTCGGCCGGGTGCAGCGCGACTACTTCATGGTGGGCTACGGCTCCGGCGGCGACGTGCGCCCGCCGTACACGTGGAACCTGATCGACGCTCTGCAGGCGACCGACCTGCGGGTGGACGAGGCGCTGGCCGAGCGGTACGCGGCCTGGTGCGCGGACCACCCGGTCGACCCGGAGCCGGCCTGGGGCACCTGGCCGCGGTCGCACCCGGAGATGCCGCTGACCGCGGACGAGGTCGCGGCGGCCGCCGACCGCGCCTCCACCGCCGTCGTCGTCATCGGGCGCGCGGCGGGCGAGGCACGCGAGCAGGCGCTCGAGGAGGGCGGCTACTACCTGACCGCCGACGAGCGGGCACTGCTCTCCCACGCCAGCGCGGCGTTCGAGCGGACCGTGGTCGTCGTCGACACGGGCAACGTGGTCGACCTGGCCTGGACGCAGGAGTACGACCTCGACGCCGTGCTGCTGGCCTGGCAGGGCGGCATGGAGTCCGGGCGGGCCGTGGCCGACGTGCTCACCGGTGCGGTGCCCGCCGGGGGCAAGCTCACCGCGACGATCGCGACCGCGTACGACCGCTACCCGAGCGCCGGACACTTCGGCGGTCACGACCACAACGAGTACGTCGAGGACGTCTACGTCGGCTACCGATGGTTCGAGACCTTCGCCCCCGAGCACGTGCTGTTCCCGTTCGGCTACGGCCTGACCTACGCGAGCTTCGACGTCCGCGCCGAGGAGGTCGACACCCGCGACGGCGAGGTCGTGGTGCGAGCACGCGTCACGAACACCCACGGCGTGCACCGCGGCACCGAGGTCGTCCAGGCCTACGTCCGTGCCCCGCAGGGCGCCCTCGGCCGCCCGGCCCGGCACCTGGCCGCCTTCGGCAAGACCCGCGAGCTGGCGCCCGGCGAGTCCGAGACGCTCGAGCTGCGTTTCCGCCTCGACGACCTGGCGGCCTACGACGACACCGGCGCGACGGGCCACCGGTCGGCCTACGTCCTGGAGGCCGGCCGCTACGAGGTCCTCGTGGGCACCGACGTGCGCACCGCCGTGCCGTGCGGCGGTGCGCACGTCGCGGAGCTGCGGGTGGTGCGGCAGGTCACCGAGGCCGGCGCCGTCGCACCCGGGCACGCCTTCGAACGCGTCGTCGCCCGCACGGAGGGCGGTGAGGTCCGGGCGGCACGCGAGACGGTCCCGGAGGCGACGGTCTCGCGTCGGGACCGCGTGCTCGGTGCGCTGCCCGCGCCCGTCGAGCGCACCGGGGACCGCGGTGTCACGCTGGCCGACGTCGCCGCGGGGGACGCGTCGCTCGACGAGTTCGTGGCCCAGCTCGACGACGACGAGCTCGAAGCGCTGTCGCGGGGCGACTTCACGATGGACTCGAGCCTCGGCGCGCCGGGCAACGCCGGCGCGCTCGCCGGCACCGTCGAGTCCCTGCGGGCCAAGGGCGTCCCGGCGCTGACCACGACGGACGGTCCGGCCGGGATCCGCCTGGCCACGCACACCGCGCTGCTGCCCAGCGGCACCGCCCTGGCCTCGACCTGGAACCCCGAGCTGGTCACGACGCTGAACGCGCTGCTGGCCGTCGAGATGGCGGCGAAGGGGTCGGACATCCTGCTCTCGCCGGGGATGAACATCCAGCGCGACCCGCTCTGCGGCCGCAACTTCGAGTACTTCTCCGAGGACCCGCTGCTCACGGGCCGGATGGCGGCCGCCACGGTGCGCGGCATCCAGTCCGAGGGGCTGGCGGCCTGCCCCAAGCACTTCGCCGCCAACAACCAGGAGGACAACCGGGAGTACAACGACTCCCGTGTCTCGGAGCGGGCGCTGCGGGAGATCTACCTGCGGGGGTTCGAGATCTGCGTCGCCGAGTCGGCGCCGCGCACCCTCATGACCTCGTACAACAAGATCAACGGCGTCTGGGGTCACTACCACCACGACCTGGTCACCACGATCCTGCGCGGCGAGTGGGGCTTCGACGGCGCGGTGATGACCGACTGGTGGATGCGGGAGGCCGTCGACCCCGACTTCCCGGCCGTGACCAACGACGCCTACCGCGTGCGCGCCCAGGTGGACGTCCACATGCCCGGTGCGTGGGGGCGTGACGACCGGCACGGGGACGGGTCGCTGCTGGCCTCCCTGGCGGCCGCCGACGGCGTCACGCTCGGCGAGCTGCAGCGCACCGCGGCCAACGTGCTGCGCCTGGCGCTGTCGAACCCGCGGCTGTCCCCGGGCCGCTGACCTGCAGCGGCGCAGCGGCCGTCGTCGGCGTGGCCGACCCTGTCGTCCCGGGATACGATCCCGGGACGACAGCCGCTGGGAGGCGTGAGAGAACTCGTGAACAACCCTGCTGGTCCAGCAGACGGGCACCATCGTCATCGTCCGTCGTGCCGACCCTCCGGGGGTGACCGGTGCTGATCACCGTCGCCACCCTGCTCCTCGGGATCGTGGTCATCGCCGTCGTCATCGCGTTCAACGGGTACTTCGTCGCCCAGGAGTTCGCCTACATGTCGGTCGACCGGTCCCGGCTCGGCGCCCAGGCGGAGGCCGGGGACCGCAGCGCCGCCGACGCGTTGGCGGTCACGCGGCGCACGTCCTTCATGCTCTCGGGTGCCCAGCTGGGCATCACCGTGACCGGTCTGCTCATCGGGTACGTGGCCGAACCGCTCGTCGGGGAGTCCCTCGGTGAGATCTTCGGCGTCGTCGGCGTCCCGGCGGGCGTGAGCGTGGCGGTCGGCACCGTCGGGGCGCTCGCGCTGTCGACCGTGGCCCAGATGATCTTCGGCGAGCTGTTCCCCAAGAACCTCGCGATCGCCGCGCCCGACCCGTTGGCGCGGCGGCTCGCCCGCTCGACCCGGATCTACCTGGCCGCCTTCGGCTGGCTGATCACGGTGTTCGACCGCGCAGCGAACGGGCTGCTGCGCCTGGTGGGCATCGAGCCGGTGGACGACGTCGACTCCAGCGCGACCGCCCGCGACCTGGAGCACATCGTCGCCGACTCGCGCCACAGCGGTGACCTGCCCGAGGACCTGTCGATGATGCTGGACCGGATCCTCGACTTCCCGCAGCGCGACGTCGAGCACGCCATGGTGCCGCGCGCCCGGGTCGACACGCTGCACCCCGACGACACCGTCGGCGAGGCCCGGGCCGCCATGGCGCAGGCCCACACGCGGTACCCGGTGATCTCCGACGAGGACGAGCCGGTCGGTGTCGTGCACCTGCTCGACGTGCTGGCCGCCGGTGAGGCGCATGACACCCCGGTCGGCGACATCATGCAGCCGGCGACCGTCCTGCCGACCCTCATGCTGCTGCCGGACGCGCTCGCCGAGCTCACGGCGCGCCGCGACGAGCTGGCCTGCGTCATCGACGAGTACGGCGGGTTCGCCGGCATCCTCACCGTGGAGGACCTCGCCGAGGAGGTGGCCGGGGAGATCACCGACGAGCACGACGTCGAGCAGGCCGAGGTCGTCGAGCCGGAGGGCGAGGCGACCTGGCGCATGGGCGGGGACGTCCACCTGGACGAGGCCGAGCGGGTCCTCGACCACGATCTGCCCCGCGGCGACTACGAGACGATGTCCGGACTGGTGATCGCCGAGCACGGCAACCTGCCGGAGGTCGGGGAGACCGTGACCATCGAGCTCGCGACCGAAGCGGTCGAGCTCGCCCTGCACGAGCAGGTGCGGCGCCGGCTGAGCATCGAGGTGCTCTCCGTGGACCGCTACGTCCCGTCCCAGCTCCGGGTGACCTTGCACGAGGTCGAGGCACCGGCCGAGGACGAGGGGCACGAGAACGGGGACGTCGCGAGCGGCGACCTCGAGAGCGAGGGGGACCGGCGATGACGAACCCGTGGATCGTGCTGGCCGTGACGACGGCGCTCCTCGTGGCGAGCGGCTTCTTCGTGATCATCGAGTTCGCGCTGATCGGCGCGCGCCGGCACCGGCTGGAGGAGATGGCGCCGTCCAGCGGCGCGGCCCGCTCCGCGCTGCGGGCGACCAACGAGCTGACCGTCATGCTCGCGGGGGCCCAGCTCGGGATCACCGCCTGCACCTTCGCGCTGGGCGCCGTGACCAAGCCGGCCCTGGACGCCTGGCTCGGCCCCGGGCTCGAGGCGGTCGGCGCCCCGTACTGGCTCGCCGACACGGCCGCGTTCCTGCTGTCCCTGCTCGTGGTGACCTTCCTGCACCTGGTCCTGGGGGAGATGGCGCCGAAGTCCTGGGCGATCACCCACCCGGAGCGCTCGGCGATGCTCATCGCACCCCCGGCACGCGCGTTCATCTGGGTGTTCCGGCCGCTGCTGGGCTGGATCAACCGGATGGCGAACAGGCTGGTGGCCGCGACCGGCGTCGAACCGGTGGACCGGGCGGCCGTCGGGGGGCAGGACGCCGACACGATCCGTCACCTGGTCGACCACTCCACGAAGGAGGGGGCGCTCGACGACGCGCTCAGCGGCCCGCTGGCCGGTGCGCTCGACCTGAGCACGCGCGAGGTGTCCTCGTTCGTCAGCGCCGAGGCGGCACCCACGGCGGTGCCCGCCGACGCCGACGTGGCCGCCGTGCAGGAGGCCGCCCGACGCAGCGGCCACCTGCGCATCCTCGTCGACACCGGTGACGGCCCGCCCGGCATCGTGCACGTGCGCGACACGCTGCTGGAGCCCTCCGACCGCCTCGCCCGCGACCTCGCCCGACCGGCCTACGTGGTGCGCCCCCGGATGCCGGTCCACGAGGCGTTGTCGGGCATGCGCCGCGAGAGCGTGCAGCTCGCCGTGGTGATGGACGGCGACCTGCTGGTCGGCGTCGTCTCCCTCGAGGACGCGCTGGACCAGGTCATCCCGCGGTCCTGAGCCGGCACCACCGTTCGTCGGCACGCCGGTGCGCCCCTGCCCCCGTAGCCCCCGTCGCCCCACGGCGCCGGGGGCTACTACGGTGAGGGACCGACACGGGGTGCGCCCGTCGGGGCGCTGAGATCACACCCGTCGAACCTGAAGCAGCTCGCACTGACGAAGGGATGTCGCCGATGACGACGAACGCGCCGCACCAGCCGGTCACCGCAACCCCCCGCGGTCCCGTGCCGCGGGTGCTCGCGGTGGCGGGTTCCGACCCGTCCGGCGGGGCCGGCGTGCAGGCCGACCTGAAGTCGATCGGTGCCGCCGGCGGCTACGGCATGGCGGCCGTGACGGCGCTGACCGCCCAGAACACGTGCGGGGTCCGTGCCGTGCACGTGCCGCCGCCGGAGTTCCTGGCGGCGCAGCTCGCGGCGGTGTCGGACGACGTGGCCGTCGACGCCGTCAAGATCGGCATGCTGGCGACCGCCGAGGTCGCCGCGGTCCTGGCCGACTGGCTGCGCCGTACCCCCGCGTCGGTGCCGGTGGTGCTCGACCCGGTGATGGTGGCCACCTCGGGCGACCGGCTCCTGGACCCGGCGGGGGAGGAGGCCGTCCGCGGCCTGCTGGCGCGCTGCGACGTGGTCACCCCGAACCTGCCCGAGCTGGGCGTGCTGCTCGGCGAACCGTGCGCCGGGGACTGGTCGGCGGCCCTCGCCCAGGGCGCGCGGCTGGCGGCGCGGTGGCAGGTCCGTGTCCTGGTCAAGGGCGGTCACCTGGCCGGTGACCAGGCCCCGGACGCGCTCGTCGGGCCGGGCGGTGACGTGCAGCAGGTCGACGGCGTCCGCGTGGGCACCCGGCACACGCACGGGACCGGCTGCTCGTTGTCCTCCGGGCTGGCGACGCGGTACGTGCGCGAGGGGGACTGGCGCCGTGCGCTGATGGGCACCAAGGCGTGGCTGACGTCGGCCCTGACCGGCGCCGGTGACCTCGGCGTCGGCCGGGGGCGCGGGCCGGTGGACCACTTCGCGGCCCTGCGCGACGTCGTCGTGGCCGCCGGGGCCGAACCCGTCGGCGGGGGATGGGGTCCGGTGGCTCAGCGCGTGCCCGTCGACGTCTGACCGGACGCCGGTCGGCGGGCCACGACCTCGATCGTGTGCCAGTGCTTCGGGCCGCCGAAGGAGGTGCCGTCGGACTCGTGCTCGGTGACCTCGACCGTCTCCCACCCGGCGAACACCTCGTCGACCGCGGCGCGGTCGTGGAACGTCAGCCGGTCGGCGAGACCCGGTGCGCAGGCCCACTGGTCCCGTGGGCCGAAGAACGTGACCCCGCACCAGCCGCCCGGGCGCAGCGCGGACCGCAGGCCGTGCCAGACGTCCGGGAACTCCTCCGGGGGCACGAACGGCAGGGCGAAGGAGGCGTGCACCAGGTCGAGGCCGGGCAGCGGCAGCGCGGCACCGACGCCGACCCGTCGGACCCGGAGCGCGTGCCGGTGCCCGGGCGGCACCGCCGCCGTGACCCGGGCGACCGTCGACGGCGCCGGGTCGATCGCCAGCACCCGCCACCCGTGGCTCACCAGCGCCGCTGTCTCGACCCCGGCGCCGGCCCCCACGTCCAGCGCGAGCCGGCCCGCGCCGGGACCGGCGTGGCCGAGGAGCCGTCGGCACAGGTCACGGACCGGCCGCGTGCCCTGCCGGGCGTTGTAGGCGTCCCAGTGCTCGTCGTCGAAGCGGACCACGGGCCCAGGGTAGGCCCGCACCGGAGTGCCCGGAGCAACCGTGTCGGTGGGTGGTGCGAGAATCGATTCGATGCCCCCCACCGCGCGCGCCGACCGCCCCGCCAGCCCGTCCGTCCCGGCGGGGTCCGACCTGAGCACCCTCGCCTCCCTGCGCCGGTTGCTGCCCACCGTCCGTCCCGCGCTGCCGCGCCTCGTCGCCGGGCTGGTCGCGGCGCTCGGTGCCAGCCTGGCGGCCCTCGCGATCCCGCGCGTGCTGCAGGTGCTCGTCGAGGGTCCGTTGGCCGCCGGCGCGGCGGCCGGCGACCCTGCGGCGCTGCTGTGGCCCACGCTGGCCGTGCTCGCCCTCGGGCTGCTGGAGGCCGGACTGATCCTCCTGCGCCGCACGCTCGTGATGTACCCCGGCACGCGGGTCGAGGCGGCGCTGCGCACCACGCTGTTCCGTCACCTGCTCCAGCTGCCCGCCTCCTTCCACGACCGGTGGGCCGGTGGCCAGCTGCTCAGCCGCTCCATGACCGACCTGGGGCTGCTGCGCCGCTGGCTGGTCTTCGGGCTCCTGCAGCTGGTGGTCAGCACGATCACCGTCGTCGTCGGCATCGCCGTGCTGGTCGCCACGGCGGGATGGCTGGGGCTCGTCTACCTCGTCGGCGCGGTCCCCGTCGTCGTCATCGCCTACCGCTTCTCGCGCCGGTACCGCGTCATCGCCCGGACGTCCCAGGACCAGTCCGGCGACCTCGCCAACACCGTCGAGGAGTCCGTGCACGGCATCCGGGTGCTCAAGGCCTTCGGGCGCGGGGGCGACGCCCTGGAGTCCTTCACGGGACAGGCCGAGCAGCTGCGTCGCACCGAGATCCGCAAGGCCGGCAACCAGGCGACGGTCACCACCGCCCTGCACCTCATCCCCGAGGCCACCCTGGCGGTCTGCCTCGTCCTCGGCGTCTGGTCGGCCGCCGAGGGGCAGCTCACCGTCGGGGCCCTGGCCGCCTTCTTCCTCACCGCCGCCGTCATCAACGGTCCCGTCGTCGACCTCGGCATGACCCTGTCCATGACGCTGAACGCGCGGACCGCCGTCGACCGCTTCTTCGAGGTCGTCGAGACCGCGAACCCGCTGACGGACCCCGCCGAGCCCCGTGAGCTCGGCACCGTGCGCGGTGACGTCACGCTGCGTGACGTGACCTTCCGCCACGAGGCCGACGAGCCCCCGGTCCTGGACGGCGTCGACCTCGACCTGCCGGCCGGCACCACGACCGCGCTCGTCGGGCTCACGGGCTCCGGCAAGTCGACGCTGGCGATGCTCCTGCCCCGTCTCCACGACGTGACCACCGGGTCCGTCCGCCTCGACGGCATCGACGTGCGCGACCTGCGTCGCCACGACCTGCGTCGCGCGGTCGCCGTCGCCTTCGAGGAGCCGACGCTGTTCTCCACCACCGTCCGCGAGAACGTCCTGCTCGGTGTCGACGACTCCCTGCCCGCGCCTGAGCGGGAGGGGCTGCTGCACAGCTCCCTCGACGTCGCCCGGGCCGGGTTCGTCCACGACCTGCCCCAGGGTGTCGACACCCGGATCGGCGAGGAGGGCCTGTCGCTGTCGGGCGGGCAGCGGCAACGCCTGGCCCTGGCCCGCGCCATCGCGGCCCGGCCCCGCGTCCTCGTCCTGGACGACCCGCTGTCCGCACTCGACGTCACCACCGAGGAGGCCGTCACCCGCGGGCTGCGCGAGGTGCTGGCGGGCACCACGAGCCTCGTCATCGCCCACCGTCCCTCGACGGTCGCGCTCGCGGACCGGGTCGCCGTCCTGTCCGGCGGCCGCATCAGCGCGGTGGGCACCCACCGCGAGCTGCTCGCCCGCGACCCCCACTACCGCTACGTCGTCGCCTCGCTCGAGGAGGACTGGGTGGCCCACGAGCACGAGACCGACGTGACCCAGGAGGCGCGATGACCGCGGCCACCGGACGTCTGCGCCCCACCGACGCGCGGGCCGACGACGCCACCGACCTCGACCGGGGCACCTCCCGGGCCGTGCGGCGCCGCTCGCTGCACCTGCTCGGCCAGCTCCTGCGCCCCCGCGCCGGGGCGCTCGCCGGGGCCGGCGCGCTCGTGGTGATCAGCACGCTGGCCCAGGTCTCCGGGCCGTTGCTGGTCCAGGCCGCGATCGACACGGCGCTGCCCGCCCTGCGCGAGGGCGACCCGACCCGGCTGGTCCTCGTCGGCGGCATCTACGTGCTGGCGGCCGTGCTCGGCGGGCTGTGCGCGGGCGCCTACGTGCGTGCCGCGGCCCGGGTCGCCCAGAGCGTCCTGCTCGAGCTGCGCCGCCGCGTCTTCCGGCACACCCAGCGGCTCTCCCTGGAGTTCCACGAGTCGTACACGTCGGGCCGGGTGATCAGCCGCCAGACCTCCGACCTGGAGGCGTTGCGCGAGCTGTTCGACGGCGGGCTGACCGGCGTGGTCTCGTCGCTGATGCTCATGGTCTTCACCGCCGGCGCGCTCTTCTACGTCGACTGGCGCTCGGGGCTGGTGCTCCTGGCGGCCCTCGTGCCGGCCTGGCTCCTGACGCGCTGGTTCCAGCGCCGCTCGCAGCAGTCCTACCGCGAGCAGCGCACCGCCTCGGCACGGCTGATCGTGAAGTTCGTCGAGACCATGACCGGCATGCGCGCGGTCCAGGCCTTCCGCAGGGAGGCCACCGACGACGCCGAGTACGGCCGGCTCGGCGAGCAGTACCGCGACGCGAACCTGCGGATCTTCGGGGTCAACGGCCGGTACCAGCCGGGACTGGTGCTCATCGGGAACCTGACGGTCGCCGCCGCCCTCGCCTACGGCGGATGGCGCGTGGTCGAGGGCTCCCTGGACGTCGGCGCGCTCGTCGCCGTCCTGCTGTACGTGAAGCGGTTCTTCCAGCCCATCCAGCAGCTCGGCATGTTCTACAACGCGCTGCAGTCGGCCGTCGCCGCGCTCGAGAAGGTGTCCGGCCTGCTCGCCGAGGAACCCACCGTCGTCGAGCCGTCCGACCCCACACCCCTGCCGTCACCGCGCGGCGAGATCCGCCTGCAGGACGTCACCTTCGGCTACGGGGACGGCCCGGTGGTGCTGCCCCGGCTGGACCTGACGATCCCGGCCGGTCAGACCGTCGCCCTGGTCGGGTCCACCGGTGCCGGCAAGTCCACCCTCGCCAAGCTCGTCACGCGGTTCTACGACGCCAGCGCGGGACGGGTGCTGCTGGACGGCGTGGACGTCCGCGACGTCTCCGGCACTGACCTGCGCCGTGCCGTCGTCATGGTCACCCAGGAGGCCTACCTGTTCAGCGGGTCGGTGCGGGAGAACATCGCCCTGGGGAGGCCGGACGCCACCGACGCGGAGGTCGAGGCCGCGGCACGCGCCGTCGGTGTGCACGAGTTCGTGACGAGCCTGCCCGAGGGCTACGACACCGACGTCAACAAGCGCGGCGGCCGCGTGTCGTCCGGGCAGCGCCAGCTGCTCAGCTTCGCGCGGGCCTTCCTCGCGGACCCCGCGGTGCTGGTCCTCGACGAGGCGACCAGCTCGCTCGACATCCCGGGCGAGCGGCTGGTGCAGCGTGGCCTGCAGACCCTTCTGGCCGACCGGACCGCGATCATCATCGCCCACCGGCTCTCCACGGTGGACATCGCCGACCGGGTGCTCGTGCTCGAGCACGGTCGCGTCCTGGAGGACGGCGCACCGGCGGACCTGGTGGCCGCCGGCGGACGCTACGCGGCGATGCAGGCCGCGTGGCGCGACTCCGTGGCCTGAGACGGCAGGTCAGGCCGGGGCGGGTGCGGACGCCCCGATCGCGACGAGCTGGTCCACCAGCGCCCGCACCGGCGGCGACGGCTCGCCGACGGTCAGGGCGCGGACGGCGCGGCGCGCTCCCGGCAGCACCGCCGTGTCGACGTCCGGGTGGCGGTGGGCGCGCAGCGCCAGACCCGGCAGCAGGCTGACCCCCGCCCCGGCGGCGACCAGCGCCTGCACCGCGACGTAGTCGTCGGTCTCGAACGCGATCCGGGGCGCGTAGCCGGCGACGGCGCACCGTGCGACCAGGTCGGCGCGGCAGCGCTCGCAGCCGGCGATCCACGCGGCGTCCGCGAACGGGCGCAGCGGCGTCCACCCGTCGGCGGGGCCCTCGGGGGCGGGGGCTCCGCCGTCCGCCGTGCGCGTGACGAGGTGGACCTGGTCGTCGAGCACCGGTGTCGCGGTGAACGGCGACGGGTCCTGGACCGAGCGCTCGCCGGTGATGTCCTGGTGCTCGAACACGAGTGCCACGTCCACCTCACCGGCGCGCAGCGCGGCGACGGCCTCCGGTGGCTCCGCCTCGACGAGACTGACGCCGAGGCCCGGGTGGGCCTCGCGGAGCCTGCTGACCGCCTCGGGCACGAGCGTGGCGAGGGCGGACGGGAAGGCGGCCAGGCGCGCGCGTCCGGCCCGCAGCCCGGCCAGGGCGTCCAGCTCGCGCTGGGCGCCCTCGACGCGGGCGATGATCTCCTCCGCGCGATCCGCCAGGAGCTGGCCCGCCTCGGTGAGGCGGACGCCGCGGCCGACGCGTTCCAGCAGGGGCAGGCCCGCCTCCGCCTCCAGCCGGGCCAGGTGGTGGCTCACCGAGGGCTGGGCGTAGTGCAGGTCCCGGGCGGCCGCGGTCACCGAACCCGTGCGGGCGACGGCGGCCAGCACCCGGAGCCGGGTCAGGTCGAGCTGTGCCGGGGGAGGAGGGACGTCCGTCATGCCACCAGCCTACGAGTGATTCATCGATGGTTGCGATCCAAAGCTGCGAAGACAGGCATTGGACCGATGGGACGGTGCGGCGGACGATGGTGCACATGGCACCAGCACCGCCGACCATCGACGACGTGCGGGCCGCGCGGCAGCGGCTCGAGGGGCTCGTGGTGACGACGCCGACCACCGCCTACCCCGAGCTCGACCGGCGTGTCCGGGCCCGTGGGTCGGCGGGGACGTCCGTCGTCGTCAAGCACGAGAACCTGCAGCACACCGGTGCCTTCAAGGTGCGCGGCGCCCTCAACCTCGTGCGTCGAGGTCGCGGGATCGAGCACGGCGTCGTGGCCTACTCCACCGGCAACCACGCCCAGGCGCTGGCCTACGCCTCCGCCGCGGCGGGCGTGCCGTGCACGATCGTGATGCCGCGGGACCCCAACCCGGTCAAGGAACGCGCCGTGCGCGACCGAGGTGCCGAGGTCGTCCTGCACGGTGCGGACCTCGGCGAGGCCGCCGTGCACGCCCGGAGCATCGCGGACCGGCGCGGGGCACGGCTCGTCAGCGCGGGGGACGAGCCGGAGCTCGTGGCCGGGGTCGCCACGGCGACCGTCGAGCTGTTGGAGCAGGCGCCCGACCTGGACACGCTCGTCGTGCCGGTCGGCGGCGGCTCGGGTGCCGCGGCCGCCTGCCTGGTCACGGCGGCGCTCGCGCCGCACGTCGAGGTCGTCGGCGTGCAGTCGTCCGCCGCCCCGGCCGCGCACGACTCCTGGCGGTCCGGTGCGTTGCGGACCCGGCCCGTGAGGACCCGCGCCGAGGGGCTGGCGGTCGGGTGCGGCTTCGCCCTGACCCAGACGGTGCTGCTCCGGCACCTGGCCGACTTCCTGCTCGTGGACGACGAGGCGATCACCGAGGCCCAGCACGCCTACCTCACCGCGGCGCGCACGGTCGCCGAGGGCGCGGGCGCCGCGGCGCTGGCCGCGGTGCTGTCCTTTCCCGACCGGTTCGCCGGACGGCGCGTGGGGGTGGTGTGCAGCGGGGGCAACGCGCGCGAGGAGGAGCTGCTGCGCGCGTTGACGTGCGACGCGGCCGGTGCCGCGGCGTAACCTGGCCCGATGGCGCGCATCGTCGACATCCATCCGGTGGACCCGCAGCCGCGACTGGTCCGGCAGGTCGTGGACGCCCTGCGGGACGGGGCGCTCATCGCCTACCCGACCGACTCCGGCTACGCGCTCGGCTGCCGCATCGGGCAGCACGACGGCGCGGAGCGGATCCGGCGTATCCGGCGTCTGGACGCCAAGCACCACTTCACGCTCGTGTGCTCCGACTTCGCCCAGATGGGCCAGCTCGTCCGTCTCGACACCGCCGAGTTCCGGGCGATCAAGGCCGCCACGCCCGGTCCCTACACCTTCGTGCTCCCGGCGACGTCGGAGGTGCCCCGGCGGCTCGCGCACCCCAAGAAGAAGACCGTGGGGGTGCGCATCCCCGACTCGCGGCTGGTGCAGGAGATCCTGCGCGAGCTCGGCGAGCCGCTGCTCAGCTCGACGCTCATCCTGCCGGGCGAGGAGGAGGCCATGACCGAGGGATGGCAGGTCGCCGAGGAGCTGGACAGTGACGTCGATCTCGTCGTCGAGTCCGGTGAGGTGACCGCCGCTCCCACGACGGTGGTGGACTTCTCCGGCCCGACGCCGGAGGTCGTCCGCGAGGGCGCGGGGGATCCCGACCCCTTCCTGTGAGGACCCCACCACGACCCGCCCACGCGCTCGGCGCCCCTGGCGGCTAGGGTTCCTGGCATGAGCGATCGTGGACTCCAGCTGGCACAGGACAAGATGCGCGCGGCGGGTGTGGCCACCGCCGCGATCGACACCTTCACCCGGTTCTACCGGCTGCTGGAGGAGGGCGCCACGGGTCTCGTCCGCGAGGACGACGTCGAGCCGTTGACCGACCTGACCCGCCACGCCGACCTCGACGTGACGCCGCAGGAGGCCGCCGAGGCGCTGGGTCGCACCGCGATCATCAAGCTGAACGGGGGTCTCGGCACCTCGATGGGCATGGACCGCGCCAAGTCCCTGCTGGAGGTCCGTCGCGACGCGGAGGGACGCTCGATGAGCTTCCTCGACGTCATCGTCGGCCAGGTGCGAGCCGCCCGGCGGGCCACGGGCGCACGGCTGCCGCTGGTGCTCATGAACTCCTTCCGGACACAGGACGACACGCTCGCGGCGCTGGCTCCCTACGGCGACCTCGCCGTCGACGGCCTGCCGCTCGACTTCCTGCAGAACCGTGAGCCGAAGCTGCGGGCCGACACGCTCGAGCCGGTGGAGTGGCCCGCCGACCCGGCGATGGAGTGGTGCCCGCCGGGGCACGGCGACCTGTACCCGGCGCTGCACGCCGGCGGCGTGGTCCACGCCCTGCTCGAGGCGGGCTTCCGGTACGCGTCGGTGTCCAACTCCGACAACCTCGGGGCGACGCCCGACGGGGAGATCGCTGCGTGGTTCGCCCGGTCGGGCGCCCCGTACGCGGCCGAGATGTGCCTGAAGACACCGGCCGACGTCAAGGGGGGTCAGCTGGTGGTGCGCCGCTCCGACGGCCGGATCATCCAGCGCGAGACCGCGCAGACGCACCCGGACGACATGGACGCCTTCCTCGACGCGTCGCGCCACCGGTACTTCCACACCAACAACCTGTGGTTCGACCTGGAGTCGCTGGCCGCCGAGCTGGACCGGACCGGGGGAGTGCTCGAGCTGCCGCTGATCCGCAACGCCAAGACGGTCGACCCCACCGACGGCGACTCTCCCGAGGTGGTCCAGATCGAGTCGGCGATGGGCGCGGCGGTCGCGGTCTTCGACGGCGCCACCGCCATCGAGGTCGGCCGGGAGCGGTTCCTGCCGGTGAAGACCACCAACGACCTGCTGCTGCTGCGCTCGGACGTGTACGACCTCACCGACGACTTCCGCCTGGAGGCCACGGTCCCCGCGCCCCTGGTCCAGCTCTCGAAGACCTACAAGACGATCGGCGCGTTCGACGAGCGCTTCGCCGCCGGGCCGCCGTCGCTGCGCGGCGCCGACGGCCTCGCCGTGGCCGGCGACTGGACGTTCGGTGCGGACGTCACCGTCGTGGGCGACGCGATGCTGCCGGAACCGGACGGCGACGCGGGCACCGTCCCCGACGGGGCGACGATCACCGCGGACGGCGTGCAGGCCTGACCCGGGGCGGCCCGGCGCCGGGTGCGCGTCAGCCGTGCGCCGGGACGTCGACGATCCGCTCGGCACCCACGGTGGCCCGCAGCCGTCCGGCGGACGCGGCGGCGAGCTCGGCGTCGAGCGTCTCCAGCTCGGTCGGCGGGACGAGCAGCCGCAGTCGTGCGACCTCCGCGTACTCGGGGTCGTCCACGACAGCGCCGTGCGCGGCGCTCCAGTCGCGCAGCAGGTGGTCGATGCGGCCGGCATCGGCGTGCGGGGCGTCCACGGAGACCTCGCGCACCGTGCGGCGCTCCAGGATGCCGCCCCCGGCGTCGGCGGCGTCGACCGCTCCCGCCACGGCCGCGGAGTAGGCGCGCACCAGCCCGCCGGCACCCAGCAGGACCCCGCCGAAGTAGCGGGTGACCACGGCCACCACGTCGGTCAGGCGGCGGTGGCGCAGCACCTCCAGCATCGGGACGCCCGCCGTGCCGGACGGTTCGCCGTCGTCGGAGGAGCGCTGGGAGTCCGCGTGCGTGCCCAGCACCATGGCCACGCAGTGGTGGCGGGCGTCCCAGTGCCGCTTGCGGACCGCCGCGATCACGGCGTCGGCCTCGGTCTCGGACGCCACCGGCGCGAGGTGGGCGAGGAACCGCGACTTCTTGATCACCAGCTCGTGGTCGACGGGATCGGCGAGGGTGCGGGGCAGAGGAGCGGGCACACCCCCATCCTACACTTGCAAGAACTCTTTCGAAAGAATACTTTCGATACATGGAGACGCCCTCGACACCACCCTCGGTGCCCCCGCCCGGGAACGGGAAGCCCGTCCCGCCGTTCCCCGTGCGGAAGATCTCCGACCCCCGGGAGCTGCGCGCCCTCGCCCACCCGGTGCGGTTCGCCATCATCGACCTCCTCGCCGAAGGGCCGCTGACGGCCACGCAGTGCGCCGAACGGTTGGGGGAGACCCCGGCGAACTGCTCGTACCACCTGCGCCAGCTCGAGAAGTACGGGCACGTGTTCCGGGCGGACGGCGGGCACGGCCGCGAACGACCCTGGCGTGCGCGGGACGAGGGCATCACCTGGGACGAGGACGGTCCGGCGGGCGTGGCTGCCCGGGTCGCGCTGGACGAGGCCGTCGACGAGTTCCGGTTCGACGCCTGGCGGCGGTTCCGGCGGCGGCGGGCCGCGGAACCCGAGCCGTGGCGGCGAGCGGCGTTGTCCACCGACGTGGTGGCGTGGCTGACCCCCGCGGAGCTGGAGCGGGTCACGCAGGGCCTCTACGACCTCTTCGCGCCGTACGAGGAGCGGGACGCCGACCCGGCCGCGCGTCCGGAGGGCGCCCGCGCCGTCCGTCTCTTCGCCTACGCCTACCCCGGTGGTCCCGACGCCGGCGAGGCGCACCGGTGACCGCGCCCGGGGTGCGGCCCGACCCCCTGGTGGCCGCGCGGCGGCGGTTCGTGGCGCTGGCCTTCCTGCGGTGGTTCCCCACCGGGCTGATCGTGCCCGTCATGGTCCTGCTGCTCCAGCAGCGCGGTCTCGACCTCGCCGCCGTCGGTCTGCTCGTCGCGCTGTACAGCGTCACCACGCTGGTCCTCGAGCTGCCGACGGGCGGGATGGCGGACGTCGTCGGCCGGCGCCCCGTGCTCGTGGCCGCCTCGGTGCTGTCCGTGGCCGCCTCGGTGCTCTATGCGACGGGCACCTCCCTGCTCGTGCTGGGGACGGCCTCGGTGCTGCTCGGTGTCGCGCGCGCCCTCGACTCCGGACCGTTGCAGGCCTGGTACGTCGACCGCGCGCAGGAGCTCGACGCGCAGGCCGACCTGCGACCCGCGCTCGGACGGGCCGGCGCCGCCGAGTCGCTCGGGCTCGGCGGGGGCGCGCTGGTCGGGGGTGTCCTCGTGGCCGTCTCCCCGTGGCCCACCGCCGGGACGGTGGTGGTCGCCCTGTCGACGCCGTTCCTGGTCGCCGCGGCCGTCGGGCTCGTGCACCTGGTGCTGGTCGTGGCCTGGGTGCGCGAGGTCCGCCCGAACGGCGCCTGCCGGCCACGCGACCTGGTCGCGGACGTCCCGCGGACGGTCGTCCGTGGGGTCGTGCTGGCTGCGTCCCGTGCACCCTTGCGCCGCATCGCCTCGTTCATGGTGGTGCTCGGGTTCGCGCTGGCGGGGATCGAGCTCCTCGCGCCGGCGGCCGCCGCCGCGCTGCTCGGCGGGGCGTCGAGCGCGGCCGCCCCCTACGCCGCCCTCGTCACGGCGGGGTTCTGCGCCTCCGCGGCGGGGGCGGCGCTGGCCCCCGCCGCTGCGCGCCTCGCGCGGTCGTCGCCCCGGGCGGTCGCGGTGTCGGCGGTCCTCGCGGCGGGCGCCCTGGCCGCGGTCGGGATCCCGGTCGGGGGAGCGGCGGCCGCGGCGTTCGTCACCTTCTACCTGCTGCTCGGCGTCGGCGGGCCGCTGCTCGACGACCTGACGCACCGCGCCGTGTCGTCCCGGGAGCGCGCCACGGCCCTGTCGGTGAACTCGATGGTCCTGCAGGCCGGCGGAGCCGGGGCGGCGCTCGCCCTCGGAGCGCTCGTCACGACGACCTCTCGCGGCCTCGCGTTCGCCGTGGCGGGCGGCGTGCTCGCGCTGGGAGTGCTGGCCCTGGTGCGCTGGCCGCCCGCGGATCGTGGACACGCCGAGACCAGCGGGGATGAAAAAGTGTGCCAAGCGGCAGACTGAACCCATGACTCCGGAGTACACCGACCATCGCGCCCCGACCCGGTACCCGCGGCCGACCGTCTCGCTCGAGGAGGCGGACTGGGTCTGGCGCGAGCTGGCCGTCGAGGCCCTGCGACCGGAGGCCAAGCCCGAGACGGTGCGGCTCGCGGTCGTCGCCGGCCTGACGCGGAGCACCGGTGCGCGCTACGGCGACCTGCTGCGGGTGCGTGTCGAGGACCTCGACCTGGGGCCCGACGTGCTGGCCGGCCGAGGGCGCGTGGCCGGGGCCCGCGTGCCGGGGGAGGGGCGCGTCGTCGTGCGCCACGGGAAGCATCGCACCCCCCGTCGTCACCGCGTGCCGGGCGAGGTCGTCGTGGTGCTCCGGCACTGGGCCGTCGTGCGGACCGAGCTGGCCGCCGAGCTGGAGGGCTCCGTACCCCGCGCGCTGCTGCTGACCGTGCACCACACGCACGACAACGGCACCACGGTCTCGAGCGGACTGCCGATCACGAAGCAGGGGCTGGTGCTCTCGTGGAGGCGGTTCGTCCATCGGACGAACGCGCGCCTCGGGGCGACGCGGCCTCCGCTGCCGACCCGTTTCGAGCAGGTGCGGCGCGCTTGGGTGGACGCGGGGATCCCCGATCCCGGCGTCACACTCCAAGAAAAATAGTGTGCCAAGCGCCGACAACCAACGTACCGACCCGCAAACAGTCACCCAGCCCGGAGGAGCGGGGTCAGCCCCGCCCGGTCGGGAGCCCCAGCACGGGCAGGTGCGGGGTCGAGGAGCTGAGCTCGACGAAGCCCAACCGGTCGTAGAACGCGCGGGCGCCGGTGTTGGCCGGGTCGTAGGAGAGGTGCACGCCGCCGACGCCGCGCGCCGCGAGGGCGTCGCACAGCGTGCGCACCAGCCGTCGGCCCAGGCCACGTCCCTGGGCCTCGGGGACCAGGTCGATGTGCAGGTGCGCCGGGTACGTGCGCAGGTCGGCCGGGTCGAGACCCCGGGTCATCCGCTCGGGGTCCGTGCCGTCCCGCCACAGGGCCTCCTCGGTGTACCCGGGTGCCGCAGCGGTGACCTCGCCGACCTCCGGATGGCGTGCGCGGAACGACGGCGTCCACTCCTTTCGCCACCAGCCGACGAACGCCGTGGTGTCCGGTGTCCCGAGGACGTAGCCGATCAGCCGTCCGTCGTCCACGACCAGCGGGTCGGTGGTCCCGTCGGCCTCGCGGTCGACGACCACGAACGCGAGGTCCGGGGCGTGCTCGACGTAGGGGAGGGCGTAGACGTCGGGCATGAGCGAGTCGTCGGAGTAGACGCCCCGGGCGTCACCCCCGCCGGCAGCCGTCCGGACGCAGATCTCGGCCACGGCCGAGCGGTCGGACGATCGGTAGGGACGGATCTCGAGGCTGCTCACGGCGTCCATCGTGGCAGAGTCCACCAGGCCAGGACGACGAGCGCGAGGCCCCCCAGCACCAGCAGGGGCCCAGCGGTCCAGGCCGTGACGGCCCACGCCACGGCGGCGACCACCGTCGACACGGCGACGATCAGCAGGTCACGACCGACCTCCCGGCGCAGCGCCGCGACCTCGACCAGGGTTCCCCCCGCGACGTGCTCGGCCCACCACCCCAGACGCACCGTCAGGAGGGCCGCCGGGAGCAGCCAGAGGACGGCGGGGTCGAAAGGCGCCGACCGCGAACCGAGCAGGAGGAGCGCGCTGACGACGACCGCGAGATGGGCCGGCACGCGGCCCGGGCGCACCAGCGACCACCCCCCGACCGACCCCGCGCCCACGAGCGCGAGCTCGACGATCACGTCGGTGCGTGCGGCGGCCAGGAGCAGGAGCCCCGTCGCGGCGCACGCCGCGGCGATCCGCAACCAGACGCCGCGCACGGCGGTGCCGTGCTCCACCTGCACGGTGGGCATCGGACGGTCGTGGCGCCGGTGCCGCCAGTCCTGGAGCTCCGCGCGCAGCGTCATACCGCACCCCCGGCGACCTGCGCCCGGTGGACGTGCGCGCTGTGGCGGCGCTCGGAGGCCTTGACCAGGGCCTCGAACCTGGCCGCGGCGCGCGTCCGCTCCGTCGCCCGCCACGGCACCACGGGCGTGCCCTCGGCGACCAGCTGGCGGAGCCTGTCCTCCCGCTCCATCGAGGTCACGCGCCAGGCGATCTGCATGTGCGGCTCGGTGACCGGCCGCAGCGCCGGCAGCGTGTCGACCAGCACCACACGGTGCCCCTGCTCGCGCCAGGTGCGCGCCAGCACCACCGGCTCGTCGTCCAGCACGGTCGAGAAGAGGAACACCACGGCGTCGGCCGGGAGCTGCGGGGGACGCAGGCGTCGTGCGGGGCTCCCCAGCGGGCTGGTCATCGCCAGGCCGTGCAGGATCCTGCGCAGGTGCCGGCGTCCGGCCGCGGGCGGCAGCGGTCGACGACGACGTCCCAGGTCCTGCAGCCCCACCCGGTCACCGGCGTCGACCACGGCGCGGGCGACGGACGCGGCGGCCTGCCGGGCCAGGTCCAACGACGTCGCCTCGTCGACCCGTTGCTCACCCTGGCCGCGCCAGGTGCGCAGGTCGGGACCCACGTCGTCCCGGGAGTCGACCACGAGCATCGTCGTGGCCTCCGCGGTCGCGTACGTGCGGCGCACGGACAGCTCGTCGAGGTCCGGTGACCGCCGCGCGGTGGTGCGCCAGTCGATGCGACGGAGCCGGTCACCCGGGGTGAAGGGGTGGACGTCGCGCAGCTCGTCCCCGGCGCCGAGCCGGCGGGACGTGTGCGGCCCGGTGAGCCCTCGCATCCGCGGGGGCAGCGGCACCCGCCCGAGCGGGACCGCCGTGGGCAGCACGAGACGGGTCGCGCCGGCCGCCCGCACCGGGTCCTCCGCCGCCGTCCCGCCGGGACCGTAGCCGCGCAGGTCCACGACGAACGTCGGCTGCGGCCCGGTGCGCACGGTCGCGGAGCGCAGCACGATCTCTGCCCGGTCTGCCGCGACCACGAGATCCGTCGACTCGTGCCCCGGGGCCGCGGCGCGCAGCACGACGAGCCCGGCGCCGGAGGGAGGGTCGAGACGGACCGTCGCCCGGATCTCACCGGGTGCGGTGGGCTCCTCGGGCGAGACCACCGTCGCCGCGGTGGGTCGGTCGGGCGCGTCTCCCCGGGGCGCGCCGGGACGGCCGCTCCAGGTTCCGGACAGCAGCAGCGGCACACCGAACGCGGCGACGTCAGCGCGCCCGGCGAGGAGCCCCGCACCGAGCACGACGACGCCCGCCACGGTCCCGAGGACCGCCGTGGGCGTCCGGCGCCACACCGGTTCGGCCCCGGTCCGTGCCCCTCGGTCCAGCGCGCGGTCGCGGAGGGTCGCCCCGAAGGTCACCGCGCGGCTCCGACGGTCGCCGGACCGGGCACGGAGGCCAGCAGCTCGCGCACGACGTCCTCGGGGCGGGTCGCGGCCGCCCACGCCGTGGGGGTCAGCGTCAGCCGGTGCGCGAGGACCGGGACGGCGACCCGCTTCACGTCCTCCGGCAGCGTGTAGTCACGGCCGTCCAGCACCGCCACGGCACGCGCCATGAGCAGTAGGTTCTGCGAACCGCGCGGGGAGGCGCCGACCTCCAGCGCCGGGTGGGCGCGGGTCGCCGCCGTCAGCGCCACGCAGTAGTCGACGACGTCCTCGTCGACGGCGACGGCCTCGACGCCGGCCTGCATGGCCCGGACGGTGTCCGCGTCGACGACGCGACCGACCTCGGCCGCCTCCTGCCGACGGGCCACGCGACGCAGCAGGACGTCGCGCTCCTGCGCGGCACCCGGGTAGCCGACGGCGAGCCGCACCATGAACCGGTCGAGCTGCGCCTCGGGCAGCGGGTAGGTGCCCTCGTACTCGACCGGGTTGGACGTCGCCACGACGTGGAACGGGGCCGGCAGCGGCCGGGTCACGCCGTCCACCGACACCTGGCGCTCGGCCATCGCCTCCAGCAGCGCCGACTGCGTCTTGGGGGCCGTCCGGTTGATCTCGTCCGCGAGGAACAGGCCGGTGAAGACCGGGCCCGGCCGGAACACGAACTCGCGCGTCGCCGGGTCGAAGACGCTGGAGCCGGTCACGTCGCTGGGCAGCAGGTCGGGCGTGCACTGCAGACGCGCGAAGTCGAGACCGAGGGCGGTCGCGAGCGAACGCGCCGCGAGGGTCTTGCCGAGCCCGGGCACGTCCTCGAAGAGCACGTGCCCGCCCGCCAGCACCGCCGCGAGCGCCAGCTCGAGGGCGTCGCGCATGCCGACGACGGCGGTGCCGATCTCGTCGAGGACGGCGTCGGCGTGGGCGGCGACGGCCGGGACGGGCAGGGCGGCGGGGGTGTCGGTCATCGGGTGGGCCTTCCGGATGGTGGTGCGTCGGTGGTGAGGCGGTCGAGGTCGTCGAGCCAGCGGTGCAGGGTGCGGGCGGTGGGCGGCTCGGGGGACAGGAGGCCGGCGAGGGTGTCGGCGCCGAGCAGGGCGGCGGCGTCGTCGTACCGGTCGGGGTCGTGCGGGTCGATGCCGCGGGCCCGGAGCCGGTGCGCCGCGAGCTCGCGGACGCGACGCGTGACCCGGGGGGAGACGCGGCCGTTGCGGGTGAAGGCGGCCCAGGCGAGGTCGGAGACGTCGCGGCGGGCGCCGTGGCGTTCCTCGGTGGGCGGGGGCGGCCAGTCGGCGTGGTCGCCGTCGTCGAGCGCGGCCCACGCCTGCCGCAGGGCGAGCAGCGCGGCGGGCAGCAGGACGGCGTGCACGGGGTCGAGGGTGTCGCTGAGGGCGAGGAGCAGCGCGGCGGCGACGGCGAGGGCGGCCGGCAGGTACCGGCGGGTCACGGGGTGCGGTCCGCGGTGGGGGCGGTGGCCAGTCGCCGGGCGATGCGGGTCAGGGCGGCGCGGGCGTCGTCGACCTGGGCGTCGGTGGTGGGGTGGTCGGCGAAGCGTGCCTGCTGGTACAGCCTGCGCAGGGTGGTGACCTCGGCGGGCGGTGCGGGGGTGCGCGCGAGGAGGTCCTGGGTGTACTCGGTGGGGGTCTGGGCGGGGTCGCGGGGAGTGCCGTGCTGGGCCGCAGCGTCCTCGAGGGCGACCCAGGCGGCGACGACGGCGTCGTGGGGCGTGCGGGCGTCCTCCAGACGGCCGAGGGCGCGGGTGACGGCGTCGTCGAGCGCGGGCAGGGGGACGGAGGGCGCCTCGGTGCCGGCCAGCGCGGCGCCGGCCGCGGGCTGGTCGGGGTCCTGGGGGGCGGGTGGGGCGGCCTGCAGCATGGTGAGGACGCGACGGGCGACGAGGGCGAGCAGGAGGAACGCGACGGCGGCGCCGACCAGCAGCAGGACGGTGAGCAGGGAGTCGTCGGGTTCGGTGGTCTGCAGGTCCTCGACGGGCGAGGGCACGACGCTGGGGGTGGGCCCGTCGGGCAGGTCGAGGCCGCCGAGCCCGGCCAGGGCCGTGGGCATCCGGACCTGCCAGGGGGTGGCGGTGGCGGCGCCGAGGACGACGAGGGCCGCGAGGCCGGTCAGCAGCAGCGGCCGGCCGCCCGGGTGCGGGCGGTTCATGCGACCTGCTGGGCGTGCCGGCCGGCGGCAGCCACGGCGACGAAGGCGGCGGGGTCGTCGTGCAGCCCGCGCCCCATCGTGGACAGCCGGGCCGGGGAGCGGTCGAGCGCGTCGAGCAGGTCGGTGTCCGCGTCGACGTCCACGAGGCGGTGGCGGTCCGCGAGGGTGCGGGCCTGGTCGTGGAGGCGGCGGGTGAGCCCGGCACCCCAGCCGGGCCGGTCCTCGAGCGCGGCGCTGGGGTGCGGCACGACGACGTCGGCGGGGGCGAGCGCGACCCGGCCGTAGGCGGTCAGCGAGTGGTGCGAGACGCCCAGGTGCCGGTCGCGCGGGTCGGCGCCGGAGACGCGCAGCGAGGCGACGGGGGTCCCGCCGAGCGTGGCCACGGCGTTGAGGGCGTCCCCGGCGGCCACCCCGGAGAACCCCCACCGGGTGCCGGTGCCGAGGTTGCCGGGGCCCTGGGCGACGACGACGAGGTCGGCGCCGACGACGTGACGGGCGGCGAGCAGCCCGGTGTGCACGGTGACGGCCTCGTGGTCGCCGCCGAAGGCCTGCCCGACGGTGATGGTGGCGGCCAGCCATCCGGTGTCGCGCAGCGCGGCGACGGTGCGCGAGAAGGCGGCGGGCAGGGCGCCGCCGTCGGTCATCACGTAGGCGACGCGGGGGGCGGGGCGGCCGGCCTGCTCGGCGGCGTGGCGGGCCCCGGCCACGACCGCCGGCAGCGCGGAGTGCAGGTCGGCGACGACGACGGGTGTGCCGTCGAGGTCGTCGGCGTCGCGCAGCAGCTCGTGGTGGGCCGACTCCTGCTCGTCGACGCCCAGCACGAGGGCCTGCAGGGGCGTGTAGCGGGCCTTGACCAGGTGACCCGGCCCGGGAGCGGGGTCGCCCGGCAGCGCGGCGGCGTCGGTGGGGGCGACCACGAGGGCGTACCCGCCGGTACCCAGGCCGCGGGCCAGGGCCGAGACGTTCAGCGCGACCGGGTCGCCGACGGCGGGCGTGCCGACGAGCGTGGTGTAGGCCAGCGCCCGCACCTCGCGCGGCGGCGTCCCGTCGTCGGGACCCGCGGGCAGCGGGTCGTCGAGCCGCACGCGCAGCTCCGCGGCGCCGGGCCACGACCGTCCGGTGGCGGTCACGACGCCGGTGCGCCAGGTCACGTGGTCGGCTGCGGTTCGGTGCTGCGTCGGCCCTGTCGTCACCCGCCCGAGCGTACCGGGGGATAGCGTGGTGGCCGATGGCTGGTGAGATCGCGGCGGGCGGGCCGCCGACACGACCCGACGAGCGGCTGCTCAACCTCGTCATCGCGCTGGTGAACACCTCGGCGGCGATGACGAAGCAGCAGGTCCGCGCGGGCGTGCACGGCTACGACGCCGCGGCCTCGACCGAGGCGTTCGAGCGGATGTTCGAGCGGGACAAGGACACGTTGCGTGCGCTCGGGGTGCCGATCGTCACGGTCGAGGGCAGCGGGCACAGCGACGAGGTCGGCTACCGCATCGACAACGAGGCCTACGCCCTGGGCGCGGTCGACCTCACCCCGGCCGAGCTGGGGGTGGTCGCCCTGGCCGCCCAGCTGTGGTCCGACAAGACGCTGCGCACCGACATGTCGCGGGCGATGACCAAGCTCGCCGCCGCCGGCGCCGGCGACGCCGTCGGGGACGCGGTGGCCGGGCTGACACCCCGGGTGCGGGCCGCCGGCGACGCCTACGGGCCGCTGCTGGAGGCGATCTCCGAACGGCGGGTCGTCAGCTTCCGCTACCGCGCCGCCTCCACCGGGCAGGTGCGCACCCGGCAGGTCGAGCCGTGGCGCATCGCCGCCCGCGGCGGTGGCTGGTACCTGGTGGGCCATGACCGCGACCGGGACGCCGAACGCGTCTTCCGGCTCTCGCGCATCGAGGGCCGGGTCCGCCTCGGCGCGACGCCGCACGCCTACGAGCTGCCCGACCGGGTGGACGTCGACGCGGCCCTGGGCGCCCGCGTGCGCCACGACAGCACCGCGCTGCTCGCGGTGGTGCCCGAGCGCGCCACCGCGCTGCGCGCCCGGGCGGCGGACACCGTCCCGGCGGTCGCGCGTCCCGGCACCCCGGCGGCTCCTGCCGGGCGGGACCTGGTCACGGTGCCCTACGGCAGCCTGACGACCTTCGCCGACGAGGTCGCGGGCTACGGCGCGGCCGTGGTCGTGCTGGACCCGCCCGACCTGCGCGCCGAGGTGCTGCGCCGGCTGCGGGCCGCCGCCGCCCTGTCCACGCGCCCGGAGGAGGAGGCCGACCGTGGCTGAACGCGCCGACGACCGGCTGGTGCGCCTGCTGGGCATCGTCGCCTACCTCGACGGCGCCGGCCCGGTCGACGTCGAGGAGCTCGCCCACCGGTTCGGCGTCACCCCGGCCCGGCTGCGCGAGGACATCGACGCCCTGTGGGTCTCCGGCACGCCCGGCTACATGCCCGACGACCTCATCGACTTCGACGCGTTCTCCCTGGAGGAGGGGCTGGTCAGCCTCACCCAGTCCCGTGGCCTGACCCGCCCCCTGCGGCTGGGCACCCGGGAGGCCGTCGCGCTCGTGGCCGCCCTGCGCGCCATGAGCACCACCCCCGCCGTGCAGGCCGACCCGGCCCGGGCGGCCGTGGTCACCGGCGCGCTGGACAAGCTCACCGCCGCCACCGGCGAGGCCGCGAGCGCCGTGGACGTGCGCCTGGGCGGCCCGGAGGACGTGGCGACGCTGGGGGTGCTGTCGCAGGCGCTGGCGGCCGGGCGCCGGGTGCGGCTGCGATACGTGGACGCGGCGGACGTCACCAGCGAGCGGGACGTGGACCCGTGGCGGCTGCTGACGCAGTCGGGGGCGACCTACCTGGTGGGCTGGTGCCACCGCGCCGGGGGGCGGCGCACCTTCCGGGTGGACCGGGTGCTGGGCGCCGAGCTGCTGGACGTGCCGGTGGAGGCGCGCGGGACGGACGCCGACGTGGACGTGGCCGCGCAGGTGGTCGCGGACGCCGCCGGGCGGGCGCGTGAGGCGCGGGTGCGCTGGCGCTCGGCGGCGCGCTGGGTGGCCGAGGAGGTGCCGGTCGAGGAGGTCACGGACCTGGCCGACGGGTCGTTCGAGGTGCGGCTGCGGGTGACGAACCCGGCGTGGCTGCGCCGGCTGCTGCTCACCCACGCGGTGGACGTGCTGGCGGTGGAGCCGCCGCAGGTGGCCGCGGAGGTGGCCGCGGCGGCGCGGGAGGCGCTGGCCGCCTACGACGAGGGCTAGGCTGGCGGGCGTGTGGGGTTGGATCTGGACCGTGCTGGCGCTGGCCGCCGTGGTGTTCCTGGCGTGGCTGGCCTGGCGCGTGGTGCGCACCGGGCTCGCGCTGCTGCGCACCGCCGCGGAGGCGGGCAGCACGTGGGGCGAGGCGGCGGAGCGTGTCGGGGCGGCGGCCGCGGCCGCGCAGGCCGACCCGCCGCGGATCACGGCGACGATGTTCGAGGACCGTGCGGTGCTGCGGGCGCGGCGCGAGCAGCTGCGGCGGGACCGCTGGGAGCGGCGCGACCGGCGACGCGTGGACCAGGCCGCGGTGTGGCGCACCTGGTCCGAGAGCACCTGGCTGGAACGCCGGCAGGCCGAGCGCCGCGCTGACCGGCACCCCTGACCGGCGCCGCGGGGCGGGCGTGTGTTCCGTCGCACACCGGTGTCGGCCTACACTGGGCTTGCGTGCCGGTCGCGGCACGTCCGAACGTCCTGGGAGTTGAAGTCCGTGGGTATCTTCCGCAACCCGGCTGTGATCATCGCGCTGATCCTGCTGGTCGTGCTGCTGTTCGGGGCCAACCGTCTGCCGGACGTGGCCCGCAGCGTCGGTTCGTCGCTGAAGATCTTCAAGAAGGAGATCAAGGACCTGGGCGAGGACGACGACGACAACGACACCACGACCTCGCGGTCCACCGCGTCGGGCACCACGACGCAGGGCACCGGTGCGCAGGACGGCGCCCCGTCGGCGTCGTCGGCGCAGCCGCCGCAGGGCGAGGCCCCGGCGCAGGGCTCGGGTCGTCCCGACCCGCACCAGTCCTGAGAGCGGGCTGATGGCTCGAACCCCCCGGGATCCCGAGGGGCGGATGCCGCTGCGCGAGCACCTGGTCGAGGCGCGGCGGCGGATCGTGCGCATCGCGATCGGCCTGCTGCTCGGCGCGATCGTCGGCTGGATCCTGTACGACCCGCTGCTGGACGCGCTGATGCGTCCCCTGGAGATGGCGGCGGACCGGCGCGGCGCGCTGATCGGGCTGAACTTCGACGGCGTGGCCACCGCGATCGACATGCGGGTCAAGGTCTCGCTGTTCCTGGCAGTGATCGTCTCCAGCCCCTGGTGGCTGTACCAGGTCTTCGCGTTCATCACCCCGGGTCTGACCCGCTCCGAGCGCCGCTACGTCTTCGGGTTCCTGACCGCGGCGGTGCCGATGTTCCTGGCCGGGGCGCTGCTGGCCTGGTCGGTGCTGCCGTTCGTGGTCGAGGTCCTCAACGACTTCGTGCCCGAGGGCGGCTCGAACCTCATCGGCGCCCAGCTCTACCTCAGCTTCGTGATGCGCCTGATCCTGGCGTGCGGCATCGCGTTCCTGGTGCCGGTGTTCATGGTGGTGCTCAACCTGATGGGCCTCGTGCGCGCGCGCACCTGGCTCGCGGGCTGGCGCTGGGCGATCCTCGTCTCGTTCCTCTTCGCCGCGATCGTCACCCCGACCATGGACGTGCTGAGCATGTTCGGGATCGCGCTGCCCATCGCCGCGCTGTACTTCGTGGCGACCGGGATCTGCTTCGTGCACGACCGCCGCGTCGACCGGCGCCGCGTCGCCCCCGTCGAGTGAGCGCCGCGGCACGGACCGGCGCCCACCACGTCGGGCTGGTGGTCAACCCCACCGCCGGGGCGGGCCGCGGCCGCGTGATCGCCACGGTGGCCACCGACCGGCTGCGGCGGGCGGGGCACCGGGTCAGCGACCTGTCCGGCCCCGACGGGGCGGCGACGGCCGCGCGCCTGGCCGCCCGGCACGACCTGGAGGCCCTGGTGGTGGTCGGCGGCGACGGCATGGTCCACCTGGGAGCGGGCGCGACCGCGGGCACCGGCACCCCGCTCGGGGTGGTGCCGGTGGGGACCGGCAACGACTTCGCCGCCGTGCTCGGGCTGCCCGACGACCCGCTGGACGCCGTCGACCACGTCGTGGCGGCCCTGGAGCACGGCACCCGCCGCGCCGTGGACGCCATCGAGGTCACCGGCCCGCACGACCCCCCGCGCTGGGTGGCCGGCGCGGTCTCGGCCGGGCTGGACGCCGCCGTCAGCGCCCGGGCGCTGCGGATGCGGCACCCGCGCGGTCCCGCCCGCTACACCGTGGCCACCCTGGCCGAGCTGGCCCGGTTCCGGGCGTGGGACTACCGCCTGGAGCTCACCGACGTCGTCGACGACGGCGGGCTGGCGCTGGCCGGCGACCCGGGCCGCCCGACCTGGCAGGGGCGTGCCGCGATGGTCACCGCCGCCAACGTCGACCGCATCGGCGGCGGCATCCGCGTCACCCCGCACGCGCGGGTCGACGACGGGCTGCTCGACGTGCTCGTGGCGCCGATCACCTCCCGGGCGGCCGCGGCGAGCATCTTCCCGTTCATGTACGCCGGCACCCACGTCCGCCGGCGCGACGTGCACGTGCTGCGCGCCCGGGCGGTGACGATCAGCCCCGGCCCGGACGCCGAGCCCGGCACCGTCTGGCCGGTGGCCCACGGCGACGGGGAGGCGCTGTCCGCGCTGCCCCTGACGGCCCGCGCGGTGCCCGGGGCGCTGCAGGTGCTGACCTCGGCCTGAGCCGTAGGCTGACGGCATGACGGCAGTACCCAGCCCCGCCGAACGTTACGCCGCCGCCCGGGCCCGCTCGGCCCGCGCGCGGGCCGAGGCCGGGGAGCTCGGCCGGTTCCGCTCCCTGGTCGACTTCGAGCTCGACGACTTCCAGGCCGAGGCCTGCGCCGCCCTGGAGCGCGGCCGCGGCGTCCTGGTGGCGGCCCCCACCGGCGCCGGCAAGACCGTGGTCGGCGAGTTCGCCGTGCACCTGGCGCTCGCCCGCGGCGGCAAGACCTTCTACACCACGCCCATCAAGGCGCTGAGCAACCAGAAGTACCACGACCTCGTCGACCGGCACGGCGTCGACGCCGTCGGGCTGCTGACCGGCGACACCTCCATCAACGGCGACGCGCCGGTGGTCGTGATGACCACCGAGGTGCTGCGCAACATGCTCTACGCCGGCTCGACCACGCTGGAGGGGCTGGCCTACGTGGTGATGGACGAGGTGCACTACCTCGCCGACCGGTTCCGCGGCCCGGTGTGGGAGGAGGTCATCATCCACCTGCCCGACCACGTCCAGCTCGTCTCGCTGTCGGCGACGGTGTCCAACGCCGAGGAGTTCGGCGACTGGCTCGCCACCGTGCGCGGCGACACCGCCGTGGTGGTCAGCGAGCACCGCCCGGTGCCGCTGTGGCAGCACGTCATCACCGCCCCGGACGAGCCGCGCGGGCACCCGCGCCTGTTCGACCTGTACGCGGGGCACGTCGACCCCACCGACCCCGGCACCAACCCGCCGATCGACCCCGACCTGGCCCGGCTGTTCCGCACGCACGGCCGCGCCGGGTCCGCGCCGGGCGCCCGACGCCGTGGCCGCGGGGACCGCGGCTACCGCGGTCGCGGCGGGCGCGGCGGCGACCAGGGCGTGGTCCCGCAGCGCCGCGTGCCGCGCCGGTACGCCGTGGTCGAGGCGCTCGACGAGGACGCCCTGCTGCCGGCGATCTACTTCATCTTCTCCCGCGCCGGCTGCGAGGGCGCCGTCGAGCAGTGCCTGCGCGCCGGGCTGCGCCTGACCAACGCCGAGGAGGAGGCCGAGATCCGCCGGGTGATCGAGGAGCGCACGGTCACCGTGCCGCCCGAGGACCTGGAGGTGCTGGGCTTCTGGCAGTGGCAGCACGCGCTGGCACGGGGCGTGGCCGCCCACCACGCCGGGCTGCTGCCGGTGTTCAAGGAGACCGTCGAGGAGCTGTTCGCCCGCGGGCTGGTCAAGGTCGTGTTCGCCACCGAGACGCTCGCGCTCGGCATCAACATGCCCGCCCGGTCGGTGGTGCTGGAGAAGCTGGTGAAGTTCGACGGCACCGCCCACCAGCCCATCACGCCGGGGGAGTACACCCAGCTGACCGGACGCGCCGGACGGCGCGGCATCGACGTCGAGGGCCACGCCGTCGTCGTCGACCACGTGGGCCTGGACCCGGTCGCCCTGGCCGGGCTCGCCTCGCGCCGGCTGTACCCGCTGCGCTCCAGCTTCCGCCCGACGTACAACATGGCGGTCAACCTCGTCGGCCAGGTCGGCGCCGAACGTGCCCGCGAGGTGCTGGAGACCAGCTTCGCGCAGTTCCAGGCCGACCGGGGCGTGGTCGACCTGGCCAAGCAGGCCCAGGCGCACGCCGAGGCGCTGGAGGGCTACCGCGGCGCCGCGCACTGCGAGCACGGCGACGTCGAGGGCTACCTCACGATCCGGCGGGCCATCACCGCCCGGGAGAAGGAGCTGTCCCGCGCCGCCAAGGGGGCGCGCCGCGCCGACGCGATCGACTCGCTGTCGCGGCTGCGGCGCGGCGACGTCGCCGAGGTGCCGTCGGGTCGGCGGCGCGGCTTCGTGGTCGTGCTGGACCCCGGCGGCGACGAGGGCGGCTTCGACGGGCCGCGCCCGACGGTGCTGACCCAGGAGCGGCAGGTCAAGAAGCTCACCGTCGCCGACACCCCCGACGGGGTGCGCACCGTGACCCGGGTGCGCATCCCGAAGAGCTTCAACTCCCGCCGGCCCGCCGACCGGCGGGACCTGGCCTCCAGCCTGCGCAACGCGCTGGGGGAGCGGTCCGCCCCCGGTAACGACCCGGCCGGGCGCGAGGCGCGCGAGCGGGGCGGTGACGTCGCCTCCGACCGCGAGCTGCAGCGGCTGCGCGGCGACCTGCGCGCCCACCCGGTCCACGGCTGCCCGGAGCGGGAGGACCACCTGCGGTGGGCCCAGCGCGCCGAGACGCTCGCCCGCGAGCAGGACGCGCTGGTCCGGCGCATCGAGGGCCGCACCGGGTCCATCGCCCGCACGTTCGACCGGATCTGCGACGTGCTGACCGAGCTGGACTACCTGCACCGCGGCGACGACGGGCTGCAGGTCACCGAGTCCGGACGTCGGCTGGGCCGGCTGTACGCCGAGGACGACCTGCTGCTGGCCGAGTGCCTGCGCCAGGGCGTGTGGGACGAGCTGCGACCCGCCGAGCTGGCCGCCGCCGTGTCGGTGGTGGTGTACGCCGGGCGGCGTGAGGAGGCCCAGACCGGTCTGGCGGGGGTGCCGGGGCGCCGGCTCGCCGACGCCGTGGACGCGACCGCCGCCGTGTGGGCCCGTGTCACCGAGCTGGAGGCCGCCCATCGCCTGGAGGTGACCGGCACCCTGGACACCGCGCTGACCGCCCCCGTGCACCAGTGGGCCTCGGGCGCCAGCCTCGACACGGTGCTGCGCGGCACCGACATCGCGGCGGGTGACTTCGTGCGCTGGTGCAAGCAGGTCGTCGACGTGCTCGACCAGCTCGCCGCGGCCGCCGGGCCGCCGCTGCGGGGCCGGGCGCGGGCCGCCCAGGACGCGGTGCTGCGCGGTGTCGTGGCGCACTCCACGGTCTGATCCCGGGCCGCCGGTTCCCCGGGGCACCCCCGCGGTGCCCTAGGCTTTCGGCCGTGACCTCCACCCTGTACCGCAACGGTGTCGTCCACTCGGCCGCGGACCCGTTCGCCGAGGCCCTGCTCGTCGACGACGGGGTGGTGGCCTGGCTCGGCGCCGAGGACACCGCCGCCGGTCTGGCCGCCCGTGCCGACGAGGTCGTCGACCTCAACGGCGCGCTGGTCACTCCCGGGTTCGTCGACGCCCACGTGCACACCCTCGAGACGGGGCTGACCGCCGCGGGCGTCGACCTGTCCCCGGCCGCCGGCGGCCACACCCTGGCCGCCGCCCTGGACCGCCTGGCGGCCGCCGCCCGCGACCTGGACGCCGCCGACCCCGGCGGGCAGCAGATCCTGCTCGCCCTCGGGTGGGACGAGGGCGCCTGGCCCGAGGGTCGCGCCCCCTGGCTGAGCGAGCTGGACGCCGCCACCGGGGGACGGCCCACGCTCGCGGTGCGCGTCGACGGACACAGCGCGCTGGCCTCGTCCTCGCTCGCCGCCCGCACCGGCCTGGACCGCACCCCGGACTGGGACGGCACCGGGCTCGTCGGCGGGCAGGCGTACGCGAGCGCCCGCGCCGCCGTGCACGACCTGGACCCCGCGCGCCGCGAGACGCTGTACCGCCGGGCGCTGTCGCAGGCCGCCGCGCGCGGCATCGTGGCCGTGCACGAGATGAGCACCCCGCACGTGGACACCCGCGAGGGCCTGACCGCGCTGATGTCGCTCGCCGCCGACCCCGACCAGCGGCTGCCGCACGTGACCGCCTACCGCGCCGAGCTGTGCACCGGTCCCGAGGACGCCCGGGCGCTGCTGGCCGAGCTGCCGTTCCTGACCGGCATCGGCGGGGACCTGACCGTGGACGGCACCCTCGGTTCGCGCACCGCGGCCCTGACCTCGCCCTACACGGACCTGCCGTCGGAGGCCCGCGAGCGCACCGGCCGGCTGTACCTGTCGGCCGACCAGATCGCCACCCACCTGCTGGCCTGCTCGGCCGCCGGGGTCCAGGGCGGCCTGCACGTCGTGGGCGACCGGGCCATGGACGAGCTCGTCGAGGGGCTGGAGGTCGCGGTGGGCCGCGCGGACGCCGCCACGCTGCGCGGCGGGCACCACCGCATCGAGCACGCCCTGTTCGTGGACGCCGCGGCCCTGGCCTCACTGCTGCTGTACGGCATGGGGCTGTCGATCCAGCCGGCGTACGACTCGACCTGGGGCGGCCCGGACGGCATGTACACCACGCGGCTCGGCGGGCCGCGCGCGGCGAACCTGTCGCCGTTCGCGGACCTGGCCGGGGCGGGGGTGCCGATCGCGTTCGGGTCCGACAGTCCGGTGACCCCGCTGGACCCCTGGCAGGCGGTCCGCGCGGCGATCGGGCACGCGGACCCCTCCCAGCGGGTCAGCGCCCGCTCGGCGTTCCGCGCCCACTCCCGCGGCGGCTGGCGCCTGGCCGGGCTGGACCACACCGGTGCCGGCGAGCTGCGCGTCGGTGCACCGGCGCACCTGGCGGTGTGGCGCACCGGGTCGCTGGCCGTGCAGTCCGCACCGGGCCGGCTGTCGCAGTGGAACCCCGAGGCGCGTGCCGGCCAGCCGCTGCTGCCGGACCTGTCCGAGGACGCGCCGGCCCCGCAGTGCCTGCGCACCGTGCGGGACGGCGTCGTGCTGCACGACGTGCTCGACGGCTGACCGGATGAGCACCGTGACCGATCCCGCCCCGTCCCCCGCGTCCGCGAGCGCCTCCGGCGCGCCGGCGTCCTGGATGACGTCGCGGTCGGCGACGCTGCTGCTGGGCGTCGCCGCCGGGGTGGTGCTGTGGACCGCTTTCCCCGACGTGGGGGCCTGGCCGGCGGCGTTCGTGGCGGTGGGCCTGCTGTTCGCGGCCTGGCGCCGCACGGGCCGGCGCGCGGCCGCGTGGAACGCGCTGGTGGGGCTGGTGGCCGGCTGGTCGTTCTGGTTGCCGCACATCTGGTGGGCGAACTTCGCCACGGACACCGTGCCGTGGCTGGCGCTGGCCACCCTGCAGGCGGCGTTCTGGGCGCTGCTGGGGGCGGTGTGGACGTGGGCGCGCCGCTGGCCGGCGCTGGCCCTGCCGGACCCGGGCGCGTCCGCCGCGACCGCGGTGCTGCGCACGCTCGGGCACGCGGCGGCGTTCGCGGTGCTGTTCGTCGGGGTGGAGCAGGCCCGCTCGCAGGTGCCGTTCGGCGGCTTCCCGTGGGGCCGGCTGGCCTGGACGATGGTGGACGCCCCGACCGGACGGGCGGCCTGGCTGGGCGGAACGGTCGCGGTCTCGTTGCTGGTGGCGCTGGTCGGGGTGCTCGGTGCGGTGGCCGCGGGCCGGGCGCTGGCGGCGGTCCGTGCCCGGCGGGCGGGTCGTGCGGTGCGGCCGGCGCTGCTGGGTGCCGGGGCCGGCGTGCTCGGCGCGGTGGTCCTGGCGGTGGCGCCGGCGGCGCTGCCGCTGCCGGCCGGCCCCGTGCCGCCGGAGCCGGTGGCGACCGCGGACCTGGACACGGTCGTGGTGGACGCGGGCACGGCCACCCATGAGGGACCGGGCCCCGTGCTGCGGGCCGGCGCGGTGCAGGGCAACGTGGCCGAACCCGGCCTGGGGTCGTTCGCCAACCGGGCCGAGGTGCTGACCAACCACCTGGACGGCACCGACGCGCTGGCCGGCCGCGACCTCGACCTCGACGTGGTGCTGTGGCCGGAGAACGGATCGGACCTGGACCCGCAGGAGGCCGAGGACGTCGCCGCGGCGCTCGACGCGGCCGCGGCGCGGGTGGGCGCCCCGATCCTGGTGGGCGCCCAGGAGTACCCCGAGACCGGTGGCCGGTACAACGTGTCCCTGCTGTGGCAGCCGGGGGCCGGGGTGATCGACCGGTACGCCAAGCAGCACCCGGCCCCGTTCGGGGAGTACATCCCGCTGCGCGGGTTCGTGCGGCTGTTCTCGGCCCAGGTGGACCGGGTCACCAACGACATGCTGGCGGGCACCGAGCCGGCCGTGGTCGACCTGCCGCGCTCGGACGGGCCCACGGTGCCGATGGCCACGGCGATCTGCTTCGAGGTCGCCTACGACGAGATCGTGCGGGACGCGGTGCGGCGCGGTGCGCAGGTGCTGGTGGTCCCGACGAACAACGCCTCGTTCGGGTACACCGCGGAGTCCACCCAGCAGCTGGCCATGACCCGCATGCAGGCGATGACCACCGGTCGCGCGGCGGTGCAGATCTCCACCGTGGGGGTCTCGGGCGTCGTGGCACCGGACGGCACGCTGGTGGCGGCGACCGACCTGTTCACCGCCGACCAGCTCGTGGCGGAGCTGCCGCTGCGCACCACCATGACCCCGGCGGTGCGCGCCGGGGAGGGGCCGGGGATCGTCGTGGAGGCCGCGGCCGTGCTGCTCGTGGCCGCCGGTGCGGTCTCGGCCCTCGTCAGCCGCCGTCGCGCGGGAGGAGAGTCGTGAGCACGCTGGTCATCATCCCCACGTACGACGAACGCGAGTCGCTGCCGGGCACGCTGGAACGGCTGCGCACCGCGCAGCCGGACGTGGACGTGCTGGTGGTCGACGACGCCTCGCCGGACGGCACCGGGCGATGGGCCGAGGAGGTCGCGGCCCGGGACCCACGGGTGCACGTGCTGCACCGCACCGGCAAGGGCGGGCTCGGCGCGGCCTACGTCGCCGGGTTCGGCTGGGGGCTCGGGCGCGGCTACGACGTGCTGTGCGAGATGGACGCCGACGGCTCCCACCGGCCCGAGGAGCTGTCACGGCTGCTGGACCGTGCGGCGGACCCCGACGCCCCCGGTCTGGTGCTCGGCTCGCGCTGGGTGCCCGGGGGCCGGGTCGTGAACTGGCCGTGGCACCGCCAGCTGCTCTCCCGCGGCGGCAACACCTACGTGCGGCTGCTGCTGGGCGTGGCCGTGCGGGACGCCACCGGGGGGTTCCGCGCCTTCCGGGCGGACACGCTGCGGGCGATCGACCTGGCCGCCGTGGAGTCGCACGGCTACTGCTTCCAGGTGGACATGACCTGGCGGGTGCTGCGCGGCGGCGGCACCGTCGCCGAGGTGCCGATCACGTTCGTCGAGCGCACGGTGGGGGAGTCGAAGATGTCGCGGGCGATCGTGGTCGAGGCGCTGACGAAGGTGACCGCGTGGGGCCTGGCGCACCGCGGCCGCCAGCTGCGCCGGCTGCTGCCCGGCGGGCGGCGGCGCCCCTGACCGCGCCCCGGCGCCCGCCCGACCGGCGGTGCCGGGCACGACGAAGGGCGGCCCTCCCGCGGGAGGGCCGCCCTTGATCGTGCGTGTCGAGCCGGGCGCCGGGCCGGCCGACGTCAGGCCGAGCGGCGCAGCTTGCCGGCGCGCAGCAGCTCGAGCCGCTCGTCGAGGAGCTCCTCGAGCTCGGAGACGGTGCGGCGCTCGAGCAGCATGTCCCAGTGGGTGCGCTGCGGCTTGGTCGGCTTGGCGTCGGGACGCTCCGCGTCCCGCAGCAGGGCCTCCCCACCGCACTGGCACTCCCAGATCGGGGGAACCTCGGCGTCGGTGGAGAACGGCAGGATGATGGTGTGGCCGTTGGGGCAGTCGTAGTGCGCCTGGAATCGCGGGGCGAAGTCCACGCCCTCGTCGGACTCCATGCTCTTGCTGCCGATGCTCATGCCACGCAGAGAGCGGTCGGGCATGTCGTCCTCCACAGGTCGGGTTTCAGGGGGCCGTGGGATCCAACGCGCCGCCGACGGCGGTTGTTCCGCCCGGGCGTGAAGGTCCGGTGAAGCGTACCGGCTCCTCGGGTTCCGGGTCCGGCGACGGGACCCAATGTGGCGAGGACCGCCCCCGCTCGCAAGTCGAGAGCCTTGTGCGGCACCCTGGTGTGGGTGACGTCACCCGGGCGGGGCGTGCGCCGGGAACAATCGACGGCACCGACGGGTTGGCGCGAGTGCATGCAAACGCATGCAGAGGACCGACAGGAGTGCAACGTGCAGTTCGGCATCTTCTCCGTCTCGGACGTCACGACGGACCCCACCACCGGCCGCACCCCGGACGACACCGAGCGGGTGCGCTCGATGCTGACCATCGCCCGGCACGCCGACGCCGCGGGCCTGGACGTCTTCGCCACCGGCGAGCACCACAACCCGCCGTTCGTGGCCTCGAGCCCCACCACGCTGCTCGGCTACCTGGCCGGCGTCACCGAGAACATCACGCTGTCCACGGCCACCACCCTGATCACCACCAACGACCCGGTGCGCCTGGCCGAGGAGTACGCGATGCTCCAGGTCGTCTCCGACGGCCGCATGGACCTGATGATGGGCCGCGGCAACACCGGTCCCGTCTACCCCTGGTTCGGCCAGGACATCCGCAACGGCATCCCGCTCGCGATCGAGAACTACGCGCTGCTGCGCCGGCTGTGGACCGAGGACGTCGTGGACTGGAGCGGGCAGTTCCGCACCCCGCTGCAGGGCTTCACCTCCACCCCGCGGCCCTTGGACGGGGTGCCGCCGTTCGTCTGGCACGGCTCCATCCGGTCCCCGGAGATCGCCGAGCAGGCCGCCTACTACGGCGACGGGTTCCTGCACAACAACATCTTCTGGCCCATGCACCACACCAAGCAGATGGTGCGGTTCTACCGCCAGCGCTACGAGCACCACGGCCACGGGCGTGCCGACCAGGCGATCGTGGGCCTGGGCGGCCAGGTGTTCGTGCGCAAGAACTCCCAGGACGCGGTGCGCGAGTTCCGCCCCTACTTCGACGTCGCGCCGGTCTACGGCCACGGCCCGAGCCTGGAGGACTTCTCCGCCCAGACGCCGCTGACCGTCGGCTCGCCCCAGCAGGTCATCGACCGCTACGGCGCGTTCGTCGAGGACGTCGGCTACTACCAGCGCCAGATGTTCCTCATCGACCACGCCGGCCTGCCCCTGAAGACCGTCCTGGAGCAGATCGACCTGCTGGCCGAGGAGATCGTGCCCGCGCTGCGCACGATCGTCGAGGCCAAGCGGCCCGCCGAGGACGTGCCGCTGAACCCGCCCACCCACGCCGAACGCGTCGCCGCCGCCCGCACGGCCGGCCGCTCCGGCGCCACGCACGTCGGCGACGGCGGCGACGCCGTGACCGGCACCCGAGCCGAGGAGGTCCTCCGATGAGCACCCGCCGCACCCTCGCGGTCGTCACCGCGGGGCTGTCCCAGCCGTCCTCGACCCGGCTGCTCGCCGACCGGCTGGCCGGCGCCGCCGCCGACGAGCTGCGCGCCGCCGGGCACGAGGTCGACGTCGAGGTCGTCGAGCTGCGCGAGCACGCGCACGCCATCGTCGACGCGATGCTGACCCGGTTCCCCGCCGGCGACCTCGCCGACGCCCTGGACACCGTCACGAACGCCGACGGCCTGGTCCTGGTCAGCCCGCTGTTCACCACGACCTACTCGGGGCTGTTCAAGTCGTTCCTCGACATCGTCGACCCCGACGCCCTGACCGGGACGCCGGTGCTGCTCGGGGCGACCGGCGGCACCGCGCGGCACTCCCTGGCGCTGGACTACTCGATGCGCCCGCTGCTGACCTACCTGCGCGCCCAGGTGGTGCCCACCGCGGTCTTCGCGGCCACCGACGACTGGGCCGGCCAGGACGACGACGGCGCCCTGCCGCGCCGCATCGCGCGGGCGGGCCGCGAGCTCGCCGAGGCCGTGGGCGCCCGCCCGGCCGCGGGCCCGCAGGACGACCCGTTCGGCGACACCCCCGACTTCGCCGAGCTGCTCGGCGGCTCCTGACCGGTCCGCCGTCGGGGCGGACGCGCAGGTCCGGGTACGCTCGGGCCCATGCGCGTCCTGGTCTCCGGCGGAGCCGGCTACATCGGTTCCCACACGGTCCTGTCCCTGCTGGCCTCCGGCCACGACGTCGTCGTGGTCGACGACTTCTCCAACGCCAAGCCGAGCGTCATCGGCCGGCTGGAGGCCCTGTCCGGCCGGCACGTGCCGGTGCACGCGATCGACCTGACCGACGCCGAGAAGACCGAGCGGCTGTTCGCCCACGAGACCTTCGACGCGGTCGTGCACTTCGCCGGGTTCAAGGCGGTGGGGGAGTCCGTGGCCAAGCCGCTGGCGTACTACCGCAACAACATCGACTCCACGCTGTCGCTGCTGGAGGCGATGCGCCGCCACGACGTGCACCGGCTGGTGTTCTCCTCCTCGGCGACCGTCTACGGCGAGCACGCCCCGGTGCCGTACGTCGAGGACTACGAGCACCTGTCCTCCTCCTCGCCGTACGGGCAGACGAAGGTCATGATCGAGCGCATCATGACCGACGTCGCCGCCGCCACCGACGGGCTGCGGGTGGCGCTGCTGCGCTACTTCAACCCCGTCGGCGCCCACCCGTCGGGCCAGATCGGCGAGGACCCCCAGGGCATCCCGAACAACCTCATGCCGTTCATCGCCCAGGTGGCGGTGGGCCGCCGCGAGCGCCTGACGGTGTTCGGCGACGACTACCCGACCGCGGACGGCACCTGCGAGCGCGACTACCTGCACGTCGAGGACCTCGCCGCCGGGCACGTGGCCGCCCTGGAGCACCTCGACGCGATGGTCGAGCCGGTGCGGGCGTTCAACCTCGGCACCGGCACCGGCACCTCGGTGCTGCAGATGCTGCACGCCTTCGAGCGCGCGACCGGCCGCGAGCTGCCCTACGAGATCGGTCCGCGCCGCGCCGGTGACCTGCCGGCGTTCTGGGCCGACCCCACGCGGGCGCACACCGAGCTGGGCTGGCGTGCGCACAAGACGATCGACGACATGTGCGCCGACACCTGGCGCTGGCAGCAGGCCAACCCGCAGGGCTTCCCGGACGCCTGACCAGGAACGACGTCGGCGCGCGGGCTCAGCGGTCGGGCAGGGTCACCGTCACGGTCCGCCCGCCGAAGCCGTGGACCTGGTCGCGCCCCTCGACGACGACCGCCTCGACCTCCCGCGGGATCTCGACGCCGCGCTGGGTGCGCGTGAACGGCTGCTCGCCGGCGTGGTCGTGGGCCAGCGTGTGCACCGCCAGCTCGGTGCCGTCGGGGGTCAGCACCCGCCAGCCGTCAGCGTACCGCTCGGGGGTGTCGTACGGCGAGCTCATCGTGACCTCGAGGTCGCAGGTCTCGCCCGAGCAGTCGGCCACCACCTCCAGCACGTCCGGGTGGCGCTGGGCGTCCGCCGTCGTCGCGGAGGACGGGGCGCCGTCGCCGTCGTCCGGGCCGGCCGGCTGGCACCCGGCCAGCACGACGCCGGCCAGGACGAGCGCCGCCGGAGCGCGCGGACGCCCGCGACCGGCGGTGCCGGGCGCGGGCGTCGATCCGCGGCGGGGTCGGCTCACAGCACCCCGGCGACCTCGCGGTGGTCCAGGCCGTGGGCCTGGGCGACCCCCGCGTGCGTGATGTGACCGGCGTGGGTGTTGAGCCCGCGCGCGAGCGCGGCGTCGGCGCGCAGCGCCTCGCGCCAGCCCGAGTCCGCGAGCGCCACGGCGTAGGGCAGCGTGACGTTGGTCAGGGCGTAGGTGGAGGTGCGCGGCACGGCGCCGGGCATGTTGGCCACGCAGTAGAACACGGTGTCGTGCACCGGGTAGGTGGGCTGGTCGTGGGTCGTGGGCCGCGAGTCCGCGAAGCAGCCGCCCTGGTCGATCGCGATGTCGACCAGCACCGCACCGGGCCGCATCTGGGCCACGAGCTCGTTGGGCACCAGGACGGGGGCCTTGGCGCCGGGCAGCAGGACGGCGCCGATGACCAGGTCGGCCTCGAGCACGGCCTGGCGCAGGCTGAGCCGGTTGGAGGTCAGCGTCTGCACGCGGCCGGCGAACTCGCGGTCCGCGGCGCGCAGCACGTCGACGTTGGTGTCCAGCAGGGTGACGTGGGCGCCCATGCCCACGGCGATGCGGGCGGCGTTCATCCCCGAGGTGCCGGCACCGATGATGACGACCTGCGCGGCCGGCACGCCGGGCACGCCGCCGAGCAGCACCCCGCGGCCGCCGGCGGCGTTCTGCAGGGTGGCCGCCCCGACCTGGGTGGCGAGCCGGCCCGCGACCTCGGACATCGGGGCCAGCAGCGGCAGGAAGCCGTCGGCGTGCTGGACGGTCTCGTAGGCCACGGAGGTGACGCGCCGGGCGAGCAGCTCCTCGGTGAGGGCCTTGTCCGCGGCGAGGTGCAGGTAGGTGAACAGCAGCTGGTCCTCGCGCAGGAGGTGGTACTCCTCGGCGACGGGTTCCTTGACCTTGAGCACCATCTCGCCGGCCGCCCAGGTCGCGGCGGCGCCCTCGACGATGCGGGCGCCCTCCTCGGCGTACTGGGCGTCGGTGATGCCCGCGCCGAGGCCGGCACCGGCCTGGACGTGCACGGTGTGTCCGCGCGTGACGAGCTCGTGCACGCCGGCCGGGGTGATGGCGACGCGGTCTTCGTGGTTCTTGACTTCCTTCGGGACGGCGACGTCCATCGTGGCCCTCTCGGTCGGCTCGGATCGCGAGCACGGACGCGCCGACCGGATGTGACGGCGCTCACCTCCAGTGTGCCGCCTCCGTTCGGTGTGTGCGGTCAGATCAGCGGTTTCTTCGGTACCGTCGATGGATGGCATCGAGTTCTTCGTCCACGCGGGCGTCGCGCACATCCCGTTCGCAGGATGTTCGGTCCCGGCCCGAGGCCGCACCGGGTCTGGAGCGGCGCGCCCGCGCGGCGGTGCGCCTGGACGCGATCGACCACCGGCTGCTGGCGGCGCTGGCCGAGGACGCCCGCGTGCCGAACAACGCCCTGGCCGCCCAGGTCGGCATCGCGCCGTCGACCTGTCTGACCCGGGTGCGGCGCCTGCGGGACGAGGGCGTCATCCGCGGGTTCCACGCGGACGTCGACCCGGCGCTGGCGGGCCGGCCCCTGCAGGCCGTCATCGCCGTGCGCATGCAGGGGGCGGCGCGGTCGCACCTGCCGGCGTTCGCCCGCGAGCTGGCGAGGCTGCCGGGTGTGCTGGACGTCTACCTGCTGGGCGGCGCCCACGACTTCTTCGTGCACGTCACCGCCCCGGACACGGACGTGCTCAACGAGTTCGTCATCGAGAACCTCTCGGCCAACCCCGGGGTGGCGCTGACCGAGACGAACCTGATCTTCCAGCACACCCGCGGCGGCTGGTACTGAGCCCCCGGGCGTCGGCTCAGGCCGTCGCCTCCGGGGTGTCCGGGTCCCCCGTCCCCTCCGCCGCGGTCGCCGACGCGCGCAGCCCGGCGAGCTCGCCCTCGGCCCGCGCCCGGGCCGCCGCCTGGGCCGCCCCGTCGCGGGCGGCGTCGTCCGCGCGGGACCGGGCCGCGGCCAGCTCGTCGCGCAGCCGGGCGGCCTCGCCCTCGAGCCGGTCGCTCGCGGACCGGGCCGCGGTGAGCTCGGCGGCCAGACGGGCCCGCTCGTCCTCGCCGCGCCGGTGCTCGCCGCGCACCGACTCCAGCGCGGAGCGGGCCTCGGCCAGCGTCTCCTGGACGCCGCTCAGCGCGGCGCGCGCCTCGGCGCGCTGCTCGGCCGCGGCCGAGCGGGCGTCCACCGCGGCGGTGAGGTCCTCGCGCAGCGCCGCGGTCTCGGCGTGCGCCCGTGCCAGCTCGGCACGCAGCTCCTCGGCCTGACCCTCGGCCCGACGCGCCGCGGCGGCCGCCTGCTCGCGGGCGAGCCCGGCCTCGTCCAGGAGGTTCCGCAGCCGCTGGGTCTCGGCCCGTGCCTCGGCGAGGTCGGCGCGGGCCTCGTCCCGCTCGGCGGCCGCGGTGTCGGCGGCGCGGGCCAGCCGGTCGGCGTCCTCACGCGCCGAGGCCGCACGCTCCTGCAGCGTCGCGGTCTCCTCGGCGTGCTCGTCGCGCGCCCGTCGCACCGCCTCGCCCCAGAGGCCGGCGACCCCGCGCTCGACCAGCAGCTCGACCGACCGCGGCAGCTCCGGCAGGCGCGCCGCGTCGGCGGCGTCCTCGGCGCGCTGCGTCCGCCAGGCGCGCAGGTGCGTGGTGGCCGTGGCGTTGGAGCACCCCGCCCGCTCACGCACGGTGCTGACCGTCACCGGCTCGTCGTCCGCCAGCAGCGCGTCGGCCGCGGCGAACACCCGCTCCCGGGCGGTGACCGGTGCCGGGGGAGCGTCGGCGGCGTCGTCCGCCGGGCGGCCGTCGTCCTCGGAGGGTGTGACGGACGAGAGGACCGGAGGAGGAGTAGTCATGATGCAATCCTACCGCTACTCCTCCTGACCAACTACCGACACCCGCTTTTCCAAAGCGGGTGCGCAAGAATGCGGGGGAATGCCGTACGGAGAGCATTTGCGCAGTTCAGCGCGCTGCGCGGGCGGTCAGGTCAACCAACCCAAAAGGTGCATCTGCACCATCGGTGAGCACATCGTGAGCAGCGTCTGCCGGGTCGTGCGCGGCGAACTGCGCGGACATCGACTCGCCGAGGCGGTCGAGGTCGTCCTCGAACAGCCCCGCGTAGGTGCGCAGGGTCAGGACGGGGGACTCGTGGCCGAGCATGCGCTGGACGGCCTTGACGCTCGCGCCGCTGGCGATCGCCAACGAGGCGGCGGTGTGCCGCAGGTCGTGCAGGGTCAGCGGGGCGAAGTCCTCGGCGCCGGCGCGCAGGGTGACGCGGGCCACGGCCTCCAGGCGCCGGGTGCGGGCGATCTTCTGGCCGCGGGTCAGGCCGTCGCGGCGGGTGCGGTCGGCCTCGACCAGCACCGCCCAGGTGGCGGCGTCCACGACGCCGGTGACCGGCAGGTCCTGATCGGCCTGGACCCGGCGCACGGCGGTCAGGGTGGTCGTGTCGTAGATCCCGGTGGCGGGCAGCCCGAGCAGCTCCTGGAGCGTGCTCACCGCGGTGCCGGCGGCGCGCACGGCCGGGCGGAAGGCGTGCCGGTCGAAGGACTCGCGGCGCAGCGGGCCGCCGTCGCGCGCGGTGAACAGCAGCGCGGTGCCCGGGCGGCCGCCGAGCCGCTCGGCGAGCTGGGGCTCCAGCACGCTCGGGACCGGCACCTCGCGGCGCGCGTGGGTCTTGGTGCTGCCGAGCAGCAGGGTGCCGTCGTCCAGGCGGGTGTAGGCGCGCTCGATGGTGACGCGTCGCCGCAGCAGGTCCACGTCCCCGGTGCGCAGGGCCGAGACCTCGCCCCAGCGCAGCCCGGTCAGCCCGGCCAGCAGCACCAGCGTGCGCGCCGGGGCGGAGGCGGTCGCGTCGGCCGCGCGGCGCAGCTGTTCGTGGGACAGGTACCGGTGCGGCTTGGTCTTGGGCGCGCGCGGCAGGGACGGCACGCGCCCCGAGGGGGTGCGGGCCGGGTTGGCCGTCAGTCGGCGGGCGTCCACCGCGGCGTCCAGCAGCGCCACCAGCAGTCGCACCGCGTCACGACGCCGGGCGGGGGAGGCCGGCTCGGCGGCCCCGTGCGGGCGCATCTCGACCGCCCACCGGGCGACGTCGTCGTGCGTCACCCGGCGCAGCGGCTCCTGGCCGAAGGCGGGGGCGACCAGGGTCCGGAACCGTTCGCGCTCGGACTCCAGGGTGCGCGGGGCGCGGTCGGCGCGGGCGGCCTGCCAGGCCTCGAACCACTCGGCCACGGTCAGCGTGCCGGACCGCGGGTCGACCCAGTCCCCGCGCTTGCCCGCCTCCTCGGCCCGGCGGGCCTCGGCCAGCGCGTCACGTCGGTCCCGGAACGCCCGGGTGCTGCGCAGACGGCCGTCGATGCGGAAGCGCCCTACGTACGACGTCGTGCCGCCGGCTCCGGTGCGCTTCTCGGTGTAGGCCATGGGGGGAGCCTACTGGCCCGGTCACGGCGATGACCTGCGGCGACGCCGTGGAGGACAAGGGTCGGTGCGAGTTGCTCAGGGCTCGGCGGCGAGGTCGTCCTCCATGGCCCGCAGGATGCGGAACTCCGCGAGGATCTGGTCGTGCCCGGCGAGCGCCTCGGCCTCGGTGGCGTACCGCCGTGTCGTGCACGGTGGTCCGTAGTCCGGCCCCCTGACGCCGGGGAGGGACGGCTTGAGCACCGGGAAGACCATGGTCTCGAAGATCAGCGGGCGCGCGACGGGCAGTCCGCGCCAGTTGTCGGTGCCCAGCCACACGGTCGACACCTGGTAGCGGCCGAGCGCGTCGAAGGCCACCCCCCTGAACTCGAAGTCCGCCATGTGGTCGAGCCATTCCGCATGGGAGATCCGCCGCCCCTGGCGGTCGTAGTAGGGCAGACCGTTGACGTGGTCGAACGTCTCGTCCACGCTGCCACCTCTCGACGGGCCGACTTCCACGCTAGCGGCGCGCCGTGTGCGGCCGGGGGCGAAACGCCGACCGGTGGTCAGCCCGGTCCTAGACGCCCACGGAGCCGTCGATCGCCTCGCGGATCAGGTCGGCGTGCCCCAGGTGCCGGGCGTACTCCTGGACCAGGTGCAGCAGGATCCACCGCAGCGAGTACGGCCCCTCGCCCTCGGGTGGGTTCACCGCGAGGACGTCGAGCCCTGCCGCGCTGGCCACGATCTGCTCGGTGACGCGCTGCGACTCGTCGAGCCAGGCGAACAGCTGCGCCGGGGAGTCCGCCGCGGCCGTGGTGAATGTCCAGCCCTCGTTCTCGCGCTGCCACTGGTCGAGCCAGGACGGCGCCTCCACACCGCCGGCGAAGGTCAGGTTGACCCAGCCCGCCTCGACGACGGCCAGGTGCTTGAGCAGACCGCCGAGGGTGAGCGCGCTCGGGGCATGCCGCTGGGCGAGCTGTTCGGAACTCAGCCCGGAGCACTTCCACCGGATCGTGTCGCGCTGGAAGGCGAGCATGCTCAGCAGCGTCTCCCGCTCGTCCCCGACCTGCGGGGTGCGGGTCCGGTCGGCGGAACCGGTGATCGTCGGCATACGCCTGACGCTATCGGCCCGCTGCCGGGCCGCGACGGCGGCACGCCGCCGTTCAGCGACCGTCCTCAGGAGGCGGGACAGGCAAGGCGAACGTCATGAAAACGCTGTTCGGGTCCGGCACGTAAGTGGCGAACGGCTCGCACTCGACGAACCCGTGCCGGGTGTAGATGCGCCGGGCCGGGGCGAAGAAGTCCTCGGCGCCGGTCTCCAGGCTCACGCGGGTGTACCCGCGCTCGGCGGCCAGGGTCATCAGCTCGCCCAGCAGGCGGGTGGCGACCCCGAGCCCGCGCGCCCCGCGGGCGGTGCGCATCGACTTGATCTCCCCGTGCCCGCCCGGGCCCGGGTCGAGCTCGCTGAGCGCCCCGCAGCCGAGCAACTGCCCGGTCTCGTCGCTGCGCGCGGTCAGGAACGTCACGGCCGGGCCCGCGAGCGCCACCGGGTCGAGGGCGTGCACGGACTCCGGCGGGGAGGTGGCGTGCATCTCGGCGAGGTGCTCCTCGAGCAGGGCGCGCACGTCCGCGCGGGCGGGGGAGTCGACGGCGATGTTCACGCAGGCCATCATCCCTGGCGCGTGTTGAGCGGGTGTGACGGCGGCGCGGGGAGTCTCAGGGAGCGTGCACGGTGGGGTCGTCGCGCAGCACGTCCAGCAGCAGCGGCTCGATGGCGTCGGGGTTCTCCAGGGTGGGCAGGTGCCCGGCCCAGTCCAGGGCGAGCAGCTCGGCGCCGGGGATGGACTCGACCAGGCGCGCGGCCACGGCCCGGAAGTGGTCCATGTCGTGGCCGCCGGTGACCACGAGGGTGGGCACGTGGATGCGGTGCAGGTCGACGTCGACGGGTCGCGGGGTGCCGGCGGCGGCGCCGCGGGCGTGGGCGTCGGTCTCGGCGGCGAGCTGGATGTCGAAGGCGCGGTGCTGCATGCGTGCCAGCGCGGCCCGGGTCTCGTCGTCGGCGTCGGGCCCCAGCCAGGTGTCGACGTTGAGCGCCACGGCGGCGTCCAGGTCCCCGGCGTCCAGCAGCGTCTCCTCGTGGGCGATGAAGTCGCGCAGGGCGGCGCTCGGCGGCAGGTCGGGGTAGGCGGGGGAGATGAGCACGAGCTCGCGCACGCGGTCGGGGTGGCGGCTCGCGAGCTCGAGGGCCACGCGCGCGCCGAGGCTGTTGCCGACCACGACGGCGTCCTCGATGCCGCAGGCGTCCATGACCTCGGCCACGTCGTCGGCGTCGACGTAGTCCTCGGCGGGCAGCGGGGTCTCGCCGAAGCCGCGCAGGTCGGGCCGCAGGACGCGGAAGACCTGGCTCAGACCCGTCATGACGGGGTCCCACATGTGCCGGTCGGCGACCCCGGCGTGCAGCAGAAGGGCGTGCGGACCGGTGCCGGTGACGTCGTGGGCGAGCAGCATGACCCCACGCTAGGAGGCGTGGGGGCGGATCGCACCCGGGAATGCCGCGCCGGTCCATCGGTTGTCATGGACATGAAGCACATCGGTTTCCTGTCCTTCGGCCACTGGACCGACCACCCGTCCTCGGCCACCCGCAGCGCGGCGGACGTGCTCGCGCAGTCGATCGATCTGGCCGAGGCGGCCGAGGAGCTGGGTGCCGACGGCGCCTACTTCCGGGTGCACCACTTCGCCCGCCAGCTGGCCAGCCCGTTCCCGCTGCTGGCGGCCGTGGGGGCGCGCACGCGCCGCATCGAGATCGGCACGGGGGTGATCGACATGCGCTACGAGAACCCCGCCTACATGACCGAGGACGCCGGGGCGGCGGACCTCATCGCCGGCGGGCGGCTGCAGCTGGGGATCTCGCGCGGCAGCCCGGAGCAGGTCATCGAGGGCTACCGGCACTTCGACCACGTCCCGGCGCCGGGGGAGTCGGACGCGGACATGGCCCGCCGGCACACCGCCCGGTTCCTGGAGCTGCTGTCCGGCCAGGGGTTCGCCGAGCCGAACCCGCGCCCGATGTTCCCCAACCCGCCGGGCCTGCTGCGCCTGGAGCCGCACGCGCCGGGCCTGCGCGAGCGCATCTGGTGGGGTGCGGGCTCGCGGGCGACGGCCGAGTGGGCGGCGGCCCAGGGCATGCACCTCATGAGCTCGACGCTGCTGACCGAGGACACGGGCGTGCCGTTCCACGAGCTGCAGGCCGAGCAGATCCGGCGGTTCCGCGACGCCTGGGCCGCGGCCGGGCACGCGCACGCCCCGCGGGTGTCGGTGTCCCGGTCGGTCTTCCCGATCACCGACGACCGCGACCGGGCCTACTTCGGCCTGGAGACGCGCTCCACCGACCAGGTGGGCATGCTCGAGGGCGGCCGGGCGCGGTTCGGCAAGACCTACGCCGGGGAGGTCGACCAGGTCGTGGCGGACCTCGCCGGGGACACGGCGGTCGCGGCCGCGGACACCCTGCTGCTGACGGTGCCCAACCAGCTCGGGGTGGACTACAACGCCCACGTCATCGAGAACGTGGTGCGGCACGTGGCCCCGCAGCTCGGCTGGCGCTGAGCCTCAGCAGGCGGCCGCCGGCGCGTCGGCCGCGGCGTCGGCGAGCGCCGCGTCGATGAGCCGGTGGCCGCGGGCCTCCAGGGCGCGCGCCCCGGCCCGGTGGGCCCGCACGGCGGTGCGGACCGCCTCGCGCAGCCGCGCCCGGCGCCAGGTCGGGCCGTGGAAGGGGTCGGCGCCGTAGCCCTCGACGACGGCGGCGCGCAGGTCGGCCCGACCGGTGAGCTCCCGGGCGTCCAGGCGGGCCAGGTCGGCCACCGGCGGGCGCCACCCGTACCGCCCGAAGCCGACCACGCGCAGCAGTCCGGCGTCGTCGAGCAGCCAGCGGCGGGGCACGAAGTCGCCGTGGGTGGGGACCACGCGCACCGGCGGGTGCTCGTGCGCGGCGATCGCGCGGCGCAGCGCGGCCACCGCGGCGGGCGCGATGCGGTGGTCGTCGTCGAGCAGGGCGAGCGTGCGGGCGTCCTGGGCGGCCTCCCAGTCGCCGTCCACGCGCGACCCGGTCGCGTGCAGCCGGGCCAGCAGCATCCCGGCCTGCCGGTAGGTCTCGGGCCGCTCCGCGGCGGGGTGGCCCTCGGCCGGGCGGCCCGGCAGCCAGCCGAGCGCGAGCAGGCGCTGCTCGCGGTCGGCGCCGAGCAGGCGGGGGAAGCGGTCCTGGCCGGTCAGGTCGTCCAGGACCTCGGTGTGCGCGGCCAGCTCGCGCCCGAAGCGCCCGTCCATGTCGCGGTAGCGCCTGACCGCCGCCAGGGTGCCGTCGGCGGCCCGCACCTGCCACACGCCGGTGCCGGTCGACCCCCGGGAGTGGGCGGCCACGACGCGGACGGGTCCGAGCCAGCCGGCCACGACGTCGCGGACGGCGGGGTCGGGTCCCTGCGGCTCGCACGTCATCGGGGCACGATATCGACCCGCGGGACGGGGGTGCGCGCCGGGGTGGCGGGCGCGCCATACTGTGGCCCCGACCCGACCTCGACCCGGCGGCACCGTGGCCGTCGCGGAAGGAAGCACCGTGGCCCTGCCCAGCCCCAGCTACACCATCACCCTGCGCGTGCAGGTCCCGGCCTCCCAGCGGGCCTCGAGCACCGTGGTCGCCGCCGTCGCGGACACCGGGGCGGCGGTGACCGGCGTCGACGTCGCCCACTCCACCGCGCACGGCCTGGTCGTGGACCTGACCTGCGACACCGTCGACGCCGAGCACGGCGACCGGATCGCGGCGCGGCTCGAGGAGCTCGAGGGCGTGCACGTGCTCAAGTGGTCGGACTCGACGTTCCTGCTGCACCTGGGCGGCAAGATCGAGGTGGCGGTCAAGTCCCCGATCACCACCCGGCGCGACCTGTCGCGCGCCTACACCCCGGGCGTGGCGCGGGTGTGCACCGCCATCGCCGACAACCCCGAGGACGCGCGCCGGCTGACGATCAAGCGCAACACCGTCGCGGTGGTCACCGACGGCACGGCGGTGCTCGGCCTGGGCGACATCGGCCCGGCCGCGGCGCTGCCGGTGATGGAGGGCAAGGCGGCGCTGTTCAAGCAGTTCGGCGGGGTGGACGCCTGGCCCGTGTGCCTGGACACCACCGACACCGACGAGATCGTGGCGATCGTCAAGGCGCTCGCCCCGGTGTACGGCGGGGTGAACCTCGAGGACATCGCCGCCCCGCGCTGCTTCGAGATCGAGGCCCGGCTGCGCGCCGAGCTCGACATCCCCGTCTTCCACGACGACCAGCACGGCACCGCGATCGTGGTGCTGGCGGCCCTGGTCAACGCCCTGAAGGTGGTGGACAAGCACATCTCCCAGGTGCGCGTGGTCGTCTCCGGGGTGGGCGCGGCCGGCAACGCCATCATCCGGCTGCTGCGCGCCCAGGGCGCCCGGCACATCGTCGCCTTCGGGCGCACCGGGGCGCTGCACCCCGGCGAGGAGCACGGCGACCCGCACCGCGCCTGGATCGCCGAGCACACCAACCCCGAGGGGTTCACCGGCTCCCTGCGCGACGGGCTGGCCGGGGCCGACGTGTTCATCGGCGTCTCCGCCGGGGACATCCTCACCGGCGCCGACATCGCCCGCATGGCCGACGACGCGATCGTGTTCGCGCTGGCCAACCCCACCCCCGAGGTCGACCCGGTGGCCGCCTCCGAGCACGCCACCGTGGTGGCCACCGGCCGCTCGGACCACCCCAACCAGATCAACAACGTGCTGGCCTTCCCCGGGCTGTTCCGCGGCCTGCTGGACTCCGGCGCCACCGAGATCACCGACGAGCTGATGCGCGTGGCCGCGCTGGCGATCGCCGGGGTGGTCGCCGACGACGAGCTCAACAGCGCCTTCGTCATCCCCGGGGTGTTCGACCACCGGGTGGCCGAGTCCGTGGCCGAGGCGGTGCGCACCGTCGCGGCCGGCGGGCGGCGGGTCAGGACGTCGTGGCGAGGGCCTGCTGCCAGGTGACCAGGTCGGCGACCTTGCCGGACAGGTGCCCGGCGGTGGCGCCGTCGGCCACGAGCGCGTCGGCCAGGGCCGTGGCCGGGCGCAGCGTGCGCACCGCGGCGCCGTGCTCGCCGGCCTCGGCCTGCGCCCGCGCGGTGGCGAGCCGGCGCTCGAGCTGGTCCACGGCGACCCGGTCGCGCGCCGTGGCGGCGGGCAGGTCGGCCACCAGGGCGTCGACCTCGCCGAAGGTGACGCAGTCGCCGCCGCCGCTGACCGTCCCGGCCGTCCACCGGATGCCGCGCAGCACCGAGGTCAGGAACGTCGGGTCCGACCACGCCTCGTCGACGTGCCCGGCGCCCTGGTGCCAGGAGCGGCCCCCCTCGAAGTTCTGGCACCACGCGATGGGGTGGTCGTCGCCCATCGTGCCGCCGTCGTAGGTGTCCTCGTCCAGGGTCATGAGCACCTGGACCTCGCCGCGCGGGTTGAGCGTGTAGTTGTACCACTCGTCCCAGCGCTCCCAGGTGGCGGGCACGTCCGTCATCGAGGGGTGGGCCGGGTTCTCCACGCGCATGGTGGCGGTCTGCTGGCGCGGGTGCCCGGCGAACCGTGCCCCGCCGCCGATGAGCCGGGTGAACCAGCTCGAGGTGTGCATGGTGTCGGTGGCGGCGTGCAGGCCGACCACGCCGCCACCGGCGTGGACGTAGCCCTGCAGGGCGGCGATCTCGGTCTCGTCCAGCAGCCGGGGCTGGGCGGGGTCGAGGTTGTTGGTGTTGTCCACCGGGGAGACGAACACGATCGAGTCGTAGCGGGCCAGGTCCGCGGCGGTCGTGAACGGCGTGCTGTCCATCGTCAGGTCCGGCTGGCCGGGCGAGCCAGGCCCCCACCAGCCGCCGGAGTCGTTGGGCGGGTCCCACACGTCGACCTCGTAGCCGTGCTCGGCACCGAGGTCGATCAGGGCGTGGGTGGTCTCGTCGATGTGCGAGTGCCGGAACCCGAGGGTCTTGCCGACGACGAGGATCTCCTCCAGCCCGGGCTCGGCGGCCGCGGCCGGGGCGGTGGCCGCCGAGCAGAGCCCGACGGCGACGGCGGACGTGGCCAGCGCGGAGACGAGGCGGCGAGGACGGGTCGAGGTGGTCATGGCGCTCCCTTGCGCGGACGACATTGTGTACGTCCGCTCAACTTATACGCCGGGCGCGCCACTTGTCAGCACCAGGCAGGCAGAAGAGTGACATTGATCGGCAGAAGTGCCGCACCGCCCGGCACCCCGGCGCGGGCGCGGCTAGCGTGGACGCATGGCCGCCCCCGACCCGCCGCGCCCCTGGCTGCTGTTCGCGATCACGCCGCCGCGGCGCTCGACCGAGCCCGCCGAGGCCCAGCGCATCGCCGACCGCACCTGCGCCCGGCTGCGCGGGCTCGGCCTGGACGCCCTGGTCATCTACGACATCGACGACGAGTCCGACCGCACCAGCGCCGAGCGGCCGTTCCCGTACCTGCCCACCCTGGACCCCGGCGACTTCCACGCCCGGCACCTGCAGGCCTGGGACCGGCCGGTGATCGTCTACCGCAGCGCCGGCAAGCACGACCCGGCGGCGCTCGCGGACTGGTTCGCCGCCCAGGACCCGCAGCGGGTGCGCACCGTGCTGGTGGGGGCCTCCTCCTCGGACGCCGCGGTGCGCACCACGCTGTCCCAGGCCCAGCGGCTGCGCCGCGAGCACGCCCCGGACCTGCCGCTGGGCGGGGTGGCGATCCCCGAGCGGCACGCCTCGCGCGGGGACGAGCACGAGCGCATGCGCGCCAAGCAGGCCGCCGGCGTGAGCTTCTTCGTCACCCAGGTCGTCTACGACGTGGGCGCCGCCAAGTCGATGGTCTCGGACTACCACTACGCCTGCGGCGACGCGGGCACCGCCACGGTGCCGGTGGTGTTCACGCTGTCCGTGTGCGGCTCGGCGCGCACGCTGGCGTTCCTGGAGTGGCTGGGCGTGCACGTGCCGGGCTGGATGCGCAACGACCTGCGGCACACCGACGACCCGCTGGGCACCAGCTACGACCAGTGCGTCGCCATCGCCGAGGACCTGGCCCAGTTCTGCACGCGGCACCGCATCCCGTACGGCTTCAACGTCGAGTCGGTCTCGATCCGGCGCGCGGAGATCGAGGCGTCCGTGCGCCTGGCGGCCCACCTGCGCGCCCGCCTCGACGCCGACGCGCGCGGGCGGGCCGGTGGCGACGGCACCGGCCGGCCGGTTCAGGCGGCCGCGGCCAGCGCGTCCAGCACCCCCGGCCAGCCGCGGTCGTAGCCCGCGCGGGCCGCGGCGCCGTCGGGCCGGGCCTGCCAGCCGGTGTGCACCAGCCGCACGCGGGTGCCGCCCGGCCCGGCCGCGGCGAAGGTGACCCGCACCAGGGTCGCGGTGTCGGGGTCCGCGCCGGGGTGCCAGGTGAACTCCAGCACCTCGGGTTCGACGGCCTCGGTGATCGTGCCCCACACGGCGGTGGCCCCGTCCGGGCCGGTCTCGACCAGGCGGCCGTCGGTCACGGCCACGGTGCCCTCGGCCCCGAAGACGCTGTGCGTTCCCAGCGGCCACCAGGTGCCGAGGTCGTCGACGAACAGGCGGTAGGCCCGCGCCGGGGGACAGGGGAAGAGGACCTCGCACTCGACGGGTGCGAGGCTCGGTTCGACGCTCATGGCTGACTCCTGTGCTCGGTGTGCTCGACGTGGTCGGCGAACGCCTCCAGCACCCCGCCCCACTGCGCGGCCAGCCAGGAGCGCACGGCGTCCGGGCCGGCGGGGGCCAGGGAGTACAGGTGGCGGGTGCCGACCGCGGTGTGCCGCACCAGGCCGGCGTCGGCCAGCACCCGCAGGTGCTTGCTCACCGCGGGGCGCCCGACGGGCAGCGCGGCGGCCAGGTCGCCGACCGGGAGGGGTCCGTGCCGCAGGCGCTCGACGATCTGCCGCCGGGTCGGGTCGCCGAGGGCGTCGAGCGCGCTGTGGGGATCAACAATGTTGCTCATCAGTAACCGTTACTCTACAGCAACTGATGCCCGCAGGCCAGGGATGACGCACGCCACATCGCCGGCGGCGGTGAGGTCCGACCACAAGGCGTAGCATGGTATTACCACACGGACCCAGGAGGTCACCATGAGCATGAAGGCAGCCGTCGTCACCGCGTTCCGCGCCCCGCTGGAGGTCACCGACGTCGACCTCCCGCAGCCCGGCCCCGGCCAGGCGCTGGTGAAGGTGCTCTACTCGGGCGTGTGCCACACCGACCTGCACGCCGCGCACGGTGACTGGCCGGTCAAGCCCGCCCCGCCGTTCGTGCCCGGCCACGAGGGCGTGGGGGAGGTCGTGGCCGTGGCCGAGGACGTCACCCGCCTCGCCGTCGGCGACACCGTGGGCAACGCCTGGCTGTGGAGCGCGTGCGGCCAGTGCGAGTTCTGCCAGACCGGGCGCGAGACCCTCTGCCCGGACCAGACCAACGGTGGCTACAGCGTGGACGGATCCTTCGGGCAGTACATGCTCGTCGACGCCCGCTACGCCCCGATCATCCCCGCCGGCGTCGACCTGGCCGCCGCCGCCCCCATCCTGTGCGCCGGGGTGACCGTCTACAAGGGCCTCAAGCAGTCCGAGGTGCGCCCCGGGCAGTGGGTGCTGATCTCCGGCATCGGGGGACTGGGCCACCTCGCCGTGCAGTACGCCCGCGCCATGGGCATGCGCGTGCTGGCCGTCGACGTCGCCGACGACAAGCTCGCCCTGGCCCGCCGGCACGGCGCCGAGGCCACCGTCAACGCCGCCACCACCGACGACCCCGCCGCCCGCATCGTCGACATCACCGGCGGGGGAGCGCACGGCGGCCTGGTCACCGCGGTGGCCGGCAAGGCCTTCGGCCAGGCCGTCGGCGGGCTGCGCCGCGGCGGCACCGTGGCGCTGGTGGGCCTGCCGCCGGAGGAGTTCGGCCTGGACATCTTCTCCACCGTCCTGTTCGGCCTGACCGTGCGCGGCTCCATCGTCGGCACCCGCGCCGACATGGCCGAGGCGCTGGACTTCTTCGCCCGCGGCCAGGTCGAGCCCACCTACACGGTGCGGCCCCTGGGCGAGGTCAACGACATCTTCGACGAGATGCTCGCCGGCGCCATCGACGGCCGCGTCGTGATGGACATGCGCGCCTGAGGACCGCGCAGCCCGCCGGGCGCACCTCCCCTCCCGCGCCCGGCGACCCCGACGGCCGGACCGCCTTCCCCCTGAGGCGGCCCGGCCGTCACCCTCGGCGCACCGGCGACGTGGCACCATGGCACGCGCACGGCGACCCCGTGCCCCGCCCGCCGCACCGGACCCACGAGGACCAGACCCGCCGATGACCGCCACACCGCCCGCCCCCGCCGACCAGCCCGTCGCCCCCGCCGGGGTCAAGCACTCCCCGGTCGAGGACGCCCTCGGCATCCTGACCGGCACCTTCGTGGTCTCCCTCGGGCTGTTCCTGCTCCGCTCGGTCTCGGCGGTCACCGGCGGCACCGCCGGGCTGTCGCTGCTGGTCAGCTACGTCGCCCCGGTGCCCTTCGGCGTGCTGTTCGCCGCCGTGAACCTGCCGTTCTTCCTGCTGGCCATCCGCAAGAAGGGCTGGGACTTCACCCTGCGCACCGGCCTGTCCATCGCGCTGGTCGCCGGCCTGTCCCAGCTGCACCCGCTCGTGTTCGGGACCCTCGACCTGCCCCCGCTGTACGCGGTGCTGGCCGGCAACATCCTGTGCGGGGTCGGCCTGCTCATCCTGTTCCGGCACCGCTCCAGCCTCGGCGGCTTCATGATCGCCGCCCTCATCGCCCAGGACCGCCTCGGCTGGCGCGCCGGGTACGTCCTGATGGTGCTGGACACCGCCGTGGTGCTGTCCGCGTTCGCGGCCGTGCCCGCCACCACGGTGCTGCTGTCCGCGCTCGGGGCGGTGCTGCTGAACTTCCTGGTGGCGCTCAACCACCGGCCCGGGCGCTACACCGGCTACTGAGCCGCCCGTGCCGCGCACACCCGCCCCGACGGTGGCACCATCGGGGCCATGGCCCGCAGCGCCCACGACCAGCACCTGCACGACCTGGTGCTGCTGCGCCGCGTGCGCGACCGCATCGACCGCGAGCACGCCCGACCCCTGGACGTGACGGCGCTCGCGGCCGGCGTCGGCATGTCCGCCGGGCACCTCAGCCGCCGGTTCGCCGAGACCTTCGGCGAACCGCCGTACCGGTACCTGATGACCCGCCGGGTGGAGCGGGCCATGGCGCTGCTGCGCCGCGGCGACCTGAGCGTGACCGAGGTGTGCTTCGCCGTCGGCGCGTCCTCGCTGGGCACGTTCACCACGCGGTTCACCGAGCTGGTGGGGATGCCGCCGGGGGAGTACCGGCGTCGGGCCCGCACCGCCGGAGCGGCCGAGCTGCCGTCCTGCGTGACCAAGCAGGTGCGCCGACCGATCAGGAATCGAGAAGCGTCGCCCCCCGGTGATGCCTAGCGTGGTCGGCATGGACATCGCCATTCACACCACGTTCCTGCCGCACACCAACCCCGAGGCGTCGCTGGCGTTCTACCGCGACCTGCTCGGCTTCGAGCTCGTCCAGGACGTCGGCTCGGGGGACATGCGCTGGCTGACGCTCATGTCGCCGACCCAGCGGGGCGTGCGTCTGGTCCTGGCCCCGCCGGCCGCCGACCCGGGCATCACCGACGACGAGCGCCGCACCATCGCCGAGCTGATGGCCAAGGGTGCCTACCAGTCGATCATCCTGGCCACCACCGACCTGGACGCGACCTTCGCCCGGGTCGCCGGCGCCGCGGCCGAGGTCGTGTCCGAGCCGGCCGAGCAGCCGTGGGGCGTGCGCGACTGCGCGTTCCGCGACCCGGCCGGGAACATGGTCCGCATCGACGAGGTCGGGCCGGCGCGATGACCACCACGACCCCGCGCCCGGCGCCCGGCGCCGCGGTGCACCCGGCCGACCGCCACGACCGCATCCGGGTGGTCGGCGCGCGGGAGAACAACCTGCGCGAGGTGTCCGTCGAGCTGCCCAAGCGCCGCCTGACCGTGTTCACCGGCGTGTCCGGGTCCGGCAAGAGCTCGCTGGTGTTCGCCACGATCGCCGCCGAGTCGCGCCGCCTCATCGACGAGACCTACCCGACGTTCCTGCAGGGGTTCATGGCGTCCCTGCCCCGCCCCGACGTCGACGAGCTCGAGGGCGTCACCACGGCGATCGTCGTGGACCAGGAGCGCCTGGGCGCCAACGCGCGCTCCACCGTGGGCACGGTCACCGACGCCCACGCCATGCTGCGCCACCTGTTCAGCCGCGCCGGGGACCCGTACGTCGGCCCGCCCGCCGCGTTCAGCTTCAACGTGCCCACCTCGCGCGCCTCCGGGGTGATGCGCACCGAGGCCGCCGGCGGGGGCACCACGACCAAGATCGTGCGCGAGGCCGTCTATCTCGGCGGCATGTGCCCCGAGTGCGAGGGCCGCGGCACCGTCTCCGACCTGGATCTGTCCGTCATCGTCGACGAGTCGCGGTCGCTGAACGACGGCGCGATCCTCGTGCCCGGCTACAAGGCCGACGGCTGGATGGTGCGCGGGTTCTCCGAGTCCGGGTTCCTCGACGGCGACAAGCCGATCAAGGACTACACCGCCACCGAGCGCCACGACTTCCTGTACCGGGACAAGGGCAAGATCAAGGCCCTGGGCATGAACATGACCTACCAGGGGCTCATCCCCAAGCTGCGCGAGTCGATCTTCTCCAAGGACCCCGACGCGCTGCAGCCGCACGTGCGCCGCTTCGTCGAGCGTGCCGCCGTGTTCGCGCCCTGCCCGGCCTGCGAGGGGAGCCGCCTGAACGACGCCGCCCGCTCGGCCACCGTGCACGGCAGGAACATCGCCGAGGTCGCCCGGATGCAGATCACCGACGCCGCCGACTGGGTGCGCGAGGTCGACGACCCGGGCGTCGCGCCGCTGGTGGCCAACCTGGCGCGCCTGTTCGACGCCTTCGTCGCGATCGGCCTGGGCTACCTCTCCCTGGACCGACCCGCGGGCACGCTGTCCGGGGGAGAGGCGCAACGGGTCAAGATGATCCGCCACCTCGGCTCCGCCCTGACCGACGTCACCTACGTGTTCGACGAGCCCACCAGCGGCCTGCACCCGCACGACATCGCCCGCATGAACACCCTGCTCGAGGACCTGCGGGACAAGGGCAACACCGTGCTCGTGGTCGAGCACAAGCCCGAGACCATCGCCATCGCCGACCACGTCGTCGACCTCGGCCCCGGCGCCGGCAGCGACGGCGGGACGATCACCTACGAGGGCGACGTGGCCGGGCTGCGCGCCGCCGACACCCTCACGGGCCGCCACCTCGACGACCGCGCCCGCCTCAAGGACACCGTGCGCGAACCCACCGGTGCGCTGGAGATCCGCGGGGCGAGGCAGAACAACCTGCGCGCCGTCGACGTCGACGTCCCCACCGGGGTGCTCACCGTGGTCACCGGCGTGGCCGGGTCCGGCAAGAGCTCGCTGATCCACGGCAACCTCGCCGGGCGCGAGGGCGTCGTCGTCGTCGACCAGGGCGCCATCAAGGGCTCGCGCCGGTCCAACCCCGCCACCTACACCGGGCTGCTCGACCCGGTGCGCAAGGCCTTCGCGAAGGCGAACGGCGTCAAGCCCGCGCTGTTCAGCGCCAACTCCGAGGGCGCCTGCCCCACCTGCCAGGGCAACGGCCGCATCTACACCGAGCTCGGCTTCATGGAGACCGTCGAGACCGTCTGCGAGGAGTGCGGCGGCCGCCGGTTCCAGGCCGCCGTCCTGGAGTACACCCTGGGCGGCAAGAACATCGCCGACGTCCTGGACCTCTCCGTGGCGCAGGCCCACGACTTCTTCGGCACCACCGACGCCGAGGTCCCCGCGGCCCGCACGATCCTGGGACACCTGCACGACGTCGGGCTCGGCTACCTGCGGCTCGGCCAGCCGCTGAACACCCTGTCCGGGGGCGAGCGCCAGCGCCTGAGGCTCGCGATGCGCATGGGCGACGACGGCGGCGTGCTCGTGCTGGACGAACCCACCACCGGCCTGCACCTGGCGGACGTCGCCCACCTGCTGGCCCTGCTGGACCGCCTCGTCGACGCCGGCAGGACCGTCGTGGTCATCGAGCACCACCAGGCCGTCATGGCGCACGCCGACCGCATCATCGACCTCGGCCCCGGCGCCGGGCACGACGGCGGCACCGTGGTCTTCGAGGGCACCCCCGCCGACCTCGTCGCCGCCCGCGCCACGCTGACCGGGAAGCACCTGGCCGACTACGTGGGAGCATGACGCATGCCCGCCCCCGGACCCGCGCTCACCGTCCGCCCCCCGGTCCCCGCCGACGCCCCCGCCATGGCCCGCGTGCACGTGCGCTGCTGGCAGCAGACCTACCGCGGGCTGATGCCCGACCGGGTGCTCGACGACCCCGGCTTCGTGCCCGCCCGCCAGCGGCTGTGGACCGATCTGCTGGCACACCAGGACGAGCGCGGGCACCGCACCGCCGTCGCCACCGCCGACGGGGAGGTCGTCGGCATCGCGCTGGCCGGCATCCCCCGCGACGAGGACGCCGCCTGGGCCCGGGAGCTGTACGTGCTCTACCTCGACGCCGCCCACCACGGCTCCGGCGCCGGCACCGACCTGCTGCACGCCGTCCTCGCCCCCGACGAGGCCGCCGCGCTGTGGGTCGCCGACCCCAACCCCCGCGCCCAGGCCTTCTACCGCAAGCAGGGCTTCACCCCCGACGGGGCCGGCACCGTCGACGACGACGGCGTCACCGAGATCCGCCTGACCCGCACCCCGACCTGACGCCATGACCTGGGAGACCCGCTACGCGCGCCCCCCGCGCGCCACCCTCGACGCCCTGGCCACCGCGGCGCTCGCGGCCGCCGACGAACCGCCCGGCACCGAGGTCACCTGGGTCGAGCACGGCTCGGCCACCGTCGTCGCGCTCACCGACCGGGTCGCCGTGCGCGTCGCCCGGCAGCGCCAGGCCGGGGGAGAGGTGCTGCGGGCCCGACGCCTCGTGGACGCGCTGCCCGACCTGCCGTTCGCCGTGCCGCGGTCGCTCGGCGAGGCCGTCGAGATCGACGGCTACACCGCCGTCGCCACCCGGCGCCTCCACGGCAGCACGGCACCGGCCGCCACGCCGGACCCGGGCGTGCTGCGCGAGCTGCTGGACGCCGTGCACGCCGTCGACACCGCGCCCGTCACCGAGCACCTGGCACCACGACGGGCGTTCTGCGGGGGAGCGGCCTGGGAGCAGACCCTGCGCGAGCGCGTCGTGCCCCTGCTGGACGCCGACCTGCGCGCCGACGCCCAGGACCGGATCGACGCCCTCGCCGCCCTCGAGGACGCCCCCCGCACCCTCAACCACGGCGACCTCGGGGCGAGCAACGTCCTGTGGTTGGGCGACCGCGTCAGCGGAGTGATCGACTGGGACCTCACCGCCCGGGAGGACCCCGCCGAGGACGTCGCCACCGTCGCGACCTCGTTCGGCCTGTGGCCGCACGTCGAGGCGCTCGCGGACCCCGGCACCGTGCGCCGGGCCGACGCGTTCCGCGGGACGATCCCGTTGCAGATCGTCGCGTTCGCGGTCCTCGGTGCCCGTCCGGACGACGAGGTCGCCCGGACGCTGGCCCGCGCGCAGCAGGCGCTGCGTCGGACCGCCGCGGGTCAGGTGCGCTGAACGGGGACCGACCGGGTCTCAGGACGCTCCGCCGGCAGGGGGAGACGCACCTCGAGCACACCGTCGCGGTAGGTGGCGGCCACGTCTGCGACGTCCGCGCCCTGCGGCAGCCGGATGCGGCGCTCGAAGCTGCCGTACCGGAACTCGCTGCGGAACTCGTCGCCCTCCTGGCGGGTGCGCTCCTCGCGGTGCGCCGAGATCCTCAGCACGCCGTTGTCGACGGTGACCTCGACGTCCTCGTCCGGGTCGATGCCCGGGATCTCCGCGCGGACCACGAGGTCGCCGTCCTCACGGAACTCCTCGACCCGCAGCGGGAACCCGCTCACGGGGGACGTGTCGCGGGGCGACGTCCCCTCGCCGAACGGCCAGTCCCACCGTGCGGGCCACAGCGCACCGAGGTCCCGGGTCATGTCCTCCCAGGTGCGGCGTACCGTGGCGGCCGCCGGGTTGTCCGACGCCGGCGTGACGGCGCCCGTGCTGTCGTCCTTGGTCATGGTGATGCCCTCTCTCGCTACCAGGTGGTGTCGCCGCGCAGGACGACGTCGGAGCCACCGTCGACGAAGACGACCTGTCCGCACAGGTGCGAGTTCTCCTCGTCGACGAGCCAGGCCAGCAGTCGTGCCGGGACCTCGGGGTCCATGTAGCCGTTCAACGGCATGGGGACCGCCTGCGCCATCGCGTCACGCTGCTCCGGCGTCGCGATGAGGTCCGCGACCATCGGCGTCCGCACGATGCCCGGGGCGATGGCGTTCAGCGGGATGCCGGCGCCGGCCCACTCGGGCGTCGCGGCGTGCCGCCGGACCCACCGGCACAGCGCCCTCTTGGCGCTCGGGTAGAGCATGCCGCCCCGCCCGGACGTCACGAGATGCTCGGCTCGCTCCAGCGCCGCGGGTTCGTCGCCGGCGAGGCACCGCTCGACGAGCTCGTCGTCCGCGCCGAGCAGCCCCGCCATCGAGGCGGTGGCGGCGGCGCGCGGCGCCGTGGAACCCGTCAGCAGGTCGCGCAGCCCGTCCAGCGTCGCCACGGCACCGAAGAAGTCGACCGCCACGGTCGCCGGGGACTCGTGGGCCAGGCCCGCGTTGGCGACGACGGCGTCGAGGCGTCCGTCGCCCAGCTCGCGGACGCCCTCGACCAGCCGCGCGCGACCGTCCGTGGTCGACAGGTCGGCGACGACGTCCGCGTCGTGCACGTCCACCCCGATCACCCGGTGCCCGCGCGACTGCAGCAGATCTCTGGTCGCGCGCCCGATCCCGGACGCGGACCCCGTGACGACGACGGTACGCATGTGGCTCTCCCCGGTCCCGTGCCCGCCGGGCGCCTCCTCGTGGAGGCGCCCCGACGGACACCGTCCACGCTAGGAGTGCGGCGCATGCAGCGGTACCCGCGTTCGTCCCTCCCGGCCGGGACCTTGGTCCGGGATCCGACCTTTCGCCGTCGCGGCCGCCGGGGGAGAGGTGCGGGTGGAACGACCGCGCGGGCCGGACCGTGACCGGTCCGACCCGCGCGACGCTCGTTCAGCGTGCCTGCTACATCGCAGGCTTCATGCCGTTGTTCTGCGAGGAGCTCTTCGCCCGCGACTGCAGGACGAAGAGACCCTCGTCGCTGCTGGTCACGACGACCTTCCCGTCACCGAAGTAGGGGTAGTTGCCCCAGGTGCCGAAGAAGTCGGTGCGGTCGTCCGAGGGGAAGACGTCGAAGAAGCCGCGCGACGTCACCCGGCCCTGCTCGGCCTTCCAGGCGTCGTAGATCCACAGGCCCGAGGTGTAGTTCGACTGGTACAGCAGCCCGTCCTTGACGAACATGTTGTGGTCGATCGAGGTGTTGCCGTCGCTGTGCATGCCGATGAGCTCGGCGTCGTCCAGGTCGGTGAAGTCCCAGATGTAGGTGGTGCGCTCGCTGACGGTGCCCGCCAGCTCGTCGATCTCGTCGCCGAGGAAGAAGAACCGGTGGTCCTCGCTGAGCCAGCCCTGGTGGGTGTAGGCCGCGGCGTCGTAGGGCAGGCGGGACAGCACGACGGGGTCGTCGATGTCCGTGACGTCGTACAGCGTGACGGTGTCCTCGTTGGAGCCGATGCAGACCTCACGGCCCTGGTAGTCCTCGTCGGGGCCGTGGTAGACCACGCACTGGATGTCGTGGGAGTACCCGTCGTCGTTGAGGCAGCCGACCAGGGTCGGGGAGGTCGGGTCGCCGTTGAGGTCGTAGACGATCGCGCCACCGCTGCCGCTGTACACGGCCGGGTACCCGGCCGGGGGATCGACGGCGCACTCGTTCTTCACCGAGTAGACCGCGCCGACCACGTAGAGCCGGCCCGTGTCGGTGTTGATCGAGACGTTGTGGCTCTGCGTGAAGTCGGTGATCCGCGGTTCCTCGACGACCTCCATCTCGCCGGTCGCACCACGGAACTGGGTCAGGTCGACGATCTGGACGCCGTTGCCCTCCAGGTAGCCCGTGGCACGGTCGTAGGTGCTGATGTCGAACGACTCGGTGACGATGTAGGCGGTGTCCTCGAACACCCGCACGTCACCCCAGATGTTCCCGGAGTCGTCCGGGTTCACGGCTCCCAGCGTGCCGAGCAGGACCGGGTTCTCCCCGTCGGTCACGTCGACGAACGCGGTGCCCTCGAAGGTGCCGACGATGGCCACCTGCATGCCGGTCTCGTCGTCCTCCCAGCCCCAGATGTCGTTGAGGTGGGTCGCGCCGAGGTCCTGCAACGGGGTGAACGAGGCGAGGTCGACCTTCTGGCAGGGGAAGAGGTCGGCCGCCATGCCGTCCTCGCACCGTTCGCCCGACATCGCCTCCATGGGCACCCCGCCGGGGCTGACGTCGGCGACGACGCCGTTGTCGAAGTAGCGCTCCTTGAGCGGCTTGCTGTCTCCGGTGAAGTCGTGGCCGGGGTGCGCCCCGGCCACTGAAGCCCCTCCGACGAGGAGCCCTCCGACGAGCGCGGCCGCCGCGGCCCCGCTGATGATCCGTTTGCCTGGCATTCTGCTACCTCCGACGACGTCATCGTGCTGGACGGACTGCAGAACCTGAATATCAGGTGAATGCTTCCTGCGCATCAATCTCACGTAAATTGAGCGTCAATTGGGAGAATTCACAGAATTTCTGTCCAGATCCCGGGGGAGAGGACGCCGTGTCATGAAAGATCGGCGCCGGGGCCGGCAGGGGCACGTGTCACCCCCGCCCGGCCGGCCGCGGCCGGGAGCCGGTCACGGCGCCGTGTACCAGTGGCAGGACCGGCCTGCGTCGTCCCAGTCCATGGTGGACGCACCGGTGCGTCGCCAGCCGCGCCGTTCGTAGAACGCGATCGCGGCGGTGCTGTGCTCCATGACCTGCAGCACGACGTCGTCGCACCGCAGCCGCGCCGCGGTGACGGCACGGTCGAGCAGCGCACCCGCCAGACCACGGCCTCGTGCCGTCGGCGCGACGAAGAAGCGCACGATCTCGCACGGACCGTGGCCATGGACGGCGACGTGGCCGACCGGGCGTCCGGCCACGAGCGCCACGAACGCGGGCCCGTCGTGCGCGGTGAGCCAGCCGACGCGGACGCTGGCGGGGCGCACCGGGTACCGGTCGAGCCGGTGGGTCTCGTCGAGCCGCTCGACGAGCTCGGGCAGGTCGGCGTCCCGACGTGGGCGGAGGGTCACGCGCACCAGGCTAGCCAGCACGAGAGGCGCGGATCTCGGGGGCTCGCAGCGGTCGTCCGGCCGATCCGGTAAGGGGCCGATAATGTACATTATGTCATTTTGAGAAGGGAGCCGGCCCGCGGCACGGGAGCCGGTCCCCTCCGGCCGGCGTTCTGTCACCGACGTCAGTGGCCGGCGAACTTCAGGCCGGCGACGCAGCCGACGATCCCCAGGATCAGCAGGACGCGCACGACGGTGACCGGCTCGGCGCCGGTGAACATCGCGTAGCCGGCGGTCAGCGTGGCGCCGATGCCGACCCAGACGGCATAGGCCGTGCCGACCGGCAGCTCACGCAGCGCGAACGCCAGGCCCGCCATGCTGGCGGTCAGCGAGACGGCGAAGACGATCGACGGCACCGGGCGCGAGAAGCCCTCGGAGCGCTCCAGCGCGGTCGCCCACACGGCCTCCAGCACGCCGGAGACCACCAGCAGGATCCAGGACATGACCACCACTCCCCGATGCCGTCTTGTCGCGCTCCGGGTACGGCACCCCTCGTCCGGGAGTCCTGGTCGCGGACTCTGCGCCGGACGCTAGCACCGGGCGTCACCCCCGGACACCCCCGCGCGCCGCCGGCCCAGTGACGTCGGGCACCACCGGGCCGTCCGCGCTATCATGAAACGGACATGAGGCCCAAACCATTGTGTATAGGGCAACACAGTGGTCTGTGCCGAGATGCGCGACCGTCGAGCGTCCTGACGTCGAACCCCTCACCCGGCTCCGGAGCGCAGATCCTCCAGCGTGAACACGTCGACCGGGAGGCTCCCCGGCGTCCTGCCCTGCCGCTGGGGCGGGAGCGCCTCCCCGTCGCGGCGCTCCTCCTCCGCCGCGCGCGCCGCGTCCAGCACCGGCCACGTCACCGCCTCGTCCGCGGACACCTCCCCCCGCAGGCTCCAGTCCAGGCTGACGGCCCAGCCGGAGCGCTCGGTGAACACCGGACGGTTCAGGAACAGCGCGACACGCTCGACGGCGACGAGCTCGTCGGCCACGTCGGCGAGCTCGCGCTGGTCGAAGAATCCGACCAGCAGCACCTGCGCGGTGAACCTCCCGACCACCACCGCGTCGGCGACGTCCACCGGCGCGCCCTGCACCGAGTCCGGCCACGGTTGGACGTCGCCCACGTCGACACGCTCGACCAACCCCTCGGCGTACGGGACCGGCCCGGGGTGCCCGGACGACGCCAGGGTGACGGCGAGGGCCACCACAGCCATGAGGAGGGTGATCAACCGGGCCTTCACGGACATGACGGGCATCAGGGGCATCCAAGCACGTCCGCCCTCGCGTGGGATACCCGCGCCGGTGTCGGAGCCCGGCACTAGTCTCACGGGGTCGTCGCAGGTCACGCAGCGAAAGGATCCTCTGCAGCCGTGGTCGCCCCACCCCGCCCCGAACGGGTCACCGTCGCCGACGCCGGCGACCGCTACCTCGCCGCCGTCCGTGTGGAGACGGTGCGGGGCGTGCTCTCCGCCGCCACCGAACGCTCCTACCGTCGCGACGTGCGCGAGCTCGTCGAGCTGCTCGGCCCGGACCGGGTCCTGGACGACGTCACCGGAGAGGACGTCGACGACGCCCTGGTGCGCTACCAGGCCGGCCCCGACGGCCGGTACACCGACCCCGCCCGCAAGGCCGGCCCCGGCCGCTCCACCGCCACCGTCAACCGGTTCCGCCAGTCCGTGACCCGCTTCTTCTCCCACGCCACCCGGCAGTGCTGGGTCCAGGCCGACCCGATGCAGTGGGCCGCTCCCCCGGCCAAGGTCCGCGAACGCCTGCGCGTCCAGCGCACCGCCCTGTCCGCGTCCGCCGCCCAGGCCCTGCTCGGCACCGTCCACCCGGACGCCGCCACCACCGCACCGCCGACGCGGGCCGACCAGGCGCTCGCCGACCGTGACCGGCTCGTCGTGGCGCTGCTGATCGTGCTCGGCCCCCGCGTCTCGGAGCTGGTGCGCGCCGACGTCGCGGACTTCGTGCGCGAACCCGACCAGACGAGCTGGCGCATCCTCGGCAAGGGCGGCAGCACCCGCACGGTCGCGCTCAGCCCGCCGCTGGCCGACGCCCTGGAGACCTACCTGGGCACCCTGCGCCCCCGGCTGGCCGCCCGCCGCCCCGACGACGCCGACGCCCAGGGCGCCCTGCTGCTGTCCTGGCGCGGCCGACGGCTGGACACCCAGGCGGTGCGGGCCCTGCTGGCGCGCGCCGTGGCCCGGATGCCCGAGCCCTACCGGCGACCCACGACCCCGCACGCCCTGCGCCACACCACCGCGACGCTCCTCGTGGCCGACGGGTGGGACGTCAAGGTCGTCGCCGAGCTGCTCGGCCACTCCTCGATCGCGACCACCGACGTCTACCTCGACCGCATCGACGGCGAGCTCGCCGCCGCCCTGCGCACCCACCCCCTGGCGACGTCGTTGCAGGGCACACCGCCGACCGCGGCGAGCGGCTCGCCGCGCAGATCGCCGGAGTCGTCGCTACGGTGACCCTGTGCCCGATGGTTCCTTCCGTTCCACGCTCCCCATCGACGTCCACGTCGACTGGCGCAGGGTCCTGCGCCTGGCCGGCCGTGCCGCGGCCGTCGCCGCCGCGATCCCGCTGACCGCGGGCGCGGCCGTGATGACGATCGACAAGATCCGCGGTCAACGCCATCCGCTGGACGCCAAGTTCCCCACCGCGGAACCGACGACGACGGACGTCGAGGGGTCGCACGCCACGCTGTACACCTACGGCGCCGACCTGTACGACGCGATGCTCGAGGCCATCGAGTCGGCCGAGCACACGGTCCTGCTGGAGTCCTACATCTGGAAGGGCGACCGGATCGGCGAACGTTTCAAGCAGGCCATCGCCGACGCGTGCGAACGCGGCGTGGAGGTCTACGTCATCTACGACGGCTTCGCGAACCTCGTCGTGCCCCCCTCCTTCTACGTGTTCCCGCCGCAGGTGCACGTGCTGCGCTTCCCGGTCGTGCGGGCCGGGCTGCTCACGCTCAACATCCGCAAGTCCGGGCGGGACCACCGCAAGATCCTCGTCGTGGACGACCGGGTCGGGTTCGTCGGCGGCTACAACATCGGTGACGTGTACGCCACCCAGTGGCGCGACACCCACGTGCGCATCGACGGCCCGGCCGTGTGGGAGCTGCGCAACGCCTTCGTCGACTTCTGGAACCGGTGGCGCGGCCCGAAGCACCCCGTGCTGCAGGACGTCGGCGCCGAGCACTGGCAGCCCGCCCTGCGCGCCGCCCGCAACGCCCCCAGCGACCTCGTGTTCCCCATCCGGGGCATCTACCTCGACGCCATCGACCGCGCCACCAGCCACATCTACATCACCCAGGCCTACTTCATCCCGGACCGCGACATCCTGCGCGCGCTGCTCGCCGCCGCCGCCCGCGGCGTCGACGTGCGCGTGCTGGTGCCCGAACGGTCCAACCACGCGCTCGCGGACTGGCTGGCCCGGGGCCGCTACACCAAGCTGCTGCGCGGCGGCGTGCGGATCATGCTCTACCAGGGTGCGATGGTGCACGCCAAGACGGCCACGATCGACGGACGGTGGGCCACGGTCGGCACGGCCAACATCGACCGGCTGAGCCTCACGGGCAACTACGAGATCAACCTCGACATCGTCGACCGGGGCCTGGCGGGCCGGCTCGAGGACATCTTCCGGATGGACGAGTCCAACGCGCGCGAGCTGACCTACGAGGAGTGGTTGGGCCGTTCCTTCGTCAACAAGGTCGCCGAGCGCGCCCTGGAGCCGCTCGAGCCCCTGCTCTGAGCCGCGCCGCTCGCCCCGGCCGGACCCTGCCGACGGTCCCGCCGGTCGATGTCCTCAGCCCGCGGTGCGGGCCCGGCGTCGGGCGGCGAGCTCGTCGTCGGCGTGCACGCCCTCCGGGTCGTGGTCCTCGAGGGACTCCGTCGGCATCTGGGACAGGGTGCCCTCGATCTCGCGCCACACGCGGCCGACCGCGATGCCGAACACGCCCTGACCGCCCTGGACGAGGTCGACGACCTCGTCCGGCGAGGTGCACTCGTAGACGGACGCGCCGTCGCTCATCAGGGTGATCTGCGCGAGATCCTCCACCCCGCGCTCCCGCAGGTGCGTCACCGCGCTGCGGATCTGCTGCAGGGAGACGCCGGTGTCGAGCAGCCGCTTGACGATCTTGAGCACGAGCACGTCGCGGAAGCTGTAGAGACGGTGCGTGCCGGACCCGGTGGCGGCGCGGATCGACGGCTCCACCAGACCGGTGCGGGCCCAGTAGTCCAGCTGCCGGTAGGTGATCCCGACGACGCGGCACGCCGTCGTCCCCCGGTACCCGGTCCCGGCGTCCTGCTCCGTGAGGTTCTCGCCGAACAGGAGGCCCTGGGCGCCCGCCGGGGTGACACCGACCGAAGCGCTGGCCTCGCTGCTGCTGTCCACTGTGCCTCCTGAGTTGTCGCTTCCACGCTATGGCGGCCCCGGGGGGTCGTCAACGACGTCGCCTTCGCGGGACGTGGCGTGTCGCGGGGCGGTGCCGAGCCGCGACCTGCGGTCGCGGCCGACGGGTGCTGTCGAGGATACGCGCGAACCCTCACCGTCGAGGTGAGGGTCAAGGGGGCGTGTCGGGGCTGCCGCCGTCCTCGACGTCGTCGCCCGACTCGGGGTTGGTGAAGTCCTCCGGGTTCACGTGGTCGAGGAAGTCGCGGAACTTCTCCACCTCGCGCTGCTGGGCGAGGTCGACGATCTCGACGCCGGCCGCGGCGACCACCTCGGCCGAGCACAGCACGGGGCTGCCGGTGCGCACGGCCAGGGCGATCGCGTCCGAGGCCCGCGAGTCCAGGCGGGTGCCGTTGGACAGCACCAGCTCGGCGAAGAAGATGCCGCCGTCCAGGGCGACGATCTCCACCCGCTCGAGCTCGACCCCCACGGCGGTGAGCAGGTCGCGCAGCAGGTCGTGCGTCATGGGGCGCGGCGTGGCGACCCCCGCCTGCGCCATGGCGATGGCGGACGCCTCGCGGGCACCGATGACGATCGGGACGGCGAGCTCCGCGGAGGTGTCCAGCAGCAGCACGACGATCTCCTGGTCGTTCTGCTGCTGACGCACCCCGAGCACCTCGACGGGCACCATGGGCGCCTCGGCGCCCTCGTCTCTTCCCACCTTGTCCACGGTACGACGACGTGGGCCCACCCGCGCGTGCCGGGTCGGCTAGACGGTGCCGTCGGTGCCCTGGCGGATCCAGGTGGTGTGCAGCCGGGCCAGCAGGTCGCCCAGCTCGGCGGCGAGCTCCCCGGCGACCGTGCCGCCGTTGCCGTTCTGGTGGCTGCGGTACGGGGCCACCGCCTGGTCGACGAGCGCCACGTGGCGGGCGGCGGAGGCACGCAGCGGACGCAGGTGCCGCGGCTCGATGCCGTGCTCGGTCAGGCGCTGCACGATGCGCACCACCTCGGCCGCCGACCCGTCCAGGGTGTCGCCGCTGGGCTGCAGCACCCCGGCCGTGACCAGGGACTCGACGAACTCGACGCTCGTGCCCGTCGTGCCGGCGACCGACTCCACGGTCCAGCGTCGCCGCGAGTCCTCGCCCGGACCGTCCGGTGCCGGGCGCGGCGACGGACCGGGCGCGGGCTCCCCCGCGTCCATCGCGGCCAGGCGTTCCTTGATGACCTTCAGCGGCAGGTAGGAGTCCCGCTGCTCCGACAGCACGAACCGCAGCCGCTCGACGTCCGCAGGGCTGTACTGGCGGTAGCCCGCCGGTGTCCGCACCGGGGTGATCAGGCCCTGGTCCTCCAGGAACCGCAGCTTGGAGTGGGACACGTGCGGGAAGTCGCCCCGCAGGTGGTTGAGCACGTCGGAGATCCGCATGCCCGCGTGGCGGGAGATCCCCCGCGGCCAGGGTTCCGGCGCGTCGGGCTCCGAAGCCGAGGCCGCCCCGGAACCGGCCGTCACGATGCCGGCGCCTGCAGGTCCCGCGGCGCCTGCGGGCTGGCGTGGAAGGACATCCGGAACTTGCCGATCTGGACCTCGTCGCCCGTGGTCAGGACCGCCGCGTCGATGCGCTCGCGGTTGAGGTACGTGCCGTTGAGCGAGCCGATGTCGCGCACCACGAAGCGGTCGCCCTCGCGGACGAACTCCGCGTGCTTGCGCGACACGGTGACGTCGTCGAGGAAGATGTCGGCGTGCTCGCTGCGTCCGGCCACGGCGCGGTCGGTGTCCAGCAGGAACCGTTCGCCGACGGCACCCGACCCGTACTGGACCACGAGCAGGGCGGAGTGTCGCGGCAGCGCGGACACGGCGGCCGACTCCTCCGCGGTCAGCGGGACGCGCGGGGTCTGCTCCTCGGTGGAACCACCGATCCGACCGAGATGCGCGGTGGTGTCCGCGCCGGCCTCGTGGCGCGGCGTGGAGCGCGGGTCCGTCATTCGTCCTCCTGCTGAATCACGCGGGCGACGTGCGCCGTCGTCCGCTCAACCTACCTTCTCACCACCTGCGTCGGGAAGCAGCCTTCGTGAGGTTCCGACCGCGGTCTACTCCGCGGGGCGCCTCGGGGTGGCGTACTCGGGTTCGCTGGGCACGCGGACGGCGTCGATCAGGACCTCGTCCCGTTCCTCCGTGCGGGCGTCGGCCCCGTCGTTGCGCACCGCGGCGAGGGCGCCGCCGGGGATCTCCAGCGCGGGTGTCAGGGTGGCGGGGTCACCGATGACCTGCCAGCGGTACGGCGGCTCGATGAGCTGGTCGTCGACGATGATGCCGCTCGCGCCGTCCAGGAACCAGGTCGAGGTCACCAGGCGGACGTCGTTGACCGCGATGACCTCCGCCCCGGCGTTGCGCAGCTCCTCGAGCATGTTGAACATCTTCGAGGCCGCCAGCACCCGGTCGGGGTCGCTGATGACGATCTCCAGACCGGGCCCCACCGCGGGGAGCCTGCCGGACAGGATGCCCTCGGACGTCGCCCGCTCCTCCGCCAGCTCGAGCGCCGCCTGCGCCTGCCCGGAACCGGAGGCGAGCTCGTCCCGGGTCTCCGTCAGCTCGCGCACCTCGTCGCCGAGCTGCTCCGAGCGCTGGGTCACCTCGTCCAGCAGACGCACCAGGTCGTCCTGGCGCGCCGAGGACAGCGGGTCCTGGGCGGACTGCTGCACCTGGACCACGAGCGCGAACCCGAGCGCGGCGAGCAGCAGCGCGACCAGCAGCTGCGAGCGGGTGCCCCGCGGGCGCAGCATCTGACCCAGCGCCCGCCAGCCGGTCGCCGGGGGCGGTTCGTGCGCACCGGTGCCCTTCGGGGCGGAGCCGGCCGGTTCGTCGTCGGCACGGCTGGGGAGGGCCTGGGCACCCGTCGGGGGGAACGGGCCGGTGTGCACCGGCTCCGGCGTCCGGTGCGCGCCGTCGTCGGTCTCGCCCGTCCCCGGGGCGGGGTCCTCGGCCGCGGCCGCCCCGTGGCCCGGCACCGGCTCGTCGCCGGTGTCGAGCTGCTCGACGGGCACCGACAGGTCCAGGGGGTCCGCCGCGACGCGCGCCCCGTGGCCGCTCGCGGACTCCCCGGAGGCGTCCGTGGGCAGGTCCGGGTGTGCCGGTTCCTCGAGCGGCGTCGGCTCGTCGAGGCCCTCGCCGAGCGGGGTCGCTTCCTCGAGCGGTGCCGTCTCCCCGACCGGCTCGTCGGGGTGCTCGGCGACCGGCGTCGGCTCGACGTCCCCGCCCCCCGGCGCGGGCGGCTCCGCGGCCGCGTCCGGCGGCGTCAGCGGTGCGGTGTCGTCCTCGCCCGGCGTCCGGTCCGGGGAGTCCGTGCGCTCGTCGTCGTTCATCCTCATGCCTTGAACAGGTGCCGGCGGATCGAGGCCGCGTTGGAGAAGATGCGGATGCCCAGCACGACCACCACGGCCGTCGACAGCTGCGAACCGACACCGAGCTGATCGCCCAGGAACACGATGAACGCCGCGACCAGCACGTTGGACAGGAACGACACCACGAAGACCTTGTCGTCGAACAGCCCGTCCAGCTTCGCGCGCAGGCCACCGAACAACGCGTCCAGCGCCGCCACCACCGCGATGGGCAGGTACGGCTGCAGCGCCACGGGCACGGTCGGCTCCAGCAGCAGACCGGCGGCCACGCCGATCACGAGCCCGACGACGGCGATCATGGGTTCCCCTCCTGGTCTTCGTCCGGACTCACGTCCGCCTCCACCGGCTCCGCATACCGCAACAGCTGGCTGCCCACCCCGGCGAGCTCCAACGAGTCGGCGGTCTCCAGCGAGGACCCGATGCCGTACTGCGACGACAGGAGCTGCGTGTACGCCGGCGCGTCGGTCCGAGCGTACGCGGTCTGCATCGCCTCCGGGTCACCGATCGCCTCGACCGCGTAGCTCGGCCCGGGCAGCGGCACGAGATCCACCATGATCGCCTGGCCGGCGTGCCGGATCGCCGACACCGACGTCAGCCGCTCCCCGCCGACGCTGATCGCCTCCGCGCCGGACGCCCACAGCGCGTTGACGACCCGCTGCAGGTCGATCGCCTGCACCGGCGCCGACGTCGCCGAACCGTCCTGGGCGGTCCCCACCGCGCCGTCGCTCAGGGTCACCACGAGTCCCGGCCCCGAGACCGCCACCGACCCGGTGGTCACCCCGTCCAGGCGCAGCCGGTCCACGAGCTCCGAGTCCTGGGCGGCCAACGTCTCCTCGTTCAGTGCGGTGATCTCCGCCGACAGCGCCGCCGAGCGCTCCCGCAGGTCCTCGGCGGCCGCCTGCCGTGCGAGGATCTCCTCCTGGAGCACCTCGCGCGCCGAAACACCCTCCACGGGCGCTCGCAGCTGCTGGGCGGCAGCGACCGTCATCAGCCCGAGCAGCACCGCCAGCAGCCCGAGCAGCGCCAGCGTGGACCGGTGCCTCCGCTCCCCCGCCGCGCGGCGACGTGCCGCCTGGGCGTACCCCGCGTCCAGCGGGCTCTCCATCACCTCGACCAGGAGCGTCATCGACTCGTCCGGGCGCCGACCCGTCGCCACGTTCATGCCGCACCTTCCGTCTGCGCCTCACCACGGTCGTCGGTCACCAGTCGGCGCACGTGCCGCACGTACTGGAAGCCGGCCAGCCAGTACAGCCCGATGCCCCACCAGGCGAACGCCCAGCCGATCACGTGCGCCACCGCACCGACGCCGCCCGGCATCGCCGCCAGGAGCAGCAGCGGGAAGGCGTACAGCAGCGCGAACGTGCCGGCCTTGCCGACGAACGTGACCGGCACCGGACCGTACCCACGCCGGGCCAGCGGGCGCACCAGGAACGCGAGCATCACGTCGCGCGCCACGATGACCGCCAGCACCCACCACGGGATGACGCCGCGCCAGGTCAGGCCGATCAGCGTCACGAGGATGAACAACCGGTCCGCCGCGGGGTCCAGCATCTGGCCCAGCTTGGTGACCTGGTTCAGCCGGCGCGCCAGGACGCCGTCCAGCCAGTCCGTCGCGCCCGACACGGCGAGGACCACCAGCGCCCACACGTCCTCGCCCACGACGATCAGGACGGCGAACACGGGCACCAGCGCCAGACGAAGCATGCTGACGACGTTCGGGACCGTCCAGACCGCCGAGTCGGCCTGCCCACCTGCCTGCACGTTCACCGCCTGCGTCCACCGGGCTGCTACCTCGCACATCCTACGCACCCGCGGCCCGTCCACGACGTAGTGGGCAAACTCACCGGGCCCCGCCCTCCCCCGGTGACCGCACGCCCCGTAGCATGGGGGCATTCCCTCGGAGTTCGTCGTCCTCCCGCGTGTTCAAGGGCCCCGCCACCAGCGGCGGGGCAGGTGTGTGTACGGGACAGAGCGACCGCCTCGCCGCCACGGCGACGCAGGACTCCCCCGCACCCGACGAATGGTCAAACCCCATGAGCACCCCTGACTCCACCCTGCCCACCGACGTGCAGCCCGCGTTCAGCGAGCTCGGCCTGCCCGACCCGCTCCAGCGCGCCGTCGACGACCTCGGCTTCACCACGCCCTCCCCCATCCAGGCCGAGGCCATCCCCGCCCTGCTGGCCGGACGCGACATCACCGGTGTCGCCCAGACCGGTACCGGCAAGACCGCCGCCTTCGGCCTGCCGCTGCTCGCCGCGCTCGACCCCGCGGCCGACGTCGCCCGGGGCCGCGTCCAGGCGCTCGTGCTCGCCCCCACCCGCGAGCTCGCCATGCAGGTCGCCGAGGCCGTCGAGTCCTTCGCCGCCCACCTGCCCGGCGTCCACGTCCTGCCCGTCTACGGCGGCGCCCCCTACCAGCCGCAGCAGCGCGCCCTGCGCGACGGCGTGCACGTCGTCGTCGGCACCCCCGGGCGCGTCATGGACCACATGGAGCGTTCCGCTCTCACCCTCGAGGACGTGAAGTTCCTCGTCCTCGACGAGGCCGACGAGATGCTGCGCATGGGCTTCGCGGAGGACGTCGAGAAGATCTTCGGCCAGGCGCCCGCCGAGCGGCAGGTGGCCCTGTTCTCCGCCACCATGCCGGCCGCGATCCGCCACGTCGCCGACACCCACATGACCGACCCCGTGCAGATCGCCGTCAGCCGGCAGTCCAGCACCGTCACCACCGTCGAGCAGACCTACGCCGTCGTGCCCTTCCGGCACAAGGTCGGCTCGCTGGTCCGCGTCCTGGCCACCTCCGACGCCGACGCCACCATCGTCTTCACCCGCACCCGCGCCGCCGCCGAGGAGGTCGGCGTCGCCCTCGTCGAGCGCGGCGTCTCCGCCGCCACCATCTCCGGCGACGTCGCCCAGAAGGAGCGCGAGAAGATCGTCGAGCGCCTGCGCAACGGCTCCCTCGACGTGCTCGTCGCCACCGACGTCGCCGCCCGTGGCCTGGACGTCGACCGCATCGGACTCGTCGTCAACTTCGACCTGCCCCGCGAGGCCGAGGCCTACGTGCACCGCATCGGCCGCACCGGTCGCGCCGGCCGCACCGGCAAGGCCCTGTCCTTCGTCACCCCCCACGAGCGCGGCAAGCTCAAGCACATCGAGCGCACCATCCGCACCAGGCTCACCGAGGCCGAGATCCCCTCGCCCCGCGACGTCTCCGCCCACCGGGCCGGCACCATCCTGTCCACGGTGCCCACCCGGCTCGAGGCCGGCCGCCTCGACCTGTACACCGAGCTGCTCACCCAGCACCTCACCCCCGGCGAGGACGGCACCACCCCCGACCCCACCCAGGTCGCCGCAGCCCTGCTGGCGCTCGCGGTGGGAGACGACGGGCCGCAGCACCTGGCCGCTCAGGCCGAGCACGAGAAGGAGCGCGCCGAGGTCCGCGGCGGACGCACGCGGGAGACGAAGCGTGCCGAGCGGTCGGACCGTGACGGCGACCGCACGCACCGCCACCCCCGGGCCGACCGTCGTGAGGACCGGTCTCGCGGCATCCGGCGCCCCGCCGAGGGCACCCGGTACCGGGTCGCGGTCGGCCACGCGCACGGCGCCCAGCCCCGCGGCATCGTCGGGGCGCTGACCAACGAGGGCGGTCTGCGCGGCGCGGACATCGGCAAGATCGACATCTTCGGCAGCTTCTCGCTCGTCGACATCACCAAGCCGCTCGACGACGCGGCGATGAACAAGATCGGCCGGGCCAACGTCGCCGGCCGCCAGCTGCGCATCGCCCCGGACAAGGGCGCACCGCAGGGTCGTGCCCCGCGCAGCGAGCGGCACCCCGCCCACACCGCCTGAGCACGGGGCGCCCGGCGTCAGTCGACGTCGGGCGCCTCGCCCAGGCGCTGCACGAGAGACTGCAGCCGACGGGCCTCGGCCATCCCCCGCTCGCCGTCGGCGCGCTGGATCGCCATGACGGCGAGGGTGCCGCCGTCGGCCAGGTCGAGCACCACCCAGGAGTCGTTCGTCGTCATCCGCACCGCGACGATCTCGGGCCAGGTGACCCGTCGGGTCCGCACGACGTTGCGCACCGTGAGGCCGTCGTCGTCCGGACGGGCGTGCACGCCTCCCAGGCGCCACAGCAGCCACACGACGAACGCGGCGAAGACGACGAAGGACAGCCTGGTCCCGTCGCCCAGCAGGACGCCCGTGGGGGCGAAGAGCCCGACGAGCAGGCTGCCGCCCGCCGCGACGGCACCGGTCACGACGACCGCCACCCTCGCCCAGAGCGGGCGGAACGTGCGGAACTCCCGACCGGTGCCGTCGTCGACCATCGTCTAGAGGCGGCAGGCGTGGATGGACGTGACGAGGATGCCGCGTGCCCCCACCTCGTAGAGCACGTCCATGACGCGGTTGGTGTCCGCCCGGCGGACCATCGACCGCACGGCGGCCGACTGGCCGTTGTGCAGCGGGGACACCGTGGGCGACTCGAAGCCCGGGGTCACCGCCACCGCGGCGTCGAGGAGCTCCATCGGCACGTCGTAGTCCAGCAGGACGTACTCCCGGGCGGTGATCACGCCCTGGAGGCGTCGTGTGAGGACGTCGAGCCCGGCGGGCTCCGGTGCGTCGGCGTGGCGGATCATCACGGCCTCGGACCGCAGGATCGGCTCGCCGAACACCTCCATGCCGGCGGCGCGCAGCGTCGTCCCGGTCTCGACGACGTCGGCGATGACGTCCGCGACGCCGAGCCGGACCGAGCTCTCCACCGCACCGTCGAGGTGCACGATCGCCGAGGGCTCGACACCCTTGCGTGCCAGGTGGTCGGCGACCAACCGGGTGTAGGACGAGGCGACGCGCTTGCCGGCGATGTCCTCCACCTGTGTGATGGTCCCGGCCGGTGCGGCGTAGCGGAACGTCGACCCTGCGAAGCCGAGCGGAAGGTGCTCGACCGCCGCGGCGCCCGAGTCGAGCAGCAGGTCGCGGCCGGTGATACCGACGTCGACGGTGCCGGCGCCGACGTAGACGGCGACGTCCCGCGGGCGCAGGAAGAAGAACTCGACGTCGTTGTCGGCGTCGGTGAGCACGAGCTCACGGCCGTCGCGACGCTGGCGGTACCCGGCCTCGCGCAGCATGTCGGTGGCGGGTGTGGACAGTGACCCCTTGTTGGGGACGGCGATGCGGAGCAACGGGTTACCTCGTTCTGGTCTGGATCGGTGGAGACGTCGGAGCGCGCCGGGCCGGGAACGACCGAGCGCTCAGAGATGGTCGTAGACGTCCTCCAGCGTGAGCCCCTTGGCCAGCATCAGGACCTGCAGGTGGTAGAGCAGCTGGGAGATCTCCTCGGCGGCCGCGTCGTCCGACTCGTGCTCGGCGGCCATCCACACCTCGGCGGCCTCCTCCACGATCTTCTTGCCGATCGCATGGACGCCGGCGTCCAGCTGCGCGACGGTCCCCGACCCGGCGGGACGGGACTCGGCCTTGGCGGACAGCTCGGCGAACAGGGAGTCGAAGGTCTTCACGATCCCCAGCGTAGACGGAGACCCTCGCGTCCCTGCTGCTGGGGTCCGTGGTGCGGACGTCGATCTGGTCACCCTTTGGTGCTTGGCACACTATTTTTTGTGGGAGCGAGGTCGGCGCGTCATCGCGCGCCGACCCGGCTCCGTGCCGCTCAGTGCACGTGGCGCTCGGCCATCGCCCGCAAGGTCTCGATCTCCCCCGGGACGTCCTCGGCGCCGTACACCGCGGAGCCCGCCACGAAGACGTTCGCCCCCGCCTCGGCCGCCCGCTCGATCGTGTCGCGGGACACTCCCCCGTCGACCTGGATGTGCACATCGAGGTCCTGCTCGCTGATCGCGCGCCGCGCGCGGCGGATCTTGGGCAGCGTGCCCTCGATGAAGGACTGACCGCCGAAGCCCGGTTCGACGGTCATGACGAGGATCATGTCCACCTCGGCGAGCAGGTCGAGGTACGGCTCCACCGGCGTCGCCGGGCGCAGCGCCACCCCGGCGCGGGCTCCCAGGCGTCGCAGCTCGCGCGCCAGCCGCACCGGGGCCTGTGCCGCCTCGGCGTGGAAGGTGACCGACGCCGCGCCGGCCTCGGCGTAGGCGGGCGCCCACCGGTCGGGGTCCGCGATCATCAGGTGGCCGTCGACGGGCACCGGCGAGACCTGCACCAGCCGCTCGAACACCGGCAGGCCGAGCGTCAGGTTCGGCACGAAGTGGTAGTCCATGACGTCGACGTGGGCGGCGTCCGCCGTCGCGATGGCGTGCAGGTCACGCTCGAGGTTGGCGAAGTCGGCGGACAGGATGCTCGGGTTGATCAGTGCAGGCATGGCCTCAGCCTAGGCCGCGGTCGGTCTACGCTCGCCCCGTGGCACCACTCCCCTCCCCCGGCGACGGGCCGCCCGGTGCGGTGGACCGTCCCCGGATCCGGCGCGCGGTCCCGGCCGACCTCCCGGCGGTCGCCGCGATCTTCGCGCCGTACGTGACCGGTACGGCGGTGACGTTCGCGGAGGACCCGCCGAGCGCCGCCGACTGGTCCGACCGGCTGGAGGACGCGGACGCGGGCGGACTCCCCTTCCTCGTCGCCGAGCTCGACGGCGCGGTCGTCGGGTACGCCTACGTGACACCCTGGCGTCCGCGGGCGGCCTACCGCCACACCGTCGAGGACACGATCTACCTGGCACCGGCCGCGCAGGGGCGCGGCGTGGGGACCCGCCTGCTGTCGGCGCTGCTGGACGCCTGCACGGTGGCCGGCATCCGCCAGGTGGTCGCGGTCGTCGCCGACGACCCGGCGGGTGCCGGGTCGGTGCCCCTGCACCGTCGCCTCGGGTTCGAGGTCGTCGGGGTGCTGCGCGACGTCGGGCGCAAGCACGGACGCGACGTCAGCACGATGCTGATGCAGCGCACGCTGCACTGACCGGTCAGCGCAGGTCAGCGCGCAGACGGTCGGTGCAGGCCTCGACGGTGCGCCACGCCGCCTCGCCGACGCCGGGGTGGGCGTCGCGGTCGACCTCCCCCAGCGCCGTGCGCAGGCCGTCCAGCGTGGTCGTGACGACCCGCTCCGCCCGGCGACGCGGCAGCCCCCACGCGACCCCCTCGTCCACGAGGTCGGTGCCGGTGATCGCATCCATGTCCCGCGTGCCCGCCACGTCCATGGCGAAGACGCGCGAGGCGTGCTCGTGGTGCAGGTGCATGGAGATGTCGTAGGCCGGGGCGAGGGACACCGTCCCGTCCGCGCGGCGCAGCATCGAGATGTTCTTGGCGTGTGCATCGGTGTTGCCGAGGGCCAGGTTGAGCGTCGTCAGCGCCAGGAGGCGGTCCGGGCGGGAGCCGTCGTCGCGCAGCACCTGGGCGATCGCCCGCAGCGACGGGATGGTCCGTCCGTGCTGGAACTTGCGCTCCGGGTCGCGGGTGTTGATGCCCAGCGCCTGGGCGGCGTCCTCCTGGTGGATCCGCCGCAGCCCGCCCGGTGCCTCGGCGTCGGGGACACGGTCGTACCGGGACACCACGAGGCAGCGCACGTCCTCGAAGGTCTCCACGTGCGCCTGGATCGTGGTGAGGCCGATACGCCGTGCGAGCTCGATCGCCGCCGCCTCGGTGTCGACGAGGTCCGCAGTCGGCGAGTCGGCGTCCCGGGCGACCTTGAGGATGTGGGTGGTCGGCCGGTCCGGGGCGGCGCGCCACCAGGTGCCGGCGTCCCGGACGAGACCGATCTTCGGCTCCATGCCCGGCAGCGAGCTCGTCAGCCGCTGGCTGCGCGCCGTCCCGCCCGCGCGGGCGATGCTCGCGCGCAGCAGGTCGGCGACACCGGACTCGTCCAGCGGTACGGGATCACCGTCGACGCTGCGGAGGTCCGCGCCCACGGCGACGAACTGGAGCGCCCCGACGGTGTCCCCGCCGTAGGCGCCGAAGAAGCCGACCGGATCGTCCGGGTCGACACCGACGTCCATCGCCATGTGGTCACGGACGCGACCCTCGGGCATCAGTCCGTCGAGCCAGGCGTTCACACGGGCCGGTGCGGGCGGGGCGTCGGCGTCCATGGGCAGCAGGTGGGACAGCACGCGCGACCCGTATCCCCAGCGGTCGATCGCCGCGGCGTCCCACTCCAGCTCCACGCGCAGGGCGCCCCGGCCGGTGTCCCGCGCGGAGAACCGGCCGACGCGGCTGCCGTAGAGCCAGGCGTCGAGCTCAGACGCGGTCATCCGTGCCCCGCTCCTCGAGCCGGACGTCGATGCCGAGCTCGTCGAACATCTCGAACAGCCGGGTGATGTAGAGGTTCCCGACACCCGACTCGACCTCGGAGACGTACTGGCGCGTCAGGCCGAGCTCGTCCGCGAGCGCAGCCTGGCTGAGTCCGCGGCGTTTGCGGGCCTGCTGCACGAAGCGACCGAGGTCACGGGCGCCGCGGGCGCGGGTCCAGCGGTCGGTGGTGGTCATGTCGCCTCCGATGTCAGGTTTCTCTGACGGACCTTTCTGTCAGAGTATCCCGACATCCCTCGCTGTGCAAGGAATACCTGGCGTCTTGGGCCGCGTCTGCGCTACCTTGCGGCGACACACTCCGGGGAGGCGGACCGTTGGCACGCAGGACACATCCCGACTGGCAGCCCCGGAAGAATCCGATGAACCACGCCGGTCATCATCCCCCGCCGGCCCGGTGGCAGCAGGCGTTCCGCAGGGTCGAGGCGAGCTCCACGGGGCACATCGCCCTGGTCCTGGCCCTCATGACCATCTTCTCGCTCGTGCTGGCAGGTCTGTCCGTCGACCACGTCGGTACGCGGATCGCGCTCGCGCAGGACGGTGTCGAGTCCCGGGCACGCGTCGTGCACGTGGAGGGCGGGCGCCGGGACCTCGTCGGGGCCGTGACGGTCGAGCTGCTCCACGGTACCGGCGGAACCGTGCGCATCGCGCACCCGCCCGGAGGGAAGCGGGAAGGATCGGTCCTCGACGTCGTCTACGACCCCGACGACCCCGCCCGGGCGATCGCCGTGGACGAGCCCCTGGTGGACGCGGAGATCCTCCTCGTCACGGCCCTCGACGTGCTGGCGCTGATCCTCTGGTTCCCCTCCGGGTACGGCGTCTCGGTGCTCTGGTCACGCCGACGCCGTGGCTGGTGGCGTACCGACGTGCTGGGGCACATCGCCCGTCACGCCCAGCACGCCCCCGTCACGCGCACCGTGATCGCGTTGCTCGTCGTTCCGCTGACGTCACCGTGGCGGCGACAGGGTTCGTGGTGGCCACGTGGGAGCGGTCGCGCACTCTGGAGCTGCAGGGTGTTCCCGCCCACGCGACGGTCGTCCACGCCGACTGGGCGGGACCGGTCGGCCACCGGCTCGTCGTGGACGTCGAGGGGTACGAGCGGGCGATGCTGAGCCACTGGCACGGCGTACCGGCCCGGGACGAGATCCTGGACGTGGTCGTCGACCCCGAGGACCCCTCCCTGGTCGCCCAGGCCGGCGCGGGCGTGTGGGGGACGTCCGAGCGGTCCGCGGCCGTCCTGGCGGCGACCGGCCTCGTGGTGACGGCCATCCTCGTCCCGGCTGCCGTCACCGGCCTGGTACGACGTCGACGAACGCCCGTCGACGGCTGACGCCGGTCCCGGTCAGCCGGTCCGGCGCAGCAGCGTCAGGTGCATCGCGTCCGTGCCGTGCACGTGCGGCCACAGCTGGACGTCGAGCCCGCCCGCGCCGCCGTCGTCGGGCCCGAGGTCGATCTGCGCCCCCGGGACGAGCACGTCACGCACGGCGGCGCGGGCGTCCAGGCGGGTGACGTCGTCGCGGCGGCGCAGCACGTCGTCGACCACGAGCCGCGTCTCGGCCAGGTGCGGCGAGCAGGTCACGTAGGCGACCACTCCCCCGGGCCGGACGGCGTCCACGGCGGAGTCGAGCAGCTCGCCCTGCAGCCGGGTGAGCACCCCGAGGTCGGCGGGGGTGCGTCGCCAGCGCGACTCGGGACGCCGGCGCAGCGCCCCCAGGCCGGTGCAGGGGGCGTCGACGAGCACGCGGTCGTAGGCGCCGGGCTCCTCGGAGCCCATCTCGCGTCCGTCCCCGGTGCGCACCTGCTCCACGACCCCCTCGGGCACGGCCCGCAGCCCGCGGCGCACCAGGCGCGCCCGGTGCGGCTGGACCTCGTTGGCGACCAGGCGGGCGTCGCGCTGCGCGGCGAGCGCGGCCAGCAGGGCCGCCTTGCCCCCGGGGCCGGCGCACAGGTCGAGCCAGCGCGCGTCGCGCCCGCCCAGCGGTGCGGCTGCCAGGGCGAGGGTGACGAGCTGGCTGCCCTCGTCCTGGACGCCGGCCCGTCCGTCGGCCACGGCCGGCAGGTCGGCGGGGTCGGTCCCGGCGGCGAGCACCCGGGCGGTCGGCGCCCAGCGGCCGGCCTCCACGTGCACGTCGTCCCCGGCGCCGTCGGTCAGGGCGTCCGCGTCCACGAGCCCGGGCCGGGCGACGAGGGTCACCCGCGGGGGCGTGTTGTCCGCGTCGAGCAGGTCGCCGATCTCGCCGACGTCGCGCCCGGACCCGTGCAGGGCCTCGCGCAGGGCGCGGGTCACCCACACCGGGTGCGAGCCGACCTGCGCCAGGGCCGTGACGGCGTCGGGGGCGTCGGCGCGCAGCTCGTCGAGCCACTCGTCCAGCGGGCGGCGACCCACGGCACGCAGCACGGCGTTGACCATCTGGGCGGGCCCGGCGCCGACCCGGTCGCGGCACAGGGCGACCGTCTCGGAGACCGCGGCGTGGGCGGGCACCCGCATGCCGAGCAGCTGGTGGGCGCCCAGGCGCAGCACGTCGAGCACCTCGGTGTCGAGGCGGTCCAGCGGGCGGCTGACGCAGCGCGCCAGGATCGCGTCGTAGCGCCCGCGCAGGCGCAGGGTGCCGTAGGCGAGCTCGGTGGCGAACCCGGCGTCGCGCCCGCTCAGGCCGCGCTCGCGCAGCAGCGGGGGCAGCACGAGGTTGGCGTAGGCGTCGGAGGTGTCGACCTCGCGCAGCACGTCGTAGGCGGCGGTGCGCGCCGGGTCGGTGCGTCGGCGGCGCTCGGAGGGCGCCTGGGCGCTGCGGTGGCCCTGCCCGCGGGAGCGGGCGGCCCCCCGCTGACGTCCCCGGGGGTTGCGGCGCTCGTCGCGACGGTCCTCGCTCATCGGGCACCACCCAGCGGGGCGCCGGACTCGACGACGTCCCGTCCGGCGCCGCGCGCCCAGTCGGCCGCGCCCATGGGCTTCTTGCCCACGGGCCGCACCTCGCCCAGCTCGACGGCATGGGTGGCGGTGCCCACCAGCACCTCGGACTTGCCGGCCCGCACCTGGCCGGGGGCGAGGTCGACCACGTCGGGTCGCGGGCGCACCGGGCCCAGGCCGAGCCGGGCACCCGGCGTGCCCTCCTCGGACGCGGGCAGCGTCGTCCACGCCCCCGGCGCGGGGGTGACCGCCCGCACGCGCCGGTCGACCGCGAGCGCCGGGTCGTCCCAGCGCACCAGGGCGTCCTCGGCGGTGATCTTGGGGGCGTAGGAGGCGCCGTCGGGGCTCTGCGGCTGCGGGGACAGGGTGCCGGCCTCCAGGGCGTCCAGGGTGGCCACGAGCAGCCCCGCGCCGGAGGTGGCCAGACGCCCGAGCAGGTCGCCGGAGGTGTCGCGGGGCCGGATCGTCTCGGTGGAGGTGCCCAGCACCGGGCCGGTGTCCATGCCGTCGTCGAGCAGGAACGTGGTGGCGCCGGTGACGTCGTCGCCGGCCAGCACCGCGTGCTGGACGGGGGCGGCGCCGCGCCAGGCGGGCAGCACGGAGAAGTGCAGGTTGACCCAGCCCAGCCGGGGCACGGCGAGCACGTCGGGGCGCAGCAGGTGGCCGTAGGCGACCACGGGGGCGGCGTCCACCTCGAGGGCGCGCAGCCGGGCCACGAACTCCTCCCCGCGCGGGACGTCGGTGATGACCTCGAGGCCGGCCTCCTCCGCGGCGACGCGCACGGGGCTCGGCACCAGCCGGCGACCGCGGCCGGCGCGGGCGTCGGCGCGGGTCAGCACGGCGACGACCTCGTGGTCGGAGTCGATCAGGGCCCGCAGGGCGGGCACGGCGGGTTCGGGGGTTCCGGCAAACAGCAGACGCACCGTGCAAGTCTAGGCCGCGGAAAATCCCGTGCGTCCCGCGCGCCGGCGGGCCCAGACTGGCACCGCACGCGCCGGAGCACGCACCCGCGACCTGCGCGGGCCGACACGGAAGGAGGCCGAGCGATGACCCTGACCCACCGGACCGTTCGTGCCCTCACCACCCGAAGGATCCTTCCGTGCCCCCGAACCTCTCCCTCTCCCTGACCACCGCCGACCACGACGGCCCCGGCCCGGACCAGCGCTGGTCGACCTGGCCGACCGTCGCCAAGGGTCAGCGCGGCCCGGCGCCACGACCCGACTGGGTCGTCACCGCGGCCGCCGCCCTGGACACCGAGCTCGGCGTCCTCAAGACCGGCAAGGAGGCCGACGTCTTCCTCGTCGAACGTGCCGTGCCCGCCGACCCCGGCCAGGCCTCGCTCCTGGCCGCCAAGCGGTACCGCTCCCCCGAGCACCGCCAGTTCCACCGCGACAGCACCTACACCGACGGACGCCGCGTGCGCCGCACGCGCGACCAGCGCGCCGTCGAGGACCGTCGCTCGGCGTGGGGGCGCGGCGTGCGCGCGACCCAGTGGGCCGACGCCGAGTTCACCACGCTGGGCACGCTGTGGGACGCGGGGGCGGCCGTGCCCTACCCGGTGCAGGTCGACGGCACCGAGGTGCTCATGGAGTTCGTCGGCACGGTCGACGACGACGGCACGGCGGTCGCGGCGCCGCGCCTGGACCGCAGCCGGCCGGCCCCGGACGAGGCCGCCGACTGGTTCGAGCAGCTGCTGGCCACGATGAGCGTGCTGGCCCGGCTCGGCTGGGCGCACGGGGACCTGTCGCCGTACAACGTGCTGGTCGACGCCGGGCGCATCGTCGTCATCGACGTGCCCCAGGTCGTGGACCTCGTGGCCAACCCTGCGGGCCCCGAGCTGCTGCACCGCGACTGCCGCACGGTCTGCCGCTGGTTCGCCGCGCGCGGGCTCGCGGTGGACGCCGACGAGGTGTTCGCCGACCTGCTGGCGCAGGCCTGGTGACGGCACCGGGCGCCGGTGCGCTGCGAGCGCACCGGCGCTCGGGCCGGCAGACCGGCGGCCGACCTGGGCCGGGCACCGTGTTGCCCGGCCCAGCCCGGCTCCCGGACTACCGCAGCGGCGTGGTGTCGCGGCTGCCGATGTGCTCGGGCCGCGGCGCGGGCGCGCTGTACGGCTCGGTGAGCGCGTTCTCGACGCTGTTGAACACCAGGAAGATGTTCGACCGCGGGAACGGCGTGATGTTGTTGCCGGACCCGTGCATGATGTTCGCGTCGAACCAGAGCGCCGAGCCGGCCGCACCGGTGAACTGGTCGATGCCGTACCTCCGGGCGAGCTCGGTGATGGCGTCCTCGGAGGGCACGCCGATCCGCTGCTCCTTGAGGGAGTCCTGGTGGTAGTTCTCCGGGGTCTCGCCTACGCACGGCACGTAGGTGCGGTGCGAGCCCGGCATGACCATCAGGCCGCCGTTGTACGGGTAGTTGGGCGTCAGCGCGATCGAGCAGCTCACGGCGCGCGGGGCCGGCATGCCGTCCTCGGCGTGCCAGGTCTCGAAGTCCGAGTGCCAGTAGAAGCCGGCGCCCTTGTAGCCGGGCATGTAGTTGACGCGCGTCTGGTGCAGGTACACCTCCGAGCCGAGCAGCTGGCGGGCACGGTCGAGCAGCCGCGGGTCCCGGGCGAGCGCGTCGATCTGCTGGCTGAGCCTCGTGACCTCGAAGACGGAGCGGACCTCGCCGGAGCTCTTCTCGGTGACGACCCGCGGGTCGCCCCGCAGCGAATCGTCCGAGGACAGCCGGCTCAGCTCCGCGCTGTACCGGGTCACCTCGTCGGGGGTGATGAAGTCCTCGAGGACGGTGAAGCCCCGCTGCTCGTGCGCCGCGAGGGTGTCGGCGTCGAACGGGCCGTCCTCGGCCGTGCCCCACACCGTGGGGTGCTGACGCTCGACGAACGCGCCGGGCTGGGCCAGACGGCTCGGGTAGAGGTCGGTCGTGGTCTCGACCATGGCGGTCATGGGTCTCCCTTCTCCCGGGTCGTCCCGGGATCGTGGCGTCTCATGCACGCAGCGTGCCCGCGCCGTCAGGGCCGACGGGGCGAGCACGCGCACCCTCCAGTCAGTACGTGACCGGACCGGTCGTGTCAAAAGGTCGGCCGCCGGGCCGTGCCGTGGCGGTCGGCTCGTGTGGACCCGGCACCCGGCCTACCGTGGGCAGATGGCGACCGACACCGGCGACTACGACCACGAGGCGCTGCGCACCTACTTCGTCGAGCAGGGCCTGGCACTGGGTTCCGGCGACCTGGAGGCGGTCGCCGACCGGTTCGACGCGACCGCCGTGCTGGTGCTCGCCGAGGAGACGGTGGCGCTGTCGACCCCGGAGCGGGTGCACGACATGCTGCGCGAGCACGCCGGGGCGCCGGACCCGGGGGACGCCGTCGCGCTGGTGCCCCAGGTCACCGACTCCGCCGAGCTGGGCTGGGCGCTGCTGTGGGTCGAGGTGCGCTGGAGCCTGCGCGACGAGCTGGCCGCGGAACGCTCCAGCCGGCGGGTGCGCTACCTGCTGCGGCGGGCCCGGGGCACCTTCGAGGTCTGCGTCGTGGTGCCGCTCGCCTGAGGCGGCGGGCGGACCGGCGCCGAGCGCTGTCAGCGGAAGTCGCGCGACCGGGTCGTGACCGGCAGGCGCAGCGGCGCCAGGTGCTCGGCGAGCAGGTTGACCGCGCCGTCGGCCTGCTCCACCTGTCCGCGTACCACGAGCGCCGGGGCGCCGCGCGCCACGGTGCGGAACCGGCGCCACAGCCCGGGGGTGCAGATGACGTTGAGCAGCCCGGTCTCGTCCTCCAGGGACAGGAACGTCACCCCGCCGGCGGTGCCCGGCCGCTGCCGGTGGGTGACCACCCCGCCGACCGCGACGCGGCGTCCCGGCTCCGTCGCCGTGGCCGCGGCCACCGTGAGCACGCCCTGGCGGTCCAGCCCGGCGCGCACGTGCTCCAGCGGTGAGGTGGAGTCCGGGGTGATGCCGGTGGCCCAGGCGTCGGCGACGTCGATCTCCAGGGGGTCCATGCCGGGCAGCGCCGGGGCGGACACCCCCACGCTGACCCCCTCGAGCGTGGCGGGCCCCTCCTGCCCGAGCGCGCCCGCGGCCCACAGCCCCTCGCGGCGGGTCACCCCGAGCGAGGCCAGCGCCCCGGCGGTGGCCAGGGCCTCCAGGCGCGCGGTGGACAGCTCGACGCGGCGCACGAGGTCGCGCAGGTCGGTGAACGGCCCGCGCGCGGCCCGCTCGGCGACCATCTGCTCGGCGACGTCGGCGCCCAGCCCCCGCACGGCGCCGAGGCCGAGCCGGACGGCCAGCGCCTCGTCGACGTCGAGCGGCACCCCGCCGCTGCCGACGACGCCCTCGTCGAGCATGCCCGGGGGGCCCGTCCCGCTCTCCGGCCGGGCCCCCCGGGCATGCTCGACCGGGCCGGCGACAGGGTCGTGCGTCTGCGCCTCGACGCCCGCGAGCGCCGCCGAGGCGTTGACGTCCGGGCGCAGCACGCGCACCCCGTGCCGGCGGGCGTCGGCGACCAGGGACGCCGGGGAGTAGAACCCCATCGGCTGGGCGGCGAGCAGCCCGGCGTAGAACGCCTCGGGGTGGTGCACCTTGAGCCAGGAGCTGGCGTAGACCAGGAAGGCGAACGAGTAGGCGTGCGACTCGGGGAACCCGAAGTCGGCGAAGGCCCGCAGCTTGTCGTAGATCTCCTCCTGGACGTCCGGCGGCACGCCACGCTCGGTCATGCCGGCGAACAGGCGCCCGCGCAGCGCCTCCATGCGTTCCACGGAGCGTTTGGAGCCCATGGCCCGGCGCAGCCGGTCGGACTCGGCGGGGGTGAACCCGGCGACGTCGATCGCCATCTGCATGAGCTGCTCCTGGAACAGCGGCACCCCCAGGGTGCGCCGCAGCGACGGCTCCAGCAGGGGGTGCAGGTAGGTGACCTCCTCGCGGCCCCGGGAGCGTTCGATGTAGGGGTGCACCGAGCGGCCCTGGATCGGGCCGGGCCGGATGAGGGCGACCTCGACGACGATGTCGTAGAAGGTCCGGGGCTGCAGCCGCGGCAGGGTGGCCATCTGGGCGCGGGACTCCACCTGGAACACCCCGACGGTGTCGGCGGCGCACAGCAGGTCGTACACGCGCGGGTCCTCGGCCGGCAGGGTGTGCAGCGCGAGGGTCTGCCCGGTGGCCTCGCGGACGGAGGTGAAGGCGTACCGGATCGCGGTGAGCATCCCGAGCCCCAGCAGGTCGAACTTGACCAGCCCGGCGTCGGCGCAGTCCTCCTTGTCCCACTGCAGCACGGTGCGTCCCTCCATCCGGGCCCACTCGACCGGGCAGACCTCGATGACGGGCCGGTCGCACATCACCATGCCCCCGGAGTGGATGCCCAGGTGCCGGGGCAGGCGCAGGAACCGTTCGGCGAGGTCCAGCACCGCCGCGGGGATGTGGCCCTCCTGCTCGGCCGACGGCGGCGGCTGGGCGGGCACGACGTCGTGCGGGTCGTCGGCCCGGCGCAGCCCGCCGTCGACGGCGAGCGGGTCGACCACGGGGGCGTCCGGCCGCGGCGGGGTGCCGTGCCGCCACCGGGCGGCGACCTCGGCGCGGCGCTCGTCGCGCCGGGTGACCGGGGCCCCGGCGGCGGCGCGGTCCGCCGCGGTGGCGCGGTCCGCCGCGGGGCCGGCCGGGTCGGGGCCGCGCAGCGACCCCCAGCGTTCGATGGACTTGCTCCAGGCGTCCTGCTGGCCGACGTCGTACCCGAGCGCGCGGGCGGCGTCGCGCACCGCCGAGCGCGGCCGGTAGGAGATGACGTTGGCGACCTGGGCGGCGTGCGTCCGCCCGAACCGGGCGTAGACGTGCTGGATGACCTCCTCGCGCCGTCCGGACTCGATGTCGATGTCGATGTCGGGGGGTCCGTCGCGCTCGGGGGCCAGGAAGCGTTCGAACAGCAGCCCGTGGTGCACGGCGTCGACGGCGGTGATGCCCAGGGCGTAGCAGACCGCGGAGTTGGCGGCGCTGCCGCGGCCCTGGCACAGGATGCCCTCGCGCCGGCAGAACTCGACCAGGTCGTAGACCACGAGGAAGTACCCCGGGAAGCCGAGCTGGTCGATGACGCGCAGCTCGTGGTCGATCTGCGCCCACGCCCCGGGCTCCCGCTCGGCGACACCGGGCCCGGGGCGCGGGCCGTAGCGTTCGGCGGCGCCCCGGTGGGTGAGCTCGCGCAGCCAGCTCGCCTCGTCGTGGCCGTCCGGCACCGGGTACGGCGGCAGGTCCGGCGCCACCAGGTGCAGGTCGAACGCGCACTCGGTGGCCAGGTCGGCGGCCGTCGGCACGGCGGCCGGGTGCCGGTGGTGCAGCCGGGCCATCTCGGCCGCCGAGCGCAGGTGCGCCGTGGGGGCGCCGGGCAGCCAGCCGTCCTGGTCGTCCAGGGAGGAGCGGGCGCGCACGGCCGCGAGCGCCCCGGCCAGGTCGGCGTCGCGGGGGCGGGCGTAGTGGGCGGCGGTGGTGGCCACCAGCGGCAGCCCGGCCTCCTGCGACAGCGCGGCGAGCGCCTGGTGCCGGTCGGCGTCGCGGGGGTCGCCGGTGGCGGTGAGCTCCACGGCCACGTTGTCGCGGCCGAAGACGGCGGTGAGCCGGTCGAGCTCGCGGCGGGCGGCGCGCAGCGGGTCCGTGCCGGGCGGGCCCTGCTCGAGCGCCTGCCGCACGGCCCCCTTGCGGCAGCCGGTGAGCACCAGCCACTGGCCGTCGGCCTCGGCCCCGAGCCGGTCGAGGTCGTAGCGGGCCCTGCCCTTGACGCCGGCCTCCAGGTGGGCGGTGGCGATCGCGCGCGACAGGTTCCGGTAGCCGTCCGGTCCGCGGGCGAGCACGAGCAGGTGCGTGGCGCGCGGGTCGGGCACGCCGGTGGGCTCGTCGAGCACCGGCGCGCCGCCGGGCACGGGAGCGGGCAGGTGCAGCTCGGCGCCGAACACGGTGGGCAGCCCGACGGCGCGGGCGGCCTCGGCGAACCGGACCACCCCGTACAGGCCGTCGTGGTCGGTCAGGGCCAGGGCCTCCAGGCCGAGCCGGGCGGCCTCGGCGGCGAGCTCGGCGGGGTGGCTGGCGCCGTCGAGGAAGCTGAACGCCGAGTGGGCGTGCAGCTCGGCGTACCGGGATGCCGGGCGGGGCTCAGTCATAGAGCGCCTCCACGGTCCAGGCGCCCGCGGTCTGGGCGAGCAGCAGCCCGCGCCCGTCGTCGAGCACCGCCTGCAGGTGCACCCGCCGGGTGCCGCCGTCGGGCGCCCACCAGCGTTCGGCCAGCGGCCACGGGCCGGCCCAGCCGACGACGCGGTGCTCCTGGTCGTCCCAGCGCACCCGGTGCGGGTCGCCGCTGCGCCCGAGGCGGGCGTCGACCACGACGTCGGTGCCGGCGGCGTCGAGCAGCCGGGCGGGGGCGGGTTCGGGCAGCAGCGTGGCCGGGGCCGGGCTGGGCAGCGCCCCGGGCCAGGGCCGGTCGGGCGGGCGGTCGACGACGGCCTCCTCGCCGTAGGGCACGAGCCGGACCCGGTGGCGCGGGTCGCGGCCGCCGGCGCGGCGCACGGTGAGCACGGCGTCCCCGCCGAGCAGCCCCTGCACCCGGTCCAGCGCCTGGCGGGCGCGCTCGTCCTGCCCGGCGTCGGCGCCCCACAGGGCGGGCTGGTGGGTGCCGGCGGGGGCGACGTCCTCGGCGGCGAGGGCGAGGTGGACCACGGGGGCGACCTCGGGCGAGCCCGCGGTGCCGGTGCGCCGCCGGGCGGCGTCGGTCAGCCAGCCCTCGAGCTGCCAGCGCACCCGGTCGGTGATCCGGGCGGCGGACAGCCCGCCGGCGGCGGTGTCGGTGCGCCAGCAGCGCTCCAGCTCGCCCTCGGTCGTGCGGGCGGTGATGCGCAGCCGGCCGCAGGCCACGCCGTGGGCCACGAGCAGCGCGTGCAGCTCCTCGGCGAGGCGGCGGGCGGCGAACGCGGCGACGTCGACCCGGTCGGCGGGCGGGTCCAGCGCGGTCTCCACGGCCAGGTCGGCCTCGAGGCGGCGGCGGGCGGGCGGGCGCTCGTCCTCGCCGCGAGCCAGGCGGTGCGCCCAGGCACCGAGGTCGCCGAACCGGGCGGCCACGCTCGCCGCGGGCAGGGCGGCGAGGTCCCCCAGGGTGTGCAGCCCGAGGCGCCACCACAGCCCCACGGCGTCGCGCACGGCCGCCACCACACCGGGGTCGCACACGGCGTGCACGAGCTCGCCCACGGGTCGGGCGGCCAGCGCCGCCGCCGACCCGCCGGGCGGCACGACGGCGTCGGAGCGGGCGGCGAGCACCGCGGCCAGCAGCCCGTCGGCGACCCCGACCTGGCACTCGTGGCCCGTCGCGGCCACCGCGTCGGCCAGGGCCTCGGCCAGCGCGGGCTCGGAGCCGTGGTAGCGCGCCGCGCCGTCGGCGGGCAGCAGCAGCAGGCCGGGGCGGGCGATCTCCAGACCGGCCACGACGGTCTCGGCGGCCGCGGCCACGGGTTCGAAGGTGCGCGCGTCGCGCTCGTCGTCGACCTCCAGCAGCACCAGCTCGGGGCACGCCTCCTGGGCCTGACGACGCCGCATGCCGCGCCGCACCCCGGCGCTGCGCGCGACGGCGGAGGTCGCCACGACGCTGCGCCCGGCGGTCGTCCCCCCGCCGGCGCGGGCACCGAGGACGGCGGCCGGCACGTGCGCGTCCAGCCCGGCGGCGGCCAGGGCCGCCACCACCGGCCAGTCCGGGACCCACAGCGCCGCGGTGCGGGTGGGGGCGTGCCGGGTCCCGTGGGGGCCGGGCGTGCTCATGCGACCCTCAGGTGCCGGTCGTCGGGCAGGCCGGGCAGGTCCTGCGCGACGGTGTCCGCCGGGGAGGCGGCAAGGGGCGGCTCGCCGCCGAGCGGCACCTCGACGTCGATCTCCACCGGGCGGGCGGACGCCCCGCGCCCGGTGCGCAGCACGCGCAGGGTGCGTCGGCGCAGCCAGCCCGCCCCGGCGTCCACGCCGGTCCAGGTCCCGCCGCGGGCGTCGAGCGTGACGTGGGCACCGGCCCAGCGGCCGGCCGCGACCAGGACGGCCTCGCGCTGGCGGGCCCGGGCGGCGAGGCGGCGCCGGTCGGCGTCCGCCAGCGGGGCCTGCGGACCGACCACGACGACGTCCATGCCGTCCAGCAGCGCGGCCAGCACCGCGGGGGCGTCCGGGCCGGGGGCCGGCACGACGACGGTGCGCGCCAGGTCGATCCCGGCGTCGGCGGCGGCCAGCAGCCCGACGGCCGGCGCCCCGACCAGGACGGTCCAGGCGCCGGCGCGCGAGGGCGCGGCCAGCAGCCCGAGCAGCAGGCTCGTCGACCCCTGCACCGCCAGGACGCCGCCGGTGGGCAGCACCCCGCCGGGCAGCAGCGGCGCGAGGTCCGGGTGCACGGCGCGGCCGCCGCGGGGCGGGGCGGTCCGGGGCGGCCCGGCGGCGGGCGGTGCGTCGTCGCCGGGACCGGGCACGCCGACCGGGGTCGGCCGCGGCCGCGCGGGGACCGCACGCTCCGCGGACCGCAGGGCGGCGAGCGCCCGCGCGTGCCGTGCGGCGTGGTCGCTGCGGGCGGGCGCCTCGGGGACGACGGTCACACGCCCCCTCCCCCGGTGATGCGGCGGCCGACGGACCGTCGACCCCTGTTCGAACATCTGTTCGAACATGTCTCTAGTACACGCGCCGCGGCGCCGGGTGTCAACCGGGTCGCCGAGGCCTGGCACACTGGACCGGGCGCGCGGGAGAACCCCGCCCCCGACCGTCACCGTCGACGAGAGGACCCTCGATGACCCCCACCACTGACCGCGTCGCGATCGTCACCGGCGCCGCCCGCGGCATCGGCGCCGCCACCGCCGCCCGGCTCGCCGCGGACGGCCACGCCGTGGCGCTGCTCGACCTGCGCGAGGAGGCCGCGGCCGAGACCGCCGCCACCCTCGTCGCGGACGGGCACCGCGCGATCGGCGTCGGCGTGGACGTCGCCGACGAGCAGTCCGTGACCGACGCCGTCGAGCGCGTGGTCGCCGAGCTCGGCGCCCCGACGGTGCTGGTCAACAACGCCGGCATCCTGCGCGACAACCTGCTGTTCAAGATGTCCGCCGACGACTGGGACGCCGTGCTCGGGGTGCACCTGCGCGGCGCGTTCCTCATGACCCGTGCCGTGCAGCGGTACATGGTCGACGCCGGGTGGGGCCGCGTCGTCAACCTGTCCAGCACCTCGGCCCAGGGGCACCGCGGTCAGGCGAACTACTCCGCGGCCAAGGCCGGCATGCAGGGGTTCACCAAGACCCTCGCCGTCGAGCTCGGCAAGTTCGGCGTCACGGCCAACGCCGTGGCCCCCGGGGTCATCGAGACCGACATGATCGCCGAGACCGCCCAGCGGGTCGGCGTGCCGCTGGAGGAGTTCCTGGCCGGCATCGCGAAGGACGTCCCGGCCGGCCGCGTCGGGCGGCCCGAGGACATCGCCGCGGCCGTGTCGTTCTTCTGCTCGCCCGAGGCCGGGTACACCAACGGTCAGGTGCTGTACGTCGCGGGCGGCCCCAAGGACTGACGGCCGCTCACGCGCCGTCCCACCACCGCAGCAGGAGCGTCCCGGCCAGCGTGAGCCACCGCGAGGGCTCACCGGCCGGGACGTCCACCTCGAACCACTCCTCGCCCGGGTGGTGGCGGTCGCGCACCCAGGTGCCGTCCTCGCGGCGGGCCGCCCGCACGACCTCGACCGCGTCCGCCAGCCGCTCGTCCGGGGCGAGGCCGTCGTACGCCGCGGCGCGGCGGACGTGGTCGGCCGCGCGCAGCACGCTGTAGCGGCCGCGGTACGGGTACTCGGCCGGCAGCACCCACGGGCCGATGAGCTCGCCGGTGGACAGCCGGTACATCAGGCGGCGCCGCAGCAGGTACTCCTGGCCCGTGCGACGCGCCTCGCGGGCGCGCTCGTCGCCGCCGACGCGCTGCTCGTAGTCCAGCAGCCCGGAGACCACGTTCAGCGTCGAGGTGACCGAGGAGACCGTGGCCCCCTCGACCCAGTCGCAGTTCCACCCGCCGTCCGCCCGGCGCACCTCGAGAAGACGGTCCAGGACCGGCTCGACGTCCACCCCGAGCCAGGCGCCGTTGGCGAGCGTGAAGGCGTTGATGCAGCAGTCGACCTCCCCGCCCCAGTAGGGCAGGTCGTCGTACTCCCACCGGCAGTCCCGGGCGAGGCGGCCGGGGGTGTCGCGGGCGCGCAGCACCGCGGCGTCCAGGCCCCACTCGCGCAGCGCGTTGAGCGACCACGTCGTCGCCGTCCACGGCTGGGGCGCGTCGGCCTCGGCACGCTGCACGGCGAAGTACGCCTGCCCGCCCGGGAAGAACGCGCCGCCGGCCCACCGGCCGTCGTCGTCCTGCAGCGCCAGCAGCCGGGCACCGAACCCCTCGGACGCCACCCGGGCGCGCGTGGCACGCCAGACGCTCTCGTCGAGCCCGAGCAGGTCGCGCTCCACCTGCCACCGCAGCGCCGGGTCGGCGTCGAGCAGCCACGACGTGGGCACGGTCATGCCGCGATCGTAGGGCGCACCGGGTGCGCACGCCCGCGTGTGCCGTTGCCGCCGCCGGGGGCGCGTACCAGGGTGGGGGCATGGACTTCACACGGCCGACCCCACCGGACCCCTACTCGCTGCTGCCCGTCCCGGCGACGTTCGAGCTCACGAGCGCCGACGTCACCGAGGGCGACCCGATGTCCGCCGACCACGCCGCCGACGGCGGCAACACCTCCCCGGCGCTGGCCTGGTCCGGGTTCCCGCCCGAGACGAAGTCGTTCGTCGTCAGCTGCTTCGACCCGGACGCGCCCACGCCGTCGGGCTACTGGCACTGGCACGTCCTGGACGTCCCGGCCTCGGTGACCTCGCTGCCGCGCGGCGCCGGGTCGCCCGACGGCGACGGGCTGCCCGCCGGCGCCTTCCAGCTCACCTCGGACGGCGGGCAGATCGGCTTCGAGGGCGCCGGGCCGCCGCCCGGCGACCACGCCCACCGCTACGTCTTCGCGGTGCACGCCCTCGACGTGGACACCCTCGGCCTGACCACCGAGAACACGAACGTGCACGCCGCGTTCAACGTGTACTTCCACGTCATCGCCCGCGCCACGCTGACCGGGACCTATCGCCGATGAGCGAGACGGCCGGGGCGGGCCTGCCCACGCTGGGCGACCTGGGGTGGGAGCCCGCCCTGCAGCGGCCCGACCTGCTGGCGGCGCCCGTCGCCGCGGCGCTGCGCGACTGGGCCGCCACGGACGCCCGGGTCGCGCGACAGGTGGCCGTCGCCGAGATCGACCCGGACCACGCCGACACGGCGACGCTCAACAAGGTCCACGGGCTCCCGCCCGAGGCGTCGGCGAACTGCGTCGTGGTGGCCGGCCGGCGCGGCGAGGTCGAGCGCGTCGCGGCCTGCGTCGTGCCCGCCACGACGTTCGCCGACGTCAACACCCGGGTGCGCAAGCTGCTCGACGCCCGCAAGGCGTCCTTCCTGCCGATGGACCGCGCCACGCGCGAGTCCGGCATGGCCTACGGCGGCATCACCCCGATCGGGGTGCCGGCCGCGTGGCGGGTCCTGGTGGACGGCCGCTTCGACGACGCCGCGGCCCCGGCCCTGATGGGCTCCGGGCTGCGGTCCTCGAAGCTGCTCATGCCCGGCGACCTGCTGTGCGCCGCGCCGGGCGTCGAGGTCGTCGACGACCTGGGTGTGGTGCGGGACTGATCAGCACTCGGAGCGGCCGCGCCGCCAGTAGCCCATGAAGGCCACGGACCGGCGGTCCACGCCCTTGGTGCGCACCAGGTAGCGGCGCAACGTCTTGATGACGCCGGCCTCGCCGGCCAGCCAGGCGTACAGCACCGTGTCCTGCGCCAGGGGGCGCCCGTCGGCGTCGACCGGGACCTCCCACAGCAGGTCGGTGTCGACGTCGACGTCGGCCAGCTCGGCGGACGGCGTCGCGGCCGCGCCGTCCGCCGTCGGGCGCACGCCCATCGCCAGCAGGCGGTCGGCGGCGTCCTGCACGGCCGGGACGAGGACGTCGCCGTGCTCCGCGCCGTCGCGTGGCAACCAGGTGACCCGCACGCCCGCCGGGGCGGCGAGCGTCCAGCGGTCCTCGGCGTGCGGCACCTCGAGGAAGACCTCCCCGACGGCGTCCGCGGGCAGCGACTCGCAGATCGACGCGATGGCCGGCACGGCGGTCTCGTCGCCGGCCAGCAGCAGGGCGTGGCTCGAGGACGGCGGGGCGAACTCGCGCCCGCCGTGCGGGCCGCCGTCGTAGGCCGCGTTCGGCCCCAGGATGACCAGGGGCGAGCCCGGCCGGGCCCCGTTCGCCCACCGCGAGGCGGGCCCGGTGTCCCCGTGCAGGACGATGTCGACGTCCACCTCGCGCCGCGCGGGCCGCACGGCGCGCACGGTGTAGGTGCGCAGCGGGTTGCGACGCTCCTCGGGCAGGGCACGCCAGGAGGTGAACCAGTCCGGGTTCTGCCGGTCCAGGTACTCCCAGCCGCCGCACGGCGCGGGCAGCAGGAACTTGATCCGCTGGTCGCGGCCGTTGTCGGCGAACTCGTGCAGGTCCTCACCGGTGAAGGTGATCCGTACGAAGGACGGGCACAGCCGCGTGACGCGCAGGACCTCGACGTCGAACATGCGCCAGGGGCGCGGCGCGACGGAGGTCTCGGTGCGGGAGTCGGTCACGGCTTCGGTCACGTAGGCCAGCCTAACCTCACCTGACCAGGCTCCGGCAAGAGTGACCCGCACCACACACCGGGCGCCGCCTCGGTCGGAACAACGGTGCCGGACGGTCGGTTGGCGACGGCGGGCCGACCCCGCGGCCCGTACCGCATCCCGAGGAGAGCGACGCCCGCATGCCTGCCACCCCGATCCGTGTCGACGTCTGGTCCGACATCGCCTGCCCGTTCTGCTACATCGGCAAGCGCAACCTGGAGGCGGCCGTCGAGGTCGCCGACGTCCCGGCAGAGATCGTCTACCACTCGTTCGAGCTCTCCCCGGACCTCCCCGTGGACACCACCGGCAGCCACGCCGAGATGCTGGCCGCGAAGATGGGCGTGGACGTCGACCAGGCGCACCAGATGGAGCGGCGCACCACAGAGCTCGCCGCCCGCGCAGGCCTCGCCTTCGACTACGAGCAGGTCCACCCGGCCAACACCCGGGCCGCGCACCGTCTGCTGCACCACGCCCTGGCCCACGGACGTCAGGCCCAGCTCAAGGAGCGCCTGCTCGCGGCCTACTTCACCGAGGGACGGCACGTCGGTCGCCACGACGAGCTCGCCGACCTGGCCGCCGAGGTCGGGCTGGACCGCGAGGAGGCGCTGGGAGTCCTCGCCGACGGCTCGTTCGGCGCCGCGGTCGACCAGGACGTCGCCCAGGCCGCCTCCCTCGGCATCCGGGGAGTGCCGTTCTTCGTCCTGGACTCACGGTTCGCGGTCTCCGGCGCGCAGCCGGTGGAGGTCTTCGTCGACGCGCTCCGGCAGGCCGCCGCCGAGGACGCCGCGTGAGCACCCCGGACCGCCCCGCCGACCGGCCCTCCGACGACGGCACCCCCACCGGACCGTTCGTCGTCCTCGGTGACCCCGGGGCGGCGCTGTGCGAGGGAGACGCGTGCGCCGCCCCCGGTGCCGCGGCGCCGCAGGAGGCTCAGCCGACGGACTGACCGGCCGGCCCCCGGAGAAGTCGACCTAGCGGACGCGCGTCGCCCAGAAGGCGACCGCCGAGGCCGCGGCGACGTTGAGCGAGTCGACGGCGCCGGCCATCGGGATGCGCACGACCCGGTCGGCGGCGGCCACCGCACCGCGCGACAGCCCGTCGCCCTCCGTCCCGAGCACGAGCGCGAGCCGGTCCGGGGCCTCGGCCGCCAGCTCGTCGAGGGTGACGGCGTCGTCGCTGAGCGCCAGGGCGGCGACCGTGAACCCGAGGTCCTGCAAGACGCCCACGTCGGCGGGCCACGCGTCGAGCCGCGTCCACGGCACCTGGAACACCGTGCCCATCGAGACCCGCACGCTGCGCCGGTACAGCGGGTCCGCGCACCGCGGGGTCACCAGCACGGCGTCCACGCCCAGCCCCGCCGCGGAGCGGAAGACCGCCCCGACGTTCGTGTGGTCGACGATGTCCTCCAGCACCGCCACCCGGCGCGCTCCCCCGGCCGCCCCGCCGCGCGAGAGCAGCTCGGCGACGGCCGGCAGCGCGGGGCGGTGGATGGCCGCGAGCGCCCCGCGGTGCAGGTGGAACCCGGTGATCTCGCGCAGCACGACCTCGTCGGCGACGAAGACGGGCACGTCGGGGTGCGCGGCGAGCACGTCGGACATCGAGTCGAGCCACTTGTCGGCCATGAGGAACGACCGCGGCCGGTGCCCGGCGGCCAGCGCCCGGCGGATGACGTTGGACGACTCGGCCATGAACAGCCCCTCGGCGGGCTCGCGGGCCGTGCGCAGCTTGACGTCGGTGAGGTCGGTGTAGTCGCGCAGGCGCGCGTCGGCGGGGTCGGTGACGTGGACGAGCGGCATCCGCCGATTCTCCCGTACTCCCGAACCCGTCGACGCCGTCGGCTCGTCGAGCCGCCGTCGGCGGAGCCCACCGCGTCAGGACCCCGAGAACCACCGCAGCGTCAGCTCGCGCCAGGTCTGCGTCCCCACTCCCCCGGGGGCGACGTCGAAGGCGTGCCCGGCCCGCGGCAGCTCGACCAGCTCGTGCTCCACCCCGTGCCGGGCGAGCTCGTCGGCGAGGTCCTGCGCGCCGGCCGGCGGGACGAGACGGTCCGCCGTCCCGAGCATCATCAGGGTCGCCGGCGCCCCGCCGGCGACGTGCTCGGCCGGCGTCACCGCGGCGTAGCGCTCGGGCACCTCGGCGGGGGTCCCGCCCGTGTACCGCTCGGACAGCACCCGTGCCCTGCTCCCGACGACCGGGTCGGTGTTGTCGTGGAAGGCCACCGGGTCGGCCACGGGATAGAGCGTGCTGACGGCGGCGACGCGGGGCAGGTCGCCGGTGCAGGCGGGTTCGATCTCCCCGGTGGCGGCGCGGTAGGCCACGTCCAGCGCGACGTTGCCACCGGCGGAGTCCCCGGCGAGGTGGACCGCGGTGCCGTCTCCGCCGTGCTCGGCGGCGTGCCGGCCCACCCATACCAGCGCGCACGCCACCTGCGGTTCGACGACGTCCCAGCGGTGGTGCTCGTCGTCCGAGAGCGGGTAGTCGACGCTGACGGCCAGGAAGCCCTGCTGCGCGAACCAGGCGGCGTGCGAGGCCGTGGTCGGCTGCAGGCGGTTCTCGGTGGCCCACCCGCCGCCGTGCACGAGCACGACCACGGGCGCCGGGGCGTCGTCCCCGCCGGTGCGGGGCAGCCAGACGGACAGCTCCTGCGCCTCGCCGTCCTGCTGCCCGTAGGTGGCGTGCAGGTCGGCGGACACGTCACCCCGGGACACGGCGAACAGCTCGCCGATCCGGACGGCGACGTCGTGGTGCTGGGCGACGAGCAGCTGCTGGGTCACGACGACGAACGCGCACACCGTGGTGACGACGCCGGCCGCGAGCACCAGGACCCGCGCCACCGACGCCCGGCGCAGCAGCGCGATCGTCCCCAGCACGACCACGACGATCCCCGCCGCCACGAACCACACCGCCCAGGGAGACACCGCCACCCCGACGTGCCCCCACCAGGGGGTGCCGGGAACCAGGGCGCCGGACGACAGGACCGCCAGCGGCAGGGCGACGGCCAGGAGCACGCCGACGGCGAGTCCGCCGCCACGCGAGGGGCGGCCCGGCCCGACCGTGGCCGCGGACGTCGGCTCCTGGTCGGGACGGGTGTCGGGTGCGGTCACGCGCTCCACTGTGGCACGCGCGGCGGCGTCTCACGCACCGGAACCGCCGTCGGGCTCGTCCGTCATCGGAGCGGCGAACTGGCTCGCGTAGAGCCGGGCGTAGGCGCCGCCCGCCGCGAGCAGACCGTCGTGGTCGCCCTGCTCGACGATGCGGCCGTGCTCCATGACCACGATGAGGTCGGCCTCGCGGATGGTGGACAGCCGGTGGGCGATGACGAACGAGGTGCGCCCGGAACGCAGGGCGTTCATCGCCTCCTGCACGAGCACCTCGGTGCGGGTGTCGACCGAGCTCGTCGCCTCGTCGAGGATGAGGATGTCGGGGTCGGCGAGGAAGGCCCGCGCGATCGTCAGCAGCTGCTTCTCGCCGGTCGACAGCGCGGCGCCGCCCTCGTCGAGGACCGTGTCGTAGCCGTCGGGCAGGGTGCGCACGAACGGGTCGACCGACGTCGCCCGGGTGGCCGCCAGGAACTCCTCGTCGGACACGTCGCGGCCCTCGCGCACGCCGTACCGGATGTTCTCCGCGATCGTGCCGCCGAACAGCCAGGTGTCCTGCAGCACCATCCCGATCCGGGACCGCAGCCCGTCGCGGGTCATCTCGCGCGTGTCGACGCCGTCGAGCAGGATCCGGCCGCCGTCGACCTCGTAGAAGCGCATGACGAGGTTGACCAGCGTCGTCTTGCCGGCCCCCGTCGGCCCCACGATCGCGATCGTGCGGCCGGGCTCGGCCACGAGGTCGAGGTGCTCGATGAGGGGCTCGTCGGGCACGTAGGAGAAGGACACGTCGTCGAACTCGACCCGCCCGCGCACCATCGCCGGGTCCCGCGCCGGGTCCGGGTCGGGCTCCTGCTCCGGGGCGTCCAGCAGCTCGAAGACCCGCTCGGCCGAGGCCACCCCGGACTGGAGCAGGTTCATCATCGAGGCGATCTGGCTCAACGGCTGCGTGAACTGGCGCGAGTACTGGATGAACGCCTGCACGTCCCCGATCGAGAGCTGACCACCCGCGACGCGCAGCCCGCCGATGACCGCGACCAGCACGTAGTTGAGGTTGGCCAGGAAGCCCATGGAGGGCTGGATGGTGCCGGAGATGAACTGCGAGCGCCGCGTCGCGTCGTGGACGGCCTCGTTCTCCCGGGCGAAGGTCTCGGCGGCGTCGGCCTGGCGCCCGTAGACCTTGACCAGCGCGTGACCGGTGAACATCTCCTCCACGTGCGCGTTGAGCCGGCCGGTGGCGGCCCACTGCTCGACGAACTGCGGCTGGGAGCGCCGTGCGATCGCCATGGTCAGCAGGATCGAGACCGGCACGGTCACCAGGGCGACCAGTGCCAGCACCCAGGAGATCCAGAACATCATGGTCAGCACGCCGACCACGGTCAGCACGGCGGTGACGAGCTGGGCCAGGGTCTGCGTGGTCGTCTGGGCGACGTTGTCGATGTCGTTGGTGACGCGGGACAGGATGTCGCCGCGCGCCTGGCGGTCGACGTAGCTGAGCGGGATCCGGTGCAGCTTGGCCTCGACCTCGTCACGCAGCCGCCGCACGGTGTTCTGCACGGCGACGGTCATCAGCCGTGCCTGCCACCACCCGAACAGGAAGGCCCCCGCGTAGACCGCCGCGACCGTCGTGAGGATCTGGGTGAGCTGGGTGACGTCGATGCCCACCCCGGGCACGACGCCGTTCATGGCGGCGACCATGTCGGCCTGGTTGACGTCGCCGGCGGCCCTCAGCTGCTCGACGGCCTCGGCGGTGGTGGTGCCCGGCGGCATGGCGCGCCCCAGCATCCGGCCGACCACGCCGGCGAAGATGACGTCGGTCGCGTCCCCGAGGAGCTTGGGCCCCAGCACCGTGAGCACGACCGAGGCGGTGCCGCACAGCAGCAGCACGGTGACGCGGACGCGCTCGGGCCGCATGACGGCGGCGAACCGGCGCAGCGAGCCGGTGAAGTCCAGCGGCTTGGCCGTGGGCATGCCGGCGACGGCCCGGGGCCCGTGCGCCCCGGCGGGCGGCCCGGGCGGTCGGGGCGGCGGGCGGTGCGCCGCCGGCCCGCTCATCGTGCCTCCTCCAGGGACATCTGCGAGGTGACGATCTCGGCGTAGGTCTCGTTCGAGGCGAGCAGCTCGGTGTGCGTGCCGCGGCCGACGATGCGGCCGTGGTCGAGCACGAGGATCTGGTCGGCGTCGCGGATGGTGGCGACGCGCTGGGCGACGACGAGCACCGTGGCCTCGGCGGTCCGGGGTCGCAGCGCCGCGCGCAGGCGGGCGTCGGTGGCGTAGTCCAGGGCGGAGAACGAGTCGTCGAACAGGTAGACCAGCGGCCGCCGGATCACCGCGCGGGCGATGGCGAGCCGCTGGCGCTGCCCGCCGGAGAAGGTGGTCCCGCCCTGGGACACCGGGGCCTGCAGACCCTCGGGCAGCGCCTCGACGACGTCGCGGGCCTGGGCCACGTCCAGGGCCTCCCACATCTCGTCCTCGGTGGCCTCGGGCCGGCCGTAGCGCAGGTTGTCGGCGATCGTGCCGGAGAACAGGTAGGCCTGCTGGGGCACCAGACCCAGCACGGAGCCCAGGTCCGCGAGGGACAGGTCGCGCACGTCGACGCCGTCGAGGCGGACCTGGCCACCCGTCGGGTCGTAGAGGCGCGGCACCAGGTTCAGCAGCGTCGTCTTGCCGGACCCGGTGGACCCGATGATCGCGGTCGTGGCGCCCGGCTCGGCGGCGAAGGTGACGTCCTGCAGCACCGGGGCGTCGGCACCGGGGTAGCCGAACCGCACGCCGTCGAAGGTCACCCGCCCCCGCGGCCCGGCGCCGCCCGCCAGGCGGGACAGGGCGACCGGCCGGTCCGGCTCGCGGACGGAGGACTCCGTGGCCAGGACCTCGCTGATGCGGCCCGCGGCGACGGAGGCCCGCGGCACCATCATGAACATCATCGTGGACATCATCACCGCCATGAGGATGAACATGATGTAGCTGAGGAACGCGATGAGGGAGCCCACCTGCAGCGACCCGTCGGCGACCTCCGCGGCCCCGAACCAGAGCACCGCCACCTGGGACAGGTTCATGACGAGCATCACCGAGGGGAACGCCAGCGCCATCAGCTTCCCGGCCCCGAGCGAGACGTCGTAGAGCCGGGTGTTGGCCGCGGCGAAGCGTTCCGCCTCGGCCCGCTCCCGCACGAACGCCCGCACCACGCGCAGCCCGGCGATCTGCTCGCGCAGCACGCCGTTGATCGCGTCGATGCGCGCCTGCATGGCCCGGAAGTAGGGCACCATGCGCCACAGCAGCAACCCGAGCGTGACGCCCAGCACGGGGACCACGACGAGCAGGAGCAGCGACAGGCTGCCGTCCTCGCGCAGCGCCATCACGACGCCGCCGACCATCATGATCGGCGCCACGACCATGATCGTGAACGTCAGCAGGACCATCATCATGACCTGCTGGACGTCGTTGGTGGTCCGGGTGATCAGCGACGGCGCCCCGAACTGCCCGAGCTCGCGGGCCGAGAACCCCTGGACCGCGTCGAACAGGTCGCGGCGCAGGTCGCGGCCGAACGCGGTCGCCGCCCGGGCACCGAGGAAGATCGCCCCGATCGCGCAGACGACCTGCGCCAGGGAGACGACCAGCATCCAGCCCCCGACCCGCAGGATGTAGCCCGTGTCCCCCTGGACGACACCCTGGTCGACGATGTCGGCGTTGAGCGACGGCAGGTAGAGCGTCCCCAGCGTCTGGACGAGCTGCAGCACCAGGAGCACGACGACGGCGCCGAGGTAGGGGCGCAGGTAGCGCCGGATCAGCGCGACGAGCATCGCGGCTCCTGGGTCCGTGGCGGGCGGTGCACCCCTCAGCCTGGACGCGGCGGGCCCCGCCGTCCAGCGGTGGACGGCGGGGCGCGCCGGGCGTGCCGCGCGAGGACGGCACGCGTCAGGTCACTGCTGGGGCGGGGCGGGCGGTTCCTCGTCACCGAGCGGCCGCGGCCGGGGCGACGGCGGCGCGGCGGGCGGCTGCTCCCCCGCCGGGCGCTGGCCGCGCTCGACCGACGGGTCGAACGGCGCGCCGGACCGGGTGCCCGAGCTCGTGGCGTCGGCGGTGGCCGCCTCGGCCTGGCGGCGGGCCTCGGCGAGCGCCTCGCCCGGGTCCTGCAGCCCGGCCTGGCCCAGGGCCGTGGACAGGGCGCCCGCACCGCCGCCGTCCTCGTCGTCGCCGGGCTCGGTGGGGATGCCGGGCGTACCCGGGGTCCCGCCGAAGCCCTTGGCGACCGAGCTGAGGGCCGCGGTGAACTCGGTCGGCACGACCCACATCTTCGAGGCGGTGCCGTTGGCGATCTGCGGGAGCATCTGCAGGTACTGGTAGGCCAGCAGCTTCGGGTCCGGGTTGCCCTGGTGGATGGCCTCGAACACCTGCAGGATCGCCCGGGCCTCGCCCTCGGCCTGCAGGATCGCGGACTGCGCGTTGCCCTCGGCCCGCAGGATCTGGGACTGCTTCTCGCCCTCGGCGGTGAGGATCTGGGACTGCTTGACACCCTCGGCGGTGAGGATGGCGGCGCGACGGTCGCGCTCGGCGCGCATCTGCTGCTCCATCGCGCCCTGCACGGAGGCCGGCGGCTCGATGGACTTCAGCTCGACCCGGTTGACGCGCACGCCCCAGCGGCCCGTCGCCTCGTCGAGGACGCCGCGCAGCTGGCCGTTGATCTGGTCACGGCTGGTGAGCGTCTGCTCGAGGTCCATCGACCCGACGACGTTGCGGAGGGTCGTGACGGTGAGCTGCTCGATGCCCTTGATGTAGTTCGAGATCTCGTAGACCGCGGACTTCGGGTCGGTCACCTGGAAGTAGATGACGGTGTCGATCTCGACGACGAGGTTGTCCGAGGTGATGACGGGCTGCGGGGGGAAGGAGACGACCTGCTCGCGCAGATCAACACGGGCCCGGACCTTCTCGATGAACGGGATGAGCCAGTGCAGCCCCGGTTGAAAGGTCCTGTCGTACCGCCCAAGTCGCTCGACGACCTGTGCGCTCGCCTGAGGGACTACCTGCACCATCTTGAACAGCACGGTGATGATGAAGACGACGAGGGCGAGCAGTGCGACCCAGACGAAGATGGGTATGCCTTCCACGAAGCGCTCCTTCGGTTGTGGGTGGTGCAGGGAGGTCAGACGATCCGGCCGCCGTCGTCGGTGGTCGGCGCGCTCGGCGAGGACGCGGGCGTCACGACGGCGGTCGCCCCGTCGATGGCGACGACCCGCACCTCCACGCCCGCCGGGATCCGGTCCGAGCTGTTGGGGACGCCGTCGTCGGGCAGGCGCGCCGACCACACCTCACCGGAGAGCTTGACGCGGCCGCCGGTCTCGGTGACCTCCGCGAGCACGACCGCCGTCCGACCCACCTGGGCCGCGGCGTTCGTCTCGACGAGGTCCGTGCGCTGACGCAGGTTCTGCAGGAGCCAGGGGCGCAGCACCGCCAGCAGCAGCACCGCCACGACGCAGGCCACGATGATCTGGAGCCACAACGGTCCACCTCCCGCCGCCGTGAGGCCGCCGGCGACCGCGCCGCCGGCGAGCATGATGAAGACGAGGTCGAGGGAGATCATCTCGACGACCGCCAGCACCAGTGCCCCGGCGATCCACCACAACCAGCCGTCCATCACGCCTCCGACCTCACCGTCTGCTTTGCTCCGAATTTACCAAACGGGAGCGTCCCCGGACAGAGTCCGGCGGGAGTGTCGCGCCGGCCGCCTCAGCGGCCGGCGGGTCGGGCGGCGCGCGCCAGCCAGCGGCCTCCGCCGTGCGCCACCAGCAGGTCCATGCCGAAGGCCTTGGAGAGGTTCTCCGAGGTGAGGACCTCCTCGATCGGGCCGGCGGCCTCCACGGTGCCGTCGCCCATGAGCAGCAGGTGTGTGAAGCCGGGCGGGATCTCCTCGACGTGGTGGGTGACCAGCACCAGGACCGGCGAGGCCGGGTCGCCGGCGAGCTCGGCCAGCGCCCCCACGAGCTCCTCCCGGCCGGCGAGGTCGAGCCCGGCGGCCGGCTCGTCGAGCAGCAGCACCTCGGGGTCGGTCATCAGCGCCCGGGCGATCTGCACCCGCTTGCGCTCGCCCTCGGACAGCGTGCCGTAGCGGCGGTCGACCAGGTCGTCCACGTCGAAGGCGGCCAGCAGCGCCCGGGCCTGCTCCTCGTCGAGCTCCTCGTACTCCTCGCGCCACCGGCCGGTGACGCCGTACGCGGCGGTGAGGACGACGTCGCGCACCGTCTCCCCCGACGGGATCTTGTCCGCCAGCGACGCCGACGAGAACCCGATGCGGGGGCGCAGCTCGAAGACGTCGGTCGCGCCGAGCTGCTCGCCCAGCAGGGTGACGGTCCCGGAGGTCGGGTGCGACCGCGCGGCGAGGATCTGCAGCAGGGTCGTCTTGCCGGCCCCGTTGGGCCCGAGGACGATCCAGCGCTCCCCCTCGGACACGCTCCAGTCGATCGAGTCGACGATGGTCGAGGTGCCGCGTCGGACGGTGACGCCCTGCAGGTCGAGTACCGCGCTCATGGTGTCCGACCCTACCGGAGCCCGCCCCGCCCGCGGACCGCCGACCAGCAGGTACCGCTGCGAGCGTACCGGCGTCGCGGGCGTCTATCGTGCTGGGGTGGAAGCGACGAACCTCCTGCCGCGCAGCGTGGTCCTGGCGCTGTGGCTCCAGGCCGTCGGCGCCTCGCACGGTGTCGCCGTGCGGTCGGTCACCGACGACGACGAGCCCCACACGGTGGTCGGGCTGCCGGGCGCCGGCACGGACCCGGGCACGCTGACCGAGCTGGTCGCCGCCTTCACGGCCGGCCCCCGGGAGGTCTGCGCCCTGCTGCCCGCGCCCGGCGACCCGTCGGGAGTGCCGGCCCCTGCCGCCCACGACGCCGTGGAGTCCGGCGAGTGCGTGCTCGTCGCCACCCCGGCGGGCTCGTGGGCCCTGGTGCCACGCGTGACCGCGTTCGGCAGCGCGCTCGAGCCCGGGCACCTGGTGTCGTGGGAGGTCATCACGGTGCCGCCGTGGTCGACACTGGTGGCCGGGACGGTCGGCTCCCTCGCGGACGCCGAGCGGGAGCTGCGCAGCAGCCTCGTCGTGGCCACCGAAGCCCTGGACTCCCTGGACGTCGCGCGCTGGCGTGACGACGCCGCCGATGCCATCGAGCGGCTGCGGCACTCGACGACGGCCGGCTGGCCCGTCCCCGAGCTGGAGGGACGCCGGGCGCGGGTGCTGCAGCTCGCCTGGCGCCTGCTGCAGATCGTCGAGCTCGCGACGGCCGACGACGGCGGCGCCGTGAACCTCTGGCAGGCCGACCAGCGTTCCACCGCGCTGCGGGAGGTCGACCGCACCGCCCGGCGGGCCCTGGGGGCGGCGACCTACGCGGCGGTGGGATGACGCCACGCGCCCTGCTCAACCCTGCAGGGTGCCCACCGCGTCCGGCACGCCCTGGAACAGCACCCAGAGCAGGACGGCGACCGACACGGGCAGCGCGATGCGCCCGAACGTCTCGGCCAGCGCGAGCTGGCGTCCCAGGAGCCCGCAGCGGGCCACGGCCTCGCGCTGGACCGCGTACGACCAGCGCACCGACCGATACCCCGCGGACAGGTGGGTCAGGTCCATCAGCCGCCGCCAGCGGGAGGTCGCCTCCGTCCCGGCGACCCAGGCGCCCCGTGCCAGCGGCGCCGAGACGACCAGAGCGGTGAGGTTGACGACGAGACGCAGCGCCAGCCCGGCGGCGAGCACGACCAGGGGGGACAGGACGAGCGCCCACAGCCGGGAGGGGTCGGTCAGCTCGACCGGGTTCGTCAGCTGGTCCAGCTCCTCGGCCGTCAGGTCCCCGCTCGACAGGGCCACCGCGAGACCGAGCACCATCAGCGGCCAGACCGCACGGCGCATCGCACGCAGCACGAGCAACGTCGCCGCGTCCCCCGTACCCGCACGCAGGAAGGCCGCCGGGCGGACCTTCTCCTCCGGGCTCAGGGCGCGCACGCGGACATCCTCCCAGAGCCCCTGGCGGCGACGACGCGCCGGGCTCACGTCGCCAGCACGCGCCGGTACACGTCCATGGTGCGCTCGGCGATCGCGGACCAGGCGAAGTGCTCCTGGGCACGACGCCGGCCGGCAGCCCCCATCTCGGCGGCCCGGGCGGGGTCGCCGGCCAGGTCGGTCAGCGCCGTCGCCAGGTCCCGTTCGAACCGCTCCGGGTCGAGCGGCGTCCCGGTGCCGTCGTCGGACTGCTCGATCGGGACCAGGGTGCCCGTCACACCGTCGTCGACGACCTCGGGGATGCCGCCGGTGGCCGTCCCGACCACGGGGAGCCCGACGGCCATGGCCTCCAGGTTGACGATGCCGAGGGGTTCGTACACCGAGGGGCAGACGAAGACGGTCGACGCCGCCAGGACGGCGCACAGCTCGTCGCGCGGCAGCATCTCCTCGATCCAGACGACCCCCGCCTCGGGTCCGCCGCCGCGGGCGTCGCGCAGCTCGTCGACCAGCCCGCGCACCTCGGCCATGATCTCCTCGGTGTCCGGGGCGCCCGCGCACAGGATCACCTGCACCTCGGGGGGCAGCTGGGCGGCGGCGCGCAGGAAGTGCGGCAGCCCCTTCTGCCGGGTGATCCGCCCGACGAAGACGACGGCGGGCCGGTCGAGGTCGATCCCGCGGGCTGCGGCGACCCGGGCCACGGCGTCCCGGTGCGGGCGGACCCAGCCGTCCAGGTCGATGCCGTTGTGCACCACGTGCACCCGGTCGGGGTCGAGCTCGGGGTAGCAGCGCAGGATGTCGGCCCGCATCCCGGCGGAGACCGCGATGACGCCGGCCGCGCCGAGGTACGCGGTCCGCTCGGCCCAGCTGGACACGGCGTACCCGCCGCCGAGCTGCTCGGCCTTCCAGGGCCGCAACGGCTCCAGCGAGTGGGCGGTCACCACGTGCGGGACGTCGTGCAGCAGCCCGCCGAGATGGCCGGCCATGTTGGCGTACCACGTGTGGGAGTGCACGACGTCGGCCCCGGCGACGTCCTCGGCCATCGCGAGGTCGACGCCGAGCGTGCGCAGGGAGGCGTTGGCCGCGGTCAGCGTGCCGGGCACGTCGTAGCCGGTCACGTCGTCGGCGTCCGGTCGCGGGCCGTCGAAGCAGCGCACGCGCACCTCGGCGTGGTCGCGCAGCACGGCCGAGAGCTCGGCCACGTGCACGCCGGCGCCACCGTAGACGTGCGGGGGGTACTCGCGGGTCAACAGGTCGATGGTGGGTCGGGTGCTCACCCGTTCAACATAGCGTCGCCCGCCGCGTCGTGCGGCATGCACGCCGCCGAGGTTCTAGGGTCGACCCATGGCGTCGTCACATCCCCGGGTCCTGGCCATCGTTCTCGCAGGCGGCGAGGGCAAACGACTCATGCCGTTGACGGCACAGCGCGCGAAACCCGCGGTGCCGTTCGGCGGGATCTACCGGCTGGTCGACTTCGCCCTGTCGAACATCATCAACTCGCAGTACCTGCACGTGGTGGTGCTGACGCAGTACAAGTCGCACTCGCTGGACCGGCACATCTCCAAGACCTGGCGCATGTCGCCCCTGCTGGGCAACTTCGTCTCCTCGGTCCCGGCCCAGCAGCGCGTCGGCAAGCACTGGTACCTCGGTTCGGCCGACGCGATCCACCAGTCGCTCAACATCATCGAGGACGAGCGTCCCGACATCGTCGTCGTGGTGGGGGCCGACCACGTCTACCGCATGGACTTCTCCCAGATGGTCGAGGCGCACGTCGAGTCCGGCGCCCGGGCGACCGTCTCGGCGATCCGCCAGCCCATCGCCCTGGCCGACCAGTTCGGCGTCATCGACGTCGACCCGCAGGACCCGACGCGCATCCGGGAGTTCCTCGAGAAGCCCGTCAACCCGGTGGGCCTGCCGGACTCCCCCACCGAGGTGCTGGCCTCGATGGGCAACTACGTCTTCGACGCCGACGCGCTGGTCGAGGCCGTCACCAAGGACGCGGCGAACCCGGACTCACGGCACGACATGGGCGGCGACATCATCCCGGCCTTCGTCGACGAGGGCACGGCCGGCGTCTACGACATGATCCGCAACGACGTGCCCGGGGCCACCGACCGTGACCGGTACTACTGGCGCGACGTCGGCACGATCGACGCGTATTTCGAGGCGAACAAGGACCTCATCGCCGTCCAGCCGGTGTTCAACCTCTACAACGAGGACTGGCCGCTGTACACGGGGTACACGGGACTGCCGCCGGCGAAGTTCGTCCACGCCGGGCCCGGCCGGCTGGGGCACGCCGCCGACTCGATCGTCTCACCTGGTGTCCTCGTCTCCGGCGCGACCGTCGCGGGGTCCATCCTGTCCCCGGGCGTGCACCTGCACTCCTGGGCGACGCTCACCGACTCGGTCGTGATGGACGGCGTCCAGGTGCACCGGCACGCCCAGGTCCACCGCGCCATCCTCGACAAGAACGTGGTGGTGGACGAGCGGGCCCGGATCGGCGTCGACCACGAGGAGGACCGGGCCCGCGGGTTCACCGTCACCGACTCGGGGATCACCGTCGTCCCGAAGGGTACTCACGTTGCCTGACAGCGCCCCGACGCGCCTGCCCGAGCACTCCACCGCACGGCCCCGCCCGGGGCGGCTGGTCGTGACCGACGTCGACTCGACGTTCCTGACCCAGGAGGTCATCGAGCTCATCGCCGAGCACGCCGGCACCCGCGAGCAGGTCGCCGCGGTGACCGAGCGGGCGATGCGCGGCGAGCTCGACTTCGCCGACTCCCTGCGCGAGCGGGTCGCCACGCTCGCCGGGGTGCCGGTGAGCGCCCTGGACGCCGTCCGCGAGGCCGTTGTGCTCACGCCGGGCGCGGAGGAGCTCGTGGCCGAGGTGCGACGTCGCGGGTGGGAGTTCGGCCTCGTCTCCGGCGGTTTCGCCGAGGTCCTCGAGCCGCTGGCGACGTCGCTGGGGATCACGCGCTGGCGGGCCAACCGTCTCGAGGCGGTCGACGGCGTGCTGACCGGTCGCACGACCGGGCCGGTCGTGGACCGCGCGCTCAAGGAGGCCACGCTGCGGCAGTGGACCGCCGAGCTCGGGCTGTCGATGGCGGACACCGTGGCGGTCGGGGACGGCGCGAACGACCTGGACATGATCGACGCGGCCGGGATCGGGATCGCCTTCGCGGCGAAGCCCGCCGTGCGGGCGCGGGCGCCCTACAGCCTCGACGGACCGCGCCTGGACGCGGTGCTGCGGATCGTCGACACGGTCGACGGACGGCGGACCGCCGCGGACACGCACCCGTCCTGAGGCGACGGGTCGGCTCGTCTCAGGAGGGCCGACCCACCCGCACCAGGGTCGCGCTGTTCTTCCCCCACCGCGACCAGGGCAGGTCCTCGGCGTGCAGGACGGAGTAGGTCGCCGTCGGCACCCCGACCCGCACCTGGGCGAGCGCGGCGTCGTCCGAACCCGGGGCCGCCAGGTAGGCCGCCGTGGCGGCCATGGTCGGCTCGTGCCCGACGACGAGAACCGTCGTCACGTCGTCGGCGGCACCGCGGACGAGCTCGAGCACGTCCTTGACGCTGGCGGCGTACAGCTCGTCGCGCACGTCCACCGTGATCGACTCGCGCGACGGCAGGTGCGCGGCGGCCAGCTCCCAGGTCTGGCGGGTGCGCAGCGCCGAGGAGACGAGCGCCAGGTCGGGGACGAGGTGGGCCGCGGTGAGGGCCGACCCGACCCGACCGGCCTGCTTGCGCCCCCGGAGGGCGAGCGGTCGGTCGGCGTCCGGGACGGGGTCGCTGCCCGGTTCGGCCTTGGCATGCCGCAGCAGCACGAGACGGCGCCCCTCGCGCGGGACGTCCGGCGTGTGCGTCGACGACACGTTCATCGGGCCGAGATCACTGTCCCATCGCGTGCAGGCCGCCGTCGACGTGCACGATCTCGCCGGTCGTGGCGGGGAACCAGTCGGACAGCAGCGCCACGACCGCTCGTGCGGCCGGCTCGGCGGTCGTCTGGTCCCACCCCAGCGGGGCGCGCTTCGGCCAGGCGTCCTCCATGGTCTCGAAGCCCGGGATGGACTTCGCGGCGGTGGTGCGGATCGGGCCGGCCGAGACGAGGTTGGCCCGGATGCCCTCCGGGCCCAGGTCGCGGGCGACGTACCGGTTGGCGGACTCCAGACCGGCCTTGGCCACACCCATCCAGTCGTAGACGGGCCAGGCGAACTGGGCGTCGAAGGTCAGGCCGACGTACGACCCCCCGTCGGTCATCAGCGGCCGGGCCGCGGTGATGAGCGACTTGTAGGAGAAGGTCGAGATCTGGACGGCGGTGGCGACGTCGTCCCACTCGGCCGACAGGAAGTTGCCGCCCATGACGCTCTGGGGCGCGAACCCGATGGAGTGCACGACCCCGTCGATCCGGTCGGTGTGCTCCCCGACGCGCTCCGCGAGCGCCGCCAGGTCCTCGCCGCTGGTGACGTCGAGCTCGACGACGGGCGCGGTGACCGGCAGGCGCTTGGCGAAGGCCTGGGTGAGCTTCATCTGACGCCCGAAGGACGTCAGGACGACCTCGGCGCCCTCCTGCTGGGCGAGGCGTGCGGCGTGGAAGGCGATGGAGCTGTCCGTGAGGACGCCCGTGACGAGCAGCTTCTTGCCGTCGAGCAGAGCCATGGTGACCTTTCGGTGAAGTTCTTTCCGGAGCGTACTGGGTGGGGATGCCCGAGGGACAGTCAGTGCCCCATGCCGAGGCCGCCGTCGACGGGCACGACGGCGCCGGAGACGTAGGCGGCGGCGTCGGAGGCGAGGAACTCGACCACCCCGGCGATCTCGGCGGGGTCGGCGAACCGTCCGGCCGGGATGGAGGACTTGTACTTCTTCTGGGTGTCCTCCGGCAGGGCCGCGGTCATGTCGGTCTCCACGAACCCCGGGGCGACGACGTTGGCGGTGATCCCGCGTCCGCCGAGCTCGCGGGTGATCGACCGGGCCATGCCCACCAGGGCGGCCTTGGTCGAGGAGTAGTTGACCTGCCCGGCGCCGCCGTAGAGGCCGACGACGGAGCCGATGAGGACGATCCGTCCGGCACGCGCACGGATCATGCCCTTGGAGGCGCGCCGCACGCACCGGAAGGTCCCGGTGAGGTTGACGTCGACGACCTGCTCGAACTCCTCGTCGCTCATGCGCATCAGGAGCTGGTCGCGCGTCACGCCGGCGTTGGCCACGAGGACGGTCGGCGCGCCGAGCTGCTGCTCGATCTCGGTGAACGCGGCGTCGACGGCGGCGCTGTCGGTGACGTCGGCGACGAACCCGTGCACCCCCTCGGGCAGGTCTCCCCCGCGGTAGATCGTCGCGACGGTGTCGCCGGCGGCGACGAAGCGCTCCGCGATCGCCCGCCCGATGCCGCGCGCGGCCCCGGTCACGACCACGGTGCGACCACCGGTTGCTGCCTGCTCTGCCACGGGATGCTCCTCTCGACGACGGGCCGTGCCCGGACGCACGACGTACGCCGCAGCGACCGTACCCGGTCGGTGCCCCCCGGCCGCGCTGACGGCGCGCCACATGTCACGCCCCGGCGTTGTGGGAACCCTCCAAAATCCGGACCATCGCCGAGCCGCCGTAGACTGACCGGGTGAGTACGTCCAGCCCGTCCGAGGTGCACTCGATCACGGCCGTCCCGACGAACCTGACGGACGACCAGCACCGGCGCATGCGCACGTACCTCATCCAGATGGGTCTGCGCGTCGTGCTCATCATCACCGCGGCGCTGTTCGTCGACGGCTGGTTGCTGTGGGTGTTCGTCGCCGGTGCCGTGATCCTGCCGTACACGGCCGTGCTCTTCGCGAACGCGGGTCGCGACCGGTCGGCCCGGGACGTCGAGGCCGTCCCGCCGGCGATGCCGCCCGAGCTGCCCGCGAGCGCCTCGGCCCCGCAGGAGGAGATCCGCATCGTCGAGCAGACCGACGACCCCGACCGGAAGGACGACTGATGGACGTGCTCGGCCTGGGGGCCGACCCCGTCGCCGACGACGCCCTGGTCTGCTCCGCCAAGGGCTGCCACGCGGACGCGCGCTGGGGTCTGCTGTGGAACAACCCTCGGCTGCACACGCCCGAACGGCGCAAGGTGTGGCTCGCCTGCGACGACCACCGCGACCACCTCGAGCAGTTCCTCGGTGCCCGGAGCTTCTGGAAGCAGACCGTCGGGGTCGACGAGCTGGAGCGTGCGTGAAGCGGACCCGCCGTCAGTGGGTCACGCTCGGTCTGGCCGCCGTGCTGCTGGCGTCCCTGTGCGTCCTGGCCGCCTTCTGGCAGTGGCACCGGTACACCGACCGCCAGGCGCAGATCGACCTCGTCGAGACCAACTACACCGCCGCGCCGGAGCCGCTGTCGGCGTTGGTGACCGGCCCCGGGGACACCCTCGCTCCTGAGGACGTGTGGCGGCCGGCCGAGGTCACGGGCGAGTACGTCCCGGAGAGCACCGTGCTGCTGCGCAACCGGCCGGTCGGCGGCACGCCCGGGTTCCACCTGCTGGTCCCGCTGCGCACGGAGCTGGACGGGCAGGAGACGGTACTGGTGGTCGACCGCGGTTTCGTCCCGCTCGGGGCGGACGCCACCGAGCCTGCCCTCGTCCCGGAGCCGCCGTCCGGCGAGGTCACCGTGACCGTGACGCTGCGCGCCGACGAGCCGGCCTCCGACCGGGGCGCGCCGTCGGGCACCGTGGTGCGGATCAACACCGACCAGGTGCTGGACCAGGGCCCCGAGGGCGGGGCCTGGGCGGACGGCACGACGGTCGGCGCCTACGGGCAGCTGCGGGACGAGGACCCGGCGGCCGCCGAGACCCCGGTCGCGCTCCCCCGCCCGGACACCGACCCCGGCTCGCACCTGAGCTACACGTTCCAGTGGGCGATCTTCGCGCTCGGCGCCGTGGGTGGCTACGTGCTGCTGTGGCGCCGCGAGACGCGTGCCGCGACCGTCACCGCGGGCGAGCTGCTGGCCGCCGACGACCCGGGCGGGACCTCACGCCCCCGCCGCGAGCGCCGGCGCCGCGTCGACGAGGACTACGAGGACGCCCTGGTGGACGCCGCCCAGCATCAGGCCAGGGACACCAGCTCGGCGTAGTCGTCCGACCACAGGTCCTCGTCGCCGTCGGGCAGCAGCAGCACCCGCTCCGGGTTCAGCGCGTCGACCGCACCGTCGTCGTGGGTGACCATGATGACGGCACCTTCGTAGGTGTTCAGCGCCCCGAGGATCTCCCGGCGCGAGGCCGGGTCCAGGTTGTTCGTCGGCTCGTCGAGCAGCAGCACGTTCGCGCTCGAGACGACCAGCGTGGCCAGCGCCAGGCGGGTCTTCTCCCCGCCGGAGAGCACGTGCGCGGGCTTGTCGGCGTCGTCGCCGCTGAACAGGAACGACCCCAGCGTGGTGCGCACCTGGGTGTCGGTCAGGTCGGGGGCGGCGTGCCGCAGGTTCTCCACGACGGTGGCGTCCATGTCGAGCATGTCGTGCTCCTGGGCGTAGTAGCCCATCTTCAGCCCGTGGCCCGGCAGGATCTCGCCCGTGTCCGGCGTCTCCACACCGGCGAGCAGCCGCAGCATCGTCGTCTTGCCCGCACCGTTCAGTCCGAGGATGACGACCCGTGACCCCCGGTCGATCGCCAGGTCGACACCCGTGAAGACCTCCAGCGAGCCGTAGCTCTTGGACAGCTCCCGTGCCATCAGCGGCGTCTTGCCGCAGGGCGACGGCTTCGGGAACCGCAGCGCGGCCACCTTGTCCGTCTGCCGCTCGCCCTCGGTGCCGGCGAGCATACGCTCGGCCCGCTTGAGCATGTTCTGCGCGGCGGTCGCCTTGGTGGCCTTGGCGCGCATCTTGTTCGCCTGGGCGATGAGGGTCTCGGCCTTCTTCTCGGCGTTGGCGCGTTCGCGCCGACGACGGCGCTCGTCCTGCTCGCGCTGCTCCAGGTACTTGTCCCAGCCGAGGTTGTACTGGTCGAGCTCGCCGCGGTTCGCGTCGAGGTGGAAGACCTTGTTCACGCACGCGCGCAGCAGCTCGACGTCGTGGGAGATCACGATGAACCCCCCGGAGTAGGACCGCAGGTACTCGCGCAGCCACACGATGGAGTCGGCGTCGAGGTGGTTGGTGGGCTCGTCGAGCAGCAACGTGTCCACGCCAGAGAACAGGATCCTCGCCAGCTCGACCCGGCGACGCTGGCCGCCGGAGAGCGTGTGCAGCGGCTGGGCGAGGATCCGGTCGTCGAGCGCCAGGTTGCTCGTGATGCGGTGCGCCTCGGACTCGGCCGAGTACCCGCCCGCCGCGAGGAAACGCGTCTCCAGCTTCGGGTACCGCTCCAGCGCCGCGGCCTGGACCTGCGGGTCCTCGCTGGCCATCTCCTTCTCGGTCTGGCGCATCCTCGTCACGATGACGTCGAGGCCGCGAGCGCTGAGCACCCGGTCCATCGCCACGACGTCGAGATCACCGGTACGCGGGTCCTGCGGCAGATAGCCGATCTCGTTCCCGCGCGTGATCGTCCCACCCGCCGGCAGCGTCTCGCCCGCCAGGGTCTTGGTGAGCGTGGTCTTGCCGGCACCGTTGCGACCGACCAGGCCGACGCGGTCGCCCGGGGCCACGCGGAACGTGGCCTCGTGCAGCAGGGTGCGCGCGCCGAAGCGCAGCTCGACGCCGTGGGCCGTGATCAAGGCAGGGGTGTCCTTCGAAAGAGTGCGGGGTCGTGCGCCAGTCTACGGCCCGCCGTCCGCGCCGACAGCGACGCAGGTCACCCCTCCGGACCCGTCGCGCTGCGGACCTGCGGCACCCGACCTGAGTACCGTGTGACCATGACCGATCAGGGCAAGCTGTTCCCTGGCAAGCAGTTCATCTCGACCGTCCTGGACGCCCTCCAGACGAAGAGCACGATGAGCGGCGGCCTGGCCCACATCTATCTCATGCGAGCCGCCATGGCCGGCGTGCTCATCGGGATCATGTACATCACCTACTACTCGGTGATCGCGACGTTCGCGGGGATCGGGGACGGCGACCTGACGGGACTCGGGAGCATGGTCGGCGCGCTCGTGTTCGGCTTCGCGCTCGTGTTCATCTACTTCAGCAAGTCCGAGCTGCTGACGTCGAACATGATGATCGTCTCGGTCGGGCGGTACTACCGGAAGATCACCGCGTGGCGGGGCCTGCGCGTCCTGCTGCTCTGCTACGCGGGCAACATCCTCGGCGGCCTGGCCGTGGCGCTGGCCGTGGTCTCCTCGTCGCTCGGCGACGGTGCCGTGGGCGAGCAGATGCAGCACTCGGTGGACCACAAGCTGGCCTATCTCGGCGAGGGTCTCGCCGGCTGGTCGGACCTGTTCGTCCGGGCGATCCTGTGCAACTTCATGATCAACGTCGGGATGCTGCTCGTCTACAACGGCTTCGTGACGAACGACATCACCAAGGCGCTCGTGATGGTCGTCAGCGTGTTCATCTTCGCGTTCGTCGGCTTCGAGCACTCGGTCGCGAACACGGCGCTGTTCCTCATGGTCGGGCTGAACCACGGCATCGACGTCGGGCTCGCCCTCGGCAACCTGGCGATCGTGCTCGCCGGGAACTTCCTCGGCGGCGGGCTGCTCATCGGCTACTACTACGCCTTCGCCAACGACGACCGGCGCTACCTGCGCCAGCAGGGAGCCGGTGCGGCGACCGACGCCTAGGAGGCTGTCTCCCGCCACGTCCTCAGGGCGGTAGAGTCGCGCCCGTGACCTGGACCGACGCCCTTCCCCGGACGACGGTGGACGCTCCGGCACCGCGGGTCCCCCGTGCCGCGTCCGCACTGCTCGCCGCCGCCGCGATCACCGTCGGGCCGGCCGGACGGGCGCTGCTCCCCCCGCCGGTCGGGGACCCGCTCGCCGACGCCCTCGCCGCCGTGACCGTGGTCGGTCTCCTCGCGCTGGCGTTCCCCCGCACTCCCCTGGCCGTCGCAGCCTCGGTCGCGTTCGCGGTGTGCGCGGCGGTCGAGACCCTGCACCTCACCCCCGTCGCCGACGCGCTGCTCGACCGGTTCCTGCTCGCCCGGCTCGTGCTCGGCACGCCCTTCGGCGTCGTGGACCTCGCCTGGAACGCGATCGGGGCCTGCCTCGGTGCGGCCGTCCTGGCCGCCGTCACCCATCGCTCCGCCCAGCCGTCGGGCAGCGGCTCGACGCGGCGCGGCCGCCGTGTCGCGTCCGTCGTCGCGCCGCTCACCGTCCTCGCTCTCCTCACCGCCGGCGGCGTCCTCCTCGTCGGGGTCGTGGACGACGAGGCCGACGCGCTGAGCGCTCAGGTCGCCACGGCGCAGCGCGAGCTGGACACGTCCGCGGACAAGGTGACCGACGACGCCGTCCGGGAGCGGCTCGGCAAGGCGCTCGGCCAGGGCGAGTCCGTGCTCGAGGCCACCCCGGTCCTGCAGCGGTTGCCGGGAGACGCCCCGGCAGCGGTCACCGACCTCGAGCGGGCCGTCGCCGTGGTGCGGGAGTCCCGACGCGAGTTCGCGACCGACCAGGCGACCGCCGCCCGCGAGGAGCTGGCGCCGGCCCGGCGCCGCGCCGAGACCGTGCTGGACGCGGCCGACGAGCTCGCCGCGGCGGGCCAGGACGCCGGGGAGGCCAGCCGGGCTGCGGTCCGCGACGCCCTCGGCGCCGCCGACGACACGGTCACCCTGGCCGACCCGGACCGCCTCGCGGCGTTGCCGCTCTCCGACCTCGAGCAGGTCGCTCCCGCGCTCTTGGCCCGTCACGACGCCGTCGGGGAGGCGACCGCCGACCTCATGTCGGCCCAGGACGCCGTCGTGTGCCCGTTCCCCGACCAGGTCTGGTTCCCCGAGGGCGGGCGGATCGCCGCCGACCGGCTCGCCCCGATCCCGTGGGCGCCGGAGCACTCGATCCGGGCGGACCTCCTGGACGGGCTGGTGGCGCTCGACGAGGCCTATCTCGCGGCGTTCGGCGAGCACCTCACCGTGAACTCCGCCTACCGCAGCATGGAGGACCAGACCGCGGTCTACACCCCCGCGAACCCGAACCCCTTGGCCGCACCGCCCGGCTGCTCGAACCACGGCCTGGGGACCGCCGTCGATCTCAGCGTCGGGCCGGAGGGGTTCAGCGGGTCACGGTTCGCCTGGCTGACGGAGCACGCCGAGGAGTACGGCTGGACCCACCCGGACTGGGCCGGGCCGACCGGGCGCCTGCCGGAGCCGTGGCACTGGGAGTCGGTGGAGACCCCGGACGCCTACTGACCGCGGTCGCGCGACGACGACGCGGGCCGCGGACACCGGTAGAAGGTGTCCGCGGCCCGCGTGGTCGGGAACGTCTCAGACGTTGAAGCCGAGCATCCTCAGCTGCTCGCGGCCGTCGTCGGTGATCTTCTCCGGACCCCACGGCGGCATCCAGACCCAGTTGATCCGGTGCCCGGTCACGATGCCCTCGAGCGCCTGGGCGGACTGGTCCTCGATGACGTCCGTCAGCGGGCAGGCCGCCGAGGTGAGCGTCATGTCGATGGTGGCGTGGTTGTTCTGGTCCACCTCGACGCCGTAGACGAGGCCGAGGTCGACGACGTTGATGCCGAGCTCGGGGTCGATGACGTCGCGCATCGCCTCCTCGACGTCGGCCGCCGTGGTGGCGCCCGGCGCCGCCGGCGTCTGCTCGGGAGCGGTGTCGGTCGGGTTGTCAGTCATCCGATCCTCCGGGTCGGTCGGCCAGCGCGCCGCTGCGCGCCAGCGAGTCCTTCAACGCTGCCCAGCCGAGCAGCGCGCACTTGATGCGGGCGGGGTACTGGGAGACCCCGGTGAAGGCGGTGCCGTCGCCGAGGGCGTCCAGCGTGTCCTCGTCGTCCAGGCCCTTGCCCCGCGAGCCCATGAGGTCGCGGAAGGCGGCGTCGAGCCGCTCGACCTCCGCCAGGTCCTGGCCGGTCACCAGCTCGGTCATCACCGACGCGGACGCCTGCGAGATCGAGCAGCCCTGACCCTCCCAGGACACGCGCTCGAGCGTCGGGTCGCCGTCGACGGACCGGACGTCCACCCTCAGGGTGATCTCGTCCCCGCAGGTCGTGTTGACCTGGTGGGACTCCCCGCCCAGGTGGCCGTCGGCCACCTCGACCAGGCCGTGGCCGTGCGGGTGCTTGGCGTGGTCCAGGATGACCTGCTGGTACAGGTCCTGCAGCGAGCTCATGCGGGTCTCCTCACTCCACCCCGAAGAACGTCCGGACCCCCGCCAGGGCTTCCCGCAGGGCGGCGGCGTCCTCGACTCCTGTGTACACCGAGGCCGAGGCACGCGCCGTGGCGGCCAGCCCGAACCGGCGGTGCAGCGGCTGGGCGCAGTGGTGCCCGACCCGGATCGCGATGCCCTGGTCGTCCAGGACCTGGTTGACGTCGTGGGAGTGCACGCCGTCGACGACGAACGACACCACCGCGACCCGGTCCGTGGTGTCGGTCGGACCGATCACGCGGACGCCGGGGATCTCGGTGACCCGCAGCAGCTCCGCGGCGAGGCGCCGTTCGTGCGCCGCCACGCGGTCCATGCCGAGGTCGCCGAGCCACTGCGCGGCCACTCCCATGCCGACGGCCTGGGCGACCATCTGCGTGCCCGCCTCGAACCGCTGCGGCGGCGGCATGTACGTCGTCTCGGTCATGGTCACGACCTCGACCATCGACCCGCCCGTCGTCACCGGCGGCATCGCCTCGAGCAGCTCCCGCCGCCCGTACAGCGCACCGACACCCGTGGGGCCGAGCATCTTGTGGGCGCTGAACGCCGCGAAGTCGACGCCCAGGGCGTGCAGGTCGACCGGCAGGTGCGGCACGGACTGGCACGCGTCCAGCACGGTCAGCGCACCGACCCGGCGGGCGGCCGCGACGATCTCGGCCACCGGGGCCACGGCGCCGGTCACGTTGGAGACGTGCCCGAAGGCCACGACCTTGGTGCGGTCGGTGATGACCGCGTCGACGTCCGACAGGTCGAGCCGGCCGTCGTCGGTCACACCGAACCAGCGCAGGGTCGCGCCGGTGCGCGCGCACAGCTCCTGCCACGGCACGAGGTTGGCGTGGTGCTCGGCCTCGGTGACCACGATCTCGTCGCCCGCGCCGAGCCGGAACCGCGCGGCTGCCTCGCCCCCGCGCCCGGCCGTCGCGTTGGACAGCGCGTAGGTCACGAGGTTGATGGCCGCCGTCGCGCCCGAGGTCCACACGATCTCGTCGTCGTCGGCGCCCACGAAGGACGCCACGGCGGACCGGGCGCCCTCGAAGGCCTCGGTGGCCTCCTCGGCCAGCTGGTGCGCGCCGCGGTGCACGGCCGCGTTGCGCTGCTCGTAGAAGTCGACCTCGGCCTCGAGCACGACGCTCGGCTTCTGCGACGTCGCCGCCGAGTCCAGGTAGACCAGCGGCTGCCCGCCCCGCACCGTGCGTCCGAGCAACGGGAAGTCGGCCCGCACGGCGGCGAGCTCGCGCGAGCCCATCGCGTCGTCCGGACGCACGGCGTCGGTGGCGGTCATGCGATCCTCCGTCAGGCCGAGGCCGTCGTGCCCGCGGGCAGGAAGCGGTCGTAACCCTCTTCCTCGAGGCGCTCGGCCAGCTCGGGGCCGCCCTCCTCCGCGATGCGGCCGTCGACGAACACGTGCACGAAGTCCGGCTTGATGTAGCGCAGGATGCGCGTGTAGTGCGTGATGAGCAGCACGCCGACGTCGGTGGACTCCTTGGCGCGGTTGACGCCCTCGGAGACGACGCGCAGGGCGTCGACGTCGAGACCGGAGTCGGTCTCGTCGAGGATCGCGAAGTGCGGCTTGAAGAGCTCCATCTGCAGGATCTCGTGCCGCTTCTTCTCACCGCCGGAGAAGCCCTCGTTCACCGAGCGCTCCGCGAAGGAGGAGTCGATGCGCAGGTTCTCCATGGCGCCGCGGACCTCCTTGGCCCAGTGACGCAGGGACGGGGCGTCGCCGTCGATCGCGGTCTTGGCCGTCCGCAGGAAGTTCGCGACCGACACACCCGGCACCTCGACCGGGTACTGCATCGCGAGGAACAGGCCGGCGCGGGCGCGCTCGTCGACGCTCATGGCCAGGACGTCCTCGCCGTCGAGCGTCACGGTGCCGGAGGTCACCTCGTACTTGGGGTGCCCGGCCAGCGCCGAGGCGAGGGTGGACTTGCCGGAGCCGTTGGGGCCCATGATGGCGTGCGTCTCGCCGGACTTGATGGTCAGGTCGACACCGCGCAGGATCGGCTTGGCGCCTTCCTTGGTGTCGACGCTGACGTGCAGGTCGCGGATCTCCAGGGTGGACATCAGATGGTTCTCCAGGTCTTGTTCTCGAAAAGGCTGGTCAGGACGCGGCGGCGAGCGGTGCGTCGATGTCGACGAGCACCTTGTCGCCGTCCACCGTCACCGGGTAGACGGGTACGGGCCGGGTCGCCGGCAGCTGGAGCGGCTTGCCGGTGCGCAGGTCGAACTGCGAACCGTGCAACCAGCACTCCACGCGGCAGCCCTCGACCTCGCCGTCGGACAACGACACCGCACCGTGCGAGCAGATGTCGCTGATGGCGTGGAAGTCGCCGTCCTCGTCGCGGACGACCGCGACCGGCACGGAGGCGCCGTCGGCGGCGGTGAGCTCGACGAGCAGGCTCTCCTCCGGGCCGAGGTCGGCGGTGGCGCAGGCGATCTGTGCGGTCACGACGTGCTCACTGCGCCGGAGCGCCGGTGATGACGCTCATCGACTTCTCCAGCTCGGCCTCGATGGAGGCGAGCAGCCGCTCCTCGACCGACTCGACGCCGATCTCGTCGATCAGCTCGGCGAAGAAGCCGCGCACGACGAGACGACGGGCGTCGATCTCGGGGATGCCGCGCGCCATGAGGTAGAAGAGCTGCTCGTCGTCGAACCGGCCGGTCGCCGAGGCGTGGCCCGCCCCGTCGATCTCACCGGTCTCGATCTCGAGGTTCGGCACCGAGTCCGCCCGCGCGCCGTCGGTCAGCACGAGGTTGCGGTTCAGCTCGTAGGTGTCCGTCGCCTCGGCCTCGGCGCGGATGAGCACGTCGCCCACCCACACGGTGTGCGCGGAGGCACCCTGGAGCGCGCCCTTGTAGGTGACGCGCGAGCGGCACCGCGGCACGGCGTGGTCGACGAAGAGCCGGTGCTCCTGGTGCTGGTCGGCGTCGGCGAAGTACAGCCCGACCATCTCGACCTCGCCGCCCTCGGCGGTGAAGGTCGCGTCCGGCGTGACGCGCACGACGTCGCCGCCGAAGGTCACCACGACGTGCTTGAGCTTGGCGTCACGGCCGATGCTCGCACGGTGCGAGGAGGCGTGCACGGCACCGTCTTCCCAGTCCTGGACGGACACGACGGTCAGCTGGGCGCCGTCCTCGACGAGGACCTCGACGGTCTGGTTCAGCAGCGCGTCCCCGCGGTGGTCGATGACCACGACGGCCTCGGAGTGCCGCTCGGCGTGCACCAGCAGGTGCGACGCGGTGGCGTCCTTCGAGGTGCCGTCGATCCGCACGGAGGTCGGGCCGGAGGCCACGGTGTCGGCCGGGACGGTCACCACGGTGGCCTCGCGCACGGCGTTCCACGCGGTGACGGCGGCACGGTCGCCGGGCTTGCCGGTGCGGCCGAGGCGCTCGTCGTCGCGTCCGACCGTCTCGACGGTGACCTCGGGGGCCGTCTCGACGGTCACGGCGACGCCGTCACCGGTCAGCTCGTCGGAGAACAGCGGCTGGAGCCGCGCCACCGGCGAGAAGCGCCACTCCTCCTCGCGGCCGGTGGGCACCGGGATGTCCGCGAGGTCGAAGGAGGTCTTGCGCTCGGCGCGCGAACCGGCGGGCACCACACCGTGGGAGTGGGCGCCGTCGGCGGTCGCGCGGGAGTGATCGGTAGTGAGAGTCATTTCAGCCGACGGACCCTTCCATCTGCAGCTCGATGAGGCGGTTGAGCTCGAGGGCGTACTCCATGGGCAGCTCCCGCGCGATGGGCTCGACGAACCCGCGCACGATCATGGCCATGGCCTCGGTCTCCTCCATGCCTCGGGACATGAGGTAGAACAGCTGGTCCTCGCTCACCTTGGACACCGTCGCCTCGTGCCCCATGGACACGTCGTCCTCGCGGACGTCGACGTACGGGTAGGTGTCGGACCGGGAGATCTGGTCGACGAGCAGCGCGTCGCACAGGACGTTCGACGCCGACGCCTCGGCACCCTCGAGCACCTGCACCAGACCGCGGTAGGAGGTGCGGCCGCCGCCACGGGCCACGGACTTCGAGACGATCGAGCTCGACGTGTGCGGGGCGGCGTGCACCATCTTGGCACCGGCGTCCTGGTGCTGGCCCTCGCCGGCGAAGGCGATGGACAGCGTCTCGCCGCGGGCGCGCTCGCCCAGCAGGTAGATCGCCGGGTACTTCATGGTGACCTTGGAGCCGATGTTGCCGTCGACCCACTCCATGGTGGCGCCGGCCTCGGCCGTGGCGCGCTTGGTCACCAGGTTGTAGACGTTGTTCGACCAGTTCTGGATGGTCGTGTAGCGCACGCGGGCGTTCTTCTTGACGACGATCTCCACGACCGCGGAGTGCAGCGAGTCGGTGGAGTAGATCGGCGCCGTGCAGCCCTCGACGTAGTGCACGTAGGAGCCCTCGTCGGCGATGATCAGCGTCCGCTCGAACTGGCCCATGTTCTCGGTGTTGATCCGGAAGTAGGCCTGCAGCGGGATGTCGACGTGCACGCCCGGCGGCACGTAGATGAACGAGCCGCCCGACCAGACGGCCGAGTTGAGCGCGGAGAACTTGTTGTCGCCGGCCGGGATGACCGTGCCGAAGTACTCCTCGAAGAGCTCCGGGTGCTCGCGCAGGCCGGTGTCGGTGTCGACGAAGATGACGCCCTGGGCCTCCAGGTCCTCACGGATCTGGTGGTAGACGACCTCGGACTCGTACTGCGCCGCGACGCCGGCCACGAGGCGCTGCTTCTCGGCCTCGGGGATCCCCAGCTTGTCGTACGTCGCCTTGATGTCCTCGGGCAGGTCCTCCCAGCTGGTGGCCTGCTTCTCCGTGGAGCGGACGAAGTACTTGATGCGGTCGAAGTCGATGCCCGTGAGGTCGGCGCCCCAGTTCGGCATCGGCTTCTTCTCGAACAGGCGCAGCGCCTTGAGCCGACGCTTGCGCATCCACTCGGGCTCGTCCTTCAGGTCCGAGATGTTGCGCACGACGGCCTCGTTCAGGCCGCGCTCGGCCGTCTGGCCGGCCGCGTCGTCGTCGTGCCAGCCGTACTCGTAGGCACCGATGGAGTTGATGATCTCCTCGTCGGTGCGCTGCTCCGGTGCCGCCTGGGCGGCGTCCTGGGTGGGGGCGCTCATCGTGTTCCTTCCTGCGTACCGCGGGAGCGGCCGGCGGGGGTGGTGGGAGCAAGCGGGACGTTGGTCACGCAGGCGTGCGCGCCGCCCGCGAGCGTGGCCAGACGTTGGACGTGGGTCCCGAGCAGCCGGGCGAAGGCGTCGGCCTCCGCCTCGCACAGCTCGGGGAAGTCCTCGGCCGCGTGCTGGACCGGGCAGTGGCCCTGGCACAGCTGGACCGTGGGAACCCGGGGGCCGGCGACCGGCCGCACCGAGGCGGCGTAGCCGTCGGCGGCGAGCAGGTCCGCGAGCTGGGCGGCCCGCTCGTGCGGGTCGGTGCCGGTCAGGCGCGGGGCGTAGCGACGCACGACGGCGTCGTTGCGTTCGGCGGCGAACTCCGCCACCGCCTGGTCCCCGGCCGTGCGGCGCAGGTAACGCATCACCTGCGTCGCGAGCTCGACGTCCTCGCCCCCGAGCTCGGCCTGTCCCGCGGTGCTCACCACGTAGCGCCGTGCGGGACGGCCCCGGCGGGCCTGACCGCCCGCGGGCCCGGCGTCGTGCACCGCGATGGTGCCGTCCTGCTCGAGGCAGGCGAGATGACGGCGCACGGCGGCGGAGGTGAGGCGCAGGGTGCGGGCCAGGTCACCGGCGGTGACCGGTCCGTCGCTGGCGACCAGTGCGAGGACCCGGCGGCGCGTGCCGTCGGTGTCCGCTCCGGCGTGCGGCACGGTGCCGACCGGTGTCGGGGTCGTCGTCAACGTGCTCACCTCCCGGGGTCGTCCGGGGCATCGCTCGGCCCGGACCTGACGTCGATATAGAGAACATCCTTGTTGCGAAATTGCGAATGTCAAGCAAGGCATGCCTCACCGAACCCCGCGACCGGCACGTTCGTGCGGGCGTCGGGACCGACGTCACAGAGGTTTCACCGGCGGTTCACCTCGCCCGGCGTGACCGTCGATCACTCCTCGACGATCTCGCCCTCGATGACGTCGTGACCGGACCCGGCCGGACCGGGCTGCCGGCCGATCGAGCGGAGCTTGACCCCCAGGGCGATGAGCGCCGCACCGATCACGACGGCGAAGACGCCCACCACGACGGCCATCGCGGTGATCGCCGTGCCGGGGTTGGCGAAGCAGACCACCGCCAGCGCGACGAAGAGGACCCCGGAGAGCAGGCTGAGCAGCCACGAGGCCCCTCCCCTGCCACGCACCGCGAACGCCCCCACGATCTGGAGCAGGCCGAAGATCATCGCCCAGATCCCGACCAGCACGACGGCGATCGTCAGGAACACCCCGGGCAGGAACAGCAGCGCGGCGCCGAACGCCACGGCCACCACGCCGATGCCGAGGTTGCCCGAACCCGCCGGGGTCCCGCGGCGACGCAGGCCGTCCACGAGCGAGACCAGGCCGTCCACGAGCACGAACGCGCCGAAGACCTGCACGAGCAGGTCCGGGACGTCGCGCGGGAGCACCATGGCCAGCAGGCCGAAGACCACGGCCAGGACGCCGCGGACGACCGGCCAGTACCAGATCCGTCGCGCGATCTGCGCCAGGTCGGCCGGCGGGGTGAAGGTGTAGAAGGACATCGTCGCTCCCTGGGTTCCGTCGCCTCGTAGAATCCTCGGGTGCCCACCACCGATGCGCCACCCGGCGCCGCCGTCGTCGTGCGCGGCCTGCGCAAGACCTACGCCGGCCGCGACGTCGTCGACGGGCTCGATCTGCAGGCTACCGCCGGAGCGGTGACCGCGGTGCTCGGCCCGAACGGCGCCGGCAAGACCACCACCGTCGAGTGCTGCGAGGGCCTGCGCTCCCCCGACGGAGGCACCGTCCGCGTTCTCGGCCTGGACCCCGTCGCCGACGCCGCCCGCCTGCGACCCCGCGTCGGGGTGATGCTCCAGGACGGCGGCCTGCCGACCGGCGTGCGGGCCGCGGAGATGCTCCGCCACGTGGCGGCCATGTACGCGGCGCCCCGTGACCTGCACGAGCTCTCCGCGCGGCTCGGTCTGGACGCCTTCGCCCGGACCACCGTCCGCCGCCTCTCCGGGGGCCAGCGCCAGCGGCTCGCGCTGGCGGCCGCCGTGGTCGGGCGCCCCGAGGTCGTGTTCCTCGACGAGCCGAGCGCCGGGCTGGACCCGCAGTCCCGGCACGCCGTGTGGGACCTCGTCCGCGAGCTGCGCGACGAGGGGGTCGCCGTCGTGCTGACCACGCACCTGATGGCCGAGGCCGAGGACCTGGCGGACCTCGTCCACGTCGTCGACCACGGACGCGTCATCGCCTCCGGGAGCGTGCCCGAGCTCGTGGCGGCCGGTCCCGGGTCCTCGCCCACGATCCGTCTGGAGGCTCGGCCCGGCCTCGACGTGGCCGCGCTCGCGACCCTCCTCGCCGAGGACGACGGCGACGCCTGGACGGCCGCCGAGCCGTCCCCCGGGGTGTACACCGTGACCGGCGACGCCGGACCGGCCGCGCTCGCGACGCTCACCGCGTGGCTCGCCGAGCAGGACGTGCTGGCACGTCGGGTCACCGTCGGACGGCGCACCCTCGAAGACGTCTTCCTCGACCTGACGGGACGGCACCTGCGATGAGCCCCTCGACCACCCCCGCGGTGCACGCCGGCGCGGCTTCTCCCGCCCGGCGCGTCGCGGCCCAGGCCGGGTTCGAGACCCGGGCGATCCTGCGCAACGGCGAACAGCTCCTCGTGACCATCGTGGTGCCCGTGCTCCTGCTCGTGGGCCTGGTGCGGACCTCCGTCGTCGAGCTGGACACCGCCGGCGCGACCCGCATCGACTTCGTCACCCCGGGCGTCCTCGCCCTGGCCTGTGTCACCACGGCCTTCACCTCGCAGTCCATCGCCACCGCCTTCGACCGGCGCAACGGCGTGCTGCGCCTCCTGGCCACCACGCCCCTGGGACGCGGCGGGCTGCTGGCGGGGAAGGTCCTCGGGGTGCTCGCCGTCGAGGCGGTCCAGGTCGTCGTGATCGGCACCGTCGCCCTCGCCCTCGGGTGGCGGCCCGAGCCGACGGGGCTGCTGCCCGCCGCAGGTCTGCTGCTGCTCGGCACCGCGGCCTTCACCGCCCTCGCCCTGCTCCTGGCCGGGACCCTGCGCGCGGAAGGGGTCCTCGCGGTGGCCAACCTCGTGCTGGTGCTGCTCGTCGTCGGCGGCGGGCTCATCGTGCCCCCGGCGGAGCTGCCCGGGCCGCTGGCCCACGTCGCGGCGTTCCTGCCCTCGGGGGCCCTCGGCGAAGGACTGCGCGGCGCCCTGCTGGGCGACGGCGTGCCCGCGCTGAGCGTCGTGGTGCTCGTGGCCTGGACGGCGGCCTTCGGTGCCGGCGCCGGACGGCTCTTCCGCTGGCACTGACCGACATCACACCCATGACCCCGACGACGGGCGAGAACGGCCCGCCGCAGCGGCTACCGTGGTGCTGTGAGCACGTCCGCACCCGCCGAGGCCTCCCGTACCCCCGCACGCCGTGACCGGCTCGCCCGGTTCCGCGGCTGGACCCGGGGCGTGCTGATCGCCAACGTGATCGCCCAGATCGGCATCATCGTCACCGGGGGCGCCGTGCGGCTCACCGGGTCCGGGCTGGGATGCTCCACGTGGCCGCAGTGCGAGCCCGGGAGCTTCACCCCCGTCTTCCACGCCGAGGTCGGGATCCACCCGTACATCGAGTTCGGCAACCGGCTCCTGACGTTCGTCCTGGCGGCGATCGCGGTGCTCGTGCTGCTCCTGGTCCTCACCGACCGCCGCCGGTCGCGTGCCTACCGGTGGCTCGGCGTCGTCCCGCTGGCCGGCGTCGTCGCCCAGGCCGTCATCGGCGGCGTCGTCGTCCTGCTCGACCTCCACCCGGCGTGGGTTTCGCTGCACTTCGTCGTCTCGGCGGCGCTGGTGTGGCTCGCCGCGTACCTGTTGCACCGGCACTGCGAGGGCGACGGGGCCCCGACCCCGGTCGGACCCCGCACCGTCACCCTCGCCGGGCGTGCCCTGGCGCTGCTCGTGGTGCCCGTCGTGCTGCTCGGCGTCGCCGTCACCGCCGCCGGACCGCACTCCGGGGACGCGGAGGTCGGCTACCGCCTGGCCGTCGACCCGCTGCTCATGACACGCGCCCACTCGGCCTCGGTGTGGTTGTTCGTCGGGGTGCTCACGGTGCTGCTGGTCCTGCTGCACCGGACCCCTGACGCTGCCGAGGACCCGCTCGTGCGCCGCGCGCGGGCCGGCGCGTGGCTCCTGCTCGCCGTGACCCTGGCACAGGGCGCGGTCGGCTACGTCCAGTACTTCACCGGGTTGCCCGAGATCCTCGTCGCCCTGCACATGCTGGGCGCGGGTCTGCTCGTGTGGGCGACGGCGAACGCCGTCCTGCGGCTGCGCACCCGCGCCTGACCCACCACGCCCGCGGTCAGTCGGGCAGCACTCCCCGGCGGTGGGGCCACTCCGCCTCCACAGGTCGCAGCGAGGCCCAGCCGCCGGCGCGGCTCGCCGCCGCGGCCAGGATGCCCGTCACGGCGGACGGGTTGTGCAGCTCACCGGCGAGGACGTGGGCGACCGCCTCGTCCAGCGGCACCCACGCCGTGACGATCTCGGCCTCCTCGCCGTGCCGTTCGTGGCGTTCGGCCTCCGGCACCTCGTGCACGTCCCGCGCCAGGAAGATCCGCACGGACTCGTTGCTGAAACCGGGCGTCGTCGCGTAGTCGGCCAGCACGTCCCAGCGGTCCGCGACGACGTCGGCCTCCTCGGCGAGCTCGCGCGCCGCCGCCTCGACGGCGGGTTCGCCGTCGACGTCGAGCAACCCGGCCGGCACCTCCCACATGACGGTGCGCACCGGGTGCCGGTACTGGCGCAGCAGCAGGACCCGGTCCTGCGGGTCCAGGACGACGATCGCGACGGCTCCGGGGTGGTCCAGGTACTCACGCGTCACGACGCCGGCGTCGCCGAGGTCGATGTCGTCGCGCACCAGGTCGAAGACCGTGCCGGCATGCACCGTGGTCCGGCCGACGACGGGCCGCGGGGCGACCTCGTCCCGGCCCGCGACGACCTCCGACGTCCGGCCGCTCATGCGGTCGCGCCCTGGCGCTCCAGGGCCGCGGCGACGAGGCCGGAGAACAGCGGGTGCGAGCCCGTCGGCCGGGACTTGAACTCCGGGTGCGCCTGCGTGCTGATGTAGTACGGGTGCACGTCGGCGGGGAGCTCGACGAACTCCACGAGGTCACCGTCGGGCGAGGTGCCGCTGATCCGCAGCCCGGCCTCCTCCAGCCGGTCGCGGTACAGGTTGTTCACCTCGTACCGGTGCCGGTGCCGCTCGGAGACCTCCGTGGTGCCGTAGGTCTTGGCCGCCACGGATCCCTCGGCCAGGGCCGCCGGGTAGGCACCGAGACGCATCGTGCCACCCAGGTCCCCGTCGCCGCCGACGATGGCGAGCTGCTCGGCCATGGTCGCGATGACGGGGTCGGCGGAGTCCGGGTCGAACTCCGTCGAGGACGCCTCCGTCAGCCCCAGCACGTTGCGTGCGTACTCGATGACCATGGACTGCAGCCCGAGGCAGATGCCCAGGGTGGGTACGAGGTTCTCACGCGCCCAGCGCAGCGCCCCGACCTTGCCGTCGATGCCGCGCACCCCGAAGCCGCCGGGCACGAGGACGGCGTCCACACCGGCCAGGGCCTCCTGGGCCCCCGCGGGCGTGGCGCAGTCGTCCGCCGCGACCCAGCGGATCCCGACCCGCGTGTCGTTGTCGAACCCGCCGGCGCGCAGGGCCTCGGTGACCGACAGGTAGGCGTCGGGCAGGTCGATGTACTTGCCGACCAACGCGATCTCGACGTTGTGCTCGGGGGCGTGCACCCGCTCCAGGACACGGTTCCAGCCGCCCCACTCGACGTCGTGGAACGGCAGGTCGAGCCGGCGCACCACGTAGGCGTCCAACCCCTCGGAGTGCACGACGCGCGGGATGTCGTAGATGCTCGGCGCGTCCGCCGCGTTGACGACCGCCTCGTTCTCCACGTCGCACATCATCGCGATCTTGTGCTTGATGGGGGTCGGCACGGTCCGGTCGGACCGCAGCACGATGGCGTCCGGCTGGATGCCGATCGAGCGCAGCGCGGCGACCGAGTGCTGGGTCGGCTTCGTCTTCAGCTCGCCGGAGGGCCCGATGTACGGCACGAGGGACACGTGCAGGAAGAAGCAGTCGTCGCGGCCGAGCTCGTGGCGCACCTGGCGGGCCGCCTCGAGGAACGGCAGCGACTCGATGTCTCCGACGGTGCCGCCGATCTCGGTGATGATCACGTCGACGTCGGGGCCCGCCTGGTCCCGCATCCGCAGCTTGATCTCGTCGGTGATGTGCGGGATGACCTGCACCGTGTCGCCGAGGTACTCCCCGCGGCGCTCCTTGGCGATGACGCGGGAGTAGACCTGGCCGGTGGTCACGTTGGACGAGGCCGGGAGCTCGACGTCGAGGAAGCGCTCGTAGTGCCCGATGTCCAGGTCGGTCTCGGCGCCGTCCTCGGTGACGAACACCTCGCCGTGCTGGAACGGGTTCATCGTGCCCGGGTCCACGTTGAGGTACGGGTCGAGCTTCTGCATCGTGACCCGCAGGCCGCGGGACCGCAGCAGGCGTCCGAGGGAGGAGGCCGTCAGCCCCTTGCCGAGAGACGAGGCGACGCCGCCCGTCACGAAGATGTGGCGCGTCGGGTGCGTGGCACCGGCGCGGCTCGAGGAACGGGAGGTTCGGTTCACGGTGTCAGCCACGGAACTCCATGCTAACCGAACCCCGCCCGCTCGGCGTGCGGGACACGGGGGTCGGGAGCGTGCCGTGCGGCACAGCGGGTCACCGGCGTCGCAGCAGCCGTCGCCCCGTGCCGAGGGCCCGCGACCGCACGCCCCGGTCGGCCACCGCCGCCGCGAGCAGGACCACGAGCGCCGCGAGCAGCCCCGCGAGCAGCCCCCAGCCGACGTCGGCGGCGATCCAGGCGGCCTCGAGGTCGTCCGTGGCACGATCCACGACCGGCACCGCCCAGCGCCCGGCGACCGCGCCGAGCGCGCCGGCGAGCACCGCGACACCACCGGTGCGCACCACGCCGCGCAGGGCGGGTACCCCGACCCGGCGCCGCACCGCCAGCAGCAGGGCGGCACCGGCGACGGTCATGCCGACCGTGGTGGCCCCGCCCAACCAGGCCAGCACGGCCTGCTCGGCGTCCGCTCCCCCGGCGAAGACCGGGACCGCGAGCCCGACGCCGACGGCGACGACGACCCAGCCGGACGCCGTCGCCACGACCGCGGCCCGGGGGGCGCCGACCGCGTACAGCAGGCGCGACAGCTGCAGGATCAGGGCGTAGCCGAGCAGGCCGGGTGCCATCCAGGCCAGCGCGGCGGCGAGCCCGTCGGCGTCCCCGTCCGCCACCACGCCGAAGACGTTCTCGACCAGCGGCGCCGCGGCGACGAGCGCGGCGGCACCGGCCGCCGAGACGACCACGAGGACCCGCGTGGTCGACGACACCAGCCGCGCGAGGTCGTCGCCGCGTCCCTGGGAGGCCAGCTCGGAGAACCGCGGGAAGGCGCTCGTCGCGATCGGGAAGGCCAGGACCGCGTACGGCAGGAAGTAGACGTTCTGGGCGTACAGGAAGATCGTCCAGGTCCCGTCACCCCCGGCCTCGTTGGCGGACGCCATCGTGGCCAGCAGCGCGAGCTGCTGCGCGACCAGCGCGCCGATGCCCGCCGAGGCCAGCCGTGCGGCCCGCCGGCCCTCGCCGTCCGGGAAGCGCAGGGTGGGGCGCAGCCGCAGGCCCGTCCGCGCGACGGGCACGACCAGCGGCAGCGCGAGGAACGCCACCCCCGCCGTCATGCCCCAGGCGAGCCAGCCGAGGGCCTGGGACGTGAGCTCGGCGACGTCCTGCTGGTTGCCCTCGGCCAGCTGCCCGAAGCGGGCGTAGACCCCGATGACGACGAGGCTGGAGACCAGCGGCGCGAACGCCGGCCAGAAGAAGCGGTTGTGGGCCTGCAGGATGCCGCCGAGGACGACGGCCAGGCCGTACAGCGGCACCTGCACGGCGAAGACCCGCAGGAAGTCCGCCGCGACGGCCACGTTGACCGGGTCGTGCAGCCGCAGGACGTGCTCGGCCAGGGGGTCGGCGAGCAGCGCCATGAGACCGGCGACCGGGACGAGGACCACGACGGTCCAGCCCAGCAGCGCCGAGGCGGTCCGCGAGGCGTTCTGCCGGTCCCCGCGCACGAGGAACCCGGACAGCAGCGGGACGACGGCACCCGTCAGGGCGCCGCCGGCCGCGATCTCGAACAGGACGTTCGGCAGCAGGTTCGCGGCGTTGAGGGGGGCGTCGACCCCGTCGGTTCCCACGAACCGGGCCTGCGCCAGCCAGCGCCCGAACCCGACGACCCGGCTCGCCAGCGTGACGACGGTGATCAGTGCCGCCGCGCCGGCGACCGCTGAGCCGATCCGCCGAGCGCCCGGCGCGCTCACCCGGCCGCGCCCCCGGCGTCGGGCGCCCGGCCCGCGACCGCCGCGGGTGCCGCGGGGCGCCGACCGAGCCGGTCGAGGCGCCGCAGCCACGGCGTGCGGTCGATGACGGTGGAGAAGCTGACCCGCTCCGACGCGAGCGTCAGCCCCACCACGGCGGCCAGCGCCCCGACCCGGACCGGGCGGGACGCGGAGACCGCCCACTGCGCCCCCACGAAGGCACCCAGAGCGTTCGCCCCACCGTCGCCGAGCATGTCGCGCTCGGCCAGGTCGGCGGGCGCGGACGCCGCCGCGACACCCAGCACCGCACCCGTGGTCCCGCCGCCCGGTGCGGCGAGCACCCCCGCGGACAGCGCCGCGGAGGCCTTCAGCGCCCTGCCCGGGCGCAGGTCGAGCAGGTTCACGAGGTTCGCGGTGCCGGCGATCAGCGCGCCGTTGACGACGACGTCCGCCAGGTGCCCGGCCGCACCGCCCCGACGAGGTGTCCCGACCGCCGCGGCGAGGAGCGCCGTCGTCCCGATACCCAGGACCTTCAGGCCGCCGGTCGTGACCTCGCCGCGCGACAGCGCGCCCAGGTGACCCCGCAGCCCCTTGGTGCGGGTGGTGGTGTCCTCGGCGAGGTCGTCCACCACGCCGAACGCCGCGGCGCCCGTGGTCGCCGTCACCAGCGCCGCACGCGTCCTGGTGTCGGCACCGCCCACGACCGCTCCCACGACGAGCCCGGCGGCCGCCGCCGGGCCCTCCAGCATGGAGACGGGTTCGTCGCGATGGTTCGTCCGCGTCCACCGCTCGCGCCCGCCGGGTGGTGCGGACTCCAGCACCCGGCGCGCGACAGCGGTCGCCACGGCGGCGGACAGCCCGGCCGCCAGCAGACGGAGCGACCGCATCAGGAGTCCTCGCCGGTCGTCCCGGTGTCCCCGGTGGACGCCTCGTCACCGGCCGTGCCACCGGACTCCTGCGCGGTGTCCTCCCCGTCGGGGGCCCGGACCACCGGGGGCACGGCCTCGGCGTCCTCCTCGAACCCGTACTGCCCGACCTCGTCGGCCGCCTGCGCGGCGATCGCCAGCGGGACGTTCATCCGCATGGTCTCCTGCTCGATCCCGCTGACCGTGCTCGTGGACGCCACGACCTCCTCGGTCGCCCGCAGCTCGGTGAGCAGGTCGCCGTCGACCGCGGTCGGGCCGGCCACGACGACCGTGCCCGCCACCGACTGCAGCGTCACCACGGTGCTCGGCACGTCGACGTCCTCGTCCACCTCCGGCGACTCCGAGCCGGGTGCACCGTCGTCCTTGGCCGCACCCGCGGTGAGCAGCAGCACCGCGTCCGCGGGCGCCGACGGCGCGAACCGGGAGTCGACGAGGCCGACCTGGGTGAGCAGCTGGTAGAGCTCGACGGCGCGGTCGCTGCGCTGTCCCGGCGTCTGCTCGTCGGCCTCGGTCAGGGCCACGCCCAGCACCGTGCCGAGCACCTGGGACGTGGTGGCGTCCTCGGCGACCATGTCCTCGAGACGGCCCCGCTGGCCGTCCGCGACCGTGTCGCGGAGCACCGAGTCGTCGACGGCGTCCCAGGACTCGGTCATCGAGGACTGGGCCACCACCCGGGCCCCGGCGGCCTCGAGCTGGTTCACGACGTCGAGCTCCAGGGTCTCGGAGATGCCGTCGACGTCCACGACGGCCACGTTGACGTCCTCGAGCGAGCCGTCGACCAGCTCGGCACCGGCCCCCAGGGCGTACGCCTGCAGGTCGGCGAGCTCCGCCTCGGTCGCGGTGAGGCTGTCGCGCAGGGCGGTGCGCTCCACGCGCAGCGCCTCCACCTGGTCCGTGAGCTGGTCCCCGATGGCGTTCTGCAGGGGGCCGGCGCCCAGGATGATGCCGACCGCGAGCGCCAGGAAGACGCTGATCAGCGAGACGAGGTGGTAACGGAAGTCGATCACGGGGTCGGGGTGCTCCTAGGTCGAGGGGATCGCGGGCGGCTCAGCCGCCGAAGAGGCTACCGATCCACGACACGAGGTCGTCGATCTGGGCTCCGACGAGCCCGAACGCGGTCTGCCCGGCTGCCGTCGACCACAGGGCGGCCAGGACCGCCGCCACGCCGGCGAGCGACAGCAGTGTCAGCTGCAGGTTGGAGATCCTGGTGCGGTACAGCCGGGAGACACCCTTGGCGTCGACCAGCTTGCCGCCCACCCGCAGCCGGGTCAGGAAGGTGCTCGCCATGCCGGCGCGGCCCTTGTCGAGGAACTCCACCAGGGTGGCGTGGGTGCCGACCGCGACGATCAGCTTGGCGCCCTTGTCGTCGGCGAGCAGCATCGCGATGTCCTCGCTGGTGCCGGTGGCCGGGAACACGACGGGGTCGACCCCCAGCGCCCGCACGCGCTCCAGTCCCGGGGCGTTGCCGTCGCGGTAGGCGTGCACGACGATCTCGGCGCCGCAGGACAGTGCACGGTCCGAGACCGAGTCCATGTCCCCGACGATCATGTCCGGCCGGTACCCGGCGTCCAGGATGGCGTCCGCCCCGCCGTCGACACCGACCAGCACGGGCCGGTTCTCCGCGATGTACGAGCGCAGCATCGCGAGGTCCTCGCGGTAGTGGTACCCGCGCACGACGATCAGCACGTGCCGGCCGTCGATCTCGGTGCGCACGTCCGGCACGCCCACGCCGTCGAGCAGCAGGTCGCGCTCACGCCGCAGGTACGACAGCGTGTTCTCGGCGAACCGCTCGATCTCGTCGGAGAGCCCCTCGCGCGCGGCGGCGAGGTCCCGCTCCACGGTCTCGGGCGTCTGCCGGGTGCCCGTCGCGAAGCGCTGACCGTCCACGAGCACGGCGCCGCCCTCGACGGTCACCCGCGCGCCGTCGTGCACGGTCATGATCTCCGGACCGAGGTCGTCGACCAGGATGATGCCCGCCTGCAGCAGGATGTCGGGACCCGCGTTCGGGTAGCGGCCGGTCGTCGACGGCGCGGCGTTGAGCACCGCGCACGGGCCGGCGGCCACCAGCGCCTCGGCGGCGACCCGGTCGATGTCGGCGTGGTCGATGACGGCGACGTCGCCCGGACGCAGCCGCTTGGTGAGGTCCTTGGTCCGCGCGCCGACGCGCGCCGTGCCCCCGCCGTCGGCGTCGTCGCTGGTGTCGGGGCTGCGGTCGGCCCGGCGCAGGATCATTTTCATCGCCGCCTATCGTCCCACGGCCGAGGACTCGAGAAGTTCGAGGGCATGCTGACGTGCCGTCGCGGAGTCCTCCTGGCCGGACAGCATCCGCGCCAGCTCGCGGACCCGGTCGTCCTCGGCGACCTGCTGGACCCCGGTGACGGTGACGTCGTCGCCCTCGGTCGCCTTCGTCACGACCAGGTGGGCGTCCGCGAACGCGGCCACCTGCGCCAGGTGCGTGACCACCACCACCTGGGTGCGACGGGCCAGCTGCGCCAGGCGGCGGCCGACCTCCACGGCGGCGCGGCCCCCGACCCCGGCGTCGACCTCGTCGAACACGAAGGTGGGCAGCACGGGCTCGTCGCCGGCCGTGGCCAGGGCGACCTCGACCGCCAGCATGACGCGCGAGAGCTCACCGCCGGAGGCTCCCTTGCCCAACGGGCGGGCGGGGGCCCCGGGGTGCGGTTCGAGCAGGAAGGCGACCTGGTCCGCACCCGAGGGCCCGGGGTCGGTCCCGCGCACCTCGACCTCGAGGCGCGCCCCGGACATCGCGAGGCCCGACAGCTCGGCGGTGACCGCCTCGGCGAGCCGGTCGGAGGCGGCCCGACGCCCCGCCGTCACCCGCGTGGCGAGCTCGGCGAGGCGGTCGTCCAGCTCGACGACCCGGTCGCGCATCGCGGTGACGCGGTCGTCCCCGTCGTCCAGGTCGAGGAGCCTCAGCCCGGCGTCGGAGGCCCAGCGCAGCACCTCGTCGACGGTGTCGCCGTAGCTGCGGGTCAGCGTGCCGAGCTCCGCGAGTCGCTGGTGCGCCGTCTCCAGCGCGGCCGGGTCGGCCTGCAGGTCGGCCACGTAGCCGGACAGCTCGGTCGCCACGTCGTTGACGAGGTAGGTCGCCTCCGCGAGCCGCCCGGCCTGCTCGCCGAGCGCCGGGTCCGCCTCCGCGACGGCCTCCAGGGAGCGACGGGCCTGCTCGAGCGCGTGCACGGCCGACCCCTCGGTCTCCATGTCGAGGCCGACGACGGCGTCGTGCGCCCGCTGGGCGGCCTGCCGCAGCTCCTCGGCGTTGCCGAGCCGCGACGTGAGGGCGGTCAGCTCCGCGTCCTCGCCGGGCTGCGGGTCGATGCGCTCGACCTCGGCCAGCCCGAGCCGCAGCAGCTCCGCCTCGCGGGCGCGTTCGGCGGCGCGCGACGTCAGGTCGTCGATCTCGGCCCGCAGCCCGGCCCGTTCGGTCCACGCCGTGCGGTAGGCGGACAGCACCTCCGCGTGCTCGGACCCGGCGAACCGGTCGAGAGCCTCGCGCTGCTTGGCCGGCGTCCGCAGCCGCAGCTGGTCGGACTGCCCGTGGACCGTCACGAGCTCGTCGGCGACCTCGGCCAGGACCCCCTGGGGCACTCCGCGTCCGCCGAGGTGGGCGCGGGACCGGCCCGCGGCGACCGTGCGCACGACCACGACCGAGCCGTCGTCGTCCACGCTGCCCCCGGCGTCGTCGACCCGTCCGACGACCTCGGGGTGACGGGTCAGGTCGATCCGGCCCTCCACGACGGCCCGCTCGGCACCGGGCCGGATGCCGCCCGGGTCGGCCTTGCCACCCATGAGCAGCCCGAGCCCGGTCAGCACCATGGTCTTGCCCGCACCGGTCTCACCGGTGATCACGGTCAGGCCCGCGGACAGCGGGACCCGTGCCGAGCGAATGACCCCGAGGTCCTCGATCGCGATCTCCTCGAGCACCCTCACGCCTCCTTCTGGCCCTGGTCGGTGGGCACGGACCGCCGCGCCGACCCGTCGGCGGCCTGCCGCCAGCCGATGACGGGCAGGTTGAACTTGGACACGAGCCGGTCCGTGAACGGGGCCGGCATCAGGCGGGCGAACCGGAGCGGGATCGCGCCGCTGCGGACGTGCACGCGGGAGCCGGCGGGCAGCTCGATGCTGCGCCGGCCGTCGCACGTCAGCACGCCGGGGACGGGACTGCGCTCCAGGACCTCCACGACGTACTCCGAGCGCGGGCTGATCACCAGGGGCCGGGAGAACAACGCGTGGGCGGACAGGGGCACCAGCAGGACGGCGTCGACGTCCGGCCACATCACCGGTCCCCCGGCGGAGAAGGCGTGCGCCGTGGAGCCGGTCGCGGTCGAGACCAGCACGCCGTCGCACCCGAAGGAGCTCAGCGGACGACCGTCGACGGCGATCCCGACCTCGAGCATGCGCTCGCGGTCACCCTTCTCGATCGTGGCCTCGTTCAGCGCCCAGCCCGTGACGGGCTCGTCCTGGTCCGGCCGGTGCACGACGACGTCGACCACGCGCCGCTCCTCGACGACGTAGTCGTGGGCCGCCAGCCGGCGCACGGCGTCGTGCAGGTTCTCGCGCTCGGACTCGGCGAGGAAGCCGACGTGGCCCAGGTTGACCCCGAGCAGGGGCACGTCCGTGCCGTGCGTCAGCTCCGCGGCGCGCAGGATGGTGCCGTCCCCGCCGAGCACCATGACGACCTCGGACTCGGCGACGCCCTCGCGCAGCCGGACCGAGGAGATCCGGTCGCCGAAGGTCTCGGCGAGGTCGTCGTCGTGCAGCGTGACCTCGAAGCCGGCCGCCTCGAGCTCCTCGACCGCCTCGGACATCGCGGCGACGGCGCGTGGACGGCCCGCGTGGGTCACGATCAGGACGCGGCGCGTCATCTCTCACCTCCCGTGCCGGGCCGGGCCACGGCGATCACCGGCGGCAGCTGGCCGTCGGGCTCCCAGGCGGCGGACCGGTCCGCCGCCTGCCGCACGGCGCCGTCGTCGGCCGTGGCGACCTCGGCCGAACGACGCAGCCAGACGAAGAACTCCCGGTTGCCGCTGGGCCCGGGCACCGGGCTGGGCACGACGGCCCGTGGCACGAGCCCGTGGCCGGCGGCTGCCGTGACGACGTCCGTCACCGCCGCGGCGTGCAGCGACGGGTCGCGGACGACGCCCCCGCTGCCGAGACGGTCCCTCCCCACCTCGAACTGCGGCTTGACCAGGAGCAGCAGGTCGGCCCCCGGCGGGACGGACGCGGCCACCGGACCCAGCACGAGCCGCAGGGAGATGAACGACAGGTCACCGACGACGACGTCGGGCGGCACGGGCAGGTCGTCGGGCGTGAGGTCGCGGACGTTGAACCCTTCCACGACGGTGACGCGAGGGTCGCTGCGCAGCGCGTCGACGAGCTGGTCGTGCCCGACGTCCATCGCGACGACGTGCGACGCCCCACGACGCAGCAGCACGTCGGTGAACCCGCCGGTGGAGGCGCCCAGGTCCAGGCAGCGGGCGCCGGCGAGCCGGTCCGTCAGGGCACGACCCGCCGGCTGCCGCGACAGGGCGTCCAACGCCCCGGCGAGCTTGCCGCCGGCACGTGAGGCGTAGCCGGGATCGTCCGGGTCGGGGGTGACGGTCAGACGGTCGTCGTCGCCGACGGGTGCGGACGCCTTGGTGACGACGGTCCCGTCGACCAGGACCCGCCCCTCGGCGACGAACGCGGTGGCCTGGCGACGGGACCGGGCCAGTCCGCGCCGCACGAGCTCGCTGTCGGCACGGCTGGGCATCAGGCCTCCGCTCCGTCCGTCCTCGAGCCCTCGGGGTCGTCCAGACGCGCCCGCAGGTGCTCGTGCACGGCCTCGAAACGCGCCGGGTGCTCGGTCGTCGGCAGGTCGTCGAGCCCGTCCAGCGGGGCGAGAGAGGTGGTGCGGTCGGTCGGCTGGTCGCCGACGGCGGTCGCGTCGTCCGACATGGCACTCCCCTCGATCGATCCTGCTCAACGCTACCTGGTCGGGCCCGTCCGGCCGTCCCGACGCACAGGAGCCCTCAGGCGGTCAGTTCCGGCACGCTGTCCGCGGCGACCTGCTCGCCGTCGTCGGCGGCGCTCCATGCGGCGGTACAGGCTGCCCGCACGACGTCGATGCCGGCGGGGCCCTGGTCGTCGAGCTCGAGCCGGCCGTCGACGACGCGGGCCGCCCGGTCACCGCACCGCCACCAGCCGCCCTCGCGGGACGGTGCCTCGTGCGGCTCGAGGAGGGACCGCAGGTCCGCCCCCACGAAGTGCGGGCGCAGGCCCGGCTCGGCCAGCACCGCGTCCCGGGCCGAGGAGACCCCGGTCAGGACGTGCAGGCCGGCGTAGCCGGCGGCCCGGGCACCGGCCAGGTCGGTGTCCAGCCGGTCCCCGATCACCAGGGGTCGTTCGGCACCGACGCGGTCGACGGCCAGGCGGTACATCGTCGGCGAGGGTTTGCCCGCGCTGTCCGGCTCGATCCCGGTCGCGGCGACGACGGCCGCGACGAGCGCACCGTTGCCGGGCGCGAAGCCCCGGGCGGTCGGCAGGGACATGTCGCGGTTGCTCGCGACGTGCCAGGCGCCGCCGGCGACCGCGTAGGCCGCCTCGGCCAGGTCGGCCCACGCCAGCTCCGGGGCGAATCCCTGCGCCACGGCGTCCGGCGCGTCGTCGGCGCTGCCGACGACCTCGAAACCCGCCTCGCGCACCGCGGTGACCAGTCCCCGTCCGCCGACGACCAGCACGCGGGCCCCCGGCGCGAGGCGCGAGGAGAGGAGGCTGGCGCAGGCCTGCGCAGCCGTCATGACCTCGTCCGGTGACGTGGGGATGTCGAGGTCGCTCAGCTGGCCGGACACCTCCTCGGGCTCACGCGAGGCGTTGTTGGTCACGAAGAGCAACTGCAGGCCGGTGTCACGCGCCGAGCCCAGGCTCGCGGCCGCGTGGTCGATCGGCAGGTGACCCTGGTAGGCCACCCCGTCGAGGTCGACGAGAGCGAGGTCGTAGGCCTCGGCGAGCGGGACGTCGCAGGCCTCGAGACCGGCGCTCACCGGTCGTCCTCCGCCTCGTTCCCCTCGTCGGCCGACTCGTCGTAGGCGTCGAACACGACGACGTCCTCGTCGGGCGTCGCGGCGGCACCGATGGCCCGCTCGAGCGCCACCGGGTCGACACCTGCCAGGACCGTCGCGGCCTCGTCGGACCGTCCCGCAGCCTCCAGAGCGACGGCCCGCGCCTGCAGGACGCGCAGACCGAGGTCACCACGTCGCTCCGACGCGGGGATGCGGTCAAGCACCACCAGTGCGGCGTCGTGCTCGCCGAGGTCGGTGCGGGCGCCGCTGACGACGATGGCCAGCTCCGTCCGCGCCGCGGCGTCGAGCGTGCGCGCCTCCTCGGACCCGGCCAGCGCGATCGCGCGCTCCGGACGCCCGAGCCCGCGTTCCGCGTCGGCCATCAACGGCAGGTGCTCAGAGGAGCCGTTCAGGCGCCGCACCGTGCGCAGCTCGCGCAGCGCCTCGGCGTAGCGTCCGGTGCGGTAGGCGGCGATCCCCGCGGCCTCGCGCACGACGTCGATGCGCCCGGCACGGCGGACCGCCGCCTGGGCGTGGGCGTAGGCGAGCTCCGGGTCGCTGTCGAGCAGGCGACCGGCCATGACGAGATGGGCGCCCACCCGCTCGGCGTTCTCCTTGCTCAGTCCGCGCAGCCGGGCACGTGCCTCCTTGTCGAGGTCACGCATGTGCACGTCCTCGGGGAGCTGCGGGTCACGGGGGCCACGGTCGGCCGGGGCGGAGGGTCGATCGCCCCGGGGCGCACCGCGGTTGCCACGGTGCTGGTCGTCCGCGCGGTCCCGGTGACCGCCGTGCGGGTGGCCTCCGTCGCGACGACGCGAGTCGTTCCCACGGCGGGGCTGGTCGCCACGTCCGGGACGACCGTCCCGCGACGGGCGGCCCCGAGGGGCTCCCCCGCGCGAACCTCCGCGTGGCGCTCCCCGGCGCGGGTCGTGTCCGTCGCCGGAATCCGGGGTGCCGCGCGGCGTGTCGTTCACTGTGGTCCTCTCGTGACTGGGCAACGCCCGATTCTCCCATGTCCGTCGGCCGGCCCGCGAACCGGCCCCCCGCGGGCTGCGGTGGGCGCGTGTGGAGTCGCCCACACAGCAGCAGGCCCCCCACCTGTGGTGGGGGGCCTGCTGTGAAGGGTGTCCGGCGGCGTCCTACTCTCCCACCCCGTCTCCAGGGCAGTACCATCGGCGCTG
>NZ_JAUQYR010000004.1:374043-396983 GCF_030588125.1 Isoptericola sp. b515 | reverse complement strand
GGTGCCCGGACGGACCACCGTCCGGGCACCCCACCACTCCACACGGAAGCACTGCTGACATGACTCTCACCGCACCGGGCACTGGCGCCCGGCTCGCCGCCCCCGGGACGACCGTCCCCTTCGTCCCGTCGACGCCGCTGACCGGGACGACGCCCCACAGCAGCGGACGCGTGACGTTCCCCGAGGGCTTCCTGTGGGGCACGGCCACCGCCGCCTACCAGATCGAGGGCGCCGGCGCCGAGGACGGGCGCGGCGAGTCCATCTGGGACGTCTTCTGCCGCATCCCGGGCGCCGTGGTCCACGGTGACGACGGCATGGTGGCCTGCGACCACTACCACCGCTACCGCGAGGACGTCGCGCTGATGTCCCGCCTCCACCTCGGCGCCTACCGGTTCTCCACCTCGTGGGCCCGCGTGATGCCCGACGGCCGGACGGTCAACCCGAAGGGTCTGGACTTCTACTCCCGCCTCGTCGACGAGCTGCTCGAGGCCGACATCCTGCCGTGGCTGACGCTGTACCACTGGGACCTGCCGCAGGCGTTGGAGGAGGCCGGCGGCTGGCCCGCCCGTGACACCGCCTACCGGTTCGCGGACTACGCCGTCACCATGCACGAGGCCCTGGGCGACCGCGTGACCACGTGGGCGACCCTCAACGAGCCGTACTGCTCGGCGTTCCTCGGCTACACCGCCGGTGTGCACGCCCCGGGCCGGACCTCGCCGGAGCTCGGCCTCGCGGCGGCCCACCACCTCATGCTGGGTCACGGCCTGGCCGTCGACGCACTCCGGGCGCGCGACCCCGAGGCCACGCTGGGACTGACGCTGAACTGCACGGTCTCGGACCCCGTCGACCCGACGAACCCGGCGGACGTCGACGCGGCACGGCGTGACGACGCCATGTTCAACCGGGTCTTCCTCGACCCGATCTTCCGCGGCGCCTACCCGCAGGACCTCCTGGACGACGTCGCGCACCTGAACTTCGCCGACCACGTCCGTCCCGGGGACCTCGAGGTGATCTCGACACCGATCGACGCGCTCGGGGTGAACTACTACCACGGCGGCGCGATCGCCGCGACGCCGCAGTCCGGGGAGCGCCCCGACGGGACCGCCGGCCCCGAGGGAGAGCGCCCGGCCGACCCGTCGGCACCGGCCCGCGATCTCCGCTCGCCGAACCCGGTCCCGGAGGGCGTCCACGCGCACAGCCGCGGCCTGCCCCTGACCGACATGGGCTGGGAGGTGCAGCCGGAGGGCCTCACGCGCCTGCTCACCCGCCTGCAGCAGGACTACACGGGCCCGCGCGGCACGTCGCTGGTCATCACCGAGAACGGCGCGGCCTTTCCCGACGTCGTCGAGGCGGACGGCAGCATCGACGACCAGGACCGGCTGGACTACATCGACCGGCACCTGCGCGCCGTCAGGGACGCCATGGACGCCGGCGCCGACGTCCGGGGCTACTTCGCCTGGTCGCTCATGGACAACTTCGAGTGGGCGCTCGGGTACACCAAGCGCTTCGGCATCACGCGGGTGGACTACGCGACGCAGGAGCGTACCGTGAAGGCCTCGGGTCACTGGTACGCGGGGGTCGCCCGCGACAACGCCGTCCCGGCACGGGACTGAGCGGAAGGTAATCTCCGACCGTGGTCACGAAGCACATCGCACCGACGCTCGACGACGTCGCGCGCACCGCAGGGGTCTCCCGCTCGACCGCGTCGCGGGCGATCAACGGCGGTGACCGGGTGTCGCCGGAGGCGCAGCAGGCCGTGGACGCCGCGATCGTCCGGCTCGGCTACGCGCCCAACCGCGCCGCCCGGTCGCTCGTGACCCGGCGGACCGACTCGATCGCCCTGGTGGTCCCGGAGCCCGACGCCCGGATCCTCACCGACCCCTTCCTCGCGGGCGTCGTCCGCGGTGTGAGCGAGGGGCTCGGCGGGACGGACCTGCAGCTCGTGCTGCTCCTGGCCCGCCAGGGCGAACGGCCCGGCCACATCGCCCGCTACCTGACCAGCGGGCACGTGGACGGCGTCATCGTCGCCTCGCACCACAAGGACGACCGGATCGAGCAGGAGCTGCGCGGCGGCGCGCTGCCGGCCGTCTTCGTCGGCCGCCCCTTCGACTCCGCGGGCCTGCACTACGTCGACGTCGACAACCGGGCGGGAGCCCGCGTGGCGACGCAGCGGCTCGTCGACCGCGGCTGCCGCCGGATCGCGACCCTGACGGGTCCGCAGGACATGACCGCCACGCTCGACCGGTTCGACGGGTGGCGGCAGACGATGACGCGCGCCGGGCTGTCCACGGATGCCGTCGCCGAGGGCGACTTCACGGTCGAGGGCGGGACCGCCGCGATGGAGCGGGTCCTGGCCGAGCACCCGGACGTCGACGGCGTCTTCGCGGCGTCGGACCTGATGGCCACCGGTGCGCTCCACGTGCTGCACGCCCACGGCAAGCGGGTGCCCGAGGACGTGGCGGTGGTCGGTTTCGACGCGCTGGGGGCCGAGCGCACGACCCCGCGGCTGACCACGGTGCTCCAGCCGGTGGTCGAGATGGTCGCGGCGGCCACGTCGTCGCTGCTCGACATGCTGGGCGGGGAGGACGTCCACCCCGAACCGCGGATCTTCATCCCGCGGCTCATCGAGGGCGAGTCCGCGTAGCCCTCCGCCGCGGTGCGCGCCCCGGCTCAGTCGGCCGGGGCGTGCGCCGCGATCCAGTCGTCCAGGACCTGCCACTGGTCGAACAGCCAGGCCTCACGGGCGGCGACGTCCCGCGGCACGGCACCGGGCGGGTGCAGCCACGCCCGCATCGTGACCGTCTTGTCCATCGGCAGCTCGCGCCACACGTCCCGCACGTCGACCAGCCGGTCCAGACCGGTGTGCGCCACCACCAGCACGGCAGCCTCGGGCGCGCCCTCCAGCGCCGCGTCGAATCCCCCGACGTGCGGCGCCATCACCTCGTGCATCGCCTCCGCCCGGCGGGCGAGGTCCTCGTGCCCCGACCGGCGCAGCGCCTCGATCCGTGCCGCGCGGCGCCGCGGCGTGACGTTCCCGCCCTCCGGGAACAGCACGAGGGCGTCGGCGGCCGTCAGCCCGGCGGCGATGCGGTGCACGGTCTCGCGGGCGCCGGGGCGACCCGCGGGACGCCGCGAGGCGGGCGTCACGAACGCGGCGGGCAGCCGGTTCATGAGGACGTCGATCGCCGGGTCCCACTGCATCGTGTCCTTGAGCACGATGGCGGGGGCGCGTCCGGACAGCCCGAGCAGCCGGTCGACGATGATGAACGAGTCCCCCGGGCCGGCGTGCCTGCTCAGCACCACGAGAGGCGCCTCCGGCAACGACAGCGCGTCCGGCACGTCCAGCTCGATGCGCAGACGCAGGGTCCAGCGCACCTGCCAGAAGAACAGGGCCAGCATCCCGCGGGCCAGCCGGACGTGCGCACGCCGGTACCACGGCCGGTCGGCGAACAGGCCGCACCCCGCGGCGAGCCACAGCCCGAACATCGCCAGCAGGGCCGTCGCGTCCCACACGATGTAGAACGCGGTCATCCACAGCAGCCGCAGCACCCGCAGTCCGCCGGGCACGACCCAGGTGAGCACGCCGCCGACCAGCACGGCGAACATCAGGGTGGTCGGGACCATGACGACGGCGAGGGCCACGACCAGCGGCGCGAGGACGACCCGGCGGACCCACCGCGGCGGCAGCATGCTCAGACCTGTTCCGCGAGGTAGGTCCGGGTCCGCTCGTAGGAGCGCTCGATCCGGTGCCGGGTCGCGTCGAGCCGCTTGTACGCCCGGACCTTCTCGTCACCGGGCAGCGAGCCGCCGGAGGGCAGGACGTGCACGGTGACGTCCGCGGGGACGTCGGCGAGCTCGCGGTGGAACCGGTGCCGGCGCGAGATCTCGAAGGCGACCTTCGCCACGTCGGACGGGCTGCGCGGGGCCGACAACGGCTCCTCGATGCGCCCGACCTGGAGCACGTACACGGTGGTGGCCCCCCGGCGCACGGCCTCGCCGAGAGGGATCGAGTTGACCAGGCCGCCGTCGACGAAGTGCTCCCCGTCGATGACGGTGGGCGGCATCGCCCCGGGCACCGAGGCCGAGGCCAGCACGGCCTCGACCAGCGGGCCGGTGTCGAACCAGTGCTCCGACGCCCGTTCGATGCTGGCCGCGGCGACGACGAGGGGCACCTCCAGGTCGGCGAACGTCCGGCGCTCCCCCACGGCCTCCTCGATGAGCGCGCGAAGCTTGGCCGGGTCGTACACGTGGACCCGGGAGCGGGCCAGGTGCCGGACCTGGCGGTACCAGGGCTCGGCGTAGACCGAGGCGGCCGTGGGCGACGCCCAGGCCTGCAGCAGGCGGTCGACGACCCCGAGGGTCGGGTCGGCGGCGACCGCGGCGCCGTTGATGGCCCCGACGGACGTCCCCACGATCAGGTCCGGGTGGACGTCCGCCTCGAAGAGCGCCTGCAGCATCCCGACCTGCACGGCACCGCGGACGCCTCCGCCGCCCAGCACGAACGCAGTCGTCACGTCCGCCATGCTGCCACGGCGGACGAGGACCGGCCGGGAGATCGGTCCGGTCACGGTCGTCCGTCCCCGACGTGGAGGGCGCGCAGCGCCCGGGAACGGGACCGTGGCCGGATCGATCTCCCGGCCGGGCGGACCTCAGGCGCGCAGGTGCCCGTACCGGTGCTTCGTCCGGCTGACGGCCTGCTCGCGCAGGAACGGCAGGAGCTCGCGCCGCCCGGCGGCGAGCACCGGCTGGTCGAGCACGGTGACCTCGCCGACGCGCTCGACGGCGGCAGCACGCAGCCCCGGCGCCTCACCGACGACGCGGATCCGACCGGTGACCCGGCCCTCGGCGACGGCGGCGGCGAAGTCCTCGTGCGAGACCGGGGTCTCGTGCGGCACGCCCCAGCCCGCGTCGGACGCGGGGACGACGACGGCCCGCACCCCGGCCCGGCGGGCACCGGCGAGCACGCGACGCACCTCGACCGGCAGGGCGCCGTCACCGACGCGCACCGTGACCTCGGGGACCGGGCGGTAGCGGAAGCTGTTCTCCTCCACCGACAGACCGGTCGGGTCGTGCGCGACCCCGAACTCGGCGTCCCACGCGGCTGCGTCGGAGGCCTCGGCCCAGGCGAGCCAGGCCTCCGGGTCCGCCGCGCGCGAGGGCACGTCGGCGCCGTCGCTCCAGCGGCCGAGCTGGGCGACGTAGTTCGGACCGCCCGCCTTGGCCCCCGGGCCCACGACGGAGCCCTTCCAGCCGCCGAACGACTGCCGCTGCACGATCGCGCCGGTGATGTGCCGGTTGACGTAGGCGTTGCCGACCTCGACCCGGTCCAGCCACGTCGCGATCTCGTCGGAGTCGAGGGAGTGGATGCCGCCGGTCAGGCCGAACGACACGGCGTTCTGCAGCTCGACGGCCTCCTCGAGCGTGGCGGCACGCATGACGCCGAGCACCGGGCCGAAGACCTCGGTGAGGTGGAAGAACGACCCCGGGGCCACGCCGTCGCGCAGACCGGGCGTCCACAGGCGTTCCGGATCGATCCCGGCCGTCGCGGCGACGTCGTCGAGCCGCCGGGGCTCGACCAGCCAGGACTCACCGGGCTCCAGCGACGTCAGCGCCCGGTGCAGCTTGCCGGCGGCCGGCTCGGTCAGCGGGCCCATCACCGTCGACAGCGACGTGGCGGGTCCGACGGCGAGCGACCGCACGGCGTCGACGAGCTGTCGCCGGAACCGCTCCCCCGTCACGGTGGACTCGTCGCCGACGGACCCCACGAGGATCACCAGCGACGACGCCGAGCACTTCTGGCCGGCGTGGCCGAACGCGCTGCGCACGACGTCGGCCACCGCGAGGTCGAGGTCGGCGGAGGGCGTGACGATCAGCGCGTTCTTGCCCGAGGTCTCCGCGAGCACGGGACGGTCCGGGTTCCACCGGGCGAACATCTGGGCCGTCTCCAGCGCGCCCGTCAGCACCACCCGGGACACGTCGGGGTGGGTCACCAGGTGCTTGCCGGCCTCGCCGTCGGGCACCCGCAGGAACTGCACGGCGTCGCGGGCGACGTCGGCCGGCAGCCCGAGCTCGGGTGCGAGGGCCTCCAGGGCGTCCTGGACCGCCTCGACGGCGAGCTCGTAGCAGCGCGGTGTCGGGGGCGCCGGCTTGGCGAGCACGGTCGACCCCGCCGCGAGCGCCGCCAGCACGCCGCCGATGGGGATCGCCACCGGGAAGTTCCACGGCGGCGTGACGAGCGTGACGCCGTCCGGGGCGAAGTCCGCGCCGTCGACGGTGTCGAGCGCCTCGGCGGCCGCCGCGTAGTAGGCGGCGAAGTCGATGCCCTCGCTGACCTCGGGGTCGGTCTCGGCGACGGTCTTGCCGGCCTCGTGCACGGCGGCGGCCACGAGGTCTCCGCGCCGCGCCTCCAGCCGGCGGGCGGCCTCGCGCAGCACGCGGGCGCGGCCGCCGGGCGGGACGGCCGCCCACTGCTCGCGGACCTCGACGGCGCGGGCGACGGCCTCGTCGATCCGGCCGGTGTCGGTCGTCTCGGGGGTCCGCACGGGCACGAAACCGCTGTCGGGGCCGACCAGGCGGGCGGCCCACTCGCGGTGCGCCGCCACGGCAGGGTCGGTGTCGACGGCGTTGTGGAAACCGGTCGGCGATCCCGGTCGGTCGGGCGACCCGCTCCCCGGCCGGGTCCGCGGCCCGTTCTCCGACCCCGCGGTCGTACCGTCCGCGTCGCCGTCGTACCCGGCGGGTCCGACCGCGGCACCGGAGGTACGACCGCGCGGCGGGGTGGCGGGCGTGTCGAAGCGGGAGGTGCGACGCGGGACGACGGCGTCCGGGTCCGGACGCAGCCCGTCGGTCACCGACGCGCGGAACGCGATCTCCTGCCGCTCCATCGGGGTGCCGCGCACGCCGGGCTCGTCGGCCGCCGGGGCGAAGGCCGCGTGCACGAAGTTCTGCTCGGCGGCGTTCTCCTCGAGGCGGCGCACGAGGTAGGAGATGGCCACGTCGAAGTCCTCGTCGCGCACCGCGGGGGTGTACAGCACGACCTGGCCGCCGTCCCGGGCGACCTCGGCCCGCACCAGACGCGCCTCGATCGGGGCCATCCCCTGCAGCATCTCGATGTCGAGCCCGGCGCTGACGTCGCGCGCACGGCCGAGGAGGATCGCCAGGGCGACGTGGAACAGGTTGTGGGAGGCGACGCCGAGGCGGACGGCGGCGGTCCGCTCCGGGGTCAGGTGCGCGTCCAGGATGCGCACGTAGTTGGCGTCGACCTCGGCCTTGGTGTCGTACGTCGCCGGCGCCCAGTCGTGCAGCTCGGCCTCGACGTGCTCCATCGCGAGGTTCGCGCCCTTGACCAGACGCACCTTGACCGGGGCGCCGCCGGCGTCGACCCGCTGCTGGGCCCACGCGGTGAGCTCGTCCAGCGCCCCGAGGGCGTCGGGGAGGTACGCCTGCAGCACGATGCCGGCCGACAGGCCACGCAGCTCGGGGTGGTCCAGGACGTCCCGGAACACGGCCGTGGTCAGGGCGAGGTCCTTGTACTCCTCCATGTCGAGGTTGATGAAGACCCCGTGGTCGCGGGCCGCGCGGTACAGCGGCAGCAGGTGCTCGACCACGCGCTCGCGCGAGCCGTCGAGGTCCCAGGTGACGAGCTGGGCGGCCACGGAGGAGACCTTGACCGACACGTAGTCGACGTCGGGGCGCTGCACGAGCGCGACGGTGCGCTCGAGCCGGGCCGCTGCCTCCTCGTCGCCGAGCACGGCCTCGCCGAGCAGGTTGACGTTGAGGGTGTAGCCCTCGGACCGGGTCCGGGCGAGGTGCTTGCCCAGCCCGCGCCCCGCGTCGGCGACGAGGTGGCCGACGAGCTGGCGCAGCCGCACGCGGGCGGCCGGGACGACGACGGACGGCAGGACGGAGGCGACGGCGGCCCCGACCCGGAAGAGGGTGCGGTCGACGGGCGACAGGAACGACGCGGCGCCGGCGTCCCGGCCCAGGCGGGAGAGCGCCTTGGCGGCGACCCGGACGTCCTGGGGCCGGGCGACGTCGTCGACGAACCCGACGGCGAGGTCGAGGCCCGCGGGGTCGGCGACCAGGGCGCCGAGGCGCTCGGCGGTCGCGCGCGTGCGGCGGTCCGCGCGGGTGACGACACCGTCGGTCCGCGTGGCCGCGTCGATCCAGGTGTGGGCGAGGGCGACGGCGTCCTCGACCAGGTCGGCCGGGCTCACGGTCGCCTCGGGGCGGGCGCCGGGGTGGCCGGTTCCGCGATCGGTGGCATGGGTGCTCATGGCACCAGGGTGCGCCCGATCACAGCGTCCCGTCTTGTACAGAACGGGTCGCACGGAGCGCACTTTGCGACAACCCGACAGCACGCAGGCCGTCACCAGGACCGCTCGTGGCCTGCGGGGTACGGTACCGGGACGGCCCACGACCCGGGCCGGTGACCATCCCGGGGCACCGCCGGGAGGCCCCTCCGACGCCTCCGAGGAGGAACCGCGTGACGACGACGTCGACCCGTCCGGAATCCGTGGGCGAGGCATCGCCCCTGGCGACGGCCCGGTCCCAGCTCGCGACCGCCGTCGCGCACCTGGACTACGACGACGGGCTGCACCAGATGCTGGCCACGCCGCGCCGCGAGATCCAGGTCGCGGTCCCGCTGCACCGGGACGACGGCTCGCGGGTGCTCCTGGAGGGCTACCGGGTCCAGCACAACGTCTCGCGCGGGCCGGGCAAGGGCGGGCTGCGGTTCCACCCGAGCGTGCACATCGACGAGGTGCGCGCCCTGGCGATGTGGATGACGTGGAAGTGCGGCATCGTCGACCTGCCGTTCGGAGGTGCCAAGGGGGGCGTGGGCATGGACCCCGCCGACTTCACCCCCGGCGAGCTGGAGCGTGTCACCCGCCGGTACACCTCGGAGATCATGCCGCTGATCGGCCCCGACACGGACATCATGGCCCCCGACATGGGCACCGACGAACGCACCATGGCATGGGTCATGGACACCTACTCCGTCAACCGGGGGTACACGATCCCGGCGGTGGTCACCGGCAAGCCGCTGGCCATCGGCGGTTCGCTGGGCCGTGGCACGGCGACCAGCGCCGGCATCGTGCACGTCACGGCGGCCGCGCTCAAGGAGGCCGAGGCCCGGATGGACGACGTGCGCGTCGCGATCCAGGGCTTCGGCAAGGTGGGCGGGAACGCCGCGCAGATCTTCGCCGAGCGCGGGGCACGGGTGGTCGCCGTCAGCGACCGGTACGGCGGGGTGCGGGCCGACGACGGGCTGGACGTGGCCCGGCTGGCCGAGCACGTCACCGAGACCGGCAGCGTCGTCGGGTTCGACGACGCCGAGGCGATCTCCAACGCCGAGCTCATCGGCCTCGACGTGGACGTCCTCGTGCCCGCCGCCGTCGAGGGCGTGCTGACCGCCGAGTCGGCGCGCACGGTGCGTGCCCGCTGGGTGGTCGAGGGCGCGAACGGGCCGACCACGACGGCCGGTGACGCCGTGCTCGCCGAGCGCGGGGTGACCGTCGTCCCGGACGTGCTCGCCAACGCCGGCGGTGTCGTCGTCTCCTACTTCGAGTGGGTGCAGGCGAACCAGACGTACTGGTGGTCGGCGCACGAGATCGCCGAGAAGCTGGCGCGGCGCATGGCCTCGGCCTACGGCGACGTCTCGGCCCTGGCCCGGCGCGACGGCATCTCCCTGCGGGACGCGGCGACGGTGATCGGCGTGCGGCGCACCGCCGAGGCGCACGAGATCCGGGGGCTCTACCCCTGAGACCCGCGGGGGACCCGACGGCGGCGCTCGCCGACCGGCTGCGGGACGCCGGGTGCGTCTTCGCCGAGGACGAGGCCGCGGTGCTGCTGCGCGCCGCCCCCGCCGGGTCGGCGCGGCTGGAGCAGCTCGTGGCGCGCCGCACCGCCGGTGAGCCCCTGGAGCACGTGCTCGGCGAGGTGGAGCTCGCCGGCAGGACGTGGACGGTGGGACCAGGCGTCTTCGTGCCCCGCCGTCGCAGCGAGGCGCTGGTCGAGGCCGCGCTGGACCGCCGCCCCGGGTCGGTGGACCCGACGGTCGTCGACCTGTGCTGCGGCTGCGGCGCGCTCGGCGGCGCCGTGCTCGAGGGGTTGACCGCGGCCGGTGCGCGCCCCGCGCTGCACGCCGTCGACGTCGACCCCGTGGCGGTCGGCTACGCCCGCCGCAACCTCGAGCCGCTCGGCGCCGCCGTGGCGACCGGCGACCTGTTCGAACCGCTCCCGCGCAGCCTGCGGGGCCGCGTCGACCTGCTCCTGTGCCACGCCCCGTACGTGCCCACCGCCGCCCTCGCCACCATGCCGCCGGAGGCGCGGGACCACGAGCCACCGACGGCGCTCGACGGCGGCGCCGACGGCCTCGACGTGCTGCGCCGGGTGCTGGGGCAGGCCCCGCGGTGGCTCGCACCGCGCGGAGTGCTGCTGTTCGAGATCGCGGCGCGGCAGTGGCCGGCAGCGCGGGGGACCGTCGTCGCCGCGGGGCTGAGGGCCGAGCGGGTATGGGACGAGGACCGGGACGCTACCGTGGTGGTCGCTAGGCGCGAGCGCGGCGACGACGGACCAGGGTGACCACGACCGGGCCGACCACGGCCACGGCGGCGGCGACGCCGGCCGCGACCGCCACCGTCTGGTCGGTCAGCGGCCCCGTCGTCCGCCCGACGGCGATCCAGGCGAGACCCCAGCCGATCGCGAGGCCGACGGGGACGACCACGGCCGGACGGACGGCGCCGTACCGGGCGACCGCGAGCGCCAGCACGGCGCCCACCGCCACGAGCGCGACACCCCATCCGGTGGCGCCCAGGCCCAGCTCGCCGACGTCCGCCGCCTTCAGGGCCGCGGCGGTGTTGGCCAGCGTCGCCACGGAGACCCAGCCGAGGTAGAGGCCGACGGTGACGTCGGTGACGACGGCGTCGAGCACGCGGGGGGCGGGGGTCCGCACGAGACGCACGAGCACCAGGGACAGCACGGCGACGAGACCGGCGATGACGGCGACGCTGGCCCACAGCCAGCCGGCCTGCACGACGCCGATCCAGGCGGCGTTGAGCAGCATGGAGACGAGGATCCACCACGCCACGGACCGCAGACGGGGGTCGGCCGCGCGACCGGGCAGCGCCTGCACGACGGCGAACAGCACCAGACCGGTGTAGATCACCGACCAGATCGAGAACGCCGGGGTGTCGGGCGCCAGGACCGTCGCGTCGGCGGACAGCGCACCGTCCGCCGCCTCCTGGATCGGCTGGCCGCCGAACGCGCCGGAGCCGACGGCGGCACCGAGGATGGCGAGGAGCGCGCCGACGGCGACCACGACCTGCCGGACGCGGTCCCGGGCGGTGGCGGGGCGCTGGGGTGTGTCCTGAAGCGTCGTCATGCCCTCAGCATGCCAAACCTCAGCATGCTGAGCATCTCGACCGGCCTGCCGGCGCTACGCCCGGGTGCGGGGCTGCCGGTCGACCCACGCGGCCAGCGGCACCCGCGGCCCGGTGTAGAACGGGACCTCCTCGCGCACGTGGAGCCGCGCCTCGGTGGCCCGCAGGTCCCGCATCAGGTCGACGATGCGGTCCAGGGCGTCCGCCTCGAACGGCAGCAGCCACTCGTAGTCGCTCAGCGCGAACGTGCTCATCGTGTTGGCCCGCACGTCCTTGTACCCCGCGGCGGCGATGCCGTGGTCGCGCAGCATCGTGCGGCGCTCGGCCTCCGGGAGCAGGTACCACTCGTAGGACCGCACGAACGGGTACACGCACAGGTAGTCGCGCGGGGCCTCACCGGCCAGGAAGGCCGGGACGTGGCCCTTGTTGAACTCCGCGGCCCGGTGCAGGGCCACCACGGACCACACCGGCGTCAGCACGGCACCCAGGCGCGAGGTGCGCAGCCGCTGGTAGGCGCCCTGGACCGACTCGACCGTGGGGCCGTGCACCCAGACCATGAGGTCCGCGTCCGCACGCAGCCCGGCGACGTCGTAGACGCCGCGCACGACGACGTCACCGTCGGCGCGGGAGGGGTCACGGTCGGCCTCGGCAGCGCCGCCCCACAGGGCGTCCTCGGCCTCGGCGGCGAGCGCGGCACGCTCGGCGTCGTCGGCCGGCACCGGCCCCGCGAGCGAGAACACCGAGATCATCGCGTAGCGGATGGACTCGTTGATCGCGGCGGTGTCGACGGCCTCGCCGGTGTCGGCGTGGATGTGCTGGTCGCTCACGGATGCTCCTCCAGGATCGCTCGGTCGCTCAGCGGTTGACGTCGCGCGAGCACAGCGCCGGGACGCCGCTGGGCTCACCGTCGCGGCGCAGGCAGCAGTCGACCTCGCAGACGGACCGGAACGGGGGCAGCGTCCCGACGGTCGCCTCGTCGACGTCCTCGCCGCGGGCCTTGGCCGCCCGCTCGAGCAGCAGGTCCACCAGCCCGGCCACGAAGGCGGGCCGCGTCCCCACGGTGCCGGCGCGCACGGCCGTCATCCCGAGCTCGGTGGCGGTCTCCATCGCCTCGGTGTCGAGGTCGTAGGCGACCTCCATGTGGTCCGAGATGAAGCCGATCGGCGCCATGACGACGTCGCGCAGGCCCTCGCCGGCACGCTCGGTCAGCAGGTCGTTGACGTCCGGCTCGAGCCACGGCTGGGTCGGCGGGCCGGACCGCGAGCAGTAGGCCAGCTCCCACGAGACCTCGTGGCCGCGCGCCTCGGCGACCCGGGCGGCGATGACGGCGGCGACGTCCAGGTGCTGGGTGGAGTAGGTGGCCTGCGAGATGCGGGACGCCGCCTCCATCGTGTCCGGGATGGAGTGCGTGACGAACACGAGCTTCGCGTCCGCGGGCGAGCCGCTCTTCTCCTCCAGCGCGGCGTAGCCGTCGAGGACGGCCTCGACGTTGGCCTGCACGAAGCCGGGGTGGTTGAAGTACGACCGGATCTTGTCGAACTGGACGCCCGTCGACCCGTTCTCGTCGAGCTGACCGCGCTGCTGCAGCGTCACGGCCAGGTCCTCGCGGTACTGCCGGCAGCCGGAGTAGCTCGAGTAGGCCGAGGTGACGAGCGCGACCGCGCGCTCGGCACCGAGCGCCTCGAGCTCGGTGACGGCGTCGTCGGTGTACGGCTCCCAGTTACGGTTGCCCCAGACGACCGGCAGCTCGATCCCGCGCGCGGCCAGCTCGGCCTCGATCGCGGCCTTGAGCGCGAGGTTCTGGTCGTTGATCGGGCTCTTGCCGCCGAACGCGTAGTAGTGCTCGCCGACCTCCTCCAGCCGGGAGTCGGGGATCCCCTTGCCCGCGGTGACGTTGCGGAGGAACGGGACGACGTCCTCCGGCTTGTTCGGGCCGCCGAAGGAGAACAGCAGCAGCGCGTCGTACGGGGTGGGATCGGCCGTCGGCCGGGGGGTCGTCGACATGGTCCCATCATCCACCGAGCCCAGGGGTGCTCCGGACCGGCTCGCCGCCGCCCCGCCGTGACATTGAACGGACAGGACGTCATCTTCGACCCCGCGCCGACCCGGACGTGCGCGGGTACTCTCGACGGACCCGGTCCGGACCGTGAGCGAGGAGGCCCCGTGACGAGCACCCGCACCGCCTCCGCGCCGGGCCGGACGGGACCCGCGCGACCCCCCGCCACGGTGGGCCAGGTGCGCACCACCGTGCAGGCGGAAGAGCTCGCCGCCCGCCTCCAGCACCCCGACCGCACCTGGCCCGTCGTGGTCGTCTCCACCCCGCAGGACCGGGGCCGCCCCTTCGTCGACGCGGACCGCGTGCTCGACGACGTCCAGGGCCTGGCCGAGGTCGTCGTGATCCACGCGGGCGACCCGTCGTGGGCCTTCTCGCACGGCATGCCGGACGCCACCCAGGTCTACGGCGGCGCCTCCCGGGTCTACCCGGTGGGCGTCGGCTGGGTGCACGACGTCGCCCGCTCGCCGCTGTGGATCGCGTACGACGCCGCCGAGGGCACGCGGGTGCACGACCGGCTCGTGCAGGACGCCCTGACGGCGGCCACGCGCGCCGGCCTCGTCACCGTGAGCCTGCTGCCGACCGCTCCCGCCGCGACCAGCGGCACGGTGCTCGGTCTCGTCGGCACGCGCGCCCTGGTGCAGACCGCCGACGGCGCGACGGCGCAGGTGGCCCAGGAGCTGACGCTGCCCGTCGTGCCGATCGACCGCCTCCTGGCGCCGGGCATGGCGGTGCACGGCGTGCTGGACGCCGGGACGCGGCGTCTGGACGTGCGCGGCATGCTGCCCGACCCCGTCGCCCAGACCTCGCGCGTGCTGGCCGCCTACCCGGCCGGCGCCGTCGTGCCGGCGCAGGTGCACCGCGTGGAGGCCGACGAGGTCACCCTCGCCCTCGCACCGGCGGTGGCCGTGCGCGTGCACCGCGAGCACGCCAGCCGGGGCGACGACGACCTGCGCGACCTCTTCACCGTGGGCGAGGTGGTCGCGGCCCGCATGCAGCCACCCCGCCCCGTACCCGGTCCTGCCGGCGGCCACCGGCAGCCGGCGCTGCGTCTCGACGACGTCGACGACACCGCCGGCGTGCTGCCCGCGATCAGCCTGCTCGACGGCGGACCGCCCTGGCTCCCGGCGCCGACCGTGCCCCCGGACGAGGATCTCGGTCCGGAGCCGACGACGGTCCCCGAGCCGCCCCCTGCTGCCCGCCCGACGCCCGGCCCCGGCCCGCGCCGCGCCGTGCCGCCACCGGGGCGCTCCCCCGCGCCGGTGCCCGCCGCCTCGACGTCCTGCCCGGACGACAGCACCGAGGTGGACGCCTCCTCGCCCGGCGAGCGCAAGGCCCTGGTCCGGCAGCTCGAGCGGTCCGTGCACGAGTACCGTGCCCGGGCGCACCTCGCCGAGCGGGAGAACGTCGAGCTGCGCGCCGCGGTCAGGACGCTCGAGGTCGAGGTCGCGGGCCTGCGCGACCTGGCGCGCGAGCAGCGGGACCACCTCGACCGGATGCACCGCGACGCCGAGCGGTACAAGGCGCGGATCCGGTCCGCGCGCAAGCAACGTGCCGGGGAACCGGCCACCGCGGCGGCACCCGACCGGCTCTTCACGGACCCGGAGGACCAGCTCCGCCACGACGTCTACCGCGCCTGGGCCGAGCTGATCGGGCCCGACGAGAAGGTCGACTACCCGTTGCCCGACTACGACGTCGGTCCCCGGTTCTGCGACTCGCTCGCGGGACCGGGGCGCGGCTTCGAGGACCGTGTGCACCGGGCGATCGTCATGGTGCTGACCGGCCGGGCCCACGACGTCGCGGGCTACGAGCTGCACCGCCTGCGACGCGGGGACGGCGGCAGCGACCCGAACCGGGTCCGCGAGTCGGACGGTGCCCAGGCGATGCGCCTGTCGTTGCAGGTCAGCGCACCCCAGGCGCGCCGGCTGCACTACTGGCAGCTGCCCGGCGGCGGGGTCGAGCTGTCCCGGGTCGTGCTGCACGACGACGTCGCGCCCTGACCTCGGGTCGTTCGCTCACGGCGAACATCCGACGCTGGCACTCTCGGGTCGAGAGTGCTAATTCTGAGGGTGTAGCCAGGTGACGCCGGACGGACCGGCGCACCCGTCGCGGATCGAGGTCGCGGGTGCGGCCTCGCCGAGGAGGTGATGCGCGATGGCTACGTACTGGGACCCGTTCCAGGAGATGGACCGGCTCTTCGGCTCCTTCCCCCTCACGGCGCGGAACGTCTCGGCCATGCCGATGGACCTGTTCCGCGAGGACGACCACTTCGTCCTGGCCGCCGACCTGCCCGGGATCGACCCCGGCAGCATCGACGTCTCGGTCGAGGACCGCACGCTGACCGTCCGGGCCGAGCGGACCGGACGCTCCGGCGAGGGCCAGTGGCTGCTCCGCGAGCGCCCGGCCGGCACCGTGGCACGTCAGATCACGCTCGGGCGCGGGCTGGCGCTCGACCACATCTCGGCCTCCTACGCCGACGGCGTGCTGACGCTGACCATCCCGGTCGCCGAGGAGGCCAAGCCGCGGCGCATCGAGGTGTCGCACCGCTCCGAACCCCACACCATCGAGGCCGGCGGCTGATCGTCGCGCCAGGCCGCGGGCGGCGGTCGCCGGGACGCGGCGTCCCGGCGACCGCCGCCGTCACGTCCCGACCGACGACCCGCCGGAGCGCCACGCGGCCACCTGCAGCAGGTTCGTGACGGAGGCCGCGACCTCGGACAGCCTCGTCGCCGTCCGCGGGATCAGGTGCTCCAGGTCGACGGGACCGGGAGCGACCGAGAAGGCCGCCGCGATCCCGGCGGCCCGCGTCTGCTCGGCCGGCAGCAGCACCTGACCCGCGACGACGACCACGGGCGGGCGGGCCGGGGACGCGGCGGCCAGGCGCGCCACGCCGTCGGCCACCTTGCCGCGCACGGACTGGGAGTCGAACGAGCCCTCCCCGGTGATCACGAGCGCGGCGTCGGACAGCGCAGCCGGCAGGCCCACCGCCTCGGCGACGAGCAGCGCCCCCGGCTCCAGCGCGGCGCCCAGGACGGCGGCCAGCCCCGCCGGGACGCCCCCGGCGGCCCCGGCCCCGGGCAGCTCGTGGACGCGGACGGCGGTCTCCCGCTCGAGGAGGTTCGCCCACCGGGTCAGCGCCTCGTCGAGGAAGGCCACCTCACCCGGGCCCGCCCCCTTCTGCGGGGCGAAGACCGCCGCGGCACCGTGCTCGCCCAGCAGCGGGTTCGTGACGTCCACGGCCAGCCGCCAGCGCACCTCGCGGGCGCGCGGGTGCAGCCCGGACAGGTCGATCGCGGCCGCCCGGGCCAGGCCCTCGCCGCCGTCGGGGACCACCCGCCCCTCGCCGTCGAGCAGCCGGGCGCCCAGCCCGGTCAGGATCCCGGCGCCGCCGTCGGTCGAGGCGGAACCACCCAGGCACACGAGCACCTCGTGCACCCCGGCGTCCAGGACGGCTGCGGCGACGTCACCCGTCCCGCGCGTGCTCGCGTGCAGGGGCTGGAGCGGCTCGTCGCTCACCCGGGGCAGCCCGCTGGCCTCGGCCAGCTCGACCACCCCGATCAGCCCGTCCGGGGAGACGGTCCACCGCGCCACGGTGGGGCGACCGATCGCGTCGACGGTCTCCACCGTGCGCACCGCCGACTGCCAGGAGGCCACGAGGGCGTCCAGCGTGCCCTCCCCGCCGTCGGCCATGGCGAGCGAGGTCACCCTGGCTTCCGGAGCCGCGGCCAGCACGCCGTCCCGCAGGGCCACGGCGACCTCGGTGGCGTCCAGCGTCCCCTTGAACGCGTCGGGCGCCAGCACCACGTGCGGTCGCTCGGCGGGAGGGAGCGGGTCGGCGGGTGTCGACGGTGTCACCCGGCGAGAATATCGACCCTGGTCAACCGTGAGGGGTCCAGTCGGGGATGTCGGCCTGTGCGGTCCGCAGCTTCGTCAGCAACCGCACGAGCTCGGCCTGCTCCTCGGCGTCCAGGGCACCTCCGACGTACTGGTCCATCGCCCGCACGTGCCGCGCACCAACCCGGCGCTGCAGCCGGCGGCCCGCGTCCGTGAGCCCGACCAGCGTCCCGCGCGCGTCGTCCTCGGGCACCGACCGGCACAGCAGCCCCCGGGCCTCGAGCCGCTCGACCATCCGCGACAGGGACGACTGGGCCAGCAGCACGTTCTCGTTGAGCTGCCGCAGGCGCATCGTGCCGTCGTCCGAGCGGGACAGGGTGAACAGGACGTCGTACTCGCGCAGCGAGAGCTCGACCCAGACCTCGTCGGCCTGGAACCGCCGCATCAGGGTGACCTGGGCACGGAACAGCGCCTCCCAGGTCTCCGCCGCCCGCCGGGCCGACCCGGGCACCGCGTACGTCGTCATCGTGTCCGACCTCCAGTCCCGGCGCCGGGGCCGGTTCGCGTCCTCACCGCCCCAGTCTGCGCTCACGGCGGGAGAAGTCGCGCAGCGCACGCAGGAAATCCACCCGGCGGAAGTCGGGCCAGTAGGCCTCGCAGAACGACAGCTCGCTGTGCGCGCTCTGCCACATGAGGAAACCGCCGACGCGCAGCTCGCCCGACGTGCGGATGACGAGCTCGGGGTCGGGCTGCCCCTTGGTGTACAGGTGGGCGGCGATGTCCTCGACGTCGAGCCGCTCGGCCAGCTCGGCCAGGGTCGTGCCGCGTTCCTGCTCGAGCCGCAGGTAGGACCGGACGGCGTCGGCGATCTCGTGGCGGCCCCCGTACCCGACGGCGACGTTGACGTGCAGCCCCTCGACGTCGGCGGTCGCCGCGGCGGCCGCGCGCAGGGTGCGCACGAGACGTTCGGGCAGCAGGTCGAGCCGGCCCACGATGCGCAGCCGCCACCGCCCGGTCTCGGCCAGGTCGCGCACGGCGTCGGAGATGATGTCCAGCAGGTCGGCCAGCTCGCCCTCGGACCGGGCCAGGTTGTCGGTGGACAGCATCCAGAGGGTGACGACCTCGATGCCGAGCTCCTCGGCCCAGCCCAGGAACTCGGCGATCTTGTCGGCGCCGCGCCGGTGCCCGGTGGCCGCGGTCTCCCCGAAGGACTTCGCCCACCGGCGGTTGCCGTCGAGGATGACGCCGACGTGCCGCGGCATCTGCGCGGGCGGCAGCGACGCCGAGAGCCGACGCTCGTACAGCCGGTACAGCGGGTGGGGCAGACGCACGCAGATCCTCACGGGTGCTCGGGGGTGGACGAACCGGGACAACGGTACCGCCGCCGGACGTCGCCGGAAGCAACGGATCGAGGCGGGCGGGAAGCACGCGCGGAGTCGTCGCACGATCTTCACAGACTCCCGGTCGGGATCATGGCGGAGCACCCCTACGCTGGCGTAACCTACGGAACCGTAGGTTGTCGTCCCAGCAAGGAGGACTCGTGACCGGATCCGCCCCGCACGAGCGGCGCATCACCGTCCCGGACCCCGCCGACGTCGGGTCAGCGGCCAAGGGCGCCGCGCACGACGCGCGTCAGACCGTCTCCGACGTCGTGCAGACCGTCGCGACCGGTGCCACCACCCAGGCGCGCCGTCTCAAGCCGAAGCTGCGGGGCTGGATCCATGCCGTCACCGCCCCGTTCGCGCTGGCCGCCAGCATCGTGCTGGTCGTGCTGGCCGAGCCCGTGGCGGGCAAGGTGGCCGCGGCGGTCTTCGGCCTGAGCGCCCTGCTGCTGTTCGGCACCAGCGCGGTCTACCACCGGGGCAACTGGTCACCGCCGGTCGAGGCGGCGCTGCGCCGGATGGACCACGCGAACATCTTCCTCATCATCGCGGGCACCTACACCCCGCTCGCGGTCGCCCTCCTGGACCCGCGCGACGCCACCGTCCTGCTCACCATCGTGTGGAGCGGCGCCATCGCCGGCCTCCTGACCCGGGTGCTGTGGATGAACTCGCCCCGCTGGCTCTACGTGCCGGTCTACGTCGCGCTGGGCTGGGTGGCGGTCGCCTACCTCGGCCAGTTCGGCGCCGCGGGCGGGCCGGCCGTCGTCTGGCTGGTCGCCGGCGGCGGTCTGGCCTACACGCTCGGGGCGGTCGTCTACGGCACGAAGTTCCCCGACCCGTCGCCGCGCTGGTTCGGGTTCCACGAGATCTTCCACGTGCTGACGGTGGTCGGGTTCACCTGCCACACCGTGGCGATCTTCCTCGCCTCGCTCGCCGTCTGAGACGACTCACCCCTCCCGCGAGGACCCGCGGCCCTCGCGGGGGACGACGGTGTAGCGCCGGTTCGCCAGCGAGGGGTTGGCCGCACGGGCCTTCGCCAGCTCGTCGGCGTCGAGGTCCACGGTGCGCAGCTGCGGCGTCTCGTCCAGCTCGAGCCCGACGACACCGTCCGGGCCGACGAGGACCGACCGCCCCGTGACCCCCTTGCCCGCCATGCCGACCCCGATCGCGACGACCGTGTTCTCGATCGCGCGGGCGGTGAGCAGCGTGCGCCAGTGCTCGGCCTTCAGCGGTCCCGCCACCCAGGCGGCGGGCACCACGAGCACGTCGGCACCGGCGTCGACCACCCGGCGCGCGGACTCGGGGAACCGCAGGTCGTAGCAGGTGATGGCGCCGAAGGTCAGGTCGCCGAGGCGGATCGTCAACGGCTCGGCGTCCACGGGCCCCGGCTGCAGCCGGTCCGACTCGCGGGTGCCGAACGCGTCGTACAGGTGCACCTTGCGGTACACCCCCACCAGCTCGCCGGCACCGTCGACGGCGACCAGTGCGTTGACACCCTTGCGGGGTCCGCCGTCCGGCGCGGGGGCGTCACCCGGCAGCGTCGTCCCGGCGATCACGGCCACCCCGGTCTCCGCAGCCCGCCGGCGCAGGAGCGTCACGTACGGACCGTCCAGCTCCTCGGCGTGCTCGATGCCCACCCCGGACCGGTGGTAGCCGGAGGAGTACTCGGGCAGCAGGAGCAGGTCGGCGTCGACCTTCGCGGCCTGCGCGAAGGCGTCGGCCACGAGGTAGCGGTTGGCCTCGTGGTCGTCGGCGACCGTGACCTGCGCGACCGTGACGCGGACCGTCATCGCGGCTCCCGGCCGCCGTCCGGCGACCCGCTCGTCCCCGGCTCGCCGGGGTCGTCGTCCCGCTGCCCGGGCGCGGGTCCGACGTCGGGCGAGGTGGGGGTGACCGCGGACGACCCGCCGTCGTCCACCGCGCCACGACGGATGCCGATGCTGCGTCGCTCCGGGACCTCGATGCCGTGGTCGCGCGCGTACGTGTCCGCCTTGCGCAGGTGCCGGCTCAACGAGAGGAAGAGCAGGACGGCGGCGACGGCGACCGCGAAGGTCGCCAGGAACCCCTCCAGCCCGGGGGTCACCTCCCAGTCCTCCAGCACCCGGGCCGTCGGGCTCGGGGACGGGCCCGGGGTGACGTCGGCCAGCACGATGGTCATCAGGCTCGTCGTCATGCGGACTCCTCGCGCAGGCCGGCGAACAGGTCGGTCTCCGGCAGCTCGGTGGGCACCCGGGAGTCGGCGAGCTCGAACTCCTCGGTGGGCCACACGTCCGCCTCGATGTCCCGCGGCACCGCGAAGAAGAAGCCGTCGGGGTCGATCTGCGAGGCGTGCGCGGTGAGCGCGGCGTCACGCCGGGCGAAGTACGGGGCGACCTCGATGCGCGTGGTCACCTCCCGCTCCGGGATCTCGCGGGCGGCCCGGGACTCGATCCAGTCGCCGAACGGCGACTCCAGCCCGGCGCCCTCCATCGCCTCGTGCACGGCGCGCAGACGGTCCAGGGAGAACCCGTGGTTGTAGTAGAGCTTGGCGGGCGCCCAGGCCTCGGCACCGCCCTCGACCGCGTACCGGTCGGCGTCACCGGCGGCGCGGTAGGCCTCGACCGACACCTCGTGGCACTTGATGTGGTCCGGGTGCGGGTAGCCACCCGAGGGGTCGTAGGTCGTCATCACGTGCGGCCGGAACTCGCGCACGAGCTCCACCAGCGGTGCCGCCGCCTCCTCGAGCGGGACCAGGGCGAAGCAGCCCTCGGGCAGCGGGGGCCTCGGGTCGCCCTCGGGCAGGCCGGAGTCGACGAACCCCAGCCAGTGCTGCCGGACGCCGAGCGCCTCGGCGGCGGCCGCCATCTCCAGCCGGCGCACGGCGAGGCGACCCTCGACGGAATCGAACTCGTGCCCCTCGGGAGCCTCGAAGGAGGGGTTCAGCACGTCGCCGCGCTCACCGCCGGTGCAGGTGACGATCAGCACCTCGACACCCTCAGCGGCGTAGCGGGCCGTGGTCGCGGCCCCCTTGCTCGACTCGTCGTCAGGGTGCGCGTGCACCGCCATCAGGCGCAGTGGCTCGCCGGTCAAGAGTCCTCCCAGGGTGGTGCGGGGCGTCCGCGGTCGTCAGGGACAATGGTGGCATGAGCGAGCCGCAGCAACCTGCCGTCCCCACCGACCGGTACGGGTCGGCGCGCCCGGCCGGCGTCCCGGCACCCCGTGGCGGCGCCCTCGGTCGTGGCGCCCGGGTCGCGATCGCGGTGGCCCTCGCGGCGGCGGTGGCCCTGACGGCCTGGTTCGCGATGCTGCAGCAGCGCAGCGACCCGGTCGCCCACGACGTCGTCGGGTTCGACGTGCTCGGACCCGAGGAGGTCGCCGTCACCTTCCAGGTGCACATGCCCGTCGGGACCACCGCGACCTGCACCGTGGAGGCCCTGGCACCCAGCTACGCCCAGGTCGGCACGCTCGACGTCCCGGTCGGCCCGGCGGAGACCCGGACCAGCGCGTACGAGGTCACCGTGGGCACCTTCCAGGAGGCGACGTCCGCCGTGGTCGCGGGGTGCACGGCGACCGGCGGCTGAACCCTCCGGGGCCGCGTCGCGCCACCCGCCGGACGCCGACGTCCGGTATCCTGGACGTTTCACACGAAGTCCAGCACGAGCCGACGCGCGTGCCGACGTCCGTCGGCCGGACGAACGCGCGGCGCGCGCCGGGCACCGACGAGCACCAGAAAGGAGAGTCCACGTGACCGAGACCAACGTCACCTGGCTCACCCAGGAAGCTCACGACCGGTTGACGGCGGAGCTGGAACACCTCTCCGGCCCGGCGCGCACCGCCATCGCCGAGCGGATCGCCGCGGCCCGCGACGAGGGTGACCTCAAGGAGAACGGCGGCTACCACGCCGCCCGCGAGGAGCAGGCGAAGAACGAGGCGCGCATCCGCGAGCTCACCGAGAAGCTGCGCCACGTCGCCGTGAGCCGGCCCGCCGACGACGGCACCGTCGAGGCCGGCATGGTCGTGACCGCCGAGGTCGCCGGGGACGAGATGACGTTCCTGCTCGGCTCCCGCGAGATCGCGGACACCACCGACCTCGACGTGTACTCCCCCACCTCGCCGCTGGGTGCCGCCATCGACGGCAAGAAGGTCGGCGACGACGCGACGTACACCGCGCCGAACGGCCGCGACATCCCCGTGCGGATCGTCTCCGCCACGCCGTTCTCGGGCTGACGCCGCCCGGCGGGACGGGGGGGGGGGCGGGCCAGGAGCCCGGGGCCCACCACCCGGCCCCACCCACCCCCCACCCCCCACAGG
>NZ_JAUQYR010000004.1:254126-374033 GCF_030588125.1 Isoptericola sp. b515 | reverse complement strand
CCCGGGGCGGATGTGCGCCGCCACGCGGTGCTCGGGCGGCCGCCGCCGGGCGGGACGGGGGCGCCGGCGTCGCGCGACGTCGTCGCCACCGTCCGGCCGACCTCTCACCGTATCCACACATGTGCGCCCGGTGCTGCCCCGACCAGCGCCGTCGCGCCCTGACCTCGGGTTCCGGACTCATCGTCCGGTGGGACGGGCGTGAGATTTTGCCGATGATCTGTCTATGGTTGAGTACGGTATGACGATCCCAGAGACAGGACCGAACGCGCCCGCGACCGCCGACACGGCCTCGCGGGCTGACGAGCCCACCCTGACGATCCGACGCCCCGACGTCTCCGACGGCGGCGCCATGTGGCGCGTCGCGCGGGACTCCGGGGAGCTCGATCTCAACTCCTCCTACGCCTACCTGCTGCTGGCCGACCACTTCGGCGACACCTGTCGCATCGCCCTCATGGGTGACGACGTCGTCGGCTTCGTCAGCGGGTACCGGCTGCCGGCCGACCCGACCCGCTACTTCCTGTGGCAGGTCGCGGTCGACGAGCGGGCCCGAGGCCACCGCCTGGCCGGCCGCCTCATCGACGCCGTGATCGACGCCCACCCCGAGGTGACCTCCCTGACGACCACCGTGACCGAGGACAACCAGTCCTCCCGCCGCGTCTTCCAGCGGTGGGCCGAGCAGCGGGGCGGGACCCTGCGCGAGGTCACCGGGTTCGAGGCGCACCACTTCCCGGACGGCCACGAGGCCGAGCCCCTGCTGGTGATCGACGGCTTCCGCTGACCCACCACTTCGGACTGCGCCGGTTCGGCGCGCAGGTGACGACGCAGTCCTGTCCCTTCTTTCACCGCACCGGCGCGCATCATCGAAGGAGTGTCCTCCGTGACAACCCTGTCCGCACCGACCCCCGACGCGTCCTCCCACGACGACCCCACGGGTTTCTCGGCCCTCGAGTCCGAGGTCCGCAGCTACTCCCGTGCCTGGCCCGTGGTGTTCGACCGCGCGACCGGCGCGACGGTCTTTGCCGAAGACGGCACGGCCTACCTGGACTTCTTCGCGGGCGCCGGCTCGCTGAACTACGGGCACAACAACCCGGTGCTGAAGAAGGTCCTGATCGACTACCTCGCCGACGACCGCATGGTCCACTCGCTGGACATGTTCACCACGGCGCGTCGTGAGTTCCTGGAGACCTTCAACTCCCACGTCCTCGAGCCGCGCGGTCTGGACCACAAGGTCATCTTCCCCGGCCCGGGTGGCGCCAACGCCGTCGAGGCGGCGCTCAAGCTCGCCCGCAAGGTGACCGGCCGCGAGTCCGTCATCAACTTCACCAACGCCTTCCACGGCATGACGCTGGGCGCCCTGTCGGTGACCGGTAACTCGATGAAGCGCGGCGGCGCCGGCATCCCCCTGGTGCACGCGACCCCGATGCCGTACGACGACTACCTCAACGGCGCCGAGGACGACTTCGCCTACCTGGAGCGCCTGCTCGGCGACTCCGGCAGCGGTCTCAACGAGCCCGCGGCGATCATCGTCGAGTCGGTGCAGGGCGAGGGCGGCATCAACGCGGCACGCGCCGAGTGGCTGCGCGCCCTGTCCGAGCTCTGCAAGCGTCACGGCATCCTGCTCATCCTGGACGACATCCAGATGGGCTGCGGGCGCACCGGCGGCTTCTTCTCCTTCGAGGAGGCCGGCATCGTCCCCGACATCATCACGCTGTCGAAGTCGATCTCCGGCTACGGCCTGCCGCTGGCGATCACGCTCGTGCGTCCCGAGCTCGACATCTTCGAGCCGGGTGAGCACAACGGCACGTTCCGTGGTTTCGCCCCGGCGTTCGCCACGGCCTCCGAGGCCCTGCGCACCTACTGGTCGGACGACGCCCTGGAGAAGGACGTGCTGGCCAAGGGCAAGATCATCGAGGGCTTCTTCGACGAGATCGTCGCCCGCTACCCGAAGCTGGACCTGGTCAGCAAGGGTCGCGGCCTGGCCCGCGGTCTGCAGTTCCCCGACGGCGAGACGGCCGACAAGGTGACCACCGGCGCGTTCGAGCGCCACATGCTCGTCGAGACCTCCGGTCCCGACGACGAGGTGGTCAAGCTCCTGCCGCCGCTGACGATCACCGAGGACGAGCTGCGCAAGGGTCTGACGATCCTGGACGAGGCCATCACGGAGGCCCTGGGCGCCTGAGCCGCCCGGCCCCGTCGTCCGACCACCGACCACATCTTCGAGGAGGCTCCATGCTCGTTCGCACGCTCGACGAGATCACCGACACCGACGCCGACATCAAGACCGAGAACTGGCGTTCCAAGCGCATCATCCTGGCCAAGGAGGGTGTCGGGTTCTCCGTCCACGAGACCACGCTGTACGCGGGGACGGACAACTACTTCTGGTACGCCAACCACTACGAGGCGGTCTTCATCACCTCGGGTGAGGGCGAGATCGAGGACCTCGCCACCGGTGAGATCCACGAGCTCAAGCCGGGCACGCTGTACCTGCTCAACGACCACGACAAGCACAAGGTGCGGCCGAAGACCGACATCACGTGCGTGTGCGTGTTCAACCCGCCGGTCACCGGCCGCGAGGTGCACGACGCGGACGGCGTGTACCCGCTGATCACCGAGCCGGAGTCCGCCGCCGGCTGACCCCCGCTCCACGTGGACGACCCCCGTGGTCCGCGACCGACTCCGGTGAGTCGGCCCGGACCGCGGGGGTCGTTCTCGTGCGACGGCGGGCCGCCCGGTGCCCGGGCGGCCGGCGTCGTCAGGTGAGCTGGTAGCCGTCCCGGCGCAGCCGGTCGAGCACCGCGGCACAGTGCTCGGGGCCGGTGGTCTCCAGCTGCAGGGTCACGAGCACCTCGGACACCTCGAGCGTGGTGTCGGTGCGCCGGTGGTCGACCCGCACGATGTTGCCCTCGGCGGCCGCCACGGTCTCCAGCAGGGACGCCAGCGCGCCCGGCTCGTCGTCGAGCCGCACCGAGATCTGCAGGTAGCGACCGGCCGCCACGAGCCCGTGCTGGACGACGCGCTGCAGCAGCAGGGGGTCGATGTTCCCGCCGGAGAGCACCGGCACCACCGTCCCGGTGAAGGCGCCCGGCGAGGCCGCGACCGCGGCGACGGCGGCAGCGGCCGCCGGCTCGACGACGAGCTTGCCGCGCTCGGCCACCAGCAGCAGCGCGCGGGACATCTCGGCCTCGGTGACCGTGCGCACCTCGACGCCGAGCCGGTGCAGCACCTCGAACGGCACCTCGCCGGGCATCCCGACGGCGATCCCGTCCGCCATCGTCGACTCCAGGTGGCCGGCGATCGGCCGGCCGGCCGCCAGGGACGCGGGGTAGGCGGCCGCCGTGGCCGCCTGCACGCCGACGACCCGCACGTGCGGGGCCACCTCGGCCAGCACCGTGGCGATACCGGCGACGAGCCCGCCGCCCCCGAGCGGCACGACGACCGTGCCGACGTCGGGCACCTGCTCGAGGATCTCCAGGGCGACGGTGCCCTGCCCGGCGACGACGTCGGCGTGGTCGAAGGGGTGGATGAGGACCTTGCCGGTGCGGGCGGACTCCTCGCGGGCCGCCTCGAGCGCCTCGTCGACGGACTCGCCGAGCTGGCGCACCTCGGCGCCGTAGCCGCGCGTCGCCTCCAGCTTCGGGACGGACGCGCCGACGGGCATGTACACGACCGCCGGGATGCCCAGCATCTGCGCGGCGAGCGCGACGCCCTGGGCGTGGTTGCCGGCGGAGGCCGCGACGACACCGGCGCGCTGCTCCTCGGGGGTCAGCCGGCTGAGCCGGGTGTAGGCGCCGCGGATCTTGAACGATCCGGCGCGTTGCAGGTTCTCGCACTTGAGGACGACGTCGGCGCCCGCGAGCTGGGTCAGCGCCCGGAAGGGGTGTACCGGGGTTCGCGTCACCACCCCGTCGAGCAGCTCGGCGGCTGCCTTGACGTCGGCGAGGGTCACTCGGTCCAGGGGGGTCGGTGAATTCACGTGCCCCAGTATGCGACGACCACGGGGTGATCCACGACGTCGCAGGTCACGTCAGGGGCCGGCGGCACCCGGTCCGGGGCCCGCGTCGTCGCGATCCTCGGAGGTGTCCCGGTTGCCCCGGTTGGACCACAGCAGCGTGCCGGGCAGCTCGGCGAGGGCCTCCCGTCTCAGCAGGGGCACGTGGTCCTCGGTGCCGAGCTCGGGGAACTTGTCGTGGCCGTGCAGGTACTGCACGACGGTGTTGAGCACGGCGGCCAGGGGGACCGCGAAGAGCGCACCGATGAGCCCGGCGACGAGGGTCCCCGACGCCACGACGATGATCACGGCCACGGGGTGGAGCGAGACGGCGTGGCCCATGAGCAGCGGCAGCAGGATGTGGCTCTCGAGCTGCTGCACGAGCAGCACGATGCCGAGCATGATGAGGGCGGCCACCCATCCCTGCGCGACGAGCACCACGGCGGTCGCGATCGCACCCGTGACGATGGCGCCGAGGATCGGGATGAACGAGCCGACGAACACCAGGGTGCCGATCGGCAGCGCGAGCGAGGGCACGAAGAAGGCGGCGCCGATGCCGATGCCGACGCCGTCGACGAGGGCGACGAGGATCTGGGTGCGCACGTAGGACGACAGCGTCACCAGGCCGCGCCGGCCGGCCTGGTGGACGTTCTCCCGGGCGGGCAGGGGCAGCAGGTTGACGATCCAGGCCCAGATGGACCGCCCGTCCTGCAGGAAGAAGATCGTGCAGAAGATCGCGATGATGAAGCCGACCAGCACGTGGCCCACGGTGCTCGCGGCCCCCAGCGCCCCGGAGATGAGGTTGGAGCTCTGGCTCGCGAAGAGGTCCTGCACCTGGTTGGTGTAGTCGGACAGCTGCTGGGAGTCGATGCCGAGCGGCCCGGTGGACAGCCAGTCGAGGAACTCCTGGAAGCCCTGCGTCGCCTGGTCCCACAGGTCCTGGAACCCGGTGACGATCTGGGAGCCGGCGAGCACGACCAGGCCGACGACGAAGGCGATGAACGACAGGATCGACAGCGCGGTGGCCGCTCCGCGCGGGACCCCGATGTTCTCGAGCATCCGACGCATAGGCCGCAGCAGGATCGTCACGAGCAGAGCCACGGCCACGGGCACGGCGATGGTCTTGAGCTGCGCCAGCAGCCAGACGAGCCCGGCGACGGCGGCCGCGATCAGCAGCAGCCGCCAGGACCAGGCCGCCGCGACCCGCACGCTGGCGGGGACGGCGTCGCCGTCCCTGCTCTCGATTCCGCCCGGGCTCGTCACGGCCTCAACCCTAGGCCGCTCCCGGCGCGACCGCCCGGCGATCGCCCCGGCGTCCCCCTGCAGGTCGGGGTGGCCGTCGTCACTCCGCGGGGAGCGTCCCTCGCCGCTGCGGGTGGGGCGTCTCGCCCCGCTCCAGCATGGCCACGAACCGAGCGGCGTGGCGTTCCCGGGTCTCGTCCCGGACCACCGTGGCCAGCCGGTGCAGGATCGCGGAGCGGTTCTGCGCCGTGAGGAGCTCCCAGGCGGCCGTCGCCCGGGGGCTCGCCGCCAGCGCCCGGCTCCACACCGGCGGGACCTCCAGGGTGGCGGCACCACCGTACGCCGCCTCCCACCGACCGTCCTCACGCGCCCGGTCGACCTCCGCCTGACCCCGGGGACGCATCCGCCCCTGGGCGACCAGCCGGTCGACGATCTCCCGGTTGCGCGCGGACCAGCTGCTGCGCCGACGGCGGGGACAGTAGCGCTGCAGGGACGTGTCGGTGTCGCGCGAGCGGGCCTGGGCGTCGATCCAACCGCTGCACAGCGCCTCCTCGAGCGCCTCGTCACGCGTCAGCGAGGTGGGGGCCGGACGGGCCTTGCGGGCGAGCACGACCCAGACGCCCTCGGGGGTGTCGTCCTCGTGGGCGTCGAGCCAGGCCCGCCACGCGGCGGCGTCCGGCAGGAGCAGCGGGTCGCTGGGCTCGGTGGCCATGGATGCCACGGTACCGACGCGTCGGCGTTCGCGGGCGGCGGGCCCTCGCGCGCCGGAGTCCCGCGACGGGCAGACTGTCCACGTCCGTCGTCGCCGACCCGGGAGACACCAGATGTCGTCGGTCGCCCTGTGGGGAGTCATCGTGGCCGGGGTCGTCGTGCTGACCCCGCTCGCCGACCGGGTCCGCGTCCCGCTGCCCGTGCTGCTCACGCTGTTCGGCCTCGCGCTGCCCCTGTTCCCGGCCGTGCCGGCCCTGCGGCTCTCCCCCGACCTCATCCTGCCGGTGGTGCTGCCGCCGCTGCTGTTCGCTGCCACGCAGCGTTCGACGGTGCGGGAGTTCCGCAGCCAGTCCCGGCCGATCCTCCTGACCGCGGTGGGGCTGACCATCGCCTCGGCGGGCGTCGTCGCCGTGGTCGCACACGCCGCCGGTGTCCCCTGGCCGGTCGCGTGGGTGCTGGGAGCGATCGTCGCGCCGCCTGACCCGGTGGCGGCGACCGCCGTGGCCCGGCGGCTGCGCCTGCCCGGCCGGGTCGTGACCGTGCTCGAGGGCGAGGGCATGTTCAACGACGCCACCGCCCTGGTGATGTACCACGTCGCCGTGGCCGCCGTCGTGGCCGGTTCCGTGACGGCCGGGGAGGTCGGGCTCGACCTGCTCCTCGCCGTCGTCGTGGGGGTCGCGGTGGGACTGGCCGGCGGCTGGCTGGGGCACCTGGTGCTCGGCCGCCTGCACGTGCCCGCCGCCGAGACGACCGTGACCATCGCCCTGCCGTTCGCCGCCTACCTGGTGGCCGAGGAGCTGCTGGGGTCGGGTGTGCTGGCGGTCCTCACGCTCGGGCTCGTGCTGCGGTCCGTGTCCCACGCGTCGGTGACCTCAGGGGGCTGGCTGCTCGGTCGGGCCGTGTGGGACTACGCCGACTACCTGATCACCGGGGTCGTGTTCGTGCTCATCGGCTTCGAGCTGACGTCCGTGCTGGACGGCGACCCGGTCTGGTCGACCGCGCTGCCGCTGGCGCTCGCGGTGGTGGCCGTCCTGGTCGTGGTGCGGTTCGCCTGGATGTTCCCCGCCCTGCTGTGGCTGGAGCGCGGGATGGAGGCACGGGCGCGGGCGAAGGGAGCACCCGCGGACGTCGCGGGCGTCGGCGCCTTCACCCGTCGGGAGACGACGGTCGTCTCCTGGGCGGGGATGCGCGGCGTCGTCACGGTGGCCACCGCCCTCGCGCTGCCGCACGTCGTGGACTCCGGAGGGGACTTCCCGATGCGGGACACGGTGGTGTTCGTCGGGCTGGTCGTGGTGCTGGCGACCCTCGTGCTGCAGGGGCTCACGCTGGCACCGGTGGTCCGGCGCCTCGGCGTGGGCCGCACGGGTGACGAGGCGGCGGAGGTCGCCCGGCTGCGCGAGGACGCGACGGTGGCGGCGCTGGAGGCCGTCCGCGTCCGGTCCGACGTCCCCGCGCCGGTCAGGGAGGCGGTCGCGCTGCAGTACGAGGGGTACCTGACCGCGCAGCGGGCGCTGGCCCGGGCGCGGGCCCAGGGCGACGGCACGGAACGCTACGGCGAGCAGGTCGACGCGCTGCTGCACGACGCCGTGGAGGTGGAGCGCGACGTCTGCGTCCGCGCACGCAACGAGGGTCTGGTCAGCCCCGAGGTGGCGGACGAGGTGCTCGCCGACGTCGAGGCACGTGCGGTGCGCGACCTCGACTGACCCCGAGCCCCGGCGTCGTGGGCATGAGATCTGCCGTCGTGGACCGGTCCAGAGCTGCAGATTCCATGCCCGCAGCGGGCGGAACAGCGACGGCGGGTCCGGCGTTGTCGCCATCGGGCGGAGTGACCCGCCCGAGTCAGGAGGAACCATGATCTTCGAGTACCTGTTCGGCGCCGGCAAGACGACGATGGTCGCCCCGGAGGACGCGCTGCCCGGGCGGGAGGCGCCGGTGCTGGCCGCGCCGCGTCCGCACACCGTGCTCGGCACCTCGATCGTCGGCCCGTGGGAGCCCGGCACCCGCGTGCTGTACGTCGCGATGGGCTGTTTCTGGGGGTCCGAGGAGATCTACTGGCAGGTCCCCGGGGTCGTGAGCACCGCCGTCGGCTACATGGGCGGCACGACGCCGAACCCCGTCTACGAGGAGGTCTGCACCGCGCGGACCGGCCACACCGAGACCACGATGGTCGCCTACGACCCGACGAAGGTGTCCGAGGAGGAGCTGCTGCGGATCTTCTGGGAGCGGCACGACCCGACGCAGGGCTACCGCCAGGGCAACGACGTGGGCACCGAGTACCGCTCGGCGATCTACTGGACGACGCCGGAGCAGGCCGACGCGGTCCGGTCCACGGCGGAGCGCTACGCCGAGGTGCTGGCCGCGCGGGGCTACGACCCGATCACCACCGAGATGCGGCCCGCCGCCGAGGCGGGGCCGTTCTACTACGCCGAGGACTACCATCAGCAGTACCTGTCCCCGGCGAAGAACCCGCACGGCTACCGCTGCCACGCGACGACCGGGGTGCCGTTCCCGGACGCCGCCTGAGACCACCACCACGACGGCTCGTCCCCTCCGGCGAGGGGGCGGGCCGTCGTGCCGCGCGCCTGTCGGTGCCGGCTGCGACGATCGACCTGTGCTGCTCGACGAGCTCGTCCGCACCCACGCCGCGGTCGCCGCGACGCGCTCCCGTCTGCGCAAGCGCGAGCTGCTGGCCGCGGCCCTGCGCGACGCCGCTCCCCCGCCCGCGACCGCGCCGGAGGGTGACGACGCCGACGAGATCGAGATCGTCGCCGCCTACCTGTCCGGCCGCCCACGACAGCGCCGTACCGGCATCGGCTGGCGGACCCTCGCCGACCTGCCGCCTGCGACGGACGTCGCCACGCTGACCCCCGCCGAGGTCGACGCCGCCCTGTCCGCGATGCAGGCCCTCGAGGGCGCGGGCTCCCACACGACGCGCTCGCAGGCCTTCACCGAGCTGTTCTCCCGCGCCACCGCCGACGAGCAGCGGTTCCTGTCCGGCCTGCTGCGCGGCGAGCTCCGTCAGGGCGCCCTGGACTCGCTCCTCCTCGACGCCATCGCCGCGGCGGCCGACGTGCCCGTCAAGGCCGTCCGTCGCGCGGCGATGTTCTCCGCGGTGTCCGGACCGATCGCCCGCGCCGCGTTGACCGGAGGTGCGTCGGCGTTGGAGAGCTTCCGGCTGCAGGTCGGGCGGCCCGTCCGCCCGATGTTGGCGTCGTCAGCGCCCGACGTCGGCGCGGCCGCCGAGCGCTTCGCCGGCGCCGCCGTGGCCGCGGACGTGAAGCTCGACGGCATCCGCGTCCAGGTCCACGTCACCGGCGACGACGTCGCCGTGTTCACCCGCTCGCTCGACGACATCACCGACCGGCTGCCCGAGGTCGTCACCCTGGCACAGTCCCTCGACGTGGAGGCCGCCGTGCTCGACGGCGAGGCACTCGCCCTCGACGAGGCCGGCCGCCCCCGCCCGTTCCAGGAGACGGCGTCACGCACCGGGACCCACGAGGCCGACCCGGCGTCGAGCCTGCCGCTGACCGTCCGGTTCTTCGACCTGCTGCACCTGGACGGGACCGACCTGGTCGACGCCCCGGCCCGCGAGCGCCTGGCCGCGCTCGACCGCGCCGTCCCGGCCGACGCCGTCGTCCCCCGGGTCGTCGACGCCGACGCCGGGGCACTGCAGGAGTTCTTCGACGAGGTCGTGGGCGCCGGCCACGAAGGCCTCGTCGTCAAGGACCTCGATGCCCCGTACGCCGCCGGCAAGCGCGGGGCCGCCTGGGTCAAGGTCAAGCCCCGGCACACCCTCGACCTGGTGGTGCTCGCCGTCGAGCAGGGGTCGGGGCGCCGTCAGGGCTGGCTGTCGAACATCCACCTCGGGGCGCGCGACCCGGAGAGCGGCGGGTTCGTCATGCTCGGCAAGACGTTCAAGGGGATGACCGACGAGATGCTCGCCTGGCAGACCGAGCGGTTCACGGAGCTCGCCGAGGGGCCGACCGACGGGTACGTCGTGCAGGTGCGTCCCGAGCAGGTCGTCGAGATCGCGTTCGACGGCGTCCAGCGCTCCACCCGCTACCCCGGCGGCGTCGCCCTGCGCTTCGCCCGGGTGGTGCGCTACCGCGACGACAAAACCGCTGCCGAGGCCGACACGATCGACGCGGTGCGCGGGCTGCTGACAGGCTCCGGCACGTCAAACGACTGAGCATTGCCGCGGTTCGGTCATTGGGTCAGAGCCCTACGGAATCAGCCCCGAACTCAGCCTGCGCCCGGGTGTACCCCTCGAACTCCAGCTGGTCGATAAGCCCCGCACGCGAGAAGTTGGTGTAGTCGAGATAGTCCTCGGCACTCCTGGCAGCCTGCTTCTTCCAGTTCACGCTGATTTGGTTCACCGCATGCTCAGCATGCTTCGTCGGATACCCCTCGAACTCCAGCTGCTCGATCAGCCCCGACTTCGAGAACGCCGTGTAGTCGAGATAGTCCTCTGCGCTCCGGACTGCCTGCTCCCGCCAGTTCACCTTGACCTGATTCACGGCGTACCTGGCGTCCTTCGTGGAGTAGCCCTCGAACTCCAGCTGCTCGATCAGCCCCGACTTCGAGAACGCCGTGTAGTCGAGATAGTCCTCTGCGGCGCCCCGGGCGTTCGCCTGGGACACGCTCTCCTCAGGCTCTTCGCCGGGCTCGTCCTCGACAGCGGTCTCGTCATCCGCCTCGTTCGTCGACTCCTCTCCCGAGGTGTCGACGGCGTCCTCCGCTTCGTTCGTCCGGTCGGGGTCCTCGGGCTCGGGCTCGGGGCTTTGCCTTGAGGAGTCCTCCTGAGTGACGGCGGAGGCAGCGTTCTCGACGGGATCGTCGAGCGGAACGCCACATCCCGCGAGCAGCAGGGCGGTTGCACCGCCGGCCACCAGGGTCACGAGCCGGGTTCGCACAGCAGCCACTCCTTCGTCGCAGGTCCTGCTGCTCATCCCAGCACTCCCCCACGCCCGGGGCAGGCCCGCCCGAGGGTGAATTGGGCGAGCGAGCCACTCTGACGAGGAAGTTCACCCCCTACCAGGGCCTTCAGCGCCGCTTGCCCCGCCCCTTGGACCCGCCGGCACGGCCGCGGCGGCCGCCTGGGGGCGCTCCACGGCGAGCGCCCGGCGCTCCCCCGCGTCTCCCGGACTGCCCGGAGGTCTTCGCGGCCCCGGCCGAGGCCTTCTTGCCGCTAGCGGCCTTCGTCGACGCCCGCGCGGACTCGCCCGCCCGGCCGCGCGAGCTGTTGGCGGTGCGGCCGCGCACGATGCCCACCATCTCCTCGACGAGCTCCCCGGTCTCCTCGGACAGTCCGTCACGCAGCCAGACCAGGCCGACCGGCGCCTCGGGCCCCTCGTCGAGCACCCGGTGCACGACGTCCTTGCGCCGGTGCAGCCGCGCCAGGGACATGGGCACGACCACCACGCCGCTGCCGGTGGCGGCCCAGGCGATCGCTTCCGCCGTCGTGGCCGGTGCCGGCGTCACCAGGGTCCCGGTGCCGTCGTCGTACGGCTCGGGCGCCCGGCCGGGCCGGGGCTCGTCCCCGGTGAAGAGCACGTCGTCGTCCGGCACCCAGAGCACGTCCTCGGCGAGGTCCGCGGGCGTGACGTGCTCGGACTCCTCGGTGGCGGCCAGCAGGTGGTCCCGGGCGACCACCACCATCGGCACCTCGTCGTACAGCGCGATGGCGTGGAACTCGTCCTTGTCGACAGGCAGCCGGGCGATCGCGGCCTCCACCGTCCGTTCGCGCAGCGCCGTCGTGGCGTCGGCCGACTCCACCGGGACGAGATCCAACGGCACGCGCGGCAGACGCTGCTCCCACGTGCGGGCCCACTTGCCCGGGGTCGCACCCGGGACGAACCCCAGGCGGAACCGCGGGCCCGGGTCCACGCTGGGGTCGGCGTCGTCGGGCCGTTCGGGCCGGGTGTCCTCGCTCACGTGGCCAGGTTACGGTGCGGCGGCACGCGGCCCGCCCGACTACCCTGGGCGCATGGCCGGAACACCCTTCTCCCAGCAGGTCCTCAAGCCGACGAACGCCGCGAAGCGCCTCGGCGTCTACCTGCCCGCCACGCCGGCGGAGTTCCAGGAGAAGGGCATCACCCGCGCCGAGCTGGAGCAGCTCGAGCAGAACCCGCCGGAGTGGCTCGAGGAGCTGCGCCGCAACGGTCCGCACCCGCGCCCGGTCGTGGCCGGCCGCCTCGGCATCTCCATCGGCGGGCTAGCGCGCGGCGGCATCACCGAGCCGCTGACCACCGAGCAGATCGACGAGCTGCGCGAGGACCCGCCGGCGTGGCTGGTCCAGGAGCGCGAGACCGCCGCGAAGGTCCGCGCCGAGGAGGAGCGGGTCGCCGCGGAGCGCAAGCGCGAGTCCTGATCAGTCGCGGGAGGTGACCCGGTCGGTGTGCCCCAGCGCCATGTCCGGCGCGACGGCGTCCCGCACCGCCTTCTTCAGCGGCGGGATCTCCGGGAAACCGCCCTCGGCCTTGCGGTCCCACAGCAGCATCGGCTCCTCGCCCGGTGACCGGACCAGCTCCACGCGGAACACGCCGTCCGTGCCCGGCACCAGCGCGACCTCCCCGAGCCCGGTGCGGAACGTCTGCAGCAGCTCCTGGGCGACCCACGCCGCGCGCATCAACCACCGGCACTGCGTGCAGTAGGTGATGGTCACGCGGGCGTCCGACGACGTGGCTTCGGTCATGCGCCCAGACTACGGTCGGTGCCGTGACATCCCCCGCCGACCTGCCCCCGACCGTGACCGCCGTGCTCGACCGCCTCGTGCCCTGGCCCGACGACGGCACCCGCGCCGACGGCCCGGTCGCGGTGGACGCCACCGACCGGCTGCTGCTCGCCGAGGCCGCGGAGTCGATCGGCCGGGCCGGGCCGGGGGACGTGGTCGTCGTCGGGGACCGGTTCGGCGCCCTCACCCTGGGGGCCCTGGCCCTGGGAGCCCCGGACGTCCGGGTGCACACCGACGCCCTCGACGCCGAGCAGGCGGTGCGGCACCACCTCGACCTGGAGCCGGCCGAGGTCCGAGACCGGGTCACGATCCACGACACCCTGGGCACCGCGCTGCTGGCCGGCGCCCGGATCGTGCTGCTGCAGCTGCCGAAGGGCCTGGCCGAGCTCACCGAGACCGTCGAGGCCGTCGCACGCCACGGTGCCGACGACGCCACGCTGCTGGCCGGCGGGCGGCTGAAGCACATGACCCGCGCGATGAACGACGTGCTCGGCGACCGGTTCACCGAGGTCCGCGCCACCCTGGCGCGCAGCAAGTCCCGCGCCCTGGTGGCGTCCCGCCCGCGCCCGGAGGCCCGGACGGCCGACCCGCTGTACCCGGTCCACGAGAGCCTGACCGACCCCGAGCTGCTCGCGGCGGCGTCCCCGACCGACGGCGGCGCGGCCCCCGACCGGATCGAGGTCGTGGCGCACGGCGGCACCTTCGCGGGGGCGGCCCTGGACCACGGCAGCCGGTTCCTGCTGAGCACCGCCGGGTACTGGCCCGCCGCCGCGCGCGTGCACGACGCGGTCGACCTCGGGTGCGGTACCGGGCTGCTGTCGGTGGTGCTCGCCCACCGCTACCCGCAGGCGCGGGTCGTGGCGACCGACCGGTCGGCCGCCGCGGTGTCGTCGGCGCGCGAGACCCTGGCGGCCAACGGCGTGACGGGCGTGGTCACCCGGGACGACGCCGGGGCCGGCCTGCCGGACGAGAGCGCCGACGTCGTGCTGCTCAACCCGCCCTTCCACGACCGTGCCGCGATGAGCACGGAGGCGGCGTACCGCATGTTCGCCACGGCAGGCCGGATCCTGCGTCCGGGCGGGGAGCTGTGGTGCGTGTACAACACGCGGCTGCGCTACCGCGGGTCCATCGGGCGCGCGGTCGGCCCCACGGACCACGTCGCCCAGGACCCGCGCTTCACGGTCACCCGCTCCCGCAAGCCCTGAGGCGCGACCCCGCGCTCTGTCGTCGCACGGTGGTGCGGGGAGGCCCGTGCCCGGTCGTCACACCCGAAGTGGAGGTCGCGCAGCGACCGTGAACGCGACCGGGCACGGGCCTCCCCGCACCGCAGGAATCAGCTCACTTGACGTCGACGACGTCCACGACGAACACCAGGGTCGCGCCGCCGGGGATGCCGGCCTGCGGCACGCCGCGCTGGCCGTAGCCGTGCTCGGACGGGATGGACAGCAGGACGCGGTCGCCGACGTTGCGGCCGACGAGGCCCTTGTCCCAGCCGCCGATGACGGCGCCGACGCCGATCGGGAAGTCGATGGTCTGCCCGCGGTCCCAGGAGTTGTCGAACATCTCCCCGCCCCAGGTCTGGCCGTAGTAGTTGACGACGATGGTGCGGCCGGCGTCGACGACGGGGCCGGAGCCCTCCTCGAGCACCTGGACCTGCAGGCCGGCGGGGGCGTCGCCCTCGGGGAAGGTGATCTGCGGCTTGTCGCCGAAGGAACCGGTGGCGGTGGGCAGCGTGGTCATGGTGGTACCTCACGGTCGGGTGCAGGGGAGCCGACGGCGGTGCGCCGGTCGGCGAGTCACGGTTCAGCCTACGACGGCCCCTCCAACGCCGCGGCCTTGGCCTCCAGCACTCCCCGTTCGCGATCGTTGCCGCACAGCCGGGCGGCGAGCTCCAGCTCGGCCCGCGCCTCCGCCCGCCGGCCGAGGCGCGTCAGCAGCTCGCCGCGGACGCTGGGCAGCAGGTAGGTCCCGGTGATCACCTCGCGGGCGGCGAGGTCGTCCACGATCTCCAGCGCGGCGGCCGGCCCGGACGCCATCGACACCGCCACGGCCCGGTTGAGCTCGACGACCGGGGAGGGCGCCACGCGGCCCAGGGCCTCGTAGAGGACGACGATGCGGTCCCAGTCGGTGGCGTCGACGGACGGCGCCGTGTCGTGCTGCTCCGCGATCGCGGCCTGCAGACCGTAGGGACCCAGACCCCGCCCGGCTCCGGCCGCCCGGACCAGTGCGGCCCGGCCGCGCCGGATCGCCCCGGCGTCCCAGCGACGACGGTCCTGGTCGGCCAGCAGCACCGGCTCCCCGCCCGGGCCGGTGCGGGCCGGGAACCGCGCGGCCGTCAGCTCGAGCAGGGCCAGCAGCCCGGACGCCTCGGGCTCGTCGGGGACCAGACGTTCCAGGACCCGGGCGAGCCGGATCGCCTCGCGGGCGAGGTCGGTGCGGATCCAGTCCTCCCCGGCCGACGCCGTGGAGCCTTCGGTGAAGATCAGGTACACCACGCTGAGCACGGAGCCCAGGCGCTCGGTGCGGTCCGCGGCGGGCGGCACCTCGAAGGGCACCCGGGCCGCCGCCAGCGTCTTCTTGGCCCGGGTGATGCGCGCCTGGACCGTCGCCCGGGGCAGCAGGAACGCCCGGGCGATCTCGTCGCTGGACAGTCCGCCGACGACGCGCAGGGTCAGCGCCACGCGCGCCTCCGTGGACAGCACCGGGTGGCAGGCGGTGAAGATCAGCGCGAGCCGGTCGTCCTCGATCCGGTCCGGGTCCCACAGCAGGTCCGGCTCCTCGCCGCCCGACGGCGCGGCCCCGGCGTGCGCCTCCCCCTCGCCGAGCTCGTGCCCGAGCACGGCGTACCGCTCGTCACGCCCGGCACGACGGCGGAACGCGTCGATGGCACGGCGACGAGCGGTGGTGAGCAGCCACGCCGTGGGGTCGCGGGGGCGGCCGTCGCGCGGCCAGGCGACCAGGGCCTCGGCGAGCGCCTCCTGGGCGACGTCCTCGGCGAGCGCGAAGTCACCCGTGTACCGGGCCAGGGCACCGACGATCCGTGGCGCGTCGATGCGCCACGTCGCCTCGACGGCGCGCCGCGCGGTGTCGGGGCCGCCGTCGGCCCCGACACCGCGGCGCGCGTCCGGGGGACCGTCGTCGGGCACCGGTGCACCGCCCTCGTCCCCGAGCGGACGGCTCACTTCGTCCCGAGCCGGCGACGCCACTCCTTCTCCTTCTGGATCCACTCGTCGTCGGCCGGGAAGTCCTCCTCGCCGGTCACCCGACGGACCTCGAGCTTCGTGCCCGGGCCGCTCAGCGGGGCCCGCTTGGCCCACTCGACCGCCTCGGCGACGTCCGCGACGTCGAGGATCCAGAAGCCGTTGAACAGCTCCTTGGTCTCCCCGTACGGGCCGTCGGTGACGACGGGGGTCTCGGTGGAGAAGTCGACGACGGCGCCCTCGGAGGCGTCGGCGAGCCCCTCGCCGGCGACGAGCACACCGGCGTCCATCATCGACTCGTTGTAGCGCCCCATGGCGGCGATGACCTCCGAGAAGTCCATCTCCTCGAAGTCCGCCCGACCTTCGTCGGTGCCGCGCATGATCAGCATGTACTTGGTCATGTCCCTCATCTCCTCCGATGTCCGGGCCTCTTGTCCGAGACCTTCTCACCCCCCAGGTCGAACGGGACACCCCAGGATCGACACGGCACGGCAGATCGGCGACGATTCTTCCGATCGCGCCGCATCGCCGCAGTTCACGGGCCTGCTTCCGCAGACTCCGGGCTCCGGGAGCCCGCCGGAAACGTCTTTCCGACACGTCACAACTGTGTGAATCTTCTCGCTCCAGCACAGGGGGAAGTGGCGCACCGCCCCCGGGGCGACGCACTCTGGGTCCATGACGCTCGATGCCCAGGCACCACCGCCGACAGACGGACGCAGCACGTTCCCCGCGATCGCGGAGTACGCCTTCCTGTCCGACTGCGAGACGAACGCCCTCGTGGCGCCGAGCGGAGCGGTCGAGTGGATGTGTGTTCCACGCCCCGACTCCCCCAGCGTCTTCACCTCCCTGCTCGACCGCGGGGCCGGCCACTTCCGGGTCGGGCCGCACGGGGTGCGCGTCCCCGTGGCGCGCCGCTACATCCCCGGCACCCTGATCCTCGAGACCACGTGGCAGACGAGCACCGGCTGGCTGGTCGTGCGCGACGCGATGGTCATGGGACCGTGGCACAACCTGCACGAGCGGTCGCAGACGCACCGGCGCACGCCGACCGACCACGACGCCGAGCACGTGCTGCTGCGCACCGTGAAGTGCGTCTCCGGCAAGGTCGACCTCGAGGTCGTGTGCTCGCCGATGTCGGACTACGCGCGCTACGAGCCGGACTGGGAGTACGTCGACGAGGGCTACTCCTCCGTCACCGCCCGGACCGGCGACGCGAACCCGGACCTGCGCCTCAGCTCCAGCCTGCGGTTCGGGCTCGAGGGCCGTCGTGCCCAGGCACGCACCCGGATGGAGGAGGGCGACACCCACTTCGTCGCTCTGGCCTGGTCACCGCTGCCGGCGCCCACGTCGTTCGACGAGGCCGCCGAGAAGATGTGGCGGACCGAGCAGTTCTGGCGCGACTGGATCACCCAGGGCTTCTTCCCCGACCATCCCTGGCGCATCTACCTGCAGCGCTCGGCACTCACTCTCAAGGGTCTGACCTACGCCCCCTCCGGCGCGCTGCTGGCCGCCGCGACGACGTCCCTGCCGGAGACCCCCGGCGGCGAGCGCAACTGGGACTACCGGTACGCCTGGATCCGCGACTCGACGTTCGCCCTGTGGGGCCTGTACACGCTCGGGCTCGACCGGGAGGCGAACGACTTCTTCGCCTTCATCCAGGACGCCTGTCAGGACAACAAGCAGCTCCAGATCATGTACGGCGTCGACGGCGAGGAGGAGCTCAAGGAGACCGAGCTCACCCACCTGACGGGATACGAGGGGGCGCAACCCGTCCGGGTGGGCAACGCCGCGTACGACCAGAGCCAGCACGACGTCTGGGGCGCCGTGCTGGACTCGGTCTACCTGCACACCCGCAACCGGGAGCAGCTGCCGGAGGCGTTGTGGCCGGTGCTCAAGCGGCAGGTCGAGGAGGCCGCCAAGCACTGGCACCTGCCCGACCGAGGGATCTGGGAGGTGCGCGGCCAGCCGCAGCACTTCACCTCCTCCAAGCTCATGTGCTGGGTGGCCCTCGACCGCGGTGCCCGCCTGGCCCGGCTGTACGACGAGCCGGACTTCGCCGAGCAGTGGCAGAAGCTGGCCGACGAGATCCACGCCGACATCTGCTCCAAGGGGGTGGACGAGCGCGGCGTGTTCACCCAGCGCTACGGCGACGACTCGCTGGACGCCTCGCTGCTGCTGGTGCCGCTGCTGCGCTTCCTGCCCCCGGACGACGAGCGTGTCCGCGCCACCGTGCGAGCGATCGCCGAGGAGCTCACCGAGGACGGACTGGTCCTGCGCTACCGCACCGACGACACCGATGATGGCATGGACGGCGACGAGGGCACCTTCACGATCTGCTCGTTCTGGCTGGTCTCGGCGCTGTGCGAGATCGGCGAGATCGACGAGGCCCGCACGCTGTGCGAACGGCTGCTGTCCTTCGGGTCGTCGCTGAACCTGTACGCGGAGGAGCTCGACCCGCGCACGGGACGGCACCTGGGTAACTTCCCGCAGGCGTTCACGCACCTGGCCCTGATCAACGCTGTCATGCACGTGATCCGCGCGGAGGACGACCCGGGCGACCACCGGGCGTTCCGCACCCCCAGCCGCGCCTGACGCGGGTCAGGACGATCCCCGGCGAGTCAGGCCGATCCCCCGCGGGTCAGGACGATCTCCCGCGGGTCAGGGCGGTCTGCGGCGAGTCAACCCGCCGAGCGACGGGTTCGCGCCCGGACCCGCGTCCTGACTCGGCCCGATCCGTACTGACTCGGCCCGATCCGTACTGACCCGGCCCGATCCGTACTGACTCGCGGAGGTGGGACGACGACGGCCGGGCACCCTGTGCAGGGTGCCCGGCCGTCGGACGTTCAGCGCGCCGGTGCGGGCCGGCGAGGAGTCGTCAGTCGCCGCTGTTGAAGATCGCCAGCAGGCGCAGCAGCTCCAGGTACAGCCAGACGAGCGTGACGATGAGGCCGAAGGCCGCCGACCAGGCGAACTTCGCCGGGACGCCCTGCTCGACACCGCGCTTGATGAAGTCGAAGTCCATGATCAGCGACATCGAGGCCAGGACCACGGCGATGATGCCGACGACGATGCCCATCGTGCCGCCCCGCATGCCCCAGCCCTCGAGGACGCCGGTCCAGACCAGGACCACGTTGACCAGGGAGAACACGAGGTAGCCCACCATGCCGATGAGCAGGAAGCGCGTGAACTTCGGGGTGACGCGCACCTTGCCGGAGCTGTACAGGAACAGCGCCACGGCGAACACCGACAGCGTCGCCAGCACCGCCTGGAGGACCACGCCGTCCTGCCACGACTCGTAGAACTTCGAGATCCCGCCCAGGAACACACCCTGCGCGGCGGCGTACAGCGTGATGAGCACGGGGCTCGGGTTCTTCTTGAAGGCGTTGACCAGGCCGAGCACGAGACCGACGATCATGCCGCCGATCCACAGTCCGGGCGCGATCGACCAGGTCGCCGCCGCCACGACGACCAGCAGCGCGAGCAGCCCGCCGGTCTTCATGATGACGTCGGTGTAGGTCAGGCGCTGCGTGTCCACGGGGGTCGCGGACGGCGCCTCGTACATGTTCTGCAGGGACGCGGCGTCGGCGGCCTGTGCGCCGTAGGCGCCGTACTGCGCCGGGCGCGCGGCCGTGGCGGCTCCGCCACGCCCGGTGCGGCGCGGCTCGCCGAAGACGTCGCTGTTCGAGAAGACGGGGTTGCTCATGAACTCCTCCTGGTCGCGGCTGCCGGATGCGCACGACGGGTTGTCGCGCGCAGTGCCGGGTCGCTGGCCGTGACACTCATCCTAGGCAACGCGCGGACCCTGTCACACGTTCCCGCCCTCGGCGGCGTCCCGGCGCTAGGCTCGGGACCAGCGGCGTGCAGCGTCCGACGAAGGAGTGGCGCCCATGATCGAGGCACGAGGCCTCTCGAAGAGGTACGGCGACAAGCTCGCCGTCGACGACGTCTCCTTCACCGTGCGCCCCGGCGTCGTCACCGGGTTCCTCGGCCCGAACGGTGCCGGCAAGTCGACGACGATGCGGCTGGTCATGGGCCTGGACCGACCGACCTCGGGCACGGTGACCGTCAACGGACGCCCCTACGCCGACCACGCACGCCCCCTGGCGGAGGTCGGCGCCCTGCTGGAGGCCAAGGCCGTGCACCCGGGACGCACCGCACGGCGTCACCTGCAGGCGCTGGCCGCGACGCACGCCATCCCGGACTCCCGCGTCGACGAGGTGATCGACCTCACCGGCCTGACGGACGTCGCGCGCAAGCGGGTCGGCGGGTTCTCGCTCGGGATGGGGCAGCGGCTCGGCATCGCGGCGGCGCTGCTCGGCGACCCCCGCACGCTCATCCTCGACGAGCCCGTCAACGGGCTGGACCCGGAGGGCGTGCTGTGGGTGCGCCACCTCGCGCGCCGGCTCGCCGCGGAGGGACGCACGGTCTTCCTGTCCAGCCACCTGATGAGCGAGGTCGCCCAGACGGCCGACCACGTCCTGGTCATCGGACGGGGCCGGATCCTCGCCGACACGTCCGTCGCCGAGCTGCTGGACGACGCCGCCCGTCGCCGCGTCCGGGTACGCACCCCGGAGCCCACGGCCCTGGCGGAGGCGTTGCGCCGGGCGGGCGCCCAGGTCACGGCGTCCGAGGACGGCGGACTGGACGTCGCCGGGACGGAGGCCGCACGCATCGGCGAGCTCGCCGCCGCCGAAGGATTCGTGCTGCACGAGCTGACGCCGGTCTCCTCCACGCTGGAGGACGCCTACCTGTCGCTGACCTCGGACGCCGTCGAGTACCACGCCGAGGAGGTCTCCTGATGACCGCGACCGCCGCCTCCCCCGCCGCACCGACCTCGCGGGTGCCCGTGCGGCCCGTCTCGTTCGTCGGTGCGCTGCGCTCGGAATGGATCAAGTTCAGGTCGCTGCGCTCGACGGTCTGGACGGTGCTCATCACGGCCCTGCTCATGGTGGGGTTCGCCCTGATGATGGCGTCCCTGCTGAACACCGCCTCGACCGAACCCGAGATGCAGGAGGGCATGTCCTCCGACCCGGGGCTGCAGGCCCTGGGCCTGACGGGGACGACGGCGGTCACGCTCGGCTACTCGTTCGCCCAGCTCGCCGTGGCGGTGCTGGCCGCGCTGACCGTCACGAACGAGTACTCGACCGGGATGATCCGCGCGACGTTCTCCGCCGTGCCGCACCGGTTGCCCGCGCTGTGGGCCAAGCTCGTGGTGGTCGTCTCGGCGACCGTCGTCGTGATCTCGCTCGCCCTGGGCGTGGCCGTGCTGGTCACGATGCCGATCCTGGACTCCGCGGGGCTCCCGGTCGACCTGTCCGATGCGGACCAGGTCCGTGCGCTGGTGGGCTGCGTCCTCTACCTCGCCACGGTGGCGGCGTTCTCCCTGGCCGTCGGCGCGCTGCTGCGGCACACGGCCGGAGCGATCTTCACTCTCGTGGCGCTGTTCTTCGTGCTGCCGATCATCTTCCAGATCGTGGTCTCGGCGTCGGACGCCGTCTGGGCCGAATGGGTCAACAAGCTGCTGCCCTCGGTCGCCGGGGAGCGGATCATCTCGACCGGTGTCACCCCGCCCACGCTGCTGGAGCCGTGGGTCGGGTACGGCGTCCTGGCGGGGTACACGGTCGCGCTGCTGGTCGCGGCAGGCGTCGCGTGGCGGCGCCGCGACGCCTGACCGGGGAACCCCCGGCCGACGTCGCGGCCACCGCCCGGCTCAGCCGGCCGCCCCCGCGGCGGTCGTCTCGCGGTCCGTGGGCTCGACGACCGGGCCCTCCTTCTTCTCGGCCCGCCGACGCCGGCGTGCGGCACGGCGCTCCGTGCGGCCCTCCACCAGCGTGTACAGCACCGGGACGATGAGCAGCGTCAGCAGCGTCGAGGAGATCAGACCACCGATCACGACCAGGGCCAGCGGCTGGGAGATGAACGCCCCGCCACCGGTCAGCCCGAAGGCCATGGGGGTCAGCGCGAAGATCGTCGCCAGCGCCGTCATGACGATCGGCCGCAGTCGCTTGCGGGCGCCCTCGCGCACCGCGTCCTCCAGGGTGCGGCCGCGTCGGCGGTACTGGTTGATGAGGTCGATGAGCACGATGGCGTTGGACACCACGATGCCGACCAGCATCAGCACGCCGATGAGCGCCGCGACCCCGAGCGGGGTGTCGGTGACCAGCAGCGCGACCAGCGCACCGGTGGCGGACAGCGGCACCGAGACCAGCAGGATGAGCGGCTGGATCAGCGACTTGAAGGTCGCGACCATGATCACGTAGACCAGCGCGATCGCCGCCAGCAGGGCCAGGCCGAGGTCGGCGAACGCCTCCTCCTGGTCCGCGGTCACACCCCCGACCTCGACGGTCGCCCCGGCCGGCAGGTCGAGGCCCTCGATGGCGGCGGACACCTCGGCGCTCAAGGTGCCGAGGTCCTGGGCGCCCGGCGTCACGGAGACCGTGGCGGACCGCTGCCCGTCGGCGCGGCTGATCGAGGCGGGCGTCTCCACCTCCTCCACGACGGCCACGTCGTTCAGGCGCACCGTCCCGGAGGCGGTCGGGATCTTGATCCTCTCGATCTTGCCGACCGTCTCGGGCGCCTCACCGGTCACGACCAGGGTCTCCAGGGGCCCGTCGCCCAGGTCGACCTCGCCCACGGTCTGCTCCGGGGTCATCTCGCCGGAGACGACGGCGGCGACCTGCGTCTCGCTGAGCCCGGCCTCGGCCGCGGCCTCCCGGTCGACGTCCACCTGGAGGACCGTCTGGGCGGTCGCGAGGTTGTTGGTCACCTCGGCGACGCCGTCGAGGTCGGCGACGGCGTCCTGCACCGTCCGGGACGCCGTCCCGAGGTCGTCGAGGTCCGTCGCCCGGACGACCAGGTCGATCGTGTCGGCTCCCCCGAACCCGGAGTCCCCGGTGGAGACGCTGATCTCCGTCGTGGGGCCGTCGTCGGCGAGACCCTCGACCGCGGTGCGGACCTCGTCCTGCACCGCGACGCCGTCGGCGTCCTCGTCGAGGGTCACGGAGAAGCTCGCGCTGGGCGCGGCGCCCCCGCCGAAGAACGCCGCCTCGGGCGAGTCGCCGGCTCCGACGGAGGTCTGCACCGTCTCGACGCCGTCGACGCCGGCGATCGCCTGCTCCATCTCGCGCGCGGCGTCGTCCTGCGCCGCGAGGGAGGCGGTGTTCTCGAACGTCTGGGTCACCGCGAGCGTGTCCTGACCGGAGTCGCCGATGAAGTTCGTCTCCAGGCGGGGCACCAGGGCGAGCGTCCCGCCGAGGATGCCGACGGCCAGCAGCAGCGAGATCCACGGGTGGCGCAGCGAGGCGGCCAGGCTGGGCACGTACGCCCGCTGCCACAGGCCCCGGCGCTCCTTGGCCTCGGCCGCCTCGCGGATCGCCCGGCCGCCGTCGGTGGCCTCCTCGGAACCCTTCGGCGCCTTGACGAACCAGTACGCCAGGACCGGCACGATCGTCAGGGCCACGAGCAGCGAGGCGAGCATCGCGATGGCCACGGTGAACGCGAACGGGCGGAACAGCTCCCCGGTCATGCCGGAGACGAGGCCGAGGGGCAGGAAGACGGCGACGGTGCAGATGGTCGAGGCCGCGATGGCGCCGGCGACCTCACCGGTCGCGGTGAGGATGGCGCTCTTCTTGTCCTCGCCGTACGACAGGTGTCGCTTGATGTTCTCGATGACGACGATCGCGTCGTCGACCACGCGGCCGATGGAGATCGTGAGGGCGGCCAGCGTGAGGATGTTCAGGGTGTAGCCGGTGACGTCCATGACGAGGAACGCCGTCGCCAGCGACAGCGGGATGGACACCGCCGAGACGAGCGTGGCGCGCATCGACAGCAGGAAGACGAGGATGATCAGGACCGCGAAGACGAGACCGAGCCCGCCCTCGGTCGCGAGCCCCTCGATGGACTCCTCGATGAAGGGCGCCTGGTCGAACACGACGGCCGTGGTGATGCCGGCCTCGTCGAGCTCGGCGGCGTTGGCGTCGATGGCCTCCTGGACGGCGTGCGAGACGTCGACGGTGTTGCCCTGCGGCGTCTTGATGATGGCGATGCCCAGCGAGGGCTCGCCGTCGAGGCGCGAGAAGGAGGTCTGCTCGGACGGGGCGACGGAGATGTCGGCGACGTCGCCGAGCAGGACGGGCTCGGGCGGGGCGGGGGGTGCGTTGGCGTCGGGCAGCCCCTCGGGCTCCGTGCCGGCGCTGCCGTCGGCCGGTGCCCCGGCGGCGCCGTCGGTCCCGGACGGCGGCACGGCACCCTGCGCACCTGCCGCGGCGGCCGCGGGGTCGTCCGTCGCTCCCGCGGCGCCCCCGTCGGTGGGCGCGGCGGCGGACACCGTCGGCACGAGGGGGATCTCCCGCAGCTCCTCGAGGCTGCCGAGGCGGGTACCGGCTTGCAGGGAGTAGGTGTCGCCCTCCTCGGTGACCGTCCCGGCCGGGACGACGGTGCCGTAGTCGGTGAGCACCCGGGTGACCTGCGCGACGTCGAGTCCTTCGTCGGCGAGGTCGCCGGGGTCGACGTCGATGAGGATCTGGTCGTCGACCGCGCCGCTGACCGTCACGGAGCGGACGTCCTCGATGTCCTCCAGGTCCGGCACCAGCACGGCGTCGATCTGGTCGGCCAGCTCGGCGAGGTCGTCGCCCGCACCGGCCGCGGCGAGCTGGATGACGGGCAGGTCGTCGAGGGACCCGGTGATGACCTGGGGCTCGACGTCCTCCGGCAGGGCGGACTGGATCTGCGTCATGGCGGTGGTCAGCCGCTGCGTGGCGGCGTCCATGTCGGTGCCGTAGGCGAACTCGACAGTCGTGGTCGACGTCCCCGTGGAGGCGGTCGAGCTGATGGACTCGATGCCGTCGACGGCCTGCACCGCGGCCTCGACCTGCTCGGTGACGTTCTCCTCGACGACCTGCGGCGAGGCGCCGGGGTACGTCGCCAGGACGACGCCGGCGGGGAACTGGAGGGAGGGGATGAGCTCCTGCTTCAGCGAGGTCAGGCTCAGGGTGCCGAAGACGAAGATCGCGACGGTCACCAGGGCGACCACGGCGCGGTTCGCCAGGGACAGGCGGGCAAGGCGGAACACACTCACTCCAGGGCGTGGACGATCAGCGACGGTCGTACGGGAGCACAACGGATCCTCAGCATACGAAGTTCCCGGGGGTGGTCCACCGCACCGTGGCGCACGTCACGCCGAACGCCCTCCCGGGACGGGTCGTCGACCCGGGAGGCGTCCCGTGTCGAAACCGCGGGAAACGCATTCCAAACATCTGTTGGCAAAGATGTCTTTGCAGCGCTATGTTTGGACCATCCGCCAGACCTCACCGCAGGAGACGCCATGATGCTCACCGCCACCGCACCGCGCCCGACCGTCGTCGACCGCGTCGGCGGCCGCGTCGCACGGCTGCTGGTCGACGCCGGCACCCACCTGGGCGACACCCTCACCGCCCGCGCGGAGCACCGCGCCAGCCGTGCGAAGCACCGTGACGCGCACGCCCGGGACCGCCGCGCCCGGGGCCGACACCAGCACCTCGCCGTCGAGCGGACGCGCGACAACACCGCGCAGATCAACCCGCTGGGTCTCCGCTGAGGTCTCGGCACAGTACGGTCGTGACATGACGGACCCCTCCACGCCGGCACCGGACGCCCCCCGGCCGCCCGCCCCGGTCGACGCGGCCCGGCTGCGGGGACTGTCGCACCCGCTCCGCGTCCGGATCCTCGACCTGCTCCAGGTGCACGGGTCCCTCACCGCCAGCCGCCTGGCCGAGCTCGTCGGCGAGTCCAGCGGATCCACCAGCTACCACCTGCGCCAGCTCGCCAAGCACCAGTTCGTCCGGGAGGTCGAGGGCAAGGGCACCGCCCGCGAACGCTGGTGGGAAGCGACGCCGGGGGGTCTCGTCATCGGGCCGGCGGCGGCCGACGACGCGGGCGTCCGCACCACCCGCTCGCTCGTCCGCGCCGGCTTCGAGCAGGCCCGCCAGGAGAAGATCTGGCGACTCCTCGACCTGATGAACGAAGACCCCGCGCAGATCCCGGACTCCGCCGGCTGGGAGGAGGCGATCACCCTCATGACCGCCAATGCGCACGCGACGCCCGAACAGCTCCTCGGACTGGTCGAGGCCGTCCAGGCGACGATCACCGCCGAGATCAGCCGGCTCGAGAGCCAGGAACCCGACCCGCGGTCCCGGCCCGTGCAGATCCACTTCAACGCCTTCCCGGTCGTCCCCGACGAGGGGCCGGCACGACCCGCCGGCACCGACACCGCGGGTCACGGCGACACGCTCGGCTGACCCCCGGGCGCCCTCAGCGCCTGGTCACCGCCGAGGCCCACAGCCAGGCGAACCCCTCGCGGCCGACAGGGTCGACGTACCGCACGTACACGGCACGCGGGGTCCAGGCGAGCGCCTCGCCGTCCGCCTGGAAGGTCCTCCCCCGGCCGTCCGTCACCCACGCGGTCACCGGCAACGGCTCCGGAGGGCGGGTCGGCGGCTCCCGGCGCGCCTCGGGCGGGACCTCGGTGGCGACGTCACGCAGCGGCACACGCTCGATGCCGCGGTCGCCCTCCCCACGCCGTGTCGAACTCATGTTCGAATGCTAGCGCGCCAAGCGCCCCGTCGTCCTGGAGGTAGCCGAAAGGCCGCCGGAGACGCAAGGATGCGCCCATGACGCTGTTCGAGTTCCTGGCAGAGCGACTCGGCGAGGACGAGATCTCGGCCCGGGAGGTTCCGTCCGGCCGCTGGCCCGTCGTGGCCGACGACGGACTGCTGACCGACTACCTCACCCGCCTCGACCCCTCCCGTGTGCTGGCGGAGGTCGAGGCGAAACGCCGGATCGTGGAGCTGCACGAACCCTTCATCATCGGCGATCTCGGTGAGACGCTCTGCTACCGCTGCGGCCACGGGAACGAGTCCGACCCCGGTGCGCGATGGCCCTGCCTCACGGTCGCCGCCCTCGGGACCGTCTACGCGGACCACCCGGACTACGAGGAGAGCTGGCGGCCGTAGGACGCTGCGGGGCTCGCGGCACGCTGCTCCGACGTGCCCCGCGGCCCCGCACGCCTCCTCGACGCCGGTCGGCTCCCGGGTCGCGGCAGCCGACTACCCAGGAGAACGCCGAGGATCACGAGCACACCGCCGGCGAGCTCCCCCGGGGTCGCCGTCTCCCCCAGCACGAGCCACGCCGCGGTCATGCCCACGACGGGCACCAGCATCGAGAACGGCGCGACCACGCCCGCCGGGTGGCGCGACATCAGCCAGGTCCACAGACCCGACCCCGCCACGGTGCCGAGCAGCACCGTGTACGCGAGGCCGACGACGGCACCGACGGCGCCCGGGTCGTCGTAGGAGACCAGCGAGGTCCGGATGCGGTCCGGCCCCTCGACGAGGAGCGAGACCGCCAGCATCGGCAGGGGCGGCACCACCGACATCCACAGGGCCAGGTGCAGCGGGTTGCGCGGCCTGGCCTGCCGGTTGCACACGTTCCCGATGGCCCAGCCGAAGGCACCGGCCAGCGTCAGCAGGAAGGGCAGCACAGCGGCGTGCTCGGCCCGTTGCCACCCGACGACCGCGAGTCCCGCCACCGCGACGAGGATGCCCACGAGCTGGCGGCCGCTGAAGCGCTCGCGCAGGAACGTCGCACCCAGCACGACGGTGAAGGGCCCCGACGCCTGCAGGACGAGGGAGGCGAGCCCGGCCGGCATCCCCGCCGCCATCCCCCAGTACAGGAACGTGAACTGCAGCACGCCGAAGCCGAGGCCGTAGCCGATCAGCCAGCGCACCGGCACCCCGGGCCACGGCACGAGCAGGACGGTCGGCACCGCCAGGACGGCGAACCGCAGCGCCACCAGGAACAGCGGCGGGTAGTGCTGCAACGAGGCGTCGATGGCCAGGAAGTTCAGGCCCCACAGCACCGCCACGAGGGCGGCGAGGAGACGATGACGGGTCGGCACGTCCTCATGCTCGACCTGTCCGAGGATGAAGGACAAGCGAAACTTTCTTCATCGACGACGTAGGCTGACTTCATGGAAGTCCGGCACCTCGAGCTGCTGCGCGAGCTGGCGGACCGGGGCAGCATCTCTGCCGTCGCCGCAGCCACGCATCGCACGCCCTCCGCCGTGTCCCAGCAGCTGCGCACGGCCCAGCGCGAGCTCGGTGCCGCGTTGGTGGAGCCGCACGGGCGCGGGGTCCGGCTGACCGACGCGGGCCGGCTGCTCGCGGACGGTGCGGTGGAGGTCGCCGTCGCGCTGTCCGCCGTCCAGGCGCGCTGGGACGCGTTCCGCGACGCGCCCGCGGGCACGGTCTCCGTGGCCGCCCTGCCGAGCGCCGCCACCTACCTCTTCCCCGCGCTGGAGCGGGACCTGGCCGCGAGCGGCGTCGAGCTGCGACTGACCGAGCTCGATCTCGCCGAGGCGGAGTACGGCGCCATGACCGCCGACCACGACGTCGTCGTCGCGCACAGCATGACCAGCGTGCGGCCGCCCGGGACCGACGGTCTCGTCGTCGTGCCCGTCGTCGACGAACCGATCGACGTCGCGATGGCCACGCACCACCGTCTCGCGGCCCACGGCACCGTGTCGCCGGCCGACGTCGTCGACGAGGTCTGGGTGGGTGTGCCCCGGGGGTTCCCGTTCGACACCGTGCTGCGCACCATCGAGCAGGCCACGGGGGCGCAACTGGACGTGCGCCAGCGCCTGCTCGACAACCGGCTGGTGGAGGCCCTGGTCGCGACCAGCTCACGGCTGGCGGCGCTGCCCCGGTTCACCACGCCGGTCGATGACGGGCTCACGCTCCGTCCGCTGACCGGCGTACCGGCCGTGCGTCACCTCTCCGCGGTGATGCGACCCGACCGCGCCCGACGCCGGGCCGTCCGACACGTGCTGGACAGCCTCACCGCCGCCGCCGCGGACACGGCCCGGCGTCACGGCGTCGAGGGCCGGCGGCCCCGCGACGGTTCGACGTCGGCGTGACCACGCCGGGCCCGTGGCCCACGCGGGCTGACGCCGCGGTCCGTGCCCCCGCCCGGGTTCGAACCGGGACTGGACCGGGTTTAAGCCGGCTGCCTCTGCCAGTTGGGCTACGGGGGCGTGCGGGACGACGATCGGGCGGCCTCGATCGACAGCTCCGGTCCCGATCGGCAGCTCAAGATACCGAACGGGACGGGAGCGTCGACCGGGACCGCCCGATGCGTGCTCGCCGGGACGTCAGCCGCCGTGCTCAGCCTTGGCCGCGGAGGCCTCCGCCTTCTGCTCGACCTTCTCACCCTGCTGCTTCGGCGGCACCGAGGCCTTGCGGAACTCGTCGCGCGGGTCGTGCAGCGAACCGAGGGAGACGATCTCGCGGCCCATGAGGAACTGGCCGATCCAGCCGATGAGGATGCGGAACTTCCGGTTGCCCGTCGGCATCGCCATGACGTGGTAGCTGCGGTGGGCGAGCCAGGCGAGGGGGCCCTTGAGCTTGACGAAGCCGAACAGCTCCGCCACGCCCTTGTACAGGCCGAGGGAGGCGACCACGCCGATGTTCTTGTGCTTGTATTCCACCAGCGACTCGCCCTTGAGCTGGGCGATCAGGTTGTCCGCGAGCTGGGTGGCCTCGCGGATCGCGTGCTGCGCGTTCGGCGGGCAGAACGAGCCGGGGTTGAGCAGGTCCGGCACCGCGGCGCAGTCACCGGCGGCCCAGGCGTCCGGGACGACCTCGCCCTCGGTGCCGTCCTCGTTCGTCCGCGCGACCTGCAGCGTCGGCAGGACCGTGACGCGACCCATCTTGTCGCTGGGCAGGTCGGAGCTGTCCTTGATGACCGGGTTCGCCTTGACCCCGGCCGTCCACACGATCGTCTCGGTGTCGAACTCGACACCCGTGGAGGTCACGACGTGGCCGTCCTCGCAGGAGGACAGGAACGTGTTGAGGTGGAACTCGATGCCGCGCTTCTTCATCTCCTCGAGCGCCCACTCGCCCATGGGCTCGGAGACCTCCGGCAGGATGCGGCCGGCGCCCTCGATCATGACGAACCGCAGGTCCGACTCCTCGATGGTCGGGTAGTTGCGGGTCGCGTAGCGCGCCATGTCCTCGATCTCGGCGAGCGCCTCGATCCCCGCGAAGCCGCCGCCGACGAAGGTGAAGGTCAGCATCCGCTCGCGCAGGTCGGCGTCCCACGTGGACGAGGCGACGTCCATGCGGTTGAGCACGTGGTTGCGCACCGCGATGGCTTCCTCGACGTTCTTGAAGCCGATGGCGTTCTCCGCCAGGCCCGGGATGGGCAGCGTGCGCGAGACCGAGCCGAGGCCGACGACGAGGTGGTCGTAGGAGACCTCGTAGTCCATGCCCTCCTCGGGCGAGATCGTGACCTTCTTGTCGCCGTGGGCGATGTTGGTGACCTTGCCCTGCAGCACGTCGATGCCCTTGAGGGCGATCCGGTGCGGGGCGACCACGTCGCGCGCGTCGATCGAACCGGCGCCGGCCTCCGGCAGGAAGGGCGCGTACGTCATGTAGGGGCGCGGGTCCACGACGACGATCGCCGCCTCGCGCTTGCCGAGCTTCTTGCGCAGCCGGCGCGCCACGTACAGCCCGACGGAGCCACCGCCGAGCACGACGATGCGAGGCACCTTGCGGGGGCGCGGTGCGGGCGCGGGCGCGTCCTGGGCAGGGTTGTCCGTCGACAGAACGTTCTGAGGCATGACCACCAGTCTACGACTGCCTCACCTCGGATCGCACGGGAGGTGACGGCCTGTGCTGACGGTCACCGCCCCGGACCGCTGTGACCAGGCGTTTGCGCCGACATCACGGCACAGGATCGGCAGAACGGACACCCCGAAGGTGTCCACGATGTGATCGGTCGGTCAGACGAGGGACAGCGCGATGCCGTCGAGGATGTCGCTCTCGCTCGTGACGACCTCGGTGAGACCACCACCCGCCGCGGCGACGTCGTCGCGCACCCGGGCCACGATCTGCGACCAGATCAGCGCACCCGCACCGATCACGTCGGCCCGGCCCGGGTGCATGAACCCCAGCGCGAGCCGCTCCTCGCGAGTACGCCGCAGCAGGTCGTCGCAGGCCGTCAGCACGTCGTCGACGCCGAGCACGGTGCCGTTGATGGCGTCCCGCTGGTAGCTCGGCAGCCGCAGGGCGTGCGCCGTCACCGACGTCACGGAGCCCGCGAGCCCCACGAGGGTGGCGGTGCGCCCCAGCGGCACGACCCGGGCGGCCTCGTCGAGGGCCGCGTCGACGTCGGCCCGTGCCGCGGCGACCTCGTCGGCCGTCGGCGGGTCGGACGGCAGGTGACGCTCGGTGAGGCGCACCGAGCCGACGTCCATCGACACGGCCGCGTCCGGCGTCGTCGTACCCAGCACCAGCTCGGTGGAGCCGCCGCCGAGGTCGACCACGAGGTAGGGGCCCGGGTGGCCCGCGGCCTCGCCGCTCGTCGCACCGCGGAAGGACAGCTCGGCCTCCTCCTGGCCGGTGATCACCTCCGGGTCCACGCCGAGCGCGGCGCGCACGCCCGCGGCGAACTCGTCCCGGTTCCGGGCGTCGCGGGTGGCGGACGTCGCCACGAACCGGACCCGCGTCGCCCCCAGCTCGGCGGCGACCTTCGCGTACTCCCGCGAGGCGGCGAGCGTGCGCTCGAGCGCCTCGGGCGCCAGCTCACCGGTGCGGTCGACGCCCTGGCCGAGCCGCACGATCTGCATCCTCCGGTCCAGCTCGGTCAGGGTGCCGTCGGCGGCGACGTCGGCCACCAGGAGGCGGATGGAGTTCGTGCCGCAGTCCACGGCGGCCACACGGGTGCTGCTCATCACGGACGCACCCTCTCACCCCGGACCGACACGTGCGACGTCAGCACGAGCACCGGTCCGGGCGCCACTGGTCCCGGACCATCGCCAGCGCCTCGTCACCCAGCGGGTTGACCCCGGGGCCGGCGGCGAGGCTGTGCGCGACGAGCACGTGCAGGCACTTGACCCGGGTCGGCATCCCGCCGGCCGAGATGCCCTCGATCTCCTCCACCTGGCCGAGCTCCGCCCGACGCGCCAGGTAGTGCTCGTGGGCGGCCCGGTAGGCGGCGGCGAGCTCGTCGTCGACGGCGAGCCGGTCGGTCATCTCCTTCATCACGCCCTCGGCCTCGAGGCGGGAGGCCGCGGCGACGGCGCCGGGGTGGGTCAGGTAGTACGTCGTCGGGAAGGGCGTGCCGTCCGGCAACCGCGGCGCGGTGCGCGCCACCAGCGGGCGCCCGCACACGCACCGTGCGGCGACGCCGACGACGCCCCGGGGCGTCCGGCCGAGCTGCTCGGCCATCACCTCGAGGTCGTGGGGGGTCGCGACGGTCGGGTCGTCGCCGGGTGCCGGCGCGGTGGACGGGGACGAGGGTTCGGGACTCACCCGGTCATTGTCCCTCGCCGGGGCCGGGGGTCTCCACGTCGGCCGGGTCCACGCCCGACCCGGGGTCCACCACCGCGCGGTCCGCGGCCTGCACGGACTCCCACATCGCCTGGTACCAGGGGGCGCCCGTGGTGCCCGCCCCGACGTCCGGTGTCGGGTCGGTCCCCGTGACCGGCTCGTCGTCCTGCTCGATCTCCTCGGCGTCGACGACACGCCAGGCGGTGTCCCCGGGCAGCACGTAGTTCAGCCGGCTCCGGGCCTGCTGGATGACGTAGGTCCGGTCGTCCCAGCGCGCCAGCTCGTTCTCGAGCTGGTCCCGCTCGGCCTGGTTGGCGGTCAGCTCCGCCCGCAGGCGATCGATCTCGGCCTGCTGCTGCACCGCGCCGCGCACCGTCGGCAGGAGCAGGACGAACGCGAGGAGCACCACGACCGAGAGCACGATGAGCCGGACGGTGAGCACCTCGGGCAGGACCAGCCCGAACCGGCTGCGGCGCCGTTCGTCCCGCGACGGGCCGGCCGGGCGGCGCGAGGCGCCGGCTGTGGCGGACGCCGACGACGTCGTGCGGGTCCGTCCGCCGGTGGAGCGCGAGGACGGCCGCGGCCCGGGGTGGCCGGTCGGGCGCGTCGGACCCCGGCGGGGTCGGGGCGTGGTCGGTCGACGGGAGGACACGTCCCGATTCTGCCGGTCCACGGGACGCGAGCGGCTCACCCCGCCCGGCGTGCCCGCGTCCGGGCCGACTGCGCGGGTCAGGACGACCGGGCGCGAGTCAGGTTCACAGACCGCGAGTCAGAAGGATCGAGCGCGAGTCAGAACGGCCCGGCGCGAGTCAGAAAGATCGAGCGCGAGTCAGGACGATGGGGCCCGTCCCAGGAACGACGACGGCCGGTCGCCCCTCGCGGAGGGGCGACCGGCCGTCGGTCGTACGGGCTCGTCATCCTGACCCGTGCGGATCAGTCCTGACTCGCGCGAGTCGGTCCTGACCCGCGACCCGGTCGGGCGTCGACGTCAGCCCTGGTAGCGCGGGAAGGCCGACTTGCCGGCGTAGCGCCCGGCGTCGTCCAGCGCGTCCTCGATGCGCAGCAGCTGGTTGTACTTGTTGACGCGCTCGCCGCGAGCCGGCGCACCGGTCTTGATCTGACCGGCGTTCGTGGCCACGGACAGGTCCGCGATGATGGTGTCCTCGGTCTCGCCGGAACGGTGCGAGGTCATCGTGGTGAAGCCGTTGCGCTGCGCGAGCGTCACGGCGTCGAGCGTCTCGGTGAGGGTGCCGATCTGGTTGAGCTTGACCAGCAGGGAGTTCGCCGCCTTGAGCTCGATGCCCTTGGTCAGACGCTCCGGGTTGGTGACGAAGAGGTCGTCGCCCACGATCTGGACCTTGTCGCCGATGCGCGCGACCAGGGTGCTCCAGCCCTCCCAGTCGTCCTCGGCCAGCGGGTCCTCGATGGAGACCAGCGGGTAGTCCTCCACGAGCTGCTCGTAGTACTCGGTCATCTCGGCGGCCTGCAGGCTCTTGCCCTCGAAGGAGTACTTGTCGTCCGAGAAGAACTCGGTCGAGGCCACGTCCAGCGCGAGCGCGACGTCGTCGCCGGGCTTGTAGCCGGCCTTCTCGATCGCGGTGATGATCAGGTCGAGCGCGGCACGGTTGCTCGACAGGTTCGGGGCGAAACCGCCCTCGTCGCCGAGACCGGTCGCCAGGCCCTCGGCCTTCAGCACGCCCTTGAGGGCGTGGTAGACCTCGGCGCCCATGCGCAGGGCTTCCTTGAAGGACTCCGCACCGACCGGCGCGATCATGAACTCCTGGATGTCGACGTTGGAGTCCGCGTGGGACCCGCCGTTGAGGATGTTCATCATCGGCACGGGCAGGACGTGCGCGTTCGGGCCGCCGACGTAGCGGAACAGGTCCAGGCCCGCGCTCTTGGCCGCGGCCTTCGCCACGGCGAGCGAGACGCCGAGGATCGCGTTCGCGCCCAGCTTGCCCTTGTTCGCGGTGCCGTCCAGCTCGATCAGCGTCTGGTCGATCAGGCGCTGCTCCTCGGCGTCGTAGCCGATGAGCTCGGGAGCGATGTCGTCGATGACGGCGTTGACCGCGCCCTCGACGCCCTTGCCCAGGTAGCGGTTCTTGTCGGCGTCCCGGCGCTCGACGGCCTCGAAGGCGCCCGTGGAGGCGCCCGACGGGACCGCGGCACGGGCGAACGTGCCGTCGTCGAGGGCGATCTCGACCTCGACGGTGGGGTTGCCACGAGAGTCCAGGATCTCGCGTGCGCCAACGGCTTCGATGCTTGCCACGGATGCTCCTTCTGCAGGGCTCGTGGGCGGTCGGGGCCAGGCCCGGACGCTCTGACGTCCCGTGGCAGCCGACGCCCACGACGTTGGAGGGTTGACGCCCCCAGGGTAGCCCTCACGTGGCGGGCCCGCCGTCCTGCCCGGCAGGCGAGCACCCGCTGTCCGGAACTCACCCGCGCACCGCGGGGCGGCCGCACTATCGTGACGAGGGTGGAGGGCTTCTGGGACTTCGTCGGCTCCTACTGGTGGCTGGTGTTCCCGCTGAGCGGGATCATCGGCGGGTGGGCCGGTGGCGTCCGCCGGTGGGACGAACGCCGACGCCGGGACAAGATCGAGCTCTACCGGCTCCAGCACGCGGACCGCGTCGCCGCCGCGGAGGCGGAGGAGTCGCTGACCGACGAGATCGAGCGCACGATCGCGACGCACGAGGAGACCGAGCGCCGCTGGCTCGAGTACGAGCTGGACGCCGTCAAGACCCTCGACTTCCCGGTCATGACCGACATGCGCGAGCAGGTCACCGTCGACTACCACCGCGCACGCCGGGAGGCCGAGGCGCTGCGGCCGGAGGACCCGGCCGACCTGCGCGACCGTCGGCGGCTGGACCGCTACGGCGCAGCGGTGCGCGAGTACCAGCTCACGTTCGACGTCGCCGAGCGCGAGGCGAAGCGGCGTCGGGCCTCCGACTTCTCGGCGGAGGAGCGGCGGGCGCTGGACCGGGCGAAGAAGCTGCTGGCCCTGGCCGACGACGACGGCGCCTCCCCGGCCGAGCGGCAGTCCGCCTACCGCCGGGCCATGAAGGAGCTCGAGGGCATCGTCGTGCTGCCCGACGCCGCCACCGCCGCCATCGAGCAGCGGATCGCGGGCGAGCTGGGCGCCACCGCCCACGACTCGTCGGACCGCGGGGACACGACGCCCTGACGGCCCGTCCCGGGACCGGGACGGGCCGTCAGGGCGTGCTCGTCAGGGCGCTCAGCTCGTGCCGAGGGACACCTGCGCCGCCGCGAGCCGCGCGATCGGGACGCGGTACGGCGAGCACGAGACGTAGTCCAGGCCGATCTCGTCGAACAGGGCGATCGACGCCGGGTCGCCGCCGTGCTCCCCGCAGACGCCGGTCTTGAGGTCCGGGACCGTGTCGCGACCCTTCCGGACGCCGGTGCGGACCAGCTCGCCCACGCCGTCGACGTCGATGCTCGCGAACGGGTTGCCCGGCAGGATGCCGGCCTCGACGTAGGCGTTGAGGAAGGAGCCCTCCGCGTCGTCGCGCGAGATACCGACCGTGGTCTGGGTCAGGTCGTTGGTGCCGAACGAGAAGAAGTCGGCGTGCGCGGCGATCGCGTCGGCCACGAGCGCGGCCCGCGGCAGCTCGATCATCGTGCCGACCGAGTGCGGCACGTCGTCCCCGGGCACCTCCTCGGCCCAGGTCTCCTCGACGACCTCGCGCATGCGGCGCAGCTCCTCGTCGAACCCGACCAGCGGCACCATGATCTCGACGTGCGGGTCCTGGCCCCGCTCGCGGACGGCGCGGGCCGCGCGGGCGATCGCCCGCACCTGCATCCGCGCGATCTCCGGGTAGAGCAGCGCGAGCCGCACGCCCCGGGTGCCGAGCATCGGGTTCATCTCGCTGAGCCGCTTGACGTGCGCGAGGAGCTCGCGGGCGTCGTCCAGCTCGGGGCCGGTGGTGCCCGCGTCCTCGAGCCGCTGGACGTGCACGGACTGCTCGACGAGGTCCGGCAGGAACTCGTGCAGCGGCGGGTCGATGAGCCGGATCGTGACCGGCAGCCCGCTCATCGCGGTGAGGATCTCCTCGAAGTCCGCCTGCTGCATCGGCAGCAGCCGCTCCAGCGCCGCGGCCCGCTCCTCGGTGGTCTCGGCGAGGATCATCGACTGCACGACGGGCAGCCGCTCGGCATCCATGAACATGTGTTCCGTGCGGCACAGGCCGATGCCCTCGGCACCGAGCTCACGGGCCTTGGCCGCGTCCGGGCCGGTGTCCGCGTTGGCGCGCACACCCAGGCGTCGCACGTCGTCGGCCCAGGCCAGCACCGCGGTGAAGTCCTCGGTGATCCGCGGTGGCACCAGCGTCAGCGCGCCGGCGTACACGTCGCCCGTGGTGCCGTCGATGGTGATGGTGTCCCCCTCGGAGAGCACCGTGTCCCCGACGGTGACCGTGCGGGCCTCGACGTCGATCTGCAGCTCGCCCGCACCGGCGACGCACGGCTTGCCCATGCCCCGGGCGACGACGGCGGCGTGCGAGGTCATGCCGCCGTGGGTGGTGAGCACACCCTGGGCCGCGATGACGCCGTGGATGTCGTCCGGTGTCGTCTCCCACCGCACGAGCACCACGGACTCGCCGGCGTCCCCGCGCTCGGCGGCGGTGTCGGCGTCGAACACGACGGTGCCGACGCCGGCACCCGGCGAGGCGTTCAGGCCGCGGGTCAGCGGCTTCTCCCCGTGCTCGGGGTCGAGGCCCGGGTGCAGGAGCTGGTCGAGCTGGGCGGGCTCGATCCGCCGCAACGCCGTGCTGCGGTCGATGACGCCCTCGGCGACGAGGTCGCGGGCGACCTTCAGCGCCGCGGCGGCGGTGCGCTTCCCGGTGCGGGTCTGCAGCAGGTAGAGCTTGCCGTCGTCGACGGTGAACTCGATGTCCTGCATGTCGCCGTAGTGCTGCTCGAGCCGGGCCATGGTGTCCAGCAGCTCGCGGTAGGCGTCCGGCAGGACCTCCTCCATCTCGGCGAGGGCGCGCGGGGTCCGGATGCCGGCGACGACGTCCTCCCCCTGGGCGTCGACCAGGAACTCGCCGTAGAGCTCCTTGGCCCCGGTGGCGGGGTTCCGCGTGAAGCACACGCCGGTGGCGGACGTGTCGCCGCGGTTGCCGAACACCATCTGCATGACGTTGACCGCCGTGCCGAGGTCGTCGGGGATGTCGTGCGCCCGGCGGTAGACGTTCGCCCGCGGGGTGTCCCACGAGGAGAACACGGCCTGCACGGACCGGCGGAGCTGCTCGCGCGGGTCCGTGGGCAGCCCCTGGCCGGTGTGGCGCAGTGCCACGGTGCGGAAGGTGTCGACCAGCTCCTGGAGGTCCTCGACCGTCAGCTCGTTGTCGAGCTCGACGCCGCGGCGGGCCTTCAGCGCCGAGATCTCGTCCTCGAACGCGTGCCCGGGCACCCCCTCGACGACCTCGCCGTACATCTGCAGGAAGCGGCGGTAGCAGTCCCAGGCGAACCGGGGGTTGCCGGACTCCTCGGCCAGCCCGACGACGGACTCGTCCGAGATCCCGAGGTTGAGGATGGTGTCCATCATGCCGGGCATCGACATCACCGCACCGGACCGGACGGAGACCAGCAGCGGCCGCTCCGCGGCGCCCAGACGCCGGCCCGTGCGCTGCTCGAGCGCGTCCAGGTGCGCGAGGATCTCCTCCCAGAGCCCGTCCGGCCAGGTGCCGCCGGACTCCATCGTGGCGACGCAGGCCTCGGTGGTGACGGTGAACCCGTCGGGCACGGGGACGCCGATGCGGATCATCTCCGCCACCCCGGCCCCCTTGCCGCCGAGCAGCGGCTTCATCTCCGCGGTTCCCTCGCCCAGGTCGTAGACGAGCCGTCGGCTGCGGGCCTCGGCGACGCTCTGGTCGGTGCGGGCGTGCTCGGACTGGTCGGTCATGGCTCCCTTGCCTTCCTCTCAGCTCCGGGCGGAAGGATCGCTCCGCCCGTCGGCGCTTGTGGGCAGGACTGTACGGGTGCGGCGCCGCGCTGTCACAAGATCGATGATCCGCCCCGCGGCCTCCTCCAGGGCCAGCGTGGTGGTGTCCAGCACCGGGCACCCGAGCCGGCGCTGCACCTGCGCGACGTCGTCGAGCTCGTCGACGATGCGCGCCAGGTCGGCGTACCCGCCGAGGCTCCCGGAGCCCTGCCGCGCGGCCCCCATGAGGTCCACCCGGCGCCGGCGGATCGACACCAGGCGCTCCGGGTCGATGGTCAGCCCGACGAGCTTCCAGGAGTCGACCCGGAACAGCTCCGGCGGCGGCGGGACGCCGGCGACGAGGGGGATGTTCGCGGTCCGGTAGCCCAGGTAGCCGAGGTACATCGACAGCGGCGTCTTGCCGGTGCGCGAGGCGCCGACCAGGACGATCTGCGCCTCCTGGAGCCCGTCCGGCGTGACGTGACCGTCGTCGTTGGCGATCGCGAACTCCATCGCGTGGATGCGCTCGAAGTAGTCGGCCGCGAGCCCCACCGGTTGGACGAGCCGGGCGGGTTCGGCCCCCGTCCGGGCGGTGACGGCGTCCAGGGCCGGGGTGAGCAGGTCGGCGCACGGGATGTCCAGCTCAGCGCACCGGTCGATGACCTGCCCGTGCAGCACCTCGTCCACGACGGTGCAGAACACGACGGCCAGGTCCGGGTCGGCGCGCAGCTGCTCCACGACGTCGTCGAGCCCCTCCTGGCTGTGCAGGCGCGGGTGCCGCACGACGACGACCTCGAGCTCGGGGTACTGCGCCTGGACGGCACGGCCGACCCGGGCACCGGTGTCACCGGTCGAGTCCGCGACGACGTGGATGACGACCCGCTCGGAGGTGATCATGGGCCCAGGCTAGGCCCGGGGACCGTCGTCGCGCCGGGTGGGCCGGGCGCGTCGTCAGCGCGTGGCCGTCCCGGCCGCCGCGGCGGCCGACACCTCCCCCAGGACGACGGCGTCCACCAGCTGCCGTGCCCAGTCCAGCAGCGCCGCGCCGCGCAGCGGTTTGCCGCCGATCCGCGCCGTGGTGGGGAACGGGACGAGGAAGGCCCGGATGCCGGGCTTGAGGACCGTGCCGGGGTACAGCCGCTTGAGCCGCATCTGGGCCGACTCGGGGAGGTCCACCGGCGCGAAGCGGATGTACTTGCCCTGCGCGGTGATGTCGGTGAGCCCGGCCCGCCGCACGTGGTTGCGGAACTCCGCCACCCAGAACAGCGACTCGGTCGGTTCCGGGAGCGCCCCGTACCGGTCGGTCAGCTCGGCGCGGACCTCGGCCAGGGCCGCGGAGTCCTGCGCGGCCGCGATCTTCTTGTACGCCTCGAGGCGCAGACGCTCCGTCGCGATGTACGACTCGGGCAGGTGCGCGTCGACCGGGAGCTCGATGGTGACCTCGGGTTCCTCGGCGTCCCCCTCGCCCTTGAACGCGCGGACGGCCTCGCCGACCATCCGCACGTACAGGTCGAACCCGACACCGGCGATGTGGCCGGACTGCTCGCCGCCGAGCAGGTTGCCCGCCCCACGGATCTCGAGGTCCTTCATCGCGATCTGCATGCCCGCCCCGAGGTCGGTGTTCGCGGCCATCGTCGCCAGCCGGTCGTGGGCCGTCTCGGTGAGCGGCCGCTCCGGGGGGTACAGGAAGTAGGCGTAGGCACGTTCGCGACCACGGCCCACGCGACCGCGCAGCTGGTGGAGCTGCGACAGCCCGAAGGTGTCGGCGCGCTCGAGGATCAGGGTGTTGGCGTTGGAGATGTCCAGGCCGGTCTCGACGATCGTGGTGCACACCAGGACGTCGACCTCCCGCTCCCAGAAGGCCCGGATGACCTGGTCGAGCTGGTTCTCGCTCATCTTGCCGTGCGCGACACCCACGCGGGCCTCCGGCACGAGCTCACGGATCTTCGCCGCCGTCCGGTCGATGGACTCGACCTTGTTGTGGATGTAGAAGACCTGCCCCTCGCGCAGCAGCTCACGGCGCACCGCCGCGGCGATCTGCCTCTCCTCGTACGCACCGACGTAGGTGAGCACCGGGTGGCGCTCCTCCGGGGGCGTGGCGAGCGTCGACATCTCCCGGATGCCGGTGACCGCCATCTCCAGCGTGCGCGGGATCGGCGTCGCCGACATCGCCAGCACGTCGACGTTGGTGCGCAGCTGCTTGAGCGTCTCCTTGTGCTCGACGCCGAAGCGCTGCTCCTCGTCGACGATCACCAGGCCGAGGCTCTTGAAGTGCACCGAGCCCGTGATGAGTCGGTGGGTGCCGATGACGATGTCGACCGAGCCGTCCTTGAGGCCGGCGATCGTCTCCTCGGACTCCTTGGCGCTCTGGAACCGCGACAGGGCGCGGACGTTCACCGGGAACCCCGCGTACCGTTCGGAGAACGTGTCGAAGTGCTGCTGCACCAGCAGCGTGGTGGGCACGAGCACGGCCACCTGCTTGCCGTCCTGGACGGCCTTGAACGCCGCCCGGATCGCGATCTCGGTCTTGCCGTAGCCGACGTCACCGCAGATCAGCCGGTCCATGGGGACGGTCTTCTCCATGTCGGCCTTGACCTCGTCGATGGTGACGAGCTGGTCGGGCGTCTCGACGTAGGCGAAGGCGTCCTCGAGCTCCCGCTGCCACGGGGTGTCCGGCCCGAAGGCGTAGCCCTCGGTGGCCATGCGCGCCGAGTACAGCCGGATGAGCTCGCTCGCGATCTCCCGGACGTGCTTGCGGGCGCGCGCCTTGGTGTTCTTCCAGTCGGCGCCGCCCATCTTGTTCAGGCTGGGCGACTCCCCGCCGGTGTACTTGGTGACCTGGTCGAGCTGGTCCATCGGCACGAACAGCCGGTCCCCCGGATGGCCCCGCTTGGACGAGGCGTACTCGATCACCAGGTACTCGCGGGTGGCCGCGCTCGCCCCGGCGCCGAGGGTGCGCTGCACCATCTCGACGAACCGTCCGACCCCGTGCTGCTCGTGGACCACGAAGTCGCCGGCCTGGAGCTGCAGCGGGTCGACGACGTTGCGGCGCCGGGAGGGCATCTTGCGCATGTCGCGGGTGGTCGAACCCTGCCGACCGGTGAGGTCGGCCTCGCTGAAGACCGCGAGCCGCAGCTCGGGGACGACGAACCCCTTGCCGACCAGCGCCGGGACGACGTGCACGACGCCGCCCTCGGGTTCGGTGGCCAGGTCCGTGGACAGCCGGGCCGCGGTGTCGGACGCGCCGAGCTGCTCGACCATGCGCTTGGCCGGTCCGGGGCCCTCCGTGGTGAGCACGAGGCGCCAGCCCGCCTTCTGCAGCCCCCGCACGTCGTCCAGCGCACGGGCGACGTCCCCGCGGTAGGACTCCACGTCGCGGGCGGCGATCGTGACCGTGGTCGCGCCGTCCTCCCCCGTCGCGACGGGCGGCGCGTCCTCGTCGGCGGTCTCGGCCCCCTCCAGGGAGAACGCGGACAGCGTCCACCAGCCCAGGCCCCGGCGGGCGGCGACCTCGCGGGTCTCGGCGAACGTCGCGAACGACGCGGCGGACAGGTCGATCGGTGCGTCGGCACCGGCGACGGCGCCGGTCCAGGCCGCGGCGAGGAACTCCTCGGTCGTGGCCACGAGGTCGTGGGCGCGACGCCGCACCCGCTCCGGCTCGTCCAGGACCAGCAGCGCGTCGTCGCGGACCAGGTCGAGCACCGGCACCATGCGCTCCACCAGCACCGGGGCGAGGGACTCCATGCCCTCGACCGCGACGCCCGCGGCGAGCTTGTCCAGCATGTCGGTGGCGCCCGGGAGCTGCTGCACCAGGTCCGCGGCCCGGGCGCGCACGGCGTCGGTGAGCAGGATCTCGCGGCACGGCGGTGCCCACAGCCCGTGGTCGGCGATCTCCAGGGACCGCTGGTCGGCCACGGCGAACCACCGGATCTCGGTGATCTCGTCGCCCCAGAACTCGATGCGCAGCGGGTGGTCCTCCGTCGGCGGGAAGACGTCGAGGATGCCGCCGCGCACGGCGAACTCCCCCCGGCGCTCGACCATGTCGACGCGGGTGTAGGCGGCGGCCACGAGGGCGTCGCCCACGGCGGTGAGGTCCGCCTCCTGCCCGGTGCGCAGCGCCACGGGCTCCAGCTCGCCGAGGCCGTCCACCACGGGCTGCAGCAGAGCCCGCACCGGCATCACCAGGACGTCGACGGGGCCGGTCGGGCCTGCCTCGTCGGGGTGGGCGAGCCGCCGGAAGACCGCGAGGCGGCGGGCCACGGTGTCGGCGCGGGGCGACAGCCGTTCGTGCGGCAGCGTCTCCCACGAGGGCAGTACGGCGATGCCGTCGGACCGGTCGTCCGGCAGGTACGCGCGCAACGCGGCGGCCAGCTCGTCGGCGTCCCGGCCGGTCGCCGTGACGACCACGAGGGGGCGCTTCTCGGCGGCGGCGGCGAGCAGCGGCGCGCGGACGCCCCGCGGACCGACGACGTCGACCTCGCCGCCCTCGGGGACCGCGTCGAGTGCAGCGGCAGCGCCGGGGTCGGCGAGCAGAGCAGGGACGATGCCGGTGAGGTTCATGAGAGTCCTTCGTGCGCACGGCGACGGGCCCACCTCGCCCCGGGGCGGGGCGTGCGGGCTGGCGTCCTCAGGATACGGCGGGTGGCGCGGGCCCGGCGGGGCCCCGCCCGGTCAGGCTCGGGCGTGGTACCGGCCCTGCGCCGCGAGCAGGCCCTCGGTGGCGACCATCTCGACGGCGTCGGCCGCGTCGACGAGCAGCATCGGCAGCTCCTTGCGCTCGGACCCCGAGAAGTCCTTGAGCACGTAGTCCGCGGTGTCCATCCGTCCCGGCGGGCGGCCGACGCCGACGCGCACCCGGGTGTAGTCGCGGGTCCCCAGCGCCTTGGAGATGTCCCGCAGGCCGTTGTGGCCGCCCTCGCCCCCGCCGGTCTTCAGCTTGAGGGAGTCGAAGGGGATGTCGACCTCGTCGTGCACGACCAGCACACGGTCGGCCCCGATGCCGTAGTAGGAGGCCAGCGCCGACGTCGGGCCGCCGGAGGTGTTCATGTAGGTCGTGGGCTTGGCCAGCACGACGCGGGGCCCGGGGGCGCCGCCGGGCAGGACCCCGAGCCGCGCCTCGGCGACGGCCGCCTGGGCGCGGGGGTGCTTGGCGAACCGGCTGCCGGTGCGCTCCGCCAGGACGTCGAGCACCATGTGGCCGACGTTGTGGCGGTTGCCGGCGTAGCGGGGCCCGGGGTTGCCGAGGCCCACGACGAGCCAGGGTCCGTCAGCCATGCTCGTCTCCCATCGGTCGGTCGGGTCGGGGCGCCTCGGTGCGGGTCAGCGCCGACTCTAGCCGGACGGCGAAGGGCCCGACGGCGGGACGTGTGGTCCGCCGTCGGGCCCTGGCGCGATGTCGCGGCGCGGTGCGGCGCCCGGCCGTGGCCGGACGGTCCGCTCAGGCCGGGATCACTCCGCGGAGGACTCGCCCTCGGTCGGCTCGGCCGACGCGGCGGACTCCTCCTCGGCCTCCTCGGCCGACTCCTCGCCGCGCGGCTCGGTGATCGTCACGACCGCGTGCTCCGGGTCGGTCAGCAGCGTGACGCCCTTCGGCATCTCGAGGTCGCCCGCGTGGATGTTGTCGCCGGACTCGCGACCCTCGATCGAGACGTGGATGTACTCGGGGATGCTCGTGGCGTCGGTCTCGACGGACACGGTCTGCGACTCGACGAAGTGGATCGTGCCGGGGGCGGACTCGCCGTCGACCTGGATCCAGACGTCCACGGCGATCTTCTCGCCCTTCTTCACCAGCAGCAGGTCGATGTGCTCGATGTTCCAGGTCACGGGGTGGCGCTGGATGTCCTTGACGACGGCGAGCTCGGTGCCGTTGTCGAAGGTGAGCTCGATGAGGGCGTTGGTGTGGCGCACGGCCAGCATCGTGGCGTGGCCCGGCAGCGTGACGTGGACCGGGTCCGTGCCGTGGCCGTACAGGACGGCGGGGATGTTGTTCGCACGGCGGATACGACGGGCAGCGCCCTTGCCGAACTCGGTGCGGACCTCGGAGGCGAGCTTGATCTCGGCCATGGGGATCACTCCTGGGAAGACTGTGCGTGCCGGCGGACGGAACAGGACCACCGGCTGCCCGCGACCGAAGCCGGTGCGGACGGGCGGCTGCGTCGGCGTGGGGCACGTGACGGACACGACCGCGGGACGCCGCACGGGCGGGACGACGTCACCGCACCGGCAGCCGCCCAGTCGATCACGGAGGTCCGACGCAGTCCCTGCGTCGAGCAGCACGACCCGGTCGGATCCGCTGCCCGTCAGACGTCCCTCGCCGAGGCAACCGGTCTACTGTACCCGGTCCGCAGACGTCGAGGAAACCTCCGCCGGCGTGCACCGGCTCACGCCGGCGCACGCCCCGGCGGGGATCAGGGGTTGCCGTCGAAGAGCGACGTCACCGAGCCGTCGTCGAACACCTCGCGGATCGCGCGGGCGACCAGCGGCGCGATCGACAGCACGGTCAGCCCGTCGAAGCGCTTCTCGGGCGGGATCGGCAGCGTGTCGGTCACGACGACCTCGACGGCACCGGACTCGGACAGCCGCTGCGGGGCGGGGTCCGACAGCACGCCGTGGGTGGCGGCCACGATCACGGACTTCGCACCGGCCTCCATGCAGACCTTGGCCGCCTCGGAGATCGTGCCGCCGGTGTCGATGAGGTCGTCGACGAGCACGCAGTCGCGCCCCTCGACGTCACCGACGACCCGGTTCGCCACCGCCTGGTTGGGGCGGGTCACGTCACGCGTCTTGTGCACGAACGCCAGCGGGCCGCCGCCGAGCTTGGCGGCCCACTGCTCGGCCACGCGGATCCGGCCGGCGTCCGGGGACACGACCGTGACGTTCGAGGTGTCGACACGGGTGCGGACGTAGTCCGTCAGCACCGGCATCGCCCACAGGTGGTCGACCGGACCGTCGAAGAAGCCCTGGATCTGCGCGGTGTGCAGGTCCACGCTCATGATCCGGTCCGCACCGGCGGTGTGCAGCATGTCCGCGACCAGCCGCGCGGAGATCGGCTCGCGACCGCGGGACTTCTTGTCCTGCCGGGCGTAGGCGTAGAACGGGGCGACCACCGTGATCGTCCGGGCCGAGGCACGCTTGGCCGCGTCGACCATGAGCAGGTGCTCCATCAACCACTGGTTGACCGGTGCCGTGTGGCTCTGCAGCAGGAAGATGTCCGTGCCGCGGACCGACTCGCCGAACCGGACGTACGTCTCGCTGTTGGCGAAGTCGTACGCGGAGGTCGGCAGCAGGTTGATGCCCAGCTCGTCGGCGACGTCCTCGGCGAGGGCCGGATGTGCGCGACCGGCCGCGACGACGAGGGTCCGCTCTCCGGTACCCGGGATGGAGGTGTTCATCAGTAGGAGATTCCTTCGCTACGTGCGGCTCGGTCTCAGGCGGACTCGGAGGAGGCCGGGTCCCCGGCGTCGTCGGTGTGCGACACCTTCGGGATCGCTCCTGTCAGGGCATTGTGCTCGGCCAGCTCCAGCTTCGCCTGCGGGCCGAGGCCGCCACCGTCCTCGGCCGCCCCGTCCCGGGTGCGGGCGGCGGCCTCCGCGGCCGGCGTGCCGGCGCGACGGCGCTCCACCCACCCCTCGATGTTCTGCTGCTGGGCACGGCTGACGCCGAGCGCGCCCGCGGGGACGTCCCGGGTGACGACGCTGCCGGCGCCGGTGTACGCGCCGTCACCGATGGTCACGGGGGCGACGAACATGTTGTCCGCCCCGGTGCGCGCGTGCGAGCCGATGACCGTGCGGTGCTTGTGCACGCCGTCATAGTTGACCGTCACGGAGGCCGCGCCGACGTTGCTCTCGTCGCCGATCGTGGCGTCCCCGATGTAGGACAGGTGCGGGATCTTCGAGCCCTCGCCGATCTGGCTGTTCTTCGTCTCGACGAAGGTGCCGATCTTGCCGCGGGCGCCGAGCACCGTGTTCGGCCGCAGGTAGGCGAACGGCCCGACCGAGGCGTCGGCGCCGATCACCGCGAGCGAACCGTGCGTGCGCACGACGCTGGCCCGCTCGCCGACCTCGACGTCGGTCAGCGTGGTGTCGGGGCCGACCGTGGCACCCTCGGCGACCGTGGTCGCCCCGTGCAGCTGGGTGCCCGGGAGGAGGGTGACGTCGCGGGCGAGCTCGACGTCGACGTCCACCCAGGTGCTGGCGGGGTCGACGACGGTCACGCCCTCGCGCATCCAGCGCTCCAGGGTGCGGCGGTTCAGCTCGGCACCGAGCGTGGCCAGCGCCAGCCGGTCGTTGACGCCCTCGACGAGCATCGGGTCGTCGGACAGCAGCGCGCGCACGGCGCCGCCGGCCTCGCGGGCGGAGGCGATGACGTCGGTGAGGTAGACCTCGCCCTGGGCGTTGTCGTCGCCGAGACCGCCCAGGCCGCGTCGCAGCACGGCGGCGTCGAAGACGTAGACCGAGGAGTTGATCTCCCGGATCTCGCGCTGCTCGGGCGTGGCGTCGGCGTGCTCGACGATCGCGGTGACGTCGCCGGTGCCGGCCTCGCGCACGATCCGCCCGTAGCCGGTGGCGTCCTCCAGCTCGGTCGTCAGGACCGTCACGGCGTTGCCGTCGGCGTGGTGGGCGGCGAGGAGCTCGGCGAGCGTGGCGCCGTCGAGCAGCGGGATGTCGCCGGCGAGCACGACGACGGCACCTTCGAGGCCGTCGCCGAGCGGGTGCTCGCCGTCGGCGTCGTGGACCTCGTCGGCGCTGTGCACCAGGTCGGCCGCGCGGACGGCGTGCGCCCGGGCGTCGAGGGCGTCCAGTGCGCACTGCACGGCGCGCCCGGTGCCGGGGATCTCGTCCTGGTCGACGACGAGCGCCGACGCGTCGATCTCCCGCGCCGCGGCCGCGACCTGCTCGCGCTCGTGGCGCACGACGACGGCGACGTGCTCCGGCGTCAGCTCCCGTGCCGCGGTCATCGCGTGCCCGAGCATCGTGCGGCCGCCGATGCCGTGCAGCACCTTGGGGGTCGCGGACTTCATCCGGGTGCCCTGCCCGGCTGCCAGGACCACGACGGCGGCGGGTCGTGCCGTCGTCGGGTCGGTCGGGTGCTGCTCGCCCTGGGGGACCGTGGGAACCACCACTGCTCCGTCTCTGTCGGGGGTCTGGCGCGAGCTCCGCCCCCAGGATTCGAACCTGGACCAAGGGCACCAAAAACCCTTGTGCTGCCGATTACACCAAGGCGGATCGTGCGCGACGTCGTACCGGACCACGCCCGGCTCCGCCGTCGGGCCGGCGACCTCCAGGGCCCCGGGCGCCGCACATCCAGGCCTCAGTCTGCCAGGTCGCCGCGGGTGGCTCGCACACATCCCGCCCGGGCGCACCGGCCGGCACCGTGGGGCGCACCACACCGGGGCTCGCGCGGCGCCACGCCGACCGGGGGGCGCCGCCGGGACGGACCGCGCACCCCGCCGGGCCGCGCACCAGGCAGAATGGAGGTCATGGCTGCTGCACCCCGGGAGACGAAACGCCCGCCGCGTGCGCGCATGACCGCGAGCCAGCGCCGCGAGCAGCTGGTGGCCGTGAGCCGCGGACTGTTCGCGGCGAAGGGGTTCGACGGCACGAGCGTCGAGGAGATCGCCAGCACGGCGGAGGTCTCCAAACCCGTGGTGTACGAGCACTTCGGCGGCAAGGAGGGCATCTACGCCGTCATCGTCGACCGCGAGGTGCAGGCCCTGACGGGCGCCCTGACGGGGGCGCTGGCCGAGGGCGGCCACCCCAAGGTGCTGCTCGAGCGGACGGCGCTGGCGCTGCTCGACTACATCGAGTCCTCCGAGGACGGGTTCCGCATCCTGGTGCGCGACTCCCCCGTCGCCCAGGCGACCGGGACCTTCTCGTCCCTGATCGGGGACGTGGCCACGCAGGTCGAGCACATCCTGGCCGAGGAGTTCCGCAGCAACGGGCTGGACCCCAAGGTCGCCCCGCTGTACGCACAGATGCTGGTGGGCATGGTGGCGCTGACCGGTCAGTACTGGCTCGACGCCCGGCGACCCAAGAAGTCCGACGTCGCCGCGCACCTGGTCAACCTGGCCTGGAACGGGCTGTCCGGCATGGAGCGCAAGCCGGGGCTCATCGAGCGCTGACCCTGCCGTCGACAGGCCGATATCAAGATTCTTGATATCGAGAGACCCGCGCTAGGCTCGGAGGATGGAGAGCACGCACCCCGGCGACGAGGTCGACCGCATCGTCACCGCCTGGCAGCGCGAACGCCCCGACCTCGACGTCGAGCCGCTGACCGTCTTCTCCCGGGTCAGCCGGCTCGCGCGGCACCTCGACCGTGCCCGTCGCGGCGCCTTCGCCCGGCACGACCTCGAGACGTGGGAGTTCGACGTCCTGTCCGCCCTGCGGCGCGCCGGCGAGCCGTACCGCCTCTCCCCCGGACGCCTCGTCGCCCAGACCCTGGTCACCAGCGGCACCATGACCAACCGCATCGACCGGCTCGCCGAGCGCGGCCTCGTCGAGCGCCACCGCTCCCCCGAGGACCGGCGCGGCGTGCTGGTCCGGCTCACCGGCGCCGGGCGCTCACGCGTCGACGCGGCGATGAGCGACCTGCTGGACGTCGAGGCCCAGGTCCTCGACGCCCTGCCCGCCGAGGAACGCCCCCGCCTCGCCGCGCTGCTGCGCACCCTCGGCGCCCAGTTCGACGAGTAGTCGACCCGGCGACGGCTCACGCCGGCTGCGCGACCGCCAGGTTCGCCTCTCCGAGCAGCTCGAGCAGACGGACCGCCGTCGGCGCGGCCGAGGCCCCCGAGACGGCCGAGACCACCCACTCCGGGGCGCCGCCGACGGGCAGCTCCAGGATCGCGAGACCGGCGGCCTGCGGCTTGGCGGCGACGTGCTGGGGCACGACGGCGACCCCGAGCCCGCGCTGGACGAAGTCCAGCAGCGTGTGGACGTCGTCGACGCTCATCCGCACCCTCCGCTCGAGGTGCCGGTCGGCGAAGGCGTCGTCGACGAGCCGACGGATCGCCCACGGCTCGCGGAAGTCGACGAAGTCCCGGGCGGCCAGGTCCTCCCACGAGACCTGCGGCGACCGGGCGAGGTCGTCGGTCGGGTGGGCGAGCGCGACGACGGGTCGGCGGCCGAGCTCCAGACGCCGCAGGGAGCCGAGGTGCTCGGTGGTCGCCAGGAACGCGACGTCGAGGTCGCCCGCCCGCACCTGGGTGGCGAGCTCGGCGGACCCGGCCTGGGTGAACTGCACGTCCACCAGCGGGTACCGCAGCCGGAACCGTTCGAGCAGCGGCCCGACGTCGATGACGCCGAGGCACTGCTCGGACCCGAGCCGCAGCCGTCCCGAGAGCTGCTGGCTGGCGCGCGCCACGGCGTCCCGCCCGGCGGAGGCCTGGGCGAGCATGCGCCGCGCGAACGGCAGCAGGGCCCGCCCGGCGTCGGTGAGGGAGACCTGGCGGGTGGTCCGGGAGAACAGCGACGCGCCCAGCTCCTTCTCGAGGTTCCGGATCGCCGCGGACAGCCCGGACTGGGTCACCCCGCACAGCGCCGCGGCACGGGTGAAGTGCCCCTCCTCGGCCACCGCGACCAGGTACTCCATCTGCCGCAGCTCCATTGATCACTCCCAGTTCTGAACGGTATGAGTTCAAGTCGTTGGACTCATCATCGCTCACTTCTTATCGTCGACAGCACAGTCGAGACAAGGAGAACCGTGGAATCACGCACCATCGGAGACCGCTCCGTCAGCGCGATCGGGCTCGGCGGCATGCCCCTGTCCATCGAGGGACGCCCCGACCGGGAGCGCTCGATCGCCACCGTCCATGCGGCGCTCGACGCCGGTGTCACGCTGATCGACACCGCTGACGCCTACCACCGCGACGCCGGGGAGGTCGGGCACAACGAGGAGCTGATCGCCGAAGCCCTGCGCTCCTGGGGCGGCGACACCTCCTCGGTGCTCGTCGCCACCAAGGGCGGGCACCTGCGCCCCGGCGACGGCTCCTGGACCCAGGACGGCCGCCCCGAGCACCTCAAGGCGGCGGCCAAGGCCTCCGCACAGCGGCTCGGCGTCGAGGCGATCGGCCTGTACCAGTTCCACCGGCCCGACCCGTCGGTGCCCTACGCCGAGTCGGTCGGCGCCCTGGTCGAGCTGCTCGACGAGGGCGTGATCCAGCAGGCCGGCATCTCCAACGCGAACGTCGCGCAGATCGACGAGGCGAACGCGGTGCTCGGCGGACGCCTCGCGTCCGTGCAGAACCAGTTCTCCCCCGCGTTCCGCTCCAGCCTGGGCGAGCTGCAGCACTGCGCCGAGCTCGGCGTGGCCTTCCTGCCCTGGTCGCCGCTCGGCGGCATCGCCCGGGCCGCGGAGGTCGGCACGGCGCACGCGGCGTTCGGCCGCGTGGCCGAGCGCCACGGCGTCAGCCCGCAGCAGGTCACGCTCGCCTGGGAGCTGTCCCTCGCCCCGGTCGTCGTGCCGATCCCCGGCGCCTCGCGACCGACGAGCATCCAGGACTCGGCCGGCGCCGTCGGCCTCGAGCTCACCACCGACGAGCTCGCCGAGCTCTCCGACCACTGAACCACCCGGAGGATCCACCCATGAAGACCGTCCCCCTCGGCACCAGCGGCCGCCAGGTCCCCAACGTCGTCCTCGGCCTCATGCGCATCCAGCAGATGGACGACGACGCCGTCCGCGAGCTCGTGCGCACCGCCCGCGACGCCGGCATCGACTTCGTCGACCACGCCGACATCTACGGCGACCCCCTGCACGGCTGCGAGCGCCGGTTCGCCGAGGCCATGCAGCTCACGCCCTCGCAGCGCGAGGAGCTGACCATCCAGTCCAAGGCGGGCATCGTCCGCGAGGGCCCGTACTTCGACTTCTCCTACGACCACCTGGTCACCTCGGTCGAGGAGTCGCTGAAGGCCCTCGACACCGACTACCTGGACGTGCTGCTGCTGCACCGTCCCGACGCGCTGGTGGAGCCGGACGAGGTCGCCCGCGCCTTCGACCACCTGGAGTCGACCGGCAAGGTCCGCTCCTTCGGCGTCTCCAACCACACGCCCGGGCAGATCGAGCTGCTGAAGAAGTCCGTCCGTCAGCCGCTGGTGGCGAACCAGGTGCAGCTCTCGATCACCCACTCGCCGGTCGTGGCCCAGGGCGTGGCCGCCAACATGGCCGGCCTGGAGCAGTCGATCAGCCTCGACAACGGGCTGCTGGACTACTGCCGCCTGCACGACATCACCGTGCAGGCCTGGTCGCCGTTCCAGGCGGGGTTCTTCAACGGCGTGTTCCTCGGGTCGGAGGACTACCCGGAGCTCAACGCCGTCATCGACCGGCTCGCCGCGAAGTACGACGTGCCGGCCATCGCGATCGCCACGGCCTGGATCACCCGCCACCCGGCCGGGATGCAGGTCGTGCTGGGCACGACGACGCCGGAGCGCGTCGCCGGTGCCGCGCAGGGCTCGGACATCCCGCTGACCCGCGCCGAGTGGTACGAGATGTTCCGCGCCGCGGGCTACCGCGTGCCGTGACCTGTCGTGAGGGGCGGTCCTCCCGGGGCCGCCCCTCGCCTACGGGTCACTCGACGAGCTCGGCGGCCTCCAGCCACTCCATCTCGAGCTCGTCCTTCTCGGCCTGCAGCGCGCGCAGCCGCGCGTCGAGCCGCGCCGTCGCCTCGAAGTCGGTCGGGTCGGCCGCCATCTGCTCGTGCAGGCGCGTCTCCTCGTCGGCGAGCCGGGCGAGCTGCTTCTCCAGGCGCTGCACCGTCTTCTTCGCCTGACGCTGCTCGGCCGCCGAGGCCCCCGGGGCCTTCCGGTCGTCCGACGACGCGGCCGGGCCCGAGGCCTCGGGCGCCGTGGCGGCGGACGAGGCGCCCGGGGCCGGCGCCCGGCCGGACGTCGCCGCACGCCGCAGCTCCAGGTACTGCTCGACGCCGCCCGGCAGGTCCCGCAGCGCCCCGTCGCCGAGCAGCGCCCACTGCCGGTCGCACACGCGCTCCAGCAGGTAGCGGTCGTGGGAGACCACGATCAGCGTGCCGGGCCAGCCGTCCAGCAGGTCCTCGACCGCGGCCAGGGTGTCGGTGTCGAGGTCGTTGGTGGGCTCGTCCAGCAGCAGGACGTTCGGCTCGGAGACGAGCAGGCGCAGCAGCTGCAGCCGGCGCCGCTCCCCGCCGGACAGGTCGCGCACGATGGTGTGCGCCCGCTCGCGGGTGAAGCCGAGCCGCTCGGTCAGCTGGCCCGCGGTGAGCTCCTTGCCGTCCACGACGACGGTCCGCTTCTCCCGGTCCACGACCTGCACGGCGGTCAGGTGCGCGACGTCGTCCAGCTCGGTGACGTCCTGGGTGAGCTCGGCGACCTCGACGGTCTTGCCCCGTCGCACGCGCCCCTCCTCCGGGGTGCGGCGGCCGGCCAGCAGCGCGAGCAGGGTCGTCTTGCCCGCACCGTTGACGCCGACGACGCCGTACCGGTCGCCGGGCCCGAGGCGCCACGTGACGTCGTCGAGCAGGGTGCGCTCCCCGCCGTCGGGCAGGGGGACGCGCACCGTGACGTCCTCCAGGTCCAGGACGTCCTTGCCGAGCCGCTTGGTCGCCATCTGCGTCAGCTCGAGCCGGTCGCGCGGCGGCGGCTCGTCGGCGATGAGCGTCTGGGCGGCCTCGACGCGGAACTTCGGCTTCGAGGTGCGCGCCGGGGCGCCCCGCTTGAGCCAGGCGAGCTCCTTGCGCAGCAGGTTGTTGCGCTTCTCCGCGGCCGCGGCGGCCTGCCGGGACCGCTCGGCCCGGGCCAGGATGTAGGCGGCGTACCCGCCCTCGTAGCCGTCGACGGCGCCGGAGCCGTCGCCGCGCACCTCCCACATGCGCGAGCAGACGGCGTCGAGGAACCAGCGGTCGTGGGTGACGACCACCAGCGCACCGGTCGCACCGGGGCGGCCGTAGCGGTTCCTCAGGTGCTCGGCCAGCCAGGCCACGCCCTCGACGTCCAGGTGGTTGGTGGGCTCGTCGAGCAGCAGCACGTCCGGGTCCTCGACGAGCAGGTGGGCGAGCGCCACGCGGCGGCGCTGGCCGCCCGAGAGGGTCGTGGCCGGCTTGTCGAGGTCGAGGTCCGCCAGCAGCCCGGCGTGCACGGCACGGACCCGCGGGTCCGAGGCCCACTCGTGGGTCTCGTCGTCGCCGTGCACGAGGTCGAGCACCGTGGCGCCCTCGGGGACGTCGTCGCGCTGGTCGAGCATCCCGAGCCGGGAGCCGCCCACGCGGGTGATGCGGCCGGCGTCGGGCACGGCGGTCCCGGCGAGCATCCGCAGCAGGGTGGACTTGCCGGCGCCGTTGGGGCCGACGACGCCGATCCGGTCGCCGTCGTCGAGCCCGAGGGAGACGTCGTCGAGCAGGGTGCGGGTGCCGATGGTCAGCGAGATGCTGTCCGCGCCGAGGAGATGTGCCACCGCAACAGGGTAGTCGCCACGGCTGCACCCCCGGTCCGGACGACGGTGCCGGGACCGCTAGCCTCGGACCGTCGCCGACACCGCGTGAGGAGAGCCCGATGGCCCAGTTCGACCTGTCCCCGGCCGAGCTCGAGGAGTACCGCCCGACGATCCCAGAGCCGGAGGACTTCGACACGTTCTGGACCGGTACCGTCGCCGAGGCCCGCGGTCACGGCGGCGACGTGCGGGTGGAGCGGGTCGACGCCGGACTGACGGAGCTCACGGTGGACGACGTGACGTTCCCCGGGTTCGGCGGGCACCCGATCAAGGCGTGGCTGGTCCGGCCGGCACGGGTCGACGGGCCGCTGCCGGCGGTCGTGGAGTACATCGGGTACGGCGGCGGACGCGGTCTGCCCCACGAGCACCTCGGCTACGCGGCTGCCGGATTCGCCCACCTCGTGGTCGACACCCGGGGTCAGGGGTCCGGCTGGGGGTCCGGCGGGGACACCCCGGACCCGGTCGGGCACGGCCCCGCCTCTCCCGGGTTCCTGACGCGCGGCATCCTCGATCCCGCGGAGCACTACTACCGCCGCGTGTACACCGACGGGGTGCGTGCCGTGGACGCCGTGCGGCAGATCGACGGGATCGACCCGGCACGGGTCGCCGTCGCCGGGACCTCCCAGGGTGGCGGCATCGCGATCGCCGTGGCCGGCATGCTGCCCGACGTCGCCGCCGCGGCACCGAACGTGCCGTTCCTGAGCCACTTCCGCCGCGCCGTGGAGATCACGGACGCCGACCCGTACGCGGAGATCACGCGGTACCTGTCGGTCCACCGCGAGCACGCGGACGCCGTGTGGCGCACGCTCTCCTATCTCGACGGCGTCGCGTTCGCCCGCCGCGCACGGGCCGCCGGGCTGTTCTCCGTCGCGCTCATGGACCAGGTCTGCCCGCCGTCCACGGTCTACGCCGCCTACAACGCCTGGGGCGGCACGGACCGGGAGATCGACGTCTACCCCTACAACGGGCACGAGGGCGGTCAGCAGTACCGTTTCGCGCCGACGCTCGCGTTCCTGCGCAAGCAGGTCTGAGCCGCGACCCTCGTCATGAGCACTCGAGGTCACGGACCTCGAGCCCTGCCCTGCCGTCCCGACCCGGCGGGTTCCGCCCCGACCCGGCGGGTTCCGCCCTGACTCGCCGGGGTCGGCCCTGACCCGCGGGCGGTCGGCCCTCCGTCGCGGGGTTCGGCCCTGACCGGGCAGATCCCGCCCTGACCCGCGGGCTCCGCGGCCCGTCAGAGGACGCGGGCCCCCGCGGCGGGCGCCGTCGTGCACCACACCGAGTCCGCGGCGTCCTCGGCGGTCCAGGTCGCCGCGATCGCCAGTGCGTGCTGGCGCGACCGCGCCAGCGCGGCGACCGTGGGTCCGGACCCCGACACCATCGCCCCGAGCGCCCCGCCGTTCCGGGCGATCTCGAGCGTCCGCTCCAGCTCGGGCCGCAGGTCCAGCGCGGCGGGCTCGAGGTCGTTGTGCAGCGCCGCCCCGAGGGCCGACGGGTCGCCCGCGCGCAGCGCCTGCATGAGGGGGTTGTCGTCGACGAGGTCCACCGGCGGGGCGGTCGGGCCGCACAGCTCGTCGAACCGTCGGTACACCGCCGGTGTCGACAGACCCTCGTCGCGGGTCGCGAACGCCCAGTGGAACTCCCCGCGGGACATCGCCGGCGTCAGCAGGTGGCCGCGGCCGGTCCCGACGGCGGTGTGGCCCAGCAGGGCGAACGGCACGTCGGACCCGAGGACCGCGGCCAGCGTGGAGAGCTCACCACGGGACAGCCCGGTGCCCCACAGCGCGTCGCAGGCGACCAGCGTGGCCGCGGCGTCGGCGGACCCGCCCGCCATCCCGCCGGCGACGGGGACACCCTTGGCCAGGTGCAGCGCGACGTCCGGGGAGATGCCGACGTGCTCGGCGAGCAGCTCGGCCGCCCGCCAGGCGAGGTTGGTGGCGTCCAGCGGGACCCGGTCGGCCTGCGGTCCCTCGACGGTCACGGAGATCCCCGCGCCGTCGGCGACCTCGGTGGCCGTCACCTCCTCGACCAGGGCCACGGCCTGGAACACGGTCACCAGCGGGTGGTAGCCGTCCTCCTCGACCGGACCGACACGCAGCGAGAGGTTGACCTTGCCCGGCGCGCGGACGCGGACGGACGGCGACGGGGCGGCAGCAAGTGTCACTCGTCCACCGTGCCAGCCGTGACGGGAAGGTGCTCGGCGATCCGCGCGAAATCCGTGATCGAGAGCCGCTCGCCGCGCAGCCGCGGGTCGACGCCAGCGGCACGCAGCGCCTCCTCGGCCGCGGCGCCGGAGCCGAACAGCCCCGACAGCGCGGCGCGCAGGGTCTTGCGCCGCTGGGCGAACGCCGCGTCCACGACGGTGAACACCTGCCGTCGCGTGGCGGTGGTCTCCGGCGGGTCGTGGCGTTCGATCGCCACCAGCGCGGAGTCGACGTTGGGCTCCGGCCAGAACACGTGCCGGGAGATGTTGAGCGACCGACGGGCGGCGCCGTACCAGGCGGCCTTCGCCGACGGCACGCCGTACGTCCGGGACCCGGGCGGCGCGGCCAGACGGTCGGCGACCTCGGCCTGCACCATCACCAGCACCGAACGGAGCGAGTCGAAACGCTCGAGGAACGTCAGCAGCACCGGCACGGCGACGTTGTACGGGAGGTTCGCCACGAGCGCCGTCGGCGGCTCCCCGGGGAGCGTGGTGACGTCGAGCGCGTCGGCGGTCACGACCTCGAAGTCCGCGTCGGGGGCGTGGCGCTGCACCGTGTCGGTGATCTGGCCGGCGAGCACCGGGTCGATCTCGACGGCCACGACCGAGGCGCCGGCCTCGAGGAGCCCCAGGGTCAGGGATCCGAGCCCCGGACCGACCTCGACGACGCGGTCACCGGGTCGCACGTCGGCGGCACGGACGATCTTGCGCACCGTGCCGCCGTCGTGGACGAAGTTCTGCCCCAGCGTCTTGGTCGGCCGAACGCCGAGGCGCCCTGCCAGCTCGCGGATCTCCGCAGGGCCGAGCAGGGCGCCAGGGGTGTTGGTCATGGGCGGCAGTATCGCCCGACCAGGGGTGTCGGTACCAGTCGGCTCAGTACCAGTTGTTCGCCTGCGAGTGGCTCCAGGCACCGCACGGCGTGCCGTAGCGGCCGGCGATGTAGTCCAGGCCCCAGGCGATCTGGGTGGCCGGGTTGGTCTGCCAGTCGCCGCCGTGCGAGGACATCTTGCCGCCGGGCAGCGCCTGCGGGATGCCGTAGGCACCCGAGGACGGGTTGGACGCGGTGTGCGACCAGTTGGACTCCTTGGTCCACAGCGACTCCAGGCAGGTCCACTGCGAGCCGGTCCAGCCGCGCTCGGCGGCCATCTGCTGACCGATCGACCGGTTCGACCCGGAGTAGGACGATCCCGAGCTCGACGAACCCGAGCTCGAGGAACCCGAGCTCGACGAGCTGGAGCTCGACGACGTCGCGGGCTCCGGCGCGGGCTCGGGCTCCGGCTCCGGACGCTCCTTGGTGCCCTGGACCAGCACGCGGGTCTTCGGCTTCTTGGTGACCTCGGAGCTGATCTTCTCGCTCGAGACCTTCTCGCCGTCGATCGTGGTGACCTCGCGGACGATGGTGCGCACCCCGTCGCGGCCCTTCTTCTTGACCTTGCGGTCGAGGTCCTCGTACCGGCCGTCGTCCTGGACGACCTTGACGTCCCGCTCGATCTTCTTGGTCTTCTCGACCCGCTCGACCTCGAGGCGCTCGACGACGGCGGCCACGTCGGGCATCTCGACGCCCTCGGGCAGCTTCTTGGCCTTGACGCCGGCGGTCGCGGCGTCGGTGACGGTGACGATGTCGTCGGAGTCGATCTCGACGTCGGCGGCGCCGAGCACGGCGTCCAGCTCGTCGGAACCGTCCACGACCTCGATCTCGTCGTCGGCCACGACGGCGACGTCCTCGCCGGCGTGCACGTCCAGCGGCAGCGCCGCACGGTCAGCGGAGCGCGAGGCGACGAGGCGGACCTCGCTGCCACGCTGGCTCAGCAGGTTCAGGGCCTCGTTGGCGTCGGCGGCGTTGATCCAGGTGGACGACTCCTTGCCGTCGACCTCGACGTCCACCTGCTTGCCGGTGCGCACGACGATGTCGCTCCCGTCGCGCAGCGCCGCGGCGGTGGACGGCGCCACGACGTCGCGCTCGCCGAGGTCGACACCCTGCTCGTCGAGCAGTCCGTCGACGTCGCCGGCGAAGGTGCCGACCGAACGGGTCTCCCCGTCGACGTCCAGCGTCACGGTCTTGTGGGCCTGCGAGACGCCCACGGCGGAACCGACACCGAGGGCGAGGGCGCCGACGGTGAACGAGGCGATGAGGGTGCGCCGACGACGGACGCGGTGCGTCCGGGTCACGGCTCGGGTCTCAGCCGTGGTCGGCTGCGGCTCGATGTTCTCGGGCACGGAGGTCATACAGCTCCAAGGTGAGTGCGTGGGGCCGGCCCCCTGCGGGCCGTGCATGTCGACAGCTCTGGACGGTCGGTCCTGACGGCGTGGACTCGCCCGGTCGGAACGACGCGGCGGCCACCGTAACCATTCCGTGATCCGTGGCAAGAGGACGTAGGTCACATCGGGGCAGCGGGCACACGGCTTTCACACGCCCCGCACACCCCCGTTCCCCCACCGTCAGATCCGAGGCTCCGTCATCTCCCGGGTGACCGCCGAGACGGGGACCGCCCGGAGACGGGCACGAGGGTCGAACCGGCCCGGACGCCGTCGTCGTCCCCGAAGTGGAGCGCCCCCTGAGGCGCGTGAACGCGACGGCGTCCGGGCCGGTTCGACCCTCGGACGGTGGGATCAGAGCAGACCGAGCTTCGCGGCGCAGTGCGGCCACTGGCCCCACCCGGCCCGCGACTGCAGGATCTGCGCCCGCTTCGTCTGCTCGGCGGCCGACGCGTCGGACGGCAGCCCGGTACCGCCCACGGCCTGCCAGGTGGACAGCGAGAACTGGTACATCCCGTAGTACCCGTTGCCGGTGTTCGTCGTCGGGTCACCGCCGGACTCGCACTCCGCGAGCGCGGCCCACACGGAGCCGGAGGGCGCGGACCCGCCGGACGTGGAACCGGACGACGAGGAGGACGAGGTGGAACCGGACGAGGAGGACGACGAGGAGGACGAGGACGACGAGCTGCTGGACTCGGTCGGCTGCGGAGCAGGTTCGGGAGCGGGACGCTCCTTGGTGCCCTTGACGACGACGCGATCCACCGGCTTCGTGGTGACCTTGTTCGACACCTTCTCGCGCTTCGTCACCTCGCCGTCGACCCGGGTGACCCGCCAGGTGATGGTGCGCTCGCCCGGCCGGCCCTGCGTGGCCACGGTCGAGCCCTGGTCGGCGTAGCGGTCGGGGTCGGTCTTCGTGACGGTGTCGAAGTCGATCTTCTTGGTCCGCACGACCTTCTCGGTGTCGACGATCTGCACGACGACCCGCACGGACGGTTCGCCGGCGCGCGGCGGGTCGACCTGCTCGACGTGCACGCGGTCGTCGGCGTCGATCTCGACGCCCTCGGCGGCGAGCAGCTCGGCCAGGGTGACCGCACCGTCGTCGACCACCGACGACTTGCCGCCGACGACGAGCGTCACGGGCTGGTCGGCGTCGAGGCGGATCGGCAGCACGGCGCGCTCCGCGGAGCGCGACGGCAGCAGCCGGATCTGCTCGGCACGGTCGGCGAGCTCCTCCAGCGCCTCGTCGGCGTCGAGGGCGGCGACCCAGACGTCCTCCCGCTCGCCGTCGGCCTCGACCGTCAGCTCGCGGCCGTACCGGACCTCGACGACGGTGCCGTCACGCAGCTCGTCGTCGACGGCGGGGGTCACCTCGTCGTTGTCGCCGACGCGGACGCCCTCTTCCGCCAGCACGTCGTCGACGGTGTCGGCGTAGGTCGTGACGGTGGTGAGGCGGCCGTCGACGTCGATGGTGACGTCCTTGCGCAGCTGCTCGACCACGGCCGCGGAGACCCCGCCGGCCACGACCAGGCTGAGCGTCGCCACGACGGCCACGAGCGGCCACCGGCGGCGTCGACGACGGGTGGCCGCCGCATCGGCGGGCGGCTCGCCACCGCTGCCGGCGGACGAGGAGTGAACGGCAACCGGCTCGGTCGAGGGAGTCACGGAGTCGAAAGGAGAGGCCTGCATGGCGGTCCAGACGTCGTGCGGTCCGGGTTCGACGACGGTTACCCCGGCGCGAGCGGTCGGGTCCGGGTCGGTCCGGCGATCGCGACGACCGTAACCGCATCGTGATCTTCGACCAACCGTGCTCATGGTAAGAATGGCCGGTTGCGGACACCTATGACCGAAAAATTCCGCCCCCGGGTGTTACCGATGTCACACGGTTCAGTACCAGCCGACGGTCATCGAGTGGTCCCAGGCCTCGCACGGGGTGCCGTAGCGGCCGGTGATGTAGTCCAGGCCCCAGATGATCTGCGTGGTGGGATTCGTCTGCCAGTCCGACCCCGCCGACTGCATCTTCGAACCGGGCAGCGCCTGCGGGATGCCGTACGCCCCGCTGGACGGGTTCTCGGCGTTCCAGCGCCAGCCGGACTCCTTCTCCCAGAGCTGGTCCAGGCAGATGAACTGGTCGTCGCCCCAACCGCGCTCGGCCACGAGCGACCGCGCGACGGCCTTCGCCGAGGAGGGGTCGACCTGCATGTCGGCGATGTCGAGGGTGCCCACCAGCACGACCTCCGTCACGGGCTCCACCGTGACCGTGCGCTCCACGACGGTGCGCTCCACCTCGGTCCCGTCGATCGTGCGCACCTCGTAGGTCGTCACACGCTCCCCCGGCACACCGCGGGTCTGCACGATCTCGCGCCCCCGAGGCAGCTCGTCGGACTCGACGGTCTCCGTCTCGAACGGGACCACCTCGGTGACGACGTCCGAGGCCGACTGGCCCCGGTGCACCACCACCACCATGCCGTCGACGGCCGCGGCCCCGAGGGGCACCGACGTGCCGTCCTGGGCGGCGAGCGTGATCCCCACCTCGTCGAGCACCTCGCGCACGGTGGCCTGCGTGGTGCGCAGCGGGAGCACGGCGCCGTCGACGGAGACGTGGACGGTCTTGAGCGTCGAGACCCGGACCGGCGAGCGCCCCAGCAGGTCGCTGCGCGACGCAGTCGTGACCGCCCCCTCGCCGCGGGGACCGAGGGCGGCGAGGAGCTCTCCCACGGTGTGCGCCGTCGTCGGGAACGTCACCGTCTCGCCGTCGATCTCCATCGTGACGTCCCTGCTGGTGCGCACCACGACCTCGCCGTCGTCCGGTGCCGAGGCCGACAGCGCGGGCTGGACCAGGTCGTCCGGTCCGGGCGTGATCCCGTGGAACGCCAGGACGTCGGCGACCGTGTCACCGTAGCCGTCGACCGTGCGGACCTGACCGTCGACGTCCAGGGTGATCTCCGCGTGGGCGTCCACGACGCCGGCCGTCCCGACGGCGACCGCGGCCACGACGACGCCACGCGTGACGAGGCCTGCGGCGGCGGGCAGCGGGCCACGCCGCCCCACGAAGGGTGCCCGAGTACGCCGACGACGGGGCTCTGCCCGTCGATTCGTCCTGTTCGTCGCCACTGTCACCGCACAGTAGTGGACCGCCCGCCGGGCACGGAAGCGGTCACCAGGATCCGTACACCCGCTCGGAGTTCTCGGACACGGCGCGGCAGAGCTCCCCCAGCGGCCGGTCGAGGACCTCCGCCATCGCCCGCACCGTGTGCCCGGCGACGTAGGGCGCGTTGGGGCGGCCGCGGTACGGGTGCGGCGGCAGGTAGGGCGCGTCGGTCTCGACCAGGACGAGCTCGAGCGGCACGGTGCGCAGGGCCTCGCGCAGGTGGTCGTTCCTCGGGTAGGTCACCGGCCCGGCGAACGAGAGGTACCACCCGTGCTCGGCGGCCAGCGCCGCCATCTGCTCGTCGCCGGAGTAGCAGTGGAAGACCGTGCGGTCCGGGGCGCCGTCGGCGAGCAGGACCTCGACCACCTGCTCGTGGGCGTCCCGGTCGTGGATCTGCAGCGCGAGCCCCAGCTCCTTGGCCAGCGCGACGTGCGCGCGGAAGGACTCCCGCTGGGCGACCTCGCCCTGCGGGCCCGTGCGGAACAGGTCCATCCCGGTCTCGCCGACCGCCCGCACGCGCGGGTTGGCCCGCGCGACCTCGGCCACCCGGGCCACGGCGTCGTCGAGCGACGTCGCGTGGTGCGGCCGGGGCGACGGCTCCAGCCCGTCGGGACCGACCTCGCGGACCCCGGCGTGCAGCACGGCCTCGTTGGGGTGGATCGCCACGGCCCCCAGCAGCCGCGACCCGTGCTCCGGGTCGCGCAGCAGGGCGTCGGTCCACGCGATCGACGGCAGCTCGCAGCCGACCTGCACCAGCCGGTCGACACCGACGGCCGCGGCACGCTCGAGATGGTCGGCGACGGTGGGGACCGGGCCGCCGTCGAGGGCGCGCTCGTCGAGCACGTCCTCGATGGCGTCGAGGTGGGTGTGGTTGTCGACCACGGCGACGGGCAGGGCCTCCGGGTCCGGCGGGAAGCCCCGTTCGCGCTTGCGTCCCATCAGGCCTTCTCGCGCAGGCGTTCCAGCTCCTCCTCGACGATGGAGTCGTCGAGCTTGGTGAACACCGGGGTGGGCTTGCCGATCGGGGTGCCGGGCCGCACCGGCACGGACTCCCAGGCGGGGAACCGGTAGGCGCCGTCGTGGTTGCCGGTGATGACCGGGTAGTGGCGCGTGTCGTCGTCGAGGTCGGTGACCTCCTGGAGCGACGGCTGCGGCGCGAACTCGCCGGTCCCGCCCAGCACCTCGTGCACGGACTGGGCCGAGTGCGGCAGGAACGGTGCGAGCAGCGTGTTGCAGTCGCTGACCGCCTGGGTGGTGGTGTGCAGCACGGTGGACAGCCGGTCCGGGTCCGTCTTGAGCTTCCACGGCTGGGTCTCCGAGACGTACCGGTTGACCTCGCCCACGACCCGCATCGCCTCCGCGATCGCGGCACGCTGCCGGTTGGACTCGATGAGGGAACCGATCTTGCCGAACGCCTGACCGGTGGTGGCGAGCACCTCCCGGTCGACGTCGGCCTGCTCGCCGACGGCCGGGATCTCCCCGAAGTTCTTGTGCACCATCGACGCGGTGCGGTTGACCAGGTTCCCCCAGCCGGCGACCAGCTCGTCGTTGGTGCGGCGCAGGAACCCGTCCCAGGTGAAGTCGACGTCCTGGTTCTCCGGGCCGGCGGCGGCCACGTAGTAGCGGAACGCGTCGGGCTGGTAGCGCGCCAGCATGTCGCGCACGTAGATGACAACGCCGCGCGAGGAGGAGAACTTCTGGCCCTCGACGTTGAGGAACTCGCTGGAGACGACCTCGGTGGGCAGCTGGAGGGACCCGTACGGGCCGGGCGACCCCCCGTGCGAGCCGCCGCCGTCGTACCCGAGCAGCTCGGCCGGCCAGATCTGCGAGTGGAAGGTGATGTTGTCCTTGCCCATGAAGTAGTACGACCGGGCGTCCGGGTTGGTCCACCAGTCACGCCAGGCCTCGGGCGTGCCCCGGCGGCGGGCCCACTCGATGGAGCTGGACAGGTAGCCGATGACGGCGTCGAACCAGACGTACAGGCGCTTGTTCGGGTTGTCCTGCCACCCGTCGAGCGGCACGGGGATGCCCCAGTCGATGTCGCGCGTCATGGCGCGCGGGCGGACGTCGTCGAGCAGGTTGCGGCTGAAGTTCAGTACGTTCTGCCGCCACCCGGTGCGCGTCTCGAGCCAGGAGGCGAGCGCGTCGACGAAGGCCGGCAGGTCGAGGAAGAAGTGGTTCGACTCGACGAACTTCGGCGTCTCGCCGTTGATGCGGCTGCGGGGGTTCTTCAGGTCGATCGGGTCGAGCTGGTTGCCGCAGTTGTCGCACTGGTCGCCGCGCGCCCCGTCGTAGCCGCAGATCGGGCAGGTGCCCTCGATGAAGCGGTCGGGCAGCGTGCGGCCGGTCGACGGCGAGATGGCACCCATCGTCGACTTCTCGACCATGTAGCCGTTCTGGTGGACGGTGCGGAACATCTCCTGCACGACGGCGTAGTGGTTGCGCGTCGTGGTGCGGGTGAACAGGTCGTAGCTGAGGCCGAGCGAGGTCAGGTCCGCGACGATCACGCGGTTGTACCGGTCGGCAAGCTCTTGCGGGGTCACGCCCTCCTGCTCGGCCTGGACCAGGATCGGGGTGCCGTGCTCGTCCGTGCCGGACACCATCAGCACGTCGTGACCCGCCATCCGCATGTGCCGGCTGAAGACGTCGGAGGGAACGCCGAAGCCGGCGACGTGGCCGATGTGCCGCGGACCGTTGGCATAGGGCCATGCCACGGCCGAGAGGATGTGGGTCATGGCCCGAATCCTACTGGCCGGGCCGCCCGGGGGCCGTCGCGTCTCACCGGCCGCCCGCCCGTCGGGACGGCCTCACGGGTTGCGAACGGTGGCAGAGTGGAGGCATGAGCACGCGAGCACTCCTCGTCGTCGACGTCCAGCCGACGTTCTGCGAGGGCGGCGAGCTCCCGGTCGACGGGGGCCACCGCGTCGCGCAGGACGTGGCCTCCTACGTCGCCGCCCACCGTGACCGCTACGACCTGGTCGTCACCACGCAGGACTGGCACATCGACCCCGGCGAGCACTTCAGCGACGACCCGGACTTCGTGAACTCCTGGCCGGTGCACGGTGTCGCGGAGTCGGAGAACGCCCGGCTGCACCCGGCCCTCGCCGACCTCGACGCCGACGTGACGATCACCAAGGGCCAGTACCACCACGGCTACTCCGGCTTCGACGGGACCGACGCCGACGGGCGCTCCCTGGAGCGGGTGCTGCGCGAGGCGGACGTCGACGCCGTCGACGTCGTCGGCCTGGCCGAGTCGCACTGCGTGAAGCACACCGCGCTGGACGCCGTCCGGTCGGGGTTCGCCACCACCGTGCTGACCGACCTTACCGCGCCGGTCTCGACGGAGCTGGGCGAGCAGGCGCGCCGGGAGCTGGCGGCCGCCGGGGTGGAGCTGACGCCCTCGACCCGCTGACCCCGGGACAAGGGTCACGACCCGCGGGTCAGGGCGACCCGCCGCGGGTCAGGGCGACCCGCCGCGAGTCAGGGCGAACCGCCGCCGGTCAGGACCCCGGGCGCGTGCCCGTCCTCCGGCGTGCCCCGGCACTCCCGTCACGCTACGTTGCGAAGACGTCGACTCCGGAGGTCCCGATGCCGCTGCCCCCGCCCCCTGCCGGTTGGGCCCGCTACCTCCTCAAGAGCAGGTTCGGCGTGGGCCGCGACTTCGCCGTCCTCGACCCGGACACCGGCGAGCAGTCCTGGTTCGTCGACGGCAAGGTCGGCATGCGGCCGCGGGCAGACATCCAGGACGGCGACGGCCAGGTGGTGTACACCGTCACCGGCAAGATGTTCGGCATCCCCAAGCACATGACGATCTCCGGGGCCGACGGCACCGAGATCGCCTCGCTGCACGCCAAGATGTTCTCGCCCATCAAGGACCGCATGTCCATGGAGGTGCCCGGGAGCGAGCCCTGGAGCCTCGAGGGGTCGTTCATCGAGAAGAACTACTCGGTCACCGTCGGCGGTCGGCACGTCGTGCAGATCACCCAGAAGTGGGTGACCATCCGCGACGCCTACACCCTCGACGTCGTGGACGGCGTGGACGTCGGGCTGGCGCTGGCCGTCGTGTGGGCGATCGACCGCTGGGTCGAACGGGACTGACCCGCGGCGCCCCGTCCTGAGTCGCGCCGGGTCGCCCTGAGTCGCGCCGGGATGCCCTGACCCGCCGGAGGGGGTCAGCGGGCGGGCCGAGCCGCCAGCGCGGCCTCGTAGAGGTCGCGCTTGGAGACCCCGGCGGCCGCCGCGATCTCGGACACGACGCTCTTGAGCCGTTCCCCGGCGTCGACCCGCTCCTGGACGCGCGGCACGAGCACGTCGAGGCCGGGAGCCTCCGGCGCCGGCGCCCCGCCGACGACGACGCAGATCTCGCCGCGCAGCCCCTGTCCGGCCGCGGCCCGCTCCGCCGCGAGCGCCGCCAGCTCCCCGAGCGGCCCGCGCAGCACCTCCTCGTAGACCTTCGTCAGCTCGCGGCAGACGGCCCCCGGACGCTCGGCGCCGAAGGCGTCCGCCATGGCGGCCAGGGTGTCGACGATGCGGTGCGGCGACTCGAAGAACACCATCGTGCGTCGCTCGCCGGCCAGGTCGCCGAGCCAGCGCGACCGGTCACCGGTCTTGCGCGGGACGAAGCCGTCGAACGTGAAACGGTCCGTGGGCAGCCCGGACAGCGCCAGGGCGGTGAGCACGGCGGAGGCACCGGGCGCCGACGTGACGGCCAGTCCCCGCTCGACGGCCCGGGCGACCAACCGGAATCCGGGGTCGGACACCGCCGGCATCCCGGCGTCCGTGACGACCAGGACGGTGCCGCCGTCGGCGACGACGTCGAGCAGGTCGTCGGCACGCTCGCGCTCGTTGTGCTCGTGGTACGACACGACGCGCCCGCCGACCTCGACGCCGAGCCGACCGGCCAGGGCGTGCAGGCGCCGCGTGTCCTCGGCGGCGACGACGTCGGCGTCGGAGAGCAGGCGCAGCAGTCGCGGTGAGGCGTCCTCGACGTTGCCGATCGGGGTGGCGGCCAGCACGACGGACCCGGCCTCGGGGACACGACTCATGGGGACAACTGTCCCACGGGGCGTCGTCGACCCCCTAGAGTGACCGAGGTGAGCGCCCACGATCCCGACGCCCCCGCCCACACCAGAGTGCCGCCGGAGGAAGACCCGACGGGGTCGCCGAACCGCCAGTACCCGTCCCGTCGCGAGATCCACGGGCACGACCGCCGCACCAACACCCGCGGCATCCCCGCGGTGACGGGAGCACTCCGGGCGCTGACCGGGTCCACGCCCGCGGTCAACGGCGAGGGGCGGGCCACGTCCGCGCCCGACGCCGCGGCGTCCGCGCCCGCCGACCCTCCGGCCCGCCGGCCCGAGACCGGCATGACGCCGGCCGCCGAGAGCCGCGCGGCAGCCGCGGTCGCGACCGTCACCACGGTGTCGGCGACGGCCGACCCGGCCCGGGACGACCACCCGGACGACGCCGCGCAGGGCACGACGGACGGTGCCGAGAGCGGCACGGAGCGGGCTCTCCTCGTCCGGCTGCTGGGCGAACGGCGCCTGGGCCTCGGCGCGACGTGGTCGGCCCGTCTCCACGGCTGGGTGGGGGCCGTCCTGGTCACCCTCGTGGCCGCGGTCGCCCGGCTGTGGGAGCTCGGACGGCCCGGCGCGCTGGTCTTCGACGAGACGTACTACGTCAAGGACGCCTACACCCTGGGCAGCTCGGGCACCGAGCGGCAGTGGCCGGACGACCCGAACGCCGCCTTCGAGGCCGGCGACGTCGACACCTACCTGGACCAGGCCGCCTACGTCGTCCACCCGCCGGTGGGCAAGTGGATGATGTGGCTGGGCATGGAGGCCGGCGGCGGGGCGGCGAACCCCTTCGCGTGGCGTCTGGCCTCGGCCGTCGTCGGCATCCTGGCGGTGCTGCTGCTCGTCCGGATCGCACGGCGGCTGTTCGCCTCGACGACGATGGGCCTGGTCGCCGGGTTCCTGCTGGCGATCGACGGGCAGGCGATCGTGCACTCGCGCACCGCCCTGCTCGACCAGTTCCTCATGTTCTGGGTGCTCGTCGCCTTCGGCTGCCTGCTGCTGGACCGGGAGTGGGCCCGCCGCCGCCTGGCGACGCGGGTGGCGGCCGTCCTGGACGCCGGCGGCACGGTGGACAAGTACGGGCCGCGGCTCGGGATGCGCTGGTGGCGGCTGGCGGCCGGCGTCTCGCTGGGCCTGGCGTGCGGCGTGAAGTGGTCGGGGCTGTGGTTCGTCGCGGCGTTCGGGCTGCTCACCGTCCTGTGGGACGTCACGGCCCGACGTCGGGCCGGGATCGGTCGATGGCTCGAGGACTCGGCGCTCGCCGACGCCGTCCCGGCGTTCCTGCAGATCGTCCCGGTCGCGGCGCTGACCTACGTGGCCTCGTGGTGGCGGTGGATCGCCGGCTCGGAGGGCTACTACCGCGACTGGGCCGCGGAGAACCCCGAACAGGCCGTCTCCTGGCTGCCCGACTGGATGGCGAGCCTGTGGCACTACCACCAGCAGGTGTTCCAGTTCCACACCACGCTGGACGCGGAGCACGCCTACGCGGCCGGTCCGCTGGGCTGGATCGTGCAGTGGCGTCCGACGTCCTTCTACTGGGACCGGCTCGGTGCGGGCGACGGCGCCTGCCCGGCGGGCACGGACGGCGGCTGCGCGGTCGCGGTCACGGCGCTGGGCAACCCGCTGCTCTGGTACCTGGCCGCGATCGCGCTGGTGGTCACGGTCGCCCTGGGGATCTGGCTGCGCGACTGGCGTGCGCTGGCGGTGATCTCCGGGACGATCGCCGGCTGGCTGCCGTGGTTCCTGTACGCGGACCGCACGATCTTCACCTTCTACACGATCGTCTTCACGCCGTTCGTCGTCATGACGCTGGTCTACCCGATGGTCGTCGCGCTCGAACGCACCCGATGGCGTCAGGGCAAGGGCGGCACCGCCGCGTTGATCGCGGTCGTGGTGCTGCTCATCACCCTGGTGTCGGTCGCCTTCTACCCGTTCTGGTCGGCGATGGCGGTGCCGTACGACTACTGGCGCGAGATCATCCGCTTCCAGAACTGGATCTGACCCGAGGTCGCTCCGGGTCCTACCAGGCGACCTGCGGGGTGGGGTGGAACGCCCAGCCCGCAGCCGTCCAGGACGGCGCCGACGCGGCCGTGCGGGCCGTGAACCCGTCGAAGTCCTTCCGCTCCGGGGCAGTCCAGGCGACCTCGGCGACGGCGCCCAGCCGCGGCAGCAGCATGGAGAACAGCTCGTCCCGGGTGGTGAGGGTCTCGGTCCAGATCGCGGCCGACACACCCTCGACGGCGGACGCCGGCAGCCCGTCGATCACCGCGGTGGGCTCCCACTCGTAGGCGTCGCGCAGCTCCACGTGGCCGGCCCACTCCAGCCCGAGGGGGTGCTCGGCGGTGTACTTCATGTCCAGGTAGGCGTGGTCGCCCGGTGACATGACGAAGCGGGCCCCCGCCTCGGCCGCCGCGACGAACCGGTCGAGGTCCTCGCCCCGGGGCTCCCAGTACTGCAGCAGCGTGCCGGGCTCGACCGGGCCGCGCGCCCCCTCCTGCCAGAAGATCGGCGTCTTGCCGTGCTCGCGCACGATCCGTGCGGCGAGCTCGACGAACCGCGCGAACTCCGCGACCTCCATGGTCAGCACCTCGTCACCGCCGACGTGCACCCACGGCCCGCGGGTCATGCGCGCCAGGTCACCGATGACGTCGCGCAGGAACGGTTCGGTGGCGGGGTTGTCGAACCACAGTCGCGAGAACCCGACCTCGATGCCGTCGTAGGCGTCGGTCGGCACCCCGTCGGACGTCAGCGCGCCGTAGACGTGGGTGGCGGCGTTGACGTGCCCGGGCATGTCGAACTCGGGCACGATCGTCACGTGGCGCGCCGCGGCGTACTCCTGCAGCGCCTGGTAGTCGTCCACGGTCAGGCGGCCGGCCGGGCCGCCGCCGACCTGGTGGTCGGCGGCCCTCTCCAGCTCCGGACGGGAGGGGATCTCGATGCGCCAGCCCTGGTCGTCGGTCAGGTGCAGGTGCAGCACGCGCAGCTTGAACGAGGCGACGAGGTCGACGACGGCGCGGAGGTCGTCGGGGCCGAACCAGTGGCGCACGACGTCCAGGCTCAGGCCGCGCCAGGCGTAGCGCGGTGCGTCGTGCACGACGACGGGGGCCACGACGGGTGCGCCGCCCGCGGCGGGGTGCGTCACGAGCTGGCGCAGCGTGCGGGCGGCGTGCAGGAGGCCGACGGGCGCGGCGGCGGTGGCACGGATCTCGCCCTCGCCGACCCGCAGCGTGTACCGCTCCTCGGCGTCCGAGCCGTCCGGGCCGGCGGCCGGGTCGACCTGCAGCGTGAAGGGCACGGCACGCCCCTCCGCCGGGTCGTCGGACACCGGGACGCCGGCGGCCTCGACCTGCTCGGCGACCAGCGCGGCCACGGCGGGGTCGGGGGTGTCGACGCGGATCGCGGGGACGGCGACGGGGTCGTCACCGGTCCCGGCGACGTCGGTGGGCCACGGGATGAGGGGCAGCAGCATGGGTCTCCAGTCGGGCCCGGCCGGTCAGGAAACGGTCACGAGCAACGGGGCGGGGTCCGTCGGCACGAGCTCGACGGAGCGGTAGTACTCGGGCTCCGGGCCCGCCCAGCCGGCGTGCACCCCGTCGGGCAGGCCGTCGGCCACGCGCCCCCACACCCACTCGGTCGTGGTGAGACCACCGGTCCGGTCGGCGGCGACGACGAGCTCGACCGCCTCGGTGCCGGCGGCCGTCCGGCCGAGCTGGTCACGGTCGACGACGGACTCCGGTCGCGTCTGGTGCAGGACCACCATCGTCGGGGGCAGACCGTGATTAGTTACCACCCCTTCAATATAGCGGACCACGTCCTCCACCTCGGCCGCCGACACCTGTCCGGGAGGCTGCTCGCCGTCGGAACGCCGGTCCTCCGGGTGCAGCATCACCCCCACCCCCGGCCTCGCGAGCAGGTCCTCCAGCGGCTCGACCTCCTCACGCAGGGTGGACATGCCGGCCCCCACGTCGAGCAGGACGAACTGGCCGGCGTCCCGGGCCGCGTCCACCAGGGGTTCCAGCTCGGCCAGCGGCTCCTCGGCCACCCAGTCGCCGTCCTCCCCCTCGTGGCCGGCCGCCGCGCTGGCCTGCACGACGACCGTCGGGACGACCGGCCCGCCCTCCAGGCCGGCGTAGGTGTCGGCCGCGGCCGCCGCCGCGTCGACCACCGCCGCGGGGTCGTCGCGCCGACCGCCCTCGACGCTCACGTACCGCGCCGGCAGCAGCTGCTGCGTCCCGGTCGGCAGCAGCTCGCCGCGTTCGGCCGCGGCCACCCGCCACGCGAACTCCTCCGCGCTGCCGAAGGTCGGCCCCACCCCGACGACGGCCAGCGCCTGGACGGAGTCCACGTGCTCGATGACCTCCGGGGCACCGGCGATGTCCCCGCCCGGCACCTCGTGGTCCACGGCGCCCGCGGCGCGCAGGGTGGCGATCGCGGCCTCCTGGCCGGGACGCGGGTCGGTCAGGGCGAGCACCTCGGTCAGGCGCGCGGCGGGTGAGGACGCGGGGGACGGCCGACCGTCCGCCAGCGCCGCGTCGACACGGTCACGCAGCTCCTGCTCCTCGTCCTCGGACAGCGGCTCGACGCCGGGGTCGCTCCCCGGCAGCAGCGCGGGGGTCTCCAGGGTGACCACCTCGACACCGGCCGCTCGGGCCGCCTCCGCCGCCAGCGGCTCGGGCGAGGCGCTGTCCGCCTCCCCCGGGTCGGCGCCCGGACGGACCACGACGGCGACCCGGGCGCCCAGGCGGTCCAGCTCGTCGGACACCCCGCGGTCGGACACCGCTCCCCCGACGAGCAGCGCCGGGGCACCGAGACTCTCGGCGGCCGCGGCGTGCAGGGCCCGGACGGCCCCGTCCGGCAGGTCCGCCCCGGACCCGGCCACGACGGCGACCGGCGACCGCTCGAAGATCTGCTGGCTCGCCGTCAGCGCGAGCTCCGCCGGGTCGGGCGAGTCGAGCAGCACCGTCGAGGCCGGCTCGCGGACCACGGTCCGCACCGCCGGGCCGTCGGACGGCTGCGGGCTCACCTCGTCCCCGCACGCACCGGCGAGCAGCACGACGGTCAGGGTCGACAGGACGAATCGGGCGTTCCGTGCAGGCACCAGAACATCTTCGCGTATCCGGCGCCCCCGGGTCGACAGCACCCGGTGGATCGGCTCAGACCAGCGGCGGCGCGGACGTGCTCGCGGCGCCGGCCCGCCCCTCGCGACGCGGGAGGAGCGAAGGCGCCGCCGCGGGGGTCGGCGGCGTCACCGCGGGCTCACCCGACGTGGTCGGGGCGGGTGACGGCGACCCCGGGCCGTCCGGCACGGCGGGGACGCCGTCGCGGGACCCCAGGTCCCGCGCGAGCCGCGACTCCGCCTCGACGACGAGCTCGTCCGGCGACCCGGCGCCCGCGACGGACCAGACCACCGCCGACCGCAGGTCCGGCCGGACCGGCAGGTCGTCGCCGGGCTCGGTCAGCCGTGCCAGCACGAGCCGACGCAGCTGGTCCGCCGAGGCCGCGGCGTGCACGTCGTCCATCGCCGGCAGGGTGGCGAGCACGGCGAAGCGGTCGCCGTCGACGCGGCCGGGCTCGCACCCGCGGGGCAGCCCGGTGCGCAGCCGCTGCGCGAGCGCCGTCAGCACGTCGTCGCCGACCTGCAGCCCGTGCAGGGCGTTGAGGCCCCCCATGCCGCGCACGTCGACGAGCACGAGCGCCACGCGCAGGGCCGACCCCCGGACCAGCTCGCAGCGCCGTGACAACGAGTGGTAGGTCGCACCGCGGGTGGGCAGCCGGGTGTGGGGGTCCTGCGTGGACCGGTCGGCCAGCGCCGCGACGAGGGCCCGCATGAGGTCCGCCGTCGCGGCGGTGGCCCAGTGCGACCCGGCCACCAGGACGTCGTCGTACCGGTGCGCCTCGTCGCGTTCCATCGCGCGGGTGGCGACCGTCGAGACGGAGTCCTCGGGCGAGACCGTCATCGGGGACCAGTCGGTCACGGACGCGACGGGGCGTCGCTCCAGCACGGCCCGGCCGTAGCCCAGCCGGCCCGTCAGCGCCGCCGTCAGACCGGCTCGCACCACGAGCCCCGTGCGGGACCCGCCGTCGTCGTCCTGCACGGCGACGCACGTCACCTCGGGACTGCGGAACATGACCTCGAGCTGCCCCACGGGCATCGAGGAGCCGACCACGGTGACGGGCCGGGCGAGGTCGGCGACGATGCCGGCCAGCCGGGCACCGCCCCGGACCTGTCGGTGGCGGGCGACCTCTGTGATCTCGTCGTGCACGATCGTGAGCATCGCAGCCGCGGAGGCGCGGCGGGGGCGAGGTCGCCGAGTCTTCCGGCAGTGTTCACCGTCGTTCATCCACCGGTCAGGTGGCGGCTCGTCGTCCGCCGGCCCCGACGCGGCGTCCGCCGGCGGTCAGGCCAGGGTGAGGAACAGCTTCTCGAGCTCCTCGGCGGTGAGCCCGTCCTCGGCCTCGGCCGTGCCGTCCGGGTCGTTGACGCACTCGCGCATCGCCGTGGAGACGATGACGAAGCCCGCCCGGTCGAGCGCGGTCGAGACGGCGGCGAGCTGGGTGACCACGTCGCGGCAGCTGCCGCCGTCCTCGACGGCGGAGATGACGCCGTCGAGCTGGCCCCGGGCACGCTTGAGGCGGTTGAGGATGCGGCGCTGGGTCTGCGGGTCGGCAGTGATCATCGGACGGTTCGCTCCTGGTCGACGGGTGCCGCCGGACACGAGGACGCCCCGGGGCGGACGTCAGGATACGTCCACCCCGGGGCGTTCCGGGAGGCCCCGTCCCGGACGGGCCGGGACGGGGCGGGTGGCGGCCGGGTGGCGTCAGTGCGCCGCGACCCGGCTGCGCACGGGGCACCGGGTGCCCGCCAGGCGGCACGCCACCGCGGCGACCGCGACCACGCCGGCGACGACGGCGACCACGAGGCCCCCGACGCCCGGCAGCTCCTGCACCAGGACGAACACACCCATCACGAGGACGAAGTATCCGAACCCGCGGCGCAGCGCCGCCTCGGGCACCCGGCTGCTCAGCCGGGCTCCGACGAGGGAGCCGACCACGGCCGCGACCGTGACGGCCGCGACGAGACCCCAGTCCAGGGACACCGAGGTGAGGTAGCCCGCCAGGCCGGCGAACGACTTCATCCCGATGACCAGCAGGGAGGTCCCGACCGCCACCGACATCGGCAGCCCGCCGAGGAGGACGAGCGCGGGGACGACCAGGAATCCGCCCCCGGCCCCGACCAGACCCGTGACGAGCCCGACGACGAGCCCGTCGACGATGGTCCGGCCGACCTTCAGCGTGCCGTCGTGCTCGGGCGCACGGCCGTTGCGGCGACCGCGGATCATGGCGGCCGCCGTCGCGATCATCATGGCCGCGAAGGCGATCATGAGGATCGTGCCGGGGACGTGCCCGCCGACGAGACCGCCGGCGAAGGCACCCGCCATCCCGGCTGCACCGAACAGCAGGCCGGTGCGCCACTGGACGTTGCCGCGGCGAGCGTGGGCCAGCATGCTGGTCACCGACGTCACACCGACCACCAGCAACGAGGCGGCGATGGCCTCCTTGGGCGGGAAGCCGGCGACGTAGGTCAGCAGCGGGACGGTGAGGATGGACCCTCCCCCGCCCAGCAGGCCGAGGGAGATGCCCACCACGACCGCCAGCAGGAGCACGGCCACTGTCGTGATGTCCACGATCGTCCCCCGCCGCTCAGGCGGCCCGGGCCGAGACGGCCTGCGGCGCCACCGGGATGGACCGGATGGTGTTCTCGACCGTCGGGCTGACCTCGGTGCGGTTCCACGGCGCCTTGGACAGCGCCGCGGCCATCGCGCAGGAGTCGGACAGGGCCGAGTACGTCAGCCCGGCACCGATCGCGCCGGCGAGGAAGCCGACGCGCGGGTGGATCAGCTTGCTGCCGACGAACCCGGCGAGCACGAGCGAGCCCGCGACCATCCGGACCTGGCGGTCCATGGCCCAGCGCTGGGTGCCGCGCACCACGGCGCCGCCGGCGGACTCGAACGCGGAGATCCCGCCGGCCAGCACCTCGGCGCTGGCCAGGCCGACCGCGGAGAGCCGGTCCTGCGCCTGCCCGGCACGGACGCCGGACTGGCACACCAGCACCACGCGGCCGCCGAGGCGGTCGGCGAGGTCGTGGGTGTGCTCGGACAGCAGCGGCAGCGGCACGTTGTACGAGCCGCGGATGTGCACGGTCTCGAACTCGGCCGGGGTGCGGACGTCGATGATGGTCAGCTCGTCGTCGGCCAGGCGCTGCTTCAGCTCGCCGGGCTCGATGGTGGTGACGGTGGCGGTGGAAGCCATCGGTGAGGTGGTGCCTTTCGTCAGGGGGTGGGGGACGTGCGTCGAGGACGGGGCGTGGGTCGCCGGGGCGGTCACGCGGGCTGCGCGACGCGCTGGGAGCCGCGCCAGGCGGTCCAGCCCGCGTAGCTGCCCTCGAGCTCGACCACGTCGTAGCCGGCACGGCGCAGCGCGCTCGCGGTCACGGCGTTGCGCACGCCGGACTGGCAGTACGTGACGATCGTGCCCTCGTCGGGCAGCTGGTCGAGGTTCCACAGCACACGGCCGCCGCTGAGCTGCTTCGAGCCCGGGATGTGGCCGTCGGCGTGCTCGGTCTTGTTGCGGACGTCGAGCACCAGCGTGGCGTCGAAGGACTCCAGCTCGGCCGGGGAGATCGTCCGCGGCGTGGTCATCGGCAGGCCGTCGAGCTCGGGGGTGAACCCGGCCACGGTGTCGATGCCGACGCGGACCAGGTGGTCACGCATCTCCTCGGCGTACGCCTGGTCCTCGGCCAGCAGGATCAGCGGCCGGTTCTCCTTCTCCGGGTCGTAGACCCAGGCGCCGTAGCTGGCCGCCTTGGCGATCCCGGGGACGTTGAGGCTGCGGGCGACGGTCCCGGCGTGCACGGCGTGCTGGTCGCGGGTGTCGACGAAGATCACCTCGTCCGCCTCGAGACGGCGGGCGAGGTCGTCGTTGGCCATCCGGCCGAGCGGAGCGAGGGGGCCGAGCAGCGCCGGACCGTCCTTGTTCTCGCGCTTCATCCGCCCGAAGTAGGCGTGGGCGTCGGGCTGCCCGTCCAGCAGCTCGTCGATGAAGCCCTGCTCGTCGTTGTCGCGCAGGTAGGGGGCCCACCAGGCGTTCAGGCGCTCGTAGCCGACCGTGGTGGAGGGCAGCGCGCCGAGAGCCTTGCCGCAGGCGCTGCCGGCGCCGTGGGCGGGGAACACCTGGACGTGGTCGCCCAGGGTCAGGAACTCGTCGCGCAGCGAGGCGAAGAGCTGGCGAGCACCCTCGAACCGGGTGTCGACGCCGCCCGCGGCCTCGTCGAGCAGGTCGGGACGGCCGAGGTCGCCGGCGAAGACGAAGTCGCCGGTGAGCGCGTAGCCGGGGGCGTCGCTGAAGGCACCGTCGGTCACGAGCATCGCGAGGTGCTCGGGGGTGTGGCCCGGCGTGTGGCGCGCCTCGATGGTGATGTTGCCGATCCTGATGGTGTCGCCGTGGTACAGGCGGTTGGCCTCGAAGCCGTACTGCCAGTCCTGGCCGCCCTCGCCGGAGACGTAGATGTCGGCACCGGTGGTGGCCGCCAGCTCCCGCGTGCCGGAGAGGTAGTCGGCGTGGATGTGCGTCTCGGTCACGGCCACGATCTGCATGCCGTGCCGCTGGGCGAGGTCGAGGTACTCGGCGACGTCGCGACGGGCGTCGACGACGACCGCCTCGCCCTTGGCCTGGCACCCGATGAAGTAGCTCGCCTGGGCGAGGTCCTCGTCGTAGATCCGTTCGAGCAGCATGGGAAGTGTCTCCTTGAGGTCGGTTCCGCAATGCGTTGACCCCAGTCTGACGCATACCCCCTAGGGTATTCAAGTCACACCCCCCGGGGTATGCGTCACTCTCGACCCTACTGCCCCTGAGCAGCCCCGACGACCTGGTGCGCAGCACCCGGCCGGAACCACCCCGGGAACCTCGGCGACACCGCACCCGGACACATGTCGGGGCCCCTCCGAGCGCTCGGAGGGGCCCCGACAGGACCGTCGGCCGGTCAGGCCCGCGCGGAGGCGGCGACCGGACCGGCCGGGATCACGCGCCGCTGTAGACGGGGAAGACGGCGCTCTTGCCGTAGTCCGTGAACTGCACCCGGAACAGCGTGTCCATGTCCTCGTCCGAGATCTCGAAGTCGACGTCGGCGTTGCTGCGCATGTGGTCGGGGTTGGCGGTCTTGGGCACCGGGAGCGTGCCGAGCTGCAGCGTGTACCGGATGCACAGCTGCGGGACGGTCACGCCGTACTTCTCCGCCATCGCCACGACGTCCGGGTCCTTCAGGATCTCGCCGTGCGCGATGGGCGAATAGGCCTCCACGAGGATCCCGTTGCTCTCGCAGAAGTCGAGGAGGTCGAACGGGGTGTTGCCGACGTGCACGAGCAGCTGGTTCACGTGGGGCGTGACCGTGCTGCCCTCGAGCAGGTTCTCCAGGTCCTTCTGCTCGAAGTTGGACACCCCGATCGACCGCAGCTTGCCGGCCTGGTAGGCGTCCTCGAGCGCGCGCCAGGCCTCGCGGTTGCCGTCGGCGTAGTCCCCGCCCCGGAAGTCGTCCCAGGGCTGCGGGCTGTGGATCAGCATCAGGTCGACGTAGTCCAGGCCCATCGTCTCCAGCGACGCGTCGATCGACGCGACCGCCTCGTCGTAGGACTTGACCTCGGCGGCCAGCTTCGTCGACACGAACAGGTCCTCGCGGGGAACGCCGGCGGTGCGGACACCCTCACCGACCCCCCGCTCGTTGCCGTAGGCCTGCGCCGTGTCGATGTTCCGGTACCCGATCGCGACGGCGTCGCGCACGGCCTGGGCCACCACGTCGTCCTTGATGAACCAGGTCCCCAGGCCGATCCGGGGGACGGTCACGTCGTTGGACAGGGTGTACGTCTCGTTCAGCATCATGGTGGATCGCTCCTTCGGTTCGTGCGACGCCGTCCACGCTAGAACGGGCCCCGAGAACCTGCGAGGCACCACTGGTACACCTCTCGGGGGCGAACCCCACGACGCCGGCAGGACCGTCGCGCGCCAGGGCACGGCGCGGGGAGCGTCCACCCGCATCGACGTGCAGGAACGGGCCGGAGAGACGACGAAGGCCCGGAACCGCAAGGGTTCCGGGCCTTCGTGCCGGGTGGAGCTAGGGGGATTCGAACCCCCGACCTTCTCATTGCGAACGAGACGCGCTACCAACTGCGCCATAGCCCCGTGAAGCGGTAGTCAGATTAGCACCTGGCCACCGCTTCCGACCAAATCGGGGCGGCCCCGACGACGTGACGTGCGTCGCAGCGACCGACGGCGACCTCAGCCCGCCGCGCGCCGCCGCGCCAGGATCTGGTCCAGCGGCAGGCCCAGCGTCTCCGACCGCGGGCGCGGGTCGTCACCGGCCGACGGCTCCGGCGTCGTCGCAGCCGGTCCGTCCGCCGTCGACCGTCGGCCGGCACGGTCCTCCACGGTCCACCGCTCGCTGCGGACCCGGCCGCCCTCGCCGTGGGTCGAGCCGGCGAGCGAAGCCAGCAGCCCGGCCGTCGTGGAGCCGCGCGGCGGAGCCTCCGGCTTGGTCACGTAGGTCGGCAGCGGGACCGGGACCGGGTCCCAGGGAGCACCGCCGACGCGCCACGCCGTCCCGTCCGTGCCGTCCGGCGACCCCGGGCGCTCGTCGGCGGAGCGCTCGCTGACGTCGTCGGACGTCGGAGCCTGCGGAGAGGACCTCGGTTCGTCCTCCTCGGCGGGCTCGGCCGGCCGGTCGGAGGAAGGGGCCACGGTCTCCCGCCGGTCCCGGGCCGACGTGGCCGACGGCGGCGGCTGGACGCGCGGGATCATCTGGGTGTTCGTGTCCGAGGGGTGCACCGCGTACCCGGTCACCCGGGCACGGTTGCGCGGCGCGTACGGCCCGCCGTGCGCCAGCGTGCGGCGCTGGGTCGCACGCTGCTGCTCGGCACGACGCTCGGCGCGCCAGCGGGTGTCCGACCGGCGCGAGGTCATCACCGCCAGCCGGCCCAGCACCAGCACCACCGCCAGCAGCACGGACGGCACCGCGGCGACCGGCCACGGCACGGACCCGAGGGCCACGAGCGTCCACCCGGCCGCCGTCACGAGCGCCAGCACGACGCTCAGCGCGAGCCGGCGGCGCGCACGGGCCGCCCGGCGCTCCAGCACGGCGAGCCGTGACGCCCGCACCTGCGGCGTCATGCCCGACGCCGGGCCGGAGGTGTGCGCGGACACGCGAGGCGTGCTGCCCGTCGTGGGCCCGTGCCCCGCCGCGCGGTTCGTGGGCATCACTCGTCCCTTTCCTGCTCCGTCCGCCACCGTCAGCATCCGCAGGCCGCCGGAGAACCGGTCGTCGACCCTGGCCGCGGCGAGCTCGGTCCGTCGGCGCAGCTGAAGCGGCACCCAGTAGCCGAGCCAGAGCACGAACAGTGCGATGACTGCGAGCCCGGCCGGCGACGTTTCCATGACCTGACGGTAGGCGAGGTGGGCACGCCCGGGCCGCACCACGGGGCGGCGTGTCCGCGACCTGGACGGCGCGCGAGCGTTCAGGCCTCGTCGCGGGTCCGCTGCCAGCGGCTCAGCAGCCCCCCGGGGACCTCCTCGGTGGTGAGCGCGAACGTGCGATGGTCCCGCCAGTCCCCCTGGATGTGCAGGTACCGCTCGCGCACGCCCTCGTCGCGGAACCCGAGCTTGGCCACCACCCGCAGGCTGGCGGCGTTCTCCGGGCGGATGTTGATCTCCACCCGGTGCAGCCCGACCACCTGGAAGCAGTAGTCGGTCACCATGGCCACCGCGGTCGGGGTGATGCCCCGGCCCGCCTGCTCCCGGGAGATCCAGTAGCCGATGCTCGCCGAGCACAACGACCCGTACTGGATCGACGACACGGTGAGCTGGCCGACCAGCTCACCGTCCAGCTCGACGGCGAAGGGCAGCGCCGTCCCCGCACGGGCCTGCGCGCTCAGGGCCCGGACGTACTCGCCGAACGACGACGTCCCGGGCCGGTCCCCCGGCGTCGTGGCCTCCCAGCGGTCCAGCCAGTCCGCGTTCGCACGCCGCAGCCGCATCCACGCGGCGCCGTCGCGTCGGCGCAGCGGCCGCAGCACCACCGCACCACCCGAGGGCATGTCCTCGCGCAGCGTGACCGGCCAGGGCTTGGTCACCGCCCACCCTCTCGTGTCGCTCATCCGACCCCCGTCCACGCCCGGCATGCCGGGCCCCTCGACTCCCGGACCCTGCCACAATGAGGGCATGCACGGCGACCGCAGGCCTCTGACCACCCCGCAGCCGTACCCGATCGTCGACGGCATGGAGACGGGCGACGCCAAGGACGAGCTGCGCCGCGCGATCCGCCACCAGCGCCAGGAGCGCTCGCCGCGGCTGCGCGAGGAGGCGGCGGCCGCGTTCGCCGAGGTGCTGGCCACGCTCCCCTCGGTCACCGAGGCCGCCGTCGTGGCCACCTACGCCTCGCGGCCGACCGAACCCGGCACCGCGGCACTGCTCGAACAGCTCGCCGGCCGCGGCGCCCGGGTGCTGCTGCCCGTCCTCGGCGCGGGACTGGCGCGGGACTGGGCCGAGTACACCGGGCCGGAGGACCTGCTGGAGCGCGCCCCGGGGCGGCCGCCCGAACCGGGGGGCCGCACGCTGGGCGGGGACGCGATCGCCGACGCCGACGTCGTCATCGCCCCGGCACTGGCCGTGGACACCCAGGGCGTACGCCTCGGGCAGGGCGGCGGCTGGTACGACCGGTCGCTGAAGCGGGCCCGCCCCGGCGTGCCGGTGGTCGCGATGGTGTTCCCGGAAGAGTTCTACGACGCCACCGAGCGCCCGCTCCCCGTGGAGGACCACGACGTGCCGGTCCACGCCGTGGCCACCCCCGAGGGCTGGCAGCCGCTGCCCGCCCGCTGACGGGGCGGGCAGCGGGTCAGGGCACCAGGGTCGCGGTGTCCTCGGCGCTCTCCTCGACGGCCTCGCGCGAGAACGGCCAGGCGAACGTCTCCCCCGCCGCCCAGGCGGAGAGCTGGTCGTCGTAGTGCGGCGAGGCCGGGTGGCCCGACGTCCCCGTCACCGTCACCCAGGTCGACGCGTCCAGGTCGGCGAGGTCGACGACCATCCGCATCGAGGGTCCGGTCTGCACCGCGAAGCTCCCGGTGGAGGCGTCCCACCCGGTGGCGTTGACGATCGAGCTGCCGCCCGCCATCTCCACCGCTCCGGGGTTGACGTAGTCGCGCACCACGCCGGGGACGTCCGGACCTCCGAGGACCGGGTGCTCCAGGGAGAGCTCGTGCAGCGCTCCCCAGCTCCAGTCGCCGGGGTCCTTCGACAGCTCGACCGTGAGGTCGTGACGCGCCGTGACCAGCGCCCGGGTGAGCAGCTCGTCACGTGTCTCGAGCACGTTCAGCGTGGAGCGGTCGTCCCAGAACGGGTCGTCGGGCCGCTCGAGCATGTCCCGCACCACGACGAGCCAGCGGGAGCCGCCCGAGGGCAGGGCGTCGGCGGGCAGGTCGTCCCAGAAGGTGGCCGAGAGCAGGTTGCGCCACACGGCGTTGAAGTACGCGGCGGCCGCCGAGTCGGCGTCCGTGCGGTAGTCCCACCCGGCCAGGAGCTCCTGCCCCGCCGCGTCGTAGGGGTCGTCGATCTCCATCTCCAGCAGCACCGGCACGAGGGCCGCGGCGAACGGCGACCAGTCGTCGAGCATGATCTCGTTCATGTCCTCGACGGTGAACTGCCGGCCCGCGCTGATCTGCTCGGTGAGCAGGGTGCGGATCCGTTCGGACCGGAACCCGTGGTCCCAGTCCTTCCCCAGCTCGGGTCCGACGCCGTCGGGCAGCACGGCCTGGTTCGCCGCGACGATGAACCCCTCCTCGGGATCGAGCGCGCGCGGCATGTCGGCCGGGTCGACGTACCCCGTCCAGTCGAACCGGGGGTCCCAGCCGGGTCGAGGCCAGGTGCCGTCCGACGGCACGGGCCCGTCGACGTCCCGACGCATCGGCACCCGCCCGGGCGCCTGGTAGCCGATGTGCCCGTCCGTGGTGGCGAAGACGATGTTCTGCGCCGGCACGTCGAAGAGCGCGGCCGCCTCGGTCACGTCGGCGGCGTCGCTCGCGACACCCAGCGCGAACACGGCATCGGCCGTCCGCCCGGGTTCGAGGGCGGTCCAGGCCAGCGAGACGGCGTACTCGCCGAACTCCGTTCCGTCCTCCGTGGGCGACCCCACGACCGCGCCGACGTCGAGCACGTCCGAGACCACCGGCCCGTGCTCCGTGGACCGCACCGGCAGTTCGACGGGGTCACCTCCGTTGACGCGGATGGTCTCGGTGCGCGACTCCATGTCGACCCACTCCTCGGCGTCGGCGTCGCGCAGCCAGGTGTCGTTGCGGACGCGTTCGACGAAGAAGTCGGTGACGTCGGCACCCAGGTTCGTCAGGCCCCAGGCCAGGTCGCCGTTGTGGCCGATGATCACCCCCGGGAAGCCCGCGAAGGAGAACCCGCTGACGTCGAACGGACACGAGTCGTCGACCTGCTCGCAGTGCAACGAGACCTGGGACCAGATCCCGGGCGCGCCCAGGGACAGGTGCGGGTCGTTCGCCAGCAGGGGTTCGCCCGAGGCCGTCAGGTCCCCCGAGACGACCCAGGAGTTCGACCCGGAGGCCTCCCCCCGCCCGACGAGCACCGGGACGGAGTCCAGCGCGGCCGTGGCGGACTCGATGGCCGCGTCGAGGGCCTCGGTGCCCCACGGCAGCTCGGTGGAGGTCCGGGCGACCGTGTCGGCGTCGGAGGCCCTGAGGTCCTCCTCGGCGAGGATCGGCGTGTTGCCGGCGGCCGCGTAGGCGGGGAACAGCTCGTCGACCAGCTCGACGTCCTCGAGCGTGCTGTAGGCCTTGGCGCGGGCCAGCTCGTCGTCGTAGTTGCCGCGCAGGTCCCACGCCATCGCCTTGAGCCAGGCCAGCGAGTCGACCGGGTCCCAGGGGTCCGGGTCCGCGACGTCCACGGTGACGCCCAGCACCGTGTACTCCACGGCGAGGTCCTCCGGGGCACGGTCGGCCAGGTAGGCGTTGACGCCCTGGGCATAGGCCTGCAGGTAGGAGCGGGACTCCGGGGAGATGAGGTTCCACTCCTCCTCGGCGACGTCGCGCCACCCGAAGGTCCGGATGACCTTGTCGGCGTCGATGGCGGCGGGGACGTCCCCGACCAGCTCGGCGAGCCGGCCGGAGGTGACGTGCCGCCGGTAGTCCATCTCGAAGAAGCGGTCCTGGGCGTGCAGGAAGCCCTGGGCGGCGAACAGGTCCTCCGCGGTCGAGGCGTAGACGTGCGGGACGCCCTGGGCGTCGCGCTGCACGGTCACCTCGCCGCTCAGACCGGGCACCTGCTCGGTCGCGGCGTGGTCGGGCAGCGGCCGCCGGGCGGTGACCACCGTGAACGTGACGGTCGCGACGACGGCCAGCACGACGAGCACGGCGATGCCGACGGCGGTGCGGCGCAGCCGCGACCGTCGGGGCGGGGCGGCGTCGTCCTCGGGCGGTTCGTCGCCCGAGCGGGGCGGGTCGGATTCGTGCGTGACGGGGTCGGTGCTCGCAGACACGCAGGCGAGACTACCGCCCGAGTATGATTGGCACTCGCAGGATCCGAGTGCCAGCCATCTGAGGAGAGACCGTGCCCACGTACGCCTACCGGTGCGCCGACTGCGGCCACGCCTTCGACATCCGCCAGGCGTTCAGCGACGACGCGCTCACCGTCTGCCCCGAGTGCGCCGGGCGGCTGCGCAAGCAGTACGGCTCCATCGGGGTGACCTTCAAGGGGTCCGGCTTCTACCGCACGGACTCGCGCGCCGGCGGGGGCAAGAGCTCGGGTTCCTCCTCCTCGGGCGGGACCTCGTCCTCGGGCGGGTCCTCCTCCGGCTCCTCCGGCTCCTCGGGCGGTTCCTCCTCGAGCTCCTCCTCCGGCGGGTCCTCGCAGGCCGCCTCCGCCTGACCTCAGGGGCCCCGCCCACCCACCGGCGCAGGTGTCCACAGACGGGTGCCCGGCTGCGCCGCGACCCCGCACCGCCGGCCTAGCGTTCCCCGGCATGGACCTCACTGCGAACCGTCAGGTCGGTGCGTACCTGCGCCTGGTCGTGTGGCGGTCACGCTTCGTCGTGGCCGCCTGCTGCTGCGGGCTCGCCGCCTGGGCGGTCGTCGCGGCCGTCCGACCCGCGCCGCCCCCGACCCTGGACGTCCTCGTCACCGCGCACGACGTCACCACCGGCCACACCCTGACGTCCGACGACGTGACCACCGTGCCGGTCCCGGCCGCGCTGGCCCCGGCGACGCTGCTGCGCGACCCCGACGAGGCCCTCGGGCGGACGACGGTCGTCGACCTGGCGGCCGGCACCCCGCTGTCCGCCTCGGTGGTCCGGCCGGGCGGGCCGGCAGGGTCCGCTCCGCCCGGGACCGTCGTCGTCGCGGTGCGCCTCACCGAGTCCGGCTGGCTGCGCCCCGGGGACCGCATCGACCTCGTCGCCACCGACGACGGCGGGACACGACTGGCGCGGCGCGCCCAGGTGCTGCCGCCGGCCGCGGAGGATCCCGGATCCAGCGCCGTCGACGAGCCGGGCGCCGGTCTGCTCGGCGTCCCGGGCGCCGGCGACTCCACCGGCGTGACGTTGGTCGCCGTCTCGCCCGAGGAGGCCCCCGCGGTGTCGGCCTCCTCCGGGTGGGGCGCGATCGCCCCGGTCCTCGTGCCGTGACGGCCGGGCCGGCGACCCGTGCGCCCGGGAGCCGCCCCGCCGGCGCCCGCGACGGTGCGTTGCCTTGCGCGACGGCTCCCGGGCTGATCGGATGCCGGTCGACCGTCGCGCGCGGCGAACCGCCGCGCTCCGCACTCCGAAGGGACGCCGTCAGATGACAGGCATGCTGTCCGGGTTCAAGCAGTTCATCATGCGAGGCAACGTCGTCGACCTCGCGGTCGGCATCGTCATCGGCGGCGCGTTCGCCGGGGTCGTCAGCGCGCTGACCGACGGCCTGCTCACCCCGCTGATCGCGGCCGTCTTCGGCGAGGCCAGCCTGGCCGGGGTCGGGAACTTCACGCTCAACGGCGCCCAGTTCTCGATCGGGCTGTTCCTGGACGCCGTGCTCCGGTTCCTGCTCGTGGCGGCCGCGCTCTACGCCGTCGTGGTGCTGCCGATGAACAGGCTGGCCGAGCGGCGCGCCCGCGGTCAGGAGCCGGAGCCGGAGCCCGTGCCCTCCCCGGACGTCGTGCTGCTGACCGAGATCCGCGACCTCCTCGCCGAGCGCCGCGCCTGACGCCCGAGCACCACCGGTCGGGCGACCGCCCGACCGGAACCGACCTGCGGGGCCGGCGCCGGGGTCACCAGTGCGGGGGCACGTCCCCGCGCAGCCGGTCGTCGTTGGACCCGTGACCGCCGGACTCGTCCGTGCTGACGCCCCAGTGGGTCTCCTTCTCGCTCCCCCGGCGCACGGCCCGGCGGGGCCCGCGTCGGCGTGCGCCCGCCGGCGCGGCGGGCGCCTCCGGGGTCCCGGCCGGGTCGACGGGGTCGACGGGGGGCTCGGCGTTCTCGCTCACGGGACCATTCTGCCCGCCCCGCGGTCGAGGATCAGTCGACCTGGTCCCGGTCCGCGACCGGCCCGACCGGGGAGTCGTCCGGCTCGCCCTCGTCGTCCAGCACCGGCACGACGATCTCCGGCGGCACGGGCACACCGCCCGGGGTGCCGACACGCTCGTCGCGGACCCGCTGCACCAGCCGGCGCACCCGGTCCGCCTCGCCGTCGGGGTCGAGGAACACGGCCGCCGACCACACCTGCGTGACGGTCCAGCCGAGACGTTCGAGCCGCTGCGCGAGCTGCCGGTCGCGCAGCCGCACCGACGGCTCGGCCACGTAGTCCTCGTCGTCGGTGAGCACGGCGACCAGCAGCTCGCCGGGCAGGTCGGGGTGCCCGACCACCAGGGGGACGTGGTCGCCGTCGACGGTGCCGTAGTCGGTCTCGACGAGGTACCCGAGCCGCCACAGGCGCTCACCCAGGTCCGTGACCAGCCGGTCCGGGACGCGGCCCACGTCGACGCCGTTGCCCAGCTCGACCTGGTCGGCGACGCCCGAACGCCGCTCGGCCGTCTCCAGCACCTCGCGCAGCAGCCGCGGACCGGCACCGCGCAACCGGTCGGGATCCAGGGCCGCGGCGTCGAAGGAGCTCACCACGTGCAGGCGGCGCCGCGTGGCGCCGAGCGCGCCGAGCAGCATGGCCTCGCCGCCGTCCTCCCCGAGCACGCCGAACCGGTGCAGCACCCGGCCGTGCGGCGTCCGGCCGAAGCCGACGGACAGCAGGATGGTGTCGCGCGACAGCCCGGCGACCCCGGTGATGTCGGCGACGACCACGGGCTCGGGGCGCCGGCCGGAGAAGAAGGGGGCGAGGGCGGGGTTCGCGCGCACCTCGGCGAGCAGGGCCTCGCGGATCCGGTCGGCGTGCGTCGCCGTGATCGTGACGATGCCGAGGGTCTCCTCCGGTCGCGTCATCGCGTGCTCGATGGACGCCTCGATGACCCGGTCCACCTCGGCCCGCGTGCTCTGCACCGAGCCGCTGGACTGGTCGGGCATCCCGCTGCCGTCGACGAGGTCGAAGCGGATCAGCTCCTCGGACCGCGGCACCGGGGCGGGCCGCAGCAGCTCGTCGTACCCGTGGGCGGCCAGGAGGCGGGTCAGGGCCGGGTCGCGACGGTTCTCCCGCGGCTGCAGCGTCAGGGTCGGCAGCAGCTCCGACAGGTCGGCGACGCTCGTGCCCGAGGCCGACCGCGGGTCACCGACCACGAGCACCTGCCGCCCGCGCGCCAGCGCGGGGAGCACCACCTCCGTCGGCACGTGCTGGACGGCGTCGATCACCACGAGGTCCGCGGTGCGGTGCGCCGGCATCAGGTGCGGCACGAGCGTGGGCGTCGCGAGCACCACCGGCCGCAGCCGCCGCGCCAGGTCCCCGTACCGGTCCACCAGGTCGCGCAGCGAGGTCAGGCGTCCCCCGATGAGCTCGGCGAACAGGTCCTCGGCGCCCTGCCGGTCCGCACGCATCGCCGTGCCCAGGTGCGACCGGGTCGCCACCCGCACCGGCTGCGACAGCGCCGCCAGGTGGCGCGTGTCCAGGTCCCGGAAGCGCCGGGCCAGGGCGTCGAGCCCGGCACCGTCCTGCCCGGCCAGCACCGGGTCCTCGGCGAGGACCTGCTCGAACACGGTCGACCACCAGGCCAGGTCCAGCTCCGCGCAGACCCGGTCACCGGCCACGCGCCGCGTCGTCAGGTCGTCCACGAGCGCGCCGATCCCCGCCTCACGGGCACGGCGCAGCAGCGCCGTGCGCTCCGGCAGCGTCTCGAGGGCCTTCGGGTCCCCCGCGAGCTGGTGCAGCCGCTGGGCCAGCGCGTCCAGGTCGAGGTCGAGCAGACGCCCGCCCGCCGTCGTGGGGGCCAGGACCGGCTCGAGCTCGGTGAGGTCGATCCGCACCGCCTCGTAGGTGTCCTCGATGGTGGCCAGCCCCTCGGGCAGCGTCGGCCAGCCACCGCGCGCCGAGTGCTCCGCCCACAGGTCGCGCTGCGCGGAGACCTCCTGCAGCGCGCCGTGCAGGTCGGTGACCCGCACCCCGGGGCGCACCATGTCGCGGGCGCGCTTGCGCAGCCGGCGACGGGTGAACCACCCCATCTCGATCCCCCGCTCCCGACGCCAGGCGCGCGGGGCGGTCGCCTGCACCAGGTCGGTGGCGGTGCGTTCGAACACCATCGGGTGGAAGACGTCCAGCGTGCTGCGCATCCCGGCGAGCATGCGGAGCTGCTCGCCCCAGGCGCGGGTGGTACGAGGCACCTCCAGACCGGTGACCTCGCCGGTGTAGGCGATCTGGCGCCGCAGCTGCGGCAGCGTCGCGTCCTTGAGGCGTCGCACCCGGGCCAGCGCGTCCCGCGCGGCGTCCATCGTCAGCAGGTCGGCCCCGAACCAGGGCGTGCCGGACGGGCGCAGCGTGAAGGCCCCCAGCGTCGCGGCGCGCTCCAGGTCGGCCGCGAGCCGGTGCCGTCGCTCGGTGTCCAGGGCCAGCGCCGTCGTCGGGTCCAGCCGGACGCGGGTCGACGGCGACGGCCGCTCCGAGGTGAGGCGCGCCAGCTCCTGCAGCGCGTCGTAGGCGGAGACGCCCCACGGCGAGCGCCGCGCGTGCAGGGCGTCGATGTAGCCGGTCAGCTGGGCCCGCGCCCCGATGAGGGCGTCGCGGACCTCGGCCGGCCCGGTCGTGTCCAGGTCCTCCGGTTCGCTGGCCATCGCCGCGAGCAGCCGCCGGGCCATGTCGTCGCGCCAGGTCGGCCGGGGGGTGACGTCGAGCGAGAGGCCGCCCAGGCCGAGCTCGTCGAGCCGCTGGGCCAGGCTGTCCGCCGCGCGGCGGTGCCCCGTGACGTACAGCACCGACCGGCCGGCGGCGGCCGCCTCCGCCACCACGGCGGCGACGGTCCCGGCGACGTCGGCGCCCACCGGGGCGTCGACGAAGAGGTGGTGACCGGTCGCGGCCGCCTCGACCACCTGCCGCTGGTCCGGGTCCAGGTCGCCCACGCCCCGCTCCCGCGCCGGGTCGGGGTCCGTGCGCCGGGGCTCCGGCAGCTCGACGCCGGCGACGCGCTCGCGCGCCGGCTCGGCACCGGCGAGCGCGGCGACCAGCTCGTGACGGCCCAGCGCCGGCGCGAGCTCGTCGAGGTCGTCCACCAGCGCCTGAGCGGGGTGCACGAACGTGCCGGCCAGCACGCGGTGCTCCCAGCTGAAGTCGTCGAGGTGCTCGGCGGCGATGTCGGCGAGGCGCTCCAGCACGTCGTCGGGGTCGAAACCGGCCGCCGTGAAGGTCGCACCGGCGAGCCCGGCCGCGTCCAGCCGGGCACCGCGTGCCCGCAGCGTGCGGACCAGCTGGGGGTTGACCTCGACCGTCGGCTCGAGCGTGAGCTCGTAGTCGGTCTCCCCCTCACCGCGTGGGGCGAGCAGGACCGGGCGCAGCAGCACCGGGGCGTGCACGGTCCGGGTGCCGCCGGCGCCGTCCTCGCCGGACGGCACGCCTCGCGCCTCGGGCTCGCGTGCGGCGACGCTGACCACGGGGATGGAGGTCGTGACGGCCTCGGGCGGGGAGGAGGCGCTCGCGGCGGACGCGGCGCTGGTGCCCGACGCCGCCACCTCGGCGAGCGCCGTCAGCTTCCCGCGGCGCTCGGCGGTGGGCTCGCCGTCGGCGTCGACGGTCTCGGTCCACGTGGCCACGCCGATCGCGAGGTAGGTGGGGGCCATGCCGTAGCGGGCGGCGTGCTCGGCCGACCGCACCATGACGGCCCGGGCCCGGCGTCGTGCCGTGGGGAAGGAGTCGCCCTCGCGGACCAGGTTCGACAAGCGGGTGGCCCGCCCGGCGAACAGCTGCGCGACGCCCGAGGGGTGCGCGGCGGACAGGTCGACGACGGCCTCGCCGAGGAGCCCGACGTCGGCCACACCGGCGCCGCCGGCGGTCTCGACGAGCCCGGCGCGCCACCGGCGCACGGCGTCGACGAGCGGGGTCGTGGTCGTCGGTCCCGCGGCGGAGGAGGCGCTGCGGGCGGTGTCGTCGTCGGAGGTGGCGTCGGTCCGCGACGGCTCCGGCGCGGCGCCGTCGCCCGACCGGTCAGCCTGTCCCGTGGCGTCGTGCGGTCCGGCCGCGGGCTGGGCCCCGGTCGCGGCGGTGGATCGGCGCAACACTCTCACGCCAGCACGGTAGTCCGACCTCCCTCCCGGATGGTGGCGGGCACGCCGGGCCACCGGGGAATCACGAACGCCCCCTCGGTGGGGGGCCGAGGAGGCGCCGTCCGGCACGAGTCCGGATGAAGACAGCGCGCACCGCGCAGGGGGCGGGCGGTGCGCGCTGCCACCCGAGAGTGTGCCGGTGATGTCGCTAACACGTCAATACACGGTGCGCACCTCGAAACGATTCGCACGACCGTCCAGCAGGTAATGATGTGGCATCACGCCTGGTCGGAGGCCTACCATCGGTCGGTGCGAAAGATGCTCGAGGCGATCGTCCCTGCCCGGCTGGGACGCAGCTTTCGCTGGCTCGTGTCGGCGAGCTGGACCAGCAACATCGGCGACGGCATCGCGCTGGCCGCCGGACCGCTGCTCGTCGCCTCCCAGACCGACTCGGCGTTCCTCGTGGCGCTCGCCGCGCTGCTGCAACGCCTGCCCTGGGTCGTGCTCGGACTGTGGGCCGGGGCGCTCGCCGACCGGCTCGACCGGCGCCGGCTGGTCATCGTCTCGAACGTCCTGCGCACCGTCGTCGTGGCGGTGCTGTGCGCGTTCATCCTCACCGACCACGTCAACATCACCGTCGTGCTCGTGGCGATGCTGCTCATGGGCGTCGCGGAGGTGTTCGCCGACACGACGGCCCAGACGCTGCTGCCGATGCTCGTGGACTCGCGCGACCTCGGCACGGGCAACGCCCGCCTGCAGGCCGGGTTCCTCACCGGCAACCAGCTCGTCGGACCGCCCGTCGGCGCGGCGCTGTTCGCCGCGGGGCACGCCTGGCCGTTCGTCGTGCAGGTCGTCACCCTCGCCCTCGCGATCGTGCTGGTGAGCCGGGTCGTGCTGCCGGCCGTCCCGCCCCCGACGACGTCCGGCACCCGCGGCGAGATCCGCGACGGGCTGCGCTGGCTGTGGAACCACCCGCCCGTGCGGACCCTCGCGCTGGTCATCTTCACCTTCAACCTCACCTGGGCCGCCCCCTGGGGCGTGCTGGTCCTCTACGCGCGCGACCAGGTGCAGATGGGGCCGGTGGGCTACGGCCTGCTCATCACGTCCTCCGCCGTCGGCGGGGTCGTCGCCACCGTGCTGTACGGCCGCCTGGAGCGGCGGTTCACGCTGGCCACCCTCATGAAGGTGTGCCTCTCGGCCGAGGTCGCCTTCCACCTGGTCCTGGCGCTCACCACGACCGGCTGGGTCGCCATGCTCGCGCTGTTCGCGTTCGGGCTCTACACGTTCGTGTGGGGCACCGTGTCGAACACGGTGCGTCAGCGCGCCGTGCCCACGGCGTACCAGGGCCGCGTCGGGTCCGTGTACCTGCTGGGGCTGTTCGGCGGGATCGTCGTCGGCAACTTCCTCGGCGGGCTGCTCGCCGAGTGGTGGGGGATCACGGCCCCGTTCTGGTTCGCGTTCGTCGGCGCCGGGCTGACGCTGGCGCTCGTGTGGCGCCAGCTCGCGCACATCGCGCACACCGAGGCCCCCTGACCCCGTGTTGCTGTGGGCATGAAATCTGCAGCCCGGCGGCGGTGCGGAGCCGTGGATTTCATGCCCACAGCGGTAGGGCGGTGGCGGGCCGGCAGCCGGGCGGCCTACTCCCCCGTCGATCCGTCGATCAGCTCCCGCGCGACGTCGAAGTGGCCGGCGTGCCGCGCGTATTCCTGGAGCACGTGGAAGCAGATCCACAGCAGAGTCGGCGGGTCCTCGGCGAAGCGCCCGCCGACGGCGGCACGCTCGGCGAGCTCGTTCTCGGCCAGCACGGCCCGGGTGCGCTCACCCCCGGCGTGCAGCTCCTCGAGCAGCGCCGCCACGGTGACGCCGTCGGGCACCTGCCAGAGACCCTCGGGGTCGCCGCCCGAGTCGCCCCACGGATCGTCGACCTGCTCGCCGAGGAAGCCCCAGACGAACCAGCGGCGCTCCATGTGCACCAGGTGGATCAGCAGGTCGGCGGGCGTCCACCCGGACGGCAGCACGCTGGTGGTGAGCTGGGCGCCCGTGAGGCCGCCGAGCTTCCGCGCGACGGCGGCTCGGTAGTAGTCGAGATAGGCCACGAACTGGGCGGCCGGGTCGGTGGAGTCGAGGCGGGGTTCGACGTCGGAGAGCGGCATGCGGGCAGGGTACGGCGCGGCCGCCGGCAACCTTTCGCTTGCAGCGTGCTCGTCACCGACCCCGTCTTTGCAGCATGCCTGCGGTCGGCAGAGCACCGCCCTCCTCGGGCGTCCGGAGGTCAGGCCGACGCCCGAGCCCCGGTTCCCACGTCCTCCGGGCCCGTTTCGCCGCCGCGGAGGCGGCGGCCAGAGCGTTCCCGTCGGTGGGCGTTGATGACCGGGCCCTCTGCTGGAAGGTCCCGGGCCCAGACGTCTGCACCGTGGTGCAGCTCGGCCCAGGCGGCGAGGTTGGCCGCGGCGTTGAGGTCGCGGTCCAGGGACAGCCCGCACGTGCGGCAGTCGAAACGGCGCACGGCCACCCCACCCATGTCCTGCACGGACCGGCAGGCCGAGCAGGTCTGGGACGAGCGGTACCACCGGTCGGCCCGGACCAGCTCCCCACCGCGCCACGCCTGCTTGTAGGCGATCTGCCGGGTGAGCTGGTACCAGCCGACGTCGTGGATCGACTCGGCCAGGGTGGGGTTGCGCGCGAGCATGCCCCGCACGTCGAGATGCTCGAGGACGAGCCGGTCGTGGGTCTTGACCAGCCGGTTCGAGATCAGGTGCGCGTGGTGACGGCGCCGACGCGCCGTCCAGGCGTAGTAGCGGGCGAGCCGGGCGACAGCCCGCCGACGACGGCGGGAGCCCTGCCGCTTGCGGGTCACGGCGCGATGCAGTGCCCGACGGCGGCGCGCGGTGGAGCGCAGCAGCCGCGGCCAGGCGTCGATGCGGTCCACCTCGGTGCCGTCGCTGCGGGCAGCGACCGCCAGGGAAGTCAGCCCGAGGTCGACGCCGACCCACCGCGCGTCCGCCTCCGCCGCGTCGACTCCCCGGCCCGGATGCCGCTGGGCCGGGTGCAGGTCCGCCGCCTCGACGTTGAGGGACACCCACCAACGACCCTGACCGCGCGAGACGGTGGCGAAGAGGATCCGCGCCCGGTCCTTCGCGAGCATGCGCCGCAGGCGACGCGTGTCCTCGCGGACCCGCAGCGTCCCGACTCCGGGCAGGAGGACCGACCGCGGCGTGGCCTCCCCGACCCGTATCGCGGGCTTGCCGCGCCGCGGGAACTGGTTGCGGATGCGGAAGGACTGCCGAGCGGTGGCCTTCTTCCGGAAGCCCGGGTGCCCGACCTTCCGGCCCGCACGCTCGCCCCGCCGGGAGGCCGACCATGCGGCCAGCCCGCGCCCCAGGTCGACGGCGGCCTCCTCGAAGACCTGCTGGTAGACCTCCCGTCGCCACACGAGGCCCAGGTCGGTGATCTGCGCGGCCCCGTCCGGGGCGACGGTGAAGACGCGCCCCGCCGCTTCGGACTTCTTCCACGCGTTGAACGTGGTGATGAGGTCGTAGCCGGTGCGGGGGACCGTGACGTCCTCGCCACTTTCCCGGGCTCGGCGGGCGTCGAAGACGAAGCGCAGGCACTGGTTGAACGCGAACCGCGACGCCCCGGCGTGCCGCTCGAGCACGCCCCGCTGCTCGACCGTCGGGTCGAGGCTGAAGCGGAAGGTCGTGTGCCGGGTCATCGCTGGTCAGCCTGCCAGGAGGCACCGACATTGAGTCGAACAGGTGTGCGCCCGGCGCGATTCGAACGCGCGACACCGCGCTTAGGAGGCGCGTGCTCTATCCCCTGAGCTACGGGCGCTCGCCGCCTCGATGACGACGCGCCGCCACAGCCGGAGCCCCGGCGACGCCCACAGCCTAGCGCCCGAGCCCGCCGGAGCAGGAATCAGCCCCACGCCGCCGGGTCGGCCACGACCTCGCGCAGCACCTCCCGCGCTCCCCCGGTCAGCGCCGCGTGCTCGCCGGCCACCGCGGCCCGCACCACGACCGGCGCGAACGGCGCCGCCAGCACCCGGTCGGCCAGCCCTGCCTCGACCTCGGGACGCAGCCACTCCTCCAGGTCCGTGTACACGCCGCCGAGCACGACAGTCGAGACGCCGGTGAGGTTAACGAAGTCGGCGAGCGCCGAGCCGAGCGCCTGCCCTGCCCGCACCACGGCAGCACGCGCCTGCCCGGCAGGAGCACCGCCGTCGGCCCGCAGCAGCGCGATCAGCTCGCCCAGCGGTGCATCGGCCGCCAGCCCGGCGGCCCGCAGAATCGCCTCCTTGCCGGCGTACTGCTCCAGGCAGCCGTGGGCGCCGCAGGTGCAGCGCGGCCCGGCGGGGTCGACGACGACGTGCCCGATCTCGCCGTTCCACCCCCGTTCGGCGAGGAAGAGCGCCCCGTCGACGACGATCCCGCCACCGATGCCGACGTCGCCGGAGACGTAGAGGAACGATGGCGGCACATCGCCGGCGAGCTCGGCGAGCGCGGCGAGCTTGGCCTCGTTGGCGACGACGACGGGCAGCTCGCCGAGGCCGAGCGGCGGCACCGGGTCGAGAGAGGACCAGCCGAGGTTCGGGGCGACCTCGAGCTCGCCGGTGCGGGCGTCGACGAGGCCGGGCAGCGCGAGCCGGGCGCCCGCCACCTGCATCCCGTCGGCCCGGACGCCCGCGACGACGTCCGATGCGAGGGCCCCGAGACGGGCGAGCACGGCGGCGGGGTCGGAGTCGCGGAAGCTTCCGGTCTCGACCCGCTCGGCCACGACGTCCCCGGCGAGGTCGAGGACGCGCACGCCCAGGTAGTCGACGTTGACCTCGAGGCCGACGCCGACGACGGTGCGCCGCGCCGGGACCAGTGGCACGGCGGGGCGCCCGGCACGCTGCGCGGGGACGGGAGGGAGCTCGGTGACGAGGCGTGCCGCGAGGAGCCGGTCGACGAGGGTGGACACCGTCGCACGGGTCAGCCCGGTGGCGGTGGCGACGTCGGCGCGGGACGGGGGGACTTGGTCGGGCGACCCGGGGGCCGCCGCGGCGTCGTAGATGGCGCGGGCCACGAGTCGCAGGTTGCGTTCGCGCAGCGTGTGCTGGCGGGATGCACTCGCGTCGTCAGCGGCACCCGGGCTACGCGTCGTCGGCTCGGTCACGTCTTGACTCTAGCCCAGCGACGGGTAATAGTTCATTCATAGAACAAACGCCGTGGCCGTCGTCGCCCGGCGACCGACTCGACGAGGAGAAACCCGTGAGCGACATCAAGTACTCCTTCGGCCTGTGGACCGTCGGCTGGCCCGCGAACGACCCGTTCGGTGCTGCGACCCGCCCCGACCTGGACCCGGCCGACTCCGTCCGCAAGCTGGCGGACCTCGGCGCCTGGGGCTTCACGTACCACGACAACGACGTGTTCCCCTTCGGCGCCTCGGAGTCCGAGCGCCAGGCCGGCATCGACGCCGTGAAGAAGGCCGCCCAGGAGACCGGCATGGTCTGCGAGATGGTGACCACCAACACCTTCAGCCACCCGGTCTTCAAGGACGGGGCGTTCACGTCGAACAACCGGGACGTGCGCCGCTTCGGCCTGAAGAAGGTGCTGCGCAGCGTCGACAACGCCGCCGAGATGGGCGCCTCGACGTTCGTCATGTGGGGCGGCCGCGAGGGCACGGAGTACGACAACTCCAAGGACCTCCACGCCGCGCACGCCCGCTACGCCGAGGGCATCGACACCGTCGCCGCCTACATCAAGTCGAAGGGCTACGACCTGCGCATCGGGCTCGAGCCGAAGCCGAACGAGCCCCGCGGTGACATCTTCCTGCCGACCATCGGTCACGCCATCGCCCTGATCGACACCCTCGACAACGGCGACATCGTCGGCCTCAACCCCGAGACCGGGCACGAGCAGATGGCCGGCCTCAACTACACGCACGGCCTGGCGCTGGCGCTGTACTGCGGCAAGCTGTTCCACATCGACCTCAACGGCCAGCACGGCCCGAAGTACGACCAGGACCTCGTGTTCGGCCACGGCGACCTGCTCAACGCGTTCTTCACCGTGGACCTGCTGGAGAACGGGTTCCCGAACGGCGGGCCGCGCTACGAGGGCCCGCGCCACTTCGACTACAAGCCCTCGCGCACCGAGTACCTCGACGGCGTGTGGGAGTCGGCGAAGGCGAACATGGAGACCTACGACATGCTCGCCGCCAAGGCCGCCGCGTACCGGCAGGACCCCGCGGTCCAGGCGGCGTTCGAGCACGCCGGGATCTTCGACCTCGGGCAGTCCACCCTGGCCGAGGGCGAGTCCTTCGACGCCTTCCTGGCGGACGAGTCGGTCGACGGGCTCGACGTCGACGCCGCCGCCGAGCGCGACTACGGGCTGGTCAAGCTGCACCAGCTCGCGCTGAAGCACCTCATCGGCTGACCACCACCGTCCGTCCTCTCCACCCGGGGCCGACGGCTACGGATTGCTGCAGTAGGCGGCGCTGTCTGCAGCAATCCGTAGCCATCGGTCCTGGGGGGAGGACCTCGATTCCCTCGGAGCAACGATGCCCCTCGTGGCCGGCGTGGACACCTCCACGCAGTCCTGCAAGATCGTCGTCCGTGACGCCGACACCGGCGCCCTCGTGCGCAGCGGCTCGGCGAAGCACCCCGACGGCACCGAGATCCATCCCGACCGCTGGTGGGACGCTTTCCGCGAGGCGGCACGGGACGCCGACGGCCTCGACGACGTCGCCGCGATCGCCGTCGGCGGTCAGCAGCACGGGCTGGTCGCCCTCGACGCCGAGGGTCGGGTGGTCCGCGAGGCCCTCCTCTGGAACGACACCCGCTCCGCCCCGGCCGCCGAGTACCTCATCACCGAGCTCGGCGACGGTGACCGCGCCACGGGCGCCCAGCGCTGGGCCGACGCCACGGGTTCCGTCCTCGTGGCGTCCCTGACGATCACGAAGCTGCGCTGGCTGCGGGATGCCGAACCCGAGAACGCCGCCCGGGTCGCCGCCGTCGCCCTCCCCCACGACTGGCTGAGCTGGCGCATCGCCGGCTACGGGCCGGCCGACGACTCCCCGCTCGGGCCTGACTTCGGCGCCCTGTTCACCGACCGTTCCGACGCTTCGGGCACCGGCTACTACGACGCCGAGGCCCCCGGGGACGACGACGGCACCACCGGTGCGTACCGCCGCGATCTGCTGCGTCTCGCGTTCGATCGCGACGACGTCGCGCTCCCCCGCATCCTCGCCCCGTCCGTGTCCGGCGGTATCGCCCACCCGAGCGTGGCCGGTGCCGACGTCGACGGCGGCGCACTGCTCGGCCCGGGCACCGGCGACAACGCGGGCGCGGCGCTGGGCCTGGGGATGCAGCCCGGCGACATCGCGATCTCGCTGGGGACCTCCGGCGTCGTCTCCGCCGTGGCGCCGCGGCGCACCGCCGACGGGTCCGGGGCCATCAACGGGTTCGCCGACGCCACCGGCAACGCCCTGATGCTCGCCGTGACGCTCAACGCCGCCCGCGTGCTCGACGCCGCCCGCACCGTGCTCGGCGCGGGGTTCGACGAGCTCTCCGACCTCGCCCTCGCCGCCCCCGCCGGCGCCGACGGCCTCGTCCTCGTGCCCTACCTCGAGGGCGAGCGCACCCCCAACCGGCCCGATGCCACCGGCACCCTGCACGGCATCCGGCTGGCGACCTCCACCCGCGAGCACCTGGCGCGTGCCTACGTCGAAGGGATGCTCTGCGGGCTCGCCGACGGCCTGGACGCGCTGCGCGCCCAGGACGTGCCGGTCGAGCGCGTCCTGCTCATCGGCGGCGCGGCGCAGTCGCCGGCCGTGCAGACCGTCGCGACGCAGGTCTTCGGGCTCCCGATCTCCATCCCGGAGCCTGGTGAGTACGTCGCCGACGGCGCCGCGCGCCAGGCGGCCTGGGTGCTCGCGGCGGCGGCGTCACGGGGTGCGCAGGCGCCGGCGTGGTCGGCAGCGGTGGCCACCACGCTCGAGGCCGACCCGCGGCCGGGGGTCCGTGAGCAGTACGCCGCCGTCCGGGACCTGGTCTGAAGGCGCCGCGTCACGGACGCCGGCGGTAGGTGCGGATCCGGTACCGCAGCCCGTCCGCGCCCGACGACGCGACCCAGCCGCCGTCGTCGGCCCCGGTATCCGCGGGTTCGGCCACGAGCTCCCAGGCGTCCGGGTCGACGTCGGGGGCGAAGGCGTCGCCCGCGACCTCCAGGTCGACCTCGGTGACCACGAGCCGGTCCGCGAGCGCCAGCGCGTCCGCGTACACCCGGGACCCTCCCATCACCCAGACCTCGTCGCCGCCGGGTGCCGCGGCGGCCGCGGCGAGCGCCGTCTCGACCGACGCTGCCACGTGGACGTCGTCACGACGCTCCGGCACCGCGAGCGCCACGACATCCGCAGGAGCACCGCGGGTGACGACGACGTTCGTCCGACGGGGCAGCGGCCGCACCCGGTCCGGCAGGGACTGCCAGGTGAGCCGTCCCATGACGACGGGGTGCCCCGACGTCGTGCGCTGGAAGTGCGCGAAGTCCTCGGGCACGTGCCACGGGATGCCGCCGTCGGCCCCGATGACGGGCCGCCCGGCGGCGTCGCGTGCCTGGGCCCAGATGAGTCCGATCACGCTCAGACCGCGACCGGGGCCTTGATGCCCGGGTGGTGCTGGTACCCGAGGACCTCGATGTCCTCGAAGGTGTAGTCGAAGATCGACTCGCACGGTGCGAGCCGCAGCTCGGGGTACGGGTACGGCTCGCGGGCGAGCTGGGTCCGCACCTGCTCGACGTGGTTGTCGTAGATGTGGCAGTCGCCGCCGGTCCACACGAAGTCCCCGACCTCGAGCCCGGTCTGCGCCGCGACCATGTGGGTCAGCAGCGCGTAGGAGGCGATGTTGAACGGGACCCCGAGGAACAGGTCGGCCGAGCGCTGGTAGAGCTGGCAGCTCAGCCGGCCGTCGGCGACGTAGAACTGGAACATGACGTGGCACGGCGGCAGGGCCATGTCCTCGATCTCGGCCGGATTCCACGCGGTGACGACGTGCCGGCGGGAGTCGGGGTTGGTGCGGATCTGCTCGACGACGGCCGCGATCTGGTCGAGGTGGCGTCCGTCCGGGGTGGGCCACGAGCGCCACTGGACGCCGTAGACGGGGCCGAGCTCGCCGTCGTCGTCGGCCCACTCGTCCCAGATCGTCACGCCGCGCTCCTGCAGCCAGCGCACGTTCGAGTCGCCGCGCAGGAACCACAGCAGCTCGTAGGCGATCGACCTCAGGTGCACCCGCTTGGTGGTGATCAGCGGGAACCCGGCGGACAGGTCGTAGCGGAGCTGGCGCCCGAACACGCTGCGGGTCCCGGTCCCGGTGCGGTCACCCTTGGGGGTGCCGGTCGCGAGGACGTCACGCAGGAGGTCCTCGTACGGCGTGGGGATGCTCGTCTCCGGGGCTCCGCTCATGTGCGAGAGTCTACGGACCGCATCGTCGAGCCGGAGGGAGCCGGGATGCCGCGTCGCACGCTGCCCGGGCGGGGACTCACCACGGGCGGACTGGCCGGGCTGGTCTCGGTCCTGGTCGTGCTGCTGGTCATGGCCCGGATCGGCCGCCGGCTGGACGAGCCCGGGGTGTGGCTGATGATCGGCGTGGCCGCAGCCGTGGCGGTCCTCGGCGTGCTGGCCTGGTTCGGTTTCGTCGCGGCACGGGTGCGCGGCCAGGTGCGCCACGTGGCCCGTCACCGCCCGGGGGCGCCGCTGGTGGTGGGACGCCCGACGACGGCACTGACGGCCGAGGCGCGGTCCCTGCGTGCGGGGACGCGCGGCCTGCCGCCCGACTGCCCCGACCGGGAGCACGTCGTCTACGCGTTCCTGCCCGACCGGGTCGAGCTGTGGGTCCGCGGCGACGACGCCCCGCGCTGGTGGGTGACGCTGCCGGCCCCGGTGGCCACCGGCACCGTGCGGCCCGGCCGCCGGGAGCTGACCGCGCTGACCGTCCGCGACCCGGCGGCACGGCTGCAGCTCGTCCCGACGTCGCACGAGGATCGCGCCTGGCCGACGGCGGCGCACCGGGAGGCCGCCGTCGCGCGGACCCAGCAGCTGCTCGCGCGCTGACATCGGCACCCCGCGAGAAGGTGCGAGGATCGACCCATGACCGATCAGACTGTTGAGGACGCCCCGGCCGCCGTCACCCCGTCGCCGACCGACCCGCTGTGGGTCGAGCGCACCGGCACCCGCACCTACCGCGGGTTCAGCGCACGCGGCGCGACCGTGGAGATCGGCCCGTCGTCCGAGGGAGCCGTCTTCACCCCCGGCGAGCTGCTGAAGATCGCCCTGGCCGCCTGCGCGGGCATGTCCAGCGACACGAAGTTCTCCCGCGTGCTCGGCGACGACTACGAGACCACCATCCGGGTCGAGAACGGCAAGGACATGGAGGACGACCGCTACCCGGTGCTGAGCGAGATCTTCGAGATCGACCTGTCCGGCCTCGACGAGAAGACGCGCGCCAAGACGCTGCTGCTCGCCCAGCGCTCCATCGACCGGGCCTGCACCGTGGGCCGCACGCTCAAGGCCGGCGCCGAGGTGCCGCCCGCCGAGTTCCTCCCGCCCCAGGACTGAGCCGAGGAACCATGCACCCGCACCGCGTCGAGGTCTCCCGCGTCGTCCCCGTGCCGGCGAACGTCGCGTTCGCCTGGGTCGCCGACCCGCGCACCCACCCCCGGTTCATCCCGCTGACGCACCTCTCCCCCGAACCGACGGCCCCGCTGGGCCCTGGGGACACGTTCACGATGGTGAGCGGTCCGGGGATCAGGCGCGGCCTGCCGGGGTTCCCGGACCGCATGACCATCACCGCCGAGCAGCGGCCGTCCACGCGGGCCGGGACCATCGGACGCAGCGCGGTGCGCAAGGAGGGTCCGTACCTGCGGGGTGTGGCCGGGTTCGACGTCGTCCCCGTGGACCTGGACCGCACCCGGATCGTCTGGTGGGAGGAGGCCTACCTGGCGGGACCCTGGCCGCGCCGCGCCAACGAGGTGCTGGTGGGACTGTTCCTGCGCGGCATGATGCACGCGTCGCTCTTCCGTCTGAGTCGCCTTCTGCAGCGACGTCGGTAAAGTCGCGGAGATGACCACGCCGCACGACGCACAGCCCCCGCAGGAGCTGGAGTCCTGGACCCGGTACCGGCCGACGCCGGTGCTGGACGCGCTGCTGACCAAGGCCGTCACCATCCCCTCGGCAGCGATCCACCGGCACGTCGACTCCGTGCGCCGCCGCAACCCCCAGGCGGACCCTGCCGAAGTCATCCGGATCCTGGAGAAGGAGTACCTGACGCTCGTCGCGACGGCGGGCGGCGCGGTCGGCGCGGTGGCGGCGGCCCCCGCGGTCGGCACGAGCGCGGCTGCCGTGCTGACGACGAGCGACATCGCGACGTTCTTCGCGTCGTCGGCCGTCTTCTCCCTGGGTGTCGCCAGCGTGCACGGCATCGCGATCGAGGACGTCGCCCGCCGCCGCGCCCTGCTGCTGGCCACCGTGCTCGGCGAGGCCGGCGCCCGTGACGTCGAGAAGGCCGCGGCCGGGTCCCAGATGGCCTGGGGCAAGGTGCTCCTGACCTCGATGCCGCAGTCCACCCTGAAGCGGGTCAACCGCGTGCTCACCCACCGGTTCCTGCGCCGCCAGCTCGCCAAGCAGGGCACGCTGGCCCTGGGCCGGATGATCCCGTTCGGCGTCGGTGCCGTCGTCGGCTTCGCCGGCGGCCGTGCCCTGGGGCACGGCGTCGTCGCGCAGTCACGCAGTGCGTTCGGCGTCCCGCCCGGCCGGTTCCCCCCGGTGATCGAGCAGCCCCCGGCCGACCTGATCGAGGGTCCCCAGGCACCGACACGTGGACGTCGCCGCAGTTTTCGGCGCCGGAATGTGGCCGTTCCCGACGACGACCGCGGCACCACCGGCGCGTAGGCTCGGAGGCGTGAGTACCTCACCAGCCGACCATGCCGCCGTCGACCCCGCGCTCGCCGCACGCCTGCCGGAGCTGCGCGAGCAGTACGCAGCCCTCCAGGCCCGGGACCTGTCCCTGGACCTGACGCGGGGCAAGCCGTCCGCCGAACAGCTCGACCTGTCCGAGCCGCTGCTGGCGCTGCCCGGCGAGGGACGACACACCTCCGCCGCCGGCACCGACGTGCGCAACTACGGTGGCCTCGACGGGCTGCCGGAGCTGCGCGAGATCTTCGCCGAGCTGCTCGGCGTGCCCGTCGACCAGCTGCTCGCCCAGGACAACGCGTCGCTGCGCCTCATGTACGACTCCGTCGTGCAGGCGATGCTGTTCGGCGTCCCGGGCGGCGAGGGTCCGTGGTCGCAGCAGGGCGAGATCACGTTCGTGTGCCCGGTGCCCGGCTACGACCGCCACTTCGCGATCTGCGAGGAGCTCGGCATCCGCATGGTGACGGTGCCGATGACGCCGGAGGGCCCGGACGTCGACGCCGTCGCCGAGCTCGTCGCGCACGACCCGTCCGTCAAGGGCATGTGGGCGGTGCCGACGTACGCCAACCCGGACGGGTCGGTGATCACCGAGGACGTCGCCCGCCGCCTGGTGTCGATGCCGACCGCAGCGCCCGACTTCCGCATCTTCTGGGACAACGCCTACGCGGTGCACCACCTGACCGAGCACGAGACGCCGACGGCGGACGCGATCGGCCTGGCCGCCGAGGCCGGCAACCCGGACCGCGTGCTGATGTTCGCCTCGACCTCCAAGGTCACGTTCGCCGGGGCCGGGGTGTCGTTCTTCGCGTCGTCGCCGGCCAACGTGGCCTGGTTCAAGCAGCACCTGGCGTTCCGCTCGATCGGCCCGGACAAGGTCAACCAGCTCCGCCACGCGGCGTTCTTCGGGGACGCCGACGGCGTGCGGGCGCACATGGCGAAGCACCGCGAGATCCTCGCGCCGAAGTTCCGTGCCGTCGTCGAGATCCTCGCCGACCGTCTCGGGGACACGGGCGTCGCGACCTGGACGGAGCCGGCCGGCGGCTACTTCGTCTCCGTGGACGTCGTGCCGGGCACGGCGTCGCGGGTGGTGCAGCTCGCGCAGGAGGCCGGGATCAAGCTGACCCCGGCCGGCGCGACGTTCCCGTACGGCGAGGACCCGCGGAACGCGAACATCCGTCTCGCCCCGTCGATGCCGCCGCTGGAGGAGGTCCGCGTCGCCATGGACGGCGTCGCGACCTGCATGCTGCTGGCCGCCGCGGAGGCAGCCTCCGCCTGATCCGCACCCTCGCTGTGGGCATGAAATCTGCGGTTCGTCGTCGCCGACGACCGCAGATTTCATGCCCACAAGCGTGTGCAGGGTCGTGAGGCGTCCGTCACAGCACGGAACCTCCCCGGCTCCTCACCGCGGGCGGCACAGCCGCCGACCTAGGCTGCGGGTGAACGCCCGCGGCCGACGCCGGAACCGCAGCAACGCACGGCAGGTCAGCCGACGGGTGGCGCGGGCTCCGCCGTCCCTTCGCACCCAGGAGGCGCCCGTGACCGCGACCAGCCCTCCCCCGACCGACGAGCGCCCGGCCCGCACCGAGGGCCCGGAGAAGCCGTCCGAGTCCACGGCCACGAAGCTCTCGATCACCCAGATCGTGGCCAGCGCGCTCGCCGCCGTCAGCACCACCGTGATGCTCTCCTTCTTCGGCATCGCCGGCACGATCATCGGTGCCGGCGTCGCCAGCGTGCTGACGGTGGTCGCCAACTTCCTCTACACGCGCTCCATCGAGCGCACGCACGCCCAGCTCAAGCCGGTCATGGGCCAGATGGCGCGGACCCGGCCGGGGACGCGCGCCGTCAGCGCCGTGTCCACCGCGGCCGGGACCGTCGTCACCGGGCCCGCCGACGACGGCACCCCTCCGGACGGCACCGGGCCGAACGCCGGCACCGGGCCGAACGCCATGGCGCTGCCCGCCGAGGGGACCGACACGGCCGGCCCGCACGACGCCGCCCGACCGGCCGACGAGGCACCCGCCGCGGGCACGCCTCGCAACGCGTGGCTCCGGCTGATCGACCGTCACGGCACGGTCCGGGTCCTCGCCGCCTCGGCCGGGGTCCTGTTCGTCGTCGTCATGGGGGTCGTGCTCGTCACCGAGCTCGTCCTCGGCAAGCCCCTGTCGGCCGCCGTCCAGGGGGTCGAGGGGTCCGGGACGAGCCTGAGCCGCACGGTGGACCGGGACGCCGCCGAGACCATCGGCTCGGGCAACAGGATCACGGACGACGAGGAGTCCGGACCGGCCTCCGGCACGCAGGGCTCCGGCCCGGAGGACAGCACGACGACGGACGGTTCCACGGACGGCTCGGCCACGGAGACCGAGGACGGCTCGACCGCCACGCCGACGCCGAGCCCCGGAACGACCGAGCCGGTCGAGCCGACCGACCCGGCCGAACCCACCGACCCTGTCGATCCGACAGATCCGGTCGAGCCCACCGACCCGGCCGAACCCACCGACCCCGCGTCGCCCGGCGACGGCGGGGCCTCGTCCGGGACCGAGCCCGGAACCGACGTCGGGTCGAGCACGGACGGCTCCGGAGCGGACGGCACCGCGGGCTGACCGACCGCGATCGGGGGCAGACCGACGGCGACCGGGTGGGGCCGACGGTCCACCCGGCCCGGACGACGAACGGCCCGGGGTGTCCAGAAGAACTGGACACCCCGGGCCGTTCGTGCACGTCACGCGGGTGGTGCGCTGCGCGGAGCTCAGCCGCCGAGGACGGCCTTGAGGAACTCCTTGGTCCGGTCGTGCGTCGGGTTGGTGAACATCGTCTCGGGGTCGGCCTCCTCGACGATCTGCCCCTTGTCGAACATCAGCACGCGGTCCGACACCTCGCGGGCGAACTGCATCTCGTGCGTCACCAGCAGCATCGTGATGTCCGTGGTCTCCGCGATCTCGCGGAGCACGTCGAGGACGTCGGCCACGATCTCCGGGTCGAGCGCCGAGGTGACCTCGTCGAGCAGCAGGATCTCCGGGTCCATCGCCAGCGCGCGGGCGATCGCCACGCGCTGCTGCTGACCGCCCGACAGCTCGTTGGTGTTGAAGTCCCGCTTCTCGGACATGCCGACCTTCTCGAGCAGCCGTTCGGCGTCGGCGACGGCCTCGGCCTTGGACTTGCCGAGCACGTGGATCGGCGACTCGATGATGTTCCCGAGGACCGTCATGTTCGGGAACAGGTTGAACTGCTGGAAGACCATCCCGACCCGGTTGCGCACCACGCGGCGACGCTTCTCCGGCACGGCGACCCACTTGTCACCCTTGTACTCGTGGGTGTACGGGTCACCGTCGATGAGGATCAGGCCGCCGCTGAGCTCCTCGAGGGTCATCAGCAGGCGCAGGATCGTCGTCTTGCCCGACCCTGACGGGCCGATCAGCGTGATGCGCTGACCCTGCGGGACCGAGAAGTTCAGCCCGTCGAGCACGACGTTGTCGCCGAAACGCTTCACGACGTCCCGGAACTCGATGGCGGGCACGTCGCCCGAGGTGTTGGTCATGGTCTGGCTCTCTGCGGAGTTGGTCGGGTCAGGCAAGGCGGATCTCCATCCTGCGCACCAGCAGCGAGGTCGGGTAGCTCACCGCGAGGAAGAGCAGACCGACCATCGTCAGCGCCTCGATGTACGAGAACGTGTTGGCACCGTAGTCCTGCCCCGCCTTGTACATCTCGTTGACGGAGATGGCGAAGAGGAACGGCGTCTCCTTGAACATGGAGATCGCGTAGTTGCCCAGACCGGGCAGGGTGTTGCGGATCGCCTGCGGCAGGATGACGGCACGCCAGGTGCGCCCCTTGGCCATGTTCAGGGCCGTGGCGGCTTCCCACTGACCCTTCGGCACGGCCTCGATGCCGGCGCGGTACACCTCGGACATGTACGTCGCGTAGTGCACGCCGAGCACGACGAAGCCGACCACGTAGCCGGGCACCCAGGTCAGCAGCAGGTAGACGAACACGAGCTGCACGAGCAGAGGCGTCATGCGGATGAAGTCCACGAGGAACTTCAACGGCGCCGTCACCCACCGGCTCGGCGTGCGCATCGCCAGCGCGATGAAGAGACCCAGGATCGACGCGATGAGCATGCCGAGCACGGTGATCTGGATCGTGACCGAGAGCCCTTCGAGGAGGAGGGGGAGAACCTCCCAGGCGCGGTCCCAGTCCCAGATGCTGTCGTTCATCGGGCACCCCCCGTCGGCTCAGGGACCTTCGGGGTGTACAGGCCCCGGGGCTTGAGCCCGAGCGTCTCGCGGAGGCTCGGTCGGGTACCCCGGCCGAGCCGACGCTTGGCACGCTCCTCCAGGATGTTCATCCCCCAGGTCAGCAGGTACGCGATGATGAAGTAGACGAGCAGACCGGCCGTGTAGCTGAAGAACGTGTCGGCCGTGGCGCGGCGCAGCTCGACGGTCCAGAAGTTCACGTCCTGGAGCGTGATGTAGTACGCCAGCGCCGAGCCCTTGACCAGCTGGATCAGCAGGTTCGCCAGCATCGGGATCATGAGGGCCCACGCCTGCGGGAAGATGACGCGGCGCACCTTGTGGAACCACGTCATGTTCAGCGCGGTGGCGGCTTCCCACTGGCCCGGCGGGACGGACGCGATCGAGCCGCGCACGACCTCGGAGGCGTAGGCGCCGTAGTTGAGGCCGAGGGCCACGACGGCCACGGCGAGCGCCTCCATCTTGAAGCCGAACACCGGCAGCACGTAGAAGAGCCAGAAGAGCTGGACCACCAGCGACGTGCCGCGGAAGAACTCGACGACGACGCGGGACGGCCCGCGCACCCAGAGGGACCGGGTGCGCGAGCCGAACCCGAGCAGCACGGCGATGACGATGGCGAGGAGAGCCCCGCCCAGTGTCATCTGCAACGTGACAAGAACTGCGTCTCCGAGAAGTGGGAGCCTCTCGACGAGTTCCTGGATGTCATCGCTCATGCGTTCAGTAGTCCATGCCCAGCTCGTCGGCGAGGTCCGACAGGTCCTGCTCCGGGTCGCAGAGCTGCTCGGCGGTCAGGCCGGACGGCGGGAACTCCGTCTCGCTGAAGCCGAAGGGCTCCATGACCTCGAGCCAGGCGGCCTCGTCCTCCAGGTAGGTGGAGAGGCCGTCGTTGTACGCGGCGAGGAGCTCGGTGTCGTCCTGGCGGAAGACCTCCGCACCGGCACCGATCTGCGGCTCACCGTTGATCGTCGCGACGAACGCCTCGGTGGCCTCGACCGGCTGGTCGGTCTCCTCGGCGAGGGCACGCAGGGAGATGCCGGTCAGCGCGTAGGCGTCGGCACGACCGGACACGACGGCGTCCAGGCCGGCCTGGCGGTCCGGGACCTCCATGGCGTCGACGTCGGTCTCGCTGGCGTAGCCGGCCTCGATGGCACCCGACGTCACCGCGAGCTTGAGGCCGCTGCCCTCGACGGACTGCCAGTCGGTCAGTCCCTCCGGGTTGCCCTCGGGCACGAGGAAGGCCGTGGTGTACATGATCGTCGGCTCCGCGAACGCCACCTGCTCGCAGCGCTCGGGAAGGATCGACATGCCGGCGCTGACGGCGTCGAAACGGTCGGCGTTGACGCCCGGGATGAGGGCGCCCCACTCGACCTGGGTGCCGGTGACCTCGTCGATGCCGAGCTCGCCGTAGATGGCACGGCCCAGCTCGATGGTGGCACCGGTGAGCTCGCCGTCCTCCTCGTAGCTGTAGGGCACCTCGCCGAAGAACCCGACGTTGATGGAGCCGGCCTCCTGCAGGTCGGCGAGCGTGGACATCGACTCGCCGTCGCCGCTGTCACCGCCGCTGTCGCCGCTGTCCGAGCCGTCGTCGACGCTCGAGCACGCAGCGAGGGCGGTCAGAGCGAGAGCAGAGCCGGCCGCGGCCAGGGCCCGGCGGCGATGCGTGGTCCTGATGGACTGCACGGGAGTCTCCTTCCGTCGCCCCGGACGCGTGACGCTGCGGGGCTGGATGTGTGGACAATTCGTTACGGTAGCCGCGTTCTGAACGATCCGACAATGGGCGTGTCGTTGCGTCTGATTGTCCTACAATCGCAGAATCGGCGTGATCACGCCGCTCGGCACGGCGGAAGTCACCCGGCGATACCTGCTGGCAACATCCACGGCCCCGGATCGTTGTCGTGTCGTGACCTCGGAAGGAGCTCCATGCCCCCGTCACACCGTCCCGCACCCGGTGCCGCACCGACCCTCTCGCGCGTCACCCGGCCGTCCACGGTCGACCTCATCACCGTCGAGCTGCGCAACGCGATCTACACCGGCGCGCTGCGGGTGGGGTCGCCGATCCGGGAGATCGAGGTGGCCCGGCAGCTCGGTGTCAGCCGGGGCCCGTTCCGCGAGGCGGCGCAACGGCTGGTGTCGGAGGGTCTCGTCGTCGCCACACCGGGGCGCGGCCTGTCGGTGCGGCAGATCGGCCGCGACCAGGTCCGCCCGCTCTACGCGGCGCGCGCGACGGTGGAGACCTCGGCGGCCCGGATCGCCGTCGACCAGGCCACCGACCAGCAGATCGCCGCCGTCCGCACGGCGCACGAGGAGCTGGCCCGCGCCGACGCGACCCACGACGCGCTGCGCGTCGGCGCCGCGGACCTCAACCTGCACTGGCAGCTGGTGGCGGCGAGCGGCAACGCCTGGCTGATGGGGTGGATGAGCACCCTCATCGTCGAGGTACGCATCGCCAGCTTCACCGTCAGCGAGGTGTACGTCGTGCGCAAGGACGCGGCCGAAGCGCACGCGCCGCTCGTGGAGCGGCTCGAGGCCCGTGACGCCGACGGGCTGGAGGCGGCGATCCGGGCGAACCTGGACGACGCCGTGATGCGACTCCTCGCCCCGGAGTCCGTCGGCGCGGAGACCCTCGAGGACCCCAGCCCGCTGCCGCCCCCGCACCTGGACCCCCTGCACCTGTGACCGGTCGGGCCGGCGGCACCTAGCCCGCGGCGTGCGCCCGCCGCTGCCGCTCGAACGCGTCCGCCGGCCACGACGTCATCCCGCCGACGACGACGGCGCTCGGCAGACCCGCCGCGTCGCGCAGCACCTGGATCGGCTCGCCCACGGGGCCGAACCCGGCGTGCGGCTCCGGCCGCAGCACGTCGCCGTCGACCGTGAGCCGCTCGGCTCCGTCCAACGGGTCCGCACGTCGCGGGTCGATCGCCCACACCCGGTCGCCCAGCCGGGCCAGGTCGGTCATCCCCCACAGGTTCGCGAACCGGCCGGTCCACCGGTCCAACGGGTGCGCGGCGGCGGCGTCGTCCGGAGCGTCGTCCCCGGCATCCGGGTTCTTCCCGTGCTCGGGGTCCGTCCCGTCCAGCGCCGCACCGACCAGCCCGAGCATCCCCAGCGCGAGCACGTCGGCCGGGCCGTCGATCGCGTTCGTCAGCACCGCGACGGCGATCCGCTCCTCCGGGTCGAACCAGGTCCGCGTGATCTGCCCCGGGAAGCCACCCGAGTGCCCGACCAGCCGCCGTCCGTCCACCACGCGGCTCTCGAAGCCCAGGCCGTAGCCGCGCCGGGCGCTGTGCGGACGGTCGATCACCGACTCGTCCCGCTGCAGCAGCCGGCGGGTCTCGGGGCGGACCAGCGTCGCCCCGCCCGCGTGCGCGTCGGCCCAGCGCACCAGGTCGCGTGCCGTGGAGCAGAAGCCGGTGGCCGCGGCCAGCGCTCCCGTCGTCACCGCAGCGACCGGCAGCCGGCCGTCCGCGAACGTCGTGGCCAGGCCCGGGGCGGCGAGAGCGCGGGCGCTGTGGCCGACGACGGCGCGGCGGGCGACGTCGTCGTCCAGCTCGGGCGAGGTGTCGGCCAGGCCCAGGGGCTCGAGCAGGTCCGCCCGGACGTGGTCCGCGTACGACGCGCCGGTGACCTCCTCGATCACCATGCCGAGCAGGCCGTAGGCGAGGTTCGAGTACTTGAAGTGCTCGCCGCGGCCGTACACCTGGCCGTGGTTCAGGACCTCGTCGAGCAGGGTCGCGCGGTCCGGGAACGGGGTCGCGAGCTGCCAGTAGTCGGCGTCGCGACCGTCGCGCAGCATCCCGCCGGTGTGCCCGAGGGCCTCGCGGACCGTCACCTGCCCGACGTCGGTACCGCCGAGCTCGGCGACGTGCCGGGACAGCGGGTCGTCCATCCGCAACCGGCCGGCGTCGACGAGCCGGGCGACCGCAGTGGCGGTGAACGTCTTCGAGTGCGAGGCGACCCGGAAGACGTGGTCGGTCCGCAGCGGTGTGCCGGAGGTGAGGTCGGTGACGCCCCACGCACCGTCGAGCACGAGGTCGCCGTCGACGCTCACCGCGTACTGCACGCCCGGCAGCCGGGCCAGTCCCGCCTGCGTGGCGACCCAGTCGGCCAGGTAGGCGACGTTCAGGCGGTCGGCGGTCGCGCCGACGCGCGCCCGGGGCGAGGTGCGGGAGATCATGGCGAAACCCTAGCGACCCCGGGATCCCGTGTCGGCCGGCGATGAATCCCCTGTCGGTCCCTCGTCCTACGTTCTAGATTGACGTCAGGACCATCGAGGAGACCTCATGACCGCATCGCCTCAGCTCGCCGTCGAGGCCGCCGGACTCGTCCGGCACTTCACCTCCGGCAAGAAGACCACCAAGGCGGTCGACGGCGTCGACCTGTCCATCCCGACCGGCAGCGTGTACGGCCTGCTCGGACCCAACGGGGCGGGCAAGACGACGGTCGTCCGCATGCTCGCCACCCTGCTGCGGCCGGACGCGGGCACCTCGAAGGTCCTCGGGCACGACGTCGTCGCCGAGGCCGACGCGGTCCGGGCCGCGGTCGGGCTGACCGGCCAGTACGCGTCCGTGGACGAGGACCTCACCGGCACCGAGAACCTGCTGATGCTGGCCCGGCTGTACGGGTTCCGGGGCCCGGCCGCGCGACGCCGGGTCGACGACCTGCTCGCCGCCTTCGGCCTGACCGACGCCGGAGGGCGCCAGGTCAAGACCTACTCCGGAGGCATGCGGCGTCGGATCGACCTCGCGGCGTCGCTCGTGCTGTCACCCCGCGTGCTGTTCCTCGACGAGCCCACGACGGGCCTGGACCCGCGGTCGCGCAACCAGGTGTGGGACATCGTGCGGGTGCTCGTGGAGGACGGCGCCACGGTTCTGCTCACCACCCAGTACCTCGAGGAGGCCGACCAGCTCGCGGACCGCATCGGGGTCATCGACCACGGCCGGCTCATCGCCGAGGGCACGTCCAGCGAGCTCAAGCACTCCGTGGGCCAGGGGGCGGTCGCCCTGCGCCTGGCCGACGCCTCCCGGCGCGCCGAGGCGGCCGGGATCGTGCACCGGGTGCTCGGCACGGAGCCGACGCTGCCCACCGACCCCTACGCCCTCACGGCCCGGGTGCCCGACGACGGCACCCACCACGTCGCGCAGGTCCTGCCGGCGCTCGGGGAGGCCGGGATCGAGGTGCCGGAGTTCTCCCTCGGGCAGCCCAGCCTGGACGAGGTGTTCCTGACGCTGACCGGCCGGCCCCTGCCGGAGGACGACCAGGGTTCCGACGAACCCGCGATGGAGCAGGAGATGTCCCGATGACCGCGACCGAGCTGAGCACCACGACGCTGCGGGAGGCCGTCGCGCTGGAGGAGCGGCCGGCGCGGCCCTCCGCGGTCTCGACCTCCCTGACCTTCGGGTGGCGCGCCCTGCTGAAGATCAAGCACGTGCCGGAGCAGCTCTTCGACGTGCTCGTCTCCCCGGTGATCTTCACGCTGATGTTCACGTACCTGTTCGGCGGGGCGCTGGCCGGGTCCACGGACGCCTACATCCAGTTCCTGCTGCCGGGGATCCTGGTGCAGACGATCATCATCGTCACCGTGTACACCGGCTACACGCTGAACACCGACATCACCAAGGGGGTCTTCGACCGGTTCCGGTCGTTGCCGATCTGGCGGCCCGCCCCGATCGTCGGGGCGCTGCTCGGGGACCAGGTGCGATACACGATCGCGTCGATCATGTGCATCGGGCTCGGGCTGCTCATCGGGTTCCGGCCGGCCGGCGGCGTCCTGGGCGTGGTCGCGGGCGTCGCGCTGCTGCTCGTCTTCGCGTTCGCGCTGAGCTGGATCTTCACCATCCTGGGCCTGCTGCTGCGCACCCCGAACGCCGTGATGGGCGTGTCGATGATGGTGCTGATGCCGCTGACGTTCGCCTCGAACATCTTCGTCGACCCCTCGACGATGCCGTCGGGCCTGCAGGCGTTCGTGGACGTCAACCCGGTCTCGCACCTGGTGACGGCGATCCGCGGCCTCATGGCCGGCGTCCCCGTGACCGGCGACATCGTGACGGTGCTCGTCTCGGCCGTGGTGATGACGGCGATCTTCGCGCCGATCACCATGTACCTGTACCGGAACCGCCGCTGACCCCTGCCAGCTGTGGGCATGAAATCTGCAGCCGACACGCCCGGTCGACCGGCAGATCTCATACCCACAACGGGGTGGCGGGTGGCGCGGAGAGCACGTACGGGACGGCCACGGTCCGGGGTGCTCGGGGCGGCAGCGGCGGCACCGGCCCGGCGAGCAGAGCACGCACGCGGTCGACGACGGACCCCGCCCCTGCCGTGAGCGCCTCGACGAAGTCGTCACCGACCACCACGACGACGGTGTACCCGAGCCGCTCCGTCCAGCGCCGTCGCCTCACGTCGTCGCGCCACTGCGCGCGGTCGCTGCGGTGCTGGTCGCCGTCGTACTCGACGATCACGCGGTGGTCCGGATACAGCAGGTCGCAGCGTTTGACGTAGGTCCCGTCGGCCAGCCGGAGGGTGGCGTTGACCAGCGGTTCCGGCAGGCCCGCGTCGGTGAGCCGCAGGCGGGCCCGCGTCTCCATCACCGAGTCGGTGCCGGGTCGGACCCGCGGGACCTGGGCGCGGACCTGGGCGATCCCCTTGACCTTCTGCGTCCGTCCGGCGAGGTCGGCCAGCTGCGCGGGCAGCACGAGCTCGCGCCGGTGCCGCATCATCGCGTCACCGAGCACGACGACGTCGTCCGGCACCCGGAGGCCTGCCGCGACATGCACGAACGTCTGCGCCGGCGTGGTGACCGGGAGCCCTCGGACCACCATGGTGTCCAGGAGCTCCTGCCGCGACCGGTGGGCGACCACGTCCTGACGCTGCGGTCGGTCGGCCTCGCGCGAGGTGACGACGTGCGGCGGCGCGCCGTCGCCCGCCTCGTGCCGCAGGGTCCACGGCACGTCGACCCCGAGCAGCCGCAGCGCCGTGACGTGGCTGAAGACGACACCGTCGTCCAGCACGGCCATCAGTGCCCGGCACCGACCCTCCAGGTCGGAGACGGACGCGGCAGGGGCGCGGACGCCGTGGAACGGCGCGTCGAGGTCGACCCGGCGCAGCGCGGCGGGGTCCGCCCCCTGAGCGAGCGCGTCGGCGACGCGGAACGGTTCAGGGGTGGGTCCCTCCGCCGTGGTTCGCAGCACGCCACGACCGTGGCAGAACCATGCCCCGCCGCGGGCCCGTCATCCACAACCCCACGTTGTGGGCATGGAATCTGCAGGCGCGGACCCGTGTCGGGCTGCAGATTTCATGCCCACAACAGGCGGTCAGGCGGCCGAGTCGGCCTGCAGCTCCTCGTCGCACCGGCGGGTGACCACGAGCACCGGGCACTTGGAGTGGTGCAGCACGGCCTGGCTCGTCGACCCGAGCAGCAGCCCGCGGAACCCGCCCCGCCCCCGCGAACCGACCACGACGAGGTCCGCCGCGCCCGAGAACTCCGTCAGGAGCTCGGCACCGGACCCGTCCAGGACGTGGCGCTTGATCGTCAGCCCCGGGTGCTCGGCCGCGACCCGGTCGACGATGACGTCCAGACCTGCCTTGACGTCGTCGAGGATCTGCTCGTGGTCGATCTGGGACGGCAGCCACGCCAGCACGCCGGCCCCGCTGCCCAGCGGGACCCCGGCCACGGCGACGAGCTCGGCGTCCCAGGTCTCGGCCTGCTCGACGGCGTGCCGCAACGCGATCTCCGCGGTCGGCGACCCGTCGACCCCGACGACGATCCGCCGCACGTCGTGGATCCGGTCGCCGTCGCGCCGCTCCGGGTCGTCGGTCTCGGCGACCTCCTGCCGGTAGGGCACGACCACCGTCGGGCAGTGCGCGTGGGCCGGCAGCGCCGAGGACACCGTCCCCAGCAGACGCTCCGTGAATCCGCCGCGCCCGCGCGTCCCCACGACGGCCAGGCACGCCTCCGCGGACATCTCGACGAGCACCCCGGCGGCGTCCCCGGTGGCGACCGTCCCCGTGACCGGGACGCCGATCCCCTCGACCCTTGCCGTGGCCTCGGACAGCACCGCCTTGGCCCCCTCGGCGATCGCGGTGTCGTCGAGGGCCGCGTAGCCGCCGTCCAGGGAGGCGGCCGTGAAGGACGGCAACGAGTAGCTGCACACGACGTGCAGGCTCCACCCGACACGTGCCGCGTACGCCGCGGCCCAGTCCAGGGCGTGCATGCTCGCGTCGGAACCGTCGACCCCCACCAGGACGACCTCAGGACGTGTCATCTCGCGCCTCCCGTCTGCGTCCGGACCTCGCCGTCCGGCATCCGCCTGGTTCAAGCCTAACGAAAGCGCCCCGCAAGACGCAGCAAAGGCCGCCCGGCGACACCGCGTGGCGCGCTCGGGGGCCGGGCCGTGCCCGGACGCACGACGCCCCGGCACTCACGAGGAGTGCCGGGGCGTCGGGGCGGACGGTCGAGGCGTCGGTCAGCCGGTGACCCGCAGGAAGGTCGGGCTGGACTGCCAGAGGCTGGACTGGCGGACGGTCCAGCCGCCGGGGCGCGTGGCCTCGATCTGCTGGCCGTTGCCGATGTAGATCGAGATGTGCCCCGGGGACCAGATGAGGTCGCCCGGCTGCGCCGACGACTGCGAGATCTGCGTCGTGTTGGACGCGCTGAGGATCGCGCTCGAGGAGTGCGGCAGCGAGACGCCGACCTGCGCGTACACGTAGGTCACCAGGCCCGAGCAGTCGAACCCGGACGGCGAGGCGCCGCCGACGACGTACGGCGTGCCGAGGTAGCGGGCCGCGATGGACACGACCTGCGAACCCCGCGAGCTGTCGGCCGTCGGCGTCGAGGAGCTGGAGCTGGAGCTCTCGGTCGTGCTCGACGAGGACGAGGACGACGACGAGGACGAGCTCGACGTCGACGTCGACGTGGGCTCCCGCTCGGCGGAGCGCGAGGTGGTCGTCTCGCGCACGGGCTCCGGCTCGGGCTCGGGCTCGGGCGCCGCCTTGATGTCCGCCTTCTCGGCGATCTTCGGCGTCACGCGCTCGACCTGGACCTTGGCACCGGAGTCGACGGTGACCACGGGCGCGGACTCCAGGGCCTCGCGGGCCTGGTCGGTCAGCGAACCGAGGTCCACGGTGCTCAGCTTCTTGGCCGCGTCCGAGTCCACGGGCGCGGCGTGCGCGGCGGTGGCGCCACCGATCGTGGAGACCAGCAGACCGCCGGCGGTGGCCATCACGGCAGCACGACGGCTCGCGGCTGCAGATGGTGCGGTGATGGGGCGGCGGGCGGCCAGGTGCCGACCGCGCGTCGTGGTGCGTGCGTTCACGTGTTCCCTCTCCTGTCCGCCTACGAAGTCAGCTGTCGGGTTCGGGTGGGAGAAATCACCCGGCCCCACGGTTCGGACGAACCGTGGGACTTCACCCCGAGGACACCGTGTCCGGTGCCCGAGAGTGGGTCCCCCGCCCCTGCCTAGGGTCTCGGTTCCCGACCGGCGGCAGGGCTCGGCGTCCGGTCGAGGTCCGGCAGACTGCTCCACCGGACGCGAGAACGGTATCTGATACACGCCCCGATGTCACGTTTCGATCACGATCTGCGGCGATACACGTCCGAGGGGCCCCGCAGAGGGCACTGCGCCCCCCGCTGAGTCCCTCGAGGGGTGTCCGGCGTCCGGGACCCCCGGGAGCACCTCGCGGCACGACAGAGGGCCCTGCCGCGCTCTGCGCGCGACAGGGCCCTCGGCACGAGGTGCCGGCGTCTCAGCCGACTCGGATGAAGGTCGGGTTGGACTGCCAGATGTTCCGGAACTGGATCGTCTTGCCCGGACGCGGGGCGTCGATCTGCGTGTTGCCACCCGCGTAGATGGAGATGTGGCCCGGGGTCCAGATGAGGTCGCCCGGCTGCGCGGCGGAGCGGGAGACCACGCTGCCGGCGTAGCGCTGGTCCGAGGACGACCGCGGCAGCGAGATACCGGCCTGGGCGTACACGTACTGGGTGAACCCGGAGCAGTCGAAGCCGGACGGCGTGGTGCCACCGGAGACGTACGGGACGCCCACGTAGCGCGAGGCGATGGAGACGATCGTCGACCCGACGGCGGAGTCCGGCACGGCCGTGGTGGCCGAGGAGGACGTCGTCGTCGAGGAGGAGGAGGACGAGCTCGAGAGCGACTCGCGCTCGGAGGAGCGCGACGGCGCCGCCTCGCGCACGGGCTCCGGCTCGGGCTCCGGCGCGGCCTTGATGTCCGCCCGCTCGACGATCGTGGGCGTCACGCGCTCGACCTGGACCTTGGCCTCGGCGTCGACGGTGACCACCGGGGCCGCCTCGAGCGCCTGGCGCGCCTGGTCGGTCAGCGCACCCAGGTCCACGGTGCTCAGCTTCTTGGCCGCGTCCGCGTCCACCGGCGCCGCGTGGGCGGCGCTCGCGCCACCGATCGTGGAGACCAGGAGACCACCGGCGGTCGCCACCACAGCAGCCCGACGGCCTGCGGCCGCGGAGGGGGCCGCCATCATGGGGCGGCGTGCGGCGCGGTGCTTACCGCGCATGCTGCGAGCAGTCACGTTCAACCTCTCCGTTCGCCTACGAGGTCAGCTGTCGGGTTCGGGTGGGAGAAAACACCCGGCCCCGCGGTCCGTACGAACCGTGGGACTTCACCCCGAGGACACCGTCACCGGTGCCCGAATCGTGGGTCCCCCGCCCCTGTCGTGCGGTCATCCGTGGGAACCAGGACGGTGACAGGGTTAGGCGCCCGTCCCGGTACTCGCGCGAGACACCCGCGCGAGCGAGTCTGACCGTACCGGAACCTCCCCGCCGATGTCACGCTCCGGTCACGTCTCGCGTCCGATGCGTCGCGTCGAGATCTCAGCGGGCTGCGACGAAGAGGTGCTTGGCCAGCTCCTCCGGCAGCTCCAGGGCACCGTCACCGTCGACCAGACGGACGACGAAGTCGTCGCCGGCGCGCTCCACCTCGATGCTCGCGCCCGGGAAGAGGCCCGCGTCGGACAGCCGCAGGAGGAACTCGTCGTCGACCTGGACCGGCTCGGCGATGCGGCGCAGCACGACCGTCGCGGAGGCGTCGGCCCCGGACTCCAGGTACAGCGGCAGGGACTGCACGCCTTCGAGGAACGGCAGCTCCTCGTACTGCTCCCCCAGCTCCGACAGCCCCGGGATCGGGTTGCCGTACGGGTCGTGGTGCGGGTGGTCGAGCAGGGTCACCAGCCGACGCTCGACGAGGTCGCTCATGACGTGCTCCCACCGGCAGGCCTCGTTGTGCACCTGCGGCCAGTCGAGCTTGATGACGTCGGTGAGCAGACGCTCGGCCAGACGGTGCTTGCGCATGACCCGCACGGCCTTCTCCTGACCGTCGGCGGTCAGCTCGAGGTGCCGGTCACCGGTGACGACGACCAGACCGTCCCGCTCCATCCGCGCGACCGTCTGGGAGACGGTCGGGCCCGAGTGCCCCAGACGTTCCGCGATCCGGGCGCGCAGCGGCGTGATGCCTTCCTCACCCAGCTCGTAGATCGTCTTCAGGTACATCTCGGTGGTGTCGATCAGGTCCGTCACGTCCGCTCCCGTCTTGAGGCCCGGGCCTAGTCTATTCGCATGACCCTCCAGATCCCCGCGTCGATGCTGCCCTCCGACGGCCGCTTCGGCTCCGGCCCGTCCAAGGTGCGCACGGGCCAGGTCGAGGCCCTCGTCGCGGCCGGCGACCCGGCACGCCCGGTGCTGGGCACCTCGCACCGGCAGGCCCCGGTCAAGGATCTGGTGCACCGGGTGCGCACGGGCCTGACCGAGTTGTTCGACCTGCCCGCGGGGTACGAGGTGGCCCTCGGCAACGGCGGGTCGACCGCCTTCTGGGAGGTCGCCACGGCGTCCCTCGTCCGACGGCGGGCCCAGCATGCCGTGTTCGGGGAGTTCGGGGCCAAGTTCGCCGCCGCCACCGCCCGGGCACCCTTCCTCGACGACCCCGAGGTGGTCGAGGCCGCACCCGGGACGGTGGCCCACCTGACGCCGTCGGACGCCGTGGACGTCTACGCCACCCCGCACAACGAGACCTCGACCGGGGCGGTCGCCCCCGTGCGCCGCCCGGGCGGCCCCGACCAGCTCCTGCTGACCGACGCGACCTCGGGTGCGGGCGCGCTGCCGGTCGACCTGCACGAGACCGACGTCTACTACTTCGGCCCGCAGAAGGCCTTCGCCGCCGACGGCGGCCTGTGGCTGGCGCTGTGCTCCCCGGCGGCCGTGGAGCGCGCCCGGGAGGTGGAGTCGTCCGGCGACGGCCGGTGGGTGCCGGAGTTCCTGTCGCTGACCACGGCGCTGGAGAACTCCCGCCAGGACCAGACGCTGAACACCCCCGCCGTCGGGACGCTGGTCATGCTGGCCGACCAGGTCGAGTGGCTGCTCGAGCACGGCGGGCTGGACTGGTCCGTGCGCCGCTGCGAGCGCTCGGCGCAGGTCCTGTACGGCTGGGCGGCGGCGACGCCGTGGGCGACACCCTTCGTCACCGACCCGGCGGAGCGCTCCCCGGTGGTGGGCACGATCGACCTGGACCCGTCGGTCGACGCGGGGGCCGTCGTCGGGCTGCTCCGCGACCACGGGATCCTCGACGTCTTCCCCTACCGCAAGCTGGGCCGCAACCAGCTGCGCGTCGGCATGTTCCCCGCGGTGGACCCGGACGACGTCGCGGCGCTCACGGAGTGCATCACCTACGTGGTCGACCGGCTCGGCTGACGAGGCTGACGGGGACGGCGAGCGCGGCCGGCGCGCCCGACGTCAGGCCGGCCGGGCCCGCTCCGCCGGGACCGGCTCGTCCCCGGCCGGGACCGGCGGGTCGAGATAGACGACCTCGAGGTGCGGTCGGCGCAGCAGCCGGTAGCGCACCGTGACGCGCCAGGACCGCATCGCCCAGACGGTGGCCGCGAGCGCCACGGCGAGGGTGGTGATCGACCCGACGAGGATCGACCAGCGCGGCCCGAACGCCTCGCCGATCCAGCCGACGACGGGTGAGCCGATCGGCGTGGAGCCGAGGAACACCATCATGTAGAGGGCCATGACCCGCCCGCGCATCACCGGGTCGATCGAGGTCTGGATGGTGGAGTTGGCCGCGGTCATCATCGTCAGCGCGGACAGGCCGACCGGGATGGTCGTGACGACGTAGAGCCAGTAGGTCGGCATGAGGGCGTTGACCGCCGTCGCGACCGCGAAGGCGAAGGCCGCACCGATGACGAGCCGCACCCGCGGGCGCTCGCGCCGGGCGGCGAGCAGCGCGCCGGTCAGCGACCCGATCGCCAGCACGGAGCCGAGCAGCCCGAACTCGCCGGCGCCGCGGTCGAACTCGACCCGCGCCATCATCGCGCTGGTGAGCTGGAAGTTGAGGCCGAAGGTGGACACGACGGCCATGACCACCATGATCACGACGATGTCGGAGCGTCCCCGCACGTACCGCAGACCCTCGAGGATCTGCCCCTTGCCGCGCGGTGCCCGGTCCTTGAGCCACATGGCGGCGGGGCGCATGAGCGCCACGGCCGCGATCGTCGCGGCGAAGGTCAGGCCGTTGATGACGAACACCCAGCCCGAGCCGACGGCGGCGATGAGCAGGCCGGCGGCGCCCGGTCCGACCAGTCGGGCGGCGTTGAAGGACGCGCTGTTGAGGCCGACGGCGTTGGACAGCCGCTCCGGGGGCACGAGCTCGGCGACGAAGGCCTGGCGCACGGGGTTGTCGAAGGCGGTCGCGACCCCGAGGCCGAGCGCGAAGGCGTACACGTGCCAGAGCTCGGCCGCGCCGGACAGCACGAGCACGCCGAGGCCGAGGGCCAGGACGCCCATCGCGCCCTGCGTGGCCATGAGGAGCTGCCGGCGGGGCAGGCGGTCGGCGAGCAGCCCGGTCCAGGGGCCGATCAGCAGGAACGGCAGGAACTGCAGGGCGGTGGTGATGCCGACGGCGACGCCGGAGTCGTCGGTGAGGTCGGTGAGCACCAGCCAGTCCTGGGCGATGCGCTGCATCCAGGTGCCGATGTTGGCGACGAGGGCAGCGCCGAACCACAGGCGGTAGTTCGGGTAGCGGAGGGAGGAGAAGGTGGCACTCATCAGCGCCCGGGTCAACCATCGCACGGCGAGATGTATTCCCCCGGGGGTTCAGTCCGGTTCGTCCGTTCCATTACCCTGTCGCGGGTGCGCACCGAAATGACTCTTGCAGACACCCTTCACACCCTCGGCCTCCTCGGCGGCACGACCCTGCCCCGCTTCGTCACCGACGTCGGCGGCCGGGGCGACGTCCTCGAGGTCGTCGCCGACGCCCGTGCGGTGAACAACCTCCCGGGCCCCCTCAAGATGGCGACGCGGCTGGTCCCGGCCGTGCGGACGCGACTGCGCGTCGAGGAGTTCGACGGCGGCGTCGCGGTGCTGAGCGTCGACGCCTCCGCGGGCGGGCTGCCCGCCCACAAGCTGCTCGGCCTGGCCAAGAGCCGGATCGAGTCGGTGCTGGCCGCCAAGGGCCTGCCGCCCGGCTCGGTGGAGATCCGCCCGGACGCGCGCATCGCGCTGGACGTGCAGCGTCTCGTGGCGCACCGCTACCCGGGCACCACGGTCACCAACATGACCTTCGCCGACGGGCAGGTCGCGGTCGACACCGCGGCCTGAACCACCCGGCCCGCCCGCTCCGCCCCGCTCGGGGCTGTGGGCAGGAAAGATGCCGCCTCGCACCGGTGCGAGGCGGCATCT
>NZ_JAUQYR010000004.1:131816-254116 GCF_030588125.1 Isoptericola sp. b515 | reverse complement strand
TCATGGTCGGCATCTGGCAGGGCTTCTGGGTCGCCTACGTCGGCACGCACCGGTGCGAGGCGGCATCTTTCCTGCCCACAGCGGGGGGACGCGCGGAGCGGGCGGGGCCGCCGGCCGGACGGCCTACTTGACGGTCGCGGGCAGCAGCTCGAGCTCCTCGCCGTGCTCCTCGATGAACGACATCGCCTCGCCGTCTCCGATCGCCGTCATCAGCTTCGTCATCGGATCCTCGTCGAGGACGACGATCGACTGACCGTCCGCGGAGCGACCGACCCCCTCGTACGGCACGGTCATGAACACGACGTCGTTGGTGGAGATCTCCGAGGCCTGGTCGAACAGCTCCTGCATGCGGTCGATCGTCAGCTCGTCGTCCGCAGCCACCGACTCGCTGACGGTCTCGAAGAACCGGGTCATCTTCACGGGGTCGCGGCGGTTGTTGTTGACCTTGCCGAGGATGGCCCGCATCCAGTTCTGCTGACGCTGCACCCGCCCGAAGTCGCCGTTCGACAGCCCGTACCGCTGGCGGGTGTAGGCCAGGGCCTCCTCGCCGCTCATCATGTGCACGCCGGCGGAGAAGAAGACCTCGTCGCCGTCGCCGATGTCCTCGGGGACGCGGATCCGGACGCCGTCCAGCGCGTCGGTCATGCTCACGAACGAGTCGAAGTCCGTCACCACGAAGTGGTTGATCCGCACGTCGGTGAGGTTCTCGACGGTCTGGATCATCAGCGACGGCCCGCCGTAGGAGAACGCCGCGTTGATCTTCGCCTGCCCGTGGCCGGGGATGTCGACCCAGGAGTCACGCGGGATGGAGACGACGACGGCGTTCTCCCGGGAGGCGGGAAGGTGGACGAGCATGATGGCGTCGGTGCGCTGGGCGCCCGCCTCCCACTGCGAGGGGTCGCCGGCCGAGATGCGCGAGTCCGATCCCAGGACCAGGAAGTTCACGTCGGTGAGCTCCTCGGCGCTCTCCGGCTGGGCCGGCTCCGGCCGCTCGCTCACGGCGGCGAACGGGTCGCCCAGCTTCTCGACGTTCTCGTCGAGGCGCTGCTGGAACCACCACATGCCGCCGAAGGCCGCACCGGCCAGCACGGCGACCAGGACGCCGACCACGACCAGGGACCGACTCGTGGTGCTCATCCCCGGTCGTCGCTTGGCGTGCCGCTGCGGCGGGGGGTCGTCGGGGACTCCAGGGACCAACGGCTCGCGCGGGGGATGCGTCACAGCGCAGATGATAGGCCCCGGCATCCGACGGCGACGCCCGGACGTGCAAAGACGGGGTGATGAAAGTGTGTCCGGTTGCCTCTATCATCTACCGGGGGCGACCGCACCTCGTGCGGCACCCGCCCGGCCCGGACCACGAGACGAAAGTGACGGATGAGCTCCACGACGACACGGTCGCGGCGACATCTGCTGCTGGTCACCCATCACTACGCTCCCGAGCACGGCGCACCCCAACGACGGTGGGGCTCGTTGACCCCCCGGCTCATCGAGGCCGGCGTGGACGTGTCCGTCCTGACCCCTCCCCCGCACTACCCCAGCGGTCGCCTGTTCGCGGACCTGCCGGAGTACCGCCCCGGCCGTGTCAGCCGCGGGGTGCACGGGGAGCGGATCGTGCGCACCCGGTTCCGCGAGCACACGAACCGGCTCCGTTCCCGCTCCGTCGACCAGGCGGTGGCGGCGTGGAGCACGGTCGTGCTCGGGCTGCGCCTGTTCCGTCACCCGACCCGGCGCCCCGACGTCGTGGTGGGCACCGTCCCGGGCATCCCGTCGATGTTCGCCGCCTGGATCGTGGCCCGTCTGCTGCGCGCCCGGTTCGTGGTGGAGATGCGCGATGCCTGGCCGGACCTCATCGAGCCGGCCGGTCTGTTCCGGGCCCGGCGCTCGCTCAAGGCCCGGGTGCTGGGCGCCGCTCGCGCCGTCGTGCACCGCACGGTCAGCCGCCTGCAGAGCCGGGCCGACGCGGTCGTCACCACGACCGAGACCTTCGCCGACGTGCTGCGGGTACGGGGCGTGCGACGCGTGGCCGTCGTGCGCAACGGCACGTCGTTCGACCCGGTGCGCACCGGGTCCGCGGAGCCCACCGCCTCCCCGGAGAGCCCGGTAAGCACGCACCCGCTGCACCACCGCCCCCTGCGCGCCGCCTACGCCGGCACGATCGGACGGGCCCAGGACCTCGAGACGGTCGTGCGGGCCGCCGCCCGGCTGCGCGACCGCGGCCGAGCCGTCGAGGTCCGGATCGTCGGCACCGGCGCCGAGCTCGGGACCGTCCGCCGCCTGGTCGACCAGCTGGAGGCTCCCGTCGTGCTGGGCGACCCCGTCCCCCACGAGCAGATCCGCGACCTCTACGCCTGGGCGGACACGGTGCTGGTGTCGCTGCGCGACTGGGAGCCGCTCGAGTGGACGGTCCCGTCGAAGCTGTACGAGGTCATGGCCTCGGGGCGTCTCGCCACCGCCTGCGTCGCCGGTGAGGCGGCCGACCTGGTCGCCACCACCGGCGCCGGCGCCGTCGTCATGCCGGGCGACGTCGACGGCCTGGCGGACCTGTGGGGCACCTGGGTGGACGACGGCGCGGCCCCGACCGCCTCGGCGGCCGCGGCACGCTGGGTCCGGGCCAACGCCGACGACGACGTGCTCGGTGCGCACTACGTCCAGCTCGTCGACCACCTGACGGACGCAGCCGCGCACCACGCGGCCGCCGACCGCCGCGGCCCGTGCCAGGCCTGCACCGCGCCCGCGGCCCCGTCGGCAGGGCCCGAGGTGCTGGTCACGCGCTCGGTGTCGCCGCGCGCCACGCTGCCGTCCCCGTCACGGCCGGCCCCCGAGGGGGAGCTGCGGCCGAGGACCGCGCGGTGAGCCGCGCGGCCGAGCTCGCGCGCAACCTGCGGTTCACGGCCTCGTTCGTCCTCGGGGCCCTGGTCACCGACCCCGCCTGGCTGGTGCTCCAGGCGAGCCGCCGCCTGCCCGCCCGGCTCAGCGCCGTCGTCGTCCCCCGCGTCGAGCGTGTCGTCGGGGACGGCACCTCCGGGCCGGCCGGCCGGCTGCGCGCCGCCTGGGCGGCCGGCGACGTCACCGCGATCCGCGACGCGGAACCGCAGGGTCGCACGGCGCGACGGGTGCGCCGGTCCCTGCTCGGGCAGGCCGCCACGCTCGCCCCGGACCCGGCCGCCGAGGCACCCGCCGGCGTCACGACGCCCCGCGCGCCGCAGCACCCGGTGGCCGTGCACCACCACCTGACCAACTCGCTGCCGCACACCCAGAGCGGCTACACGCTGCGCACGCACGCGATCCTCACGGCCCAGCGCGCCGCCGGCCACCGGGTCACGGCGACCACCCGGGCGGGATACCCGCTGACGATCGGGGCGCTGGGCGCCCGCGGGACCGACGTCGTCGACGGCGTGCCGCACTCCCGGCTGGTCCCGCGCTCGCTGCGGTCGGACCCGGCCCGCCGTGCCGAGGACGCGACCGCGCTGCTGGTCGAGGCCGTGCGAGGGTCCGGGGCCGACGTCGTGCACGCGACGACGCCGTGGACCACGGGAGCCGCGGCCCGCGAGGCCGCCCGCCGGGTCGGCCTGCCGTGGGTCTACGAGGTGCGCGGCCTGCCCGAGGAGACGTGGGCGGCGTCGCACCCGACCGCGGAGGCCCGCGAGGCGGCGACCGCGTCCGAGCGGTTCGCCCTGATCCGCGCCAAGGAGACCGAGCTGGCCCGGACCGCCGACCACGTGGTCACGCTCAGCGGCACGATGCGCGACGAGCTGGCGGCCCGGGGGGTCCCGGCCGACCGGATCACCGTCGTGCCGAACGCCGTCGACGAAGCGCTGCTCGACGCCGACCCGCTCGACCCGCGCGCGGCCCGCGAGCGCCTCGGGCTGACCGGCCCCCGGTACCTGCTCGGCACGGTGAGCTCGGTGGTGGGCTACGAGGGCATCGACACGATCCTGCGCACGGTCGCCCGGCTGCGGGACGCCGGGGTGGACGCCGGCGCGCTCGTGGTCGGCGACGGCGTGGCCCGCCCGGGTCTGCTGCGGCTCGCGGCCGAGCTGGGGATCGCCGAGCACACCACGATGCCGGGCCGCGTGCCGCGGGACGTCGCGCACACCTACCTGGCGGCGCTCGACGTGGTCCTGGTGCCGCGGCGACCGGACCGGGTCACCCGCCTGGTGACGCCGCTGAAGCCGGTGGAGGCGATGGCCCTGGGCCGTCCGGTGGTCGCCGGCGACCTGCCGGCGCTGCGGGAGGTCTGCTCCCCCGTCGACGGCGGCGACCCGGCGGCGCTGCTCGTGACGCCCGACGACGAGGCGGCCTGGGCGGGCGCCGTCGAGCACCTGCTCACCGACGACGACGCCCGGGCCGCGCAGGTGACGGCGGGTCGGGCGGTGGCGGCCGGGCGGACCTGGCGCGAGCTGGTGGCGCGCTACGACCTGGCGTACGCCGCGGCGGCGGGCGCCGCCACCTCGAACCGGAAGGACCTCGGATGACTCCCCGATCGCGCCTGGCGCGTCTGACCGCCCTGGCGACCGCGGGGGTGCTCCTGCTCACCGGGTGCACCGACGCCTCGACGACCGCGGAGCCGGCCCCCACCGAGACCGTGCGCCCCGAGCCGAGCACGGCCCCCAAGCAGTCGGTGCCTGCCCCGGAGCGGAAGGACCCGCTCGGCGAGGGGGCGCACGACATCATGCTCATCGGCACCGACTCGCGCGACGCGTCCTCGCTGTCCGGCAACGCGGACACGATGATGCTCGCGCACGTCCCCGCCGACCGGTCGGCGCTGTACCTGGTGTCGTTCACCCGGGACATGTGGGTGGACATCCCGGGGCTCGGCGAGGGCAAGATGAACTCGGCGTTCGCCCGCGGCGGCACCCAGACGCTGATGGACACGGCCTCGGGGCTGCTCGGCGGCGTCGAGATCGACGGCGCGATGCAGACCAACTTCACCGGGTTCATCAACCTGACGCGCGCCCTGGACGGTTTCGAGGTCGACAACAAGCACCGCTCGACGGTGGAGGTGCTCTCGACCGGGCGCGTGGTCGACTTCCCCGAGGGCCGGATCACGCTGGAGAACACCGACGGCCTCATCTACGTGCGCGAGCGCAAGCGGTTGCCGCTGGGCGACCTCGACCGCACGGAGCGGCAGCGGGCGGCGGTGATCGGGATGATGGACCGGATCGCCGAGACGTCCGACGACCCGACGGCGGTCGCCGAGCTGGTGGCCCTGATGTTCAACAACGTCAAGGTCACGGGTGACCTCGGCGTGGAGGAGTTCGTGGACCTGGTCCCGCTGGCCGCGTCGCTGACCCGCGACGACGTGGTGGGCCTCATGGTGCCGATCACCGGGTTCGGCACGGTGGACGGGGCGTCGGTGAACCTCGTGGACGAGGCGCAGACGGCGGCCCTCGGCGAGGCGCTGCGCACCGACACGATGGACGAGTACGTCGCGCAGTACGGCACCGACTACGCGCCGTGATCCCGCCCGTTGCGCACCCCGGCCCGTCCGCCCGTTGTGGGCATGAAATCTGCAGGTCTGGCCCCCTGCGGAGCTGCAGATTTCATGCCCACAACGCCCCGGGGGTCAGGGACGGCGGCCCCAGGCGACCAGGGCCGGACCGGTCCGGGGGAACGCCCGCTGCGCGAGGCGGAACGGCCAGGTGGCGGCCGTGACCGCCGCCCCCGTCGCGCCGGACGACGGCTGGAACAGCCGCCCGGAACGCGCGGTGCGTTCGGCGGCCGTCGTCCCGTCGGTCGTCAGCCGCCGCCGTGCCACCCGGTTGCGCACCGCCTCGAGCGCGTAACCGAGCGGCATCCCGTAGAGCCGGCCGCCGACGTCGGTGAGCCCGGCGCCGCGCAGCAGCTCGCGCATCTGCGGCGGGTCGTAGCGGCGGTGGTGGCCGACGGCGGTGTCCATCGGGCCGAACCGGTCCTGCCAGGCGGGGGTCGAGACGAGGACGAGCCCTCCCGGGCGCAGCAGGGGCAACCACGAGTCCAGCGCCCCGGCGTCGTCCTCGAGGTGCTCGAGCACCTCGAAGGCGCACAGCACGTCGAACCCGCCGGCCAGCCCCGCCGACTCCACCGACCCGTGCACGACGCGTCCCGGCAGCCCGGCGCCGGCCAGCCGGGCGTCGGCGACCTCGGCGCTCGCACGGTCGATCTCGACGCCGGTGTAGTCGTACCCGGCGGCGGCGAGGCGCACCCCCACGGCGCCCTGACCGCACCCGACCTCCAGGACGCGCACACCGGAGGCGGGCAGCCGACGACGGACCACGTCCCAGCGCAGCGCGCCGAACAGGGTCAGAGGCGGCAGGTTCGTGCTCACGGGTCACTCCTGTGCTCGGGGTCCGGCGGGCGGGTGCCGACGGCGACGAGCCCGGTCCCGGCGTGCGGCAGTGCCCGCTGCAGCAGCCGGAACGGCCAGGTGCCGACCGCCGTCGCGATCCCGGTGAGCCGGGCCCGCGGCTGCAGCCGGCGCCCGGAGTCGGCGGTGCGGGCGGCGAGGCCGGGGTCCGACGCCGGTGCACCGGCCGGTACGTCCGCGCCGGCCGGTGCCTCCGCACCGGCACGGACCGGCTGACGCCGGGCGAGACGGTCGCGGACGGCCTCGAGCAGGTACCCCAGCGGGGCGTCGTAGCGGCGCACGACGACGTCGGCCAGCCCGGCAGCGCTCAGGAGTTCCCGCAGGTCGTCCGGGTCGTAGCGGCGGTAGTGGCCGGCCATCTCGTCCCACGGGCCGAACCGGTCGGGGTCGGCGGGGGTGGACAGCAGCAGCATCCCGCCGGGGCGCACCCGGGCGGCCCACTCGACCAGCGCCGCGGCGTCGTCCTCGACGTGCTCGATCACCTCGAACGCGCACACGACGTCGAACCGCTCCTCGGGCGGCAGCACCGTCAGGTCCCCGTGCAGCACCCGGGCGTCCGGGTCGACGGCCGCCAGGCGCTCCCGAGCGACGCGGCACGAGTCGGCGTCGAGCTCCACGGCGGTGTAGTCGTGGCGCACGGCGATCCGCATGCCGACCCCGCCCTGCCCGCAGCCGATCTCCAGCACCGTGGACCGGGTGGCTGGCAGCAGGCGCCGCACGACGTCCCAGCGCAGCCAGGCCCGCGGCGCCAGCGGGGCGAACCGCACCCCGGCGGGCCGGCGCCCGAGCGCCCCGAGCCCGGCGAACAGCAGGTCGGCGAGGGTGACCAGGACCCGGCTGACCAGCACGACGAGCAGCACCTCGGCGTGGGGCAGCGCCCCGGCGAGGACGGCGAGCAGCACGAGCTCGCGGGCCCCGGCACCGGCGGGCACCACGACGACGAGGAAACCGACCATCCAGGCCAGCGCGTACCCGCCCACGGCGAGCGCCGCGGTGCGCACGTCGCTCGCCATGCCGAGACCGGTGGCGAGCAGCCACACCTGGCCGCCGGCGAGCAGCCACCCGGCCACGGCCCAGCCGGCGGCGGCCCCCAGACCCCGCCAGGACAGCGGGTGCTCCAGCGGGAGGCGACGGGCCAGGCGCAGCGCCGCGTCGAGGAGCCGGTTCAGCACGGGCGGCAGGAGCAGCACGACGACGGCGGGCAGCAGCCAGAGCACCCAGCTCCAGCCCTGCAGGGTCTCGACGGCGAGGAACGGCAGCGCGACGACGCCGACGACCGCCCCGGAGACGAGCCCGACACCGGTGGCGACGGCGGTGGCGGTCACGGTGCGGCGGCGCGGGACGCCGTGGTCGGCGCCGACCTCGGCCGCGGCGACGACGTTCCACACCCCGCCGGGCACGTACTTGCCGAGCTGGCTGATGCCGAACACGGCGACGGCGGTGCGCGGCCCGAGCGGGGAGCCGAGGTCGGCCAGCACGGCCCGCCAGGACAGCAGCGTGCAGCCGACGAACAGCACCGCGAGCAGCGCGGCCGCGGCGAGCCGGCCCGCGGACAGCGCGGCGGCGGCGTCGGCCAGCTCGTCCTGCACGGAGACCACGGCGTACACCGCCAGCGCCAGCGCCAGGACGAGGAACCCCCAGCGCACCCACGGCGAGCGCAGCACGGCGAGCAGGCGGGCGACGGCGCCGGGGCGTCCGGCACCGGCGGCGTGCGTGCGGCCGGCAGGCGTGCCGGTCACGGCCGCACCCCGCGGGCGGCGAGGGCGTCGAGGAGCGGGCCGACGACGGCGGCGGGCCGGACGGCGTCCCGCCCGGCACGGGCACGGGTCCGGGCGGCGGCCAGCTCGGCCGGGTCGGTCAGCGCGACGAGCCGGTCGGCCAGGGCCGCGGCGTCCCCGGCGGGGACGAGCTCGAGGTGGTCGCCGAGCAGGCGGCGCTGGGGCGGGGTGTCGGAGGTGACGACCACGCAGCCGGCGGCGAGGCCTTGGAACACCTTGTTGGGCACGACGCGGAGCGCCTTGGGGGTGGCCCCGAGGATGCCGAGGCAGACGTCGTGGTCGGCGACGAGCCCGGGCAGGTCGCCGGGTTCGACCCAGTCGTGCCAGGTGACGCCGGGGACGCCGGCGAGCGCGGCACGGGCGGCGTCGTGGTCCTGGCCGGTGCCCGCGAGGGTGGCGGTGATCGGTCGGCCCGCGGCGGCGGCGCGGGGCAGGGCGTCGGCGAGCGCCTCGGCGATGACCACGGCCCCCTGCAGCGGTGTGAACAGGCCGAAGAAGACGACCCGCAAGGGTCCGGCGTCGTCCCGGGTGCCGTCGTCGGACGTGCCCTCGTCGGACGTACCGCCGTCGCGCACGGCCGCGAACCACGCCTCGGGCGCCCCGACGGGCACGACGACCGCCTGCCGCGTCCGGCGGGAGCGGGTCCGGACGGCCGGCGCGAACAGGCCCCCGGGCAGCATCGCGCGGTGCTCGTCGGTGTCGACGACGACGACGTCGGCGCAGGCCAGGGCGAGCCGGTCCAGCCCGTGCAGCAGCCGCACGCGCAGGCCGCGGGCGCCGCGGTCGGTCGCGGTGTCGGCGGCGAACACGAGGTGGTCGAGGATCACCGGGGTGCGCGGGTGCAGCAGGCGGGCGAGGACGACGTCGAAGTGACCGAGGTAGCCGACGAGCAGCGCGTCCGGGGCGCCGTGCGCGCGACGGTGGGCGACGCCGTCGCGCACGAGCGCGAGCCAGCAGGTCAGCAGGCGAACCACCAGCAGCGGCAGCCGCCAGGGCTGGCGCAGCATCCGGACCCGCTCGGCGGTGGAGAACCCGAGGGGGCGGTTCAGCTCCTCGACGCGGTGGCCGTGGGCGCGCAGCCCGGCGATCAGGACGCCGGCGCGGGGGTGCCGGGCGGCGTCGTACGTGCCGAACGCGACGATCACGTGTCGCGCCCGTACTGCAGGTTCTTGACCCGTTCCAGGGTGTCCTCGACGAGGATGCGGTTGGTGCGTTGCAGGTCCGCGAGGACCAGCAGGGCCAGGCACAGCAGGGTGCCCACCAGCATGGCGGCGGCGAAGATGAGGGACTGCACGTGCCCGTCGCCCTCGCCCTGGGCGAAGAACACGAGGAACCGGACGGCCGGCACCGCCGAGGCGAGGAAGAACAGCGCCGCCAGGGTCAGGAACACCAGGTGGGGTCGGAACATGATCGAGCTGCGCACGATCGCCCGGGCGGACCGCCCCATGTGCTGCCAGATGTTGCGGAACAGCCGCGACTCGCGGGTCTTGGCGTTGGTGACCACCGGCACCGAGACGATCCGCAGGTGCTTGTTGCCCGCCTGGATGATCGTCTCCATGGTGTAGCTGAACTGCGTGATGACGTTCAGGCGCAGCAGCGCGGCGCGCGAGTAGGCGCGGAACCCGCTGGCGGCGTCGGGCAGCGAGGTGTTCGCGGCGGCGCTGACCACCCGCGACCCGAGGCGCTGCATGCGCTTCTTGAACGGGCTGAAGTGCTCGATGGTGGCGGTCTGGCGGTCGGCGACCACGATGTCGGCCTCGCCGGCGAGGATCGGCGCGGCGAGGTCCCCGACCCGGTTCGAGGGGTACTGGTTGTCGCCGTCCGTGTTGACCACCACGTCGGCGCCGTGGGCCAGGGCGAAGTCGACGCCGTCGCGGAAGGAGCGGGCCAGCCCCATCGTGGCGGTGTGCCGCAGCACGTGGTCGACGCCGAGGTTGCGCGCGACGTCGGCGGTGCCGTCGGTGGAGCCGTCGTCGATGACGAGCCACTCCACCTCGTCGAACCCGTCGACCTCGCGCGGCAGGGTCGCCAGCACGAGCGGGAGGGTGTCGGCCTCGTTGAGGCAGGGGATCTGCACGACGAGCTTCATCGAGCCCTCTCCGGTCCGACGGCGGTGGGCAGCGCCGGGGCGCTGACGTGCGCGAGTCTAGCCACGCGGGTCCGACCCGGTGCGATGCGGCGGGTCAGTCATCGAGCGCTGACGGCTGACCGGACGCATCGTCGCGGGGTGCGCGCGGCGCGCCCGGGGCGCGCCACCGCCAGGCGGCGACTAGCCCGGTGACGAACCCGAGCGCGACGACCACGAGCACGACGGCGATCGCGGTGCCGCTCATCGGGCTCCACGCGGCCCAGCGCTCCCACGCCTGCGCCGCCGACTCCCCCGGCCCGCGGTACATCGCCCCGAACGCCCACACCAGCCCCGCGGCACCGGCCGCGACGGCGAGCGTCGTGAACCCGGGCACGACGACGGCGGTCCAGCGTTCGCGGCGCAGGCACAGCTGCCACACGGCGATAGCCAGCAGCGTCGCCAGCGCGGCCAGCCCGCCGAACACGTAGCGGCCCTGCAGGGCGACGAGCACGCCAGTCTCCGACCAACCCTGCAGCGCGTTGCCGACGACGCCCGCGGCCAGCGCGAGCGGCAGCAGGGCGACGGTCACGGCCCCGCGCCGCGCCCCGGGCAGCGCCACGGCGACCAGTGCCGCCACGACCAGCACCGTCGAGCCGGTCGCGACGAAGGTGCCGGGCAGGTGGATCTCCAGCCAGGACAGGTTGCCGAAGAACGCCTGGGCGGTGCGGCCGACCGCCTCCTCCAGCACCTGGTCCGCCGGCACCCGGGTCATGCCGTCGTAGTCGCGCGGCAGCCCGACCGGCTGCACGGCACCGTCGACGATCCAGTTGCGGGCCCACCACCAGCCCCCGACGACGAAGGCGACCGCCAGGGCGACGAGGCCCCGCCCGCTGCGGGCGAGCACCGACGGGCCGGCCCGCGGCCGGGAGCGCGGCCCCGGGGCGAGCAGGTAGGCGGCGACGACGGTAGGGATCGCGAACGCGAGCATCACCTTGGTCAGCAGGCCGACCCCGAGCACCAGACCCAGGCTGACGGCGGTGCGCCAGCGTTGGTCCCCGGTGACCACGCGGGCGGACAGGTAGGTGACGCCGGCGCCGGTGAGCACCACGAGGGCGTCGTTGTTCGCGGCGCCCAGGATGTGCCCGACCTGCGGGATCAGCAGCGGGAACGGGGCGGCGAGCAGCGCGGCCGAGCGGGACCCCGTCAGCCGGCGGGTGGTCGCGGCGGCGAGCGGCACCGTCGCGGTGAGCAGGGCGACGTCGAGCAGGCGCAGCGCGAGCAGGGCGACGTCCCAGCGCGCGTCGGCGGTGCCGGTGAGGCGCAGGACGCCGGCACCGAGCACGTAGTAGGCGGGCGGGTGCTGCGTCATCTGGTCGACGGTGGCGTTGCTGACGGGCGGGGGCAGCGCGTTGCCGGCGTCGATGCGGACGCGCTCGTCGGCCGGGACGGGTGTGAGGTCGACGAACTGGGTCTCGTCGGGGCGGTACCGCCAGCGTCCGGGCAGGTCGGCCGGGTAGGCGGCCTCCTCGACGGCCTGCTCGGTCACCGGCGCGAACCGCGCCTCCCCCGGCGCCGGCCACCCGCCGCCGTAGGCGATGCGCACGGCGCTGTTGAGGTGGTTCTGCTCGTCGGGCGACCGGAAGCCGGGGGTGAGCACCGCCCAGGCCACCGACCACAGGGCGACGACGAGGGTCAGCAGGGCGAGGGTGCGGCGATAGGCACGCTCGGCCGACGGCGTGTCTCGCGTCACAGTGTCATTGTGGCAGGCGGACGACGGTGTCGCCTGCGACAGCTGCCCACCGGACACCTGCGTAAAGTGCTGATCGATAGGCTGCGACAGGTGTACATTGAGGCCAGGATCGCTGGTGGGAGGCGCAACATGTACCGACCGCGCGTCGTCGACGAGGAGATCTCCGACGGCCTGCAGACCGCTGGAGCCGTGCTCGTCGAGGGGCCGAAGGCCTGCGGCAAGACGTCGTCGGCCCACCGGGTCGCGGGGACGCGTGTCCACCTCGACGACGTGGCCGATCCGCGGATCACCGCCGCCCTCGAGGTGGATCCGTCGCTGCTGCTGCGGGGCGAGACCCCCGTCCTCCTGGACGAGTGGCAGCTGGCGCCCGACCTGTGGAACCTGGTCCGCCGTGAGGTCGACCGGCGGGAGCACCCGGGGCAGTTCATCCTCACAGGGTCCTCGACGCCCGACGACGACATCCGCCGTCACAGCGGTGCCGGACGCTTCACCATCATCGAGATGCGGCCGATGGCCCTCGCCGAGAGCGGCCACTCCAGCGGTGAGGTGTCGCTGGCAGGCCTGTTCGACGGCGCGGATGCCGACGGGTACGACAGCGCCTGGAACCCGACCGACGCCGTCCACGAGATCGCCGAGCGGGTCGTCGGGGGCGGATGGCCCACCAACGTCGACAAGCCGGTTCGTGCCGCAGCACGCGCGAATCGCGACTACCTGGACATCATCCGGAACTACGACATCCCGCAGGTGTCGCGCGTCCGTCGCGACCCGGACAAGGCGTGGCGTGTCATGCGCTCCCTCGCCCGGAACGTGGCCACTCTCGCCGGGGACGCCACGATCGCCAGGGACGTCCGCGAGGGCGACCCGGACTCGGGCGCCGACGCGACCCACCGGGCGACCGCCACCGAGCACCTCGACGCCATGCGGCGGCTCAGGATCGTCGAGGACCAGCCGGCATGGTCCCCGCACCTCCGGTCGCGCACACGTGTCGCGTCACGGTCGAAGCGGCACTTCGTCGACCCCGCCCTGGCAGCAGCAGCCCTGGGAATCCATGCCGGGCCGCTCACGGAGGACCTGCAGACCCTGGGGTTCCTCTTCGAGTCTCTGGTCACCCGAGACCTCCGTGTCTACGCCCAGCCGCTCGGTGGACGCGTGCTGCACTATCGCGACGAGCGCGGCCTGGAGGCCGACGTGGTGGTCGAAGTGCCGGACGGTCGGTGGGCGGCCATCGAGGTCAAGCTCGGCTCCCGCCCGGAGACGATCGACCGGGCCGCCCACGGCCTCACGACGTTGCGCGACAAGGTCGACACCTCACGCAGCGGTGAGCCGGCCTTCGCCGCCGTGATCACGAACGGCGGCATCGCCTACCGTCGCCATGAGGACGGAGTGCATGTGATCCCCGTCAGGATGCTCGGCCCCTGACCCCACCATGGGGCGCATGGATCTGCCTGCAGACGAGGGCCATGTGGCGCCCGCCCTCTCGGCATATCAGTCGCGCTCCTCGCGAGTGGCAAGGCGGTCCAGGAGCACGGTCACATGCCGCCAGGGCAATCGTGCAACGGCCTGTTGCACACATTCGGTCTCGGTCGGCCAGACCTCTCACCCTCCTTCAGCCACCGACAGGGAACGCACCGCCGCCCGGGCGGCGGCGATCGTCGCGGCGCGCGGCGGGTGCGCGGAGGCCGCCGCGGCCGCGGCGCGCTGGCGTGCCTGGACAGGCGCGGGCCGGCGTCGGGCGCCCGCCGACGGCGGCGCGGCGGGCGGCGCCGTGTTCCTCCGCCAGGAGGGGAAGGCCTGCCACCGTGTCAGGTTGGGGACGCGCAGGCCGGGTGCTCCGCCCGGCCGGGCGGCCCGACGTCGGGCGCGGGCGTCCTTCGCACATCGGGAGGCGGGCAGCAGCGCGACCAGGACCCGCTTGGTCACCCGCAGCAGGGACGGCACGCCGCGCAGCCCCTGCCGTGCGCCGCGGCGCAGCATCACGACGACGCCGCGATGCTGGAGCCACCGGCGGGCACGGATGACGGTCCGCACCGAGACGCCCGCGCGTTCGGCCGCCTGGGCGTCGGTGGTCTCGACGACGGCGGTGCGCGGGTCGGCGAGGCGGGCCAGGGCGAGCAGGTAGCTGCGCACGCTCTGCGGGGCGTCGCGCAGATCGCCCCAGCCGGCGGCGGCCAGGGCGTCGACGAGGCGCCACAGCGGCGCGTGGGCGTTGAGGCGCACCGGGGGTGGCGGGGGCGCGCTGATATCGTCGGCCGTAGCCATCAGAGAGGTCCTATCTCTCGTGGTGGTCAGGCCCGGTCAGAGGTTGCCGCCTCTGGCACGGGCCGTTTTCGGTTGTGGTGGGCGTCACGCTAGCGCACGACGCCGATGGTCCGGCAGGGGTCGGGGCACGCCGACTCGTGACGGCGCCACTTACCTATACCTCGCGCCTCCCGACTGCCTCTCCTATAATTAACACACCTGTTAATTATGATCGAGGTGAGCGGGGCCCGATGAACACACTCTTCGACGACAGCCCGGTCCAGATCGCCGTGCGTTCGATCCTCGACGCCCTCGACGACGGCCGCCCCGTGGACGAGAGCGTCGAGCGACAAGTCGTCGATCTCAAGGAGGAACACGGCCGCCGGGACAAGAGCGGCGCGGTCGGACCCGGACTAGCGAACAACGAACTGGCAGCCAGGGAGCTGGCCGCCGCGGCCGCCTGCATGGCCAACACTCCCGGCGGCGGAGCACTCATCGTCGGCGTCTCCGACGATGGCGACCTGATCGGCACCGAGCTCGATGCCGACTGGCTGCGCCATCGGCTGTGGGAACTGAGCAGCCGGTCTCTCACCGTTGACATCGGGGTCCGCACCTGTCGCGGCACCAGGCTCCTGGTGGTCCTTGCGCCTCAGGCGTTGGAGCCGATCCGCGTCGACGGCCGGATCCGATGGCGCGTGGGTGCCAACTGCGTCGACGTCGATCCCCACACCTGGCATGCGAAACGGATGGCCGCCCTGCACTACGACTGGTCTTCCGACCCGTCGACCGTCACCGCCGATCAGGTCCGACCGGGCGCCGTGCAGCAGGCTCGGGACATGCTGCTGGCTTCGACAGAGCCGCACGCGGCGGAGCTCGCACGACAGCCGGACCTCGACCTGCTCCGCCGGCTGAATGTTGTGACCCCGGACGGATACCTCACCAACGCCGGCGTCATCGCGTTCGTCGGCCGCGGGGACCCGTGTCTCGACTACGTCAAGCGTGAGCACCAGGGCGGCGACAGCCTGACCCGAGTGCGACGCCGCGACCGGTCGCTGCTCGAAGAGCTCGGCGAGCTGCTGGCAGCCCTCGAGGCCAACACGCCGGCTGTGCACGTCCGACGAGGGCTCGTGATCGGGCAGCAGCGAGAGATCCCCCTGCGCGCCGCACGCGAGGCGGTCGTCAACGGTGTCGCCCATCGCGAGTGGGCAAGCCCGGAGTCCACCCTTGTCGAGCAGGTCGGCCGGTCTCTGCGCGTCACGAGCCCCGGCGGCTTCGTGGGTGGCGTGACGCCGGACAACATCATCACGCACCCGTCCAGGTCACGGAACCGTGCCCTCAGCGAGCTCCTCGCGGCACTCCGCGTGGCTGAGAGAGAGGGCGTGGGCGTGGACCGGATGATCGGCGAGATGATTCGACGCGGCCACCCCCGGCCGCAGATCGAGGAGATCGGCGGACCGAACGTTCGCGCGTCGCTGATCGCCGAGGAGGTGGACGAACCGTGGGTCGCCTGGCTCGACGAGGTCGAACCGATCGAGCAGTCCGACGACGTCAACACTCTGCTCGTCCTGCGACAGCTGGTCGATCGTCGATGGACCGACCCGCTACAGAGCTCTCGTCTCATCCAGGACACCGTCGAACGGGCTTCAGGAGTCCTCGCCCGACTCTCACGCGCTTCCGTCGGAGGACGACCGTTGGTCCAGAGGCTCAACGGTGTTCCTGACTCCGCAGACCCTGTGTGGATACTGACGTCCGCCGCGCGGGAGCGCCTCTCCGACCTCGACCAGGAACTGGCGTACACCCGGCCGATACCCCGCCGCGAGACCATCGCCCGGGACTACGTGAGGGAACGCGGACGCATCAGCTCCACCGAGCTCGGAGGGCTCGTCGACGCATCCCCCACCAACGTCGGGGGAGCCCTCCGCATCCTCGAGGACGAGGGCCTCGTGGAGCCCGCCTGGCCCTCTCGCCGGGGCAAGGGGTTTCACTACGTGCTGTCGGCACCCTCACGGAACGCCTCCCGCTGACGACCGGGAGCTGGGGGCGGTCACATGCTGAGCGGACAAACGTGGACAGCAGAGCCTGGATTTCGGCCAGTCCTCCCGGGGCGGGCTCCTGAGAGGGCCAAGATCTTCGTGAGATCCGCGTGACATCATCGGCACCATGCGCGGCATCATCCTGGCCGGCGGGTCCGGCACGCGGCTGCACCCGATCACGCTCGGGGTGAGCAAGCAGCTCGTGCCCGTCTACGACAAGCCGATGATCTACTACCCGCTGTCGACGCTGCTGCTCGCGGGGATCCGGGACATCCTCGTCATCACCACCCCGCACGACGCCGAGCAGTTCCGGCGGCTGCTCGGGGACGGTTCGCAGTTCGGCATCTCGCTCGAGTACGCCGTGCAGGAGGAGCCGAACGGGCTGGCGCAGGCGTTCGTGCTCGGCGAGGAGTTCCTCGCCGGCGGGCCGGCCGCGCTCGTGCTGGGTGACAACATCTTCTACGGCCAGGGCCTGGGCGACCAGCTCCAACGCTTCACCGACGTCGACGGCGGCTCGATCTTCGCCTACCGCGTGGCCGACCCGACGGCGTACGGCGTCATCGAGTTCGACGACGACGGGATCGCCCGGTCCATCGAGGAGAAGCCCGCCCGGCCGCGGTCGCGGTACGCGGTGCCGGGCCTGTACTTCTACGACGCCGAGGTGGTCGAGGTCGCCAAGGGCCTCACGCCGTCCGCCCGCGGCGAGTACGAGATCACCGACATCAACCGGCACTACCTAGACCAGGGGCGCCTGCACGTCGAGGTGCTGCCCCGCGGCACTGCGTGGCTAGACACCGGCACGTTCGACTCGCTCATCGACGCCAGCGACTTCGTGCGCACGGTGGAGCAGCGCCAGGGCCTCAAGATCGGTGCTCCGGAGGAGGTGGCGTGGCGTCGCGGGTTCCTGTCCGACGACGAGCTGCGCGGGCGGGCCGAGCCGCTCGTGAAGTCCGGCTACGGCACCTACCTGCTCACGCTGCTCGACGGATAGCCAGCCTCCGGGGCCCCGGGCACCGCGGCGATCCCCGCCAGGACCGACGGCGCGGCGACGTCCCAGCGGTCGGCCCAGTCCCCGATCGGCTGCACCCCGGCACGGCGCAACGCGTCGTGGGCGAGCACGGAGAACCGGGGGCGGCGCGCCGGTCGGGGGAGGGCCTCGCTCGGGACGCGGTCGAGCTGGGCCGTGGACCCGGTGGTCGTCAGGATCTGCCGCGCGAACCCGAACCAGGACGTCCGGCCCGACGCGGTGCCGTGGTACGTGCCCGCCGGAGCACGGGCGGAGACCAGCCGCACGATCAGCTCGGCTAGGTCCCGGGACCACGTGGGCTGGCCGACCTGGTCGTGGACGACCGCGAGCCGGTCGCGCTCGGCGGCCAGCCGGGCGATCGTGCGGGGGAAGCACCGTCCGTGGGCACCGTAGAGCCAGGCGGTCCGCACGATGAGGTGGTCGAAGGCCTCGTCGCGCACGGCCCGCTCCCCCGCGGCCTTCGAACGCCCGTAGATCGATTCCGGCGCCGTGGGCGCGTCCTCCGGGTACGGGGCGGCGTGGTGGCCGTCGAACACGTAGTCGGTGGACAGATGGACCAGCCGCGCACCGGCCAGCCGGGCCGCCCGTGCCACGTGGGCGGCACCGACGGCGTTGACGGCCATCGCCTCGGACTCGTGGGTCTCGGCCGCGTCGACGTCGGTCCAAGCGGCGGCGTTGACCACGACGTCGGCCCCGGCGAGCGCGCGCCGGGTGGCGTCGGCCTCGGTGATGTCCAGGTCGGCGTGCGTAAACGCCCGCACCGAGGCACCGGCGTCCGTGAGGACGTCGACGAGGTCGCGGCCGAGCATGCCGCCCGCACCCAGGACGGCCCAACGCTGGGCCCGATCGACGGGAGCCATGCGTAGCATCCTAGGGGCGGGACCATCGACACCGGGAGGCCGTCCGTGCAGTTCAGTGAGCTGGGAGTGCCCGGCGCGTACGAGATCACGCCCCGTCAGCACGGCGACCCGCGCGGCGTCTTCCTGGAGTGGTTCAAGGCGTCGACGTTCGCCGATCACCTGGGCCACGAGCTGGACCTGCAACAGGCCAACTGCTCGGTCTCGGCGGCCGGTGTGCTGCGCGGCATCCACGTCACCGACGTCCCGCCCGGGCAGGCCAAGTACGTCACGTGTCCGCGCGGCGCGGTACTCGACGTCGTCGTCGACCTCCGGGTCGGATCCCCGACGTTCGGCCGGTGGGACTCCGTGCTGCTCGACGACGTCGACCGGCGGGCCGTGTACGTCGGCGAGGGCCTGGGCCATGCCTTCCTGTCCCTGGAGGACGACTCCACGGTCATGTACCTGTGCTCGTCGGGATACGACCCGGGGGCCGAGCACGGCGTCCACCCGCTCGACCCCGCGATCGGGATCGCCTGGCCGACGACGGCCCGCGACGGGTCGCCGATCACCCCGCAGCTCTCTGAGAAAGACGCGGCGGCTCCGACGCTGGCCGAGGCCCAGGAGCAGGGCCTGCTGCCCGCCGTCGAGGTCGTCGAGGACTACCTGGCGACCCTCCGGCGCCGCTGACCCCTCACTGGCCGGTCCGGGCGTACTTCGCCTCGACCGCGGCCTTGCGGGGACGCCACCACGCCTCGTTCTCGCGGTACCAGTCGACGGTCGCTTCCAGGCCGGAGCGGAAGTCGGTGTACCGGGGTGTCCAACCGAGCTCGTCGCGCAGCGTGGTCGCGTCGATGGCGTACCGCAGGTCGTGGCCGGGGCGGTCCGGGACGTGGTCGAAGTCGTCGGCGTCGCGGCCGAAGATCTCGAGCAGCGTCTGCACGACCTCGAGGTTGTTCCTCTCGCCGTCCGCACCGATGAGATAGGTCTCGCCGATGCGGCCGCGGTCGATGATCGCCCACACGGCGGTGTTGTGGTCCTCGACGTGGATCCAGTCGCGAACGTTCAGCCCGGCGCCGTAGAGCCGGGGCCGCACCCCGTCGAGGAGGTTCGTGATCTGGCGCGGGATGAACTTCTCGACGTGCTGGTACGGCCCGTAGTTGTTCGAGCAGTTCGAGATCGTGGCCGCCACGCCGAAGGACCGCACCCAGGCGCGCACCAGGTGGTCGGACCCCGCCTTGGTGGCCGAGTACGGGCTCGACGGGTCGTACGGGGTCTCCGGCGTGAACTTCGCCGGGTCGTCCAGTGACAGCTCGCCGTAGACCTCGTCGGTCGAGACGTGATGGAACCGCACCCCGTGCCGGCGCACGGCCTCCAGCAGCGCGAAGGTGCCGACAAGGTTGGTCTGCACGAACGGCGACGGGTCGTCGAGGGAGTTGTCGTTGTGCGACTCGGCGGCGAAATGGACGACGACGTCCGCTTCCCCCACCAGGCGGTCGACCAGCTCGACGTCGGTGACGGAGCCGTGCACGAACTCGATCTGCGCGGCCACCGGCTCCAGCGAGCTCCGGTCGCCCGCGTAGGTCAGGGCGTCGAGCACCGTCACCTGAGCGTCCGGGCGGTCCCGGAGGGTCTGCAGGGTGAAGTTCGCGCCGATGAAGCCGGCGCCGCCGGTGACGAGTACCCGCACGCGTCCACTCCTCACTGCTGGTGTGGAGCCAGGCTAGCGGTCGACCGAGGGCGAATCGTGACCATCTCGTGGACCACGTGGCGGCACCGGAGGGGATCCGGTCACGCCATACCCTCTAAGATGCACGCGATGAGTGCCCCGGTCCCCCCACCGCAGTCGACGTCGTCCGCGACGTCGGCCGACGTCGCGGATCTCTACAAGGAGATCTTCACGGGGCAGCAGAAGGCGCTCGAGGTGGTCTCGACCGACCGCCTGACGCAGGTCGGAGCGCGACCACCGATCTCCACGTACCTGGGCCAGCTCTGGAGCCGCCGGCACTTCCTCTGGGCGGAAGCCCGGGCCAAGGTGACGAGCGGGACTCGCGAGACGCTGCTCGGCCAGGCGTGGCTCGTCATCAACCCGGTCCTCAACGGTCTCGCCTACTATCTGATCTTCGGCCTCATCCTGAACACCAGCCGGGGCATCGAGAACTTCGTCGGCTACCTGGTGATCGGGGTCTTCCTGTTCCAGTTCACGACGCAGTGCGTGACGAACGGCGCGAAGTCGATCCAGAGCGGACGCAACCTCATCCGAGCGTTCACGTTCCCCCGCGCCTCGCTACCGATCTCGGTCGTCCTGCGGAGCATCCTCAACCTCATCCCGACCATAGGGGCGATGCTCCTCATCATCGTCCTGCTCCCACCGGCCGAGAGCTGGTCCCTGGCGGCGCTCCTCTTCCCCGTCGTCCTCGTCCTCCAGGTGATGCTGGCGACGGGGCTCGCGCTCCTCTTCGCCCGCATGACCACCGTCCTGCCGGACATCGGCCAGCTCCTCGGCGTCGGCATGCGGATCTGGCTCTACGCGTCGGCCGTGTTCTTCTCGGTGGACCGTTTCAAGGAGTTCCCGTCGATCGTCGGGATCATGGAAGCCAACCCGATGTACATGGTCCTGGACGCCGCGCGGGACTGCCTGCTCTACGCCACGGTGCCCGACGCCGGCACCTGGATCGGGCTCGGGGCCTGGTCCGTGGGTGCGCTCGTCCTCGGGTTCCTCTTCTTCTGGCAGGGGGAGGAGTCCTATGGCCAGGCGTGAGGACAACCCGTTCGCCCACGCCACGGTGGCGGTGCAGGACGTCCACGTCCGCTACCGCGTCCCGTCGACCGACGCCGCCGAGCGCCGCCGCGGCGCCAACTTCGTCAAGCGGGCGGCACGCACGGTGCTCGGCAACGACCCCAAGGTGCTCGTCCGCGCACTGTCCGGTATCTCGTTCGTCGCCAAGTCCGGGGAGCAGATCGGGCTGGTCGGCCAGAACGGCTCCGGCAAGAGCACGCTGCTGCGGATCATCGCCGGCCTGGAGAACCCCGCCAAGGGCCGGGTCCTCGCGGAGAGCACGCCCGTGCTGATCGGCGTCAACGCCGCCCTCGTGCCGGACCTCTCCGGTGAGCACAACATCCGGCTCGGGTGCCTCGCCATGGGCCTCACCCCGGAGCAGGCCGAGGAAGCCGTCCCCGACGTCAAGCAGCTCGCGGGCCTGGGCAAGTCCATCTACCTGCCGATGAAGACCTACTCGTCCGGCATGGGCGCCCGCCTGAGGTTCGCCATCGCCACAGCGGCCAACCCCCACATCCTGCTCATCGACGAGGCTCTCGCGACCGGTGACGCGGCGTTCAAGGAGCGCAGCGAGGCCCGCATGCAGCGCCTCCGCCAGAGCGCCGGCACCGTGTTCCTCGTCAGCCACGCGGCGCAGACCATCGAGGAGAGCTGCACCCGCGCGATCTGGCTGAACCACGGCCGGCTCGTCCTCGACGGCGCCGCGGAGGACGTCGCACTGCGGTACCGCAAGTGGGCCTGGGCCGTGGCGAAGGACAAGCCCGACGAGGCGAAGAAGATCATCGAGAACGCCTTCGCCGAGCGACAGCAGACCTACGTCCAGGTCGAGGAGACCGCCCGCCCCCGGCTCTACACGGCCCGGCACGTCCGGGACAGCAAGCGCATGCCCCCGAACGAGTGAGAGAACAGCGACCAGTGAAGCACCGCGTATTCATCTACGGCTCGTGCGTGTCCCGGGACACCTTCGAGTACTTCGACGACGAGCAGTTCGAGCTGGCCGAGTACGTCGCTCGCCAGTCGGCGATCAGCGCCTACACCAAACCCGTCGAGCTGATCGCACCTCCGACGCTCGAGTCGCGGTTCCAGCAGCGCATGCTGAGCGGGGACTTCGGGTCGAGCCTGCCGACGCTGCTGCGCGACTCCACCGACGAGATCGACCTCTTCCTCGTCGACCTGGTCGACGAACGTCTGGGGGCGTACGTCCTGCCCGACGGCTCCGTCATCACCCGGTCGCTCGAGCTGATCAGCTCCGGCGCGGAGAACCTCCTCCCCGCGGGCTCCCACCATCTCCCGTTCGGCTCGGACATCCACCTGCAGTACTGGAGCCAGGGCCTGGAGACCGTGGCGTCCCTGCTCCGGACGCACCACCCCCGCGCCGGCGTCGCTCTGCTCGACATCCCCTGGGCATCGGTCTCCGAGACCGGCACCGCGACGCCGCCGAGCTTCGGTGTGTCCGCCGACGAGGCGAACGCCCTCTACCGGCCCTACATCGACGCCGCGGCCCGGATCCTCGACGCGGAGGTCGTCACCCCTGGGAGCACCGCGGTGGTCTCCAGCCCCGACCACGCGTGGGGGGACGCACCGTTCCACTACGCACCGAGCGTCTACCGCAGCGTCGCCTCCGTGTTCGGGGCCCCGCGCGCGGCAGAGTCCGCACCGCCGGCCCCCGCACCGGCCTCGGCCGCCACTCCTTCGGCCGCGTCGGCCGCGACGGCCCCGGCGCAGCAGGTCGCCGCGCAGAAGCCGTCCTCCGTGATGACCTTCGACGCGTCCACCGTCACGGACGTGCCGGAGATCAGCGAGCACGTCAAGGTCGTCACGGTGAAGCACGGCTCGTTGGCGAACGGGGAGGAGAACCTCGTCCGCATCGCCTACAAGAACCACGCCGCGCGGCATCTCGTCTACCAGCTCGCGGCCCAGGGGTTCCACATGTACCGGGCGGACAAGAACGAGACCCGGTTCGTCCTCGACAGCCACATCCCCGACTTCTGGCACAAGGTCAAGGACGGCGACCTCCAGCATGGCGACGAAGGCCTGATCCACACGGTCGAGCCGCCACGTTCCCAGGTCCGGGCCGAGTCCATGGTCGTGGTGTTCTCCTCCATGGCGACGCCCTACGACAAGCCGTCGATCCTGCGCTACATGGACAGCAACTACCGCTCGCTGCCGAAGCACGTCCCCGACTCGACCGCGATCCTCCGGATCGCGGACGTCGATGGCGTCGTGGGCGGCTTCTACCTGGACACCCACCGCAACCCGGACCGGACCGCTCAGGTGACCCGTCTGGTGGAACGGGTCGCCGGCGAGCTCGGAGTTCCTGCGGACCGGATCATCACCTACGGGCCGTCCAAGGGCGGGACGGCCGCGCTCTACTACGCCGCCCGCAACGGCTGGCGGGCCGTCAGTGTGGACCCTGTGCTGGACGACACCTTCTACGAGAGCACGTACGACGACCTGCACTGGACCGCTGGCCCGCTCTTCGTGCACCGCAAGCGGGACCTCTTCCACCACCTCGGGGGGCAGGTCGCCCCGCATCCCGGCGGCGCACACCTCACGGTGATCACCTCGCCGAACTCGCCCCAGTACCCGTACACGGCCGAGATCCTGCAGAGCTACCCCCCGGCGGCGCTCCAGGTGGTACGGACGAATCATCCCGAGGTCACTGAGCATGCCCATGTGTCTCCGCGAACCTTGTCGATCGCGGCGTCGATGATGACCCTGTACGCCATCGGCGCCCAGGTGTCGCCCGGCGTCCGGGACGTCGACCGCCCCGCCGGTTGAGGGCGTCCGGCCCGCCGACACCATCGGCGGGCCGGACGTCAGCTCAGGCTTCTGCCAGGTCCCGGGCCCGCGTGCCGAACGCCTCCGTGAAGGCGCGGACGGCGTCACGGCGGTACGCCTCGAAGTCGAAAGCCTGCGGTGCCTGCCACCCCTCGGCCAGGGCCCGCATGCCGTCCCGCAGCCCCGACGTCGTGCTCGGCACCAGCAGGCCCTCCCCGCCCTCGAGGATGGTGCGGGGGCCGACGACATCGGTCGACATCGCGGGCAGCCCGAGCGCCAACGCCTCGAGCACCACGAGCCCCTGTCCCTCGTACTCGGACGACATGACGAACCCGTCGCAGACACGCATGGCGGGGAACGGGTTGGCGACGTACCCCGCGAACCTCACGTCGGCGGCAGTCAGTCCGAGCCGGCCGGCGTACGCCTCGAGGACCTCGCGCAGCGGGCCGTCGCCGACCAGGAGCAGCTGGACGGGGACACCCGCGTCCCGCAGCTCGCGGAGGGCGTCGAGCAACCGGCCGTGCCCCTTCTCGGGGGAGAGCCGCGCCGCGTTCACGAACGTGAACCTCTCCGGGTCGATCCACTCCTCGAGCTCCGGGTCGACCGGCTCCTCCGCCGCCACGCGGGTCTTCACGTGGTCGGTCACGTTCGGCACCGAGACGAAGCGCGAGGGGTCCAGGTCGACGACCTCCGGCAGGTGGGCCCGGTTCGCCTCGTGCACGCTCTCGGAGACGGAGGCGAGCACGTCGTACGAGCGGTACTGGCGCGCCACGCCGTACAGGTAGGGGAAGCGGGTGCGCGCCTCGCCGAGCATGTCGTTGTGCAGGTAGGCGCCGTGCTTGCCCGCCTCCGTCACCGCAAGCAGCGCCATCCAGAACCTGGCGTACCCCTCGAAGCAGATCGAGGCGTCGAACGAAGCGCTGCCGAACATGCGGCGTGACTCCCGACGGAACGCCCGCCAGTAGGAGTCCCACATGGCCTCCGAGGGCAGGTCGTCGTGCCGGTTGAAGGTGTCGATGACCCACCGTTCCTCGGCGGTCCGTGCCTGCACCCCCACGCGCCCGATCACGCGGACGCCCGGATCCATGGACTCGAACCGCTCGACCCGGCGCTCCTCCGAGTGGAGGGCCGAGGGTTCCAGCACGACGGTGCACCCGACACCCGCGTCGACCAGACCCGCCGCCAGGGCGAGGAAGCTGGACGTGATCCCGTTCGGCATGAACGAGCCCTGGAAGAAGAGCAGCTCGGACTCCCGGCGATCGGTCGAGAAGTCGCGGACCCGCTCCGGCTCGATCGCGTCGTCGAAGAAGTACTCCACGACCCGACGTGTCGCGGCACCGTCCTCGGTGGCGCCGAACGTCTCGACCGCGGCGTCGTGCCACCCGCTGTCGGTGTGCGCGTCCGCCGCGATCTTCTCGAGCCCCTCGACGAGCTCGACCTCCGTGCGGAAAACGAACCGTGACAGCTCGGCGGGCTCGACGGCGAAGCCGCGGGCGTCCCGGTACTCGGCCTCGTCATAGGCATAGAAGACCGAGGGCCGACCGAGCGGCAGGAAGTCGAAGATCACCGAGGAGTAGTCCGTCACCAGCACGTCGGTGGCGGTCAGGACCTCGTTCGTCGGCACGGTCGGGTCCGCCACGGTCACCCCGGGGACGGCCAGGTCCCCGAGCGCGGCCTCGTCGACCGGGTGACCCCGGAAGACCACTCGATAGCGACCGACACCGACGAGCGCCTCCAGGGTGCTGCGCAGCCGCTCGGTGTCGACGTCACGAGCGCCGAGGTCTCCGCGCCAGGTCGGCGCGTAGAACAGGACGGGGGCGCCGTCGTCCGGCAGCCCGAGCCGCTCACGGACCGCCCCTGCCGCGGTCCCGGCCGACGCGACCGTCACGTCGACCCGGGGCGAGCCCGTCACCGCGACCTTCCCCGTGTACAGGTGCGCCACGTCGTAGTCCTCCAGGAGGACACGCGCGGTGTGGTCGTTGGGTGCCGCGAGGTGCGTGGCGTGGAGGAAGTTCCGCGCCGCGTTCTTGTGGTCGAGCTGACCACCCCGGATGTGCTTGCCGAGCGTCTTGAGCGGGGTCCCGTGCCAGGTGTTGAGGTAGCGCTGCTCGTCGCGGCGGGAGAAGTAGGGCGGGAACGTGTTGTTGTTGACCAGCCACCGTGCCGTCGCGAGATACCGCAGGTAGAGCTCGCTCCCCCGCGGGACCGGGATGACCCGGGGGTCCGCCAGGACGTCCTGCGGCACCCCGTCGCCGTTGACGACCACGGCGAACGTCATTCCCTCGAAGCGCGGGTCCTCGAGCAGGTGGCGGGTGATCGGCAGGACGTTGCAGGTCAGCGAGACGCCGTGGTTGCTCTCGAGGAGCACCAGGTCGCCGTCCACCGGCAAGCACTCCGCGAACTCCAGGAACTTGGCGGCGTCACGTTCAGCGGCCGTCTTGAGCTGGGACCCGATGTCGCCCACGAACGGGCGGCGCAGCACCCGGGAGTCGACGAAGGCGGCCGCCGCGCCCTCGTGATCCCCGAGCAGCGCCCTGACCTGGGCGAGCTTGAGGTGCGTCACCGGCTGGTGGCGGGGTGTGCTGCGCACGGCACTCATGAGCAGCTCCTCGGCCCGGCGGAGGTCGCCCCCCGACGCGAACTGCCCCGCGAGCCTCACCCGCATGGCGTCGTCGCGGAGCTCCATGGCCCGGCCCGCCGCCGCCAGCGCGTTGCGCTCCAGATAGGGGCTCCAGCGCCGCGCCGGCTCGCCGTCGCTCTCCCCGGACAGCCCGAGGACGTCCGGGAGGAGGTCGACCACCGCCGAGGTGTCGCCCGCCTTCCAGGCGCAGTACCCGGCGCGATACCGGCGGTAGTCCGTCGGGGCGTCGCTCGTCATCGCCTGGCGGTATGCGTCCGCGGCCTCCGCGAACCGTCCGCTGAGCTCGAGCGCCTGCCCGAGACGGAAGTGGTACTCGGCGCGAGCCGGTGCCAGCCCCGCCGCCAGCATGAGATCGGCGGCGGCGGCGTCGAACAGGTACTGGAACAGGGAGGCCATGCCCCGCGCGTGGTACAGCTCCGCGGTCGGTCGCGTCGCGAGGCGCCGGCTCAGCGTGGCGACCGCGAGGTCGCGGAAGGCGAGAGCGCTCAGGAGCACGCCGATCCCCATGCGTCGCGCGTCCTCACGACCCGACTTCCGGACGGCGATCGCCTCGGTGTCGCCGGTGAGCTCCACCCCGGACCGTGTGCCGGCGACGAACGCGTGGACGGCGTCCTTCCAGCCGCAGCCCGGGAACCCCAGGAGGTGGTCGTAGTACCGGGCCGCGACGTCGTACTTCTTCATGCGGAACGCGGCGTCCGCGAGGTGGCGCACCCACTTCTCGTCCCGGGTGTGCAGCGCGTAGCCCTGCTCCAGGATCTCGAACTTGCGCCAGAGGGGGAGCTTCGAGGCGGCCTCGAAGCGGATCTGATGCACCCGCGGGTCGGACTCGGTCAGTGCGAGGGCGCTCTCCGTGTCTCCCATCGCCTCGTCGTCACGTCCGAGAAGCCGGCCGACCTTCGCGCGGCGGTAGAAATACTCGGCCTCGGACCGGTGCAGCTCGATGGCCCGCGAGTACGCCTCGTGCGACTCCTCGAGGTCCTTGCTCCGCTCCAGCACGAACCCGAGGCGGTACCAGAGCCGGTGGTCCTCCGCGTTGCTCCGGAGTGCCGCGCGCAGGATCGCCGCAGCCTCCGTGAGCCGATCGCGGCCGAGGGCCCGCTTCGCCCGGTGCAGCGCCACCTCCGCGTCGTCCGGCTGCAGCACCTCGGCCACGCGGATCACGGCGGTGGCCGCACGGTCGTGCTTGCGGCGTTCCAGACCGGACGCCACTCTCAGAAGTTCCTTCACCAATTACACCTTGCGTCGTGCGGGTAGAGCCGTGTGCACATTCCTGGAGTTCCTGCCGAGGCGCCGAATGGTGCCGTCAGCCGATCTCGGCCGACGAGCGCACCGGCGGGTCGAGTCGGTCCATGATGCGGGCGCGCACCTGCGCCAGTCCCTCGGTGACCCCTGTCGAGTCGACGGCGGGTGTCGCTCCCGTGCCGTCGAACGCGTGGCTGACGGCCTCGACGAGCTGATCCTCGTGCTCGACGACCGGCCATCGGATGTCGTTCGGCCATGTGCCGTAGAAGCCGCGCTCGACGTCGCGGTATCGCGCCAGGTCGTGCGCGTAGACGATCGCCGGACGGTTCAGGAGCGACCAGTCGTGGAGCACCGAGGAGTAGTCCGAGACGAGGACGTCCGCCGCGAGCATCAGCTCCTCGACCGACCCGTGGTCGCTGACGTCCTTGACACGTGCCCCCGAGACCTCGCGCCGGCTCGAGACATGGTGACTACGTGCCAGCACCATGGCACCGGTCATTTCCGCGAGCCCCTGGAGGTCGAGCTCCTCGTCCCACGTCCCGGCGCGGTCGCGCGTCCGGTGGTGCTCTCGCCATGTCGGCGCGTAGAGGATCACCCGCTCCTGCGGACCGATCCCCAGGTCACGCCGAACACCAAGCCGCCCGTCGACGCCTGCCAGCAGAGCGGCGTTGCGCGGTTGCTCCGCCACGAGCACCTCGCCGTCGTAGCCCAGCCCGCTGCGCAGGTCCCCGACCGCCGACTCCGTCTGGGCAAGCAGCAGGTCCCACATCGGCACCTGCCGCCGCATGAGTCTGCGGTACGTGAGCGGCACGGCCGACGACGGGAGATCCCACAGCAGGCGCTTGATCGGGGTGCCGTGCCACGTCTGCAGGTAGAACTGCTCCGCACGCTTCTCGAAGTGGTGCGGAAAGTTGTTGTTGTTGACGAGGACCGCCGACGTCGCGAGCGCCCGGTGCCACGCCTCGGAACCGATCACGAGCGGTGTGCCTCCGCGGGGCACGGGCACCGAGAGGTCCCGGACGGACCAGTAGAGCGGGACGTCCACGGCTGCATGCCGGAGGTCGTCGAAGATCGCTCCCGGGTTGCCCCCGCAGGACTTGCCGTTGAAGGTCTCGAACAGGACGGCCGGAACCACCGGCCCCCAGTCCTGTACCCGGCGCAGCGCGCGCTGACCGTATCGTGATCGTTCCCCCACGGTCAGGGGCGGCCTGATCGTGACGCTGACCGCGCTCTCACCGCGACGCGCGACCGTCGCCGCCTGCGACTCACCACCGGCCTCGACCGCACCCTCGATCAGCGCGTGACCCGGCCGTGCCCAGCCGACCAGCTCGCCGTCCGCGGAGGTCGACCACCGCAGGAAATAGCCGTCGCTCGGGAACGCCGAGCCCATGGAGTCGATCTGGACGGAGAACGCGCCTTCCGGCGAGACGTCGGCGAACGCGTCGAACACCCGGCGTGACGTCCGCAGGCCGACGCGAAGCTTCTCCGGGACCGGAGCGACCGTCCCGGACACCAGGACCGAGCCCCCGTGCACGGCGACATCGTCGACGGTCATGCGCATCGGCCCCTGCGCCACCGCGGAGTCCGGACGGAGGCCCGCCGCCTCGCGAAGCGGCGTCGCGACCTCGATGGTGGCCACCCATGCGGCGCCGCCGAGGACGAGCTCGACCTCCAGCGACGCGGAGGGCCCGTCGGCCGGCAGGACCACGCGGAAGCCTGCGTCGCGATAGCTGCGCCAGGGATCACCGGCGTCCACGTCGACCAGCAGATCCCGGTGCCCGTCGTGGTCGAGCACCAGAGGGTCCCCGGCCTGCCGGATCCGTACGTCGAGCCCCGGGGTGTCCGGGGCCAGCCCGGGGACGTACGCCCAGCCGTCGACCTGCACCCTCCGGTCGTCGAGCCGGACCACGTTCCGAATACCGGCCTCGGGCTCGAGCAGCCCGGGGTCGACGTCCAGCACCTCCGGGGGCACGCTCGTCCCGAGCCTGTCCAGAACCTCGGGGACTGCACGGAGCCGATCGTCCGAGGTGGCGACCAGCGGTACGGCTGTCGAGTCCTCCGCCTGCGTCCCCAGGACCTCCTCGACGTCCTGACGGCTGCCCGACACCAGGCACCACGCCAGCAGCCGGTCACGCACGGGCACCTGAGCCCAGACCGCGGATGTCACTCTTGGTGCGATCCGGGCGACGCCAGCGCGCAGCAGGTCCCAGTAGGCGTCGTCGGCCTGCGGCACATGGGCCGCGTACATCCCGAGGTCCGGCCCGATCCAGCGGGCGACCACGCGGTCCCGCAGCGCCCCGTCGGCCTCGTCGAGGATCGGGAGCTTGCGTTCGATGACCGCGAGCCGGTCCCGCAGGTCGCCGAGCTCTCTCTTGTGCTGGGACCGGGAGGCGCGCCCCTCCGGGAGGCGCCAGGAGTACACCTCGGTAGCGAGGAGATCGAAGGAACGGGCACGTAGGGCGGAACGCAGCGCAGGCTCCCGGTCCTCGTAGTTGCCCTGCTCGGGGAAAGGTCCCACCGAGGACCGCCAGAAGGCCGTCCGGTACACGCGGTTCCAGACCACGGCTTCGTCGAGCAAGGACGGGGTGCGTCGTGCGTCGGTGCCGATCCGCTCCTCCCGGTGCACCCGGGAGACCAGCCGCGGCCGGTGCGTCCCGCCCGTCCCGTGCCGGAGATAGCCGCCCACAGCCATGTCGCTGCGCGACCTCCGCAGCGCGTCGAGCATGCGCGAGTACGCCCCCGGGAGAACCAGGTCGTCGGCATCGACGAAAGTCAGGTATCGACCGCGTGCCTGCGCGACCCCCAGGTTGCGTGCCGCGCCCGGCCCGAGGCCACCGCTGGTCGCCATGGGACGGATCCGACGATCCCGGCCCGCGAGCGCCTCGACGATCTCCCGCGACCGGTCCTGTGACCCGTCGTCCACCACAATCAGCTCAAGATCGCGCATGTCTTGGTTCAGGACGCTTCGGACGGCCGCCTCGACGAACCTCTCGCCATCGCGGCACGGCATGACCACGCTCATCTGCGGCGGACGGAGCCTCCGCCGGATGCCTCCCAGAGTGCGCCGCACGACGGCAGGGAGAGCTGCAGCTCTGGTCATGACGTGGATCGTTCCGCCAATGGTGAGGGGTCCTGTGGCCCGACGATGATACCCACCGTTTAGACTCCGGACAGTCTCCGTCCATGTCCTCGACAGCCGGATTCCCCGGGCCGGCGTATCGCCCGACGGGATGGATCCACTGAAGGTGAAGGTTGGCCCGTGCGCCCTCGCGTCATGACCGTCTATGGCACTCGCCCCGAAGCGATCAAGGTCGCACCCCTCGTCAAGGCTCTTGAGGCGAGCGACGTGCTCGACGTCGTGAACGTGGTCACCGGACAGCACCGCGAGATGCTTGATCAGGTCAATGACATCTTCGAGATCACCCCGGACCACGATCTCGACGTCTTCGAGCACGGCGCCTCTTTGTCGACGATCGTCGCCCGCGTCCTGGAACGGCTGGACCCGCTCCTCGAGTCGGAGCAGCCAGCGGCGGTGGCCGTCCAGGGCGACACGTCGACCTCCACGGCGGCAGCTCTCGCCGCGTTCCATCGACAGATCCCCGTGGTGCACGTCGAGGCGGGACTCCGGTCGGGTGACATCCGCTCGCCGTTCCCCGAGGAGGCGAACCGGAGGATCACCTCCCAGATCGCGTCCCTGCACCTGGCGCCCACCCCCCGGAGCCGGGACAACCTGCTGCGCGAAGGGGTCCCCGCGGAAGCGGTCTTCTCCACCGGCAACACGGTCATCGACGCGCTGCTCATGTCGGTGCAGAAGGAGACGCCGTTCACCCGGCCCGAGCTCACCGAGCTGGCCCTGTCGGGCCGCCGGGTCCTGCTGGTGACCACGCACCGGCGCGAGAACTGGGGCGGCACGATGGAGGGCGTCGGTCGCGCCCTTGCCCGGCTCGCGGAGCGCTTCCCGGACGTGGAGCTGGTCCTGCCGGCGCACCGCAACCCGATCGTCCGCGAGTCGATCCTTCCCCACCTCCACGACCGCCCGAACGTGACCGTCACGGAGCCGTTGGCGTACGGCGAGTTCACCCGTCTGCTCGCCCTGTCGAGCCTCGTCCTCACCGACTCCGGCGGCGTGCAGGAAGAGGCCCCGAGCCTCGGCAAGCCGGTGCTCGTCATGCGGGAGAACACCGAGCGCCCCGAAGCCGTCGACGCCGGCACCGTGCGGCTCATCGGGACGGACGAGACGACCATCGTCGAGGAGGTCTCCCGGCTGCTCACGGACCGGGAGGCCTACGACGTGATGGCCCGCGCCACCAACCCGTACGGGGACGGGCACGCCGCGGCCCGGAGCGTCCAGGCGATCGCCGGCCTGCTCACCGGCGCGGAGCGTCCCGCCGAGTTCGCCTGACGTCCTCAATGGGGGCCGCCACGGCCCCGTCAGCCGACGGCGGCTGTTGTCACCACCCGATACCGCGAGTGTCGATGAGCGCGACGTCCCCGAGGTCGGCGGCGCGGATCTGGTCGAAGGCGCCGTGGTCGACGAGCACGACCACCACGTCGGCCGCCCCGAGCGCCTCGTCCAGGTTCCTGAGCCCGACGTTCCGCCGGTTGGCCAGCTCGGGGGGCAGGCCGTCGACGTGCGGCTCCACGACCTGGATCTGCCCGTCCGGGAGCCGGTCCGCGACCTCGGCGACGATCGTCCGCGCCGGGGACTCCCGCAGGTCGTCGATGTCCTTCTTGAAGCTCAGCCCGAGCGCGACGACCGTCGGGTTCTCGATTCCTGCCACCGCCTCGATCACCTTGTCCACGACCCACTCGGGCTTGGAGTCGTTGACCTCGCGGGCGGCGCGGATCAGTCGTGCCTGCTCCGGCGCCGCGTCCACGATGAACCACGGGTCGACAGCGATGCAGTGCCCACCGACCCCCGGTCCGGGCCGGAGGATGTTCACCCGCGGATGGTGGTTGGCGAGCTCGATCAGCTCCCAGACGTCGATCTTCAGCCTGTCCGCGATCAGCGAGAGCTCGTTGGCGAACGCGATGTTCACGTCGCGGAACGAGTTCTCGACGAGCTTCGCCATCTCGGCCGTGACCGCGTCGGTCAGCAGGATCTGTCCCTGGCAGAAGACCGAGTACAGCTCCTTGGCGTGCTGCGCCGCCGCCGGCGTCAGGCCGCCCACGATCCGGTCGTTGGTGACGAGCTCGATCATCACGCGTCCCGGCAGCACCCGCTCCGGGCAGTGCGCCACGTGGATGACCGACCGGCCGTCCGACCCGTCGAGGCTCAGGTCCGGGCGGGCGGCCAGGATCCAGTCGGCCATCTGCTGCGTGGCGCCGGGCGGGGACGTCGACTCGAGGACGACCAGCTCGCCGCCGTTGAGCTGCGGCGCCACGGCCTCGGCGGCAGCCCGGATGTACGAGAGGTCCGGCTCGTGGTTCCCACGGAAGGGCGTCGGCACGGCGATGATGAAGGCATCGGCGGGTGCCGGGGTCGCCGTCGCCTGCAACGTGCCGAGCTGCACCGCGCCGCTGACGTAGGTTGCGAGGTCCGGCTCGACGAACGGCACGTCGCCGCGGTTGACGGCCTCGACGGTGGCGGGATTGACGTCCATGCCGGTCACCTTCACGTCCTTCGACGCGAGGATGGCGGCGGTCGGCAGACCGATGTAGCCGAGCCCGACCACACCGACGGTATTGATCTCCATACCCAGATTCCTTCTCAGATCATGACGTGCTGGTCGGCACGTCCGTAGAAGGCCACATCACCGCTGGCGAGCAGCTCGGCATCGGTCACCGTCCAGGTGTGCCGGCCCGACCCGGACCGCATCTGGACGAAGTTGAATCGGTCGGCGGAGTAGATCCGCGCCCCGGCATCCGCGACGGTCCGCAGGAACCCGGTGTCCTCCCCGGTCCAGGTCTCGGCGAAGCGAGCGCGCGCCACCAGGTCGCGGCGCGCCACGATCGTCGGCCCCATGACGAAGTCCGTGTACCGGTGCTCCCGCTCGGCGAACCGCAGCAGGGTCGCGTCCTGGGACTCGAGGTACATGTAGTGGGCCTGCTTGCCGACCACGTCGGCCGCGGCGTAGTCGAGGGCGTGGAGCTGGTCGCTCAGGTACTGCGCCCCGTAGAGGTCGTCGTCGTCCATCTTGGCGACGGCGTCGCCGTCGGCCACGTCGACCAGCCGGTTCAGGCAGGCGCCCAGTGGCACGTCCTGGTCCGCCCGCAGCAGCACGAGCTCCTCGACGCCGGCCTCCTTGGCGCGGAGCCGCAGGTCGGTCTCATCCTCGGTGAACCCGTGCGTGAGCAGGGCGAGCTGGACGTCCACTCCCTCCTGCGACCCGACCGAGCGCAGCACGTGGTCGAGCTGGTGCGGACGGTTCGTCGAGACCAGCGCGGTCACCCGCGGACGCGGCACGACGGGCGAGTCGGCCAGCCCGACGTCGTGCAGCACCCGCTGGGCCCGATGTCCGTACGTGTGCTCGCGCCAGATGCGCCGCTGGCCCCGGTGCACGGCACGGTCCCGCAGCTCGGGCGAACGGACCAGGGCGCGCACGGTCGAGGCCGCCTCGTCCCGCGTCGCGACGTCGAAGACCTCGTCGCCGGGGAAGAACTCCCCCGTCGCTGCGCTCGGCGTGGTGACGACCGGCGTGCCGCAGGCGGTGATCTCGAAGATCCGCCGCGCGCACATGCTCGGCGAGTCCACCACCGAGTTCACGTTGAGGAACACCTTGTAGTCACGGTAGGCGGAGAGCATCTGCTCGTAGGGAAGCGATCCCACCACCCGCGCGGCGTACGGCGCCGGGAACTCGTACCGCTCGTCCTGTCCCGTGAACCGGGAGAAGATCTCCAGGCCCCGCTCCATCCGCGACGAGACGTCCAGCGCACCGCCGAGCAGGAGGTGCATCTGCTCGCGCCGCTCCGGGTACTTGTGCGCGAACCACGTCCCCGCGAAGGCGACGTCCCGCTGCGGGCCGGCACCGTGCCGGCGCACCGGGTTGTGGATCGTCGGCTGCGCACCGAACGCCAGGACGCCCACGCGGTCGTGTCCTAGCGCCTCGCGGTAGGCGGGCAGTCGGTTCACGTCCGTCGTGTACACCCGGTCGAACAGCCGCGCGGTGTCGAGGAAGTCCTCGAAGTGGACCGGGTCCTCCTTGTTCCAGAAGACCGTCGGGATCTTGCGCTCCTGGCACGCAGCAAGCATCTCCGTGACGGCCGTGCGCGGCGCGGACGGGCCGGTGAGGTGGTACTTCCAGGCGCCCCCGTTGCCGGCCCAGGCCGACTCGACGAACACGAGGTCCAGACCGTCGAGCTGCTCGGTCCACGTGGACGGCTCGAGCGCCACCTGATGCCACTCGTCCCCGAAGGCGAGCCGGGAGAAGTCGTCCAGGACCACACCCACGCGCAGGGAGCGGGCGGCGGCCCGGTCCGGCGTCGTCCACGGTTCGTAGGCGAGTCCGGAGCCGGTCGTCGTGTCGCCCTGCGGGGCGTGGTCACCCAGGATGCGCCGGCGGCGGAGGAACACCCGGACCTGGTCCGGCCCGCCGCGCCGCAGGTGCCAGGCAGCCTTCCGGGCGGTCGTCCACCACCCCGCCCGTCGTGCCCGCATCGTTCTCCCGCTCCCAAACCTCAGATCGTCAGCCGAGGCAAATGGTATCGACCTGAGCCACCCTTCTGTACACCCCCGGTCACAAGGAGGTCACAACCGGGTCAGGACAGAGCGTCCTGCAGCGGTTCGAGCAGGAAATACACGACGAAGAGCAACGAGGAGACCCACATGAGCGGGTGGATCCTGCGCGCCTTGCCGAGCGCGAGCTTGATGACCACGAACGCGATGAACCCCGCCCCGATGCCGTCCGCGATCGAGTACGTGAACGGCATGATGATCATCGTGAGGAACGCCGGGATGGCGATCTCCATGTTCCGCCAGTTGATGCCCGCCACCTGCGCCATCATGAGGAACCCGACCAGCACCAGCGCCGGCGCGGCCGCCTCGTAGGGCACCAGCGCCACCAGCGGGGACAGGAACGTCGCCAGCAGGAACGCCACGCCCGTGACCACCGAGGCGAACCCGGTCTTGGCGCCCTCGCCGACACCCGTCGTCGACTCCACGTAGGCGGTGTTCGAGGACACCGAGCCGGCACCACCGGCGATCGCACCGAACGAGTCGACCACCAGGATCGCGCGGGTCCGCGGCGGGTTGCCCTTCTCGTCGAGCAGCTTCGCCTCCGCCCCGACGGCGACCATCGTGCCCATCGTGTCGAAGAAGTCCGCCAGCAGCAGGGAGAAGACCAGCAGCGCGACCGACACCGCCGCGATCTTGTCGAACGACCCCAGCAGCGAGAACTGGCCGAGCAACCCGAAGTCCGGGACCTCGACGACGCCGGAGAAGGCCGGGGCGTTGAGGTTGAAGCCGTTCGGGTTGGAGCCGTCCGGCGCCTTGGCGCCGATGCTCAGCGTGTTCTCCAGCACCACGGCCAGCGCCGTCGCCGTGAGGATCGCGATGAGCAGTGCACCGCGGATCCGGCGCACCCACAGCACGATGGTGAGGATCAGCCCGACGACGAACACCAGCATCGGCCAGGTGGCGAGGTTGCCCAGCGCCACCGGGGTGCCGTCACCCGGCACGACGAACCCGGCGTTGACCAGACCGATGAGCGAGATGAACAGGCCGATGCCGACGCTGATCGCCGTCTTGAGCTCGACGGGCACCGCGTTGAACACGGCCTCCCGGAACCCGGTCAGCACCAGCACGAGGATGATCAGGCCCTCGATGACCACCAGGCCCATGGCGTCCGCCCAGGTCATCTCCGGCAGGCCGGCGATCGAGTACGCGACGACGGCGTTCAGGCCCAGACCCGCGGCGAGGCCGATCGGGAAGTTGGCGAAGACGCCCATCGCGATCGTCACGATGCCGGCGATCAGCGCCGTCGCCGCGGCGACCATCCCGAGGTTCGGCGCGTCGCCACCCCCGAGGAACTGCCCCGTGCCGTCCGGCACGGTGCCGATGATCAGCGGGTTCAGCACCACGATGTAGCTCATCGCGAAGAACGTGACCAGGCCGCCGCGGACCTCGGCCCCCATGCTCGACCCTCGCTGGGTGATCTGGAAGAAGCGGTCGATCGCGCTGAGACCCTCGGTGGGCGCGCTGGTCTGGTTCGCCATGGGCACACATCGTGCCAGAGCCGTGCCGGTCGACGGGACACGGTCCGGACAGTTCGGGCGTGACGCCGACCTCGTTCGGGGCCCGCGACGTACGATCGATCCGTGCCCTCCGTCATGACGCTGCTGCTCCACCCGGAACGCCGCCGTCCCACGCCCGGGCCGCCGGCGATCGACCTGTCCCGCGTCACGCTCCTCGGGATCGCGTGCTGGGTGGTGGCCCTGGTGGTCACCGGCGTGCTCGCCGCGGTCGACCTGGTCCCGGTCGACGTCGTGATCATCTGCGGGGCCGGCATCGTGCTCGGGCTGCTCGGCCTGCCCTGGGCCCGCCGCCACCGCGGCGACTGATCCCCCTAGGCTTCGACACTCGATCCGACGTGGAGACGAGCGCTAGGATCACGGATCGCACCGCTTACAGAGGGAGATTCGTGATGGCGCCAGACTCTGGCCTCGTGGCTTGCCGGCAACAGGTCTCGGGCGACAGCACACTGGAATACGCCCGGAGCAATGGCAGTCCGGAGTGCCGATCTCCGGGTCGCGTCAACGACGGCTCGATCTCCTACGTGCGCGACTTCGTCTCCCGCCACCTCCTCGAGAACGGCGCCGCCTTCAATGAGCACAAGGCCGCCCCCGGTCATCTGAACTACGTACTTGAGGCCGCGAGGAACCGGAACCTCGAGGTACAGGCGGTCGGCCTGGGTCATTACTTCTACGCCGACGGGGCGGTCGTTGGCGGCATTCGGAAGATGGTTACGACACTCGTGGGTGACGTTGCTGCCCAGGTCGCCGAATCGAAGACGGTCACGAAGCAGCTCCTGGAACGTGCTGGGGTACCGACTCCTCACGGCCGAGGCTTCAAGATCTACGAGTTCGCGAGCGCGGTGGCCTTCCAGGAGAGTCTTGGCGGACCCGTCGTCCTCAAGCCTGCGGGGGGACGCGGGGGCGAGGGAGTTCGCTGCAATGTCCGTGACTCCGCGGAGTTTGAACGCGCATGGGCGTATACCGCGGGGATCACAGCGAAGGGTAGTCGCGTACTCGTCGAGGAACAGGTCGCGGGGATCGACATTCGCGCCTACGTCATCGGAGACACCGTCATCGCAGCGGCAACTCGGCTACCGAGCTTCGTGGTTGGCGACGGTGCGACCACGGTCGCCGACCTCATCGAACTCAAAACCGAGAAGCGCGCACGAAACGCCTACCTAGCGCGCGGGGCGATCGTCATGGACGAGGAAGTCGTCACAGAACAGGGTTACGCCCTCGGAAGTGTGCCAGAACACGGCGAGGTGGTTGTACTCAACGGGGTAGCAAACGTTCATCAAGGAGGCGAGAACGTTGACATTACTCGTCTCATCTCGCCAGAACTCGCTGATCTCGCCGTCAGAGCTGCTCGCGCCATCCCAGGTCTCCGCGCCGCGGGTATCGACCTCATCACTCCGAGCCTCGACACCAGCGACGGTGCGGTCGTGCTTGAGGCCAACGTCAGTGCCAACATCGGCATGCACCACCTACCCGCCTACGGCGAGCCCGTGGACGTGGCCGCGGCCCTCGTCGAGGAGATGCTCGACCACTCCTGCTAAGTTCCGCCCGGCGCAACAGGCTTCGGTCACATGACCATGCGACCGCATCGACCGCATCGCTCAGGGCAGGCTCCGCGTCAGCCCCAGGCGGTCGTCGCCCAGAGCGCCACCGCGCGCTCCGGCTCGCGCAGCACCGCCGACAGCAGCGCCACCCGGTCCGGGCGTCCCAGCACGTCCGCCAGCCCGGCGGCCAGCCCGGCCGCCGACGTCGCGTGCACGCGACCCTGGGCGTCCACCCACCACGGCACCGGCCGGCCCGCCACCGACAGCCGCTCGTGCTCGAACCAGACAGCCGGCAGCCGGTGGTCCAGCACCGCGAGGCGCGGGTCCAGCTCCTGCTCGGTGCCGAGCTGGTCCGGGGACGGCAGCCCGTCCTGACCCGCCAGCGGCAGGTCCAGCAGCTCGGCCAGCCCCTCGGCCTCGCTCTCCGGGGCGGGCACCACGGCGCCGAGCGCCGCCCAACGGGCGGTCCCGGCCACCACGACGTCCTCGGCGGGCTGCACGACGACGTCGCTCGCGTCGAGCACGGGCAGGCGGTCCGGCAGGGGGTCCAGCGCCGTCGAGCGGTCGGCGGCGTCCAGTCGCTCCGCCAGGCTCGTCAGCCCGCGCCACACCACCAGGGCGTCCCGCAGCGGCAGCGGCGAGCCGACGGCGGGCAGCCGGTCCAGCGCGGCCGGCCAGTCCGTGGGGTCGAGATCGCCGAGGGCGTCCGCCCCGCCCAGGGCACGCCGCACCGCGACGTCCAGCCCGGCCACCGCCCGGGGTTCGGGCGGCAGCAACGGGACGCCGTCGTGCAGGGCGAAGGGGGCGCCGAACCGCTCGCGCAGCCACCACGCCGAGTACGAGGGCGCCGCGGCCCGTCCGCGCCGGACCGGGGTCAGCAGGGCACGGCGCGTGTCGGGGTCGCCGGCCAGCCGGGCCAGCACCCGCGGCCAGGCGTCATCCGCCACGGCGTCGAGGTCGGCCACCGCCACCAGGTCGCCGACGGCCACGCCGGGACCGAACCGCGCCGTCAGCAGCCGCAGGTAGTCCGACCACCCGCCGAGCCAACCCGCGGCGTCGTCCGGGCCGCCGTCGTCGTCGGCCTCGTCCGGATCCGGGGTGATGACGTCCGGGACGATGTAGACGTCCGGGTCGGTGCGGGCACCCGCCGCGGTCAGCACCGGAGCGCCGTAACGGGCCACGTACTCGGCACCGACCGGTGCGAGACCGTCGAGGACCTCGGCCGCCCACGTCCCGGGCAGCGTGGCCTCGCGCAGCGCGACCAGCTCGCCGTCCGCCGTCGGCACCGGCAGCTCACCCGTCCAGAACGGGGCGTCCGCTCCCCCGGTGAGCCGCACCAGCGCCAGCGCCGACGCGACGACCTCGCGAGCGCCGTCGTCGCCGTCGCCGTCCAGGACCGCCTCGGCGGCGTCCAGCGCGGCACGGCGGACCTCCGGGTCCTGCAGCATCCGGTGGGCGTCCGTCGCCACCGCGCCGGCGCGCACCAGCAGCGGGTGGGCGACGTCGGGGTGGACGACGCGCAGCCCGAGCACCCGGGCCGTGGCTGCCAGGGAGGCCTCGTCGCCGTCGTCCACCGACCCCTCCGGCAGCACGACGGCGCTGCGCACCCCGGCCACGCGGCCGTCCGCCAGCGGGACGCGGGCCCCGGCGAGCGACTCCAGCACCCCGGGTTCGTTCGCGTACGGCGCCAGCGAGTCCAGCAGGTCGTGCCACCGGGCGGCGGGCAGCCCCGCCGGCAGGTCGTCGACGAGGTCCGCCAGTGCGACGACGGTCGCGCCGAGACTGCGCACCGTCGCCTGGTGCCGTGCCGGGACGAGCACCAGCCCGGGCAGCACCGGGGCGAGCGCGGCGACCAGGTCCGCGTCACCGCCGGCGTCGCCGGCGACGACCAGCGCGTCCTGCGGCGCCTCGAGCGCGGCACCGCCATCCTCCGCGCCGGACGCGCCGAGCAGCGGGGTGCCGCGCAGCGCCGCCGTCGCGGACTCGCGCACCGCGGCGTCCAGCTCGGAGCCCGGCAGGCCGGTCGGCACCAGGTCCAGCGGGTCCGGCGCAGCGGCCCGGTCCGTGGCGCGGTCCGCGGCCAGCGAGCCGAGCAGCTCGGCGTAGGCGGCCCCCGCCTCGGCGGCCAGCCGGTCGGTGGCCGGGCCGGGCAGCACGCGACGGCGTCCGGCGTCGACCGGGAACGTCGCAAGCAGCACGGCCGGCAGGTCGATGACGACGTCCGTCGGCGTGGGGGCGTGCAGCACGCGCCGCCCCTCCTGCAGGGTCCAGACCAGCGACCAGTCCGTGCGCCGGTGCTCGCGCGGCAGGTCGGCGACGTCCGCGGCGGTGAACCGTCCGCTCCGGCCGAGCTGCGGGGCCGCCGTGCGGGCCGAACGGTCCCAGGTGTGCTCGTCCTCGGTGCCGGACGCCGTCGTGACGACGACAGCGAGGTGGTCGACGGCGGGGAACGCCAGCAGCAGCACGTCGTCGAGCTCGGCGAGCTGGCGGCGCACCGCCTCCACCGCGGCGGCGTCGCGCAGCCGCAGCTCGACCACCGTGTCCGCGGCGGAGCCGGCGTCCAGCGCGGGCGCCGGGAACGGCAGGCGCAGCACCGGCAGGTCGTCGCCGCGCCCCGCGACGTCGGCCGCGAGCCGCTGCCGGTCAGGGCCGACGTCACCCGAGGTCAGCGTGGCCAGCGCGGTGCGGGTCTCGTCCAGGTCGAACCGCACACCGCCGTCGCGCGAACTGATCGTGACGTCGTCGGACACGCCGCGCACGGCCGCGAAGCCGACGCCGAACCGCCCGACCTCGCCGGGGGCGCCGTCCTTCGCCGAGGCGCGCAGGGAGGCCAGGGAGGCCACCCCGTCGGCATCCAGGGCGTGGCCCGTGTTCGCCACGCGCAGCACGCGCGCGCTCGTGTCGAGGGCGATCTCCACGCGGCCGGGGACCCCGGCGCGGGCCGCGGCGTCGGCGGCGTTCTGCAGGAGCTCGACCACGACGCGGTCCCGGTAGTGACCGCGGGCGTGGTCCTCCTCCGAGTTCGCGTCCTCACGGAAGCGTGTGGCGGACCCGAGCCACGCCTCCGTGACCGCGTGCCGCAGCGCGGCGGTCCCGAAGACGTCTGTCGTCACGCGCGCTCGTCACCTTCCGGCTCGTCGGACCGGTCCGGCTCGTCCGGACCCGGCGTCCCCAGGTCCACCTGCTCGACCGTGGACTCGTCGATGATCGGGTCCGGGTCCGGCCACTCGCTGCGGCGCCGGCTCACGTCCGTCTCGGAGTGCGCCCCGCACCCGTGGTCCAGCGAGACGACTTTGCCGTCGTCGGGCGACCACGCGTTGGCGCACACCCCGAAGAGCTGGCCCAGCGGGCCCTGCAGCGGCACCAGGAACCCGCAGGTCGTGCACTCGGCGTCCGAGGCGACCGCCCCGCGGGAGGTCGGGCCCTGCGAGCCGCGGTACCAGCGCTCGGCGGCCTCGTCCCGGCCCTGCGGGGACAGCACCCGCTGGCGGGCCAGCGCGAGCTCCTCGATCGCGACCTCGTCCTGCTCCTCGTCACCGGTCGGCGTCCAGCCCGGCTCCAGGCGCGGGTCGTCCGCGCGGAACGGCAGCTTGTCGCCCGGGCGCACGTCCCCGGGGCGCAGACGCTCCGACCAGGGCACCCAGGCCGGGGCGAGGATCGCGTCGTCGCCCGGCAGCAGCTCGACCTCGCAGACGGTGGCCGTGCGGCCGCGCGGGACGCGGGCCACCGTCACGGTCCAGTGCCAGCCCTGGTAGCCGCGCATCCCGGCCGCGAACCGGTGGGACATCAGCCGCTCGCCCTCGGCGACCGTCCCCAGGTGCTCGCCGACGTCGTCCGGTCCGGACGCGACCTCCAGCGCCGCGGCGCGCGCCAGCTCGACGGCGCCCAGCAGGACGGCGTCGTTGCGGGCGCGCGAGCTCACGCGGCGTGCCTTCGCGGGCGCCTCGGCGGATGCCATGATTCGTCTCGCTCTCAGGAATCGAGGTTGTCGGCGACGGCGCGCAGCATCGTGGCGACGCGCTTGCCCGCCTCGCCCTCCGGGTACTTGCCGCGCCTGAGCTGGTCTCCCGTGCGGTCGAGCACACGCATCAGGTCCTCGACGATGCCGGCCATCTCCGACGGCGGCTTGCGCTTCGCCTTCGCCACGGACGGCTGCGGGTCGACGACCCGCACCGACAGGGCGGACGGCCCACGGCGCCCGTCGGCGACGCCGAACTCGACGCGGGTACCGGGCTTCGGGCTCGGCACGTCGGCCGGCAGCGCGGAAGCGTGCAGGAACACCTCACCGCCGTCGGCGCTGGCGATGAAACCGAAACCGCGATCCGCGTCGTACCACTTGACCTTGCCGGTGGGCACCTGAACCTCTTCGTGCTCGTCGTTGCTCTGACCCGACGGATGCCGGGCAATGTCCCAGAGTACCGGCGTGGGGCCGGGCCCGTCGCATCCGTGGACGACGGTGTCCGCCCCCTCCGGTCCGGGGCACGCCGCGCCCGGCCGTGCCACGCTGAGCGCACCGAGGAGAGCACCGCTCTCGGATTGGAGGGTCGGTCATGGCCCGTCATCTCGTCGTGGGGGCCGGTGCCGTCGGCCACCAGGTCGCCGCCCTGCTCGCCGCCGCCGGCGAGGAGGTCACCGTCGCCACCCGCTCCGGGCGGGACACCGGCCTGACGGGCGTCCAGCACGTCGCCGTCGACGCCGCCGACCCCGACGCGCTGTGCGCCGCCGCCGGGGAGACCGACGTGCTGTACAACTGCGCCAACCCCGCCGACTACACCCGGTGGGACGAGATCTGGCCCCCGCTGGCCGCCTCGCTGCTGACCAGTGCCGAACGGCTCGGCGCCACCTACGCGATCACCGGCAACCTCTATCCCTACGGCCCCGTCGACGGCCCGATGACCGAGGGGCTGCCCGACGCCGCCACGGACCACAAGGGCCGCCTGCGCGCCCGGATGTGGGCGGACGCTCTGGCCGCCCACCGGGCCGGCCGCCTCCGCGCCGTCGAGGTGCGCGGCTCCGACTACGCCGGTCCCGGGGTCGGGGACAACGGGCACCTCTCCCGCGTGCTGCCGGCGGCCCGCCGCGGCCGCGCCGTCGGGATGATCGGCCGCGTCGACCAGCCGCACACCTTCACCGACGTGCGCGACGTCGCGCGCACCCTCGTCGCCGCGGCCGCCGACCCCGACGCGCACGGGCGCGTGTGGCACGTGCCGTCGAACCCGCCCGTCACCCAGCGCCAGGCCGTCACCGACGCGCTGGCCGCCGTCGGGCAGGACCCCGTGAAGGTCCGCGCGCTGCGCGGGCCCGTCCTCGCGGTGGCGTCCTGGTTCTCCCCGCTGGTGCGCGAGCTGCGGGATCTCCGCTACCAGTGGGAGCGGCCGTACGGGCTCGACTCGACGGCCGCCCAGGAGCGGTTCGGGATCGCCCCCACCCCGTGGCCGGAGGTGTGCCGGGCCACGGCCGCCGACTGACGTCGCGCTGTGGGCATGAAATCTGCAGCTCTGCCCTTGGTCGGAACGTGGATTTCATGCCCACAACCCGCGGGGGCCTGGTCCCGGTGCTCGGCGATCGGCGTAGCATCGAACAGATGGCCGTCACGTTCACCGAGTGGGTGCGCACGCGCACGGACGACGAGCTCGTGACGCTGCTGCGCGCCCGACCCGACCTCGGCACCCCCTCCCCCTCCACGCTGCGCTCCCTGGCCGCCCGCGCCGCCAGCCGCACCAGCACCGAACGCGCCGTGGCGCACCTCGACGCCGGCACGCTGCAGGTGCTCGAGTCGCTGCTCGCGCTGTCGGACGGCGGCCCCCCGGTGGGCGCCGCACGGATCGCCGCCGCACTCGGCGCGCCGGACGCCGTCGGCCCGGTCGCCCGCGTGCTCGACGACGCCCGTGACGCCGCCCTGGTCTGGGACGACGACGACGGCGTGCATCCCTCGCCCGGCCTCGAGGAGGTGCTCGGCCCGTACCCCGCCGGACTCGGCCCCGCCCGGGACGGCGACGGTCCGACGGTCGACGTCACGGCACTCTCCCCCGCAGCCCGGCAGGTCCTGGACGCGCTCACCTGGGGACCGCCCGTCGGTGTCGTCCCGCCGGAGGGGTCGGCGGCGCGCGTCGCGGTCGACGGTCTCGTGACCGACGGGCTGCTGGAGCGCTCCGACACCCGGCACGTCCTGCTCCCCCGCGACGTCGGACTGGCGCTGCGCGGCGGCCGCACGCACCGCACCCCCGACCTCGACCCGCCCCGACCCGCGGGCACGGTCGTCCCCGACGCCACCGTCGACGCCGAGGCCGCCGGCGCCGCGCTGGAGATCGTGCGCCAGGTGGCCCACGTCGTCGTCGCCTGGGACGACACCCCGCCGTCGACGCTCCGCGCCGGCGGGCTCGCCGTCCGCGACCTGCGGCGCACGGCCCGGCTGCTCGAGACCGACGAGGCCACCGCCGCGACCGTCGTCGAGCTCGCCGCGAGCGCCGGCCTCGTCGCGGACGACGGCGACGCCCCGGCGTCGTACGTGCCCACCACCCGGGCGGACGGCTGGGAGGAGGCCGAGGACGCCGACCGGTGGGCGACGCTGGCGACGGCCTGGCGCCGGTCCCGGCGGACGCCGTGGCAGGTGGGGACCCGTGACGAGAAGGGCACCGTGCGGGCGCCGCTGTCCGCGGACCTGCAGCGGCCGTGGGTGCCGCGGCTGCGCGAGCAGGTGCTCGCCGTCCTGGCCGCCCAGCCGGGGGTGGCCCTCGGGGTGAACGACGTCCTGGAGGTGCTGCGCTGGCGGTCACCGCGGGCCGTGCCCCCCGAGGCGGCCGTGGCCGGGCTGCTGCGCGAGGCGGCGCTGCTGGGCGTCACCGGGGCGGGGGTGCTGTCCTCACCCGGCCGCGCGGTGCTCGCCGCGGGCGACGACCCCGGCGAGGAGGACCTCGCCGGGGCCATGCGCACGGTGTTCCCCGAGGAGGTGCACGAGTTCCTCCTGCAGGGTGACCTGACCGGCATCGTGCCGGGTCGCCCGGGGCCCGAGCTGGCCCGGCTGATCGACCAGGCCGCCGAGGTCGAGTCCCGCGGGGCCGCCACCACCGTGCGGTTCACCACCGGGTCCGTGACACGGGCGCTCGACCACGGCCGCAGCGGCGAGGACCTCCTCGCGGAGATCGCGCAGCGCTCGGCGGTCCCGGTGCCGCAGCCCCTGGAGTACCTGGTCAAGGACACCGCCCGCCGGCACGAGGCGCTCCGGGTCGGGTCCGCGCAGTCCTACGTCCGCACGGCCGACCCGGCGACGCTCGCGGGCCTGGCCGACGACCCGCGGCTGGCCTCCCTCGGACTGGTGCGACTGGCCCCGACCGTGCTGGCGGCGTCGGTGCCGGCCGCCGAGCTGCACGAGGTGCTGCGCGAACGCGGTCTGCTCTCCGCGCTCGAGGGACCGGACGGCCGCCCGCTGGGCCGGGTCCGGCGCGGGGCACGCCTGGACCGGGACGCCTGGTCGCGACGACGCGGCGGCGGGTCGGTGCGCGGCATGACCGACGCCGGGCGGCGCGAGCTCGTCGCCCGGATCCGCGGCACGAGCCGGGGCGGCACGTCGGCGTCGGCGGGCTCCCCCGACGCCGGGGCGTCACCGGCCGGCGCCGAACCCGGGTTCGGGTCCGTGCCCGGGCCCGGGCGCGGGGGCAACGCGGCGTCGCCGTTCGGCGAGGGCGTCGGCGTCGGGCGGGCGGTGCGCGAACCCGGGGACGTGCAGGCCGAGCTGAGCGAGGCGCTGCGCGACGGACGGACGGTCTGGGTGGAGCTGGTCGGCGGGTCCGGGGCGCTGGAGCGGCGCGAGCTGCGGCCGATGCGGCTCGAGGGCGGGCGGCTGCGGGCCCTGGACCCCGTGCGCGAGGCCGAGCTCACCATCGCCGTGCACCGGATCGCCTCGGTGCAGCCGACCGACTGAGCCTCTCGGTCCGCCGACCGGGTCCGCCGTGGGAGTCGCCGATGGTCGGTCGGGACGACCAGCTCGGCACGACCCGGCTCCGGGCGACACTCGATCTGGGGCCTGTGCGCTCCGCAGGATCCACGGCACCGTGGCGCGCGCCGATCACGGATAGCGTGAATCTCACGCCATCCGTGACTGGTGCGTACGCAGCAGTCACGGTTCACGGACCGCCGACAGGTACGGAATCGACATCCGCCCCCTCGCGCCGCTCACCGCCCGCAGGAACACGACGGGCGGCCGGTGCGTTGGCATCCTGGACGCCTGCCCCGCGGAAGGACACGCATGCCCGACGGCCCCCTGATCGTCCAGAGCGACAAGTCGATCCTGCTCGAGGTCGACCACGCGCGCGCCGAGGAGGCGCGCCGCGCCATCGCGCCGTTCGCCGAGCTCGAGCGCGCCCCCGAGCACGTGCACACCTACCGGCTGACCAACCTGGGGCTGTGGAACGCCCGGGCGGCCGGTCACGACGCCGAGCAGGTCGTCGACACGCTCATCGAGTACTCGCGCTACCCCGTCCCGCACTCGCTGCTGGTCGACGTGGCCGAGACGATGGGCCGCTACGGCCGCCTGACCCTGCACTCGCACCCCACGCACGGGCTCGTGCTGGAGTCCACCGACGCCGCCGTGCTCGCCGAGGTGCTCAAGTCCAAGCGGACCACCGGCCTCGTGGGCGAGAAGCTCGACCCGAGCAGCGTCGTCGTGCACCCCTCCGAGCGCGGCAACCTCAAGCAGGCCCTGGTCAAGCTCGGCTGGCCCGCCGAGGACCTCGCCGGGTACGTCGACGGCGAGGCGCACGCGATCGACCTGCGCACCACCACGACGCCCGTCTACCCGGGCGAGGAGGCCGCCGACTGGACGCCGCGGCCCTACCAGCAGCAGGCGGTCGACGGGTTCTTCCACGGCGGCTCCGGCGTCGTCGTGCTGCCCTGCGGCGCCGGCAAGACGATCGTCGGCGCCGGGGCCATGGCCGAGGCGAAGACGACCACGCTGATCCTGGTGACCAACACCGTCTCCGCGCGCCAGTGGCGCGACGAGCTGGTGCGCCGCACCTCCCTCACCGAGGACGAGATCGGCGAGTACTCGGGCGCCCGCAAGGAGATCCGCCCCGTCACGATCGCGACCTACCAGGTGCTGACGACCAAGCGGAAGGGCGTCTACACCCACCTGGAGCTGCTGGACGCCCGCGACTGGGGGCTCATCGTCTACGACGAGGTGCACCTGCTGCCCGCCCCGATCTTCCGCATGACCGCCGACCTGCAGGCCCGCCGCCGGCTGGGCCTGACGGCCACGCTCGTGCGAGAGGACGGCCGCGAGGACGAGGTGTTCTCGCTCATCGGCCCCAAGCGCTACGACGCCCCGTGGAAGGACATCGAGGCCCAGGGGTACATCGCCCCGGCCGACTGCGTCGAGGTGCGGCTCACCCTGCCCGAGCACGAGCGCATGCTCTACGCCACCGCCGAGCCGGAGGACAAGTACCGGCTCGCCGCCTGCGCCCCGGGCAAGAACCGCGTCGTCGAGCAGATCGTGGCCGACCACCCCGACGACCAGGTGCTGGTCATCGGCCAGTACATCGACCAGCTCGAGGAGCTGGCCGCGCACCTCGACGCGCCGCTGATCACCGGGTCGACCACCGTCCGCGAGCGCCAGAAGTTGTTCGCCGCGTTCCGCGCCGGGGAGATCTCCCGGCTCGTGGTGAGCAAGGTCGCGAACTTCTCCATCGACCTGCCCGAGGCGTCGGTGGCGATCCAGGTCTCCGGATCCTTCGGCTCCCGGCAGGAGGAGGCCCAGCGCCTGGGCCGGGTCATGCGCCCCAAGCAGGACGGCCGCACGGCGCACTTCTACGCCGTCGTCGCCCGCGACACCGTCGACCAGGACTTCGCGGCGCACCGCCAGCGGTTCCTCGCCGAGCAGGGGTACGCCTACCGCATCGTCGACGCCGAGGACCTCGACCAGGTGAAGTAGACCGCCCGCCGCCCGGGCAGGGAGCGCGTGACAACGGGCAAACGGTCTGGCGGAGCCCTACGGTGCCAGCATGGCCGAAGACGCCGCCGCGGACCGCGAGACCGCGCCCCCTGCCCCGGACGACGGCACCGGGGAGGGGACCGACCGTCCGCTCCAGCACGACACGAGCCGACCCCCGCGCTGGGTACCGCGCGTGCTCGTCATGGGCGCCGTCGCCGTCTTCGCCGCCATCTGGGTCTGGGGCGCGATCCAGCAGCTCAACACCGTCCTCGTCTACCTGCTCATCGCGGGGTTCCTCGCGCTCGCCCTCGAACCGGTCGTCGTATGGCTCGTGCGGCACGGCTGGCGACGGGGAGCCGCGGCCGCCGCCGCGTTCTTCGGCTCCGTCATCCTCGGGATCGGCATCCTGGCGCTGTTCGGCAACCTCTTCATCCAGCAGCTCGTCCAGCTCGTCAGCACCCTGCCCGACGTGTACGTGGCGGCCCAGCAACGTCTGCAGGCCAACCTCGACGTCGACCTGCCGTCCTCCGACGACCTGCTGCAGCAGCTCGTCCAGGAGTACGGCTCCGACGTCGCCTCCGGCACCCTCGCCGTCGGCACCACCATCGTCGGGTTCGTGTTCGCCGCCCTGACGATCGGCCTCGTCACCTACTACCTCCTGGCGGCGGGCCCGCGGTTCCGGGTGGCGGTGTGCCGCTGGCTCCGCCCGGACCGGCAGACCGAGGTGCTGCGCCTGTGGGAGATCACGCAGGTGAAGGTCTCGGACTTCATCAGCTCCCGGGTGGTGCTCGCAGCGCTGTCCGCCGCGTTCACCGCCGTGTTCCTGGTGATCCTGGGCACGCCGTACGCCCTGCCCCTGGCCCTGTTCACCGGCCTGGTCTCGCAGTTCATCCCCACGATCGGCACCTACATCGGCGGGGCGCTGCCGGTGGCGGTCGCCCTGACGTCGCAGGGGGTGCCGCAGGCGGTCGCCGTGCTGGCGTTCATCATCGCCTACCAGCAGCTCGAGAACCTCTACTTCTCGCCCAAGATCTCCGCGCGGGCGCTGGAGATGAACCCGGCCGTCAGCTTCGTCGTCGTGCTCGCCTTCGGCGCCGTGTTCGGGGCGCTGGGCGCGTTCCTGTCGCTGCCGATCGCCGCCACGATCCAGGCCGTCGCCAACACCTACCTGACCCGGCACGAGCTCGTCGACTCCGACATGCTGCGCGACCCGGGCCGGCAGCCGCCGAAGGGGTCACGCCGGTCCCGCAACCTGCGTGCCGCCCAGGAGGCCGCGCGCACCGTCGACGAGCGCCGGGCCGACGGTCTGGCGTGAAGCGCCGGCCCGGCGCCTCGCGACGTGGTCAGCCCATCATCTCCTCGTAGTCCGCGACCTGGTCGGCCGGCGGCGCCTCGATGCTGACGTCCTTGCCCCAGTCGGAGTAGGTGGTCGTCAGCACGACCTCCTGGCCCTCGACCGTCATCGTCATGTCGAAGGACACCGGCAGGCCGTCCCCGTCCAGCCGGAACACCATGTCCACCGGGGTCTCGTCCATCTCGTCGAGCGTCGACTGGTCGACGCCGAGCAGGGCGGGGTCGAAGGCCTCCGCCGCGTCGATCGTCACCGCGTAGACGTCGAGCTCCGTGCCCCCGACCTGCTCCGTCCCGACGTACTCGAAGGACTCCACGGCGTCGGCCATCATCTCGGCCTGCGCGGCGGGGTCCGCGTTCTCCAGGAGGTCGAGCGCCTGGGCGACACCGGCCTCCTCCTGCGCCTCGTCGAGGTCGATCGCGACGTACTCGACCTCTCCGGCGCTGAACCCGCTCATGTCCATGTACATGGTCGAGTCGACGATGAGGGCCTCGACCGTCATCCCCATCGCGTCGGTGGTCATGCGCATCCGCATCTCGTCGAGCGTGGCACCCAGGACGATGTCCGCGTTCTGGTAGACGCCGTCCATCCCCGCGAGCTCGACCGCCTCACCCGCGATACCGCTCTCCACGTGCACGGTGGAGTGCCCCTCCTGGGCCTGCGCCATCCGCTCCGAGAGCTCGACGACGTCGCCCGCCACGGGGCGCCCGCCGGTGGCCTCCTCGGCGGTGGCCGCAGCCTCGGCGGCCGACACCGCGGGGTCGACGGCCTCGTCGTCCGCTCCCGCACAGGCCGACAGCGTCAGTCCGACGGCGCCCGCCGTCAGCAGGGCGGTGATCCTGGTCCTCAGCACGTGTCCACTCATTCCGTCGTCGGTCGGCGGGTCCCCTGACCCGGCCCACGAGCATCGAAGCAGGCCCAGGTCACGTCCGGGTCACGGCGGGAACCGCCACAAACCTCACCCGCTGCGGGATTGCGTCGCACCCCCGGTCGCGCCACGATGCAGACCGTGACCCCGTCCCTCCCGGCCGCGCGGCGACGTCCGGTCTCAGCTGCCGTCGCCGTCCTCACCCTCGCCTCCGCGGTAGCCGCCTTCGTCGCCCTGACCGCCGGTCCGACGCACGCGGTGGGACCCGTCGCCGCCGAGGCCCCGCTGTCCGAGCTCGACGGGGACATCACCGACGTCGCGGGTGTCCTGGACGAGGAGGGCACCGCCGAGGTGCAGTCCGCGCTCGACGAGCTCGCCGCCGACACCTCCTACCAGCTGTTCGTCGTCTACGTCGAGCGCTTCGACGGCCTGGACGGCCGGGAGTGGGCCGACGCCACGGCGAACCGGGCCCGGCTCGGCACCGACGACCTCCTCCTCGCCGTCGCGACCGAGGACCGGCTGTACGGCATGAGCTGGGACCAGAACGTCGACCTCACCGACGGCCAGCTCGACGCCGTCCGGGACGCCGCCGTCGACCAGCTGCGGGACGACGACTGGGCCGGCGCGACCGTCGCCGCCGTCGACGCCCTGCTCGCCACCACCGGGGGGTCCGGCGCCACCACGGGCACCGGCGCCGGGCAGGACGACGGCGGGGGGATCCCCGACGTCGTGCTCTGGGCCGCGATCGGCCTGGTTGTCGTCGTGGGTGGGTTCGTCCTCGTGCGCCGGGCACGCCGTCGGGACGCCGAGCTCGCCGAGCGCGGCGCGGCTGCCGCGGCCGCCCGCCGTCGCCGCGCCGCGGAAGGGGCCCGCCGTGTGGTCGGCGCCGCCGGTCGCCGCCAGTCCGCAGGCCCGGACCTGGAACGGTTCGCCGGGCTCGGTCTGGAGGAGATGCGGCGTCGTGCCGGCAGCGCCCTCGTCGCCGTGGACGACGCCGTGAAGACCTCCGAGCAGGAGCTCGCGTTCGCCGAGGCCGAGTTCGGCGTCGAGGAGACCCGCGAGTTCCGGGACGCCCTGGAGACCGCGCGCCAGGAGGTCGCCGAGGCGTTCCACCAACGGCAGGTGCTCGAGGAGACCCCGGGCAACGCCCTGGGCGAGCACGCCGAGCTGGCCGCGATCATCACCCGGTGCGAGACCGCGGCCGCGTCGCTGGACGCGCAGACCGACGCGTTCGACGAGCTGCGTCGCATCCGCGCCCGCGCGCCGGAGATCCTCGACGAGGCCGAGCAGCGCGCCACCGAGATCACCGCCCGCGTCGAGCTCGCCCGGCACACCCTGGCGGGACTGACGGCGACCTATCCGGACACCGCCCTGGCCTCGATCCGCACCAACCCCGACCAGGCCGAGACCCTGGTCGCCAACGCCCGCGAGATGATCGAGTCCGGCCGTGCCGCCGTGCGCCGGCGTCGCCGGGCCGTCGCGGTCGCCGACGCCCGGGCCGCGCAGAACGCGCTCGGTCAGGCCGTCACCCTGCTCGAGGCCGTGGCGACCGCCGGCGACGACCTGGCGACGGCGGGATCCAGCCTCGACACGGGCATCGCCTCGATCACCCACGACATCGGTGACGCGGACCGGCTCGCCCCGGACGACGTCCGGGTCCGCGACGCAGCCGCCGAGGCCCGCGACGCCGTCGACCAGGCCCGTGCCGCCAAGGACGGCGGCGACCCTCTGGCCGCCCTGAGCCGACTCGCCGCCGCCGAGGCCGCCCTCGACGACGCGCTGGCTCCCTCGCGGCACCGTTCCGAGGCCGACGCCCGCGCCCGCGCGCTGCTGCGCGACGTCCTGGGGCGCACCGAGTCCCACCTGCGCTCCACCCGGGACTACGTGACGACGCGACGCGGCGCCGTCGGCCCCGACGCCCGGACCCGGCTGGCGGAGGCCGAACGCCTGGTCGCCCAGGCCCGCGAGCAGCAGGCGAGCGACCCCCAGGCGGCGCTGGCCACGGCGCAGCAGGCCGAGCGCTACGGCCAGCAGGCCGCGCAGATGGCCCAGCAGGACACCGGCGGGTGGGACGCCGGCCAGGGCACGGTCGGCTCGCGCCGCGGCGCCGACATCGGGGGCATGATCCTCGGGGGGATCCTCATCGACTCGATGATGCGCGGCGGCCGACGGCGCGGACGCCGGGGCGGGTTCGGCGGCTTCGGCGGAGGATTCGGTGGAGGCTTCGGCGGCGGTGGCCGCGGCGGCTTCGGCGGTGGCTTCGGCGGCGGTGGCCGCGGCGGTGCCGGAGGCCGTTTCTGACCCGGCCGGCGGGAACCCCAAGGCCTCCACCGACGTCGGACCTAGTGACGGGCAACCTGGCACCAGAAAGGCACCTCAATGAACCAGAAGCAGAGCATCCTCGGCCGGATCGGCCAGCTCGCGAAGGCGAACATCAACGCGCTGCTGGACCGCGCCGAGGATCCGCAGAAGATGCTCGACCAGCTCATCCGCGACTACACGAACAACATCGCGGAGGCCGAGCAGGCGATCGCGCAGACCATCGGCAACCTGCGCATGGCCGAGCAGGACTACCACGAGGACGTGCAGTCCGTGCAGGAGTGGGGCGCCAAGGCGCTGGCGGCCTCGCGCAAGGCCGACGAGCGTCGCGCCGCCGGCGACGCGGCCAACGCCGACAAGTTCGACCAGCTCGCCAAGGTGGCGCTGCGCAAGCAGCTCGACGCCGAGAACGAGGTCACGACCGCCCAGCCGATGATCGAGCAGCAGCGGGTCACGGTGGAGAAGCTGAAGACCGGGCTGGCGCAGATGAAGGACAAGCTCGTCGACCTCAAGTCCAAGCGCGACCAGCTCGTGGCCCGCCAGAAGGCCGCCGAGGCCCAGCAGACCGTCCAGGGCGCGATCAGCTCGATCAACGTCATGGACCCCACCAGCGAGCTGAACCGCTTCGAGGAGGCCGTGCGGCGCGAGGAGGCGCACGCGATGGGCCAGGCGGAGATCGCGGCGTCGTCGCTGGACTCGCAGTTCGCCGAGCTGGAGGGCTCGATGGAGGACCTGGAGCTGGAGGCCCGGCTCGCGGCGCTCAAGTCCGGGTCGCCGCAGCCGGGCCAGATCGAGTCCTGACCGCCGGCGCAGGTCAACTCCGGCCGAGTCAGAACCGCGCCGGCCGAGTCAGGACAGCTCCGGCCGAGTCAGGACAGCTCCGGCCGAGTCAGGACAGCTCCGGCCGAGTCAGGGCTCGGGTGCGACGGGTCAGGAAGCCGACCGGTCACACCCGAGCCGGACTCGCGGGCCGAGCCCTGACTCGCGGCCCGCCGCCCTGACCCGCAGGCAGAGGCCCTGACCCGCGGGCCGAGGTCCTGACTCGCAGCGCGGCGGCGCGTTCAGGCCGCGGGTGCCTCGACGGACTCCGGCAGCTCCGCGGCGCCGTCGACCTCCTGCTCGTCCCGGCCGGCGGCGACGACGGCGGCCTCCTCCCGCTGCCGACGGGCGGCGACCGCGGCGCGCACGTGGTCGAGGAACGCGTCGGCGAGCAGCTCGCCGGACCGGCGCAGCTCGTCGTCGTGCTCGACCGCGCCCGCGTGCACGGCGGCGGTCTCCACCTCGGTGTACCCGAGCGCCCAGCGGACCGCCGTCGTCGGCCCGGCCTCCGGGTGGAACTGCACCCCGAGCGCGGACCCCCAGCGGAACGCCTGGTAGGGGTACATCTCGGACCACGCCAGCCACTGCGCGCCCTCCGGCGGCTCGATGACGGCGTCGGCGTGCATCTGCACGAACGAGGTCGCGACGCCCCGGCCGTCGAGGTCCTCCGCGGTCTCGGCACCCGCCGCCCGGGCGAGCGGGGCGAGCACCGGGTCCTCGAGCGCCTCGGCCCGCCAGTACACCGGCAGGACACCGGCCTCGCGACCGGGCGGGGCGCCCACGGCCACGGTGCCACCGCCGGCGACCGCCAGCATCTGGGCGCCGAGGCAGACGGCCAGCGTGGGCAGGTCGGCGGCGACGGCGTCGGCCAACAGGGACCGGACCGCGGGGAGCCACGGCGCGGCGTCGTCGGCGTAGGCGTTCATCTGACCGCCCAGCACCACGAGGCCGTCGCCGCACTCGTCGAGCGTCGGCACGGGGTCGCCGTCGAAGAGACGGACGACGCGCAGGTCGCCGAGCAGCCCGCGGAACCGGTCGACGGGAACGTCGGAACTGTGCTGCAGCACGGTGACACGAGGCACCGCTGAGAACTCGATCTCGGACACGAGCGCTGAGACTACTCCGCTCGCCCCCGTCGGTCACCCCCCCCCCCCCCGTCGACCGGCCCCCCGCGTACGCTGTGCCCATGGCCTCCCCCTTCTCCGAGCCGACCACCGTTCCCGCGCGCGGGACCGCGCGCACCACCTACCTGCTGGTGGACGGCGAGAACATCGACGCCACCCTCGGCATGAACGTGCTCAACCGGCGCCCCAACCCCGAGGAGCGGCCGCGCTGGGACCGCATCACCGGCTTCGCCCAGCGCGTCTGGAACCAGGACGTCGTCCCGCTGTTCTTCCTCAACGCCACGAACGGCCAGATGCCGATGTCGTTCGTCCAGGCGCTGCTGGCGATGGGCTACCGGCCGATCCCCCTGGCGGCCAGCGGTGACGAGAAGGTCGTCGACGTCGGTATCCAGCGCACCCTGGACGCCATCGCGGACCGCGACGCCGACGTGCTGCTCGCCAGCCACGACGGCGACTTCCTGCCGCAGGTCGAGCGGCTGCTGGGTCAGGACCGCCGCGTCGGCCTGCTGGCGTTCCGCGAGTTCGTCAACATGCAGCTCGCCGGGCTGTCCGAGTCCGGCCTGGAGATCTTCGACCTCGAGGGCGACGCCAACGCGTTCACGAGCCCCCTGCCGCGCGTGCGGATCATCCCGATCGAGGAGTTCGACCCCCTGCGCTTCCTCTGACGGTCCCCGGCCGGGCGGGCGTCAGCCGCGAGGTTGCCCGGCCGGCGGTTGCTCGGCCGGCGGCCGCTCGCTGCCGCGTCGCTCTCCCGGCAGGCCGGCGGACCGCCGCGTGACCGTGATCGCCCACAGCGCCGCGGCCGCCAGCAGGACCGTCAGCACCATGACCACCCACAGGAACCCGGTCGCCACGACGACCAGGACCGCCACGGCCAGCACGGCGAGGCGCAGCACGTCCGCGTGCGCGGCGACCCACCGGCCCAGGCGGCCGTCCTGGCCCGTGACCGTGCCGACCCACGGCCACCGACGTCCGGCGTCCACCAACCACCGCGGCCGGCCCAGCAGCGCGCCGACGACCACCGTCACGGCGGCGACGACGGCGACGAGCCAGAAGATCTCGTGGACATCGCCGGCCACGGACTCGAACAGCACGGTCGCGACGCGCTCGCCGTCGGGCGTCCGCGCCACGTCCACCACGACGCCGCGCAGCCGGGAGATCAGCGCGGTCACGATCACCACCCCGACGAGCACGCCGATGCCGAGCTGGACGGCTCCCCGGCGCCGGTCGGGCGAGATCCACAGGGTGGCCACGACGGCGACGAGCGTCAGCACGACCAGCAGCCACCCGACCCGGTCCGCCGTCGTCACGGCGTCCTGGAGCCCGTCGAAGGTCGCACGGTCCATGAGCTGCACCTGGCCGATACCCTCCGGCAGCTCCACCCCGAGGGCCTCGGAGAGCTGGGCGCGAGCCTCTGGCGCCCTCTCGGAGACGGCGTCCGGGAGCGTGACGTCGCCGAGCACGTCCTCCAGACCACCGAGCGACTCACGCACGGCGTCGGCGACGAGGGGCAGCGTGTTCAGCATGACCGCGTCGTCGGTCAGGTAGACGTTCGGGTGGTCCTCGACGTCGGCGCGGGCCAGCGCCACGACTCCGGAGTGCGCCCGCTCCACGAGATCCGGCACCCGGTCCGCGACGGCATCGGACGTCACCACCCGCTCCACGGCCGCGTCGATGCGCTCCTCCAGGGGCTCGACGATCAGCGGCGTGATCGCCGCGAGCGTCGGTCGGTCGACGTCCCCCGAGAGCGCATCGAGCAGCGGCCCCGGCGCGAGGTCGCCCCGCGCCACCAGCGCGGCCACGAGGGCGGTGTCGAGCTGGGCCAGCCGGTCGGAGACCCGGGCGTCCAGGTCGAGGGCGAGCAGCACCTCGTCGGAGACGCGGTCCGCGAGCGCGTCGGCGAAGGCCGGGTCGTCCAGGGCGGGCCCGACGGTGTCCATGAACCGGTCGGTGTCCAGCACGGTGCGGTGCGCCCACACGACGAGGGACGAGGCGACCACGAGGAGCGTCGTGATCACGACCATCGCCCCGGCGACCCAGCGGCGGACCACGGGAGCCCGCGACGACCGCACCGGCTGCTCGGTCGTCGAGTGCTGCGTCACGGGGACGTCCTCCCTGGTCGGGACTGCTGGGCCGAGCCTACCGAGGTCGTCCCCGGCCCGCCGGACGGACGGGTCGGCCGTCCACGGCGCCTGTCCAGGTAACGTCCAGCAAGTCGGCGCACACTGGAGTCATGGCTACCACCGACGCCGACGCCCCCGAGGCACGGCTCGTCGTCGTCGACGACGAGCCCAACATCCGCGAGCTGCTGTCCACCTCCCTGCGTTTCGCGGGCTTCGAGGTGCATGCGGCCGCCGACGGCGCGAGCGCCCTGCAGCTGGTGTCGGACACGCAGCCGGACCTCGTGGTGCTCGACGTGATGCTGCCCGACATGGACGGCTTCACCGTCACCCGGCGCATGCGCGCCACGGGCCGGCACACCCCCGTGCTGTTCCTGACCGCCCGCGACGACACCCAGGACAAGGTCCAGGGGCTGACGGTCGGCGGCGACGACTACGTGACCAAACCGTTCAGCCTCGAGGAGGTCGTGGCGCGGATCCGGGCGGTGCTGCGGCGCACGGCGGGCGGTGAGCCGGAGGACGACGCCGTGCTCCGGGTCGGCGACCTCGAGCTCGACGAGGACTCCCACGAGGTCCACCGCGCCGGCGTCGAGGTCGACCTCTCCCCCACCGAGTTCAAGCTGCTGCGCTACCTCATGCTCAACGCCGGGCGGGTGCTGTCCAAGGCGCAGATCCTCGACCACGTGTGGCAGTACGACTGGGGTGGCGACGCCAACATCGTCGAGTCCTACATCTCCTACCTGCGACGCAAGATCGACCACCTGACCGTCCCGGGACCGGACGGCACCGACGTCGAGCTGCCCGCACTGATCCACACCAAGCGAGGTGTGGGCTACCTGCTGCGGACGCCGCCGCGATGACGGACGCGCACCCCGACGGCGCGCGCCGTGCCCCGGCGGACGCCGCGGCTCCCGCCACCGACGACGGCGGGCGCCGGTGGGGCTGGCTCGCCCGCACGCCCCTGCGTGTCCGCCTGGTGGCGATCACCGTGCTGCTGCTCGGCGCCGGTCTCGTGCTGGCGGGGCTGACGGCGCGGACCGTCGTGTCGAACTACCTGGTCGACGAGCTGGACCAGCAGCTCACGCAGTCGGCCCAGGGCGTGGCACGCCTGACGACGCTCAACCCCGGTGAGACGACCCAACGCATCCCGAGCGACTACGCGGTGACGCTGCACAGCTGCAACGGGCTCGACGGCGGCCCGGTGGGCTGGACGCAGACCCTGGACCGGTTCGGCGAGCCGCAGATCCCCGACGAGTCGGTCGAGACCGTCGTCGCACGGGGCATCGACCCCTTCACCGTGGACTCCACGGGTGGCAGCGACCCGTCGCAGTGGCGGGTGGTCTCCATCCCCTGCAGCCCGTTCCGCGGCGCCGAGGTCGAGGGCGCCGCCTACGTCGCGCTGCCGCTGTCGAACGTCGAGGAGACGAGCGAGTACCTGGGCAAGGCGTTGCTGTGGATCGGTCTGGGCATCGTGGTGCTCGGGGGCGCCCTGGCGTTCTGGCTGGTGCGCCGCTCCTTCCGGCCCCTGCGCCGCATCGAGTCCACGGCCGCGGCGATCGCCGACGGCGACCTGTCCCGCCGCGTGCCCGAGGACCAGCCCGCCAGCACCGAGGTCGGCTCCCTGTCCCACTCGCTGAACGCGATGCTCACCCAGGTCGAGGCCGCCTTCGCCGCCCAGGAGGCCTCCGAGCAGCGCATGCGTCGCTTCGTCTCGGACGCCAGCCACGAGCTGCGCACACCGCTGGCCACGGTCAAGGGCTACGGGGAGCTGTACCGGATGGGTGCCCTCGACAGCCCGGACAAGGTCGAGGACACCATGGGGCGCATCGAGGACTCCGCGCGGCGCATGGGGTCCCTGGTCAACGACCTGCTGGTGCTCGCCCGCCTGGACGAGCGCCGGCCCCTGCGCCAGGAGTCGGTGGACCTGGTCGCGCTGGCCCGGGACACCGCCCAGGACCTGCACGCCCTGGACCCGGAGCGTGTGGTCACCGTGACCGGGCTGGGTCCGGGCGAGGCGGCACCGTCGTCGCTCCGCGTGACGGGCGACACGGACCGGTTGCGGCAGGTGCTGACGAACCTCGTGGGCAACGTCGCACGGCACACGCCGGTGGGCTCCCCGGCGGAGCTGGCCCTGGGCACGACACCCGACGGTGACGCCGTCGTCGAGGTGCGCGACCACGGCCCCGGCGTCTCGAAGGACCAGGCGGACAAGATCTTCGAGCGCTTCTACCGCGCGGACTCCTCCCGCAACCGCGAGTCCGGGGGCTCGGGTCTGGGGCTCGCGATCGTGGCCGCGATCCTGAGCGCCCACGGCGGCCGGTCCTCGGTGCACGAGACACCCGGCGGTGGTCTGACGGTGCGAGTTCACCTTCCGCTCCCCGGGGACTACGATGCGTGACGGCCTGGTTCCGGTTCGCCTGCGCAGCAACGTCGCTGGGGCGGCGTAATCTGGAACTACGGCTGGTCACAGCATCCGGCCCCTAGACGAAGGTCTTGATAGCGATGGGCGTGCTCCACGCCGACGCACCACAGTGGTTCCTCTCCGCGTTCGTCCGTACGTGTCACGGCGCCGGCGCCACCGCCACGGAGGAAGAGATCCGCGCGGTCGGGTCCGAGCTCATCGACCGGTGGTCGGAGACGGACCGGCACTTCCACAACCTGCGTCACCTGGCCGCGGTCCTGCACCGCGTCGACGAGCTCGCGCACGAGACGCACGAGCCCGACCTGGTCCGGCTGGCCGCCTGGTACCACGGCGCCGTCTTCGACGCCGACCGCAAGGTCGCGTACGCCACGCGGGGCGGTGAGCAGACCACCCTGAGCGCCGATCTGGCGCGCGAGCAGCTCGTCGGGCTCGGGGTGGCCGCGCGGCGGGCCGACCGTGTCGCCGAGCTCGTCGAGTCCATGGCGCGGCACAAGGCCCTGCCCGGCGACTTCGACTCGGCGGTCCTCAACGACGCCGACCTCGGCATGCTCGCCGCCGAGCCGCAGCGCTACAAGGAGTACGTCGCCGCGATCCGCGCCGAGTACGCGCACATCCCGCTGCCGGACTACCTCGACGCCCGCATCAAGGTGATCTCCAAGCTCCTCGGACGGCCCCAGCTCTACGTCAGCCCGCTCGGACTCACCTGGGAGGAGCCGGCGCGGCAGAACCTGGACGCCGAGATGCACCGGCTGGTCAAGGAGCGTCGTCGGCTCGAGGCGCAGACCCCGGCCGGCCCCGCCCGTCAGTAGCCGCCCGGCGCACGCACTGCTCCCGCGAGTCAGGGCCTTCCTGCGCGAGTCAGGACGATCCCGCGCGGGTCAGGACCGTCCTTCGCGAGTCAGGACCGTCCTCCGCGAGTCAGGGCGGTCCTGCGCGGGTCAGCCGCTCGTCCACACCCTGTGGACGACGGCGGCCTGCTGCGCGCCCGCACACCTAGCGTCGTGGCGAGCCCGGCACTCCCGGGACCCACGACGAAGGAGCAGCACGTGCGATACGAGGTCGACAGCGATCGGGTGGCGCAGGCAGGGGCGGCGGTGAACGGGTCCGTCGGGGCGATCCGCGCCGAGGTCGGCGCCCTGATGCGGCACCTGCAGGACCTGCAGGCGAGCTGGCACGGCAGCGCGGCGACGTCGTTCGCCGGGGTGATGACGCAGTGGCAGTCCGCCCAGACCCAGGTCGAGGCCGCACTGGACTCGGTCACCGCCGCCCTGCAGGCGGCGTCCCAGACGTACTCCGACGCGGAGAACCAGGCCACGCGTCTCTTCGCCACCCGCTGACCCACACCACCGCCCTCCCCCATCGTTGTGGGCATGAAATCTGCAGTCCGGACGTGGTCCGGGGGCGCAGATTTCATGCCCACAACGTCGAGGGGCTCCACGCACGACGGCGGCCGGCCACCTCCGCAGAGGTGACCGGCCGCCGTCGTTCGCAGCGAGGCGCGGTCAGGACCGCGCCGGACGCGCAGGGATCAGAAGCCCATGCCGCCCATGTCGCCCATGCCGCCGTCACCGGCCGGGGCCGAGGCCGGCTCCGGCTTGTCGGCGACGACCGCCTCGGTGGTGAGGAACAGCGCGGCGATGGACGCGGCGTTCTGCAGCGCCGAGCGCGTGACCTTGACCGGGTCGTTGACGCCGGCGTTGAGCAGGTCCTCGTACTCGCCGGTCGCGGCGTTGAGGCCGTGACCGGAGGGGAGGTTGCGGACCTTCTCCGCCACGACGCCGCCCTCGAGGCCGGCGTTGATGGCGATCTGCTTCAGCGGGGCCGAGATCGCCGCGTTGACGATCTGCGCACCGGTCGCCTCGTCGCCGTCCAGCTCGAGCTTCTCGAACGCCACGGCACCGGCCTGCAGCAGGGCCACGCCACCACCGGCGACGATGCCCTCCTCGACGGCAGCCTTCGCGTTGCGGACGGCGTCCTCGATGCGGTGCTTGCGCTCCTTGAGCTCCACCTCGGTGGCCGCACCGGCCTTGATGACGGCCACGCCGCCGGCCAGCTTGGCGAGGCGCTCCTGGAGCTTCTCGCGGTCGTAGTCGGAGTCCGACTTCTCGATCTCGGAGCGGATCTGCTGGACGCGACCCTCGATGAGGTCGGCGTCGCCGGCACCCTCGACGATCGTGGTCTCGTCCTTGTTGACGACCACCTTGCGCGCCTGGCCGAGCTCCTCGAGCGTGGCGTTCTCCAGCTTGAGGCCGACCGTCTCGGTGATGACCTGACCGCCGGTGAGGATCGCGATGTCCTGCAGCATGGCCTTGCGGCGGTCGCCGAAGCCCGGGGCCTTGACGGCGACGGACTTGAAGGTGCCGCGGATCTTGTTCAGCACCAGGGTCGCCAGGGCCTCGCCCTCGACGTCCTCGGCGATGATCAGCAGCGACCGGTTGGTCTTCATGACCTGGTCGAGCAGCGGCAGCAGGTCCTTGACGTTCGAGATCTTCGACTCGACGATCAGGACGTACGGGTCCTCGAGGACGGCCTCCTGGCGCTCCGGGTCCGTCTCGAAGTAGCGGGCCAGGAAGCCCTTGTCGAAGCGCATGCCCTCGGTGAGCTCGAGCTCGAGGCCGAAGGTGTTCGACTCCTCGACGGTGACGACGCCTTCCTTGCCGACCTTGTCGAGGGCCTCGGCGATGAGCTCGCCGATCGCCGGGTCGCCCGCGGAGATGCCGGCCGTGGCCGCGATCTGCTCCTTGGTCTCGACCTCGGTGGCGGCGTTGAGCAGCTGCTCGGTCACCGCGGCGGTGGCCTTCTCGATGCCGCGCTTGACGGCGATCGGGTTGGCACCGGCGGCAACGACGCGCAGGCCCTCGCGCACGAGCGCCTGGGCGAGCACGGTGGCGGTGGTGGTGCCGTCACCCGCGACGTCGTCCGTCTTCTTGGCGACCTCCTTGACGAGCTCGGCGCCGATCTTCTCGTAGGCGTCCTCGAGCTCGATCTCCTTGGCGATGGAGACACCGTCGTTCGTGATCGTGGGGGCGCCCCACTTCTTGTCCAGGACGACGTTGCGGCCCTTGGGGCCGAGCGTCACCTTGACGGTGTCGGCGAGCTGGTTGAGCCCGCGCTCCATGCTCCGACGAGCTTCCTCGTCGAACGCAATCATCTTGGCCATGGGGACTGATCCTCCGCTGTGGCGTGTCGTGGTCTGCCGGTGCCCGCGACGGACGACCCGTCCGCGTGCGTTCACATCACGCACGCGACCGAGCCTCACCGATGGACCGAGTGGGTCACTCCGGTCGGCTGTCACTCGACAGTCGAGAGTGCTAAGACATTATTGGCACTCTCACCCCGAGAGTGCAAGATGTTCGCCCCCGGCGCACAACGGCACTGCTCAGCAGCGCCCGACGTCGGCACGCCCCCTGCCCGCACACCCTGCCGGCAACGGCGAAGGCCGGCACCCGCGACGCGACGAGCGTCGTCGGGCACCGACCCTCGCACCGGACGGATCACTCGGCGATCTGGAGCGACTCCTTGATGATCACGACGACGTCGCCGCTGGCGAGAGGCTGCTGGGACGTCCTTTCTGCGGGGACCCCGAGGATCGCGGCCACGGCGGCAGCCGTCTCGGCGCGCCCCTCGGCGTACCAGACCACGTTCGTCGTCTGGCCGGAGTCACCCTCCAAGTTCGCCGCCTCGGTGTTCGAGAAGCCCTGGGCCCCGAGCGCCTCGGCACCACGGGCCGCCTCGCCGCCGATGCCGCTCTTGTCGTTCAGGACCCGCACGTAAGCGCTCGTGTCGCCGGCCGCCACCAGGGAGGCGATGTCGGGACCGGACTCCTCCGCCGGCTCCTCCGTCGCCTCATCGGAGCCCTCGCCCGACTCGTCGCCGGAACCGTCACCGGACTCCTCGCCGGAACCGTCCCCGGAGCCGTCACCGGACTCCTCGCCGGAACCGTCGCCCTCGGACGCCTCGCCCTCCGCGGAGGACTCGGGCGCCGCGGACTCCTGCTGCGCGGCCGGCGGGTTCTCGCTGCCGCCCGGGTCGTCGGACAGGAACCCCACGACGGCGACCGCCAGGCCGGCGAAGACGACGGCGACCAGCAGGAACGGCCAGGCCGAGCTCCACCCGCTGCGGGGCTCGCGGTGGACGCCGACGGGCGACCCCTCGGGACCGCGGACGTCGAACTCGTCAGGCGGGTACGGGTAGTGGCTCTTCGTCACGCCGCACAGGGTAGCGGGTCGGGATGGGCCGAAGTACAGAGCTTGTTCAGCACGCGGCCAAACCTGTTCAGCCGCACCGCGTCAGCCCCGCGAACCGTCGAGACGGCGCGAGCTGCGGGCCCGCTGACGCGTCGAACGAAGCCGCCGCAGACGCTTGACCAGCATGGGGTCGTGGGCCAGCGCCTCCGGGGTGTCGATGAGCGCGTTGAGCACCTGGTAGTACCGGGTGGCCGACATGTCGAACAGCTCGCGCACGGCCTGCTCCTTCGAGCCGGCGTACTTCCACCACTGCTTCTCGAAAGCCAGGATCTCCCGGTCGCGGTCGGACAGCGCCTCGGCGGCGTCCGACGCCGGAGCCTGCGTCGTGGTGTCGACCTCCTGGACCAGCATCTCGCTCATGCGGCCCAGTATGGGTCACTCCGGGCGCCACCTCCGGCAGCCCGGCCCCGCGCGTCGCCCCTCGCCGGCGTCCTGCTAGCGTCGCCGTCGTGGAGACGACGCCGGACCCTGCCGCCACCGCCCCGTCCGCACCGACCGGCGCACCGCCGTCGGCCGCCCCGGCCCCGAGCGATCGCCCACCGCTGGACCGGGTCATGGCGCCGGACTGGGCCGCGGCCCTGGCCGACGTCGAACCGCAGATCCACGCGATGGGCGACTTCCTGCGCTCCGAGGTGGCGGCCGGGCGCCAGTACCTCCCGGCCCCCGCCGACGTGTTCGCCGCCTTCCGGCGCCCCCTCGCCGACGTCCGGGTGCTCGTCGTCGGCCAGGACCCCTACCCCACGCCGGGCCACCCCATGGGGCTGTCCTTCTCCGTCCAGCCGCACGTCCGCCCGCTGCCGAAGTCGTTGGTGAACATCTTCACCGAGCTCGCCGACGACGTCGGCGTCCCGGCTCCGGCGAACGGCGATCTCAGCCCGTGGGCGGACCAGGGTGTGATGATGCTCAACCGGGTGCTGACCGTGGAGCCCGGCCGCCCGGCCTCGCACCGCGGCAAGGGGTGGGAGCAGGTGACCGAGGCCGCGATCAAGGCGCTCGTGGCACGCGGCGGACCGCTCGTCGCGATCCTCTGGGGCCGTGACGCCGCCTCGCTGAAGCCCTGGCTGGGCAGCACGCCCACCGTCGAGTCCGCCCACCCGAGCCCGCTGGCCGCCTACCGCGGGTTCTTCGGGTCGGCACCGTTCTCCCGGGTCAACACCCTTCTCGAGCAGCAGGGAGGGACGCCGGTCGACTGGCGGCTGCCCTGAGCAACTGATCCCGGGAGGGGTGCAGAATGGCCCCGTGAGTTCGCACGACAGCATCCCCCCGTGGTCCCGCTACGTCGCGATCGGCGACTCGTTCTCCGAGGGACTCTGGGACCCGTACCCGTACGACGACGGCACGCGAGCCCCGGCCGGCACGGAGACGACGGCGGTGCAGCGCGGCTGGACGGACCGGCTCGCTGACCACCTGGCCGAACGCCGCGGCGACGAGGTCCTCGAGTACGCCAACCTCGCGATCCGCGGCAAGAAGCTGCGCCAGATCGTGGACGAGCAGCTGCCCGTCGCGCTCGAGATGCAGCCGGACCTCGTCTCGCTCGTCGGCGGCGGGAACGACATCCTGCGCCCCCAGGCCGACCTCGACGCCCTGACGGCGACCTTGGAGGACGCGGTGAGGCGGCTGCGCGCCTCCGGCACCGACGTCCTGATGGGCACCGGGTTCCGGGCCGGCGGCACCCTCAGCTTCACCAGCGGGCGGGTCGGTCAGTACAACGCCACGATCTGGTCGATCGCCCGCCGCCACGGCGCGTACGTGCTGGACAACTGGGGCCTGAAGTCCCTGTTCGACCTGCGGATGTGGTCCGACGACCGGATCCACCTCACCGACGAGGGGCACCGTCGCGTCGCGAACGCGGCGCTGGTGGGTCTCGGCCTCGCACCGGACGACGAACGCTTCGACGACCCGATGCCCGCCGTCACGGCGCCGCGGCTGCGCCAGCGGGCCCGCGAGGACGCCCAGTGGGCGCGGGCGCACGTCGTGCCGTGGGTGCAGCGGCGGATCCGGGGCACGTCGAGCGGTGACGGCCGCACGCCGAAGTGGGCCTCGCCGAAGCCGTGGCCTCCGTCGGAGCGCTGACCGCGCCGGAGGGTCGGGTGCTCACCGCACGGAGGCAGCTCCCGGCGCGCGAGTATCGGTGGCGGGGTCCACGGTGAAGAGACGGCCACGACCGTCGACAGGGCGCTGCAGACGGCCGCAGCGCCCGGATTGGACCGACCATGAAGTTGCCCGAGGCCACCGAGGAAGACGTCCGGGTGCAGATGGACGACCTGTGCCGAGCCGGCGCCGTCATCATCGGGACCATCGGCGGATGGGACCCGCCCCCTCCGGGTGCCGTCGCCAAGCTGTCCCGCAGGGATGGGTCGGACGAACTGGTGATCTTCTACGACGAGCGGGGAACCACGCTCGACGAGCAGCGCGAGATCTTCACGGCGGCGTGGGAGGCCATCCGCACGGGGCTCGGCTATCCCGAGAAGTGGGACGTCGTCGAGGGCACCGACCCCGACACGGGCGAACCGGTGCGCTGGCGGGTGCTCTGGCTCTACTGGGAATGAGCTCGCCGGGACGACGGCCCGTCGGTCCGCGTCGTCGCAGACCGACGGGCCGTCGGGTGGAGCCGCCTGTCGGGTTCGAACCGACGACCTTCCGTTTACAAGACGGGAGCTCTACCAGCTGAGCTAAGGCGGCGGGCGGGGACCATCGTACCGATGACGACGACCCGGCCGGGACGTCGAAGGCGTGAGGCCCGCCGCGCCGGTGCCGGTGCGACGGGCCTCACGCCCACGGCGAGGTCACTCGTCGGCGGACTCGCCCTCGGCGTCGGCGCCGGCGGCACCGTCGCCCTGGACGGCGCTCAGCAGGGCGCCCGGCTGGTTCCAGGTCTCGAAGCGCTCGCCGTCGACCAGGATGGTCGGCGTGCCGAAGCCGCCGTTGGCGTTCGCCAGGTCCGGGTTCGCGGACGCCTCGCTGGTCAGCGAGTACACGTACTGGCCGAACGTGCCGCGGGCGGTCCCGTCGGCGATGCCGGCAGCGACGTCGGCCGGGACGCCGGCCTCCTCGGCGATCGACGCCATCTCCTCGTCGCTCAGGCCCTCCGTGTTCTCGGCGGGCTGGTTGACGAACAGGGCCTCGTTGAAGGCGAAGAAGGACTCCGGCGCGCGGTCGGCCACCCAGTAGGCGGCCGAGGCCGAGCGCGTCGAGAAGTCGGTGCCCTGGGACATGCGGTCCAGGATCGAGACGGGGTGGAAGACGACGGTCGCGTCGCCCTCGGTCAGCATCGTCTCGACGTCGGCGGCGTTGATCTCCTCGAACTGGCCGCAGACGGGGCACATGTAGTCGAGGTACTCGTCGACGACGGGCGCTCCCTCGTTCTCACCGCCGGCCACGAGGTCGGACCCGACCGGGATGCCGCCACCCTCCAGCGCCGTCGACGGGACGTCCGCCACCTCGGCCAGCGGGATGTCCTCGACGCTCTTCTTGTCCGCCTCGCCCATGAGGATGAAGACCGCGACGGCGACGAGTGCCGCGATCGCCACGCCGAGTGCCGCGAAGACGATCATCCGGTTGCGGCGGTCGCGCTGGGCCTGCTGCTGCTGGACGGCGAGCGCCTCGGCACGGGCTTCGTCCCGGCGCTGCGACTTGTTCTGCTTGTTGGACATCTCGGTGCGGATCCTTCGGGTCGAGTCGGGCGGGGCGATCCGGCGGCCAGCCTACCCGTGGGCCGGTCCACCCGGAGCGGAGGGCGGGGCGTCCCCGCGCCCCGACGCTAGGGAGCGAACCTGGGGAGATCCTGGGAATCCGGTCTCAGAACAATGACGGCGCGCTGTTCATGGGCCACCACACGATCTCGACGGGGTCGGTGACGAGCTGGGAGTACAGCACCCAGGACCCCACCAGGCAGATCGCCACGACGATCGCCGCCCCCGTCAGCCCGGGGGCGAGGTTGTTGAGGATCCGCCGGGCCCCGTCACGTGCGGTGCGACCGGCCGGGCCGAACCAGGTGGCCAGCAGCGCGACGAGCATCGCTCCGGCCAGCACCACCGAGAACACGAAGGGCGCGTTCCGACCGCCCACCGACCGGGACTCGACGTCCCCCAACGGCGCGACGATCAGGTTGCCGTCGCCGAACAACCAGTACCCGCCCATCGTCGCCAGGAGTCCGACGCAGCCGCCGACCACGGCCGCCGGGATGACACCGAGCGCGCCGAGCACCGCGTGATAGGGCAGCAGCAGACCGGCGACCCAGCCGTCCGAGGACCGCACCCCCTTGCGCTGGCGGCGTTCGTGGAACCGCTGGCCGGAAGTCCCGACGATCCGGCACAGCACCGTCAGGCCGACGAAGGCCCCGAACGCCACGAGCGGGTAGAAGGCCGCGAGCACCACGAACGGCAGCCCGACCGCGAGCGCCGTGCCCCAGCGCCGCGGGTGGACCGGCGGCACGTAGGGTCCGGCCGCCTCCTCCTCCACGTCGTCCGCGCCGTCGGCGAGCTCGTCGTACGTCCGGTACCGCACGTCCCCGAGGGGGATGGCCCGCGTCGCGCCGTCCTGCGCACCGGCCCGCGCCCGCTCCTCGGAGGTCATCGTGCTCGCCGTCCCGCCGGGCGGCTCGGGCGACACCGCGGGCGGACCGACGACGGCGGTGTCGGCGAGCGCGGGCGTGGCGCTCCCCGCCGGCGAGTCCGGCGACCCGGCGTCGGGCGAGCCGTCCGGCGACGTCCCGGCGCTCCCCGCCAGACCCGCCGCCGTGGCCGCGGTGGCGGCACCGGCCGCCACGACGATGCGCTGCGTGGCCTGCGGGTCCTCGGACTGCTCCGCGGCCGTGCTCTCGCCGTCGGCCAGGTCGCGGCGGATCGCGCGGACCACGTCCGTGGGCCCCCAGCGCCGGGTCGGGTCGGGCTGCAGGGCCCCGGCGAGCGCCCGTGCCGTGCGGGCGGGGACGCCGTAGAGGTCGGCCCGGCCCTGGCGCGAGCGCCGCAGCACGACGTCGGTGGGCCGCACGCCGAAGGGCGACCGGCCCGTGGCGGCGAAGGCGAGCAGGGCCGCCCAGCTCCACCAGTCCGTCTCCGGGACCGGGTCCCCGCCGTCGAGCAGCTCGGGGGCGATGTACCCCGGCGTCCCCATGACGAACCCGGTCATCGTGGTCCGCGTGTCCCCGGTGCTCTGGGAGATCCCGAAGTCGATGAGGCTGGGCCCGTCGGCGGTGACCATCACGTTCGAGGGCTTGAGGTCCCGGTGCACGACGCCGGCCGCGTGGACGGACTCCAGGGCGTCGGCGAGCTGGTCGGCCAGCGAGAACAGGTCGGCCACGTCCAGGGCGCCGCGGGCGTCGATCTCCTCCTCGAGGGTGAGCCCCTCGACGAGCTCGGTGACGACGAAGGCGTACGGACCCTCGAACTCCGCGTCGAGCACCTGCGCGACGGCCGGGTGCCGCAGCCGCTGCAGGGCCGCGACCTCACGGCGCAACCGCTGGCGACCCGCGGGGTCGGCGTCCAGGTGGGCGTGCAGCACCTTGAGCGCGACCCGTTCGCCCGCACCGTCACGTGCCTCGTAGACCGCCCCCATGGCACCACGCCCGAGGGTGGAGACCACGGTGTAGCCCCCGACGTCGGTCCCCGGCTCGAGCCCGCCCTCGGGCCCCGAGGCCGACGTCTCGTGCGTCAGCACCTCCGCGTCGTCACCCACACCCATGGGGCACACCGTAGCGTCGCGCCCTCCACGGCGCGCCCCGGCTCGCCAGGGTTCACCCCGCGCGGGGGAAGGGCTGCGCCGATATGGTGCGCGCAGGACTCCGCACTACCCAGTGCATCGGGTCGGCGTCCACCAACCTTGGGAGAGAACAGCGTTGACAGGTCAGGGATCGTCCAGCACCACGACCGGCGGCGACGGGTCGACCGGTTACGACCTCGTCGTCGTCGCCAACCGGCTTCCCGTCGACTTCGCGGTGGACGACGAGGGCAACCTCGACTGGAAGCGGTCGCCGGGCGGGCTGGTCACCGCCCTCGAGCCGGTGATGCGCGAGAACGACGGCGCCTGGGTCGGTTGGTCCGGCGCGCCCGACCTCGCGCACGAGCCGTTCGAGGCCGCCGGCATGCTGCTGGTCCCCGTGACGCTGTCCGCCAGCGAGATCAGCAAGTACTACGAGGGCTTCTCCAACGACACGCTCTGGCCGCTGTACCACGACGTGATCGCCCCGCCGACGTACCACCGGCAGTGGTGGGACGCCTACCGCAAGGTCAACCAGCGGTTCGCCGAGGCGGCGGCCGCCCAGGCGGCCCACGGCGGCGTGGTCTGGGTGCACGACTACCAGCTCCAGCTCGTGCCGAAGATGCTGCGCGAGCTGCGTCCCGACCTGCGCATCGGCTTCTTCGACCACATCCCCTTCCCCGCCGTCGAGCTGTTCCAGCAGCTGCCCTGGCGCAAGGCCATCGTCGAGGGGCTCCTGGGCGCCGACCTCATCGGGTTCCAGCGCGGCGGCGACGCCTCGAACTTCGTGCGCGCGGTGCGCCGGCTCACGGACCACCCCACGCGCGGCTCGATCATCTCCATGGGGTCCGACGACGCGACGCCGGGCCGACGCGTCCGTGCGGCCTCGTTCCCCATCTCGATCGACACCCAGTACTTCGACGAGCTCGCCCGCCGTCCCGAGGTCCAGGCCCGCGCCAAGGAGATCCGCACGGACCTGGGCGACCCCGAGGTCGTGATGCTCGGCGTCGACCGCCTCGACTACACCAAGGGCATCCGGCACCGGATCAAGGCCTACGGCGAGATCCTGCAGGACGGCCGGATCGACGCCGCGAACACCACGCTCGTGCAGGTCGCCAGCCCGTCCCGGGAGAACGTCGGCGCCTACCAGGAGCTGCGCCAGCACGTGGAGATCCTCGTCGGCCGGGTCAACGGCGAGTTCGGCGAGCTCGGCCACTCGGCGATCCACTACCTGCACCACTCCTACCCGCCCGAGGAGATGGCGGCCCTGTACCTGGCGGCGGACGTCATGCTCGTCACGTCGCTGCGGGACGGGATGAACCTGGTGGCCAAGGAGTACATCGCGGCCCGCTCGGACCTCGGCGGCGTGCTGGTGCTCAGCGAGTTCACCGGCGCCGCCGACCAGCTGGCCCCGGGACCGCTGCTGTGCAACCCGCACGACATCGACGGCATGAAGGACATCATCGTCGCCGCGGCGGAGATGTCCCCCAAGGAGAAGCGTCGTCGCATGCGCAACCTGCGGCGCAAGGTCATGGGCGACGACGTCGCCAAGTGGTCGAAGTCGTTCCTCGGGGTGCTCACCGCCGTGCCCGGCCGCGACACCTATGTCTGAGCAGCTCGACCCCGCGCTGGACGGTGCACTGCACGAGTTCACCGCCGACGACGGCGCCGCGCTCCTGGTGGCCCTGGACTTCGACGGCACGCTCGCCCCGCTGGTGGACGACCCGACGGCGTCGCGCATGACCCCGGCGGCCCGCACGGCCGTGGACGAGCTGGGGGCCCTGACGGTGCCCGGTGACGGCGACGCGCCGGCGTCGCGGGTGCGGCTGGCGCTCGTCTCGGGGCGCGACCTCGACGACCTCGCGACGCGGGCCGCGCCCCCGGTCGGGTCGTACCTGGTCGGCAGCCACGGCGCCGAGACGGGGCACGTCACGGCGGACGGGGTCGAGACGGTCCCGCTCGAGCTCAGCGACTCCCAGCGTGAGGACCTGGAAGCGCTGCGCTCCGCCCTCGAGGCGGCGGTGGCCGGCCGCGAGGGCGCCTGGGTGCAGCACAAGCCGAGCGCCGCCGTCCTGCACACCCGGCTCGCCGGTCCCGAGGACTCCGCCGCGGCCGTCGAGGCGGCCGACGCCGCCGCCGACCGGCTCGGGCTCGAGCCGATGCACGGCAAGGACGTCGTCGAGATCGCGGTGCTGCCCACGTCCAAGGGCGAGGCGCTGCGGCGCCTGCGCACCGTCGTCGGACGCGACGTCGGCACCGAGCGCGTGCGGGTGCTGTACGCCGGGGACGACACGACCGACGAGAAGGCCTTCGCCGTGCTGACCAGCGGCGACCTGGCACTGAAGGTCGGCCACGGCGAGACCCTCGCGGCGCACCGGGTCGCCGGTGCGGACGACGTCGCCGCGGTGCTGGACCGGCTGCGCGCCGCGTTGCGGCCCTCCTGACCCGTCCCGACCTGCCCCGTGCGGCGTGCCGGGACGGCTGCGCCCGAGGGGGTGATCGGAGTCACGGCCGTGTAGGATCGATCCGCGCGACGCCGCCGGAACGGTCCGGTGAAGCCGCGCGGACAACAGAATGTGTCGCCGCCGACACGCCAGTCGTGAACGCAGCACACCCGACCACAACGGATCGTCCGGCACGTACCTGCCGGTGGAGGGACACCATCATGGCTTCGGTCACCTACGACCACGCGACGCGTATCTACCCGGGCACCGAGCGCCCGGCCGTGGACCAGCTCAACCTGCAGGTGGAGGACGGCGAGTTCCTCGTCCTCGTCGGCCCCTCGGGCTGCGGCAAGTCCACCTCGCTGCGCATGCTGGCAGGCCTCGAGGACGTCAACGGCGGGCACATCTACATCGGGGACCGCGACGTCACCGACGTGCAGCCCAAGGACCGCGACATCGCGATGGTCTTCCAGAACTACGCGCTGTACCCGCACATGTCCGTGGCCGACAACATGGGCTTCGCGCTGAAGATCGCCGGCACCCCGAAGGCGGAGATCCGCCAGCGGGTCGAGGAGGCCGCCAAGATCCTCGACCTCACCGAGTACCTGGACCGCAAGCCGAAGGCGCTCTCCGGCGGTCAGCGCCAGCGTGTCGCCATGGGCCGCGCCATCGTGCGTCAGCCCCGGGTGTTCCTCATGGACGAGCCGCTGTCGAACCTCGACGCCAAGCTGCGTGTCCAGACCCGTACGCAGATCGCCTCCCTGCAGCGCCGCCTCGGCGTCACGACCGTCTACGTGACGCACGACCAGACCGAGGCCCTCACCATGGGTGACCGCATCGCCGTGCTCAAGGACGGCCTGCTCCAGCAGGTCGGCACGCCGCGCGAGATGTACGACACCCCGGCGAACACCTTCGTGGCCGGCTTCATCGGCTCGCCCGCGATGAACATCGGCACGTTCGAGGTCCGCGACGGCAAGGCCATCGTCGGCCACGCCGCGGTGCCGCTGGAGCGCCACGTGCTCGACCAGCTCACCGACGCCGACAACGGCCAGGTCGTCGTGGGCTTCCGTCCGGAGTCCCTCGACATCGCGCACGACGACTCGCAGGACGCCTTCCAGGTGAAGGTCAACCTCGTCGAGGAGCTCGGCTCCGACGCCTTCGTCTACGGCGAGCTGCAGGCGGACGGCTCGGCCGGCGACCTGCACTCCGGTTCCTCGGACCAGGTCATCGTCCGCATCGACCCGCGTGAGGTCCCGATGAAGGGTGACACCATCCACGTCACCATCAAGCAGGGCCAGGAGCACGTCTTCTCCCCGTCCACGGGTGCTCGTCTGAGCCACTGAGCATCCCCGACGACGACGGGGCGGATCCGGCCGGGCGCCGGGTCCGCCCCGTCGTCGTCTACGCTGAACCTGCCCCCCATCGCTGTGGGCAGGAAATCTGCAGGTCCGCCGCAGGGTGCCCCTGCAGATCTCATGCCCACAACAGACCTGGAGATGCCGTGGAGCAGCTGAAGATCACCTCGGCGACCCCGAACTCGGCCCTGCTGGACCTGCCCTGGCGCCGCCCCCTCATCGAGTGGCCCGCCGAGGTCCTCGCGGCACTCCCCCGCGGCATCTCGCGGCACGTCGTGCGCTTCGTCCGCCTGGACGGCCGGGTCCTGGCCGTCAAGGAGATCAGCGAGGACGTCGCCTTCCGCGAGTACGGCATGCTGCGCCAGCTGCGCAAGCTCGAGATCCCCGCGGTCCGGCCGATCGGCGTCGTCACCGGACGCACGGCCGAGGACGGGACGCCCCTCGAGGCGGCGCTCGTCACCGAGCACCTGGCGTTCTCCCTGCCCTACCGGTCCGTGTTCAGCCAGTGGCTGCGCGACGAGACGGCGAACCGGCTCATCGACGCGCTCGTCGTCCTCATCGTCCGGCTGCACCTCGCCGGGTTCTTCTGGGGCGACGTCTCGCTGTCCAACACGTTGTTCCGGCGTGACGCCGAGCTCTTCGCCGCCTACCTGGTCGACGCCGAGACCGGTGCCCTGCACCGCGAGCTGACCCGTGGCCAGCGGGAGCACGACCTGGAGATCGCCCGCGTCAACATCATCGGCGAGCTCATGGACCTCGCCGCCGGCGAGCTGCTGGACAGCGAGATCGACGAGGTCGCGTTCGGCAACTCGCTCGTGGACCGCTACCACGAGCTGTGGGAGGCGCTGACCGGTGTGGAGGCGTTCGCCTCCGACGAGCGCTGGCGCGTGGCCGCCCGCATCGAACGGCTCAACGCCCTCGGGTTCGACGTCGGCGAGCTCGACATCACCACCGACATCGACGGCACGACGGTCCGGATCCAGCCCCAGGTGGTCGACGCCGGGCACCACTCGCGCCGTCTGGCCAAGCTCACCGGCCTGGACGTGCAGGACAACCAGGCCCGGCGACTGCTCAACGACCTGGACTCGTACCAGGCCGCGACGGACCGCCAGGAGGACGACTCCCAGCTCGTCGCCCACGACTGGCTGCAGAACGTCTTCCAGCCGACCGTCCGGGCCGTCCCGCGCGAGCTGCGCCGCAAGCTCGAGCCCGCGCAGCTGTACCACGAGGTCCTCGAGCACCGGTGGTACATCTCCGAGCAGGCCGGGCACGACGTGCCGATGCCGGAGGCCGTGCAGTCCTACGTGACGAACGTGCTGCGGTACCGGCCGGACGAGAAGGCGATCCTCGGCATGGCTCCCGAGGAGGAGCCCCAGGGGCCCGAGGCGGACTACTTCCACTACGCCGCGTCCGAGCCGGGCGACGTCGACTGACGCTGCCCGACGATCCGCGCGGCCCGCGAGTCAGAACGCTCCCGCTCGAGTCAGGGTCCCTCTTACGCGAGTCAGGACTCTCGTGCGCGAGTCAGGACTCTCGTGCGCGAGTCAGGACTCTCGTGCGCGAGTCAGGACTCTCGTGCGCGAGTCAGGATCGCTCGACCGGCACGACCTCACCCTGGGTCGCCGGGCGCGCCCTGACCCGCGGGACCTCGTCCTGACCCGTCGCCTTCCGCCCTGACCCGCGAAACCTCGTCCTGACCCGCGGGACCTTGCCCTGACCCGCGGGATCTCGTCCTGACCCGCGGGTCGGGCGTGAGCGGTCGGCTCAGGAGGCCGAGCGGGCCTGCGCGACCTCGTAGAGCGTGATGCCGGCGGCCACACCCGCGTTCAGCGACTCGACGTCCGAGGAGATCGGGATCGAGGCCACGGCGTCGCAGGTCTCCCGCACGAGTCGCGAGAGGCCCTTGCCCTCGGAGCCGACGACGATCACCAGCGGGTCCGTGGCGAACGCCAGGTCGCGCACCGAGACGTCCCCGCCGGCGTCGAGCCCGACGACGAACAGCCCCGACTTCTTCAGGTCGGTCAGCGTCCGCGACAGGTTGGTCTCCTTGGCGACCGGCACCCGCGCGGCCGCCCCGGCGGAGACCTTCCACGCAGAAGCGGTGACCGACGCCGTGCGCCGCGACGGCACCAGCACGCCGTGGGCGCCGAACGCGCCCGCGGACCGCAGCACCGCCCCGAGGTTGCGCGGGTCGGTGACCGAGTCGAGCGCGACGATGAGCGGCGGCTCCCCCGCCTCGGCGGCCGCGTCCAACAGGTCGTCCACCGACGCGTACTCGTACGGCGGCACCTCCAGGGCGACCCCCTGGTGCACGGACCCCTCGGTGAGCTGGTCCAGCGCCCCGCGCGAGCTCTCCAGCACGCGGGCGCCGTGCATCGAGGCGAGCTCGAGGATCTCCCGGGTGCGGTCGTCGTGGTCGATGCGCTCGGCCAGGTGCACGGCGGTGACCGGCACGTCCGTGCGCAGCGCCTCCAGGACGGCGTTGCGGCCGGCCACGACCTCGGCACCGCCGGTCGCCTTGCGAGTGCCCCGGGCCACGCCCTTGCGTGCCCCGGTGGGCGCCTGCGCGGCCGCCCGCTTCTCGGCGGCGACCTTCTTCTTGTAGGCCGGGTGGTAGGTGCGCTCCTCGGCCTTCGGCGTCGGACCCTTCCCCTGGAGGCCCTTGCGGCGCTGACCGCCGCTGCCGACCTGCGCGCCCTTCTTGGTGCCCGCCTTGCGCTTGGCACCGGGTCGCTGCGAGTTTCCCGCCATCATTCCCCCTTCGCGTCGGACAGCGTCCAGCGGGCGCCGTCCGGAGAGTCCTGCACGACGACGCCGGCCGCGGCCAGGCGGTCCCGGATCGCGTCGCTCGTGGCATAGTCCTTCGCGGCTCGCGCCGCGGCCCGTGCGTCCAGCTCGGCCTGCACGACGGAGTCCAGCGCGTCGGCCACGCGCGTGTCCGCGGCGCTGGCCCACTGCGGGTCGGCCGGGTCGAGCCCCAGCACGTCGAGCATCCCCCGCAGCGCCACGAGCGCCGCCCGCGCACCGTCGTCGTCGGACGACGCGAGCGCGGTGTTCCCGGCCCGGAGCGTCTCGTGCACGACGGCGAGCGCCGCGGGCACGTTGAGGTCGTCGTCCATCGCGGCGACGAACCCGGCGGGCAGCCCGGCCGTGCGGACCTCGTCGCGCGGGACCTCGCCGACACGTTCGGTCGCCCGGTCGACGAACCCGGTGAGCCGGTCCCAGGTGGTCCGGGCCTCGTCGAGGGTGTCCGGGCCCCACTCGAGCATGGACCGGTACTGGACGGAGGCCAGGGCGTAGCGCACGACAGGGGCCGGCACCTGGGCGAGCAGCTCGCTCATGAGCAGCCCGTTCCCGAGCGACTTGCTCATCTTGACGCCCTGCTGGGTGACCCAGGCCGAGTGCATCCAGCGGTCCGCGAACGGGTACCCGGCGGCGCGCGACTGCGCCTGCTCGTTCTCGTGGTGCGGGAACCGCAGGTCGAGGCCACCGCCGTGGATGTCGAACGCGTCGCCCAGGTAGCGCTGCGCCATGGCCGAGCACTCCAGGTGCCAGCCGGGTCGGCCGCGCCCGAACGGCGTGTCCCACGCGGCGGTCTCGGGCTCGCCCGGCCGCGGCGTCTTCCACAGCGCGAAGTCGTGCGGGTCGCGCTTCTCCGAGGTGACGGCGTCGTCCCCGCCCTCGGGGTTGAGGTCCTCGAGGCGCTGCGCGGTGAGCTCGCCGTACTGCGGCCAGGAACGCACGTCGAACCAGACGTTGCCCGGTCCGGTGGAGTAGGCGTGCCCGCGCTCGACGAGGCGCTGCATGAGCGCGACCATCTGCGGCACGTGCCCGGTGGCCCGCGGCTCGTAGGTGGGCGGCAGCACACCGAGCGCGTCGTAGGCGGCGGTGAACGTCCGCTCGTAGGTGGCGGCGTGCGCCCACCACTCGACGCCCGCCGCCTCGGCCTTGGCGAGGATCTTGTCGTCGATGTCGGTGACGTTGCGGATGAGCGTCACGTCGAGCCCGGAGCGGGTCAGCCAGCGGCGCAGCACGTCGAAGGCGACCGCGGGACGCAGGTGACCCACGTGCGGGGCCGACTGGACGGTGGCGCCGCACAGGTAGATGCCGACCTTGCCGGGTGTCCGGGGGACGAGCTCGCGCACGGAGCGCGTGGCGGTGTCGAAGAGCTGCAAGGTCACCGGTCCAGGGTACCGGTCGGGTACGCGACCCTGCGGTCCGCGCGCCCTCAGCCGAACGCCCGGCCCTCGCCCCGGTAGGTGGGCACCTCCTCGACGACCTCGTCCCCGCGCACGAGGTGCACGGTGGCGAAGCGTTCCATCAGCTCACCGGCCTTGGCGTGCCGGAACCAGACCCTGTCCCCGACGCGCAGGTCGCGCCCACCGCGCCGGCGACGCATCGGCGTCTGCACCTCCCCGGCCCCTTCACGTCGCGTCAGCGCCCAGCCGGGGGTGACGAGGCGCGGCAGCCGCGACGGACCGGCCGGCCCGGAGGCGACGTACCCGCCCCCGAACGCGGTGGCCCAGCCCTGGCCGGGCGAGCGGACGACGTCGAGCCCGAAGTACGCCGCCGGCCGGGCCTCGAAGGACCGGTAGCGGTCGAAGGTCGCGGGGACGAACAGCCCCGACCCGGCGGTCACCTCGGTGACACCGGTGCCGGCGGCGGAGGACTCCAGCGAACCCGTGCCGCCGGCGTTGACGAGCTCGACGTCCCGTCCGACGGCGGACCGGACCGCGGCGAGCACGGCGCGGCGGCGACGCTCGACGTCGCGGATGGACAGCCGCTTCACGGTCCGCACCGCCGGGCTCGTGTCGGGCAGGCCCGCGACCTGGGCCTCGTAGAACATCAGGCCGCGCACGTGCAGCCCGTCGACGGCCTCGACGGCGGCGGCGAGGTCGGCCACCTGGGCAGGGGTGCGCAGCGGGGAGCGGCGGGTGCCGAGGTGGGCGCGCCACGGCCCGAGGCCGAGGCGCAGCGAGCTGTCCACGTCCAGGCAGAGCGCACCGTCGGCGCCGTCCGCCGGCGCGGCATCCAGCGCCGCACGCACCCGGTCGACCTGGGCGACGTCGTCGACCATGAGGGTGATCTCCCGGCGCGAGGCCGGGTCGGCGGCCCAGCGCGCGAGGGCGTCGCGGTCGACGGTCGGGTAGCCGACCAGGACGTCGCGGACCCCGGTGCCGACGAGCCACAGCGCCTCGTCGAGGGAGTAGGCCATCACGCCGGTGAACCCGGCCCGCAGAGCCCGTCCGACGAGCGAACGCACGCGCACGGACTTGGTGGCGACGCGCACGGGGGTGCCGGCGGCCCGCCGGAGCAGGTCGGCCGCGTTGGTGTCGAACACGTCCAGGTCGACGACGGCGAGCGGCGCGGGTGACCCGGCGGTCGCCCTGCTCAGCCGGTCGGTCGCGGACATGTCGGCACGCTACACCGCGGCATGGCACCGCAAGCCCGTGACAGAGTGTGCGACGTGAACTTCACCACCTGGGGCCGCACCTACCGGGCCTCCCCGGCGCGGTGGTCGCAGCCGCGGGACGAGGCCGAGCTGCGTGCCGTCGTGGCCCGTGCCGCGGCCGACGGTCTGCGGGTCCGTGCGGTGGGGGCCGGCCACTCGTTCACCGACGTCGCCGTGACCGACGGCCTCCTGATCGGCCTGGACCGGCTGAGCGGGCTGGAGTCGCTGCGGCGGCTGCCCGACGGCTCCGCCCTGGTCACCGTCGGTGCCGGCACCCGCCTGCACGAGCTCAACCGGCTGCTCGCGACGCGAGGACTGGCGATGCGCAACCTCGGCGACATCGACCGGCAGTCGGTCGCGGGGGCGATCTCCACCGGGACCCACGGCACAGGGGCGCTGCTGGGCGGCCTGGCCACGCAGGTGCGCGCGCTGCGCGTCGTGCTGCCGGACGGCTCCGTGCGGTCGGTGTCGGGCGACGACGCCCCCGGTTCCCCGGACCGCGAGCTGTTCGAGGTCGCCCGCCTCGGGCTGGGCACCGTGGGCGTGCTGTCCGCCGTCACGCTCGAGGTCGTGCCGGCCTACCTGCTGCGCTCGACCGAGCAGGTCCGCCCCTGGGAGGAGGTGGTCGAGGGCATCGACGCCCTGTTCGACGGTCACGACCGGTTCGACGCCTACTGGTTCCCCGGCACGGACCGGATGCTCACCTGGAGCCACGACCGCGTCCCGGCGGCCGAGGCGGCCCGCCACCGCGCGTCCCGCCGCGGGGTTCTGGGCGCGGCCCGGACCCTGGGTGACGCCGCCCGGTCCGTCCTGGACGAGGAGGTGCTGGCCAACGGTGTCCTGGGGGGTGTGATGCAGGTGGCGACCGCCGCTCCGCGGACCGTGCCGCGCCTGAACGCGGTGTGCGCCGCCGCGCTCGGGGACCGGACCCACGTGGCGCCGTCCGACCGGGTGATGGTGAGCCGGCGGCGGGTGCGCTTCGCCGAGATGGAGTACGCGCTGCCGAGGGCGGGGCTGGCCGACGTGCTGCGCGAGCTGGAGGGCTGGTTGCGATCGTCCGGCGAGCCGGTGCCGTTCCCGGTCGAGGTGCGCTGCGCGGCGGCCGACGACGTGTGGCTGTCGACGGCACGCCGCCGGGACACCGCCTACGTGGCGGTGCACCAGTACCACCGGATGCCGCGCGAGCGGTACTTCGCCGCGGCGGAGGAGATCTTCGTGGCGGCGGGCGGCCGCCCGCACTGGGGCAAGCTGCACACCCGCACGGCCGCGGACCTGGCGGCGCACTACCCGCTGGACGACGTCGCGCGGGTGCGGGCCGCCGTCGACCCGGACGGCGTGCTGCGCAACGACTACACCGACCGGGTGCTCGGCCTCCCCGCCTGACCTCCGCCGCGACCTCTTGTCGTTGTGGGCATGAAATCTGCAGCCGCCACCCCGTCGAAGGCTGCAGATTTCATGCCCACAACGACGGGGCGGGGCGGGGCGGGGAGCCGTCAGCGGGCGGCGACGAGCGCGGTGGCGATCGCGGCGACGCCCTCGCCGCGGCCGGTCAGGCCGAGCCCGTCGGTCGTGGTCGCGCTGACGGAGACGGGCGCGCCGACGGCCTCGGTCAGCGCGGCCTCGACCTCGGTACGGCGGGGCTCGACCTTGGGCCGGTTGCCGACCACCTGGACGGCGACGTTCCCGATCTCGAACCCGGCGGCCCGGACCCGGCGGGCGGCCTCGGCCAGCAGCACGACGCCGCTCGCCCCGGCCCACTCGGGCTCGCTCGTGCCGAAGTGCGTGCCCAGACCGCCGATGCCGGCCGCGGAGAACAGCGCGTCCGCGGCGGCGTGCGCGGCGACGTCCGCGTCCGAGTGGCCGTCCAGACCCCGCTCGCCGGGCCAGTGCAGCCCGCCGACCCAGAGCTCACGGTCCGAGCCCTCCGGGGCGAAGGCGTGGACGTCCACGCCGATCCCGGTGCGCGGCAGGTTCATCGGCCCTCCAGCAACAGCTCGGCCACGGCCAGGTCGTACGGCGTGGTGATCTTCAGCGCGGCGGAGTCACCGCGCACCAGGTGGACCGGGACGCCGAGCGCCTCGACCAGCCCGGCGTCGTCGGTCGCGGCCAGGTGCTCGGCGGCGGCCCGGGCCGCCCCCTCGGCGTGCGCACGCTGCAGGAGCTCCCGGTCGAAACCCTGCGGCGTCTGGACCGCCCGCAGCACGGTCCGGTCGAGCGTGTCCACGACCCGCTCGACCGCGGGGCCGGTGTCGTCCCCGGGTGCGGCCGGGGCGCCGCCGTCGGGCGCGACGCGCTTGATCGTGTCCGTCACCGGCAGCCCGGGGACGACGGCGGGGTGTCCGCTGCGCACGGCCGCCACCACGCGGGCGACCAGGGCGGGCGGGGCGAGCGGACGGGCGGCGTCGTGCACGAGGACGACGTCGGTGCTCGCGTCGGCACGGCGGAGCCCGGCGGCGACCGAGGCCTGCCGGGTGGATCCCCCGTCGACGACCTCGACCGGGATCGGGAGCGCGCCGAGCGCGGCGACCATGTCGGCCGCACGCCCCGGCGGGGAGGTCACCACCACGGCGTCGACCGCGCCGGAGTCGGCGAGGCCGCGCGCCGCCAGGGCGATCATCGGCACGCCACCGACCGGCACGAACGCCTTGGGGATCTCCCGTCCGAGCCGCGTGCCGGAACCGGCCGCGGTGAGGACAGCGAGGGTCGTCAGGAGGCGAGCACCTCGTCGATGATGGCGCCGGCCTTCTCCTCGTCGACACCCTCCGCGAGGGCGACCTCGGACTCGAGGATCTGGCGCGCCTTGGCCAGCATGCGCTTCTCCCCGGCGCTCAGGCCGCGGTCGGAGTCGCGGCGGGACAGGTCGCGGACGACCTCCCCGACCTTGATGACGTCGCCGGACGCCAGCTTCTCCAGGTTCGCCTTGTACCGGCGCGACCAGTTGGTCGGCTCCTCGGTGTACGGCGCGCGCAGCACGTCGAACACCTTGTCCAGGCCCTCCTGGTCCACCACGTCACGCACCCCGACGAGGTCGACGTTGTCCGCCGGGACCTCGATCGTCAGGTCGCCCTGAGCGACCTTGAGCTTGAGGTACATCTTCTCTTCGCCACGGATCTTCCGGGTCTTGACCTCTTCGATCAGCGCGGCGCCGTGATGAGGGTAGACAACCGTCTCGCCTACTGTGAACGTCATCTTCAGATGTCCCCTTTCCCAGTGACCGAGTCTATCACGGTGGGCACCTGCGCCCGTGGCGCGGGGGGTGCGCGGAGGATCTACAGGACCACTGTTTCCGCAGGTCAGGGCGCTGCCAGCAGGCGGGTGGGTGACCACCCCGCCGCCCCACTAGGATGGTGCGGGGCGCGTCGCGTCCCTCACCCCAGTGACATCCCGTGCGCGGGCCCCGAGCCCGCCGCACCGCTCCAGCAGAAGGAGAGCACGTGGCCCGCTCCGCCCGTACCGCCCGTTCCGCCCTCGCCGCCGGGGTCGCCGTCGGCGCGCTGGCGCTCGGCGCCTGCGCACCCATCACCACCCAGATGGGCTACGCGCCGTCGGACGGGACGCGCGTCGACTTCGAGGACACACAGGTCCGCGGCCTCAACCTGCTGGTCATCGCCACCGAGGAGGGCGGCGACGGCAACCTGCTGGGCGCGCTGGCGAACAACAGCGACGAGGACGTCGAGTTCACCCTGACCGCCAGCGGCGCCGCACCCGTCACGGTGCCGGTGCCCGCGGAGGAGACGGTCTACCTCGGCACCGACGGCGAGGAGACCCTGCTCGGCCCGGTCGACACCATCCCGGGCGGGACCCTCGAGGCCACGCTCGAGGTCGCCGGGCAGAGCGAGACGTTCTACCTGCCGGTCTTCGACGGCACCCTGCCGGAGTACGCCGACTACCTGCCCTGATCCCCCGGCGACGGGCTCCCCGTCGCAGCACGAAGGCCCCTGCGCTCCGGAAGCGCAGGGGCCTTCGTGCGTACCGACGAGGCCGGCACGGCGGGTCGGATCAGCCGAAGCGGCCCGAGACGTAGTCCTCGGTCGCCTTCTCGGCCGGGGAGGAGAAGATCGTCGCGGTGTCGTCCATCTCGATGAGCCGGCCCGGCTTGCCCGTCCCGGCGATGTTGAAGAAGCCGGTCCGGTCGCTCACGCGAGCCGCCTGCTGCATGTTGTGCGTCACGATGACGATCGTGTACTCCTGCTTCAGCTCGCCGATGAGGTCCTCGATGGCGATCGTCGAGATCGGGTCGAGAGCCGAGCAGGGCTCGTCCATCAGCAGCACCTGCGGCTTGATCGCGATCGCCCGGGCGATGCACAGCCGCTGCTGCTGACCGCCCGAGAGTCCGGAGCCCGGCCGGTCCAGGCGGTCCTTGACCTCGTTCCACAGGTTCGCCCCGTGCAGCGAGGACTCGACGAGGTCGTCGGCGTCGGACTTCGAGATGCGCTTGTTGTTGAGCTTCACCCCGGCCAGGACGTTGTCGCGGATGGACATCGTCGGGAACGGGTTCGGCCGCTGGAAGACCATGCCGACGTTCTTGCGGACGGCGACCGGGTCGACGTCCGGGCCGTACAGGTCCACGCCCTCCATCTCGACGGTGCCCTCCACGCGGGCCCCGGGGACCACCTCGTGCATCCGGTTGAGCGTCCGCAGGAACGTCGACTTCCCGCAGCCGGACGGCCCGATGAGGGCGGTGACCGACTTGGGCTCGATCGTCATGTTGACGTCTTCGACGGCGCGGAAGTCGCCGTAGTAGATGTTCAGGTCCTTGGTGTCGATGCGCTGTGCCATCGTGAGCTTCCTTCGTGAGTGTGGCTGATCGTCGGCTGCGCGTCAGCCCAGCTTCGGGGCGAACCAGCGAGTGATCAGGCGGCCGATGAGGTTGAGTGCCAGGACCATGGCGATCAGCACGAGTGCCGCGCCCCAGGCGTTCTGGGAGGCGATGTCCGAGACGCACGTCGCCGTGTCCCCACCGGGGCACGGGGCGTTGCCCTGCGAGTACTGCCGGTAGGCGAACACCGGCAAGGTCATCATGCGCCCGTCGAACGCGTTGGCGTTGATCGAGTCGGTGACGCCGACGGTCACGAGCAGCGGCGCCGTCTCGCCGATGACCCGGGCGATCGCGAGCAGCACGCCGGTGGTCAGCCCGGCGACGGAGGTGCGCAGCACGACCTTGACGATCGTCAGCCACTTCGGGACGCCGAGCGCGTACGAGGCCTCCCGCAGCTCGTTCGGCACGAGCTTGAGCATCTCCTCGCAGGAGCGCACCACGACCGGGATCATCAGCACCGACAGGGCCACGGCCCCCATGACGCCGATGCGGACGGCCGGGCCGAAGATCAGCGCGAAGAGCGAGAACGCGAACAGGCCGGCCACGATCGAGGGGATGCCCGTCATGACGTCGACGAAGAAGGTGACCGAGCGGGCCAGCCAGCCCTTGCCGTACTCGACCAGGTAGATCGCGGTCAGGATGCCGATCGGCACCGAGATCACGGTCGCCAGGGCCGTGATCACGACCGTGCCGAGGATCGCGTGGTAGATCCCGCCGCGCGGGTCCCCGCCGAAGATGTTGCGCATCGACTGGAACAGGAAGTCGAGGCTGATCCGGTCGGCGCCCTGGGCCACGACCGTGAAGATCAGCCAGCCCAGCGGGATCATCGCCAGGCCGAAGGCGGTGTAGATCAGGACCTGCATGACGCGGTCGGTCCGGCGACGACCGGGGTCCACCGTGGAGAGCAGTCGGGCGGTCTCCGAGCTGCCTCGTCCGGGGTTCTGCGTGGTGACGCTCATCAGTTGGCTCCCGAGAAGTCCTTGCGGCGCGCCACGACCCAGCGCGCCGTCATGTTCACGGCCAGCGTGATCACGAACAGGGCGAGTCCCGCGGCGATCAGCGTGTTGACACCGAGACCGGTCGACTCCGGGAAGTCGGCGGCGATGTAGGCCGCGATGGTCTGGTGCTGGCCGGCGGCCAGGATGTCGAGGGTGTACGTGAACCCGGGCGAGAGGATCATCAGCACGGCCATCGTCTCCCCGAGCGCCCGGCCCAGGCCCAGCATCGACGCGGAGATGACGCCCGAGCGGCCGAAGGGCAGCACCGCGGTCCGGATGACCTCCCACCGGGTCGCCCCGAGCGCGAGCGCCGCCTCCTCGTGCAGCTTCGGGGTCTGCAGGAAGACCTCCCGCGACACCGCCGTGATGATCGGCAGGATCATGATCGCCAGGACGACCCCGACCGTGGCCATCGAACGGCCCGTCGGCGAGACCTGGCCGCCCCACAGGGGGAACCAGCCGAGGTTCTCGTTGAGCCACGTCCAGAACGGCGTGAGCACCGGGGCCAGCACGAAGAAGCCCCAGAGGCCGTAGATGACCGAGGGGATCGCGGCCAGGAGGTCGACCAGGGCTCCGAGGACCTGGGACAGCCGGCGCGGCGCGTAGTGCGAGATGAACAGCGCGATCCCCATCGCGACGGGCACCGCCAGCACCAGGGCCAGCACGGCGGCGAGGACCGTGCCGAACACGAGCGGTCCGAGGTACGCCAGCAGGGAGGTGTCCTCCGGGTAGCGCGGGACCCCCGCGGCGAGCTCCTCGGGGCTCGCGGTGATCGCGGGCCAGGCCTCGGAGATCAGGAAGAGCGCGACCGCCGCGAGGACCGCCAGGATCGTGGCGCCGGCTCCGACGGCGATCCATCGGAAGACGCGGTTGAAGCCCCGGTCGGTGTTGCCGCTGCGGCGGCGCCGGGAGCTCTTGGCCGGTGGACTGACTGTGGTCGTCACAGGGACCCCTCGTTGGTGCTTGGGCACTGGTCTCGTCACGTGCTCGGGTGCCGGACGGCCGGAACGGCGGCCGGGCGGGACGCTGCGAGCGTCCGACCCGGCCGCCGGCGGCCGTTCAGGCGATGAACCTGGTCAGCCCGCGGAGATCGACTCGATGCCCGGCATGATGGCCTGGCGGATCGTGTCGGACAGCGGGGCGGACCCGGCGGCGTCCGAGGCGGCCTGCTGGCCCTCCTCGCTGGCGACGTAGCCGAGGAAGCCCTTGACCAGCTCGGCGGTCTCCTCGTCATCGTAGGTCGTGCAGGCGAGGCTGTACGACACCAGGACGATCGGGTAGGTGCCCGCGATGTCGCGGTCGAGGTCGATCGTGTAGACGTACTCGCTGGTGCCCTCGGTCCGCGGCGACTGAGCCACGACCTCCGCGGCGGCCTCGGCCGAGTACTCGACGAAGTCACCACCGACACCGACCGCGACGGTGCCGAGGTCGCCGACCTGGGAGGCGTCGGCGTAGGTGATGGTGCCCTCGCCGGCCTGGGCGGCGCCCACGACACCCGAGGTGCCCTGCGCCGACTCCTGGCCGTCGACCGGCCACACGCCGGAGGGCTCGGCCGTCCAGATGTCGGGGGCCACCGTGTAGAGGTACTCCTCGAAGTTCTCCGTGGTGCCCGACTCGTCGGAGCGGTGCACGACGGTGATCGGCGTGCTGGGCAGGTCGGCGTCCGGGTTGTCCGCGGCGATCGCCTCGTCGTCCCAGGAGGTGATCTCACCGAGGAAGATGTTCGCGATCGTCTCCGGGCCCATGTTGAGCGAGTCGACGCCCTCGAGGTTGAAGGCCACCGCGACCGGGCTGACGTAGCCGGGGAACTCGATGACGCCACCCTCACCGCACTGCGCCTCGGCGGCGGCGAGCTCCTCGTCGTCCAGCGCGGCGTCCGAGCCGGCGAACTTGTAGGAGCCGTCGCCGAAACCGGTGCGGCCGCCGCCGGAACCGACGGGGTCGTAGTTCACCGTCGCGTCAGGGTTCGCCTGCTGGAACCCGGCGCGCCAGGCGTTCATGGCGGCCTCCTGCGACGAGGCGCCGCCGCCGGAGAGCGTGCCGGACAGGCCGCCCTCCATGTCGCCGGAGTCTTCCGTCGTCTCGGTGCTCTCGTCGCCGGCGGAGCCCGCGGGCTCGGGGTCCGAGCCACAGGCCGCGAGGCTGAGAGCCAGCGCGCCGACGGCGACGGCAGATCCGGCACGGGTGAATCGGCTGAGGTTCACGAGTCGTTCCATCCTGTTCACACGGTGGTGGCACCGGCGGCCGCCGGCGTTCGTTGGGAACGTTAGGCAGGCGAGGTGGCTCGCCGGCCAGGAGCAGATGAACGAACGATGAACAGCCGTCGGACCCTGGGACACCGGGCGTCCGGGGCTCCGCCTCAGCGCTCGGGCTCGAGGGTCGGGCGGCGGCTGCACTCGCGAGCTCGCTCCGCCTCAGCCCTCGGCGTCGGCGAACTTGTAGCCGAGACCGCGCACCGTGAGGAGCAGCGACGGCGCGCTCGGGTCGGTCTCGATCTTGGACCGGATGCGCTTGACGTGGACGTCGAGGGTCTTGGTGTCGCCCACGTAGTCGGCGCCCCAGACACGATCGATGAGCTGGCCGCGGGTCAGCACCCGGCCGGCGTTGCGCAGCAGCAGCTCCAGCAGGTCGAACTCCTTGAGCGGCAGGGAGACCGCCTCGCCGCGCACCGCCACCGTGTGCCGTTCCACGTCCATGCGCACCGGACCCATCTCGAGCACGGACTCCCCGTCGTCGTCGGGCGTGGCGCCGGCGTCGCCCCCCGGGCCGCGCCGCCGCATCACCGCCCGCATGCGCGCGAGGAGCTCGCGGAACGAGTACGGCTTCGTGACGTAGTCGTCGGCCCCGAGCTCGAGCCCCACGACCTTGTCGATCTCGGAGTCCTTCGCCGTGAGCATGATGATCGGCACGTCGCCGCGCTGCCGGAGCTCACGGCAGACCTCGGTGCCGCTGAGGCCCGGCAGCATGAGGTCGAGCAGCACCAGGTCGGCCCCGCCGTCGTCGAACCTCTCGAGCGCGTCGTTGCCGTCGGCCGTCGCGACCACGTCGTAGCCCTCGCGGGTCAGCTGGTACGTCAGCGGGTCGCGGTACGACTCCTCGTCCTCGACCACCAGGATGCGCATCACGCGCTTACCTCCTCGTTCCTCGGGCCGTCTCCGGCACCGTGCCGATGGGGTCCGCCCGCGGAGCTGCCCGGGGCGGTCGACGGGCCGCTGTCGGACCCGTCCGTGCTGCCGCCGGACGCCCCGCCGTCGGGCGGGGCTCCGGCCGGACGGTCGTCGGACGGTCCGCCGTCCGGTGTGGCGGCCGACGCGTCCAGCGCACCCGCCGCGAGGTCCGCGGCCGGGATGCGCAAGGTGAAGGTGGAGCCCTTGCCCGGCTCCGACCAGACCCGCACGTCACCGCCGTGGTCGGCGGCCACGTGCTTGACGATGCTCAGTCCGAGTCCCGTCCCGCCGGTGTCCCGGGACCTGGCCGGGTCCACGCGGTAGAAGCGCTCGAAGACGCGCTGCTGCTCCTCGGTGGAGATCCCGACGCCCTGGTCGACGACGTCGATCTCCACGAGGCCGTCGCGCTCGTGCACGCCGACCCCCACGCGGGTGTTCTCCCCGGAGTAGGAGACCGCGTTGTCCAGCAGGTTGCGGACCGCGGTGACCAGCAGGTTGTGGTCGCCGAACACGATGCTCTCCGACGTCCCGCCCACGGTGATCGCGATGTTCTTGCCCTGCGCCTTCGTCCGGGCGCGGTCGACGGCCTCGTCGACGACGTCGACCACCGAGACGGGTTCGATCTGCTGCAGGGCACCCGCCACCTGCAGCCGGGAGAGCTCGATGATCTCGTGCACCAGCTCGGACAGCCGGTGCGCCTCGGACTGCATCCGCTCGGTGAACCGCCGGACGGCCTCGGGGTCGTCGGCAGCGTCCTGGACGGTCTCGGCCAGCAGCGCGAGCGCACCGACCGGCGTCTTGAGCTCGTGCGACACGTTGACGACGAAGTCGCGCCGGATCGCCTCGACCCGGCGGGCCTCCGTGCGGTCCTCGGCCAGCACGAGGATGTTGTCCATCCCGAGCGGCGCGGCCCGCACCTGCAGCAGCACGGTGCCGGAGCCGATGGGACCGCGCGGCAGCTCCAGCTCACGCTCACGGATCACGCCGTCGCGCCGCACCTCGTGGACCAGCTCGACGACGGTCTCGTGGGCGAGGGCGTCGTTGCGCACCACGCCGAGCGCGTACGCCGGCGGGGAGGCCCGGACGACGTCGTCGTCGTCGTCGATCACGACCGCGGCGGAGCGCAGCACCGACAGCACGCGGACCAGACCCTCGTCGAGCGCACCGGGCTCCGACTCGGCCTCCCGCTGCTGCGCACGGTCGGAGAGGCGGAAGGCGAGGGCAGCGACGAGCCCGACGACGACGCCGAGACCACCGGCGATGACCGCCGTGACACCCTGGATGATTCCTTCCACAAGTGCCAGCCTAGGTCTCGGAGGGGTCGTTGCCGTGCCACGGCAGCAATTGCTCCCTGACGCGTCGCCCACTGTTCACCTGGAGCCCGCGTCACGTTCACTTCGCCGTCCGAGGCACCTGTGAGGGTTGATCAGCACCGATCTTCGAGAGGACACCCATGCGAGAGATCTTCGATGCCGAGCTGAAGCACATCGGCGACGGTCTGGTCGAGATGAGCCGACTGGTCGAGTCGGCGATCACGCGAGCCGGTACGGCGCTGCTCGACGGCGAGCACCAGCTCGCCCAGGACGTGATCGCCTCCGACCACGAGATCGACCGGCTGGAGCGGGAGCTGGACGAGCGGTGCGTCCACGTGCTCGCCCAGCAGGCTCCGGTCGCCACCGACCTGCGCGTGGTCATCACCGCGCTGCGCATCAGCTCCACGCTGGAGCGGATGGGTGACCTCGCCCGGCACGTCGCCGAGGTCGCCCGCGGACGCTACCCCGCGCTGGCCGTGCCGGACGCCGCCCGCGAGACGTTCGTCGCGATCAACGAGGCCGCCGGACTCGTGGCGCGGCGCACCTCCGAGCTGCTCTCCACGCGGGACGTCGCGCTCGCCGCGGAGATCGAGGCCGGCGACGACGTCATCGACCGGCTGCACCAGGACACGTTCGCCGCGACGCTGTCGCCGGACTGGACCGGCACCGCGCAGGAGACGATCGACGTCACCCTGCTGGCCCGCTACTACGAGCGGTTCGGTGACCACGGGGTGTCGGTGGCGCGTCGCATCACCTACCTGGTGACGGGCGACTTCGAGGCCGAGATCCACGCGCCCGCCGACGTCTGACACGTCGCCGCACCGACGACGGAGGGGCCCTTCCCGCTGCGGGAAGGGCCCCTCCGTCGTCGTGTCGGGCGCCGTTACTTGCCCTGGCTGGCCACGGCCGCGATGGCGTCCTTGGCCGCCTCCGGGTCGAGGTAGGTGCCGCCCGGGTTGGTCGGCTTCAGCGTCTCCTCGTCCAGCTCGTAGACCAGCGGGATGCCCGTCGGGATGTTCAGCCCGGCGATCGTCTCGTCGTCGATGCCGTCGAGGTGCTTGACCAGCGCGCGCAGGGAGTTGCCGTGCGCGGCCACCAGGACGGTCTTGCCCTCCTGGAGGTCCGGGACGATGGCGGACTCCCAGTACGGCAGGAACCGGTCGAGCACCTGCTTGAGCGCCTCGGTCCGCGGGATCGGCTCGCCGGCGTAGCGCGGGTCGGCGTCCTGGGAGTACTCCGAGCCCAGCTCGATCTCGGGCGGCGGCACGTCGTAGGAACGACGCCAGAGCATGAACTGCTCCTCGCCGTACTGGTCACGGACCTGCTTCTTGTCCTTGCCCTGCAGGGCGCCGTAGTGGCGCTCGTTGAGGCGCCAGCTGCGCTTGACCGGGATCCAGTGCCGGTCGGCGACGTCGAGGGCGAGATTCGCCGTCGAGATCGCACGGCGCAGCAGCGAGGTGTGCAGGACGTCGGGCGTCAGGCCGGCCTCCTGGAGGAGCTCGCCGCCGCGCTTCGCCTCCTCGGTGCCCTTCTCCGACAGCGGGACGTCGACCCAGCCGGTGAAGAGGTTCTTCGCGTTCCACTCGCTCTCGCCGTGGCGGAGCAGCACGAGGGTGTAGGTCATGGCCCCATCCTGCCCTGCCGGGCCGTCCGCCTGCAGCCCGGGCCGGATCTCGGACACCGGGGTACCAGGATGTGCTGACGGCTCGGCAGGACGACGGGTCAGTCCCGCTCGAGCACGAAGACGGGGATCTCGCGGTCGGTCTTCTTCTGGTACTCGGCGTAGTCCGGCCACGCCTCGACCGCGCGCTCCCACCAGACAGCCTTCTCCTCGCCGGTGACCTCGCGGGCCGTGTACGCGTGCTTCTCCGGCCCGTCCTGCAGCTCCACGCGCGGGTTCGCCACGATGTTGTGGAACCACACGGGGTGCTGGGGGGCGCCGCCCATCGAGGCGACGACGGCGTAGTCGCCGTCGTGCTCGACGCGCATCAGCGGGATCTTGCGCAGCTTGCCGGACCTCGCGCCGACGGTCGTCAGGATGATGACCGGCTTGTCGCGCATCGTGGTGCCCTCGGTGCCGCCCGAGGACTCGTAGGTCTCGACGTGGTTGGCCACGAACTCGGACGGGCTGGGGACGTACTCTCCGGTGATCGCCATGCCCGCGGCAACGTTCCCGCGGTCCGTGGGCATTCCCGCCGGGTGCGACGGCGCGGTCAGGAGCGGCAGTCGACCAGGACCACGACGCGCCAGGACACGTCCTCCACGTCGGCACGTTCCCAGGCGAACCGCACCCCACCGCCGTCCGGCCGGACGACGCACGTCGGGTCGCCGTCCTCGTGCCAGGTCCCCGGGGATCGATCCACCGGACCGTGCCCCGGGCGAACGCGTAGGTCCAGTCGTCGTCGTGCAGCACCACGACGTGGTGGTCCCGCGGCGGGTCGACGCCGACGAGCTGGACCCGGCCCTCGGCCCACTGCGTCGTCGACGAGCCCCACCGACGGCCCGCGACCCCGAGGACCAGGACGACGAGCAGGACGACGACGGTGAGCCGACCACCGCGTCGTCGCGTCGGGGCCGGAGCGGCCGCCGCATCGAGCGTGGTGCCGGTGATCCTTGCGCAGGTCAGCACGTGAGCGCTACCTCTTCTGCCTCGCGGGATCGGGTCCTGACCCGCGAAGTTCCGTCCTGACTCGCGGGATCGGGTCCTGACCCGCGCAGATCGGTCCAGGCTCGCGGGATCGGGTCCTGACCCGCGCAGATCGGTCCAGGCTCAGCGGGTGCGGCGGACCTTCGCGGCCTGGGAGTACACGTCCAGCATCGCCGCCGCCGCACGGTCCCAGGAGAACCGCTCGCTCGCGCGCCGCGCCCCGGCCGCCAGGCGCTCCCGCCGTTCGTCGTCGCCCAGCAGCGCGCCGAGCTCGGCCGCCCACGTCCACGGGCTGTGGTCGTCCACGAGCACCCCGGAGACGTCGTCGACCACCACGGTCCGCAGCCCGCCCACGGCCGCCGCGACGACCGGCGTGCCGCAGGCCTGCGCCTCGGCCGCCACGAGTCCGAACGACTCGTTGTGCGACGGCACCGCGACGACGTCCGCCGCCCGGTACCAGTCGGCCAGCTCCTCGCGGGACACCGGGGGGCGCACCACCACGTGGTCGGTCACCCCCATCTGGTACGCCAGCGCCTCGAGCTCGCGGACCGCCGTCGGACGCCCGCTCGCGCCACCGAGCACCGCGAGGGTCGGCACCCGCGACCCGCCGCCGTCCCGCAGGGCGTCCGGATCGGCGACCGTCGCCGCGTGGTCGGCCATGACCCCGAGGGCGCGCACCAGCACGTCCGGGCCCTTGAGCAGCTGCACACGCCCCGCGAAGAGCACCAGCGGGCGGTCGACGGGCAGCCCGAGCCGCGCCCGCAGCGCACGCCGCGCCTGCGCCGCCGTCTCCCCCGGTGCCGGCTCCAGCGGCGCGAAGGCGTCCAGGTCGACGCCCGGCGCCACCACGTGCAGGCGGTCCGGGTCGGCGCCGTAGTGGCGGACCAGGTCCTCGGCCTCCTCCGTGGTGGACGCCACCAGCGCGTCGGACTCCGCGACGACCTGCTCCTCACCGATGACCCGGCTGTGCGGCTCCGGGGTGTCCCCGGGGGCGAGGGCGGCGTTCTTCACCCGCGCCATCGTGTGCATGGTGTGCACCAGCGGCACGTCCCACCGGTCGGCGGCGAGCCAGCCGACCTGACCGGACAGCCAGTAGTGGGAGTGCACGACGTCGTACCAGCCGGGCGGTCGGTGCGCCTCGGCCCGGAGCACCCCGGCGCTGAAGAAGCAGAGCTGGGCCGGCAGGTCCTTCTTGTCGAGCCCTTCGTACGGACCCGCGGCGATGTGCACGACCCGGATACCCGGTTCCGCCTGGACCACCTTGGGCTGGGCCGACGACGTCGCCCGGGTGTAGATCTCCACCTCGGCGCCCCGACGCGCCAGGGCACGGGACAGCTCCAGGACGTACACGTTCATCCCGCCGGCGTCCCCGGTGCCGGGCTGGTCCAGCGGCGAGGTGTGCACGGAGATCATCGCGACCCGCGGCCCCCCGCGGTCCGCGCTCACCGGGCCTCCAGCACGCACGAGGGCGGGGTGGCCCACGCGACGCGGTCGACGACCGCACCCGCCCCGGTCGCGGGGTCGAGACGCACCGTGGCCAGCTCGCTCGTGCCCTGCAGCGCGACCACCGCGAGCTCGGCACCGTCCGTCGCGGCGAAGACCTCGTGGTGACGCGGCCAGGAGCCCTCGCCGAGCGGGACGTCGGCCAGGTGCGCGATCTCCGGGGTGCGGTCGCCGGACACGGAGTGCACGGCCAGCAGGTCCGGTCCGCGCACTCCGGCGTGCAGGCGACGGCCGTCCGCGCTGAGCGTGACGTGCCCGGGGAAGGCGTCCCCCGCGATCGCCCGTGGCGAGACGGGCACGCTCCCGGCGTGGTGCCAGGCACCGTCGGCGGGGAGCAGCACGTGGAGCCGGGCGTCGAGCTCCCCGGCGACGACCAGCGCCCCTCCGGGCAGGACGACGAGGTGGCGAGGCCCTGTCCCGGCGGGCAACCACGCGGCGACGGAGCCGCCGTCGTCCGCGAGCACGCCGCCGTCACCCGGTGCGGGGTCGAGGGGGTAGCGCCGGACCACGTCGGCGCCGAGGTCCGTGACGAGCACCTCGCCGTCGAGCACGGTCACCTGGTGCGCGTGCGGGCCGTCCTGCCGGTCCGTCACCGGGCCGGTGCCGGACCCGGCGTGCAGGGAGCGGTGGTCCGCGACGGGGGTGCCGTCCTCGGCGAGGCCCACCGCGGCGGCGACGGCGTCCCCGTAGTTCGCGACCCAGGCCGTCCGGTCCGCGGCGGCGACGTGGCAGGGGTCGTCCCCGCCGGAGCCGACGGACGAGAGGACCTCGAGCGTGCCGTCACCGACGTCGCGCAGTGCCGTCAGCCTCCCGTGAGGGGTCTCGGTCACCGCGTAGACGACCGGGGCGGAGGGGTGCCGGGCCAGGAACGACGGCGACGGGACCTCGGCGGCGACGCGCGGCGCACCGAGCGAGCCGTCGGACCGGTCGAGGTCGACGCGCCACACCGCTTCTCCGCTGCCTGCCGCCGTCCCGGCCGACGGGTAGGTGCCGACCCACAGCGGCACGGAGGCGCTCGGAGTGGTCATGGGTCCAGGGTAGGCGTCCGCGGCCGGTGCTCACCGCGCACCTCAGGAGCGGGCGCGGTCTTCCCCGGACAGCACCGCGCCCCGACCGGAACGAACCGATCGGGGCGAGGGCAGCCGATGCCGGGCTCAGTGAGCCGCTTCGTACGCTTCCAGGATGCGTGCCGGGATGCGGCCGCGGTCGTTCACCTCGTGGCCGTTCTCGCGCGCCCACTCGCGGATCTTCTGCAGCTGGGCACGGTCGGTCCGGCCACGACGGGGGCCGGCGGCGCGTCCCGCTGCCTTCGGGCCGGCCTTGCGGCCGTGCCCGATCCACTTCGAGAAGGACTCACGCAGCTCCGACGCATGTGCCGATGTGAGGTCGATCTCATAGGAGACGCCGTCCAGCGAAAAAGTGACGGTCTCGTCACCTTCGGTGCCGTCGATGTCATCCAACAGCACGACCTGGGTCTTCTGGACCACGTTGCCACCCTTCTCAGGAACCGAAATGCAATGACCTTTTCAGGATGCACCGATCAAGAATGGAATGTCAACTCGCCACGAGGGGAATGCAATAGCAACCCGGGTCAACCATTCAACGGCGACGATTCATCGCGACGCGCTTCCGCCTCGTAGCGCTCCTGCGCGGCCCGCTCATTGCGGTCCGCACGCACGATCTTGCGCATGGCGAACCAGAACAGCAGGCCGACCCCGATCGAAGGGATGAGACCGGCCACGACGGCCCAGAAAGTATCCATGATCGTCGTCCTCAGTGCGTGGGCTTGACCAGGGGGAAGAGGATCGTCTCGCGAATTCCCGCACCCGTGAGCGCCATGAGAAGTCGGTCGATCCCCATGCCCATGCCGCCGGCCGGCGGCATGGCGTACTCCATCGCCGTGAGGAAGTCCTCGTCGAGCGCCATCGCCTCGTCGTCGCCGGCCGCCGCGAGGCGTGCCTGCTCGGCGAAACGCTCGCGCTGCACGACCGGGTCGACGAGCTCGGAGTAGGCCGTGGCGAGCTCGAAGCCGCGCACGTAGAGGTCCCACTTCTCGACGACACCCGGGATGGTGCGGTGGGCACGCGTCAGCGGGGAGGTCTCGACGGGGAAGTCCCGCACGAACGTCGGCGCGTACAGGTCGTTGCCGACATGGTGCTCCCACAGCTCCTCGACCAGCTTGCCGTGGATCATCTGCTTCGGGTCGATCGAGATCTCCACCTTCTCGGCGAGCTCGTTGAGATGCTCGACCGACGTCTCCGGCGTGATCTCCTCACCGATCGCCTCGGAAAGCGACCCGTACATCGTGATGTGCGCCCATTCCCCACCGAGGTCGTACTCCTCGCCGTCGGGCAGCGTCACCACGGTCGTCCCCAGCGCCTCTCGCGCAGCGGTCTGCACGAGATCCTGCGTGAGAGCCGCCATCGTGTCGTAGTCGCCGTACGCCTCGTAGGCCTCGAGCATCGCGAACTCCGGCGAGTGCGAGGAGTCCGCACCTTCGTTGCGGAAGTTGCGATTGATCTCGAAGACGCGTTCCACGCCGCCCACGACGGCTTCCTTGAGGAACAGCTCCGGCGCGATACGCAGGAACAGCTCCATGTCATAGGCATTCATGTGCGTGGCGAAAGGCCGCGCCGACGCACCCGAGGCGACGACCTGCAGCATCGGCGTCTCGACCTCGAGGAAGTCCCGGGCGTGGAAGTTCTCGCGCAGCGAGCGCACGACGGCGGCGCGCAGCCGGACCATGTCCCGCGCGGCCGGGCGGGCGATGAGGTCGACGTACCGCTGCCGGACCCGCGCCTCCTCCGAGAGCTCCTTGTGCAGCACCGGCAGCGGCCGCAGCGCCTTGGAGGCCATCTGCCACGAGTCCGCGAAGATGCTCAGCTCCCCCCGGCGCGAGGAACCCACCCGGCCGTGGACGAACAGGTGGTCGCCGAGGTCGACGTCGGCCTTGAAGGCGCTCAGCGACTCGGCGCCGACGACCTTCTGGCTGAGCATCGCCTGCAGGCGGTTGCCCTCGCCGTCCTGCAGCGCGACGAAGCAGAGCTTGCCGGTGTTGCGCAGGAACACCACGCGGCCCGCGACACCGACGACGTCGTCGGTCTCCTGCCCCGCCTCCAGGTGGTCGTACGCACCACGGACCTGCGCGATCGTGTGCGTGATCGGCAGGCCGACCGGGTACGCCTCACCGCCCTCGGCAATGATCCGGTCGCGCTTCTCACGGCGGACCCGGAGCTGCTCGGGCAGGTCGTCGGACACGGCGGAGTCGGCATTCTCGGGGGTGGTCACCGTCCGATTCTACGGTCCGCCGCCAAGCCGCCCCACGCCTTTCCACCGTGCCTCGGACACCCGGGCAGTACCGTGTCGCCGTGAGCACGCCCGACGCCCTCCCGGTCCGCACCACGCCGTCCGCTGTCGACCCGGGCCTCGATCCCGACTGGATCCGCCGCACGGTGGAGACCGCGCTGGACGAGGACCTCGGTCCCGCCCCTGGTCGTGACGTGACCACGCAGGCCACGATCCCGCCGTCGGCCACGGGGACCGCCGACCTCGTGGCCCGTGCGGCGGGAACCGTCGCCGGGCTCGTCGTCGTCGCAGAGACGCTGCGGCAGACCGCCTCGCGGCTCGGTCTGCCGACCCCGGACGTGACGTTCCACACCCAGGACGGGGACGCCGTCGTGCCGGGGCAGGTGCTGGCCCGCCTCACCGGGCGGACCCAGGTGCTGCTGGTGGCCGAGCGCACCCTGCTCAACCTCGCCTCGCGCGCCTCCGGTGTGGCGACCGCCACGGCGGCGTTCGCCCGGGAGCTGGCCGGCACCGGGGCGCAGGTGCTCGACACCCGCAAGACGACGCCGGGCCTGCGCGCCCTGGACAAGTACGCGGTCCGCGCCGGGGGCGGCACGAACAAGCGGATGGGTCTGTACGACGTCGCGATGGTCAAGGACAACCACGTCGTCGCGGCGGGATCGGTGAGCGCGGCGGTCACCGCGGTGCGCACGGCGTTCCCCGACGTGCTGGTGCAGGTCGAGGCGGACACGACCGCGCAGGCCCTGGAGGCGCTGGACGCGGGTGCGGACTTCCTGCTGCTCGACAACATGCCGACCGAGGTGCTGGCGGACACCGTCGCGGCGGTCCGGGACCGCCAGGGCCACGACGGCGTACCGGCGCACGTCGAGCTCGAGGCGACGGGCAACCTCACGGTCGAGCGGGCTCGCGAGGTCGCGTTCACCGGGGTGGACTACCTGTCGGTGGGGGCCCTGACGCACTCGGCGCCGATCCTCGACCTGGCCCTCGACCTGCACTGACCCGGCGCGAGTCAGGCCTGACCCGCGCGAGTCAGGCCTGACCCGCGCGAGTCAGGCCTGACTCGCGGGTCAGCCGGCGGTGAGGGTGCCGTCGTCCTCCAGCGCCACCGTCACGCGCCGCTCCCAGGCGGGGTCGCGGTCGGGGAAGTCCGCGCGGAAGTGACCGCCCCGGCTCTCGGTCCGCACCGCGGCGGCCCGGACCAGGGCGCGTGCCACCTGGTGGATGTTCGTCGTCTCCCACTCGGCCACCTGCGGGGCCGCCACCACGCCGACGTCCCCGTGGGCCGAGGTCGTCACGCCCGCCAGGGCGGTGTCCGCGCGGGCCAGGGACTCCGCCGTGCGGATCGGCCCCGCCCCCTCGGACGTCATGCGCTGGATGCGGGAGCGTGCGGCCGCGGCGACGAGCGCCGAGCCGCCGGGCCGTTCCACGGGGTCCGGGGCCGTGGACAGCTCCCCGGTCTCGAACCGCGCCACCACGTCGGCCGCCGCCCGGTGGGCGAACACGAGTCCCTCGAGCAGCGAGTTCGACGCCAGTCGGTTGGCGCCGTGCACGCCGGTGCACGCGACCTCCCCCACCGCGTACAGCCCCGGGACGGACGACCTGCCGTGCAGATCGGTGACGACACCCCCGGAGTGGTAGTGCTGGGCCGGCGCCACCGGCACCGGCTCCTCCGTCCAGTCGATGCCGTGGTCGGCCAGCCGGGCGGTGATCCCCGGGAACCGGCGACGCAGGAAGTCGGCCCCCAGGGCGCGGGCGTCCAGCAGCACGTGGTCGGCGGAGGTCGCCGCCATCTGCCGCACGATGGCGTGCGCCACGACGTCCCGGGGCGCGAGCTCGGCCATGGGGTGCACGTCCGGCATGAACCGGTGCCCGTTCACGTCGAGCAGCAGCGCACCCTCGCCACGCACCGCCTCGCTGATCAGCGGGAGCTGGCCCCGGGCTCCGGCACCCAGCCACAGCACCGTGGGGTGGAACTGCACGAACTCCAGGTCGCCGAGCACGGCACCGGCACGCAACGCCGCCGCGATGCCGTCCGCGGTCGCCCCGGGCGGGTTGGTCGTGGAGCGGAACACCTGCCCCACGCCCCCGGTCGCCAGCACCACGACGGGGGCCAGCGCGGCACCGACCCCGTCGCGCGACCCCTCGCCGCGCACGTGCAACGTCACACCGGCCACCGGGCGCTCCCCCGCGGCGTCCGGCGCCCCGGTGAGCACGTCGAGGACCAGCGCGTTGGAGATCACCTCGATCCCCGGGTCGTGCCGCACGGCCTCGATCTGCGCCACCAGCGCGCGCGAGATCTCGGCCCCGGTGGCGTCACCGCCCGCGTGCGCGATCCGGTCGGCCCGGTGGCCGCCCTCCCGGGTGAGCGCGATCCCGCCGTCGTCGGCGCGGTCGAAGCTGGCCCCGCGAGCCACCAGCTCGTGCACCCGCTGCGGGCCCTCGGTGACCAGGACCTCGGCGGCCTCCGGGTCGCTCAGGCCACCGCCGGCCTCGAGCGTGTCGTGCAGGTGCGCCTCCGGGGTGTCGTCCGGGTGCAGGACGGCGGCGATCCCGCCCTGCGCCCACACGGTCGACCCCGAGGACAGAGCGCCCTTGGTGACCAGCAGGACGTGCGGCACCCGGGCCCGCAGCTCGAGCGCCGCCGTGAGTCCGGCGATCCCCGAGCCGACGACGACCGCGTCCGCGCGCGTCGTCCAGCCCGGGGCGGGCGCGACGAGGGAACGGGCGAGCCGGTCCGGACTCACCGCGCGCCGAGAGGGATACCCGAGCTGACGAGCCCGTAGCCGTCCGGGACCTGCCCGGGGTCGTCGTCCACGTCCACGATCCGGTTCTCGCCGTCGACGAACACGACGTTCGGCAGGAACGAGCGGGCGTCGGCGTCCGAGAGCATGCCGTAGGCGATGATGATGACCTTGTCGCCGGGGTGCACGAGGTGCGCCGCGGCGCCGTTGATGCTGATCTGGCCGGACCCCGGCTCACCGGGGATGACGTACGTCGTCAGGCGGGCGCCGTTGTCGACGTCCACGACGTCGACCTGCTGGCCGGGGATCAGGTCCGCGGCGTCCAGCAGGTCGGTGTCGACCGTGATGGATCCCACATAGTGCAGGTCGGCCTGGGTCACCGTCGCGCGGTGGATCTTGCCGATCATCATCGGGCGCTGCAGGGACGCCGGGCGGCGCGTACCGGTCCGGCGGTCCGCCGGGGTCGTGCCCACGGACGATGCAGTCTGGTCAGTCACGGGGTTGCCTCCTGGCCTGCGGTTTCGTCCTCCGCGGAGGACGCGACGACATCCACGGCCTGGTTGTCGATCAGTCGTGTGGTGCCCACGCGCGCGGCGACGAGCAGCAGGGCGGGACCGGTGTGGTCACCGGCTACCTCCTCCACAGTATCCGGGTCGACGAGTGCCAGGTAGTCCACCACAACGTCGGGGACCGCGTTGAGGATTCCCGACGCCGTCGCGAGCACCGCCGCGGCGCCGTGCCCGGCCTCGGCCTCCACCGCACCGCCCCGCAGCGCGCGCGACAGCGCCAGGGCCGCGTCCCGCTCCCCCGCGGACAGGTACGTGTTGCGGGACGACAGCGCCAGGCCGTCCTCGTCACGCACGGTGGGCACGCCGACGATCTCGACCGGCAGGTCCAGGTCACGCACCATGCGGCGGACGGCGAGGAGCTGCTGGGCGTCCTTCTGGCCGAACAGCGCGACGTCCGGGCGGGTGAGCTGGACCAGCTTCAGCACCACGGTCAGCACGCCGTCGAGGTGCCCGGGGCGGAAGGCCCCCTCGAGCACCTCGCCGATCCGACCGGCGGACACCCGCACGATCGGGTCGCCGTCGGGGTAGACGACGTCCGGCGTCGGCGCGAAGACGACGTCCGCCCCCACCTCGGCGAGCCGTTCCAGGTCGCCGTCCAGGTCCCGGGGGTAGGCGTCCAGGTCCTCGCCCTCGCCGAACTGCAGCGGGTTGACGAAGATCGTCACCACCACCTGCCCGCCGGGGCCGACCTCGGCCCGGGCACGCCGGACCAGCTCCAGGTGCCCCGCGTGCAGCGCCCCCATCGTCATCACCACGGCACGGCGGTCGGTCGGGTCGGCCCCGCCCAGCGTCCACGCGGCGAGCGCGTCCCGCAGCTCGGTACGGGTCCGTGCGACGACCCCGTCGGTGTCGGCGGACGACGACGTCGCCCGGTCGGCAGGTGCGGTCATGAGTCCCCCTTGGGCGGTTCGCCGAGGACGTCCAGCAGCGCCCGTGCTGCCGCGTCGTCGATGCGGTGGCTCGCGAGCGCGCGCCGCGCGGCCCCGCGGGCGAGCTCCGTGTAGCTGTCGGGGACGTCCGTCGCCCCCGTGTCGGCCGCGAGGTCCCCGAGGACCTCCAGGTGGGTGGTCACCGTGCCGGCGTCCCCCCGGGCGACCGGGCCGGTCAGCGCCGCGATCGCCCCGGGGCCCTCGCCGTCGCGCACGTCCGCCGCGCGGGTCGCCCCGTCGAGGGCGGCGCCCAGCAGCGGGGCCAGCACCCGGCCCGGGTGCTCGATCCCGGCGGCCTCCAGCGCCTGCGCCGCCTGGGCCACGAGGACCACCAGATGGTTCGCCCCGTGCGCCAGCGCGGCGTGGTAGAGCCCCCGGGACGCCTCGTCGACGACGACGGGCTCGCCCCCGATCTCGACCACGAGCGCCTGCCCGATGGGCAGCACCGCCCCGGGTCCGGTGACGGCGAAGGTGCAGCCCGACAGCCGGGCCAGGTCCAGCGAGGTCCCGGTGAACGTCATCGCGGGATGGATCGCCAGCGGGATCGCACCCGCCCGCTGCGCGGGCCCCAGCACCCCCGTGCCGTAGCGGCCCGAGGTGTGCACGACGATCTGGCCCGGCTGCCAGGCGCCGACGTCGGCCAGACCGGACACGAGGTCGGCGAGCGCGTCGTCGGGCACCGCCAGCAGCACCAGCTCGGACCGCTCGACGATCTCCGGCACCTCCAGGTGCGGCACGCCGGGCAGCATCGTCTCGATCCGCTCGTGCGAGGCGTCCGAGACCCCGGAGGCGCCGACGACGGCGTGCCCGGCCGACCGCAGCGCGCTGCCCAGCACGGCCCCGACCCGGCCGGCGCCGACGACGCCGACCCCGAGCCGACCCGGGCGGGTCGTCTCCGGCGCCGTCACGGGGTCTCCTCCGCGTCGCCGTCGGTGGGCCGCGACCTCGCCAGGGGCGCCACCCGCTCCATCCACCGCTCCGGCACCTGGTGCGCCCGGGCCGAGCGCGCGCGGACCGCCTGCTCGCTCAGCAGGTGCACCGCGTCGGGGGCGTCGAGGTGGTGGGACCGGGTCGTCACCGGTCCCGGCGTGGAGTGCACCGCGAAGGTCGCCAGGCCCCGGCCGCGCTGCCACGGCCCCTGCTCGAGGCCCAGGGACTGGGTCCGCTCGTGCGGCACCACGGAGAGTCGCCGCGTCAGGCGTCCGCCACGCAGCAGCAGCGCACGGTCGGCGACCGCGAACCCGTTGCGCCGCCAGCTGAGCGGGTCCAGCAACCGGGCCCTCCGCGGGCTCGTCGTGAAGAACCGGTCGGTCCGGCTGTCGCCCGCCAGGCCCTCGTCCAGCAGCTCGGTCAGCTCGTCGGCCCCGAGGTCGGGCAGCACCAGCCACAGGGCCGCCAGTGCCTCGGAGCGAGGACCCACCGGCAGCAGCACGTTCTGCGTACCGTTCTGGTCCTCGCTGCCGTAGCCGGCCACGTTGACCGTGATCCGCCACCAGTCCTTGCCCCGCCACCACAGCCCCTGGGTGAGCTCCAGCGCCTGGACCCGCCCGGGAGGGATCGTCTGCGCCCGCGTCTCCAGCAGCCCGTGCCGCAGCCTGATCCCGTCCGGGGAGATCGCCGCCCGGAACCCGAACTCGCCGGCGAAGCGGTTGAACAGGAACGTCCCGACGCCGAGGGCGACCGGCAGCATCGAGAACAGCACCCCGACGGCCTGCGTGGCGGCGACGAACACGACGAGGCCGATCAGCACGGCCAGCGCGATCCACACGGCGGGCAGGCGCAGCAGCGAGACGACCAGCCGGCCCGGGGGCACCTCGTAGACCAGGTTCTCGGGTGCCTCCTGCGCCGGTTCGGCGACCTCGGCCGGTGGCGAGTCGTGGGACGAGGCGGTGGGCGACGCCGCCCCTCCCGCGCCGTCGCCGGCACCGACCGTCTGCCCGTCGGTGCGACGCGCCTTGACGCCGGCCGCGCGCGCCAGCAGCTCGGCCCGCAGCTGCTTGGCGTCGTCGAGCCGCAGGAACCCGATCACCACCCCGGAGTCCGACCCGCCGGCGACCTCGAGGGTCAGCTCCGCCAGCCCGAACAGCCGCGCCAGCAGCGGCTGGCGGACGTCGACGGCCTGCAGGCGGTCGAGGCGCGCGTGGCGTTGCTGCCGGAAGAGGATGCCCCGCCGCAGGTGCGCGGCGTCGTCGTCCACCGCGTAGGAGGTCATGCGCCAGGCCAGCGCCGAGACGCCGAAGATGACCGCCAGCAGGACCACCACGAGGACGACCACGATCCACCACACCTGGGCCACGCCGTCGACCACGGCGTCGGCGTACTCGACACCCTCGGCGAGCTGCTGCCCCACGACGAACAGGAGCACCGCGATGACGGCCCAGCCCCGCACGACCGGCGTGATGGGGTGCACCCGTCGCCACTCGCGCGCCGGTGCCGTCCGGGGGACGTCCGGCGTCGGTTCCGCAGCGCTCACAGGCCGGCCAGCCTCGCCTCGCCGCGCGCCGTCAGACGATCACGCAGACGTTCGGCCTCGTCCGGCGTCAGCCCCGGGATCTCGGCGTCCGTGCTGGCCGAGGCCGTGTGGAGCTGGACCTTGGCGATGTTCAGCCGACGGTCCAGGGGGCCGGCCGTGACGTCCACGAACTGCATCCGTCCGTAGGGCACCACGACCAGCTCGCGGAACAGGATCCCGCTGCGGATCAGCAGGTCGTCGTCACGCTCGGCGTACCCGATGGCACGGACCTGCCGGGGCACCAGCACCCCGACCCAGGCGAGCAGCACGACGAGCGCGGCGGTCGCGATCCACAGCCACGGGGTGACCAGCACGGCGAGGAGGACCGTGGCGACGAGCGGCAGTCCGAGCCAGATGCCCACGACGACCAGACGCGCGGGGATCAGCCGGGGCGACACCCGGTCCCACGTCACGCCCGGCGGGTCGAACGGGTCGGCCGGACCCGGTGCGGGGTGTGTCATGTCCCCATCTTCGCAGAACAGCGGCACGGGACGGCCCGCGCCGTCTCAGGACGGGACCGCCTCGGTCCCGTCGTCCTCCTCGGGAGGCGGCGCCTCGCAGAACTTCTCGACGACGAGCCCCACGACCGCGAGCCCCACGGCGGCCAGCGCGGCCACCCCCGACGTGACGGCGACCTCCCGGCGCGGCTCCACGTCCAGCTGCGGCAGCACCAGCAGCACGGAGGCGACGTACCGGCCGGCCAGCAAGGCCCCCGTGTACGCCGCGGCCTTGGCCATGGCGAACGTGCGCGCCGCGCGCAGCGGGTCCAGGTCGGGGCGGTCACCGCGCAGGTAGGACCGGACCGCCCAGCCGGCCCACAGCACGAGACCGGCGAGCAGGACGAGAGCAGCCACCTCCACCCAGGCGGCGCCGGGGACGAAGATCCCCCGGGACTCGAGCAGTCTCAGCAGCAGCAGCCCGACGGCGGCGACGCCGACCGCGACGGCCGCGAGGGTCCGGACACGGGTACGCCGCACGTCAGGAGCGCTCCGGGTGCTCGGCGTCGGGGGCGGGCGGGATCGGGGCGTGGATCCCGGCGGCCGCCACGAAGCCGCGTGGCTCCTGGACCTGCGGCACCTGGCCGGAGGTCTCCCTCCGCTGCGGCAGCTCGGTCGACGGCTCCCGCCGCGGCAGCTCGGCGGGGGTGTCCCGCTGCGGCAGCCGGGGCGACGGATCCCGCCGGGGCAGCTCGCCCGACGGCTCGCGCCACGGTTCGGCGGAGGGGTCCGCGGACGGGACCGGTGCCGAGGGCGCGGCCTGCGCCGGGAACGCGCTGGTGGCCGGCGCCGAGGTCGAGGACTGTTCCCCGGCCGGAGGCGGGTCCGCCTCCGGCTCCGGCTCCGGCTGCGGCTGCGCTGGCACCGTCCCGGTCGCGGCCGGTCCGGTCAACCAGTCCAGCGCGAGCCACCGGATGCCCGCTCGGTCGGGGGCCGTCGCGGCCAGCTGGGCGACCGAACCGCCGCCGAGCCCGCCCAGCACGGCCTGCGGGTCGACCTCCGCCCACGGCACCAGCACGAACGCCCGCTCGTGCGCGCGGGGGTGCGGGAGCTCCAGGTCCTCGGCGGTCGACGTCAGGTCGTCGTACTGGATGAGGTCGACGTCCAGCGTCCGCGGACCCCAGCGCTCCTCGCGGACCCGGCCGTGCAGCATCTCGACGTCCTGGCAGACGCCCAGCAGGCCGCGGGCCGGCAGCGTGGTCCGCACCAGCAGCACGGCGTTGAGGTAGTCCGGCTGCTCGGGGCCGACAGCGACCGTGCGGGCGAGCGGCGAGACCTCCATCACCTGCACCCCCGAGACCCGGTCGATGTCGGTCACCGCCTCGCGCAGCGTGCCCTGGGCGTCACCCAGGTTCGCTCCGAGGGCGATCACCGCCTCGACGGGGGCCTCCGGCACCGCGTCCAGGGGGTCGACGGCCGGGGCGGGCACGTGCTCCGGTTCCACGATCGCCACCTCCGCCACGGGCGAGGACTCGGCGGCCGACGACTCCGGCACGGCGGGCTCGGGGGCGCGCGGTGCGGGAACGGGTGCTTCCGCGACGGGACGCTCGGGCGCCGGTGGCACGGACACGGCGGGCGTCGGCACCGACGAGGCGGACGGCACCGAACCGGCGGACGGCGACGGGGCCGGGGCGGGCACGGCCGCCGACGGCACCGGCACCGGCGCGGACGCGGGTGTCCCCGCGACCGGCTGCGGCGGGGCCGGAGGCGGTGGCACCGCGGGAGCCGCCGGCTCCGGGGCGGGGCCGGACGACGAGACCTGCACCGGCGACCCGGCAGGGAGCGCCGGCACCGACGGCCGGTGCTCCCGGTCGCGGCGCACCACGATCTCGACGTCGTCGAACGGGACGGCGATGGGCGCCTCCGGCTTGTGCACCCGCACGTCGACGGCCTGGACCGCCGGGTGCTCCAGCACGACGGCGGCGACCCGTTCGGCCAGCGTCTCGACGAGATCGACCGGCGGACCGCAGAGCACGTCGTGCACGTCCTCGGCGACCTCGGCGTAGCTGACCGTCGCCGCGAGGTCGTCGGCACCGGCAGCGGCCCGCACGTCCAGGTGCAGCACCACGTCGGCGCGGAACGTCTGCCCCTCGGCGCGCTCCTCCGGCAGCACGCCGTGGTGGCCGGTGGCGGTCACGCCCGTCAGTCTGATCTGGTCGAGGGGTCGGCCGTCCGACCCCGTCACGGCGTCGGCGAATGTCACGCGGTGCCCTCCATCGTCTCGGCCTGCCTCCAGGCGGCCGCCACTCGTACGGCGTCAACGCTCGCACGCGCGGCGTGGACGCGCACGCACCACGCCCCGGCGTGTGCAGCCAACGCCGAGATCGCGGCCGTGGCGTCGTCCCGGGCGCCGGGCGGTACCGGCTGGTCGTCCGCCGTGCCGTGCACACCCGCCAGCAGGTGCCCGAGGAACCGCTTGCGGGACGCACCCACGAGCAGCGGTCGCCCCAGCGACTCCAACGCGTCCAGGTGGGCGAGCAGCGGCCAGTTCAGCGCACCGGACTTGGCGAAACCCAGGCCCGGGTCGAGCACGACCTGCTCGGGGGCCACCCCGGCGTCGTGCAGCGCGGCGACGCGCGCGGCGAGCTCGTCACGGACGTCGGCCACGACGTCGTCGTAGTCCTGCAGCGAGTCCATGACGTCGCTGTGCCCCCGCCAGTGCATCGCCACGTACGGCACCCCGGTCTCGGCCACGACCGTGGCCATCTCGGGGTCGGCGAGGCCGCCGGAGACGTCGTTGACCAGGCGCGCGCCGGCGGCGACCGCACGCTCGGCGACGGCGGCCCGCGTCGTGTCGACCGACACCACGGCACCGGCGGCGGTGAGGCGCCCGATCACCGGGATGACGCGACGCAGCTCCTCCGCCTCGGTCACCCGGTCCGCCCCGGGACGGGTCGACTCCCCGCCGACGTCCAGGACGTCGGCGCCCTCGGCGAGCAGGTCGAGCCCGTGCTGCACGCCGGCCTCCGGCTCGAACCATTCCCCGCCGTCGGAGAAGGAGTCCGGCGTGATGTTGACCACACCCATCACCAGGCAGCGTCCTGTCCCCGACAGCTCCGGCAGCCCGGCGACGGCGACGTCGCGCGTCCTCATGCGTCAGCGCCCCAGGATCAGACTCATCGCCTCGGCACGCGTCGCGGTGGCCTGCAGCTGCCCCCGCACGGCGGACGTCACCGTCCGGGCGCCGGGCTTGCGGACGCCCCGCATCGACATGCACAGGTGCTCGCACTCGACGACGACGATGACGCCCCGCGGGTCGAGGATGCTCACCAGCGCGTCCGCGACCTGCGTGGTCAGGCGCTCCTGGACCTGGGGACGCTTGGCGTAGACGTCGACGAGCCGCGCCAGCTTCGACAACCCGGTGATCCGCCCGTCGGCGCTGGGGATGTAGCCGATGTGGGCGACGCCGTGGAACGGCACCAGGTGGTGCTCGCAGGTGGAGTACACCTCGATGTCCTTGACCAGCACCAGCTCCTCGTGACCGAGGTCGAAGGTGGTGGTCAGCACGTCCTCCGGCTCGCGGTGCAGCCCGGCGAAGATCTCCCGGTAGGAGCGCGCCACCCGTGCGGGCGTGTCGCGCAGGCCCTCGCGGTCGGGGTCCTCCCCGACGGCGATCAGCAGCTCACGGATCGCCGCCTCCACCCGCTCGGGGTCGTAGGGCGGCACCTCCGACGCCGACCGCATCCCGAGGGAGACCGGCGACAGCGGGAGATCCGGCTCGGCCACTCAGGCCTCCTCGCCGTCGGACCGCTCCGCGGTCGTGCCGTCGTCGCCCGAGGGCCGCGCGACACGCTCGTCGACGGTGCGCGACGCCGCGGCCTCGGCCTCGACGTTGCCGACGACGGCGGCCTCGTCCTGCGGCAGCCCGCCGGCGTGGCCGTTGGTGGCGTAGGCGGCCTTCTCGCCCTCGGTCATCACCGGACCGCGGGTGTGCACGGTGCGCTCGGTGCTGGACAGCCACACGTCGCGGGCCGGGCGCTTGCTCACCGGGGCGAAGACCTCGGCCAGCTCGGCCTGGTTCAGGGTCTCGCTCTCCAGCAGCTGCAGCACGAGGTCGTCCAGGACGTCGCGGTACTGGGTCAGCACCTCCCACGCCTCGTCGTGCGCCGCCTCGACGAGCTTGCGGACCTCGTGGTCCACGGTCCCCGCGACGGCCTCCGAGTAGTCGCGCTGGTGGCCCATGTCCTTGCCCAGGAAGGGCTCGGACGAGGCGGAGCCGAGCTTGAGCGCGCCGACCTTCTCGCTCATGCCGTACTCCATCACCATCTTGCGGGCGATGGCGGTGGCCTTCTCGATGTCGTTGCTCGCACCCGTGGTGGGGTCGTGGAACACGATCTCCTCGGCCACGCGCCCACCCATGGCGTAGGCGAGCTGGTCCAGGAGCTCGTTGCGGGTGGTCGAGTACTTGTCCTCGGTGGGCATGACCATCGTGTACCCGAGAGCACGTCCACGGGGCAGGATCGTCACCTTCGTCACCGGGTCGGTGTACCGCATCGCGGCCGCCACCAGGGCGTGGCCGCCCTCGTGGTACGCCGTGATCTTCTGCTCCTTGATCTTCATGACCCGGGTGCGCTTCTGGGGGCCGGCGAGCACACGGTCGATCGCCTCGTCGAGCGCCCGGTCGTCGATGAGCTGCGCCCCGGAGCGGGCGGTGAGCAGCGCGGCCTCGTTGAGCACGTTGGCCAGGTCGGCGCCGGTGAAGCCGGGCGTGCGGCGCGCCACGGCCGCCAGGTCGACGGACTCGACCATCGGCTTGCCCTTGGCGTGCACCTGCAGGATGTGCTCGCGCCCCTTGAGGTCCGGCGCCTCGACGGCGACCTGCCGGTCGAAGCGGCCCGGGCGCAGCAGCGCGGGGTCGAGGATGTCGGGGCGGTTCGTCGCGGCGATGAGGATGACGTTCGTCTTGACGTCGAACCCGTCCATCTCGACGAGCATCTGGTTCAGCGTCTGCTCGCGCTCGTCGTGCCCGCCGCCCATGCCGGCGCCGCGGTGCCGGCCGACGGCGTCGATCTCGTCGACGAAGATGATCGCGGGCGAGTTGTTCTTCGCCTGCTCGAACAGGTCCCGCACGCGCGATGCGCCCACGCCGACGAACATCTCGACGAAGTCCGAGCCGGAGATCGAGTAGAACGGCACCCCGGCCTCTCCCGCGACGGCGCGGGCGATGAGCGTCTTGCCCGTGCCGGGCGGGCCGTACAGCAGCACACCCTTGGGGATCTTCGCCCCGACGGCCTGGAACTTCTCCGGCTCGGAGAGGAACTCCTTGATCTCGTGCAGCTCCTCGACGGCCTCGTCCACGCCCGCGACGTCGGCGAACGTCACCTGCGGGGTGTCCTTGGTGATCATCTTCGCCCGGGACTTGCCGAAGCCCATGACACCGTTGCGCCCGCCGCCCTGCATGCGCGACAGGACGAACCAGAAGACGACGAGGATGATGAGGAACGGCACGAGGAAGGAGAGCATCGAGCCGAGGAACGACGGCTGCGGCACGTAGGTGTCGTAGCCCTCGGACAGGTCCGCGGACTCGACGGCGGCGACGACGTCCTCGCCCTGCGGCGCCACCCAGAAGAAGTCGACCTTCTCGCCCAGGTCCCGCTCGTCCTCGGTCCCCTCGTCGACGACGTAGGGCTCGCTGAGTTCGAGCTCGACGCGCTGGTCGCCGTCCACGATGAGCGCGTGGTCGACCGTGTCGCCGGACAGCAGCTCCAGGCCCTGCGACGTCTCGACACGCTCGATCCGCTCACCGGAGAAGGCCGAGAACGCGAGCGCGACCAGGATGAGGCCGAGCGCGATCCAGATGAGCGGTCCGCTGAAGATCTTCTTGAAGTTCATCCGTGACGGGGGCGTGCCCCGCTTCCCTTCGGTCGGGCGATGGTTCGACCTACGAAACTACACGGGACCGCGGAAAGTTCCCGCGCCTGTTCGCCCAGGGCGTCAGGCGTCACGAGTAGACGTGCGGCGCCAGGGTCCCGATGAACGGCAGGTTCCGGTACTTCTCGGCGTAGTCGAGGCCGTAGCCGACGACGAACTCGTTGGGGATGTCGAAGCCCACGTAGCGGACGTCGACGTCGACCTTGGCCGCGTCGGGCTTGCGCAGCAGCGTCGCGATCTCCACGGACGCCGGACCGCGGGACCGCAGGTTCTGCACGAGCCACGACAGGGTCAGACCGGAGTCGATGATGTCCTCGGCGATGAGGACGTCACGGCCGGTCAGGTCCGTGTCGAGGTCCTTGAGGATGCGGACCACGCCGGAGGACTTGGTGCCCGAGCCGTAGGACGACACCGCCATCCAGTCCATCTCCAGCGGGTGGTGGAGCCGGCGGGACAGGTCGGCCATGACCATGACCGCGCCCTTGAGCACGCCGACGAGGAGCACGTCCTTGCCGGCGTAGTCGGCGTCGATCTGCGCCGCCATCTCGTCCAGGCGGGTGCCGATCTGCTCCTCGGTGATCAGGATGTCGGCGAGGTCGCCGGCGACGTCCGACTTGTCCACGGGGCTACTCCTCGGGGTGCGGGGCAGGGTGACGCGGTCCCGTCACCGACGGCCGCAGGAACAGCCTGCCACAGTCCCGCGTGGCCCGGACGTCCGCGGGCAGGTGCACCTCCCCCTGGCCGCGCCAGCGCACCACCAACGCGTCGAGCGCGTCCACGTGCCGTGCCGTCGTCGTCCCGGGCGGGCACCCGACCCGGAGCGCCGCCTCCCGCAGCGCCCGCCGCCGCAGGGCGGCCGGTGCGGCGGCCAGCGGTGCGACGTCGAGCACGAGGGCGGCCCCGTCACCGGCGGGCCCGTCCTCGGCCACGGCCGTGCCGGGGTCGGGCAGGGCACGGGTGAGGAGATCGGCGGCCTGGGCGTCGAGCACGGCCGCGTCGTCCCGGAGCTGGTCGGCGCTGCGGGCGAGCGCCTCCACCGCGCCGGGGCCGAGCACATCGGTCAGGACCGGCAGCAGCCGTCCGCGCACCGCCGACCGCAGCGGCACGGGTCCGCCGTGAACGGCGTCCGGGTCGTTCGTCGGGTCGTGCCACGGCTCGAGACCGCTCGCGACGCACGCCGCGGCGGTCTGCGCGCGCCGCAGCCCGAGCAGCGGACGGCGGTACCGTCCCCGGCGCGCCGGCATGCCGCCGAGCGACCGCGCGCCGCTGCCGCGCGCGAGCCCGAGCAGGACCTGCTCCGCCTGGTCGTCGAGGGTGTGCCCGAGGAGCACCGCGGTCGCGCCCGTCTCCTGCGCGACGGCCTCCAGCGCGGCGTACCGCGCCGCGCGGGCCGCACCCTCGGCGCCGTCGCGCGTCCCGACGACCGCGGCCTCCCGCACCACGACCGGGTCCAGCCCCAGGGCGCGGCACTGCTGCGCGGCGCGTTCGGCGACGGCGTCCGACCCGGGCTGCAGACCGTGGTCGACGACGACGGCGCCCGCTCGCACGGCGTACCCGCGCGAGCGCACCGACCGGCCCACGCGGCGCGCCTCGTGCGCGACGGCGGCGGCGAGCGCCAGGGAGTCGGGGCCGCCCGAGCAGGCGACCAGCACCAGGTCGTCCGGGCCCAGGTCGGCGAGGTCGGCGCGGACGGCGGTGCGGGCGGCGGCGAGCGCCGGGTCGATGCGGGGCACGGGACTCTCAGGAGTGCACGCGACGCACCCAGGCGCGGGGGTCGGAGATCTCGCGCGCGCTCGGGAGGTTCCCGGGCTCGGCCCAGACGGCGTTCAACCCGTCCCGGCCGACCTTCTCCTCGACGGCCCGCACGAACGCGGCCCCGTCGCGGTACTGGGCGATCTTGGCGTCCATGCCGAGCACCCGGCGCAGCACGACGTCGACCCGCGGCGCACCCTCGCCGTCACGACGCTTCTCGAACCGCGACCGGATGGTGCGCACGCTCGGCACCACACGCCGTCCGACGGCGTCCATCATGACGTCGGCGTGCCCCTCGAGCAGGGCCATGACGGCGGTGATCTCGGCGAGCTGCTCCTTCTGGTCCGGTCCCAGCACCTGGTCGACGGGCGTGGTGAGGTCGCCCCGGACCGCGTCGAGCAGCGTGCGCCCCACGAGGGCGACCTTGTCGCGCAGCGGCGCGTGGCTGAGCGCGACCGACGAGGCGGTGACGTCCCGCAGCAGCGCACCCATGCGGTCGGCGAGGTGCCCGGCGAGCCAGGGCGCGGCGGCGAACTGCAGGGCGTGGGTCTGCTCGTGCAGGCAGACCCAGAGGCGGAAGTCCTGCGGGTCGAGCTGCATGGCCCGTTCCGCGGCCAGCACGTTGGGCGCCACGAGCAGCAGGGTCGGCCGCCCGGGACCGTACGGGTCGAACTGACCGAGCACCTTGGAGGACAGCAGGGCGAGCAGCCCGCCGACCTCGGCGGCGGCGGCCAGGCGGGCGGTGGAGGACTCGACGGGACGGGCGGCCAGGTCCAGCCCGGCGAGCACCGGGTCGGTGAGCGCGGCCATCGACGTCGTGTTCGCCCGGGCCCAGGTGGCGCGGTCGACGACGCGGACGTCGCCGAGGTCGGCGTGCTCGACCCGGACGCGCCGGGTGAACCGCCCGGAGGAGTCCCGCTCGCGCTCCACGTCGGCGTCGGCGGGCCGCATGCGCGTCACCCGCAGCACGTGCGGCACGGCGTCCTGCGCGGCGGTGCGCAGCCCCTCGACGAGGCCGTCCAGCTCCGCGCGGGACGCCACCGGGCCGGGGCGCCCGACGCGCCGTGCGATCTGGGCCGCGGTCTGCCAGTCGACGAGGGTGCTGGTGGAGGTCACGGGACCACCGTAACGGCGGGTCGCCGGGCGTGCGCCGGACGTGGGCCCGTCAGCGCCCGGGACGGCACCCGCAGGCGGCGAGCTCGCCGACGAAGCGGTCGATGATGAGGTTGGCGCCCCAGGACTGCCCGTCCGGGATCCGGTCGGCCATCACGGTGAACAGCAGCAGCCGGTCGTCGGAGGTGACCACGGTGCCGGACAGCGCCCGGGTGTCGGGCAGGCTGCCGGTCTTCGCCTGCGTGTACCCGCGCCCGGGGTTGCCCGTCCCGAACCGGTCCGCGAGCGTTCCCTGCATCCCCGCGATCGGCAGCCCGACGAGGGTCTCGCGCAGCGCGGGGTCCCGGGCGGCGAGGTCCAGGGTGTCGACGAGCTGGCGGGACGTCATCCGGGACCCGGTGCCGAGGCCGGACAGGTCCGCCAGCTCGGCACCCGACAGGTCGACCCCGAGACGCTCGACGACCGCCATCACCTCGCTGACCGCGGCCGAGCCCGTGCCGGGCAGTCCGGCGTCGACGGCCACGATCCGGCCGACCACCTCGGTGAGGGTGTTGTCCGACTCGACGAGGAAGTAGTCGACGACCTCCCCCAGCGGCGCGGACTCGACCCGCCCGATCTCCCGGGCCGAGGAGGGCGCCTTCTGCCGGTCGACGCGGCCGTCCACCCGGAGCCCCCGCTCCGAGAGTGCGTCCGCGAACGTCTCGGCGGCGGCCATCGCCGGGTCGGACTGTCGCGGGGCGTACTTGTCGTCGTCCAGCCGTGCGACGTCGACGGCGAGCGCCGCGACGGGGGCCACGTACCCGGCGTCGGCGTCGCTCTCCCGGACCGAGGGGGCGACGGCCGGCCCGCGGAACAGCGTGTCGTCGACCGACACGGTGACGGCGTCCGGGCCGGTCAGCCCGAGCTCCGCCACGACCTGGTCGGCCAGGTCGCCGAGGCCCGCCCGCCCGTTGACGGCGTCGGGGTCCCCGGCGTCGGGGGCGAGCATCATGTCCCCGCCGCCGACGAGCACGACGTGGGAGGTCCCCTGCAGCACGGCGCGGGTGGGGAGGGTGACGTCACCGCCGGGCCCCTCGTAGGCGGCCACGGCGGTGAGGATCTTCTGCGTGGAGGCGGGCACCATGAAGCGGTCCGCCCGGTGGGCGCCGAGCGTCTCGCCGGAGTCGGCGTCGGTGACCAGCACGCCCACCCGTCTCCCGAGCCGCTCGTCGTCGGCGAGGTCGGTCACGAGCCGGCCGACGGCGTCGGCGTCCGGGACGGGCGCCTCGGACGACAGCGGCGGCACGGCGACCCGGGGGCTGGGTCCGGTGGTGGCACCCGGCGCGGAGGGGAACGGGGCGGGCGACTCGTGGGGCGGGTCGAACGTGACCATCCCGGGCACGACGTCGTAGGCGTCGGCCACGAGGTACCCGCCGAACAGCGTGAGGACCGACGTCACGGCGGCACCGACCCTCAGGCGCCACCCCATGCGATCCTCCCCCGGTGTCGTGAACCTGGTCACACGCAGGCTCGGTCAGCCCGCATTGTCGCACGCCCGGGTCGCACCGCGAGCGCGCCGAGCCGCCGCTCACGCGCTCGTCGCGCGCCCCTGCATGGCACACTTGGGGAGGCGCACAGGCATTTCAGAGCGGAGGAACTGTGGAGTTCGACGTCACCATCGAGATCCCCAAGGGTCAGCGGAACAAGTACGAGGTGGATCACGAGACCGGTCGCATCCGTCTGGACCGCATGCTCTTCACCTCGACGCGATACCCGGACGACTACGGGTTCATCGAGGGCACCCTCGGCGAGGACGGTGACCCGCTGGACGCCATGGTCCTGCTCGAGGAGCCGACCTTCCCCGGCTGCCTGATCAAGTGCCGCGCGCTGGGGATGTTCCGCATGCGCGACGAGGCGGGCGGTGACGACAAGGTGCTGTGCGTCCCGACGGGCGACCAGCGCGCCGCCTGGCGCCAGGACATCGACGACGTCTCCGACTTCCACCGCCTGGAGATCCAGCACTTCTTCGAGGTCTACAAGGACCTCGAGCCGGGCAAGTCCGTCGAGGGCGCCCACTGGGTCGGCCGCGAGGACGCCGAGCACGAGATCAACCGCTCGATCCAGCGCGCGAAGGACTCCGGCTACCACCACTGACCCCGGCGTCCGCTGCCACGCGGCGCCCTGACGAAGGCCCCCACCCGCTGCGGCGGGTGGGGGCCTTCGTCGTCCCGGGCGGGTCGCGGCCCGGGTCAGAGGTGGTAGATCGTCACCCGCGGCGACCGGCGCTTCGCGACGTGCTCGCTGTCGGCGGGGATGTAGCGGATGCGGAGATAGACCCGTCCCGTCCGCCCGCCGACCTTGTCGAGGTAGCGCCCGGGGACCTTGATCCGCTGGACCCCGTCCTCGCTCCGGCTGAGCCACCACGACTTCCGTGAGCGCCAGCCGTCGTTCTTCGCGGCGGGGTCACGGGTCTGCAGCACCAGCTTGCCCACCTCGGGCACCCCCGTCGTCCGGACGACGATCCGGCCCGGCTTGCCGCCCGTGAGGTCGGCGTACGCCAGGTAGGCGGTGCGCTTCATGCGCAGCCGCACGGTCGGCTGCGCCTTGCGGACCCGCTGCGTCCACGAGGTGCGCGACGCTGCATGGTCGGGCGTGGCCGGGACGAACTTCGCGACGATCGTGCGCCGGCCCGGCTCGACCTTCTTGCCGCGGACGTCCGCGGACGCGTGGCCCTGCACCAGGTCCGCCCCGGCGATCCTGGTCCCCGCCTGGTAGAGCACGACCCGCCCCTCGGGCGTCCCGGCCGGGGACGTGACGTCGACGGTGACGGTTCGACCCGTGCCGTACGTCCAGCGAGAGGCGGTGGAGACCACGGTGCGCGTCGCTGCGGGCAGGACGTCGACCGTGTACTGCTTCCGGGTGCTCTCGAACCCGTCTCCCGTCGCGACGCTCACCTCGATCTGCTGCTCCCCGCCCGGGAGGTCCGCGACGTCGACCGCGAGCTCCGCCCGCCCGTCGACGAGGCTCTCCCGCGTCAACGGGACTCCCGCGCCGTCGTCCATCAGGGCCACCGAGACGGCCCCGGTGGGCGTCCCGTAAGCGGACGTCACCTCGACCGGGATCCGCACGATCTCGCCCCGGCGCCAGGTCCCGGGGATCTCGGCCTCCACGGTGACCGGAGCCGGCAGGACGTCGACCGGCAGCCGCCAGCGCGTCAGGACCTCCCCGTCGGCCCGGCGCTGCACCAGCACGATCATCGAGCCGGTGACCTCGTCGCCGGCGATCTCGAGATCGGCCACGCCGTCCACGAGCTGCGCAGCGACCGAGTCGTGCAGCTGCAGCTCGACGGACCCGAGGGTGGGCAGGTCCGTCCCCGTGACGTCGAACCGGAGCGTGGTCGGGGCGCCATGGATCCACGACGCGGGCGTGAGGAGCGGTGCCGACGGCTCGAGGATCTCCACCGACGTCGTCGCGGAGGAGGCGCAGCGGCACTCCGACGTCGCGTCCGGGTCGAGGTGCCGGACCTCGAGCTCGTGCACGCCGACGGTCTGGAGATCCGTGAACAGCGGCAGCGTGGCCCTGCCCCCGCTGAGCTCGATCAGCGGCACCTGGCGCGATCCATCCACGAAGAGCTGGACGTGACCTTCCGCCGGCGCACCGCCCTCGGTCACGGTGACCGGCACGTCGGCGATCTGTCCGAACCACGCATGGTCGGTGTCCAGCTCGATCGTCGTCACGCCGTCCACCGCGACGGCTGCCGGGACCACGGCCGCGCCCGAGGTCAGCGCCAGGCCCATCGTCACCGCCCCCGCCGTCGCCACCCGCGCGATCCTGCCCCGCACCCCCCTGTCGCCACGCCCCATCGCCGGCCACTCCCTCGGTTGTCGACCCACGTCCGACGAACCTAGCGAACCGCCAGAAGGCCGTAAAGCCCCCATCTCGCCCAGGACGTCTCGCTGGGTGGACACCCCCTTCCGCTCAGCGAGACTCCCGGCCTACCGTCGGGTCATGACCACGCGTCGAATGTGCCGCTGACCCAGCGCACGTTCGCCTGCCCACGTCCGGCCGCCCGGCCCGGACCGTGTCGGCCCGGCCGTGGGAGCACGTGCGCGCCACCCGTCCTCCCGCCCGCCGGAACCCAGGAGCCACCCATGACCGACACGCCCCGCTGGTCGTTCGCGACCCGCCAGATCCACGCCGGCCAGACGCCCGACCCCGCCACGGGGGCACGCGCCCTGCCGATCTACCAGACCACGTCGTACGTCTTCGACGACGCCAAGACCGCCGCGAACCGCTTCGCGCTGGCCGAGCTCGGCCCGATCTACACGCGCATCACCAACCCGACCCAGGAGACGGTCGAGAACCGCATCGCCGACCTCGAGGGCGGCGTCGGCGCGCTGCTGCTCGCCTCCGGTCAGGCCGCCGAGACCTTCGCGATCCTCAACGTCGCCGAGGCCGGCGACCACGTCGTCGCCAGCGCCAGCCTGTACGGCGGCACCTACAACCTCCTGAAGCACACGCTGCCGCGGTTCGGCATCACCACGACGTTCGTCGAGGACGCCCACGACGCCGACGCCTGGCGCGCGGCGGTGCAGGACAACACGAAGGCGTTCTTCGCCGAGACCATCCCCAACCCCAAGAACGACGTCCTCGACATCGCCCTCGTCGCGGACGTCGCGCACGCGGCGCAGGTGCCGCTCATCGTCGACAACACCGTGGCGACGCCGTACCTGGTGCGCCCGATCGAGCACGGGGCCGACGTCGTCGTGCACTCGGCGACCAAGTACCTCGGAGGGCACGGCACGACGGTGGCCGGCGTCGTCGTGGACTCGGGGAATTTCGACTACGCCCGCCACCCCGAGCGGTTCCCCGGGTTCAACACGCCCGACCCCTCGTACAACGGGCTCGTCTACGCCCGCGACCTCGGCGTCGGCGGGGCGCTCGGCGCCAACCTCGCCTTCGTCCTCAAGGCCCGGGTCCAGCTCCTGCGCGACCTCGGCGCGGCCGTCTCTCCCTTCAACGCCTTCCAGATCGCCCAGGGCGTCGAGACGCTGTCGCTGCGGATGGAGCGGCACGTGGACAACGCCCAGCGGGTCGCGGAGTGGTTGGAGGCCCGCGCCGACGTGCGGACGGTCCACTACGCCGGCCTCGAGTCCAGCCCGTGGCACGCCGTCCAGCAGCGCTACGCCCCGCGCGGGTCGGGCGCCGTGCTCGCGTTCGAGCTCGACGGCGGCGCGGACGCCGGGCAGGCGTTCGTCTCGGCCCTGCGCCTGCACTCGCACGTGGCCAACATCGGCGACGTGCGGTCGCTGGTGATCCACCCCGCCTCGACCACGCACAGCCAGCTCACCGAGGCCGAGCAGGCGCTGTCCGGGGTCACCCCCGGCCTGGTGCGCCTCGCGGTGGGCATCGAGGACGTCGAGGACATCCTCGCGGACCTCGAGCTCGGCTTCACGGCCGCCAAGGCGGCGCTCGCCGGCTGACCGACGGTGACCGGAGCCACCTCCGGCCTACGGTGGGTCCATGCTCGCCACCATGATCCACGCCCCGCGCGACATCCGCGCCGAGAACCGCCCCGACCCCGTCCTGCACACCGACCACGACGCCGTGCTGCGCGTGGTGGCGGCGTGCGTGTGCGGTTCCGACCTGTGGCCCTACCGCGGCGTCACCCGGACCCGGGAGCCGCACCCCATCGGCCACGAGCTGGTCGGGGTCGTCGAGAAGGTGGGCGCCGCGGTGACGTCCGCGGCCCCCGGGGACTTCGTCATCGTGCCGTTCTCGCTGAGCTGCGGGGAGTGCCAGTCCTGCCGCGCCGGCTTCCCCTCCGCCTGCGACCACGTCACCGGCTTCGGGTCCACGGACCGCGACGGCCACCCGGTCGACGGCGCGCAGAGCGAGCGCGTGCGCATCCCGCTCGCGCAGCACTCCCTGTTCCCGGTCGGTCGCAGCGAGGAGGACCTCGAGGCCGCCGGGCTCGTGCCGGACCTGCTGGCGCTGGCCGACGTCATGTCGACGGGCCACCACGCCGCCGTCTCGGCGGGGGTCGGCCCCGGGGACACCGTGGCGGTCGTGGGCGACGGCGCCGTGGGACTGTGCGGCGTCATCGCGGCCAAGCGGCTCGGCGCCGCCCGCGTCGTGGCGTTCTCGCGCCACGAGGACCGGGCCGCGCTCGCGCGCGAGCTCGGTGCGGACGACGTCGTCGCCGAGCGGGGCGACGAGGGTGTCGCGGCACTGCGCGACCTGCTGGGTGGCGAGCTCGCCGACGCGGCCCTGGAGTGCGTCGGCACGGAGCAGTCGATGGACCAGGCGCTCGGGTCGGTGCGCGGCGGCGGCCGGGTCGGGTTCGTCGGGGTGCCGCACGGCGGCTCCCAGGTGCCGATCGGGACCCTGTTCCGGCGGAACATCACCGTGGGCGGCGGCATGGCCCCGGCCCGCACGCACATGGCCGAGCTGCTGGACGACGTCCTGTCCGGGGCGATCCGACCCGGTCGGGTCTTCGACGCCGAGATGCCCCTGGCCGACGTCGCCGAGGCCTATGCCGCCATGGACGAGCGGCGGGCCACCAAGGTCCTGCTCCGGCCCTGACGACGGTCAGCGGGCCACCGCTTCCAGGGCCCGTGCGAGCGCCCCGGCGAATGCGTCCACGTCACCCTGCAGGACCTCGAGGGCATCGGCGTCCAGCAGGGTGACGAGGTCGTCGTCCGGGGTGCGCCCGAGGACGACGGGACTGCCCGTGCGGGCGACGGACGACGCGACGTCGTCGGGCATCTCGTCGAGGTGCAGGAGCCGGACGGGCACGCCCAGGCCGGCGACGTACGCGTCCCAGGACCGCTTGCGCCGGAGGGCCCCGTGCGTGATGTCGCAGAGCGCGCAGTGCGCCGTGCCGCGCATCCTGCCCAGTGCGTACCGGACCTCGCCGAGCAGGCTGCCCTCGGCGTGGTAGATGCCGACGATCTCGACGACGCGACGGCGCGTCTCCCCCATCTGCCCAGCGTACGTCGCGTGAGGTGCGCCACGTCTCGCCACCCGTCCCCGACCGTCTCGACATGTGGTCCCGCATCGTGAGATCGGGCTGGGCACGCGCAGATCCGTTGGTTACCGTCGACGGCATGACACGTCGAATGTGCCCGTAGACCCCGCGCACGTTCGCCTGCCTGCGTCTCCACGCCGTGCAGCCCCACCCGCCGCGTGCGCTGCTCGTCCGCCCGCACCCCGCCGCCCGCACCGGCACCGCCGCCTGGAGAGACGATGACCCCCACGACCACCCACCTCACCGGTACCGAGACTGTCTGGAGGTCGCCGCGCGGCGCCCGACGTGGACCCGCCGGTCCGGCCCCGGCCTCGGGGGCCTGGCGCGAGGGCCATCCGGCGGGTGACCGGCACTTCCGCGACGTCGGCACGTTCGACCTGGAGAGCGGGGCCCGGCTCCCCGACGTGCGGGTCGCCTACGAGACCCACGGACGGCTCGCCCCCGACGGCTCCAACGCCGTCCTCGTGCTGCACGCCCTGACGGGGGACGCGCACGTGCGGGGCCCCGCGGGTCCGGGGCAGGCGACCGCCGGCTGGTGGGAGCCGATGATCGGGCCGGGGGCGCCGATCGACACCGACGAGTACTACGTCGTGGTCCCGAACGTGCTCGGCGGCTGCCAGGGCACCACCGGGCCGGCCTCGCCCGCCCCGGACGGGCTCCCGTGGGGAGGCCGCTTCCCGCGCATCACGACCCGCGACCAGGTCGCCGTCGAGATCGAGCTCGCCCGGCTGCTCGGCATCCGGTCGTGGGCGACCGTCATCGGCGGATCGATGGGCGGGATGCGGGTGCTGGAGTGGGCGCTGCTCGGCCCCGAGGCGGGCATCGAGGTGCGCTCGATCGTCTCGATCGCCACGGGCGCCCAGTCGACCGGCGACCAGATCGCGTGGGCGCACCCGCAGCTCGGGGCCATCCGCTCCGACCCCCGGTGGAACGGCGGCGACTACTACGACGCCCCCGACGGCGAGGGTCCGCACGCCGGGCTCGGCATCGCGCGCCAGATCGCGCACACCACCTACCGCACCGCGCGGGAGCTCGACGAACGGTTCGGCCGCATCCCCCAGGGCGGGGAGGACCCCCAGACCGACGGCCGCTTCGCGGTGCAGTCCTACCTGGACCACCACGGCGACAAGCTCGCCCGTCGCTTCGACGCCAACTCCTACCTGCGCCTCACCGAGTCGATGATGACCCACGACGTCGGACGCGACCGCGGCGGCGTCGACGCCGCGCTGGCCCAGGTCGAGGCCCGGGCGCTCGTCGTCGCCGTCGACTCCGACCGGCTGTTCCCGCCCGTGCTGTCCGACCGGATCGCCGCGGGGCTGCGGCACGCGACCGGCACCCACCTCATCAGGTCGGACTTCGGCCACGACGGCTTCCTGCTGGAGTTCGACCAGATGGGACCGCTGGTCCGCGGCTTCCTGGCCGACGTCGACCGGCACTCCCCCGCCTGACGCGGCTCCGCGAGTCAGGGCCGCACGCCGCGAGTCAGGGTGGACCGGCACACCTCGACCCCGGTCGGCCGCGCGAGCGTCCCGGCAGCGACCTACCGTGGACGTGCCGCCGCCGGCGGAGCACCCGACCGTGGAGGTCACGATGGCACGGCTCACCCCTTACCTCAGCTTTCGCACCGAGGCGCGCGACGCCCTCGAGTTCTACGGGGCGGTGCTCGGCGGCGAGGTCGAGATCAACACCTTCGACTCCATCCCCGGCATGATCGACGACCCGGCCGAGGGACACCTCGTCATGCACGGCTCGGTGACCACCACCGGCGGACTGGTGCTCATGGCGTCCGACACCCCCTCCTCGACCCCCTACGTCGCACCGAACCGCGGCATCACCGTCTCGCTGACCGGAGGCCCGGAGGACCTGGCGTACGTCCGGGGCGTCGTGTCGGGCCTCTCCGACGGCGCGACCGACGTCATGCCGTTCGAGATGGCGCCGTGGGGCGACTACTACGGTCAGCTCACGGACCGGTACGGCATCGCCTGGTTGTTCGACGTCGGTGCGGAGGAACCGCAGCCGGCTCCCTGACTCGTCGCGGCACGGCCTGACTCGCGGGGATCGGGCCCGACCCGGCCGACGGCCGTGCCGGCGCTCCGCTGGACACCCGTGGGTAGGTTGGGGGCCATGCTTGCTGCCACCGTCGCCCGCTTCGCCCCGGACTCCCCGCTCGACGGTCTGGAGGTCACCGACCGTCCGGACCCCGAACCCCGTGAGCACTGGACCACCGTCGAGGTCCGCGCCGCGAGCCTGAACCACCACGACCTGTGGTCGCTGCGCGGGGTCGGGCTGCGCGAGGAGCAGCTGCCGATGATCCTCGGCACGGACGCGGCCGGTGTCGCACCCGACGGGACCGAGGTGGTCGTGCACGGGGTCGTCGGCGCCGACGGCCACGGTGTCGGGCCGCGGGAGCGGCGCACGCTGCTCAGCGAGAAGTACCCCGGGACCCTGGCCGAGAAGGTGTCCGTCCCCACGGCGAACCTGGTGCCGAAGCCGGCCGAGCTGTCCTTCGCCGAGGCGGCGTGCCTGCCGACCGCCTGGCTGACCGCCTACCGGATGCTGTTCGGCGCGGCGGACCTGCACCCCGGCGACCGCGTGCTGGTCCAGGGCGTCGGTGGCGGGGTCGCCACCGCCGCCATCGTCCTCGGCGCCGCGGCCGGCCTCGAGGTCGTCGCCACCTCGCGGGACGCCGCGAAGCGCGACCGCGCCCTCGAGCTCGGGGCGACCGCCGCTCTCGAGCCGGGTGAGCGGCTGCCGGCCCGGGTCGACGCCGTCATGGAGTCGGTCGGCAAGGCCACCTGGGCGCACTCGGTGCGGTCCCTGCGCCCGGGCGGGACGATCGCCGTGTGCGGCGCGACCAGCGGGGACGCCCCGCCGGCCGAGCTGACCCGCGTCTTCTTCAACGAGCTCCGGGTGCAGGGCGTGACGATGGGTTCGCGCGAGGACCTCGCCGCGCTGCTGCGGTTCTGCGCACGGACCGGGGTGCGGCCGGTCGTCGACTCGGAGATCGCCCTGTCCGACGTCGGGACCGGCCTGGCCCGGATGTCCGCCGGCGAGCAGACCGGCAAGATCGTCGTCCTGCCCTGACCCCCGTCGGGGGGGGGGGGGGGGTGTGGGGGGGGGGGGGGGGGCGCGGGGGCGGGGGGGCGGGGGGCCCACCACCCC
>NZ_JAUQYR010000004.1:0-131806 GCF_030588125.1 Isoptericola sp. b515 | reverse complement strand
GCGGTCGCGCAGCGCTGCGCGACCGCGATTTTCATACCCACAACGCAGGGCGGGGTCAGGCGAAGCGGCTCCGGTAGGCCTCGAGCAGGGTGACCCCGTCCGGCACGACGCGCCAGACGTTCCAGCCATCGTCCGTCGGCGCCCCGCAGGCCGCCGACGCCGCGTGGTCCGGGTGCTGGTACCGCGACCCGTCGGGCAGCTCGATGACGCCGTCCGTGTGGAGCAACGCCTCGAAGTGCTGCTGGCGACGCGGCCGCGACCACTCGAGGTACGTGGGGCGCCCGAACATCTTCGCCAGCGCCACGAGGTCCTCGTCCACCTCGTCCTCGTCGGCGGCCGCCTCGTACATCCGCCGCTCGGGCGGCGGCGTGTACGACGGCGCCTCCAGCGGGGGGACCTGCAGACGCGGCAGGTCGTCCGAGGCGTCCGTCCAACCACCCGGGGTGGACGGCTTCCAGTCCCGCTCGGACGTCTCCGACCACGGGGTCCACGAGTCGAGGGGGTCCGTGTTCCGGGAGCCTGCGCCGGGGACGGGCAGGTCGAGCGCCGACGGCGTGTCCGGGCTCGCCGCGGACGTCGTGCGACGTGCCAGTCCGGCCAGGTCGAGGTCGTCGGCGGAGGCCGGGCGGCGGCGCGGTGCGGGGTCCGACGTGGTGCCACTCTCGCGGAAGCGGTCGCTGCGGGACCGGCGCCGCGGGACCTGCGGCCCGTCCCCGGACGGCGGGGGCGGGACCGGCGCGTGCCCGGTCGCGGGCGCGGGCGGGACCGGCGCGTGCCCCGTCGACGGCGGGGGCGGGACCGGCCCGTGGCCGGTCGCGGGCGCGGGCACCGGCGTCGGTGGCGACTGCTTCGACGTCGGCACCTGCGGCACCGACAGGCTGCTCGGGCCCGGGACACCGCCCGCGGCCTCCGCACGTCGCGCCGCACGGCCCCGGCGCAGGGGCGGCTGCTCGGCGGTGTCGCCGACGGCGTCACGTGGGTGCGGAGCGGGGACCGGCGCACCGGTCTCGCCGTCCCCACCGGCGGGGACGGCGACGGCGGGGCTCTTGCCCGTCAGGGCGAGGCCGACCTTGACCCCCTCGACGAACGACTCCGGCTCCGCCTCGGTCCGGGACCCCGACGCAGCGGACGCCGCGTTCTCGCCACCCGGGCGGCCGGGACCCGACAGCCGGGGCGACGTCGAGTCGGACGCCGGGTGGATGACCAGCGGCGAGACGTCGACGAACCGGCGGCCGTCCTGCCCGTGCATGACGCCCATCTTGAGGACCTCGACGGGCATCGTGGGCTGCCGCAGGAAGTCGACGGCGTTGAGGATGTCCTCGCCGGCCTCCTGGCAGATGACGATGAGGCGCGCGCTGGAGCGGCCGGGCTGCGACCGGGTGATCGGGACCGAGTCGTAGAAGGTGGCGATGTCGCGCTGGAAGGCGCTGTGGCCGCCGTGGTACCGCGAGGCGAGCTCGCCACGGGTGAGCCGGCCGGCCCATCCCGCGTGGTCCAGGGCCCGGGTCAGCGCAGCCTTGTCGAGGTTCGCCACGAGCTCGACGACGACGGGCGACCCGGTGGCGTCCAGGGCCAGCAGGTGCGGCTCGTCGGGACCGCTCCCCTGGGCGACGGGGAAGATCTGCTCGCCGAGCAGCCCGTCGATGTGGGAGTCCACGACCCGGTGCGCCGTCGTCCGGAGCCCGGGTTCGACCGACCCCGCGGTCTGCCCGGACTGGACGAGGAGCGGCCTGCTGGCGTCGACCTCGAACAGTGGCATCGCGCTGACTCCCCCGGCTCCGCACGCGGCCCGTGTGGCCGCGATCCGCCATAGCCTACGGCGGGCCCTCAGGGGTCGTACAACACCCCAGGTGAGTGACGACTCTCACCACACAGAACCGGCACATCCCCGGGATCCGGCACGGGGGACGCGCCGGACTTCTCGTGCCGTGTCAGGCGTGTCCGGTCGCGGACTCGTCCTCGGCGAGTGCCTCCTCGACGCGGGCCACCTTGCCCTCCAGCTGGCCGGTGCGGCCGGGGCGGATGTCGGCCTTGAGCACGAGGGACACGCGGTGGCCGCCGTTGCCGACGGCCTCGGTGGCGCGCTGGATGACCGGCATGACCTCGTCCCACTCCCCCTCGATCTCGGTGAACATCGAGGTGGTGCGGTTGGGCAGGCCGGACTCCCGCACGATGCGGACGGCCTCGGCGACGGAGTCGGTGACCGACTCGCCGGCACCGAGCGGGGCGACGGAGAACGCGAAGACAGCCATGGGGCCATCATGACGCCTTTAGGCTCGGGGCGTGAGTACTTCGGTGACCCTCCTGGCCGGCGGCGTCGGCGGCGCACGCCTCGCGCACGGTTTCGCCCGCGCCCTGCCCGACGGCGGAGCCCCCGGCGCGCACGGCGGTCTGACCTGCGTGGTCAACGTCGGTGACGACACGGAGCGGCACGGGCTGCACGTCTCGCCGGACCTCGACACGGTGATGTACACGCTGGCCGGGCTCAACGACGAGGAGCGCGGCTGGGGGCTGACGGGCGAGTCCTACGCGGTGCTCGACCAGCTCGGCCGCCTCGGCGAGGACACCTGGTTCACCCTGGGCGACAAGGACCTCGCCACGCACGTGGTGCGCACCGCCCGGCTGCGCGCCGGGGAACCGCTCAGCGCGGTCACCGCGGCGCTCACGCGCTCGCTCGGCGTCGACGCCCGCCTGCTGCCCGTCACCGACGACGCCGTGCGCACGCGGATCACGACCCCGGACGGCGAGCTGGAGTTCCAGGAGTACTTCGTGCGGCGGCAGCACGCGGACGCCGTGCTCGACCTGGACTTCGCCGGGATCGACGCCGCCCGCCCGGGCCCCGGCGTCCTGGACGCGATCACCGGCGGCGACCTGCTCGTGGTGGCGCCGTCGAACCCGTTCCTGTCGGTGGAGCCGGTGCTGGGCGTGCCCGGGGTGCGCGACGCGCTCCGGGCGGGCGGACCGCGCCGGGTGGCCGTGAGCCCGATCGTCGGCGGCCGCGCGCTGAAGGGCCCCGCCGCCCAGGTGCTGGAGTCCCTCGGGCACGACGTCTCGGCGCTCGGCGTGGCCCGGCTCTACACGGGGCTGGTCGACGTCATGGTGATCGACGCCGCCGACGAGGCGCTGGCCGCCCCGATCGCCGACCTCGGGTTCGAGGTCCTGGTGACCGACACCGTCATGGGCGGTCCCGAGGGCCGCGAGCGCCTGGCCCGCGAGCTGCTGGAGCTCGCCGGCTCGTGACCGTGCCGGAGGCGACGGCACGGCCGCAGCCCGTCGGGGTGACCGCCGTCGTACCGCTGCGGGACGGGGTCAGCGGCAAGTCCCGGCTGTCCACGTCGCTGGACCCGGCGGCCCGGCGTCGGCTCGTCGTCGCGCTCGCGCGGCACGTCCTGGGCGTGCTGGCGGCGAGCGACCACGTGGACCGGGTCGTGGTGGTCACCGCGGACGCCGGGTTCGCCCGCGAGGTCCTGTCCGGCGTCCCGGGGCCGGCAGTCGAGGTGCTCGCCGAGCCGGCCGGTCGGCCGGGGCTGAACGCCGCCCTGGAGCACGCGCGCGACGAGCTGTCCGCGACCGCGCCGGCGGGGCCGGACGCGGGCCGGATGCTGGTCGTCCACGCGGACCTTCCGCTGCTGGGCGATGCGGACGTCGACGCCGTCGTGTCGGCGCACGCCGACGTCGTCGTCGCGACCGACCGGCACGGCACCGGGACGAACCTGCTCGGCGTCCCGGTCGGTGCCGACCTCCGTTTCCGGTTCGGCGCCCGTTCGCGGGCCGCGCACGAGGCCGAGGCGACCCGTCACGGGCTGCACTGCGCCGTCGTGCTGCGCGCCGGGACCGCCGCGGACCTGGACACGATCGACGACGTCGTCGAGCTGCCGGCGCCGGTGCGCACCCGCCTCGGCGTCTGACGGGCGCTGCGGGCCGCCAGCAGGACCCCGCCGAGCACGAGCATCGTGCCGGCTGCCCGGCGCGGGCCGAAGGACTCGTCGGCGAGCAGCGTCCCGAGCAGGACCCCGGTGACGGGGTTGAGCAGCCCGACGACGCCGACCGCACCCGCCGGCAGGTGCCGCAGACCGGTGAACCAGGCGACGAACGCCACGGCGGTGGCCACGAGGGAGACGTACGCGAACCCGGCGACGGCGCTCGCGTCCAGCACCGGCGGCGCCCCGTCCACGGCGGCGGCAACGGGCAGGAGCAGCAGCCCGCCGGCCGTGAGCTGCCAGGCGGTGACGGCCGTCATCGGCTCGGCGGGCGCCCAGCGCTTGGTGAGCACGTACCCCGTCGAGGACAGCAGCATCGCGGTCGCGGACGCGGCGACGCCCCACGGGTCGACGGCGGCCCCGCCCTCCACGACCAGCACCACGACGCCGACGAGACCGGCGGACGCCCCGGCGAGGCCCCGCCAGGCCGGGCGCTCGCCGAGCAGCGGCCACGCGAGCAGCATGAGCGTGATCGCGGACGTCGCCATGACGGTGGAGGCCACGCTCGAGGGCAGCCGGGTCGAGGCGACGTAGACGAGGACGAAGAACGCGCCGACGTTGAGGACGCCCAGCACCGCCGAGCGCCACCACCACGCACCCCGCGGCAGCCGGCGCGCCAGGACGAGCAGCAGGAGACCCGCCGGCAGGGCCCGCAGCGCGGCGCCCCAGAGGGGGTCGTCGGCCGGTAGGAACTCGCGCGTCACGTAGTAGGTCGAGCCCCAGGCCACCGGCGCCACGGCCGTGAGGAGCATCCATCGCCAAGTAGTTTCCACGGAAGCAATAATGTCTTCCAGGGAAGATATTATTCCCCCATGGCCGCGCCCCCGACCACGGACAGCACCTCCGGCACCCCCGACCGCGTCGCGCGGATCCAGGCCGAGTGGCGGCGCGAGCGGCCCGACCTCGACGTCTCGCCGCAGGGCGTCGTCGGGCGCCTGCGCCGCCTGGCCGGCTACCTCACCGACGAGCTGCACACCGTCTACGCCCGGCACGGGCTCGGCGAGGGCGAGTTCGACGTGCTCGCCACCCTCCGCCGCGCCGGAGCCCCCTACGAACGCGCCCCGGGTGAGCTGGCGGAGCACACGATGGTCACCACCGGCGCGATGACCAAGCGGATCGACCGGCTGGTCGCCGCCGGCCTGGTGGAACGTCGTGCCGCCCCGGGGGGCGACGGGCGCCGGCGCCTCGTCGCCCTGACCCCGGCGGGCGTCGAACGGATCGACGCGGCGTTCACCGACCACATGGCGAACGAGCGTCGCCTGGTCAACCAGCTCTCGGCGGAGGACCAGAGGGCGCTCGAAGGCGTCCTGACCCGGTGGCTCCGGGCGTACGAGACCTGAGCCGAGCGCTCACCACACCCCGCGGTGCACCACCTCGTCCAGCGGCTTGCGCCGCCGCCGCGACGGCGAACCCTTCGCACCCCCGGTCTCGGGATGCCCGACGGCGACCACCCCGGTGGGCGCCCACTCCGCCGGGACGCCGAACGCCTCGCGGAACCGGTCGAGGCTCCCGGCGTCGATCCCGAAGAAGCAGGCGCCGAGCCCCTCGTCGACGGCGGTCTGGAGCATGAGCAGCGAGGCCATCCCGGCGTCCACGTGCCAGTACGGCACCGGCCAGCGCGCCTCGTCGCGGTCGGTCCAGCCCTTGTCCGCCTCGGCGTAGCGGCCCACGTAGGCGGCCTTCGAGGCCAGCGCCACGACCAGCACCGGGGCGGTGCGCATCCCGGCCAGCCACCTCGACATGTCGCGCGCCGAGTCCGCCGGGGTGGTAGCGCGCCAGAACCGTTCGCGCTCGGTGTCGGTGGTCAGGACCAGGAACGACCAGCCCTGGGTGAACCCGGCGCTCGGGGCGCGCACGGCGTGGGCGAGCAGCCGGTCCACCACCGCCGGGTCCACCGGGTCCGGGCCGAACCGCCGGACCATGCGCCGCCGTCGGACCACGTCACGGAACTCCATGCGCCCAGCCTGCCAGGACGTGCCGGTCAGAGCACCAGCTCGGGCTGCAGCGCCGTCACCGTCCACACGCGTCGGCGTCGGGCCGCGAGCGCGGTGGCCCCGATCGCCCCGAGGAACACTCCCGCCAGGACGACGGCGCAGCGTCCGGCGGCGTCGAGGCTCCCCCCGTAGAGCAGCTGGCGCAGACCCTCCACCGCGTAGGTCATGGGCATGAACCGGTGCAGGGACCGCAGCGGCTCGGGGATGGTCTGCCACGGGAACGTCCCGCCCGCCGTCACGAGCTGGACCAGCATGAGGACCAGGCCGAGGAACTGGCCCGCCGCCCCGAGCCAGGCGTTGAGGGCCTGCAGGATCGCGACGAACGTCCCGGAGACCAGCACCAGGAACAGGGCAGTGAGCAGCCCGTGGGCCGGGTCGATGTCGAGCGCGAACTTCGTGACGGTGAACATCAGCCCGACCTGTACGACGCCGATCGCCGCGGGGACGGCCCACCCGCCCAGCGCCGTGGCCAGGCCCGAGCGGCCGGCGGCCAGCGCGCGCGTCGACAGCGGACGCACCAGCAGGAACAGGACGTAGGCGCCGATCCAGGCGGCCAACGACAGGAAGAACGGGGCGAGCCCGCCCCCGTAGGTCCCGGCCGAGGAGAGCGACTCGTCGCGCACCCGGACCGGGTTGCCGATCGTGTCGGCCGTGTCGGTCCGCGTCTCGTCGTCCAGGTCCGGGACCTGGCCCAGCCCCTGGGCGAGCCCGTCGCGGAGCTCGTCGGCACCCTCGGCGAGGTCGGCGGAACCGTCCGCGAGGCGGTCGGTGCCGTCGGCGAGGTCGGCCGACCCGGAGGCGACCCGCGCGGTCCCGTCGGCCAGCCGCCCGACCCCGTCGGCGAGCGCCGGGGTGGACGCGGCGAGCCGGGAGGTGCCGTCGGCGAGCCGGTCGGCGCCGTCCGCCGCCGAGGAGATGCCGTCGGCCAGGGCGGGTGTGGCGTCCGCCAGGGAGTCGGCGCCGTCGGCGACCTGCTGCGCGCCCTCGGCCAGGGAGTCGAGCCGTGCCGACGCGTCGTCCACCTGTGCGACGGAGTCGCTGACCTGGGCGCGCTGCTCGTCCACGACCGGGGTGACCTGGTCCCGGACGTCCGCGGCGAGGGCGTCGGCCTGGGCCCGGGTGAGGGTGCCGTCGGCCACGAGACCGTCCAGGCGGTCGGCGAGCGCGGTGTCCACACCGTCCCGGACGGCATCGAGGGCCGGCAGCACGTCGTGCGCGGCGTCGGAGGCCTGGCGCCCGTACCGCGCGACCTCGGCGTCGCCGTCGGCCACCTCCTGCGCGCCGTCCGCCAGCCGACGCGTGTCCGCGGGCAACGACGCGGTGGCGTCGCGCAGGTCGTCGAGACCGCTCGACAGGTTCCCGGCACCGTCGTCGAGCCGGTCGACGGCGTCGACGAGCGGCCCGACCTTCTCGTCCAGGGTGGCGGCGCCGTCGGCCGTGCGGCGCGCCCCGGCGGCGAGGTCGTGCGCGCCGTCCGCCGCGTCGTCGGCCCCGTCGCGGAGCCGGCGGGACCCGTCGAGGAGCTGCCCGGCGCCGTCCACGGCGTCGGCGAGGTTGGTGTGGATGGAGGCGAACCCGCGCAGGAACTGGTCGGCGGCCTCGGTGCCGACCTGCTCGGCGATCGAGTCGCGCACCTGCCCGACGATCTGGTCGGCGATGGTGCCGGCGAGGTAGTTGTTGGCGTCGTTCGTCAGGAGCGTGAGGCTGGCCTGCTCGGGGTCGAACTCCCCGGCGGAGACGAGGTCCGCGGAGAAGGTCGGACCGATGATCAGCGCGGCGTCGAACCGCCCGGACCGCACACCGACCTCGGCGTCCTGCTGGGTGGTCTCGACCCACCCGAACCCGCCGTCGTCCTCGAGCTCGTCGGCGACGTCGGCACCGAAGGTCCGCTCGGTCTCCTCCCCCGTGACGGAGTCGGTGGTGGTCGTCCCCTCGTCCTGGACGACGAGCGCGGCCGGGACCTCGTCGAGGTTCTCGTACGGGTCGTGGTTGGCGTACAGGTACAGCCCCGCGTACAGCGTGGGGACCAGCGCCATCGCGAGGACGGCCAGCCGCGGCATGGTGCCGGTGGCCAGCCGACGCAGCTCGGACACGGCCAGGCGGACGGCGGTCATCGGGCGGCCTCCTCGGCCTCGGCGGGCTCGGTGTCCTGGCGGGTCCCGGGGTCACCCTCGGGCTCGACCTCGGGGTCCGGACCGGAGGGACGGAGCACCTCGCGCCGCACCACGCGAGGCGGGGCGTGGAGCGTGTCGCCCACGGCGGCCGGCAGGTCGACGCCGAGGTCGCGGGCGGACGACCGCGTGCACTGCACGAGCACGCCCGTGCCGCCGGCGGCCAGCGAGCGGGCCAGGTCCCACCAGTCGGCAGGATCGCCGCCGTGCCGGTCCGGCAGGGTGAGGACGACGAACCGCACCTCCGGGTCCTCCACGGCGAGGCCGGCGAGGACGGCGGTCCGCACCGCGCCCGGCAGCTGGTCCACGCGGCGCCCGCGGTCCGGCGTCAGCCCGTGGGCGTCGAGCCAGCGCGCGACGTCCCGGGGCCAGGACCGGCGACCGGCGAGGGCCAGGCCCTCGGCGACCACGTCGGCGAGCGTGAGGGCGTCGTCCGGGTCGTTGAGCCCCAGCACGTCGACGACGGCACTGATCCGGCGGAGCCTCGCCGGCGTGACCTCGGCGCCGTCGAGGCGCACCGTCCCGGCGGACGGCACGAACCGGCCGGTCGCGACCAGCGCCAGCGCCGTGTGGCCGTGACCGGGCTCCGCAGCGGCGAGCAGCGCCTCGCCGGTCGCCCACGAGAAGCCCACCGACGTCAGCATCGGCTCGCGCCGTCCGTCGGCACGCACGCCGTCCACGGTGATCCGCATCGCCGCCTCCTTGTTGACCATTGGTCAACAACGCTAGCGCCGCTGTTGACCAGCGGTCAACAAGACGGGTACAACAGTGCTATGACCTCCCGCACACGCCAGGATCCCGCCGACCGTCGGCGACAGCTCCTCGACGTCGCCTGCGAGGCCGCCGAGGCCGGCGGGCTGGAGACCCTGACCCCGGCCGCCGTGGCCGCGCAGGCCGGGGCCTCGAAGGGCCTGGTGTTCCACTACTTCGGCACGACGGCGCAGCTGCGGCGCGCCGTCGCCCTCGAGGCGATCGAGCGGCTCGCCGCCGACCTCGCACCCGACGACGGGCCGCTGGTCGAGCGCCCGGCCCGGGCGCTGTCGGCGTTCCTGGGGTCCGTCACCGCCCGCCGCCGGGTGTGGGAGGACATCTGGCGCGGAGTGCTCGCCGGGGACCCGGTCACGGAGGACGCCCTGCGCGCCATCCGCGCCGACCTCGTGGGACGGCTGACGACGCTGGCGGACATCGGCGTCACCGCCGACGCGCGCCTCGACCTGCTCGCCCGGGGCTGGGTCGCGCTGGCGGAGACCATGACGGCGGCGTGGCTCGGCGAGGGGTCCACGAGCCGCGAGGACCTCAGCGACCTGCTGCTGTCCAGCCTGTCCGTGCTCGTCCCGGAGCTGCCGGAGCCGGCCCGCTCGGCCGTCGCCGAGGTCTCCGGCGCCCCGTAGCCCCGACCGTCGCGCTCAGAGTCGTGCGGCGAGCACCTCGACCAGCGCCTTGCCCTCGACGCCCTCGAGCTGGACGGCCTGGGTGCGGCAGGAGAACCCGTCGGCGATGAACTCCTCGCCCTCCTCCTGCGCCCGCAGGGCCGGCAGCAGGGCGTTCTCCGCCACGGCCACCGACACGTCGTAGTGGCCCTTCTGCATGCCGAAGTTGCCCGCCAGGCCGCAGCAGCCCGCCAGCTCGGTGACGGTGGCGCCGGCCTGCGCGAGCAGGGCGCGGTCGGCGGCGAACCCCATGACGGAGTGCTGGTGGCAGTGCGGCTGCACGACGGCGGTGACGTCGCTGAGGTCCGGCAGCTCCCACCCGGAGTCCTCGGCGGGGGCCGTGGCCGGGTCGGTGAGCAGCTCCGCCAGGGTCCGTGTCGCCCCCGCGACCGCGTGGGCCCGCGGGTCGTCGGGGAACAGGTCCAGCAGGTCCGAGCGCAGCACGGCCGTGCAGGACGGCTCGAGGCCGAGGATGGGGTAGCCGTTGACCGCGTACGGGCCGAGGGTCTTCAGCAGCCCGTCGAGCCGCCGTCGCGCACCGTCGAGCTGCCCGGTGGAGATCCAGGTCAACCCGCAGCACGCCGCCGAGGTCGGGACGACGACCTCGTATCCCGCGGCCTCCAGGACCCGCACGGCGGCCTGCGGCACCGACGGGGACATCGAGTCGCTGAACGAGTCCGTCCACAGCACGACCTTCGGGCGGTCGGACTCGACGAGCCTGCCGGGCTCCTGCCGGTGGGGCAGGCCGGGGACGCCCCGGGTCGCGTACCCGAGCCGCCACCAGCGGCGGAACGACATCTCGGCGAACTCGGGCACCTGACGCCGGGTGTCCATCCCACCGGCCCACAGGACCGGCCGGCGGATCCAGTCGACCGACAGCAGCCGGTTGATCGTGCGCGGGGCGATGCCCGCCAGCCGCGCCCAGCGGGGCAGCCACCCCAGGGCGTAGTGGTCCACGGGACGCGGCCGGCCCTTGTAGGTGCGGTGCAGCACCTCGGACTTGTACTGCGCCATGTCGACGCCGGCGGGGCAGTCGGAGGAGCAGGCCTTGCAGCTCAGGCACAGGTCGAGCGACTCGCGGACCTCCGGTGCGGTGAGCCCGCCCACGAGCGACCCGTTGACCGCCTCCTGGAGCACCCGGGCGCGCCCCCGGGTGACGTCCTTCTCGTCCCGCGTCGCCTGGTAGCTGGGGCACATGAACCCGCCCGAGGCCTCGTTGTCCGCGCGGCACTTGCCCACCCCGACGCAGCGGTGCACCGCCGCGGTCAGGTCGTCGTGGTCGTGGGTGAAGCTGAAGCCGGCGTGGCCGGTCTTCCTCGAGATCCCACGCAGCGTGCCCGAGCCGAGCAGCCCGTGCCGGCCGACCGGGCCCGTGGAGGGCACCGGCGACGCGGCCGGGCGACGCAGGTCGGCGTCCACGGCGGCGGGCCGGACCACCACGCCGGGGTTGAGCACGTCGCGCGGGTCGAACAACGCCTTGACCTGCTCCATCAGGGCGACGGCCTCGGGCGAGTAGATGAGGGGCAGGAGCTCGGACCGCGCCCGGCCGTCCCCGTGCTCGCCGGACAGCGACCCGCCGTACCGGGCGACGAGCTGCGCGGCCTCGGTCATGAACGTGCGCAGCACCGAGCCGGAGGCCTCCAGCGGGATGTCGATGCGCAGGTGCAGGCACCCGTCGCCGAAGTGGCCGTACGGCAGCCCGTCGACCCCGTAGCGCGCCATGAGCGCGTCGAGGTCGCGCAGGTAGGCACCGAGGTTCTCCGGCGGCACGGCCGAGTCCTCCCAGCCGGGCCAGGCCTGCTCGCCGGCGGGCGTCCGCCCGGCCAGTCCCGCGCCGTCGGCCCGGATCTGCCACATGCGGGTCGCCTCGGGGCCGGCCGGGTAGACGGCCGCGCCGACGGCGGACGAGGCGCCCACGATCATCTCGGCGAGCTCGCGCACCTCGTTCTCGCTGCCCCCGCCGACCTCGATCATCAGCCAGCCGGCACCCTCGGGCAGCTCAGGCACCGCGCCGGCCCCCTTCGCGCGCCGCACGACGTCGACGAGCCGGGCGTCCAGCCCCTCGATCGCGAGCGGGTCGTGCTCGAGCAGCACGGGGACGTCGTCGGCGGCCGAGGGCATGTCGGGGTAGCCGAGCACCACCAGGGTCGGCGCGTTCGGCACGGGCACCAGGTCGAGGGTCGCGCCGAGGACCGTCACCAGCGTGCCCTCGGTCCCGACGAGGAACTTCGCCAGGTCCGAGCCGTTCTCGGGCAGCAGGTGCTCCAGGGAGTACCCCGAGACCTGCCGGCCGAACCGTCCGAACTCGGTACGGATCAGCGCCAGGTTCTCGCGGACGAGCTCGGCCAGCCCCGGCACGGCCGCGAAGCCGGCGTCGCCCCGGCCCGCGGTGAACCGGCGGCCGTGCCCGTCGACCACGTCGAGCGCGACGACGTTGTCGGCGGTGCGGCCGTAGGCCACGGCGTGCGGGCCGCACGCGTTGTTGCCGATCATGCCGCCGAGGGTGGCGCGGTTCTGCGTCGACGGGTCGGGACCGAACCGCAGCCCGTGCGGCCGCGCCGCGTGCTGCAGCGAGGACATGATGACGCCCGGTTCGACGTCGGCGGTCCGCGCCGTGGGGTCGACCGCGTGGATCGTGTCCAGGTGCTGGGACAGGTCGAGGACGACACCGGGCCCGACGGAGTTGCCGGCCACCGAGGTCCCGGCTCCCCGCGCCGTGACCGGCACCTCGAGCTCGCGCAGCACGTCCAGCGCCGCCACCACCTCGTCGGTGCTCCGGGGGAAGACGACGAGATCGGGCACCACGCGGTAGTTGGAGGCGTCCGTGGAGTACTCGGCACGCCGACGGGTGGAGCTGTCCACCGTCCCGTCCATGACGGTGCGCAGGGCCGCGGCGACGGCCTCGCGGGCCTCGGCGGCGGCCGCCTGGGCCTCGCGTTCCGCCTCTCGCCGCGCCGCGCGGTCGGCCTCCCGTCGTGCCTCCGCCGCGGCGTCGCCGTGCGCGGCGGAGCGCGCCGACGAGGTCGTTCCGTCCGGGCCGGTCGCTGAGGTCGTCTGAGCGGACACGTGGCGATTGTGCCACCGCCGTCGGGGATGGTGGCGAATCGTCCACACCCGCGCGTTCCTGGGCCGTCCCCCGCGCGCCCGGCCCCGCACGCGGATAGCGTCGGTGCATGCGCGTCGTCGTCATCGGAGCCAGCGGAAACGTCGGGACCGCGATCCTGCGGGCCCTCGCCGCCGAGCCGGTGGTGACCCAGATCGTCGGGGTCGCCCGCCGGATCCCCCGCACGGACGGGTCCAGCACCGTCGGTCCGCCGCACGACGCCGCGGAGTGGGTGAGCGTCGACCTGACCGACGACGCCACCGTCGCCGAACGGCTCGACGCGGCCGTCGTCGGGGCGGACGCGGTCGTCCACCTGGCCTGGGCGATCCAGCCGGCCCGCGAGCCGGACACCCTGCACCGCCTCAACGTCGACGGCACCCGTGCGGTCACCGCCGCGGTGGTCCGCAACCGGGTCCCGCACCTGCTGTTCATGTCGGCCTCCGGGGTCTACTCCCCCGGCCCGGCCGAGGGGTCCGCGATCGACGAGGACTGGCCCCGCGACGGCGTGCCCGGGTCCTCCTACGCGCTGCAGAAGGCCGAGGTCGAGCACCACCTCGACGCCCTCGAGGAGTCCGAGCCGTGGCTGACCGTGACCCGGATGCGCGCGGCGATCATGCTGCAGCGTGAGGCCGGTGCCGAGATCGGGCGCTACTTCCTCGGGCCGCTCGGGCAGCTCGGCCTCAGGGTCGCGACCGGCCCGCTGGGCCAGGCGCTCGGCGGGGCGGTGCGGGGCTGGCAGGGTCTGCCCGAACCCGACGAGCCGCCGCTGCTGCCGCTCATGCCGTTCCCGGCGGGTCTGCGCCTGCAGGTGCTGCACCCGGACGACACGGCCGCTGCCGTGCGCGCCGCCGTCGTCGGCCGCCACGGCGGCGCCTTCAACCTGGCGCCCGACGGCGCGCTGACCGGTCAGGACATGGCCGACCTGCTGGCGGCCGGGCAGCTCGTCGAGCTGCCGGTCGGCCTGCTGCGCGGGGGCCTGGACGTCGCCTCCCGCGCCCGCCTCGTGCCGATCGACGCCGGATGGCTCGACATGGCGGCCGCGAACATCGTCATGGACGCCTCGCGCGCCCGCGAGGTGCTGCGCTGGCAGCCGGCCCGGCCGCAGGGCGAGGTGCTGCTCGAGGTCCTGCACGGGGTGCTGGACCGCGCGAGCGCCGACACCCCGCCCCTGCAGCGCTGAGCGCCCGCCCCGCGGCGGCGGGACGGGCGCTCAGGACGTGACGCGGGTCGGCTCAGTGCTCGTAGACGACCTCGAGCACGATCTCGTCGACGGTGCCCAGGGCCTTGGAGACCGGGCAACCGATCTTCGCGGCCTCGGCCGCCTGACGGAACGACGCCTCGTCGAGACCGGCGGCGAAACCCTTCACGGTCAGCACGCTGGAGGTGATCCGGTGACCGCCGTTCGGGTCGTCGTCGAGGGTCACGTCCGCGGTGACCTCGACCTGGTCGGGCGTGCCGCCGAGCGCGGCGAGCTCGGCCGACAGGGCCATCGCGAAGCAGGACGAGTGGGCGGCGGCGATGAACTCCTCGGGGCTCGCCACGCCGTCGGCCGACTCCGCGGCACGCCGCGGGAACGAGACGTCGAAGGTCCCGGTACCGGAGCTGGCGAGCTCGACCTTGCCCGAGCCGTCGGTGAGGGTGCCGCTCCAGGCGGTGCGTGCGGTACGGGTGGGCATGGCGCCTCCTTCGCGCTGTACATCAGGACCCGACCGACAGTACCCCGGGAAACGGCTCAGCGAGAGGTGGTGTCGAGCGCCTCCTCCGCGACGGCCACCACCGACCAGGTGCTGCCGTCGGCGTCGGTGAGCTCGTAGGCGGGCAGCAGCAGGACGCCCTGGTCGGCGGTGAACTCCTGGGCGAGCCCGAGCCGTGCCCCGGTGATCGTCACGTCACGCACGGGCCAGGACAGGTCGCTGCCCGACGACGGCGGCGCCGGCGGGACGGTCGGTTCGCTCAGGTCGGGCTCCACCGCGTCGGGAGCGGGCAGCTGCCGGGTGCTCGGCTCCAGCCCGGAGACGGTGTCGTCGGCGTACGCGATCGGCCAGGTCTGCTGCCCGAACCGCGGGTCGCCGAGCCGCTCGACCGCCTCGGCCGGGCTGACGACGGGGTAGTCGCCCAGCGAGACCGTCTCGGCGAGGAACCCGTCCGCCCAGGCGACACCGTCCTCGGTGACCGTCACGCTCCACGTGGCACCCGTGCGCCGGCCCTCGACCACTTGGTACGCGACGGCACGACGACCCACGCCGGACGCCTCGGCCACCTCGACCTCGTACTCGGCCGGGTCGGCGCCGACCGCGGTCATCAGCTCCCGGAGCCCGTCGGCGGCGTCCTCGGCGGGGACCGTCTCCCCGTCGGGGACGGGGCAGGGAGCCGGCTCGATCGCTCCCTGCGACTCCGTCGACTCCTCCGGCAGGACCTCGACCTCCTCGCACCGCCAGGGGTCCAGGGTGGGGTCCGTGTAGCTGAAGTACGCGATGCCGTCCGCGGCGAGCCACAGGCTCGGACCGCTGCCGTCCCGGGGGCCGACTGCCCAGGAGCCGAACTCCCACCGCGGCTCGCCGGCGACGTCGAGGGCCGCGGCCAGGTCGGCCGCACCGGACTCCGTCGCGACGTCGGCGGCGTCGTACGCGAGCGCCGCCGCCGTGCCCGGCTCGGTGGACAACCCCTCCTGGGAGAACGTGACGCGGCCGCCGAAGCCGGGCGCCGGCATCACGGACGTCCCGACCGCCGGGTCCGTCGCGGCCTGACCGCCGAGCGCGCGCTCCTCCGTCACCACGCCGCCCTCGCCGCCGGCCCCGCCGTCCAGGGAGATCGGGGGCAGCGCGCCGTCGGCGACGGTCGGGCCCGCTCCCCCGCCCTCGGCGACGCCGACGGCGTACCCGCCGCCGGTCAGTGCCACCGCACCCGCCACGCCGGCGGCGACGAGCCACCCGGACCGACGCCGGGCGCGTGCGACCGCGAGCTCGTCGGCGCTGCCGTGCGCCGGTCCGCCCTGCTCCTCGCGCAGCGCGTCCGTCTTCGCGCGCAGCACCCCGTGCCGCGTCTCGACCCCGGCGGCCGGGTCGGCCGCGGTGAGCCGGTCGAAGGCCTCGTCTCGCTGGTCCATCACGACCTCCTGACGCTTCGGTGACGGTGCCGGTGCGCGGTCCTGTCCGCACACCCGGTCTGTGTCGTCACGGTCGGTTCGCTTGCTCGACGTCGTCCGCGGACCCGGCCGAGCCCTCGGCCTCCAGCCAGGCCGCGCGCAGCCTGGACCGGGCGCGGGACAGCGCCGCGTCCGCCCCGCCGCGCGAGACGTCGAGCACCTCGGCGAGCTCGTCCCCGCTCAACCCGTCCCAGGCCACCAGCAGCAGGATGCGCCGGTCGCGGGGGCTCAGCCGCCCGAGGACGTCGCGCACCGCGTCGTCGGTCACCGCGAGCGCCGCCGGGTCGACGTCGTCGGGCTGCTCGGGGACCGCCGCGACCGGCATCGCCCGGTGCTTGCGCCGATGGTTGGCCAGCACGTAGCCGGCCGTGCGGTAGAGCCACGGCAGCTCGGCGCCGCCGGGGACGTCCTCGCGACGTCGCCACGCGGTGGCGAGCACCTCCGCCGCGAGGTCCTCGGCCTCGTCGCGGCGGCCGTCGCCGGCGGGCAGACGCCGCACGAGGTAGCGGTGCACGGCACCCGCGTGCGCGGCGAAGAGCCTGTCGAACCATGCGGCGTCGTGCTCGGTCGCCTCGTCGGCGGTCACGGGGCCTCCTGCGGTCGTCGTCGGGTCCGCGCCGGCCGAGCGGGGTGCTCGGGCGCCGGTCTACCCGGTGTGTGTCCCGAGCAGGGCCAGCCTTGCACGACGGCGGCCCCCGACCTGGTCAGGTCGGGGGCCGCCGCGCTGCCGGAGGACGGTCAGCAGGAGGCCGGGCCCTCCCACACCTGGGTCGCGCCGGGCTCCTCGCCGGTGGTCCACCACTTCGCGGTCCACTCGGCGCCGTCGTGGCTCACGACGTCACCCCCGACGTACACGGCGCCGGGCTCCCAGGCCGTGGCGGTGCAGTCCCCGGGAGCGGTCGTCGGTGCCGGCGACGGCTCCCCGCCGTCGCAGGCACCGATCTCTGCCCAGACGTCGGCGGTGCCGGGCTCCTCGCCCTGCGTCCACCACTTCGCCTCCCACTCGCTGCCGGCGTGGGCGACGACGTCGCCGCCGGTGTACACCGCACCCGTCTCCCAGGCGGTGGCCGCGCACTCCCCGGGCTCCGGGGTCGGGTCCGGGCTCGGCGACGTGGTCGGGTCCGGCGTGGGCTCCTCGGTGGGCTCGGGGTCCGGCTGGTCCGGCACGTCGACCGGCCCGGCGGCACCCGTGTAGAGCCCGGCGGCCAGGGCGTCGACGAGCTCGCCCTCCTCGTCGCCGGACAGGTCCCACCACATGCCGCCGCCGAGACCCTGCTCACGGACGTAGCCGACCTTCTGGGTCACGCTCTGCGGGGTGTCGAGGGACCACCACTGGTTCCCGTCGTACCGCCAGGCGGCGCCGATCTCGGCGTCGTAGTACTCGGTGCCGAGGGTCTTCAGCACGTCGTAGTCCTCGTTGCCGGCCTCCCAGGTGCCGGGTGCCGCGCCGGTGGCCGGGCCCCAAGCGTCCGCGGACGTGGCACCCTGCCAGCCGCGGCCGTACATCGCCAGGCCGAGGCCGAGCTGGGCGGGGTCGATGCCGGCGCCGGTGTACTCCTGCACCGCCTGGTGCACGGAGAACTGCCGGCTCGGCTCGCGCGGGTCGGCGGGGTCGTCGTACAGGTTGCCCTGGTGGCCGGTCAGCGAGGCGTCCCAGGCGCCGTGCAGGTCGTAGCCCTGGACGTTGCCGTAGTCCAGGGAGTCGAAGATCCGCGGGTCGTTCCACCCGCCGGCGGCGATGTCGGCGGGGTTGGCCGGCAGGAAGGCCGACAGCAGGTAGTCCTCGCCGGTCTCGGCGCCGTAGGCGTCGAGCTGGGCGCGGAACTCGGCGAGCAGCAGCCGGAAGTTCTCGGCGTCGTTCTCGACGTCGACGTGGTTGCCCTCGAGACCGTTGGTGGAGCCGGGCCACTCCCAGTCGATGTCGATGCCGTCGAACACCCCGGCGGCGGCCCCCTGCCCGCCCCTGCCGTCGATGACGGGCAGGTCGCCCCGGATGTACAGGTCGAGGCAGGAGGACACGAAGTTCTGCCGGGACTCCGGTGTCGCGGCCGCCTTCGAGAAGTTCTTCGACCAGGTCCAGCCGCCCAGCGAGATCATCACCTTGAGCTGGGGGTGCTTCTCCTTGAGCTGCTTGAGCTGGTTGAACGACCCGGCCAGCGGCTGGTCCCAGGCGTCGGCCTCGCCGGAGACGCTCTCGGCCGCGGAGTAGCTCTTGCCGTAGTCGGCGTAGGCGTCCCCGGCGCCGTCGGAGCCGTTCGGACCGGTGCCCTGGGCCTTGTTCGCCTCGAAGCACTCGAGGGTCTCGTGGTGGATGTTGCCGAACGCGTAGTTGATGTGGGTGAGCTCGGCCGCGACGCCGGACGTGTCGAGATCCTTGACGTGGAAGTCGCGTCCGTAGACGCCCCACTGCGTGAAGTACCCGACGTTGCGGTACCCGTTGATGGCGCTGTCGCCGGAGGAGGTCTCGGCGGCCGTCGCGCTCGTGGCGGCGACGGCGCCGACGGCTCCCGTCACCGCGACGGCGAGGCCGGTCAGGGCGGCCGCGACGCGGCGCACCCCTGGTCGTGATCCGGTCATGGTGCTGTCCTTCCTGTGGGTGGTCGGTGCGTCGTGCACGGTCAGCAGGTGCCCTCGTCGGTCCAGGCGTCGGCGCTCGCCGTGGGTTCGGCCCGGGTCCACCACTTCGCGGTCCAGGCGTGGCCCGCGTGGGTGACGGCGTCCCCGCCGGTGTAGGTGCCGCCGGTCTGCCAGGCGGGGGCCTCGCAGGCGGTGCCGTCCGCCGCGCCGCCGCCGTCGTCGCCGCCCCCGGAGCCGCCCGAGCCGGCGGGCAGGTCGACGACGGTGACACCCCGCGGCTGGTCGTAGGTGGTGGCGTAGTCGGTCCCGTCGACGGTGACGACCACGTTGGAGAGCTGCGCGATCGGCAGGGTCCAGGTCAGGTTGTTGGTGATCGACCCGCCGGCGGGGATCCCCCCGGCCGGCACCGTGAACTCCGCGTCGTGGAAGTCCCCGGTCAGCCCGCCGACGTTGTCTCCGGTGTGCCCCTGGCGCGTCGTGGTCGTGCCGAACCCGGACCAGTCGCTCATCTCGCCGAGGTCGCTCGTGCCGTACTGGAACGAGATCGTGGCGCCGGCCGGGACGTCCGTGGCCCCGTGGTTGGTGAGGACGACCTTCGGGGCGATCGGGTAGTTGTTGTCCCCCAGGGCGAACTCGGTGTAGTCGATGCTCAGGTCGAGCGCCCGGTCCGGCATCGGCCGGTCGGCGTTCGCCTTCGTCGCGCCGTACGGGGCGACGCCGGACAGCTTCGCGTGCATCAGGTCGACCAGCGTCGAGCCGATCCCGTACTGCCCGGCCGCCTCGTCGTAGGCGTAGTCGCCGGCGAGCTCCCAGATCATCATGCCGCCGAGCCCGGAGTCGACGACGTGGTCGGCCTTCTCACCGATCGCCCAGGTGGTGTCGCCCGAGAGGTAGGTCCGCGTGGTCTCGTTCCACCACCACTCGTTCTTGGTCACCTCGTCGACGTGCCGGGTGTGGGTGCCCTCGATCGTGGTCGGCACGCCGTAGGAGGCGGCGTAGTCGCCGACGACGCCGTCCTCGAGGTTCAGTGCGTGCCAGATCGGGTTCACGCCGGCCGGGATCGCGTTCCCCTGCGGGTCGGTGTCGTACCAGAGGTTGTCGATACCGTCCGCGCCGTACCCGCAGGAGCCGTTGGTCCCCGCCGGGCAGTCGAAGCCCGCCGGTGCCGGGGCGGTGCCGCCGTCGCCGTAGGTGCCGCCCTGCACGTCCTGGAACCCGCGGGTGTAGAAGCCCACGCCCAGGTTGATGCGGCCGGACTGCATCGCGCCGCGGAAGTAGTGCGCGGCCCAGTCGCCGTTGAGGTAGCCGATGCCGTCGTAGGCGGTGTAGACGCCGCCGGCGGCCAGCTCGGGGTCGTCGCCGCCGTCGAACAGCGGCGAGTTGCCGCCCACGTACTCGTTCCACGCCCCGTGCAGGTCGTAGGACATCAGGTTGACGTAGTCGAGGTACTGGACGACCTGGTGGGCCTCCATGCCGCGCAGCAGCCAGCCGGAGGACGGCGAGGCGGTGGTGAGCAGGTAGTACTCGCCGTCCTCCGCACCGGCGACGTCGAGCTTCTCGCGCACGGTGCGCATCAGGTCGACGTAGCCGGAGAACAGCTCGCCGCGACGCGCGTCGGAGAACGCGAAGTCGTCGGGGTTGCCGGCGTTCGTGTTCGACGTCGGGTACTCGTAGTCGATGTCGATGCCGTCGAACCCGTAGGTGCGGATGAAGTCGACGACGGAGTCGGCGAAGGTGTCGATGCCCTCCTGCGTCTCGGTCATCGTGTAGAAGCCGCCCGAGGCGACCCGGTTGCCGTCACCGTCGAAGTAGCCGCCGGTCTCGGCCCAGCCGCCGACGGCGGGGATCACCTTGACGCCCGGGTTGGCGGCCTTGTACTGCGCGAGCTGGTTGAAGTGCCCCGTGTACGGCAGCGCCGGGTCCATCTCCTGGCCGGGCCAGGTGGCGTCCGTGGCCGGGTTGCCGGGCACGTCCTCGTTGACCGACACCCTGTTGTCCGGGCCGACGTGGGCGAACGCGTAGTTGACGTGCGAGACCTTGCCCCAGGGGATGTCGCTCGCGAAGTAGCTCGGCTGGTCGTTCCCGCCCGTGCGCCAGCTCGTGAAGTAGCCGATGACACGGCGGTCGAGCCCGTTGGGCAGGATCTCGCGGCCGTCGGTGTCGTAGACGTCGCAGTAGGGGGTGTCGACGCCCGCGGTCGGCTTCATGCCGTCGGGGCGGCAGACGTCGTCCGGGTTGGTCGAGATCGGCTCGCCCGGGTCCGCGGTCGGTTCCCCGGTCGGCTCGGGGCTCGGCTCCGCGGTCGGTGTCGGCTCCGGGCCGGGCTCGTCGGTCGGCTCCGGGGTCGGCTCGGGGCCGGGCCCGGTGGCGCCGCAGGCGCCGTCGCTCGTCCAGGGGCCCCACTCAGCGGACCCGGGCTCCTCGCCCTGGGTCCACCAGCCGGCCGTCCAGTTCTCCCCCGCGAACGAGGCGACGTCACCCGCGGTGTAGACGGACTCGGCCGTCCACGACGGCTCGCACGCGACGGCGGCGGTCGCCGCTCCGGTGCTCGTGGCCGCCGCGAGGGTCGTCGCCAGCAGGACGACGGCGGCACCGGCGGCGCCGAGCCGGCGCGGTGCCGGGTGGGTTGCTCGCATGAGAGGTCTCCCTCGTGTCGTCGGGGACGCCACCGCCGGCACCGGCCGGAGGACCCGCCGGGCGGTTCGTCGATGAACGCGTCCCTAAAAAGTAAGGGAACCTACCTTTCGACGGATCAGGGATCCCCACAGACTTGCCCGCCGCGACCGCCGCCCGGGCTACGGGTGATCCCGTACGGGTCGTCAGGCGTCGGGGCGCAGCGCCCGGACCAACAGCTCGGACCGCGAGGAGACGTCGAGCTTGCGGAACACCCGCCCGAGGTGGACCTCGACCGTCCGCACCGAGACGGAGAGCTCGACGGCCACCTGCCGGTTGGTCAGGCCGCGTGCGACGGCCTCGACCACCTCGAGCTCCCGTGCGGTGAGCGTCGTCGACCACGCCGGCGGAAGCCCGGTCCTCCGAGCCGCGTCCGGCGCCCCCGGGCCGGAGGCTCGTGCCGCGGCCGCCGCGAGCAGCGACCCCGACGGCGGTACGACGCCCGGCAGCAGCGCGGCGACCGTCCCCGCCGCCGCGCGCCGGACCGGTCCGATCCGGCGCCACACCTCGACAGGCGGCCCGGCACCCGGGGCCCGCTCGCGGGCGAGACGACCGGCCAGCTCGGCGGCCAGCCCTCCGACCACGTGCGCGGACGGCAGACGAGCCGCGGCGTCCGCCAGCACGTCCACGGCGGCGCGGGCGTCGCCGGTGCACACCAGCACGAGGGACTGGACGACGCGCAGGTGCGCCTCGACCAACGGCGTCAGCGCCCCGGAGGCCACGGGCCAGGGCCCCGGCCGCGGGACCGTCGGCACGGCTCCCACGACCGTCCGGGCGAGGGCGGCGTCGGCCCCGACCGGGTCGTCGTCCAGGAGCCGCAGGGCGTCGACGACCGCAGCCATCGCCGTCCGGTCCGACGTCGTGGGCGCGAGGACGACGAGGGGGTCGACGAGCCGGGCCAGCGCGGCCGCGGGACGGTCGCGGCCGCCGTGGCGGGGCGCCGTCGGGCCGGCCCCCACCGGGGCACCCCGTCGCAGGGTGGCCACGGCGTGGACGAGCCGTGCGGCCTGCCGGGCGACCCCGGCGTCCGGGCCCCCGGCCGCGTCGCGCAGCCACCGGTCGGCGTCGTCGAGGCACCCGCTCCACAGGGCGCAGCGGCCGGACAGCAGGGCGGCGGCCGCCCGCCGGGGCCCCACGGCGTGCGAGACGGCCTCGCGGGCGACGCGGTGGGCGGCCGAGGCGTCGCCCCGCTGCAGCAGCAGGTCCGCCAGCTCCAGCAGTCCGTCGGCGAGCAGCTCGTCGCCGGACGGCGTGCTCACCGCCGTGTGCCACAGGGCGGCGGCCGTCTCACCGACCCGACGGGCGGCACCGGCGAGCGCGGCGTGGAGCGCGACCCGCTCGGACAGATCGGCGGCCGCGTGCAGCGCTGCGCGCACCCCGGGGTCCACCAGGGCGGCCGACCCGTCGCGCACGGTCAGCCGGTCGGCGACCACCGGCCGGGCCAGCACGGCGGCGTCGGCACCGGCGGCGTCCAGCACGACCTCGGCGCGCCCGGACACCGCCAGGGCCGCGCAGAGCAGCACCCGGCGTTCCTCCGGGTCGAGCGCCGCCACCGGGACGCGGGCCCGTAGCGCGGGCACGGCCGGCAGCGGGTCGGGAAGAGCCGATCCGCCGGCGACCTGCGCCGGACGCAGAGCGGCCACGAGCTGCTCGACGGCCTCGGGGTCACCGGCGGCCGCCCGCGCGAGCCACGCCCCCACCCAGGGCGCCACGACGACGCCCCCGGTGCCGGTGCGCCGGGCCGCCGGCGCTGCCGGTGCTGCCGGTGCTGCCGGGTCCAGGGACGTCATCGTCAACCTCCCGGTGATCCGCACGATCGGTGCAGGTCACGAGTTTGTCAGGTTTCCGGATGATATCCCGGGTCACCGGTTGCCGCTCCGGTTGTCAGGTCTCCAGCAGCATCGTGACCGGCCCGTCGTTGACGAGGTCGACGGCCATGTCGGCACCGAACGCCCCGGTCGCGACCTCGAGACCGCGCCCGCGCAGGTCCGCCACGACGGCGTCGACGAGCGGCTCGGCGACGGGACCGGGTGCCGCCGCCTGCCAGGTGGGCCGCCGTCCCTTGCGGGCGTCCCCGTAGAGCGTGAACTGGCTGACCACCAGCACCGGGGCACCCTCGTCCGCGGCGGAGCGCTCGCCCCGCAGGATCCGCAGGTCCGCGATCTTGCGGGCGATCGTCGCGACGTCGGCGGGCCCGTCGTCGTGGGTCACGCCCACGAGCGCCACCAGGCCCGGCCGGTCGATCGTGCCGACGACCTCGCCGTCCACGGTCACGCTGGCCCGGGTCACCCGCTGGACGACGGCCCTCACGAGGCCACCTCCGCCCGGACGGCCACGGTGGAGCGGACCTCGCCGACCGGTGCGCCGCCCCCGAGCACGGGCGTGGCGCCGAGCGCGTCCAGCGCCGCCTCGTCGGCGCCGGGCACGTCGAGGGCCCCGGCGGCGCGCAGGGCGGCGGCCAGCACCGCCGGCCGCGGCCGGGAGGCCCCGTCGAGCACCTTGAACGCCAGCGCCGCCCCACCCGGCAGAGCGGCGGCGTACACCCCGTCGGCACCGTCCTTGGCGAGGAGGCCGGGCACCGCACGCATCGCGCGCGTCGCGTCGCGACCGTCGCCGCCGACCAGCTCCGGGAAGGCGGTCATGGCCGCGACCACCCGCCGCTCGGGACTCCCGGCCGGCGCCTGGACCAGGCGCGAGAAGGACCGCGCGAGACCGGCCGGCGTGGTGGAGAACAGGGGTGCCCCGCACCCGTCGACCGTGACGCGCCGGGCGGCGTCCGGGCCGGCGAGCTCGACCACCGCGGCCCGTACCGCCTGCTGGAGAGGGTGGTCCACGGCCAGGTACCCCTCGAGGGGCCAGCCGGCGACCCGGCAGGTGGCCAGCATCGCGGCGTGCTTGCCGGAGCAGTTCTGCGTGAGGCGGTCGGGCCCGTGCCCGGCCCCCTGCCACGCCACCGCGGCCTGCGGGTCGTACGGCAGGTCGGGGGTGTTCGCCAGCGACTCCTCGGTCAGCCCCGCCCCGGCCAGGATCTGCCGGGCCACCCCGACGTGCCGGGGGGTCCCGTCGTGGCTGGCGGCGGCGAGCGCGAGCTGGTCGGCCGGGAGCTCCAGCCCGGCGCGCAGCATGGCCACGGCCTGGACGGGCTTGAGGGAGGAGCGCGGCCAGATCTCGACGTCCGGGTCCCCGGCCGCGAGCACCACCGTGCCGTCCGGGTCCAGCACGACCAGGTGACCCAGGTGCACGGATTCCACCAGGCCGCCCCGGACGACCTCCGCCAGCGGGACGGCTCCCTGCGCGACGCTCACCATCCGTTCGACCCCTGCGACCGGCCCTTGCCCCGTCCGGTGCCGTACGGCTTGAGCCGCGGGCGGACGTCGACGAGGTAGATGATGGCGGCGACCACCGCGACGATGCTGAGGAACCCGAGGGAGCTGATCGCCCCGCCCGAGGTGGGCAGCGCGAGGAAGCCGAGCGCCGTGGCGACACCCAGGATGACCAGCCAGATCGGCTTGGACAGCTTGCCCTCGGCGGTGAACCCGTGGGCCGGACGTCGCACGGCGTCGACGAGGGCGAACACCTCGATGACGAAGATGACGATCGCCAGGATGACGAAGACGTAGAACTGCAGGCTCGCGATCACGGGCCCAGGCTACGGCAGCACCCGCAGTCCGTGGCTCCGCGCGGCGGTCGCCACCCGCTCGTCCCAGGCCGCGAGGATCCCGCCGTCGCGCATGACGGCGATCGCTCCGGCCACGTGCACCGCGTCGGCGCCCCGCAGCGGGTCCGTCCCCGCGGCCAGCGCGGCGGCCTGGTCGGCGAGCTCCGCGGTGACCTCCACCCGGTGCAGGGCCGGCCACAGCTCCTCCCACCGGGCGACGGCCCGGTCGTGCTCCGCGGCGTCCAGGACGCCGGCCCGCAGCCCCGCCGCCAGCGCCGCTCGCAGCTCGACGTCCGCGAGCCGCGAGGTCACCACGAGGTCGGCGCGGTTCCACAGGGCGCTGGCGAGCTCGGACCCCGGCTCCGGGACGCAGAGCTTCACCAGGGCGCTGGCGTCGAAGTAGACGAGAGCCATCGCTGTCCCGCCCCGGTCAGCGCCGGATGCGGCGCACGAGACCGGACAGGGCGGAGCCGGACGTCGAGCGGTGCGTGCCGTGGCCGGGGCCGGTCGGCTCCGGGGCCGACGGCACCTCGTGCACGGGCCGCGACCCGTCGGCCGGGGAGACCAGGCCGTCGCGCACCAGCTGGGCGACGAGGTCGGCGCTCTGGACGCCGGTGAGGCGGGCGACCGGGACCCCGCGCTCGGTGATGACGACCTCCTCGCCCGCGCGGGCCCGCTCGATCCACGACTTGAGCTCGGCACGCAGCGTGCTCACCGGGACGTCCATGGTCGACGACGCTACCGCAGTCGGTCCGTCGCAGGTAGGCCCCGTGGCGGGTTCGCGGCCCGAGAGACCAGGTCAGAGCTCCGGCAGCGCGGCGCGGGCGTCCCCGGCCCCCAGGCCGGCGGCCTCCAGGGTGTCCACCACGGGCGCGCGCAGCAGCACCACGAGCGAGGCGACGCCCAGGTCGTCACCCCCCACCTCGCGCGGGTCGGCCTCCGCGGCGACCTCGAGCAGCAGCGCCCGCGCCCCCTCGAGCGACGAGCCGTCCTCGAGCGCCGTCGACAGCAGCCGCACCCCGCCGGCGAAGCGGTCCACGAGGTCGGCGGCGGCGGCCACGTCCGGCCAGGTGCCGTCCGGGGCGACGACGGTGGGGGCACGCCGGGCGAGCACCCGCACGCTGCGCATCGCGCGGTCGAGCAGCACCGCCTGCTCGGCCAGACGGCTGAACTCCGCCCAGTGCCCCCGGTTGACGCTCACCTGCGCGATGTCGGCAGACTTGCGTGCCGCGTCGCGCCAGTCCGCCAGCACGGGTTCGCTGGCCCGGCCGCGCACCAGCGCGGCGGCCAGCTCGTCCGCGTCGTGGTTCCGCAGCCCCCGCGCGACCGACTCGAGTGTCTCGGCCAGCTCGGAGGTGCCCCCGGCCGCCTGGGCCCGCAGCCGGCGGCGCGGGTCCCCCGGGGTCAGCACGGTCACCACCAGGGCCACCAGACCGCCGATGGCGGCGTCGGTCCAGCGGCCGAACGCGCCGTCGACGACCATCGCGAAGGGCAGCCCGACGACCACGATGGCCTGCACACCCGCCTGCGTGACCAGCAGGGGGCCGCGGTCGAGGAACCGCGCCAGCAGCGCGGAGACCAGCAGCACGACCGTGAGCTGCCACCACCCGGAGCCGATGACCTCCACGACGAGCTCGCCCATGCCGACCCCGACGGCCACGCCGGCGGCGACCTCGGCCACCCGGCGCAGCTCCCGGTCGAAGGAGAACCCGAGGCACACCCAGGCGGCCACCGCCGCGAAGAAGGGCTGGGCGTGCCCCAGCAGGGTGTGCGCGATCCCGTAGGCGGCACCGGCGGCGAGGGAGGCCTGCACGATCGGCCAGAAGCTGCTGCGGACACGGGCCCAGCCCTGGCGCAGCCGGATCCGACGGACCAGGGACCGCACGGCCGTGTTGGCGGCGTCACGCGCCCGGCGCGGGTCCGGCCCGGTCCTCACCGTTCGATCACAGCAGGCTCTGAGACCCGTCGCCACCGCGTGAGGTCAGGCCCCGCATCGTCTCGCCGCGCGCGGCGGGCCGGTCGGCCGAGACGCCCTCGCCGGGCACGACGACCTCCTGCGAGGCCGCCACGGCGATCTGCTCGGCGTCGTCCCCGGCACCGACCGGGCCGACGACAGCGAGCTCGGCGTCGACGGGGACGTTCCGCTTCACCACGGCCAGGGCCACGGGGCCGAGCTCGTGGTGGCGGGCCACGGTCGTGACCCGTCCGACCACCTTGCCGTCCGGTCCGTCGCGACGGACCTCGGCGCCGGCCTCCGGCACGACGTGCTGGGAGCCGTCGAGGTGCAGCATGACCAGGCGCCGGGGCGGCCGGCCGAGGTTGTGCACGCGCGCGATCGTCTCTTGCCCGCGGTAGCAGCCCTTGTGCAGGTGGACGGCGGTGCGCAGCCAGTCGAGCTCGTGCGGGACGGTGCGGTCGTCGACCTCGCGGGCGAGCCGCGGCCGCCACGCCTCGACGCGCAGGGCCTCGGTGGCCCACGTCCCGGCGAGCCGCCACCCGGCCACCTCCCGCGCGGCCACGGCGTCGACGAGGGTCTCCCGCGGGACGAGCACGAGACGCCAGTCGCGGTCGGCCCCGGGGTGCTCCGCGGCAGGCGGACCGTAGCGGGTGCCGCCGCCGACCACCTCGGGCCAGCTGTCGCGCCAGGTGACGGGTTCGTCCTCGGTGCCCTCGGCGTCGACGGCCTCACCGATCGCGGCGTAGGAGTCGGTCACGTCGTCGATCTCGACGCGCATCATGAACTTCATGCGCTCGAGCCACGCCACGAGCGGTGCGACGTGGTCCCGCTCGGTGACGAACCAGGTGGAGGTGCCGTCGTCGACGACCGCGAGCGCGTGCTCGGTCCGTCCTTGCGGGGAGAGCACGAACAGCTCGGTCGAGGTGCGCGGGGCGAGGTGCTCGACGTCCTGGGACGTGATCGAGTGCAACCAGCCCAGGCGGTCCGGGCCTGTCAGGCGCACCACGCCGAGGTGCGACTGGTCGACGACGGCCGCACCGCGCACGAGCGCGCGCTGCTCGGCCACCGGGTCGCCGTAGTGCCAGGCGACCCCGGCGTCCGGGCCGGTCGCCGCGACGGCGTCCGGGCGGTCCAGCAGGGGGCTGCGGTAAGTCATGATTCGTCGGTGACCCGGTCGAGCTCTCCCGACGCGTACGTGCCCATCGGGTGGCCGAAGGCGGCGAGCTCCTCGACCCAGAGCAGCCGGCCGTCGACGTTGCCGTACAGCCGCTTGGCGGCCGTCACCTCGGCGGCGGTGGCGGTGCGGGCCACGAAGTCGGTGGCCAGGTCCACCCGGCCGTCGCCGACCACGCCCAGGAAGAGCGCGACCCGACCCGAGGCGTCCGTGAGCAGCACCTCGAGCGGGTGCTGGCTCTCGGAGAGGCCCTCCGGCCGCTCGGAGGCGACGCGCCAGTAGCCCGTCTCGGTGGACCAGACGGTGTCGAAGGCGGCGTCGTCGCCGACCTCACCGTCGGTGACCGCGCCGTCGGAGGCGCCGGACCGCACGGACAGCGTGGACTCGAACCGCAGGTAGGGACCGCCGTCGTGGTCGAAGACGAGCTCCTGGCGGAACTCGGTCTCCTCGATGCCCTCGTACTTGATGACACCGCCCCCGGTCCACCGCCCGACCAGCCAGGCCAGCGGGTACACCTCGGGAGCGAGTCCCTCGGGGAAGGTGAACGGCATCAGCGCTGACCGTGGAAGAGCTTGTAGACGACGTAGGCGGCGAACCAGGTGATCACTCCCACGGTGACCACCAGGAGGCTGGTGAAGAAGATCTCGAGCGCGTGGATCGACATGCCTCGATGGTACCCATCGCCGTGGGGCTAGGGTCGACCTATGACCGAGACCACAGACCGGCGATCCCTCGTCGTCAAGACGACGTCGGGCACGGACCGGCCGGAGGCCGCGAACCAGGCGCTGACGGTGGCCGCGTCGGCGGTCGCCGCCGGGGTGGACGTCTCCCTCTGGCTGACCGGGGACGCGGCGTGGTTCGGGGTGCCCGGTCGTGCCGACGAGCTGGCGCTGGAGCACGCCGCGCCGGCCGCCGAGCTGCTCGAGGCGGTGCTGGCGGCCGGGACGGTCACGGTGTGCTCCCAGTGCGCGGCGCGCCGGGAGATCGGCCCCGAGGACGTGCTCGACGGGGTGCGGATCGCCGGCGCCCCGGTGTTCGTCGAGGAGTCGCTGCGCCCGGGGGCCCAGGCCCTGGTCTACTGACCGGCTGCGCCCCGCGCCCTACCGCGCGGACGGACGCAGCCGGCGTCCCAGCAGGTACAGCTCGCAGCCGAGGCACAGCCCCACGGTGGCGTTGAGCGCCGCCGCGACGAAGGCGAGCCCGGCGGCCCACGGCACGACCGCGAGCACCCCGGCCCAGCCGGCGACGACGCCCGCACCGGTCACGACGAGCCCCACGGTCTGCGCGAAGCGCGGCGGACGGACGTCCTCCAGCTCCGGCGGCGGGGCGAGCCTCGGCCGGACCAGGGTGCGGAAGAGCCAGCCCTGCCAGGTGGCCTGCGGGCCGCGCACCGCACCCGGCACGAAGCTCAGCGCGACGACGGTGAGCAGCACCAGCGCGGGCGTGGTCGGACCGATGAGGACGACGACGGCCAGCAGCAAGGCGGTGATGCCGGCCCCGACACGGGGGCCGCGGGGGTCGATGCGGGGCGGGTCGGTGGTCTCCACGGTCATGCGGTCCTCCCCGCCACGGGTGCCGACGGCACCGTCGCGAGCGCGTCCCGGGCGCGGGCCGGAGTCATCCCGCCGGACGCGCGCGCCACCTCGGTGCCGGCGGCGTCCAGCACCAGCACGGTGGGCGTGCGGCGCACCCGGGCGCGCTCCACGAGGTCGGGACGGTGGTCCACGTCGACCTCGACGTGCGTGACGCCGGGTTCCTCGGCGGCCAGCGCACCCAGGGTCCGGGCGGTGGACCGGCAGGCCGAGCAGACCTCCGCCGACAGCTGCAGGAACGTCGCGCGGTCGCCCGGGGTCACACCCTGGGCGACGAGCTCGTCCGTCCAGCCGGTCGCGGCGGCGTCCACGGCGCCCGGTGCGGTCGTGCGCACGCGGCCCTGGGCCGAGCGCCACGTCAGCGCGAGCACCGCCGTCACCACGAGCAACGCGGCGAGCGCGGTCCACTGTGCGGTCATGCGATGGCCTCCTTCAGATCACCACCCACCGGCAACAGATCGTTTCGCATGGATGTTCCCGGCCGTCGCCACCGGAGAATACGCGCCCCGCCCGGTCCGCGCCGGACCGTCCACCTGCGGGTCCGACCCCCGGGCTACAGGAGCATGCGGCCGACGACGAACACGAGCATCCCCGTGATCGTCACCGGGACCGCGGCCGCCGCCGCGGCGGCACGACGTCTCTCGAGGGCGGGCTGGCGTTCGAAGAGCAGACGGAGCGCGGCCGAGACGAGACCGGCGACCAGCCCGACGACGAGGCCGTGCACGGGTTCGACCTCGGGCAGGGCCGACGCGGTGCCGGCCCCCGCGGCTCCACCGAGCACGACGCCCAGCAGCGACCCGATCCACCCCCCGGCGACCGGGAGCGCCGCCACCGCCGACGCCACGGCCAGGCCGACGGCGCTGGTGACCACGAGCCCGGCACCGGCGTCCGTCGACGCGGTGGCCAGCCATCCGGCGGCGGAGACCGTGACCACGACGCCGGCAGTCATCCCGCTGACGGACTCGACCAGACGAGGGCGCCCGCCACGGCGCAGCATCTGCGCCACGAAGGCCAGCACGAGCGACAGCGCGATGACGAGGGGCAGGTTGCGCAGGATCGGCTCGCCCTCGGTGAACCAGGTGACGGCGAGCCCGCCGGCACCCGCCAGCAGCACCACCACCGAGGTCGCCCCCTCGGCCGGCAGGCGGAGCAGCGGCGCCCAGCCGGCCGTCAGCAGCAGGATCAGGAGCCCGCACGCGCCGAGCGTCCACCAGGGCCCCAGGTAGGCGGCGGTCGCCACGAGCGTGGCGAGCACCGCCGTCGTCACGGCACGGGAGGTCACGGTCACGCGGACGAGTCTCCCATGCCAAGACGTTGTGACCTTCGGGGCGCGGCAGGGTACCTTGACGATCACCCGCAGCGGGAGGAGTGCACGTGGCGGAACTGTTGATCCTGACGCCCGCGACCGGCGGTTCGGTCGAGGTGCTGCCCGCGCTGGGTCTGCTCTCGCACAAGGTGCGCGTGCTCCCCATGGAGCCCTCGGCGCTCGTGGACGCCCCCGACTCGGACGTCGTCCTGCTGGACGCCCGCCGGGACCTCGTCGCCGCCCGCACCACGTGCCGCCTGCTGCACGCCACCGGGCTCACGGTCCCCCTCGTGCTGATCCTCACCGAGGGCGGCCTGACCGTCGTCAACCACGAGTGGGGCGCGGACGACCTCCTGCTCGAGTCCGCCTCCCCGGCGGAGGTCGAGGCACGGCTGCGCCTCGTCGTCGAGCGGTCGGCGCACGGCACCCGCGAGGACTCGCCGCAGGAGATCTCCGCCGGCGAGCTCGCGATCGACGCGGGCGGGTACACCGCCCGCCTGCGCGGCCGCCCGATCGACCTCACCTACAAGGAGTTCGAGCTCCTCAAGTACCTGGTGCAGCACCCGGGCCGCGTCTTCACCCGTGCCCAGCTCCTGCAGGAGGTGTGGGGCTACGACTACTACGGCGGCACCCGCACCGTCGACGTGCACGTGCGCCGGCTGCGCGCCAAGCTCGGCCCGGAGCACGAGCAGCTCATCGGCACCGTGCGGAACGTCGGCTACCGGTTCGACCCGCCCAAGGAACCCCGCGACGACACGTCCGCCCCGGGGACGGGGCCGGGCCCCGACCGCGACGCCCCCGGCTCCGCCCACGTGTCCTCCGGCGGCTGACCGGGTAGGTTGCGGCCCGTGACCGCCATGTCCGACGCCGCCGACTACTCCTGCGCACTGGTCGACGGACCGTGGCGGCACGAGTTCGTCGCCGCCAACGGTTCCCGCTTCCACGTCGCCGTCGCCGGCCCGCGCCCCACGAACGGCGACCGGGACCCGCTCGTGGTGCTGCTCCACGGCTTCCCGCAGTTCTGGTGGGCCTGGCGTCACCAGATCGCCGCCCTGGCGGACGCCGGGATGCAGGTCGCCGCGCTCGACGTCCGCGGGGTCGCCGCGTCCGACAAACCGCCGTCGGGCCGCGACGTGCCGACCCGCACCCGCGACGTGGCCGGGGTGATCCGCTCCCTCGGACACGACCGTGCCGTCGTCGTCGGTGCGGGCACCGGCGGCGCCCTCGCGTGGGCCATGTCGGCGCTCCAGCCGGCCGTCACCGCGGCCGTCGCCGCGGTGAGCGCACCGCACCCGGGCCGCCTGCACGTCCCGGGGAGGGGCATCCTCACCCCCGCGGCCCGGCGCCTGTTCGCCGCCGCGCAGCTGCCCGGCGTCCTCGAACGCCGCCTGCAGGACGCCGACGGCGTGGCCGGCATCCTGGACGCCGGCTCCGACCGCCCCCTGGACCCGGAGGCGGTCGCGCGCTACCGGGAGGCGCTGCGCGTCCCGTTCGCCGCGCACAGCGCGGTGGACGCGCTGCGCTGGTTGTCCCGCACGTCGAGCCACCCGGCCGGACGCCGGTACCTCGCGGCCCTCAAGCGCCCGATCGACGTGCCGGTCCTGCAGCTCCACGGCGCCGCCGACGGGTTCCTGCGGCGCGAGACCGCCGACCTGGACGGGGCGGCGCTCGCGCGCGACTTCCGGTTCGAGGTCGTCGAGGGGGCGGGCCACTTCCTGCCGGAGGAGGCCCCCGACGCCGTGACCGGGCTGCTGCTCGACTGGCTGCGGCGCCCGGGCGTGCTGCGCTGACCGACGGGCGCGACGGCGGTCAGCCCCGCGGCCCCGGCCGGAGCAGCTTCGCGGCAGCGACCGGGTCGGACTCCCCCAGACCGTTCGACGGGCACCACCGCGCGACCGGGCAGGCGCCGCACGCCGGACGCCGCGCATGGCAGACCCGGCGGCCGTGCCAGACCAGGTGGTGGCTCAGCATCACCCAGTCCTTGCGGGGGAAGAGCTCGCCGACGGCGTGCTCGACCTTGACCGGGTCCTCCTCCTCGGTGAACCCGAGGCGCCGGGCGAGCCGGCCGAAGTGGGTGTCCACGGTGATGCCGGGGATGCCGAACGCGTTGCCGAGCACGACGTTCGCCGTCTTGCGCCCGACGCCGGGCAACGCCACCAGGTCCGGCAGACGGCGCGGCACCTCGCCGCCGTGCCGTTCCACGAGAGCCTGGGCCAGGCCGATCGCCGACCGCGTCTTGGCCCGGTAGAAGCCGAGCGGGCGCAGGATCTCCTCGACGTCAGCCGGTTCGGCCGCGGCGAGCGAGGTGGCGTCGGGGTACCGGGCGAACAGCGTCGGCGTCGTCGCGTTGACCCGCACGTCGGTGGTCTGGGCCGAGAGCACCGTGGCGACCAGCAGCTCGAAGGGCGTGGTGAAGTCCAGCTCCGCACGCGCGTCCGGGTAGGTCTCGGCGAGCACGCGGTCGATGCGCCGGGCCCGTCGGACCAGGGCCAGACGGGACTCGCCGGTAGGGGTAGGCTGCTCCGACGTCTCGACCATGCGGGCAGCGTAACCCCGGACTCCGACCGCAGGACGGACGCCAGGTCGCGGAACTCGAGGACCCCGCCGGTCGTTCGCCCGGACGTCACCCCGCGGCGGTGCGTCCAGGCACGACGCCCTGGTGTGAGGCAGACTGAGACCTGGAACACATTTTGACAGACGCGCGCCTCGCCCCGCCCGGGCAGAGGCCCGAGAACGTGAGGATTGCTGTGGACGACACCGTCGTGCTCTCCGCCCCCTTGTTCGCCGACATGGACACCGAGGAGTCCAAGGCGCTCATCGAGTCCATGATCCCGGTCGAGCTGGGCCGCGGGGACGTCCTGTTCCGCGAGGGGGAGCCGGGCGACCGGCTCTACGTGATCGCGCAGGGCAAGATCAAGCTGGGACGCCGTTCCAGCGACGGTCGGGAGAACCTGCTGTCGATCCTCGGACCCGGCGAGATGTTCGGCGAGCTCTCGCTCTTCGACCCGGGCCCCCGGACCGCGACCGCGTCGTCGGTGTCCGACGCGCTGTGCTACGAGCTGCGCCACCAGGCGCTCGTCCAGTGGGTCGCCGCCCACCCCAACGTCGCCACGACGCTGCTCGGCGCGCTCGCCCGACGGCTGCGCCGCACGAACGAGACCCTGGCCGACCTCGTGTTCTCCGACGTGCCCGGGCGGGTCGCGAAGGCGCTGCTCGACCTGTCGCAGCGCTTCGGCGAGCCGAACGACGAGGGCGTCCGCGTCGCGCACGACCTGACGCAGGAGGAGCTCGCCCAGCTCGTCGGCGCGTCCCGCGAGACCGTCAACAAGGCGCTGGCCGACTTCGCCACGCGTGGCTGGGTCCGTCGCGAGGGCCGTGCCGTCGTGCTGCTCGACATGGACCGGCTGGAGCGCCGCGCCCGCTGAGTCCTGCTCGTCCGCGGACGTCGAAGGCCCCCGGACACCGTCACGTTCACGGCCGCTGGGCGGCCTCCACTTCGGGGTGGATGACGGTGTCCGGGGGCCTTCGACGTCCGCTGTGTGCGCTGTACCGCGGCGTCCCGCGCCGTCGGCAGTTCCTGCGTCGATCGGCAGCTTGAGGTGCCGATCGACGCAGGAACTGCCGAGCTCGTGCTGTGACGGGGGACCCGTCAGTCGGCGAGCTCGACGATCAGCTCGACCTCGACCGGGGCGTCCAGCGGCAGGACCGCGACGCCGACGGCGGACCGGGCGTGCGTGCCGGCGTCCCCGAAGATCTTGCCCAGCAGCTCGCTGGCACCGTTGAGGACGGCGGGTTGGCCGGTGAAGGACGGGTCGCTGGCCACGAAACCGGTGACCTTGACGATGCGCACACCCTCCAGCGCGCCGGCGAGGCTGTGCACGGCGGCCAGCGCGTTGAGGGCGCAGATGCCGGCGAGCTCGGTGGCGTCCGCCGGGTCCACGAGCCCGTCGCCGGCGCCGACCTTGCCGGTGGTCGGCAGGGCACCGTCCACGAAGGGCAGCTGCCCCGCGGTGTAGACGTACCGTCCCGACCGGACGGCGGGCTGGTACGCCGCCACCGGTGCGGCGACGTCGGGCAGGGTCAGGCCCAGCTCTGCCAGGCGGGACTCGATGCTCACGCCGGCCTCACTCACCCGAGGGTCGCTTGAGGTAGGCGACGAGGTTCGCGCTGTCCGGACCCGGCACGACCTGCACCAGCTCCCAGCCGTCGGCGCCCCACTGGTCGAGGATCGCCTTCGTGTTGTGGATCAGGAGGGGGATGGTCGCGTACTCCCACGTGGTAGCCATGCGGCGATGGTAGCCCGACCATGTTTCGTCGGGGCATCGGCACGAGTCCGGGACCACGACTCCACAGGACCTGCACACCCGTGCCGGTCCTCCTGTGCGGCGGCGCGGACCGAACCTCTAGGCTGGGCACATGGCGCCTCCTGAGTCTCGTCGCATCACGCGCACGATCCCGGCCACGCAGATGGTCGCGCTGCTGCTTGCCTTCCTGCTGGCCGCCGGCGCCGGCGGCGTGCTGGCCGCGGGGTTCGTCATCCCGGCCGTCGCGGGGGTCAACGCGGTGGCGGACAGCACCGTGGAGATCTACGACGAGTTCCCGGCCGAGCTCGAGCCGCGGCCGCTGTCCCAGCAGTCCCGGATCTACGCCTCGAACGGCAAGCTGCTGGCGACGTTCTACTACCAGAACCGCATCGTGAAGCCGCTCGACGAGATCTCCGAGAACGTGCAGCACGCGGCGATCGCCATCGAGGACGAGCGGTTCTACGAGCACCACGGCGTGGACGCCCAAGGCATCACCCGTGCCGTCGTCAACAACCTCACGAACGACGCCACGCAGGGCGCTTCGACGCTGACCCAGCAGTACGTCAAGAACATGCTCATCGAGTCGGCCCTGCAGGACGGCGACCAGTTCGCCGTGATCGCCGCCCACGAGTCCACCATCGACCGCAAGCTCCGCGAGGCCAAGATGGCCATCGCCCTCGAGGAGCGCATGTCCAAGGACGAGATCCTCCAGGGCTACCTGAACGTCGCACAGTTCGGGCACAAGCAGATCTACGGCGTGGAGGCGGCAGCCCGCTACTACTTCAACACGACGGCCGCGGACCTCACCGTCGTCCAGGCCGCCACGATCGCCGGGATCACGAAGGCACCGAGCAAGTTCGACCCGACGCGGAACCCCGAGCTGGCCCAGGAGCGGCGCGACCTGGTCATCAAGAACATGTACAGCCTCGGGTACATCTCGCTGGACGAGCGTGACGAGGCGCTCGACCAGCCGATCGAGGAGACGCTGAACGTCAACCCGACGCCGGCCGGCTGCCAGATGGCGAACAACTCGGCGTTCTTCTGCGACTACGTCATCAAGGAGCTGCTGCTGGACCCGGCGTTCGGGGAGACGCGCGCGGACCGCCAGAACCTGCTCTACCGGGGCGGTCTCGACATCCACACGACGCTGGACATGAAGAAGCAGAAGTCCGCGTTCAAGACCATCAAGACGTCGGTGCCCGAGGACGACAGCAGCGAGGGGCTCGAGGCCTCGATCGTCTCCGTCGAGCCCGGGACCGGCAAGATCCTCGCGATGGCCCAGAACGTCCCCTACACCGGCACGAAGGCCGCGGAGAAGGCGAGCCGGGACACGACCGTCAGCTACAACGCCGACTACCTGCACGGCGCCTCGGGCGGCTTCTCCCCGGGGTCGAACTTCAAGCCGGTGGTCCTCGCCGAGTGGCTCAAGAGCGGGCACACGCTCAACGACGTCGTGAACGCCAACGAACGGACCCTCATCCCGGCGAACTTCAACACGCCGTGCGTGGGCAACCTCACGTCCGCGCCCTGGTCGGTCGGCAACGCCGAGGGCGGCTCCGCCGGGCCGATGAGCGTGATGAAGGCCACCTACCTGTCCGTGAACGCGGCCTACGCCGACATGGGCAGCCGGCTCAACCTGTGCGACCTGCGCAGCACCGCCTACCAGATGGGTTTCCGCCCCACCAGCACGAGCATCAAGACGGACACCCGGGACAAGGGGCCGCTGAAGACCACGCAGGTCAAGGAGAGCGACATCAACATCTTCGCGCCGATGCTGCTCGGCACGCAGGAGTCCTCCCCGCTGAACATGGCCGCGATGTACGCGACCATCGCCTCGGGCGGCACCTATTGCGCGCCGCGGGCGATCACGGGTGTCACCGGGCCCCAGGGTGAGGAGTACGAGGTCCCCGAGGCCGACTGCGACAAGAACGCGCTGCCGACGAACGTCGCCAACACCATGATTCACGCCATGGAGAACGTCTTCACCCGCGGAACGGCCTACTACGTCGGCGGTCTCGAGGACGGCCGCCCGGTGGCCGGCAAGACGGGCACGTCCCAGCTGTCGGCCCAGACGTGGTTCTCGGGATTCGTCCCGCAGCTCGCCACGACCGTCTGGGTCGGTTCGGTCGACAACCCCGTCGAGGACCACACCGGTCCGGGCACCGTCGCGGGCAACTCCTACGACATCCTCTACGGCTCGACCGTCGCGGCCCCGACCTGGAAGACCTACATGGACCAGGCGGTCAAGGGCATGCCGGTCGAGGACTTCGGCGCCCCTGACCCGCGGCTGATCGGCTCGGCCCCGGCCCCCACCTCTGCGCCCACCACGTCCGACGACAGCTCGTCGTTCAGCACGGGGTCCGACTCCTCGGGCGCGAGCGACGGCCCGGGGAACAGCGGCGGCAACGGAAACGGCAACGGGAACGGTCAGAACGACGGGAGCGACGGCTGAGACCCCTCACCGTGCTGGGCGGGGTCGCCGCCCTGGGCGTCGCCGGCCTGGCGTACGCACACCTCGAGACGAAGCTGTTCACGTTGCGCCGGGTGACCGTGCCCGTGCTGGCCCCGGGCGAGCGCGACCTGCGGGTCCTGCACGTCTCGGACCTGCACCTGACCCCGGACCAGCAGCGCAAGATCGACTGGGTCCGGTCGCTGGCCGCGCTGGAGCCTGACCTGGTGATCGACACCGGCGACAACATCGCGCACCACGACGCCGTCGACCCGCTGCTGCACGCGCTCCAGCCGCTGCTCGCCGCCCCGGGGGCGTTCGTCATGGGCTCCAACGACTACTACTCCCCCACCTTCAAGAATCCGGCGCGCTACCTGCTCCCGGACGCCCGCGGACCGATGCGCCGCACGCCCGACCTGCCGTGGGACCGCATGGCCGCGGCGATGCGCGACGCCGGATGGGCCGACCTGACCAACCGGCGCGACGCCGTCGACGTCGGGGGGCGGCGCGTCGCCCTGGCCGGTGTGGACGACCCGCACCTGGACCGGGACGAGTTCCCGGAGACGACCGACGACGAGCCGGCGCTGCTGCGCCTCGGGGTCGCGCACGCGCCGTACCAGCGGGTGCTGGACCGGATGCACGCCGACGGAGCGGACGCGATCATCGCCGGGCACACGCACGGCGGCCAGCTGTGCCTGCCGTTCTACGGGTCGCTGGTCACCAACTGCGACATCGACCGCGGACGTGCCAAGGGTCTGCACGGCTGGCCCGGCCCGCGGCCCGACGAACCGGGCGGCGAGGACTCCACCTGGCTGCACGTCTCGGCCGGCGCCGGGACCTCGCCGTACGCCCCGGTGCGGTTCGCCTGCCGCCCGGAAGCGACCTTGATCACGTTCACGGCGCGGGACCGGATCTGAGTTTTCGTTCCGGGGCGATCGTCGGCTATTCTGAGCAGGCTTCCGCACGAGGGATCCGGTTCGCCGGTGTTCGAGCGTGCGGGCGCAGTCCCTCGGGGTGTGGCGCAGCTTGGTAGCGCGCTTCGTTCGGGACGAAGAGGTCGCAGGTTCAAATCCTGTCACCCCGACCAGTCGAGAGGCCCTCTGGCCAGCGGAAACGCTGGTGGGAGGGCCTCTTGTCCTTCCTTGACGGGTCTCTGCGTCTGTTCCCGCCGTGGCCATTCTTCGGTCATGCGCAGCGACGACGGAGGCACGCGCTCGCCGCGCACGTACCGGTCCGTGGCCGAGGACTCTCCCCTGGGTCTCGTCCTGCGACTGCTCTGCCGGCCGAGCAAGGGTCAGTTCGAGATGGCGTTCGGTGCCAGCCCACGGTCGGAGCAGCGCGTCGGCATGGTCAGGAAGGCCCACTTCGCTGCTGGTGCCGGCCTCGTCGGAGGGACGATCATCGGCGTCCTGGTGGCGTTCCACCGCGGGCGCAGGTTCCCCGGACCTGCGTGGACGGAGGCCGACTCGCAGATCGCATCGATCGCCGTCGGCGCGACCCTCACCTACGTCGCTCTGCTGCTCCCCCTCTTCGTGACGATCGGGTTCCGCCGTCGCGTCGCGGAACGCGACCACGAGACCTGGCTCGTCCGGTCCAGGCATCGACGTGGCGGACGATTCGTCCCGGATCCACGGTCTCAGCCGCAGCCCGTCGATCTCGGCGCCGCCGTCACCATCTGCCTGATCACCGCGGCGCCGATCTGGGCGCTCGTCCTGTAGACAGCCGAGGCCGCCCCGTGGTGGGTCAGCCCCGCCACTCCTCGGCCAGCAGCCCGTAGTCCATGCCGTCCAGCCACTCGCCCGACCGGTGCAGACCGGTCTTGCGGCTGTGCTCCTCCCGGCGCATCCCGAGGCGCTCCATCAGCCGCCACGAGGCCTCGTTCGCCGCGAAGCATCCGGCGTGCACGCGACGCAGCCCGAGCTGCTCGAAAGCCATCCCGATCGCTCCGCGCACCGCCTCGGTCGCGTAGCCCTGGCCACCGAACGCCGGGTCGAGGGTCCAGCCGATCTCGGCCTGCACGGCGCGGCCCTGGTCGGCCACCTCGGCCTGCGCCCACCCGTCCTCGACCTTCACCATGAGGTCGCCGATCGGCTCGCCGTCGAGCTCGACCACGAGCGTCAGAGCCAGACGGGTGGGGTCGACGAACCGCTCTCGGTAGGTCGCGTAGTCGGTCGGCGCGCTGGTGATCCACTCCCCGACCTCGGGCAGCCGCCGCCACCGCCAGGTCGCCGCGGCGTCGTCGGGCGTCGCACGGCGGATCGCCAGGCGTTCGGTCAGCACGGGCCAGGTGACGGCGTCGAGGGGGTCCACGGCCTCAGCGTAGGCGGCCATGTCGGCCCGACGTCGGCGTCAGTCGCCCCAGACGGCGCGCAGCACACGGACGGCCTCGTCGACGTCGACCCCCGCCTCCCGGCCGGCACGGGCCAGACCCTGCGCACTCTCGACGACGGCGTGCGGCGCGGCACCTGCGGTCGTGCTGACGCGGGTCCCGGAACCGATGCGGCTGGCCAGGACCCCGTCGGCCTCGAGGGACCGGTACGCCTTGGCCACGGTGCCGGCCGCCACCCCGAGGTCGGCGGAGAGCTGGCGGACCGAGGGCAGCCGCTCGCCGGCGCCGAGCCGGCCTGTGGTGACCAGGCCCCGGATCTGGTCACGGATCTGGTCCGCCGGTGGCGTGCTGCCGGTCAGCGCGATGCGCAGCGGCACCGCTCAGCCCTCCGTCGCGAGGGCGGGTTCCGCGTCGCGCGCCCGTTCGGCACGGCGGGCCGTCAGCGCGGCGAGCAGCAGGAAGAACCACACGAACCAGCCGCCGGCCTGCACGACGTCCCCGACCAGATGCAGGGGTTCCGCGAGCGGGGCGAACGCGCTGCTCAGCACCCCGGTCCCGGACGAGGAGCCGCGCACCATCAGGGCGCCCTGCAGCGAGTAGACGACGGCGGACAGGTGCAGCAGCAGCGCGCCGACGACGACGCCGACGACGGCACGCGAGCGCCAGGTCCGCTGGGCCAGGTCCGACTCGTGGTCGCCGACCACCGCCGGGCGCGCGATCAGCACGAGGTCGAGGAACGCCAGGAGCAGCAGCCCGGCGATCAGGACAAGGCACGGCACGGAGTAGTACCAGCCGTAGACGGAGGCCCCGACGGCGGTCTCCCCGGCCTCGATGAGGAACATCCGGTAGTGCCCCTCGTCGTCAGGCCGCGAGACCAGGCCCAGCGCGACCGTGAGGACGACGACGCCCGTCAGCACCAGGGACACCGCGACGAACCACCACGGACGGACGAAGGTCAGAGGCGTCCGCCGGGCCAGGACCGCGGAGCGACCGGTCGGGCGGCGACGGACCGGGAGGAGGAACACGGCCAGGGCGATCAGGCCGGCGATCAGGGGCCCGGTGTAGAGGGTGGCGCCGTACAGCCCGCCCAGGAGCTCGGGTCCGCCCACGACGGGCCCGATACCGCTCCACCGTCGCGCGGCCAGGAAGGCCAGGGCGAGCGCCAGGCCGGAGAGCACCACCGCGCGGACGCCCGTCGTGACCGGCAGTGCGCCGGCGGACCGCCGACGGGCCACGACGAGCACGAGGGCCGCCAGCAGCCCGACCGCCTCCTGCCAGAACGTCAGGAACAGGAACAGCGCCACGGCGAGGACCTCCGTCGGTTCGGTCGGCGGGACCATGTGTACCAGCCAGTTGATACACCCGTCCAGCACGCCCACCGCGACGGCGCGCCGCGTAGAGTTCGACCCACACCGTCGTGGAGGATCCCTTGCCCGTCACCAGTGCCGACGTCGCGCGCGCCGCCGGCGTGTCCCGCACCACCGTCAGCTACGTCCTCAACGACACCCCGGGCACGAACATCTCGACCGCGACCCGCGACCTCGTCCTGGCCACCGCCGCACAGCTCGGGTACGCGCCGTCGGCCGCGGCACGCGCCCTGCGCCGCGGGCAGAGCGACCTGGTCGTGTGCGTCCTGCCCGACTGGCCCACCGGCCCCGTCGTGGACACGGTCCTGGACCTGCTCACCGACAACCTCGCCGAACGCGGCCTCTTCCTCCTGGTGCACCACCACCGCTCGACCCGGCCGCTGCGCGAGCTGTGGCGGGCCGTCACGCCCCGCGTCGTCGTCGGTCTCACGCACTTCCCGGCCGAGGACCTGCGGGCGCTGCGCCAGGCGGGCATCGAGGTGGTCGGTGCCGGGTCCGTGGACGACGGCGCCCACCCCGGCATCGACGCGGAGAACCAGCGAGGACTGGGCGAGCTCCAGGTCGAGCACCTGCTCGAGCGTGGGTACCGACACCTCGGCATCGCCACCACCCCGGACGAGCGGCTGCGCGAGTTCGCCGACCTGCGCACGGACGGTGTGCGGCGCGCCTGCGCCCGGGCGGACGTCCCCGTGCCGCCGGTCGCCGTCGTCACCCCGGTCGCCCCCGCGACCGAGGCGGTGCGCGGGTGGGTGGCCGACGGCGTCGACGCGGTCGCCTGCTACAACGACGAGGTCGCCCTGGCGGTCCTGGCCGGGGCCCGCGAGGCCGGTGTCGAGGTGCCCGGCCGTCTCGCCGTCATCGGTCTCGACGACGTCCCGGCCGCCTCGCTCGCCGACCCGCCCCTGACGACCATCTCGCAGCCGAGCGCCGCGCAGGCCCGTCACCTGGCGGCGAGCGTCGAGGCGGTGCTGGACGGCCGGCCGCTGCCGCCCGGGCCGGACGAGCCGAGCCGCGTCGTCCCGCGCGCCTCGACCTGACCGACCCCCTCCGCGCACGGCGCCCCGCCCCGGACGCAGGAGAGCCCCGCCCCGGGGACGGACCGGACGGGCCGTCCCCGGGGCGGGGTCTGCATCTCCTGCTCAGGAGGGAGGGGTCAGGGTGCGGGGTACTCCACGAGGTACTCCGGCACACCGACCGTCGACGGCGGCACCGCGTCGCCCACGCCGTTGACGACGTGGTTGATGGTCCCGGCCGACAGGTTGACCGTCATGATGTGGTGCAGCTTCACGCCCGGGGCGTCGGGCACCTCGAACCCGTTCTCGGTGACGATGTCCGGGTTGTTCTGGTTGAAGACGTACACCCCGCCACCGTGCAGCGTGTGCTCGGTGACGTCGTCGGCCACCTTGTACCCGGCGTACCCGAGGGTGCCGTCCGGACGGGTCCAGTCGGCCTGGGTCGGCGGGTCGTAGGGCAGCTCGTTCTGGTAGAGCACGGTGGTGCCGCGCTCGCCGTTCCAGACGGTGTTGAACTCCTGGAAGTGCTCGACGAACAGACCGGTCGCGGTCACGTCGTCACCGTTGATGCGCACACCGGTGCGGCCGATGTTGGTGTTCCACCGCACGGTGTCACCGTTCACGCCGTTCTCCCCACCCGTGGGGAAGCCCTCGACGCCGTGGTCCCCGCGCCACACCCAGGTGTGGTCGATGAGCACGTTGTCGGAGTTCACCTCGAGCGCGGTGTCCGTGGACCCGACGTGGGGGCCGCCGACGCGGAAGTACACGTCGGACAGCGTGGTCGGGTTCGCGGGGTCGGTCCGGTTCTCGTGGTCGCCGTTCTCCTTGCCGACCTGCAGCAGCAGCTCGGACTCCGTCTCGCCGGCGTCGATCGTGACACCCGCGACGACGGCGCCGGGGACGTCCGCGACGCGCATCGGCGTCGCGCCGTCGACGGCGGTCAGGGTGGCGTGCCCCATGCCGAGCACGACGGTGTCGGGACGCTTGACCTCGATGGTCTCCGCGACGTCGTAGACGCCCGGCGTCAGCAGCAGGTGCTTGCCACGGGCCAGGTTGGTGTTGATCTCGCGGACCGAGTCACCCGGCTGGGCGACGAAGAAGTCCTCGATGCCGATGGTGCGCCCCTCGGTCATGCCGTCGGCCCAGCTCACGCCGCGCGTGCCGGTCTGCGCCGCGGGCACGCGGACGTTCCAGCGCCCGTCGTCGTCGACGAAGAGGTACGGCTTCTCCCGGCTCACGGGCGTCTCGTCGAGCGTCGTGTACGGCGGGGAGGGGAATTCCGAGTCGTCGGGGGCACCGACGACGCCGGAGAACACCTGGTTCCACACGGCGTTCGACCAGGCGGGCATCTCGCTGTTGCGGGTCAGCCACTGCTGCTGCGACCCGTTCAGCGGCGGCGTGTCGAACCGCGAGTCGGCGATGAAGCCCCCGGAGGCGTAGTGCGGCCCGTCGGTGCAGTAGTCCATCAGGGACAGGAAGCCGTCGACGTCGAGACGTCGCATCGAGACCGCCTGGGAGACCGCCCAGAAGTTGGCCGACGCCCGGCACCCGTCCTGACCGGAGCTGTCGATCGTCAGGTGGAGGTTCGACAGCGTGCGCCAGAAGTTGACGAGCGCGATGCAGTTCGAGCTGCCCGGAATGTTGTTCAGGCAGCGGTTGTAGACCTCGATCGCGCCGCGGACGTCGACGTCGCCCGGGGACGCCCCGAGGCCGGCGACCTCCGTGTAGTAGCCGACGCGCGCCTGCAGCGGGTCCTCGGCCGAGCCGTAGCTGCCCGGCTTGAACAGCACGCTGTAGCGGTCCGTCGACATCTCGGCGTCGGTCTGCTGCTCGGCGAGCTCGTCGAGCGCCGTCTCGATCTCCGCCTGCGGGGTCGAGGGGTCGAAGACCATGACGTTCGGGCCGAGGTCCGGGTCGAACGGGTCGACCTGGTCGGGCGGCGACGCCTGCGCGGCGCCGACGCCGGTCAGCAGGACGGCCGCGGCTGCTCCCAGGGCCAGTGCGCGGCGGGGCCTGCCGCGCGAGGACGGGACTGACATGCGAGTTCCTCTCCGTCGAGACTCGAGGGGGCAGTAGTGACTCGTGTCACCACGCATGGCCGACCTTAGAGGTCCGCGACATCGGAGCGCAAGGGTGATCCTGCGACGTCTTGCCGGAACCGTGACCGTCCCCGCACGTCAGACGGCGAGGACCACGCGCTGCTCGTAGCATCACCAGCACGGGACGACGCCGGGAGGAGCCGGGCATGGCCGACGACGCGGTGACACCACTCTCGCGACGGACCGCGGGGACGGCGCGGAGGTTGTGGCGACTCGTCTACGTCCGTGCCGTCGCCTACCTCGTCGCCGGTGCCGTCCTCCTCGTCAACCCCGACGAGGGCCTGTCCTGGCTGCGCTGGGTGATCGGCCTGGCCATCCTCGCCCAGGGAGCGCTGCTCGCGGTCGAGAACGTCCCCGGGCAACGGGCCGACCAGGGCGACCTGAGCTGGCGGTTCGTCGCCGGGCTGCTCAGCGTCGCCGCCGGCCTGCTCGTGGTGCTCTGGCCCTCGATGACTGCTCCCCTGCTCTTCCTCGTCGTCGGCGTGTGGGCCTGCGCCGCGGGCGTGGCCGGAGTCGTCGCCGGGCTGCGGGGGCGCGCCGTACGCGCGAAGGCCTGGGACTGGCAGCTCGTCAACGCGGTGCTGTGGATCGTGCTCGGCGTCGTGATCCTCGCCCGACCCACCGACGACGCACCGACGATCGCCCTCCTGCTGTCGACGTACCTCCTGCTCGCCGGGGCGGTGCTGCTCGTCGCGGGTCTCTCCACCGGAACCCGGCAGAAGGACCGCGACACCGCCTGACGACACCGGGGCCTGGCGCCCACCGCCCGCCGCCGCGCACCTGCGGCCCTCCACGGCACGATCCGGGCAGACGTGACACTCTGTGAGGCGGACTGCAGGACAGCGCCAAGGAGGACCGATGGATCCGATCGTCGTCGTCGGGGGTGGGCTCGCCGCAGCCCGCGCCACGGAGACCTTGCGCGACCAGGGCTACGACGGGCCGCTCGTGGTGGTGGCCGGCGAACCCATGCCGCCGTACGAGCGTCCTCCGCTGTCCAAGGAGTACCTGCGCGGCGAGGCGGGACGTGCCGACCTGCGCCCCCTGGACGCGGACTGGTACAGCGACCACAACGTCGACCTGCGGACCGGGACCAGCGTCACCGCGCTCGACGTCGGCGCCCGCTCGGTCACCACCGCTCCCGGCGGGTCCCAGCGGTACTCCCGGCTGGTGCTCGCCACGGGATCCCGGGTCCGGCGGATCGACGTGCCCGGGGCCGAGCTCGACGGCGTCCACTACCTGCGCTCCGTGCGCGACGCCGACCGGCTCTCCACCGCACTCTCCGAGGACGGACCCGTCGTCGTGGTCGGCGACGGGTGGATCGGTATGGAGGTCGCCGCCTCCGCCCGGCAGCTCGGCCGGGACGTGACCGTCGTCGGCCGCGGCCCGCACCCGCTCGCGTCGCTCGGCGCCGAGGTGGCCCGCGTCTTCACCGGCGTGCACGAGGACAACGGCGTGCGGCTGCTCCACGGCCGCTCCGTCGTCGCGATCGAGGGCGACGGCACCCGGGCGAGCAGCGTGCACCTCGACGACGGCACGTCCCTCGCGGCACGCACCGTCGTCGTCGGGATCGGCGTCACCCCGGAGGTCGGGCTCGCCGCGGAGGCGGGGCTCGACCTGGTCGCGGACCGCGACGGCGGCGGCGTCGCCGTCGACGGGACCCTGCGCACCTCCGCACCGGAGGTCTGGGCCGTCGGCGACATCGCCGCGGTACCGTCCGCACGCTTCGACCGGCTGCTGCGCATCGAGCACTGGGCCGTGGCCGACGAGACCGGCAAGCATGCCGCGCGGGCCGTGATGGGCTCCGAGGAGCCGTACGACGTGCTGCCGTACTTCTTCTCCGACCAGTTCGACCTCGGCATGGAGGCCAAGGGACTCACCGAGGGCGACGTCGTGATCTCCGGCTCCGCCGAGGACCGCGAGTGCGTCGCGTTCTGGGTCGACGGCGGCCGGGTCAACGGGGCCATGGCCGTCAACGTCTGGGAGCGGATGGACGAGGCCGAGGAGCTGATCCGGCACGACGGGACCGTCGACCGGGCGACGCTGGAGTCTTTCGCCGGCTGACCCCTGGCCGCCCCGACGGAGCACGAGTCCAGGACGGAGGACGAGGTGGGACGACGGAGAACCTGGCAAGGCGTAGGAGCCCTCGGCGCGGGGATCGCCTCCCTGGCGACCTGGGACCTGCTGCAGCGCAAGCACACGATCCTGCGCCGGTACCCCGTGATCGGCCATCTGCGCTACCTCCTCGAGATCGTCCGGCCCGAGCTGCAGCAGTACTTCATCGAGCGCGACTGGGACGGCCGCCCGTACGACCGCGACACCCGCTCGCTCGTGTACGAGCGGGCGAAGGGCGTCAACGAGGAGAAGCCGTTCGGCACCGAGCTCGACGTCAACCGGGTCGGGCACGAGCACCTCGTGCACACGACGACCCCGCTGGAGACCCCCGACGAGCCGGCGCGGGTCCAGGTCGGCGGACCCGACTGCACCCGCCCGTACTCCATGGCCCTGCTCAACGTCTCGGCCATGAGCTTCGGCTCCCTGTCGGCCAACGCGATCCGCGCCCTGAACAAGGGTGCCGCCCTCGGCGGGTTCGCCCACGACACCGGCGAGGGCGGCCTCTCGCCGTACCACGAGGAGCACGGCGGCGACCTGGTCTGGGAGATCGGGACCGGCTACTTCGGCGCGCGGACCGCGGACGGCGACTTCGACCCCGCGACGTTCCGCGCCACCGCCGCGAAAGACCAGGTCAAGATGGTGTCCCTCAAGCTGAGCCAGGGCGCGAAGCCGGGGGTCGGCGGGGTACTGCCCGCCTCGAAGGTGACCGCCGAGATCGCCCGGACACGCCAGGTCCCCGCGGGCGAGAAGTGCGTCAGCCCTTCCGCCCACCGGGTGTTCTCGACCCCGACCGAGCTCGTCGAGTTCGTCGCACGGATGCGTGAGCTCGCCGGTGGGAAGCCCGCCGGCATCAAGCTCTGCGTGGGCTCACGGGTGGACGTGCTCGCCGTCTGCAAGGCCGTGCTGGAGGTCGGAACCGCCCCCGACTTCATCATCGTGGACGGCGCCGAGGGCGGCACCGGTGCTGCACCCCTGGAGTTCGAGGACCACGTCGGCATGCCGCTCACCCAGGGACTGATGACGGTCCACAACGCCCTCGTGGGCACGGGACTGCGCGACCGTGTCCGCGTCGGCGCGAGCGGGAAGATCGCCGGAGGCAGCGACATCGTCAAACGGCTCGCCCAGGGGGCCGACTACACCAACGCCGCCCGGGCCATGATGATGGCCGCGGGCTGCATCCAGGCGCAGCGGTGCCACACCGACCGCTGCCCGAGCGGCGTCGCCACGCAGAACCCCTGGCGGGCCCGAGCCCTCGACGTCGCGGACAAGAGCGAACGCGTCCACCGCTACCAGCGCTCCACCGTCGACGAGGCGATGCGACTCATGGCCGCCATGGGCGTCTCCGGACCCGAGGAGCTGACCCCCGCGCACCTCCGGCGCACCGTGTCCCCCACGGACAGCCGCTCGTACGCGGAGCTGTACGAGTGGCTCGCCCCGGGTGAGCTGCTCGACGACGCACCGCAGGGCTGGGCCGCCGACTGGCGGCTCGCGTCGGCCGACCGCTTCGGTCCGCTCGCCGCCGGGTCCTGACCCCCCGACGAGATCGCCGTGCCACCCGAGCCCACAGTCGCCCAGGGCTGGGGGTTCGCCGTCGCGGAGTCCACCGAGATCCCGAGGGCCGCTGACGGCTGCCCTGCCCGACGCGTCGACGCCGTCCGCGGCGGTCAGCCGAACGTGAAGGTGTACACGGTCACGCCGGCGGGCACCTCCAGCTCCACCGTCCCCTCGGTCGCGCCGTCACCGCGCAGCACGTCATGGAGCGTGGGGTTGGCCGCCACGTCGATCTCCCGCTCCGCGCGCAGGGTGCCGTCGTCGGCCAGGACCCGTGCCGTCACGGTGCCCTCGCCCCCGAGCACCGAGTACACGTCGGTGGACCGGTAGGCCAGCCGCAGGATCGCGTCGTCGGACACCGCGGTCGCACCCTGGAAGTCGACGTCCCACCGACCGTCCAGGGAGAAGGTGTCCTCGGGCTGCTCGGTGGGTGCGGTGAACCGCCGCTCGCCGCTGCCGTAGTCGGTCGGCCCCGCGTAGTTGAAGACCTTGTTGAGCGCGAGGTACGTCTCCGGCGTCGTGTCGGCCTGCGGGGTGGTGTCCTCGGTGTCCGTGGGCGCGGGGAGCGTGACGTCCGAGTCGGCCTCCCGCAGCAGGTCGCGGATGTGCTGCTCCGTCGTGGCGTAGTCACCCTCGCCGAACTTCAGGTAGCGCACGGTCCCGTCGGCGTCGATCAGGTACTCGGCCGGCCAGTACCGGTTCCGGTAGCCGGTCCACGTCGAGTAGGCGTTGTCCTGCGCGATCGGGTGGTCGACACCGAGGTCCTCGGCCCCCGCGACGACGTTGCGCGTCTCGCGCTCGAAGGCGAACTCCGGGGTGTGCACGCCGATCACCTCCAGACCGGCGTCGCGGTAGGCGTCGTACCAGGCGTTGACGTGCGGCAGCGCCCGCTGGCAGTTGATGCAGGAGTAGGTCCAGAAGTCGACGAGCACCACCTGGCCGCGCAGGTCCGCGAGCTCGACGGGTGCGCCGTCGGGGGTGTTGAGCCAGGTCGTGATGCCGGTCAGGGGCGGCGCCGTCCCGCACTCGGCGAGCTCGGCGTCCCCGCTCGTGCAGTTCGACAGCTCGCGGTTGGCGTCCGTGACGATCCCGCCGAGCTCGAGGGCGTCCTGGACGGTCTCGCTGGAGTCGAGCTGCTGCTGGAGGGTGCCGATGTAGTCCGGCAGGGCCCGCTGGAGCTGGGCCGGCAGGTTCAGCGCGAGGGCGCCCGCGAGCGCGATCATGACGAGCCCTCCGGCGGTGCGGATGCCGCGCTGGTGGCGCTGGAACCCCCGCACCCGCTCGGCCACGCGCCGTCCGGCCAGGGCGAAGACGAGCAGCGGGACCGCGGCACCGACGGCGAAGCTCACCGTCAGGGCGACCGTGCCCGGTCCGACGTCGCCGGTCGCGCCGGCGACGGTGATCGCGGCCAGCACCGGCCCGGCGCACGGCACGTAGAGCACGCCCAGGCCGAGGCCCAGCAGGAACGCCCCGCGGTCCGGGCGCGGGGACCGCCGCGACCCGAGGGCCGCGATCCGCCGGAAGGGCCGCTCGAGCACCTCCTCGAACCGGGGCACGATCATGCCCGCGCCGATCGCGGCCAGCAGGGCGATGCCGAGCCAGCGCAGCAGGTCCTGCGGCAGCCCGAGCGCGGTGAGCAGGAGCGACCCGAGCAGCGTGAAGAGGCTGAAGCTGACGACCAGTCCGGCGATGACCAGGTAGGGGCGCCAGGACCGGGGCGTCCGCCGCCGGCGGTGGCGCGCCTCGGTGCCGTCCCGGTCCCCCCGCGACGGGCCGCTGGAGACCCTGCCGACGCGGTCGACCCGGATGGCCGTCGGCGCCCCGGCGAAGAGCGCCTGGTCGACGCGGGCACGTGCCGGGTCCTCACCGAAGTTCGCGGGTGCGTCACCCGTCGCGGCCCGGGTCCGCGCCCGCGCTCCCTCGACACCGCCGGCGAAGAAGATGACGGGCAGCATCGGCAGGATGCACGGCGAGATGCCGGTGACCAGACCACCGAGCAGACCGACCAGCACGAGCGTCTCCATGCCCGGGGTTCGGAGCGCGGAGCGGCGCGGATGGGTCGGAGCCCGACGCTCAGCCCCGCACCGTCGTCGTCACCCGGGTCAGGCTGGGACGCCGCGGCGTGGAGCCGAACCCGAACCGGACCGGCGGGTCGACGTCCGCGAGCGCCCCGAGGTCCGTGCCCTCCCAGGTGGCACTGACGGCGTCGACCCGGTGCACGTCCGTGGCGCCGTACGTCTCGTGCCGGCCGTTGCCGGCGCTGCCCCGCGTCCGGACGCCGTCGAGCACGAGCCGGGCGACAGGGTCGGTGAGCACGGTGAACCACGGCGCGGAGGCGAGCCGGCCCGGCAGCAGCCGCAGCAGCCGGCCCAGTCCCGTGCGGCGCCCGACGGCGGCGTGCAGGTGGAGCGGACCGGCCTCGGCGGTGAGCGACCCGGGAGCGCCGTCCTCGAGCCGCACACGGACCGGCGACTCCACGACGTCGTCGAAGCCGTAGGTCGTGGCCACGAACTCGGCGACGTGGGCCGGCGCCACGAGCCGACGACGGCCGGAGCCGTCCTCGACCATCGCGTCGGCGAAGGCACCGAACGGCGAGCGGTCCCAGACCCCCAGCACCACCCGCGTCCCGGACGTCGTCCCGACGCCGAGGATGCGACCGTCGAATCGCCACATGTCGCTCATCCACCGATGATGCGGGCCCGTCGGCGAGCGCGCGAGATCACAGATCGACAAAGTTTTCGCCCTGACCCATCCGGACGGCGCCCTCGTTCCGAACACCCTCGTGAAGCGCCCCGGGGACGTCGGGGCGACGAGGCAAGGAGAGAACGATGAAGGCTCGCACTCGCACCCGCACCGCCGCCGCCGGCTTCGCGACCCTGGCCCTTCTGGCCCTGGGCGCCTGTTCCACCGACGACGGGGACACGGCCGGCTCGGAGGAGACGATGACCGAGGAGTCCCCCATGGAGGAGGAGTCCATGGCCGAGGAGGACATGGAGTCCGAGGACGACATGGCCGAGGAGGACATGGAGATGGACCCGGCCGCCAACCTCGTCGGCCCCGGGTGCGAGGACTACGCCTCGCAGGTGCCCGACGGTGCCGGCTCGATCGAGGGCATGTCCACCGAGCCCGTGGCCGTCGCGGCGTCGAACAACCCGTTGCTGACCACGCTGACCGCCGCCGTCAGCGGCGAGCTCAACCCGGACGTGAACCTGGTCGACACCCTCAACGGGGGCGAGTTCACGGTGTTCGCCCCGGTGGACGAGGCCTTCGAGGCCGTCGACGCCGAGACCATCGACGCCCTGTCCACCGACGCCGACCTGCTGACCTCGGTGCTGACCTACCACGTGGTGGAGGGCCAGGCACTGCCCGAGGACGTCGTCGGCGAGCACACCACGGTCCAGGGCGAGACCGTCGAGGTCACCGGCGAGGGCGACGAGCTCACGGTCAACGACGCCGGCGTCATCTGCGGTGGCGTCATGACGCAGAACGCGACCGTCTACCTCATCGACGGGGTCCTCATGCCGACGATGTGACCGGCTCCCTGGTCCCGGCCGCGCAGGGGGCGGGCGGGACCAGGGCACCAGCTCCGCACCGGCCCGCGCCGTCCTCGGACGGGGTGGGCCGGTGTCGTGCTGCGGCGGATCGCTCCGGGTCAGCCCTCAGAACTCGCGGTCGGGCCGCCCCTGCACTCGCACGCTCGCTCCGGGTCAGCCCTCAGAACTCGTGGTCGGGCCGCCCCTGCACTCGCACGCTCGCTCCGGGTCAGCCCTCGGCGAGCACGACGACCGGGTCGGTGGTCGGCTGCTGCGAGCCGCCCTCCGGCTCGACCGACACGGCCAGGCCGACGCCGTCCACACCCTGCAGCAGCCGCTCGACGGCACCGTCCTCGGGGTCGAGCAGACCCGCGGACGTCACACCGCCCTCGGCGCCGACCAGCCAGAGCTGGTAGGTCGAGCCCGCGCCGACGTCCGGCAGGTCGCTCGCGCTGAACAGCAGGTCCTCGCCGGCGACCAGCACCGAGGCCTGGCCACCCCCGGCGACCTCGCTGCGCAGCAGGGTCGCCGACGGGTCGGCCATCATCTGCGCGACCGTGTCGACCTGCTGCTGGAGCTGGTTCTGCTCGACGGTCGCCCGGATCGCGACGGTGGTGGGCACGGCCACGGCGACGACGGCGGCGGCCGCTGCGGCGACGAGGCCCCACCGGCGACGGCGCCGGGCCAACGGCACGACGTTCTCGTCGCCCGCGGAACGGGCGCTCCGGGTCTCGCCGTCGGATCCGGACCACGCGCCGTCGTCGACCCCGGAGCGCTCGGCGGGTGTCGCCGTCGACCCCTGCGCGATGCGGGACATCACGGCATCGCGGAGCTCGGCCGGCGGCGTCGAGTCCACCGTGAACGCCGCGACCACCTCGCGGTACTCGTCGAGGGCGCGGCGGGCCGCCGGGTCGGCGGCGAGGAGGCGTTCGACCGCACGGCGTTCCAGGTCGTCGACCGCGTCGAGCGCGTAGGCCGGCAGGAGGTCCCAGGCGTCGTGCGTGCTGTCAGCCATGGTTCACCCCCAGGCAGTCGCGCAGCCGGATCAGTCCGTCGCGGATCCGGGACTTGACGGTCGGCAGGGCGGCACCGAGCCGCTCGGCCACCTCACGGTAGGTCCGACCGCCGTAGTAGGCGTCCACCACCGCCTCGCGCTGCGTCCCCGTGAGCGAGTCCAGGCAGCGCCGCACGGCTGCGCCCTCGAGGCGCTGCTCGACGTCCTCGGCGACGACGTCGTGGCCCGAGGGAGCGACGTTCGTGTCCAGGTCGCGCTGGTCCCGGTCGCGCCGCGCCTGCTCGGCACGGACACGGTCGATCGCGCGTCGACGGGCGAGGGTGACGACCCAGGTACGCGCCGACGCGCGGGCCGGGTCGTACGTCGCGGCTGTCTGCCACACCTCGACCATCACCTCCTGGGTCACCTCGGCGGCGTGGTCCGGGTCGCGGAGCACCCTGAGCGCCGTGCCGTACGCGGCGGGAGCCAGGGCGTCGTACACCGGCCCGAACGCGTCCGGCGTCCCGCCGGCGCACGCCGCCAGGGCGTCGTCGACCGGCGTCGTCTCGGGTGGTGGCACCCGCACAGTGTGCCCCACCGGGCACACCAGGTCGATCGACATGCCGCTCCCGTCGTGCGGTCCCGGACCTCCCGGGACACCAGTGGTTCGACGCCGAGCGGCTTCCGGATGGGTCCGGCCCGGGGTGGCGCGACCGTCCGAGGCGCACCCGGGCGCAGCAGCGGCCGGCACGCGCGAGGCGTGCCGGCCGCTGTCAGCCGGGTGTTCGTGGAGCGATCAGAAGCCGGCCACGTTCAGCAGCTTCTCCTTCGTGCCGTCGGGGTCGTCGACGTCGTTCCAGTCGGTGGTGCCGGCCGACTGCAGGGCCGACTTCACCTGGGCCGGGGAGGCCGACGGGTGGGTGGCCTGGTACAGCGCCGCGCCGCCGGCGACGTGCGGGGAGGCCATCGACGTGCCGGAGATGGTGTCGTAGCCACCGCCCTTCCAGGTCGACGTGATGCAGACGCCGGGGGCGATGAGGTCGACGTCGGCGCCGTAGTTGGAGAAGCCGGCGAAGGTGTCGTCGACGTCGGTGCGGCACGTCGGTGCGGCGCCGCCACCGGGCAGCCCGTTGAAGTCGGCCAGCGCGCTGACGGTGATGACCTCGTCGTACGCCGCGGGGAGGTGGTTCGCGGAGTCGTCGGACTCGTTGCCCGCCGCCACCACGAAGGTGACCCCGGCGTCGACCGCGGCACAGATCGCCTCGTGCATGGCGTCGGTGTTGCTGCCGCAGGCGTTGTCGGTCCCGGTGCCGCCGAGGCTCATGTTGGCGACCTCGATCTGGTCGGCGTTGGCCGCGACGAAGTCGATGCCGCAGATCACGTCGGACCACTGCCCGCTGCCCGCGTTGTTGAGCACGCGCACCGGCCAGATCCGGGCGCCGGGCGCCACACCGACGACCCCGGCGCTGTCGTCGAGCGCGCCGATGGTGCCGGCGACGTGGGTGCCGTGGCCGTTGCCGTCGTTGGCGGAGCGGCCCGTGGAGCAGTTCATGGCCCCGGGCTCGTAGACGTTGATGTCCGGGTGGTCGAGGTCGACGCCGGAGTCGATGACGGCCACGTCGACGTCGACACGGGTGTCGGCGCCGTCGATGGCGGCGGTCGAGCTCAGCTCGGCGTCGACGCGGTCGATGCCGGTGGGCGTGGTCTGCGCCGTGGTCGTCACGACGCCGTCGGGCTGGACCAGCAGCACGCGGGGGTCGTCGGCCAGGCGAGCGGCGGCGGTCGCGCTCATGGTGGCGGAGTAGCCCCGGATGGCGCTGGTGTAGACGTGGGCGACGGCGACGTCCGCGGCGCGGGAGTGCTGGGCGGCCACCGAGGCGGTGTTGGCGGACGGGCTGAGCATCACGATGTAGCCGTTGGTCTCGGGCGGGGCGGCGCTGGCGGGGACGGCGACGCTCGCGGCGGCGAGCGCGGCCGTGCCCCACACGGCCAGGAGTTTCTTGTGCACAGCAGGTCCTTTCGTCGGGTCTTCCGATCGAGCGGGCCGGTGGTCCACCGGGTGCCAGGACAGTGGCACGTCGGTATCCTCGAGCACCAGTACAGACCAGACGTTGTTATACAGATTTTACATAAAACGTAAATCAGGGCATAAAGAACGGACGCGGCAGTCGGCACCCTGCAGAACAACCCGTTGCCGAAGATGTCGCTCCGGGGCGTGGATGTGTTACAGGTCACATCGCCAGGTCGGCGAGGTCCTGTCGGAGCGTGGGGGGATGGTGCGGCACCGTGGTCGAGACACCCTCGGATCTCGTGGCGCGCGCGGTAGCCGGTGACGAACAGGCGCTCGCCCAGGTCATGGACACGGTGCGACGCACGGTCGTGCCCTACTGCCGCGCGCGACTGGGGTCGGGAGCCGGGCGCCACACCAGTGCCGACGACGTGGCGCAGGACGTGTGCGAGGCGGTGCTGGTCGCGTTGCCGCGTGCCCGGGGCCCGCTGCTGCCGTTCGTCTACGGCATCGCCGCCCACAAGGTCGCGGACGCGGTGCGGGCGGCCGCGCGGTCACGTCACCTGGTCGAGCTCGACGGAGTGCCGGAACCGGTCGTCGACGGCACGCCGGAGGACAGCGCGATGGCGGCCGACACGTCGGCGCGCCTGCGGGGGATGCTCGACCGCCTGCCCGCCGTGCAGCGGCAGGTCGTGGTGCTGCGGGTCCTGGTCGGCCTGTCCGCGGCACAGGTCGGCAGGAGGCTGGGCATGTCGGCCGGCGCGGTCCGGGTGGCGCAGCACCGCGGGCTGCGCCGGCTGCGGGACCTGGCGGTCGAGCATCCCCCGGACAGGAGGCTTCAGCCCTCGCGACGCGTGCGGATCGCCTCCGCCAGGACCGAGAGCAGCTCCGCCGTCGTGCCCCAGTCCATGCACTTGTCGGTGACCGACCGGCCGTAGACGAGCTGGTCGAGCGGTGCCGGCTGCTGGGCACCCGCCTCCAGGAAGCTCTCCAGCATGAGCCCGCTGATCCCCTGCTCGCCGTCGGCCAGACGCGCCGCGATCTCCCGCACCACCTCGGCCTGGCGCACGTGGTCCTTGCCGGAGTTCCCGTGCGAGGCGTCCACGATCACGCCGTGCTCCACGGGGCCGCCCAGCCCGGAGGTCCGGGCGACGGCCAGCGCGTCGGCGATGTCGGACGCGCCGTAGTTCGGCCCGCCCCGGCCACCGCGGAGGATGACGTGGCAGTCCGGGTTCCCGGCGGTCTCGACGGCGGCCGCACGGCCCTCCGCGTCCGCGCCGAAGAACGTGTGCTCGCTCGCGGCCGTGATGCAGCCGTCCACGGCGATCTGCACGTCCCCGTCCGTGGCGTTCTTGAACCCGACCGGCATCGACAGCCCGGAGGCGAGCTGGCGGTGGACCTGCGACTCCGCGTTGCGCGCGCCGATCGCGCCCCAGGTGACGGCGTCGGCGATGTACTGCGGAGAGGTCGGCTCGAGGAACTCGCAAGCGGCCGGGACACCGGCGTCGAGCACACCCAGGAGCACCTCGCGGGCGAGCCGCAACCCGTGGTGGACGTCGTGCGAACCGTCCAGGTGCGGGTCGTTGATGAGCCCCTTCCACCCGACCGTGGTGCGCGGCTTCTCGAAGTAGACCCGCATGACGACGACCAGCTCGTCGGACAGCTCGCGGGCCAGCGGTGCGAGCCGGCGGGCGTAGTCGAGCGCGGCCGCCGGGTCGTGCACCGAGCACGGGCCCACGATGACCACCAGGCGGTCGTCCTCGCCGCGCAGCACGTCCCGCACCTCGCGCCGGGACGTGGTCACGAGGTCGCTGCGCGCGGTGCCCAGCGGGAGGCGGGCACGCATCGACCGCGGTGCGGGCAGGGGGTCCAGCGCGCGGACGCGGAGGTCGGAGGTCTCGGCCATCAGCTCAGTATCTCGCTCGGCGTCGGCGGTGCGCGCGGCGGGGGTGTCGGAGGTCGTGGTGCTCATGATCGCGGGGCTCCTGGTGGTGCGGTCGGTGTCGGCGGGGCGGCGGTGTCGCCGCACGCGTTCCGATCCCGACCGGAGGCCCGTCCGACGACGAAGGGCCCGGACGCGGTGCGCGTCCCAGGCCCTGTGCTGGCTCCGGTGGAAGGTGTCGGTCAGGCGCGAGCCCGCCGAGCTCCCAGCGGAGCCGGCGTAAAGCGCCAATACCAACGGATGTCCACGGCCACGACAGTACGCGCGCCGTCCCGCCGCGTCCAGCGCCGTCCACGATCCGGGCTCAGGGGCGGACGAACAGCGCCGCGTCGTCCGGCGCCGCGAGGAACTCCCGCTCGTGCTCGAGCCGTTCGCGGGTGGAGTCCGCCAGGTCGGCGGGCAGCTCGTGGCCGGCGAACCACCCGACCTCCAGGGACTCGTCGTCCGCGACCCGGGCGGCCCGGGCGGCCTCGGGCGACACCGGCCGGGCGCGGAACAGGGTGTCCAGGTACGCGGAGCGGTCACCGTTCGGGTACGTCACCACCGGCGTGCTGAACACACCCACGATCCCGACGACCTCGATCACCACGGCGGTCTCCTCGAGGACCTCGCGCACGATCCCGGCGGCGGGCTGCTCGCCCGGGTCGAGGATCCCGCTGGGGATCGCCCACCGCGCCGTGTCGGCGCGGCGGCCCAGCAGGAGCCGGTGGTCGCCGTCGCGCACGACGGCGCTGACCCCGGGCAGCCACAGCAGGTCGGTACCGACGCGGGCCCGCAGGGCGGCGACATGATCGGGGATCGGCATGCGCCGACCCTATCCCCGCGCGGCTCCGCGAGGCGGCGACGTCGGAGGCCGTCAGTCGCGCGCGTACCGGGTCACGAAGTTGCGCAGGATGCGCATCGGCTCGGTGACCGGTCGTGCCGAGGCCCGCGCGATCACTGCGCCCGCCTCCTCCGGGTCGAAGTAGCCGTGGTGGCGGTACACCCGCACCCGGTCGGTGAGGCCGGCCAGGTCCAGCTCGGGGTGGAACTGCGTGGCGTAGAGGTTCTCGCGCAGCCGGAACATCTGCACCGGTGCCCACGGGGAGAACGCCAGACGCACCGCTCCGGGCGGCAGCTCGCGCATCGCCTCCTTGTGCCCGGCGAACGCCGCGAACGCCGGCGGCACCCCCTCCAGCAGGGGATCCTCGGCGCCCTCGCGGGTGAGCTCGACGGTGACGATGCCGACGTCCTCGCCGTAGTGCCGGTCCACCACTCCCCCGGCGAACGTGCCCAGGGTGCCGACCCCGTAGCACGCCCCCAGGAACGGGAAGTCGCGGTCCACGACCTCCTCGAGCAGGTCGGCCATCTCGCGCTCGACGCGGTGCTGGACCTCGGACTTCTGGTCGTCCGGGTCGGAGGAGTTGAACGGTCCGCCCCCGACGATGATCCCCGAGTAGGCGTCCAGGTCGACGGACGGCATCGGCCCGGCCTCGAGCCGCACCCGGTGGAGCTGCGCCGGGTGGAGCCTGCCGTACCGGCACATCGCCGCGTACTCGCCGTCGGCGGCGACGTCCTCGGCCCGCGTCGCCAGCAGCAGGAACGGCTTCATGACCCGAGGCTATGCCGCGTGCGGGCCGACCGCTCGCGGGCCCGGGGGCCCGTCCGCGAGGCGGCCGGGACGGCTCACGTCCAGCGGAAGAGGCGGACGGCGAGCGGCAGCAGCAGCGCCGTCCACACCACCATGACGACCACCTGCAACGTCGGGAAGCCGTCGCCGAACCACCCGGCGGACAACGCCTGCGAGGCCGCACCGAGCGGGCTGAACTGCCCGATCTCCTGGATCAGGTCGGGCATCGCCGGCCCCGGCGTCCACACCCCGGCGAGCAGCAGCATCGGGAAGTAGATGGACATCGCGATGCCGTTGGCCGCGGACGCCCGGGGGGCGAGCGCCGCGACCACCATGCCCAGGGACAGCATCACGGCCAGGCCCAGCACGAACGCGAGCACGAGGACCGCCGGCTGCGTGGGCGCCGGCACGTCGAAGGCCACGGCCGCGACGACGAGGGCGAGCACGACGCCGACGGAGGTCGTGACCGCGTTGATCACCAGGTGCGCCGCGACGATGCCCTGCGGGCGCATCGGTGTGGTCGAGAGCCGCCGCAGCACCCCCTTCTCGCGGTACGTGGCGAGGGTGACCGGCATGACGGTGAGCGCCGCGGTGCCGACCGCCATCGCCAGGATCGTCGGCACGTAGGTGGCGATGGGCGTGACCTGGTACCAGACGGACCCCGGCGGGGCGCCCTGGATCGGGTCCCGCATGCCCGGGATGAGGAACCCGACGCCGACCAGCACCACCGTCGGGAACACCACCCCGAAGAACGGGGACGCGAGGTCGCGGAACCACACGAGGAACTCGGTCTGCAGCAGACGCCCGAACCCGCGCCACCCGGACGTCCCGGTCAGCCGGCGTCGCTCGGTCGCGGTGGCGGTCATGACCGGTCCCCCTCCGTGGCGAGCGCGGGTTCGTCCTCGTCGTCCTGCTCGGCGTACGTCCGCCCGGTGACGGCGAGGAACACGTCCTCGAGGGTCCTGGTCACGGTGCGGATGTCGTCCGGCACGAGGTCCGCCTCGGCGAGCGCCGGCATGACGGCGAACAGCACCCGTCGCGAGCCGGTGACGGCGACCTCGCCGTCGCTCCCGGGCGCGACGCCGTGGACGTCGGGGTGGGTCTCGGTGAGTCGGTCGAGGACCGCCCGGGCGGGGGCGGCGGTGCCCTCGGCGAAGCGGACGACGACGGTGCGGTCGGCCTGGAGGCCGTCGATGAGCCCGCGCGGGGTCCCCTCGGCCACGACCCGTCCCGCGTCGATGACGACCAGGCGGTCGCAGAGCCGCTCGGCCTCGTCCATGAAGTGGGTGACGAGCAGGATCGTCACGCCCGTCGCCCGGACCCGGTCGACGAGGTCCCACGTGGACCGCCGGGCCTGCGGGTCGAGGCCCGTGGTCAGCTCGTCGAGGATGGCCACCTCCGGGTTGCCCACCAGCGCGAGGGCGATCGACAACCGCTGCTTCTGCCCCCCGGACAGGTTGCGGAACTGCTTGTCCGCGTGCTCGGTCAGGTCGAGCAGCGCGAGCAGGTCGGCCGGGTCGGCGGGACGCGGGTAGAACGCGGCGAAGAGCCGGACGGCCTCGCCGACGGTGATGCGGTCGTGGAGGGTCGCCTCCTGGAGCTGGATGCCGAGCCTGTCCCGCACCGCACCGGGGTCGCGCTGGGTGTCGTGGCCGAGCACCCGGGTGGTGCCGCCGTCGGCCCGCCGCATCCCGGCGATGGTCTCGACGGCGGTGGTCTTGCCGGCACCGTTGGGCCCGAGGATGCCGAAGATCTCCCCGGGGCGGACCGAGAACGACACGTCGTCCACCGCGACCTTGTCGCCGTAGGTCTTCCGGAGGTGGCTCACCTCCACGACGGGGCCGTCCATGGCCCCTCCCTTCGCCAGGCGGGACGTCACTCCGATGGTGCCACGCGCGCTCTCGTGGCGCAGGTGTCCGCGACGGTTCTCACCCGGCCGGGGTGGAGGTCCGGCAGGCCTCCCCGTGAGCGGAGAGGTTCCCGGGGGGCGAGGCTGGTGGCATGGACGCGGCGAACACGTGGTCGAGCCTGGCCTTCGTCGCCGCGGGCCTGTGGATCGTGGCCCGACGGCGCCGGCCGGGCGACGGTGCGGAGGCGCCGTCCGCCGCGCGCACCCGAGTCGCCCTCGGGATCCTCGCCGTCGGTATCGGGCTGGGTTCCGTGGTCCAGCACGGTCCGGCTCCCGCCTGGAACCCGGTCGTCCACGACCCCCCGCTGCTGGGCGCCTACGCCCTCGTGGCCGCGGACGCCGTCGCGGACCTGACCGGTCGACGGCTGCGCACGTGGTGGTGGCTGGTCCCGACGCTCGCCGACGCGGTCCTGGCCGCCGTGTCACCGGCGGCGTCCATCGTCGCGCAGGGGACGGCGTCGGTCGTCGCGGTCGTGGCGATCCTGCTGCGTGCCGTCGCCCGCCCGGTGCTGCGACCCCGGCTGCTCACCGCCCTCGTCGTGCTCGGCGTCGGAGCGCTGATCGGCTTCGTCGAACCGTGGGGCCACGTGGCCTGGCACGTGCTCGCCGCGGCGGCGATCGTGGTCGTGGCTCCCGCCGTCGGGCGCCGTGCGCCGGGCTGACACGACGAGGGGCCCGGGGGGAGCGTCTCGCTCTCCCCGGGCCCCTTCGTGCACGACCTCGGCAGCCTGACTCGCGGCCAGACCTCCTGACTCGCGATCAGGTGCCCTGACCGGCGGTCAGGCGTCGGCGGCCACCGACTCCGCGGCCTCCGCCGCGTCGTACGTCGCCAGCTCGGCGATGTCGGCCGCGACGAGCTCGCCGATCTGGATCGCGTTGAGCGCCGCACCCTTGCGCAGGTTGTCGTTCGCGACGAACAGCACCAGCCCGCGACCGTCCGGGACGGACTGGTCGGTGCGGATGCGGCCGACGAACGACGGGTCGGCACCCGCCGCGCCGAGCGGCGTCGGGACCTCGGTGAGCTCCACGCCCGGGGCGTCGGCCAGCAGCTCGCGCGCCCGGTCGGGGGTGATGGCCGAGCCGAACTCGGCGTGGATCGCCAGCGAGTGACCCGTGAAGACCGGCACGCGCACGCAGGTCCCCGCGACGGCGAGGTCCGGCAGGCCGAGGATCTTGCGGGACTCGTTGCGGAGCTTCTGCTCCTCGTCCGTCTCCTCGGAGCCGTCGTCGACGATCGCACCGGCCATCGCCACCACGTCGAAGGCGATCGGCGCGACGTACTTCTCCGGCGTCGGGAACTCGACGGCGCCGCCGTCGTGCGTCAGGCCCTCGAGGTCACCGGCGGTCGCGGCGCGCGCCTGGTCGGCGAGCTCCTTCACGCCGCCCAGCCCGGACCCGGACACCGCCTGGTACGTGGCGACGCGCAGACGCTCCAGCCCGGCCTCGGCCGTCAGCGGCTTCAGCACCGGCATCGCGGCCATCGTGGTGCAGTTCGGGTTGGCGATGATGCCCTTCGAGGCCTCGCTGATCGCCTCGGGGTTGACCTCGGAGACCACCAGCGGGACCTCGGGGTCGAGCCGCCAGGCGGACGAGTTGTCGATGACCACGGCCCCCGCCTCGGCGAAGCGCGGGGCGTGCTCGCGGGAGGTGCCGCCGCCCGCGGAGAACAGGGCGATGTCGATGTCGGCGAGGTCGTCGGTGGCCGTGGCCGCCGTGTCCTCGACGGTGACGTCGACGCCCTCGTAGGTGATCGTCGACCCGGCCGACCGCGCCGAGGCGAACAGCCGCAGCTCCTTGATCGGGAAGGCCCGCTCGGCGAGCAGCTTGCGCATCACGGCGCCGACCTGACCGGTCGCACCGACGACGGCGACGTTGACTCCGGTGGAGTTGATCTGTGCCACGTGGCTCACCGCCCCGTCCCGGCGTAGACGACGGCCTCGCCCTCGTCGGAGTCCAGCTCGAACGCGGTGTGGATGGCGCGCACGGCGTCGTCGAGGCTGTCCGCGCGGGTGACGACCGAGATGCGGATCTCGGAGGTGGAGATCATCTCGATGTTGATGCCGGCGTCGCGCAGCGCCCCGAACAGGCGCGCGGAGATGCCGGGGTGCGACTTCATGCCGGCGCCCACGAGCGAGACCTTGCCGATCTCGTCGTCGATCTGCAGGTCGATGAACTTCAGCTCGGACTTCACGGCGTTGAGCGCCGCCGTCGTCGAGCGGACGTCGGCGTGCGGGAGCGTGAAGGAGATGTCGGTCCGGCCGGTGTCGGCGGCGGAGACGTTCTGCACGATCATGTCGATGTTCGTGCCGGCCGCGGCCACGACCTCGAAGATGCGGGCCGCCTGGCCCAGGGTGTCGGGCACGCCGACGATGGTGATCTTGGCCTCGCTGCGGTCGTGCGCGACGCCGGAGATGATCGGGTCTTCCATGGGGGCTTCCTCCTGCTCCTCGGAGCTGGCGTTCGGGTCGATGAGGTCTCCGTGGGTGCCCTTGACGAGGGTGCCGGGCTTGCCCGAGAACGAGCTGCGCACGTGCACCGGCACGCCGTAGCGGCGGGCGTACTCGACGGCGCGCAGCGCCAGCACCTTGGCGCCGGAGGCGGCGAGCTCGAGCATCTCTTCGTAGGTGACCTTGTCGATCTTGCGAGCGCCCGGCGCGATGCGGGGGTCCGCGGTGAAGATGCCGTCGACGTCGGTGTAGATCTCGCAGACGTCGGCGTCGAGACCGGCGGCCAGTGCGACCGCCGTCGTGTCGGAACCGCCACGACCCAGGGTGGTGACGTCGTTGTTGCCGCGGTTGACGCCCTGGAACCCCGCGACGATCGCGACCTGGCCCTTCTCGAGGGTCTGGCGGATGCGGTGCGGGACGACGTCGACGATGCGGGCCTTGCCGTGGACCGCGTCGGTGAGGAGACCGGCCTGCTGGCCGGTGAAGGACTTCGCCTTGACCCCGAGCTTGTCGATCGCCATGGCGAGGAGCGACATCGAGATCCGCTCACCGGCGGTGAGCAGGATGTCCATCTCGCGCTGCGGCGGTCGGGGACTGATGTCGGCGGCGAGATCGAGGAGCTCGTCGGTGGTGTCGCCCATGGCGCTCACCACGACGACCACGTCGTTGCCGGCGCGCCTGGCCTCGGCGATGCGCTTGGCCACGCGCTTGATCGAGCGGGCGTCCGAGACGGACGACCCGCCGTACTTCTGCACGACCAGTGCCATGCATACAACCTTTCTGTCGCCGGCCTCCGTCTCTCTCAACGGTCCGCCGGTCCCTTGTGTGTGCGCGGTCCATCGTAGCGACCCCACGTGAGGAGCGGTGTGCCAGGTGTCACATCCGGGCGGATCGGGGCCCGTCCCGGGCGTCCCTACGCCGCGGCGGTGACGACGTCGTACCCGAGCGTGCAGATGAGCGCGCCGACCACGACGACGAACACCGCACGGACGAACCTGCTGCCCTTCGACACCGCCATCCGGGCCCCGACGTACCCGCCGACGAGGTTCGCGACGCCGATCGCCAGCCCCAGGCTCCACACGACGGCCCCGGCGGGCACGAAGAAGATCAGGGCACCCAGGTTGGTGGCGAAGTTCACGATCTTCGCGAGCGCCGAGGCCGGCAGGAACGCGTACCCGAGGATGCTCACCAGGGAGATGACCAGGAAGGTGCCGGTGCCCGGACCGAGCAGCCCGTCGTACGCGCCGATGACGAGGCCGATGCCGGCGGCGGTCCAGCGGTGCCGGTTGCCCTCCCAGCGCAGGTTGTCGTACCGGCCGAGCTGTGGCCGGGCGAGGGTGAAGACCGCCACACCGATCAGGACCACCAGGATGATCGGCGTGAACAGCTCGGCGGGGATCTGCGTGGCCAGCGCGGCTCCCCCGACGGCGCCGGCCAGCGCGGCCGCGGCCATCGGCCCGGCCGTGGTCAGGTCCGGCCCCACACGCCGGTAGTAGGTGATCGAGCTGACCGAGGTGCCCATGATCGAGCCGAGCTTGTTGGTCGCCAGCGCCTGCACCGGCGACATCCCCGGCACGAGCAGCAGCGCCGGGAGCTGGATGAGTCCCCCGCCGCCGACGACGGCGTCGACCCAGCCGGCGGTCAGTCCGGCCAGGACGAGCAGGGCGACGGTGGTGGGGTCGAGGTCGGGCACGTCCGGAATCCTCGCACGCGGCGACCGCTCGCGACGCGCGGTCCGGGCCGCGCGCGATCAGGAGTGCAGGGCGTCGTACTCCGCCTCGGCGGCCACGTCGGCCTCCACGTCGAGGCGCAGGTGCGCCAGCACCGACTGCAGCAGACGCAGCGCCGACGAGGCGCGCTCACCCCAGCTGGACAGGTAGGAGAACTGCCACCACCACAGGCCCTCGAGCTCATGCCCGTCGTCGAAGTGCTGCAGCCCCTTGGCGATCTCCTCGGCGACGCACGCCAGGTCGCCGGACAGCGACGCCGGGCCGAGCTCCCGGCCCAGCACCGGGTCGACGACCTCGACGTAGTCGTCGAACCCGTCGAACATCTGGCCCAGGGCCGTGCGGAGGGGGTCGACGTCGGTCTCGCGGCCCGCGTCGGGCTCGAACCGCTGCGGCGGCACGACGTCGACGATGGCGGCCAGGCGGGCGCCCGCGGCCAGCAGGTCGGAGGTGGCCAGGATCAGCAGGGACAGCTCGGCCCCCGGGAACCCGCCGGAGGCGACCTGCGACGCCGTGGACAGGAACGTCCGCGCCTGCGTCGACATCTGGTCGGCGACCTCGCGGAGCTCGGAGTCTGCAGCGATCTCTGACACGGTGCTCATCCGTCCTGTGGTGCCTGCCGCCGGCCGGTCGGGCCGACGGACCGTCGTGCTCCGTCCCAGTCTCCACCGACAGGCCGCCCGGGCGCCAGACGTGCCCGCGAGGTCGACGGGCCCCGGTTCAGCCGCCGACGACGCGCCGTCCCTCGAACGCACGGCCGAGGGTGACCTCGTCGGCGTACTCCAGGTCCCCGCCGACCGGCAGCCCGGAAGCGAGCCGGGACACCGTCACCCCCATCGGCCCGATGAGGCGGGAGAGGTAGGTCGCGGTGGCCTCGCCCTCGACGTTCGGGTCGGTCGCGATGATGACCTCGGTGACGGTGCCGTCGGCCAGTCGCGCCATGAGCTCGCTGATCCGCAGGTCGTCCGGTCCGACGTTCTCCAGCGGATTGATGGCGCCGCCGAGCACGTGGTACTTGCCGCGGAACTCCCGCGTGCGCTCGATCGCCACGACGTCCTTCGGCTCCTCGACGACGCAGATCACCTCGTCGCTGCGCCGCGGGTCCGCGCACACCCGGCAGGTCGCCGACTCCGCGACGTTCCCGCAGGTCTCGCAGAACTGCACCCGCGCCTTGACCTCCGTCAGGGCGTCCACCAGCCGCCGCACGTTCGCGGCGTCGGTGGCGAGCAGATGGAACGCGATGCGCTGCGCGCTCTTGGGCCCGACACCGGGAAGCCGGCCGAGCTCGTCGATCAGGTCCTGGACCGCACCTTCGTACACGCGCCCAGCCTACGGCGCGGCGGGGACTTCTCCGGCATGATGCGAGGGATGAGCGAGGACACGAGGGACGAGCTCGTCGCCCTCTTCGATGACACCGGTGCACCGTGCGGCACCGCGTCGCGTCGTCGCGTGCGGGCCGAGAACCTGCGCCACGCGGCGACGGCCGTCGTCGTCCGCAACGCCGCCGGCGAGGTCTACGTGCACCGCCGCACGGACACCAAGGACGTCTACCCCGGCCGCTACGACTTCTGCGCCGGCGGGGTGCTGCGGGCCGGCGAGTCCCCGTTGCAGTCCGCACGCCGCGAGGTCGCCGAGGAGCTCGGCGTCCAGGGGGTCCCCCTGCTGCGGCTCGGCGAGCGGGACTACGCCGACGCGCACACGCGATACCGCGCGTTCCTGTTCACCTGCACCTACGACGGCCCCGTGCGGTGGCAGCCGGAGGAGGTGGCCTGGGGCCGGTGGGTCTCCCCCCGGCGCCTGGTCGAGATGGTGGACGAGCTCGCGTTCGTGCCCGACTCGGTGGCCGTCCTGGACCGCTGGCTCGACGCCCTGCGGGCCTCCGGCCACGGGAGCGACTGAGGGGCGGGCCGGCCGCTCAGGCTGCCCGGTGGGCGCGGTTCCGCGCCGCGTCGAACCCGAGGCGACCCCTGGTCACGAGGACGAGCACGACCGCGGCGGTCACGAGGGTGGCCCCGATGGCGACGTCCACCGCGAGGTTGTCCGCGCGGAGCACGAGGTGGTCGAGCGCCGGGGTGAAGCTCCCGTGCAGCAGGATGCACAGCAGGACGCTGCCGGTGCGGTTGTAGAGCCAGGTGTAGAAGAACGCGAACACCATCGGACCGACGAACCCGAGCCCGTACAACGGGAGGTGCCAGACTCCCCAGACCACCGCGAGGAGGCAGGTGGCGGCCAGCGGGGCGAAGCGGTCCTGGAGCCGGGGCAGGGCGAACCCTCGCCAGCCGGGCTCCTCGAACCCACCGCCGACGGTGGCCACGAGCAGGAACGTCCCGAGGTAGGCGGGCAGCCGCTCGCCGAGCAGCGCGAGGTCGATCTCCTGACCGACCAGGGCGAGCTCGACGTTCACGATCGCGAGGAGCAGCGGCGGCAGGCCGAGCGCGTAGAGGTAGTACCGCAGCGGGACGCGCCACCGGACGATCTGCCGCGCCCACGGACGGACGGGCGCCCCGGTGCCGCGGAGCACGATCAGCGCGGAGGCCGCCGGCCCGAGCCCTCCCACGAGCAGCAGGGCCTGGGCCGCGGGTCCGCCGAGGCCGGCGACCAGGGGCACCCACAGGGTCCACGAGATCCCGTAGGCGAGCACGACGAAGGCGGCCAGCGGATGCGCCGCCACCCAGCGGCGCAGGGCCCGTGGACGGTGGTCGGCGGTGCCGGGGGGCCGCGGGGTTCGCGGGGGTCCGGCGTCCGGTGTCGTCATGGTGCGCCCCCGGGGCGGTCACGTGGTCACTGAGCCCTGCTGCGACCAGCCAACCCCGCCCGCCGTCGGGACGGTAGGGACCAACGGCCCGACCGCACGGGACTCCTCGCCCCGTCCGCCGGACCCGCTCGCGCCGGACGCGCCGCCCGCCGTCACACCTGGCGCGGCGGCTCCCGTCGCGCTCCGACCCCCGTCGCACGCAGCAGAGCGGTCCGGCCGAACGACACCGGCTGGTCGGCGGCCACCTCGACCCGGTGCCCTGCGGCGTCACCCCCGAACGAGAGCCGGACCTCGAGGGTGAAGGGCGTGCCGCACCGGATCATGCGGAGGGTCAGCTCGTGACCCCCCGTCCAGGCGGCGGCCCCGGCGACGGCGACCCGCTCACCGTGGTCCAGCTCGGCACGGCCGGTGACCCACCGCCCGAGACCGCACCGCACCGTGTGCTCGGCGCCGCCCGGCGCACCGACCCACCGGAACGCCAGGTCACCGTCGACGCGGTCCACCGAGATCGCGTGCCAGGGCAACGGGGTGTCGGACGGCGCGGCCTCCGCGTCGTCCTCCGGGTCCAGCACGAACCAGCAGCCGCGCACCACGTCCTCGAGCACGCCGTGCTCCCAGCCTGACGGCGTGAGGACCGCCAGGTCGTCCGGGGCGAACGACGTGGCATCCGCGGGCTGCGGGGAGCCGAGCTCCGGCACCCGGTCGAAGGCGCGGCCGAGCGTGTCCCAGATCGCGTCCAGCTCGGCCGCGGTCTCGGTGGTCCCGCTGGTCAGCACCACCACGGCGTCGTGCTCCGGCCAGACGACGACGAACTGGCCGAACGCGCCGTCGGCCCGGTACGCACCGTGCCGGCACCGCCAGAACTGGTACCCGTAGCCCTGCTCCCAGTCGGGCTTCTCGTCCGGGCCGTTGTCCACCTGCGCGGCGGTCATCTCGTCGACCCAGGACGCCGGGACGAGCTGCCGGCCGCCCCAGCGGCCCCGCCGGAGCCAGAGCTGCCCGAGCGCCGCGAGGTCCTCCGTGGTGACGGCGAGCCCGTACCCGCCGACGTCGATCCCCTGCGGGCTCTGCTCCCAGGTCGCGCCGGCGATGCCCAGCGGCTCGAACAGGCGGGGGGTCAGCCAGTCGAGCAGCCGCTGCCCGGTGAGCCGGTGCAGGATCGCGGACAGCAGGTACGTGGCCCCCGTGTCGTACACGAACCGGGTCCCCGGCGCGTGGACCATCGGGGAGGCCAGGATGTCCCGTGCCCAGCCCGACCCGGGTCGGTGCGGGTTCCGCAGGGTGAAGTTCATGGTGTCGGTGCCGTGACCGCTAGTCATGGTCAGCAGGTCGCGCACGGTCATCGCCGCCAGATGCTCCGGCGGGTCCGCGGGGGCGTCCTCCGGCAGCAGGTCGACCACCCGGTCACCGGTGCCGAGCAGCCCCTCGTGCACGGCCATCCCGACCGCCGTGGCGGTGACCGACTTGGAGACCGAGAACGTCCGGTGCGGATCGCCCGGGGCGAAGGGATCCCACCACGCCTCGGCGACCACGTGACCGTGCCGCAGCACCATCAGGCTGTGGACGTCACGGACCTGGTCGAGAGCCGCGACGAGGCGCCGCAGGGACTCGGGGTCGACCCCCTGGGACACGGGGGTCGCGCGGGGCAGCAGGTGGTGCGTCGTCGTCACGGAACCACTGTCGCAGGTCGAGGCCGAGGCTCCGGCGGGCTACCCCGGCGTCGTCCGGGGCCGCCCGGCACCGAACCGGGACATCAGCTCCTGCGACAGCGGGGCGACGGGGAACGGGGTGACGGGGTCGTGCGGGTCGACCCAGCGCAGCTCGGCGAGCTCCGCGAGCGCCCGGGGCTCGAAACCCGTCGGCAGCTCGACCTCGAAGACGTGCGCGTCGACGACGTGGTCGGGCTCGTTCGCGGCCGTGGCATGGTGCTGCCCGAGGGCCCGCACGCGCGGCGGGGCGGCGTCCAGGCCGATCTCCTCGGCGCACTCGCGCAGGAGCGCGTCGCGCGGGGACTCGCCGGCCTCGATCTTGCCGCCCACCTGGATGAACGTCCCGGTGCGCTGCTTGCGCACGAGGAGCCACCGGCCGTGGCGGACGATGACGGCCGCCACGATGTGCAGGGTGGTGGCCGCCGCGGTCACGCCTCGTCCGCCGTCTCGTCGATGATCTTGCCGTCCAGCATCTTGACGACGAGCGGCACGCCGACGAGACCGGAGGAGACCAGCTCGGCGTCCGTGTCGGAGGTGTCGTCCTCGTCCGGCGCCGTGGCCGGCGTCGCCGGGGACCGCTCGGGTGCCGGCGCGGCCGTCGCGGCGGCGGAGCGCATCCGGTGCGGCCACGGGTCCGCCGACGGCCCGACCGGTGCCGGCGTCCCGGTGGACGCGGAGGTGTCGTGCGACCACGACACCGTCGGGGCTGCGGCGACGGCCTCGTCCGGATCCGGCCGGGCCGGCGCACCGCCGGACGGCGCGGCCGACGCGGCCGACGCCGCGCTCTGCGACGTCGCGGCGGACGCCCCGGCGAGCCAGGCGTCGTCCGCGGCCCGGGCGGCGTCCGCCGCCGCGTCGTCGGCGCGGTCGTGCGCGGGTCCGTCGGGGTGCGGCGCGCTGTCGACCGGATCGGCCACCCGTTCGGCGACGGCGACCCCGGTGCGGCCCGTCGTGGCCGCCGAGACCTGGGACGGGGCCGACGGCGCACCGCCGTCGGCTCCCTGGGGGGCGGGCCCGTCCGACTCCGGGGCCTCCTGCGACCGCGACGGTCCGGACTCCACCGCGGGCTGTTCGCCCGGCGCCGACGCGGGTCCGGGCGCCCCGACGGTGACGTCGATCTGCGCACGCAGGCCCAGGGTCTGGTAGACGGCTTCGGCGAACGCCTCCAGGTGCCGCGGCTGGGAGAAGTTCCGGGCCAGTCCCTCGGTCTGGAAGCTGAGCCGGAGCCGGTCACCCGCCAGCGAGCCGATCTGCGCGTTCTGCTCGACCAGCGCCCGGGTCACCGGGCTGGCGAGGTTGGCGACGATCTCCTCCCACCGGCGCCGCAGGTCCTCGGCCGTCGTCCCCGTCGGCTCCGCGGACGGTGCCGGCGCGGCGGGCTGTTCCTGCGGGCGGGCGGCGGGCGGTGCGGTGGTCGCGCGCTCCTCGGTGGCGGAGACCCCGACGGGCGGCTCCGCCGCGTCCACCCGGTCCGTCACCGGGGCTTCGGGCTCCGTGGTGGATCCGGGCTCGGACGGCTCCGTACCGACCGGCTCGGCCGGTGCGGGCGGCTCGGTCGCCACCGGCTCGGTGGTCTCGCGCGCCTCCGTGGGCGCGTCGTCCGCCCCGGGCGTCGCCTCGACCGGCGCCGGTGCGGGAACCTGAGCAGGCGCCGCCTCCCGCGGCGACGGCTCGGTCGGTTCCGGGACGGGCTCGGGGGCGCTGACCTCCGCCACGGTGCGGCGGCTCCGGGCCAGCGCGGCGCGGGCGGCGGCTGCACCGGACAGCCCCGCAGGCGCGGTCGGCTCCTCCGCCGGCTCGGCCGCCACGGCCGGTGGCGTCGTCGTGCCGGGCACCGCACCGACCGGTCCCGCGGCCACCGCACCCCGCTCGAGACGGTCCAGACGAGCCGCGAGCCCCTCCGTACCGTCGTCGGCGCCCGGCCGTAGCAGACGGGCGCACAGCAGCTCGAGGTGCAGCCGGGGCGAGGTCGCCCCGGTCATCTCGGTCAGGGCGGTGTTGACGAGGTCGGCGGCGCGGGAGAGCTCCGAGAAGCCGAGGTTGGCGGCCTGGTGGCGCATCCGCTCGAGCTGGTCGGCGGGCAGGTCGCGCAGCACGGCGTCGGCGGCCTCGCCGGAGACCGCGATGACGATGAGGTCGCGCAGGCGTTCGAGGACGTCCTCCACGAAGCGGCGGGGCTCGTGACCGGTGGCGATGACGTGGTCGATGACGCGGAAGATCGAGGCCCCGTCGCGGGCGGCGATGGCGTCGACGACGTCGTCGAGCAGGGTGCCGTGGGTGAACCCGAGCAGGCTGACCGCGAGGTCGTACTCCACGGTGCCGGACGAGCCGGCGATGAGCTGGTCCAGCACGGAAAGCGTGTCACGCACCGATCCTCCGCCGGCGCGGGTGACCAGCGGGACCACACCGGCACCGAGCTCGATCCCCTCGGCGGCGCAGAGCTGCTCGAGGTAGGGACCGAGCACGTCCGGCGGGACCAGCCGGAACGGGTAGTGGTGGGTGCGCGAGCGGATCGTGCCGATGACCTTGTCCGGCTCCGTCGTCGCGAAGACGAACTTGATGTGCTCCGGCGGCTCCTCGACGATCTTGAGCAGCGCGTTGAAGCCGTGCGAGGTCACCATGTGCGCCTCGTCCAGCACGAAGATCTTGTACCGGTCGCGGGCCGGGGCGAAGGTGGCGCGCTCGCGCAGGTCGCGGGCGTCGTCGACGCCGTTGTGGCTGGCGGCGTCGATCTCGACGACGTCCAGCGAGCCGGGACCGCCACGGGCCAGCTCGACGCACGAGGGGCACTCGCCGCACGGGGTGTCCAGCGGCTTCTCGGGGGTGTTCCGGTGGCAGTTGAGCGTGCGCGCGAGGATACGGGCCGACGTCGTCTTGCCGCAGCCGCGCGGTCCCGAGAACAGGTAGGCGTGGTTGGCACGACCGGTCCGCAGCGCCTGCCGCAGGGGCGCGGTGACGTGGTCCTGGCCGATGACCTCGGCAAAGGTCTCGGGCCGGTAGCGGCGGTACAGAGCGGTCGTCACGCCAGCCACTGTAGACGTCGGGGGCGACACGAACATCCCGCCCGGCACCCGTCCGTCCGGCGCCGCCCCGGGGCGCACCTCGACCCGCCTCAGCGCCGCAGCGCGCGCCGCGCCAGGGAGTTCCCCAGCCACTGCACGAGCTGGACGATGACGATGATGATCACCACGACCAGGGCCGTCAGCGCCCAGTCGTACTGCCGGTAGCCGTACACGATGGCGAAGTCGCCCAGCCCGCCCGCGCCGAGGTAGCCGGCGATGGCCGACATGTCGAGCACCCCGACGAACAGGAAGGTGTAGCCGAGGATCAGCGGGGACAGCGCCTCGGGCACGACGACGGTGCGCACGATCCGCAGCGGCGAGGCGCCCATGGCCCGGGCCGCCTCGATGACGCCGGGGTCGATCGAGACGAGGTTCTGCTCCACGAGCCGGGCGAACACGAACGACGCCATGACGCACATCGCGAAGGTGAACGCCCCGGTCCCGATCGTCGTCCCGACCACGGCGCGGGTCACGGGGCCGAGCGCCACGAGGAAGATGATGAACGGGATCGGTCGCACGACGTTGACGGCGACGTTCAGCACGGCGAACAGGCCGCGGTGCTCCAACAGGTTGCCGGGGCGGGTCAGGTACAGCCCCAGGCCGAGCGCCAGGCCGCAGACGCCGCCCACGGCCAGGGTGATCAGCACCATGAAGACGGTCTCGCCGAACGCCTGCCCCAGCAGGGGCACGAGGTCCGGGCTCATCGGTCGCTCCCCTCGGCCGCGGGTCGGGCGGCGGTGCCGTGGTCGACGACGGTCGTAGCGGCACGCAGCCCGTCCAGCGCGGCGTGCACCGCGGTGTCGTGGCCGACGAGCTCGAGCGTGAGCGAGCCGTAGGGACGCTCGGCGACCTCGGTGATGCCGCCGTAGATGACCGTGCCGTCCACGCCGTGCTCGGCCAGGACGCGGGTGACCTGCGCGGACGCCCCTGCCACCTCGTCGATCCGGACGGTGACGACCCGTCCCGGGTGCCGTTCCCGCAGCCGGTCCAGCACGGCCGGTGACGGCACGTCCCGCAGGGCCGAGGCGACGAACCGCCGCGTGACCGGGTGCTGCGGTGCGCTGAACACCCGGTAGGCGTCGCCCAGCTCGACCACGCGACCGGCCTCCATGACGGCGACCCGGTGGCAGATCGAGCGCACGACCTCCATCTCGTGGGTGATGACCACGACCGTGATGCCGAGCTCGCGGTTGACGCGCTGCAGCAGGGCGAGCACGTCCGCCGTCGTCTCCGGGTCGAGCGCGCTGGTGGCCTCGTCGGCGAGCAGGAGCCGGGGGCTGGTGGCCAGCGCCCGCGCGATGCCGACGCGCTGCTTCTGCCCGCCGGACAGCCGCGCCGGGTGGACGTCGGCCTTGTCGCCGATGCCCACGAAGTCGAGCAGCTCGCGCACCCGCGCGTCCCGGTCGGCGCGCGGCCACCCGGCGACCTCCAGGGGGTAGGCGACGTTCCCGGCGACGGTCCGGGAGGCCAGCAGGTTGAACTGCTGGAAGATCATGCCGATCCCGGCCCGGACCGGCCGCAGCTGCGCCTCCGACAGACCTGTCAGGTCGGTGCCGTCGACGACGACGGATCCCGCCGTCGTCGTCTCCAGGGCGTTGACGAGCCGCACGAGGGTGGACTTGCCGGCCCCGGAGTAGCCGATGACGCCGAAGATCTCGCCGGCGTCGATGTCGAGGGTGACGCCGTCCACGGCACGGACCGGTGCGTCGCGGCGGCGTCCCCGGCCGCGGGCGGGGAACTCCTTGACCACGTCGTGGAAGCTGAGGAGGGGGTGGCTCATGTCAGCGGCCGGCGAGGTCGGTCTCGATGCCGTCGAGGATCGCCTGCAGGTCGGCGGCGTCGTTGTCCTTGACGACGCCGGTCCCGCCGGAGGCCTCCAGCACGCCGGCCTCGACCTCGGGCGAGTGGTAGATGTCCACGAGCTGCTGCAGCGTCTCGTCCTCGGCGTCGGCGGAGCGCGCCACCCAGACGTTGATGTACGGCGCGGCCGCGGCGGAGTCCGGGTCGTCGGTGAAGATCGCGTCGTCCTCGGTCAGACCCGCGTCGCCCACGAAGTCGTTGTTGATGATCGAGGCGTCGACGTCGGCCAGCGCGATCGCGGTCTGCGCGGCGTCGACCGGCGTGACGGTCACCCGGGACTCCTCCGCGATGACGTCCGCCGGGGTGGAGAACGAGCTCCCGCCGTCGCGCAGGGTGACCAGACCGGCGTCCTGCAGCACGAGCAGCGCGCGGGCCTGGTTGGTCTCGTCGTTGGGGATGGCGACCTGGCCGCCCGCGGGGATCTCCTCGAGGCTCGCGTGGGCGGTCGAGTAGAGCCCCAGCGGGTAGACGGCGGTCGCCCCGATCGGCGTGAGGTCCTCGCCGCGGGCGGCGTTGTAGCCGGCGAGGAACTGCAGGTGCTGGAACTGGTTGAGGTCCAGGTCGCCGTCCGACAGCCCCTGGTTGGGCAGCTGGTAGTCGGAGAAGTTCACGATCTCGACCTCGATCCCCTCGGCCGCGGCGGCCTCGGCGAACGTGTCCCAGTAGTCCTCGCCGGCGGAGACGACACCGACGCGGATCGGGTCGTCGGAGGTCCCGGCCGAGGTGGCAGCGGCCTCGCCGGAGCAGGCGGCCAGCGCCAGGACGGAGGCGGCAGCGCCGGCGGCGAGCAGGGTGGGGCGCAGGGTCATGACAGGGGTCCTTCCGGGCAGGGGCGCACGACGACGAGCCTCGCCGTGGCGCGACGAAGAGGGAGAAGCACAGGGGGAGAGCGGCAGGCCGCGGCCATCAGCGCGCGACGGGCCTGGTCGTCGTCAGCGGTGGACGACGGCGGGGAGCTGGGCGGTCAGCGACCGCACATTCGCGGGGCCGGCATCGCCGCGGTGCACATCAGGCCGCGCAGGGAGGTCTGCGCGGTGCGGTGTGCGGCGGGGGCGATGCGGTGCATGCGAGGAGCAGACCATCCGCCGCACCGGCGCACCAACTCCGTGGGGGAAAAATCTCGCGATACGAACGTCCCGGGTATCGCATATCGAGAAGTCGCTGGTCAGCGCCGGGACGTCGCCGTTGACGCCTCGATCACGCATCCGGCCGAAGACGCAAAGGACCCCTCGCGCACCCGCCAGAGCCCACCTACCCTTGCTGCCTTCCGGCCCTGGGGGAGTTCAGCGAGATGACGCCGCACGAGGGGTCTGCCCACAGCCTAACCGAGAGTGGGCGCCACCTCGAAACCGTCCCGGTCGAGGGTCGCGCACCTCACACCGGGCCGATTCGGAGACTCGGGCCTCCGTCCGCTATTCTGCTGGGGTTGCCCGGCGCCCTGAGCGTCGGTCGCGTCCGAGGAGGATTCGCCTAGCGGCCTATGGCGCACGCTTGGAAAGCGTGTTGGGTTCACGCCCTCGGGGGTTCGAATCCCCCATCCTCCGCCGGCACGAAGGGCCCGCACCTCGAGGTGCGGGCCCTTCGTCGTTCCCGGGCTCCTGCGGGGGCCGCACGGCGCCCGAACGAGCACTGCACGTCACGGACGAGGGAGACCAGCCGAGCACGACACCGCACGAGTCAACGACGAGTCACGGATCGGTGAGGCGAGGGGCGCGATCGCACCTCCCCTGCCCGCTGCCGACGGGCCGGGCCGACGAGATCGTGGTGCGATCGTGACCTCGAGGTGACGAATCCTGACAAGTCGTCCTCGTCGGGCGTCACCCCCGGGCTCTACGATGACGTCCATGATTTTCAAGGCCGTGGGCGACGGGCGCCCCTACCCCGACCACGGACGCGAGGGATCCATGGACTGGTCCGACGTCCCCCCGCGTCAGGTGCGTCTCGACGAGCTCGTGACCACCAAGCGCACGCTGGACCTCGACGCCCTGCTCGCGGAGGACTCGACGTTCTTCGGCGATCTCTTCGCCCACGTCGTCGAGTACCGAGGCGTCCTCTACCTCGAGGACGGTCTGCACCGCGCGGTGCGCGCGGCGCTCCAGCAGCGCCCGATCCTGCACGCCCGCGTCCTGACGGTGGGCTGACCCGCCGTCGCGAGGAATCTCGGGTATTTTCTTCGCGTGACTTCACCAGCCCAGGACCCGGCCCGCGTCGCTCGACGACGTCGCAAGCACGAGCGCCAGGCTGTGGTCTTCGGGCTCCTGATCGCCCTCATGGTGATCCTGGGTCTCGGCGCCCTCGCGGTCTACACCGAGACCATCGACTCCCCGATCAGCGAGCCGATCGTCACGCCGGAACCCGCCTCGGCGAGCATCGAGCCCGCCTGCCTGCCCGTCGCGGAGAAGTGGCCGGACGGCACACCGCCGATGGAGTACTCCAAGGTGAAGGTGCGGATCTACAACGCCGCCGACTACACGTTCAACCTCGCCAGCGCGAACGCCGACGCGCTCACGGAGCGCGGTTTCGACGTCCGCGACACGGGCGACTTCACGTACCAGATCGAGGGCCCCTCGGAGATCCGCTACGGGATCAAGGGCGTGCGGCAGGCGTACACGCTGGCCGCGCAGTACGAGAACGTCCGCCTCGTCATGGACGACCGCTCCGGATCGTTCGTCGACCTGATCGTCGGGCAGGAGTGGCAGGAGCCGCTGTCGGTCGAGGAGGTCCCGCTGGAGACCGGCGAACCCATGACCAACGCGCCGGGGTGCGTACCGCCCGAGGACCTCGACCCGGTGGAGCGCGAGTACGGGTACGAGCGAGGTCCGAACGCGGGCGAGAACGCCGACGAGGCCTGACGAGGTCCGACCCCGGGGACGCGGTCCGCAGCCCTGATCAGTCCGCCGGGTCGGTCTCCCGATCGCCGTTCGCCGACCCGCCGCTCGTCGGCGGGGCGACGGAGGCCGGTGACGCCAGGTCGGGCGTGGTCCCCCGCCACCGACCGATCCACCGCATGCCGTGGTACAGCACGAGCGCGGACGCCGTCCCGAGGGCGATGCCCTCGAAGGTCAGGTCACCGGCGGTCCACGTGTAGTTCGCGATGGCCACCACGAGCGGAACAGCGGCCGTCGTGAGGTTCACCGGGTCGCCGAAGTCGACGCGGTTCTGCACCCAGATGCGGAACCCGAGCACGCCGATCATGCCGTACAGGATCGTGGTGACACCGCCGAGCACACCGGCCGGGACCGTGTTGACGACCTCGCCGAACTTGGGCGAGAACGACAGCACCAGCGCGCCGGCCCCGGCCACCCAGTAGGCGGCGGTCGAGTATACGCGCGTCGCGGCCATGACCCCGATGTTCTCGGCGTAGGTCGTCGTGCCGGAGCCGCCACCCGTCCCGGCCAGCGTCGTCGCGACGCCGTCGGCCAGCAGCGCGCGTCCCATCCGGTCGTCGAGGTCCTGGCCGGTCATCGCGGCGACCGACTTCACGTGGCCGACGTTCTCGGCGACGAGGACGAAGACCACGGGCAGGAACAGCCCGAGCACGCCGGGTTCGAAGCTGGGTGCGGTGAACGTCGGGGCGCCGAACCAGGCCGCCTCCCCCACCGCGGCGAAGTCCACCTCGCCGCGCACGACCGCGAAGGCGTACCCGACGAGCACCCCGACGAGGATCGCCAGGCGGCCGAGGATCCCGCGGAACAGCACCGACACCAGCACCACGGCCACCAGGGTCACCACGGCCGTCACCGGCGCCACCTGGAAGTTGCCCCAGGCCGCGGGCGCGAGGTTGAGCCCGATGAGGGCGACGATCACGCCTGTCACGACCGGCGGCATGACGACGTCGATCCAGCGGGCGCCCGCGAGGTGCACGACCAGGCCGACGACCGCCAGGAGCACACCGGTGACGAAGATGCCGCCGATGGCGGCGGACTGCCCGTCCGAGGCCGTGGCCGCGCCGATCGGGGCGATGAACGCGAAGCTCGACCCCAGGTAGCTCGGCAGCCGGTTGCCCGTGATGAGCAGGAACCCGATGGTGCCGATCGCCGAGAAGAACAGCGTCGTCGACGGCGGGAAGCCGGTGATCAGCGGGACGAGGAACGTCGCACCGAACATCGCCACGACGTGCTGCAGGCCGATCCCGATCGTGCGGGGCCAGGTGAGACGTTCACCCGGGGCGACGACCTCTCCCGGCGCCACGTGCGCGCCGTCACCGTGCTTCGTCCAGCCCAGCTGCATGTCGCTCCGTCCGTCAGCCCTGTGAAGACCCGCACACCCTATCGGCGCACGGGAGCTGCGTCCGCCGACCTGCGGACGGCCCGGCCGGGTCGCCGGGTCGGGGGCGGGTCCTCGGGCTCATTCCGCGCGGCCGTGCAGCCAGGCCAGCAACCAGGAGCGTGTCGACCCGTCGTCGATCCGGTCCTCGGGGAGCTCGCGCGCGACTTCGAGGGCCGCCGTCGCCTCCTCAGGCCCCATCAGGCCGGCGTACATCAGCAGCTGGTCGCCGAACATCACGTCCCACGTGGCGTCGTCCGCCCAGAGGTCCGTGGTCCCCAGCGCCTCGGCGAGGTTGTCGTGCACGCGCGCCGGGTCCTCGCCCAGGTACGTCGAGACCCCGGTCACCGGCAGCACGACGATGCCCAGCGCGGCGCTCGGCTCGGCGGAGAACCACGTCGCACGTTCACGCTTGCCGTCCCACACGAGCGAGGTCACGTCCGCCTGCAGCCCGTCGGCGACCGGGTCGGACCGGTCGAAGTCGGTCCAGTAGGCCCGGGCCGAGGCGGCCTCCAGCGAGAGCATCCACCGGGCCTGGGAGGTCAGGCCCTCGTCCGGGAGCCCGGCCGCCGCCCGCGCGTCGGCCCAGAGGGCCAGCCCGTGCCAGGCGGCGACGGCCTCGGAGGCCGACTCCTGGTTGTTGCCGTCCCCGAACGGTGACGGCCCGGAGGCCCACGAGTGCCCCATGACGACGTCGAGCGTCCGCAGGGCCGGCATCGGCGCCCCGTCCCCGGCGGGCACGTCGGCGGCCGCGGCCACGTCGGCGGCCAGCAGGTCGACGACGGGCGCGACCTCCTCGGCCAGCTCGGCGTCCTCGGCGGCCAGCAGGCCGGCCGCGTACAGGAAGTAGCCGTAGTGGAAGTGGTGGTCGTTGCCCTCCTCGGAGCCGAACGCGGTGGCCTGGCCGACGACCGTCCCCAGGGTGGGCTCCCACGTGAAGCACCGTTCGGGGCGCTCCTCGCAGCCGTCCGGGTCGGTCCACAGCCGCAGGTCCGTCAGCAGGCTCTCGCGCAGGTCCGCGGCGACGTCGTCCATCCCGAGGTCGCGCGCCAGCGTCCACAGCTCGGCGTCCCGCGCGAGCGCCTTGCCGCCGAAGTACGTGTCGGCCGGTCGTGTCTCGGCGAGCACCCGGTCCGCGTCGGCGCGCACCTGTTCGACGAGCTCGTCGCGCGCCGACTCCCCCAGGTCCGACAGTTCGAGACCGACGACCGGCTCCCGTGCCGGCGAGCGCCACGACAGCTCGGTGGCCCGGCAGACGTCGACCGTGCCGAGCACCGTGGCGTAGGAGCCGAGCCCGCACGTGGCGTCGTCGACGGCGTCGCGCTGGTGCGGGAAGCGCACGGCGACGGCCGGCCCGCCGGAAGTCGTCTCGTACCCCACGGTGGTGGTGACGTCGTCGGTCCCGGTCGCGTACGAGACGGTGGACGCCTCGACCGCCTCTCCGGCCGCCCGGACCAGCTCGGGCAGCGCCCCGGAGCCCTCGGCGGGGTCGTCCGGGGCGACCAACCACGCCACCGACTCGCCCTCCCCCAGCTCGAGGGTGCGGCCCGAGCCGTCGAGCGCGCCGGCGGCGTCGAGACCGTCCACCCCGACCAGGGCGTGGGTCCGTGCGTCCACCTCCGCGGTCGCGACGCCGTCCGGCAGCCCGGCGTCGGCGTCGTCGAAGGACCGGTCCAGCCCGAGGCTCTGCGCGGTCCGCGCGGTGTACCGCACGACCGGCGACCCGCGGGTCAGGTGCACGGTGCCGCGCACCTGGTCGTCCTCCGCCACCAGGTCGACGTCGACCGTCGCGGCGTCGTAGCGCGACACGAAGCCGGTGACGCTCTCGCCCACGTCCACCTGAACCTGCGGGGCGTAGCCGCCGGCGATCAGCGTGCCGTCGGCCCGGACGTCGGGCAGCCCGTAGCCGAACCCGGTGGACGTGAGCCCGACGGCGAGCGGCAGCGGGAACACCGGCTGCGGCTCGTCGCCGAAGACCAGGCCGGAGAACCAGCGGTTCGTCGGTGGCGGCAGGCCGTCGGCGAGCCGCATCGGCCCCGGCTCCCGCTCGACGGTGGGCAGCGCGGTGGGATCCACGGCCGGCGCCTGCGCGCCCGCCAGGGAACGATCGGTGGCTGCCGGGCCCGCGGCCTCGTCGCCCCCCGGTTCCGTCGTCGTGCACCCGGCGGCGGCCAGGACGACGGCGAGCAGCACAGCGACCGGCCGCCGCGTCACAGGCCGATCCTCTGCAGGAACCGCTGGAACGCCAGGTCGACGTCGGCCATCGGGCCCTCGTCGTGCAGCTGGACGCTCGCGACCACGGGCGTGCCGGGCAGGACGAGACCCTCGCCGGCCTGCTCGGTGAGCGACTCGCTGTCGATCAGGAGCGTGGCCTCGGCACGGTTGCGGGCGTTGTCGACCGCGATGGAGTCGACCTGGCCGGTGACCTCGCGCTGGTCGGGCAGGGTGATGCTGACGGGGGCGCCGGGCTTGATCCGCGCGAAGTCCGCGGGATCGAGCAGCAGCTTCGCGTCCACGGCCGTGGAACCCTCGCGGTGCAGCGTCGCGACGACGTCGCCGGCCTGGACGAACCCTCCGCGCGTGGTGGTGATGTCCGCGATCGTGCCGTCCGAGGGCGCGACGACGGTCATCTCCCCGTCGTCCGTGACCTCGTAGGAGGCCGTCTCGCGGGACACGGTCCCGGACGAGAGGTCGTGCGCGAGCACGAGGCTCCGCATCCGGTAGATCGGGTCGCCCTCGGCGACGGTGTCGCCGGGGTCGACGAACGACTCGACGACCGTGCCGGGGTAGTCGGTGCCGACGGCGACCTCCTCGGCCACGATCATGGCCTGGGCGGAGGTGGCCTGGCTCTCCCGCCGGTTGAGCACCAGCGTGAGGGTCGCGCAGAGCGCGAGGACGAGGACGAACCCGAGGAGCAGCTTGAATCGTGTGGCCCAGGTCATGCGGCACCTCCGGCGGTGACGGTCGGGGAGGACGAACGGTCGAGGCGGGCCCGGCGGTCGGCCCGCTTGCGGACGCGGCGGGCCGCGCGCTGGGACCTCACCGCCTGTCGGTGCTCCTTGACGGCCGTGACGAGGAAGCCGCCGAGGATGAGGGTGTTGGTGAGGTTCCAGGCGAGCGACAGGTTCGGGACCGGGTCGCCCCAGTGCTTCCAGAACCCGACCGCCGAGGTCACCGCCAGGAACACGAAGCACAGGGTCTGCGGGACGATCACGTCGAACGGTGACGCCGAGCCGCCGGAGCTGCCCGTGACCGACCAGGCCTGCTGCTTGCCCGTCAGCGCGTTCCAGAACGCCTTGACGTAGATGGGCCACGAGACGGCCGCCAGCAGCAGCACCTCCCAGCGGAACGAGCCGAGGGTGAAGAAGGCCAGGGCGATCTGCAGCCCGTAGAAGCCCAGGTAGTACAGGGCCCAGGTGCCCACCGACACGTCGAGCTGCATGGGCGTCAGGTCGAGGTAGATCGTCAGCGGCGGCACCAGCAGGAGCAGCAGCGGCGCGATCCCCGACAGGTAGTGGGTCGAGGTCACGAAGTACTGCAGCCGCTGGTCGACGGTCAGCTTGCGTCGCGGGGACAGCGGGTTGTGCTGCAGCAGGATCTCGAACCCGCCGGTGGCCCATCGCAGCTGCTGCTTGGCGTAGGCGACGATCGTCTCGGGGGTGTCGCCGACGGCGAGCGTCTGCGGGATGTAGACGGAGCGCCACCCACGCTCGTGCAGGTGGATGGACGTCCACACGTCCTCGGACTTGGAGTCGGTGTACATCCCGCCGATGTCGTCGATCGCATCGCGACGGAACACGACGTTGGTCCCGACGCAGAAGGCGGCGTTGAACCGGTTGCGGCCCGGCTGGACGAACCGGTAGAAGACCGCCTGCATGTAGCCGGCGCCCCGGGAGATCAGCGAGTTCATGTTGCCGTAGGTCTGCGGGGACTGGACGAACGCGACCTCGTCGCGCACGAAGAACGGCACCGTCTCGGTGAGCAGCTCGGGGCGGGGGACGAAGTCGGCGTCGAGGATGACGAAGTAGTCGCCCTTGACGATGCTCAGCGCGTGGTTGATGTTCCCGGCCTTCTGGCCCCCGCTGGACAGACGCTGGATGTACCGGGCCCCGAGCGTGGCCGCGAGGTCGCGCACCTCGTCGTCCCGTCCGTCGTCGAGCACCCAGGTGCGGTGCTCGCCGTGCACCGCCACGGCGGCGCGGACCGTCCGGGCGATGGTGTCGAGGTCCTCGCCGCACGTCGTGATGAAGATGTCGACGGTCACGGGTCGGTCGTCGAGGTAGAGCCGCCACCGGGTGGGGTCGTCGGTGGCACGGTCCCGCAGGATCTCGGGCGTGTCGAAGAGGCGTTCGCGGGCCTGGTGGTAGGCGAAGTCGCGGGGGTCGTGGCCGGAGGAGAGCACCGTCCACATGGCCAGCAGGGCCAGCGCCAGCAGCACGCACTCGGCCACGAGGACCAGCCCGTAGGGCAGGAGGTCACCCCGGTTGTCCGGGTTCAGCAGGAAGACCGCGTAGGCGACCGCGCCCAGGGTCGCCAGCAGCATGATGAGCATGAGCGACGGCGACTGGGCGGCGGCGTTCGCGTCACGACGACGCGCGGCCGACGTCGGATCGCCCGGGATGGTCGGCGGCGGGGCGGCGGTGGTCCCGGCAGGAGACAGGTGCTCCGGCGCGCGAGGGTCCAAGGTGGTCACGGGGGCGTCCCTTCACGGAGGCCGGACGATCAGAACGCCGCCCGGAACGACGAGAGGTGGGCCCCCTCGTTCGGGGGCCCACCTCGTCGTCTCGTTCCACCGTAGGTCGGTGCCCGGACCCTGTCGCGCGGGATGGGCCGTGTGGTGAACATCTTCACTCCGCGGCAACTGGCCGGTAACACCGCGGGACCGTCAGAGGTGCGGGGCGACCTCCCGCGCCACGAGCTCCAGGTGGTCGAGGTCCTGCTGGTCGAGCACCTGCAGGTAGACCCGCTCCACGCCCTGCTCGCGCAGGGACGCCAGCCGGTCCACGGCCTCCGTCACCGTGCCCGCGATGCCGTGCTCGCGCAGCTCGGCGGGCTCCCGGCCGATGGCCTCGGCACGGCGGGTGAACTCGGCCTCGTCCTTGCCCACGGCCAGCACGAGGGCGACCGACTGGGTCAGCGACCCGGGCGCACGTCCGGCGTCGGCGAGCGCCTGCTCCATGACCGCGATCCGCGGCCCGATGGTGTCGAGCTCGGGGAACGCCTGGTTGTACTCGGTCGCGAACCGCGCCGCGATCCGCGGCGTCCGCTTCGGCCCGCCACCACCGACGATGACCGGGATCCGGTCCTGGACGGGCTTGGGCAGTGCCGGGGAGCCCTCGAGCGTGTAGTGCTTCCCGGTGAAGTCGAAGGTCTCCCCGACCGGTGTTCCCCACAGCCCGGTGAGGATCTCGAGCTGCTCCTCGAGGATCCCGAACCGCTTGTCCGGGAAGGGGATGCCGTAGGCGGCGTGCTCGGCGGCGAACCAGCCGGTGCCGAGCCCGAGCTCGACGCGGCCGCCCGACATCTGGTCCACCTGGGCGACCTGGATCGCCAGCGGGCCGGGCAGGCGGAACGTCGCGGAGGACACGAGCGTGCCGAGGCGCACCGTGGACGTCTCGCGGGCGATGCCGGCGAGCGTGGTCCACGAGTCGGTGGGGCCGGGCAGCCCGTCCCCGCCCATGGCCAGGTAGTGGTCGGACCGGAAGAAGGCGCTGAAGCCGAGCTGCTCGGTCGCCTGCGCGACGGCGAGCTGGGTGTCGTAGGAGGCGCCCTGCTGGGGCTCGGTGAAGATGCGCAGGTCGAGCGGCATGGTGCTCCTCAGCTGTGGACCGGGTGCTCGTCGCGGGACCGCTTGAGCTCGAAGAAGTGCGGGTTGCCGGCCATCGTGACCGCGGCGTCGAACAGGCGGGTCGCCTCCTCGCCGCGCGGGACGCGCGTGAGGACCGGACCGAAGAACGCCACGCCGTCCACGTGCAGCGTCGGGGTGCCGACCTCCTGGCCGACGGGGTCCATGCCGGCGTGGTGGGAGGCGGCCAGGGCCTCGTCGTACGCGTCGGACGTCGCGGCCTCGGCGAGCTCGGCGGGCAGGCCGGCCTCGGCGAGGGACTCACGGATGACGACGTCGACGTCCTTGACGTCCTGGTCGTGCCAGCGGGTGCCGAAGGCCGTGTAGTACGCCGACAGGGCCTCGTGACCGTGGTCGGTCTGCACGGCGGCGGCGACGCGCCCCTGGGCGCGGCCGTCCTCGATCATCTGCCGGTACTCGGCCGGGATGTCCTTGTCCTTGTTCAGCAGGTACAGGCTCATCAGCTTGAACGTAAGCTCGACGTCGCGGTGCTCCGCCACCTCCAGGGCCCAGCGCGAGGTCACCCAGGCGAAGGGGCAGGTGGGGTCGATGTAGACGTCGACGGTGGGCGTGGTGTCGGTGGAAGTCATCGTGCGCACGATACTCCGGCGTCCGGAGCGGCTCGCGGGGATCGTGCGGCATCTCACGGCCCGGCGTGCGCCGCGGGCAGGTCGGTAGGCTCGGCGTCGTGCTCTCGATCGTGCGCAAGATCCCCTGGGCGAGCATCCTGACGATCGTCCTCGCCGGCGCCTTCTCCGCCGTGGCGCTCTTCGCCGCGCTGCGGGGCCGTGTGTGGGCATGGCTGCCGTTCACGCTGTGCGCGGCCGTGCTGGTGCGCGAGCTCCGGTACCTGCAGCGGTCCCGACGCGGGCACGTCGGGTTCGACGCCCCGGACCGGCGGGCCGAGCGCGACTGACGCGGCGGACGCGTGGCCCCCGCACGGCGAGTAGCCTCCTGCCCATGACAGCCGCACGGACGAAAGCCCACGCGCAGGCCGTCGACGCCGCGATCGACCTCTTCTCCCGCCAGGGCTACGAGCGCACCACCGTCGAGGAGATCGCCGACGCCGCCCGGGTCAGCCGCGCCACCTTCTTCCGGCGCTTCCGCTCCAAGGAGGACGTGGTCTTCGCCGACCACGAGCTGCTGCTGGAGGAGGTCGTGGTGATGCTCGCCGCGACCCGCCCCGAGGCGCGGGCCAGCGAGGAGGCCAGCAACCACGACGCCGCCTGGGACCCGGCGGTCGACCCGTACCTGGAGGTCTGCCGCGCCGCCCGGTTGGTGTTCGACCACCACGTGGGCCAGCGCGAGACCTCCCTGGCCCGGCACCGGCTGCTCCAGCAGGTCCCGGCGCTGCGCGACCGCGAGCTGGTCACCACCCACCGCTACGAGCGGGCGTTCACCGCCTACCTGCGCGACACCCTGCCGACCGAGCGGTCGTCGTCGACGATGTCGATCGCGTTCGCGGCCTCGGTGGTCGCCGTGCACAACGCGGTGCTGCGCCGGTGGCTGCGCAACCCCTACCTGGACCTGCGCCCCGACCTGGAGGAGGCCTTCGCCGACCTGCGCAAGGTCGCGACCGCCCCGACGGACGGCCCCGCACCGGACAGCGCCCGGGCCGGAGCGGCTCCGGCCGAACCCGACGGCCGCGGGCCGGGCAGCAAGCGGGTCGTGGTCGCCGTGCTCGAGGAGGGCGCGGGGCCCGACGACGTCGCCCGTGCCGTCCGTGACGTGCTGGCCTGAGGACCACGATGATCGAGTGGCTCTTCGACGCGACCTTCGCGATCGGTGACGAGCAGATCCTGTGGCGAGAGGTGATCGGCAACGCCTTCGGCCTCGCCTCTGCCCTCGGCGGGATGCGCCGCCGGGTGTGGGCATGGCCCGTCGGCATCGTCGGCAACGTGCTGCTGCTGACGGTGTTCCTCGGCTCGGTGTTCGGCGACGCGAGCCGGGCGGACATGCTCGGCCAGGCGGGCCGCCAGGTGATGTTCATCGCCGTGTCGGTCTACGGCTGGATGCGCTGGCGCGAGACCCGGCGTCAGGACCTCGAGCTGCGGGCGGACGGCAAGGTGCCGACGTCGGGCGCCGAGGGCGTGCACCCGCACTGGGCGACGTGGCCCCAGCGGGCGTTCCTCGTCGGTGCCCTGCTGGTCGGCACCGCCGTGCTGACCCCGTTGTTCCGGGCGCTGGGCTCGTACGAACCCGTCTGGGCCGACGCCTGGATCTTCATGGGCTCGCTGCTGGCCACCTACGGGATGGCCCGGGGGTGGGTCGAGTTCTGGTTGGTCTGGGTCGCCGTCGACCTCGTGGGGGTGCCGCTGCTGTGGTCGGCCGGCTACTTCGCCACGTCGCTGATGTACGTCTTCTACGGCGTCTTCACCCTGGTCGGGTTCTTCGTCTGGTGGCGGGTGCACCGTCGCGAGCAGATGGCCGTCGGCGCCGGCTGAGCAAGCCGGTCTGACCCGGGTCCGCCCCGCGGTCGCCCTCCCGTCCGCCCGTCCGCCACGCGTTCGGCAGTTCCTGCCTGGATCGGCAGCTCAAGGTGCCGATCCAGGCAGGAACTGCCGAACGGAGTCCTCGCGTGCGGCACCTCCCGGCCCCGGGGACGACGAAGCGCCGCCCCACGTGGTGGGGCGGCGCTCGTCCGTTGTGCACCGCCTCGCCGGCTGGTGATCGGACCAGCAGGTGCACGGGCCGGCGTCGATCCACGCCGGGGTCTGTGGGGGGCGATCAGGCGAACAGGATCAACCCCGCGTCCGCCGTCGCCTCCGCTGCGGGCGAGTGCCTTGCTGCGCTGCGGCCCTCACCCTCGCTGTGGCTCAGGCGAACGCGGACACTCCCGTGATGTCGCGGCCGATGATCAGCGCGTTCATGGACTCGGTGCCCTCGTAGGTGTGCAGGGCCTCGATGTCGGCGAAGTGCCGGGCGACGCGGTTGGCCAGCAGGATGCCGTTGCCGCCGAGCATGTCGCGGGCGATCGAGGCCACCTCGCGGGCGCCACGGGTGCAGGTGTACTTGGCCAGCGACGCCTGCTCACCGGTGAGCTCGCCCTTCTCGGCGAGCTCGGTCAGGCGCGCCACCAGGAGCTGGAGCTGGGTGACGGTGGAGAGCATCCGGGTCAGGCGCTCCTGGACCATCTGGCGGGCGGCCAGCGGCTTGCCGAACTGGACGCGCTGCGTGGAGTAGGCCAGGGCGGACTCGTAGCAGGCGATGGCGTGCCCGACGGCGGCCCAGGCGACGCTCAGACGCGTGGCGAAGAGGACCTCGGACGTCGCCTTGAACGACGTGGCGCCGGGCAGCGCGGCGTCGGCCGGGACGAACACGTCGTCGAGGACGATGTGTGCCTGCCAGATGGCACGCAGCGACATCTTGCCCTCGATCGTGGTGCCCGTGTACCCGGGCGCGTCCTGCGGGACGATGAAGCCGTGCACCTGGTTGTCGCCGTCATCACCGACGAGGCGGGCCCAGACCACGGTGATGTGGCCGCAGGAGCCGAACCCGATCCACTTCTTCTCGCCGTTGATCACGTAGCCCTCGACGCCGTCGCGGACCGTGCGCTCCGCCGTCGTCTCCAGCGAGACCGAGTCCGAGCCGTGGGTGGGCTCGGTGAGCGCGAAGGCGCCGAGGATCTCGCCGCGGGCCATGGGCTCGGCGTACTGCTCGATCTGCTCGGGCGAGCCGTGCATGACGATGGAGCGCAGCGCCAGGCCGCCCTGGACGCCGCAGACCGTCGCGACCGAGCCGTCGCCGCGGGACATCTCCATGCTGGCCAGGCCCTCGGCCATCAGCGAGACCGTCGGCCGGCCGGGCACGTCGACGCCGTCGCGCAGGAAGTCGCGCTCGGCCAGACCCTTGACCAGGTCGAACGGGACCTCGGCGCGCTCCCAGTACCCGTCGATGACCGGCAGCACCTCGTCCTGGACGAACTGGCGGACGGCGAGCTGGTGCTCGCGCACCTCGGGGGCGATCCCGGCGAAGGCGCCGGCGTAGTCGACGTCCGAGGCGGCGGTGAGGTCGTAGTCGGGTGCGGTGACGCCGATCTGGGTGGGGGCGTTGCGGCTCATGAGGTTCTCTCACTCTCTACGGGGGCGGCCGCGCCGCCGCAGAGGCTGGTGACGACGGCGTCGGCCTGCTCCTATCATGCTCTGCAACCGAGTCTCACGTCAAGCGATACGCAGTATCAGGCGGTGGCCGTTCGCCGGTCAGCCCGCGACGGTGAGCCAGAGCAGCGCCACGTTGAGCCCCACGATGATCCCCGCCACCAGCCACGCCACCGCCTGGGTGGCGCGAGCGTTGCGGAACCGACCCAGCAGCCCGGCGTCCGCGGTGACGCGCACCAGCGGGATCATCGCGAACGGGATGCCGAAGCTCAGCACCACCTGGCTCAGCACCAGCAGATAGGTCGGCGAGACGTCCGTCGAGAGCAGCAGCAGCGCGGGCACCAGCGTGACGACCCGCCGCACGACCAGCGGGACCCGCAGGTGCAGCAGCCCGGCCATGATCTCCGAGCCCGCGTAGGCGCCCACCGCCGTGGACGCCAGCCCCGAGGCGAGCAGCCCGACGCCGAACAGCACCGCGACCGCCGGGCCGAGCGCGTCGGCGATGGCCGCGTGCGCCCCCTCGATGGTGTCGGTGTCGGCACGACCCGGCAGGTTGGCCGCCGCGAGCAGCAGCATCGCGATGTTGACCCCGCCGGCGATGACGAGCGCGGCGACGACGTCGATCCGCGTGACGCGCAGCAGGCGCTCCACCAGGCCGGGGTCCGGCACCGACGGGGCGTCGACCTCCGTGGGTGATCCGTCCGCCCCGCGGAGCTCGGTGAGCACCTCGCGCACCGCGAGGTCGTGGCGCACCCGGTCGCGGGCCAGCGAGCTGTGCAGGTAGATCGCGTGCGGCATCACCGTCGCACCCAGCATCGAGGCCGCCAGCAGCACCGAGTCGGTCCCGGCGAACCGCGGGACGAGCCCCTCGACGACGGCACCCGGGTCCGGCGGGGCGACGACCAGCCCCGCGCAGAACCCGACGACGATGACCCCGAGCATCGTGAGCACGACCGTCTCGAACACCCGCTGGCCCCGGCGCTGCTGGATCGAGAGCACCAGCATCGAGACCACGCCGGTGATGAGCCCGCCGAGCACCAGGGGCACGTCGAACAGCAGGCGCAGGGCGAGGGCGCCGCCGATGACCTCGGCCAGGTCCGTGGCCATCGCGACCGCCTCGGCCTGCAGCCAGTAGGCGATCCGCCCCCGCCGGGTCATGCGGTCCGCCAGGACCTCGGGCAGCGAGCGCCCCGTGACGACCCCCAGCTTGGCCGACAGGTACTGCACGAGCACCGCCATCGCGTTGGCCATGACCAGCACCCACACGAGCAGGTAGCCGAACTCGGCACCGGCGGTGAGGTTGGCGGCCACGTTGCCCGGGTCCACGTAGGCGATCGCGGCGACGAAGGCGGGGCCGAGCAGGGACAGGGCACGCAGCCGGCGCAGGGCACTCCGGGACGATGCGGCTCGCGGCCTCACGGGGCCTCCTCGATCTCGAGGCCGGGGAACTTCGGGTCGTCGCGATCGTAGTCAGCACCCTCGAGACGCGGCCACCTGCCGCCGTCGGAGCGCCGGGGGTGGCGTTCTGGCACGATGTGGCGGTGCCCGACGCCGCGCAGGACCGCTCACCGGAGAACCCGCCCACCGCGACATCCGCTCCGGCGGCCGGCAGCGGAGGGCGGCTGCTCGCGTCCCCCTGGCTGCTGGCCCTCGCCTTCGTCGTGGTGCACGCACGCCTCGTCCACGAGGCGATCTCCTGGCAGAACACGATCTTCGGCGACGTCACGCTGTACGAGTGGTGGGCGCGGCAGGGCCTGTCGGGCGGCGAGTGGCCCGTCCTGGACTACACGTGGGTGTACCCGGCGGGGGCCCTGGTGCCCGTGGGGCTGCCCGGGGTCCTCAGCGTCGACGTGCTCGGGTACGAGATCGTCTGGACGGCGATGATCGTCCTGCTCGACGCCGTGGCGACCGTCGTCCTGGTCCGCATGACGCCGCGGGGTGTGCTCGGCGCGTGGTGGTGGCTGCTGTTCCTGCTCGCGCTCGGGCCGATCTTCCTCGGCCGGATCGACGGCGTCGTCGCCCCGATGATCCTCGTCGCCCTCGTCCTGGCCCGCCGCCACCCGCGCATCGCCGTCGCCGTGGCCACCGCCGGCGCCTGGGTGAAGATCTCCCCCGGCGCCGTCGTCGTCGCGATCGCCGCCACCCGCCGCAGCCTGCGCGACCTGCTGCGCACCGTCGTCGTGCCCGGGGCCGTCGTCAGCGCCGTCGTCGTGGGGCTCGCGCTCGCCGGCGGGGCCGGTGTCCGGGCGCTGAGCGTGTTCGGCCAGCAGGGCAGCCGCACCCTGCAGGCCGAGTCCGTGGCCGCCACCTGGTTCTCCGTGGCCCGCTGGTGGGACCCGTCGGTACGGATCGAGTACAACGACGAGATCTACACCTTCGAGGTGCTCGGGGACGCCGCCCGGACCGTGGCCGACACCCTGGACTGGCTGCTGATCCTCGCCGTCGTGGCCGTGGCCGCCCTCACCTGGTGGGTGGCGCGGCGACACCCCGAGCGGACCTACGAGATCGTGCTGCTGTCGGCCGCGGCGCAGCTCGTCGCGCTCATCGTCTTCAACAAGGTCGGCTCGCCGCAGTTCATCGCCTGGATCGGACCCGTCGTCGCCGTCGCGCTGGCGTCGCTGCCCGAGGGCCGTGCGTTGCGCGCCTGGTGGCCGCCCGCCCTGGGCATGGTCCTCGTCGCCTACGCCACCTACCTCGTCTACCCGGTGGGCTACGGTCCGTTCCTCGCCGGCGACGCCTGGATCGTGGTCATCGAGGCGCTGCGCAACGCCGCGCTCGTGGTGCTCATGGTCGGTGCCGTGTGGCAGCTCGTGCGGCTGGGCACCGCGGAGCCGGGCGGACGCCACGTGACGACGACGGACGACGACGCCCGGTCCGCGTAGCCGGCACCGAACGTTTCCCACCCGTTCCGCGGGTCGACCCCGACCCGTCGCCGGCCGCTCCCCCGTTGGTCACCCGGGCCCGCCAGTGTGCGGAGCGTGAGGGTAGCGATCGTGGCCGAGTCCTTCCTCCCGCAGGTCAACGGAGTCACGAACTCCGTCCTGCGGGTCCTCGAGCACCTGCAGCGCACCGGGCACGACGCGCTGGTCCTGGCTCCCGACACCGACGACGGCGACCTGCCGCCGTTCGTGCACGGCGCCCCCGTCGTGGAGGTGCCGTCGGTCGGCCTGCCGGGCTACCCGGACGTGCGGGTCGTCGTCGGCCAGCGTGCCCGGATCGAGCGGACGCTCGCGGCGTTCGCGCCCGACGTCGTGCACCTCGCCTCGCCGTTCATGCTCGGCTGGCGCGGGATGCAGGTCGCCGAGGCGCTCGGCGTCCCGGCCGTCGCCGTCTACCAGACCGAGGTCCCCAGCTATGCGGCCCGGTACGGGGTGCGGCACCTCGAACCGCTGCTGTGGTGGCGCGTCCGCACCCTGCACGACCGCGCCGCGCTGACGCTGGCGCCGTCGACGCCGACCATCGACCACCTGCGAGCCCGCGGCATCCCGCGGGTGCACCGCTGGGGACGGGGTGTGGACACCGAGCTGTTCCGCCCCGGCGCCCGGGACGATGCCTGGCGGCGAGAGGTCGGGGCCGGGCGGCCGCTGCTCGTCGGGTACGTCGGGCGGCTCGCCGCGGAGAAGCAGGTCGAGGCGCTGCGGGTGCTGCACGACCGGGACGACGTGCGGCTCGTCGTCGTCGGCGAGGGTCCCGAGCGGCCACTGCTGGAAGAGCTGCTGCCGGAGGCCCGCTTCACCGGTCTGCTGCGCGGCGAGGAGCTGGCCCGCGCGATGGCGAGCCTGGACGTCTTCGTCCACCCCGGCGAGCTGGAGACGTTCGGCCAGACCCTGCAGGAGGCGCACGCCTCCGGGGTGCCCGTCGTTGCCCCCGCCGCGGGCGGCCCGATCGACGTCGTCGCGCACTCGCACACCGGCTGGCTGTACCCGCCGGGCGACCACCGGGCGCTGCGCGCGCACGTCGACGACCTGCTGGGCGACGACCGCAAGCGACGGGCGTTCGGTGCGGCGGCCCGGGAGCGGGCGCTCGGGCGTACCTGGGCGAAGGTCTGCCACGAGCTGGTGCAGCATTACGAGTCGGTGGTCGCCGCCGTCGCGACGGAGGTCTGAGCGCGTCCACGCGCTGCCGCGCGGGGTGTCCGCCGATGATCAGCGGAGGGTGACGAAGCGCAGCAGGGGCGAGACGTCCTGGGAGAAGGCGGTGACGCGATCGGTGACGGTGTCGTCGAGCCAGGTCGAGCGCGGCAGCGGCCGCATCACGACCAGCTGCCGCAGCCGCAGGTGGTCGGCCAGGGGATGGTCGGCGTGCTCGGCGTACCCCCGCGGCATGGTCCTGACGGCGTCGCTCCGTTCGAGCTCGAGCCCGGCGGCGGCGAGGTCGTCGACGACGGCGGTGAAGCGGTCGGGGTCCTCGACCATCGACCGGCGCAGCGGGTCCAGTCGCGCGGTGGGCGGCTTGTAGAGCCCGCCCGCGAGCAGTCCACCGTCGGCGCTGAGCTGCACGTAGACCAGGCCGCCGTCCTCGGTTTTGGTGCCGCTGGGCGTCAGCAGGCCGGAGCGCGACGTCGAGTACGGGCTCTTGTCGGGACTGAAGCGGACGTCGCGGTTCATCCGGAAGGTGGTGGCCGACCCGCCGCGCAGGGGGACGTCGGTGTCGGCGAGCCGCGCGGTGACCTCCTCGAGCAGCGCGACGAAGGGTTCGTCGACGTACTGGTCGAAGACGTCTCGGTGGGCCCTGAACCAGTCGCGGTCGTTGTGCGCGGCCAGCTCCTCGAAGAAGGTGAAGGTCTTCTCGGTGAAGCCGGTGCCCTGGGCGCTCACGTCCCACCCCCCCGTCGGAGACAGTGACCACGGTACGGGGCGCGGCCGCTTCGGGCCGCCCGTCCGCGCGTTGTCTCGACGGTCGGGGCGCGCGATGAGTTCCGCGCCTGTCCACCGTCCTTGTGCGTGACCCCTCTGCCCCACCGCATCACGGGAGGCGCACATGAAGCTCCTGCTCACCTCGGGCGGCGTCACGAACCCGACCATCCGCTCGGCCCTGGACGACCTGCTCGACAAGCCCGTCGCCGCGTGCACGGCGCTGTGCATCCCCACCGGCATGTACGGGCACCCCTGGGTGGGGCCCGGCGTCAGGGTGTGGGAGTTCGTCGCCGGGAAGGAGGAGGGCAATCCCATGGTCGGGCTCGGGTGGCAGTCGATGGGGCTGCTGGAGCTCACGGCGCTGCCCAGCCTCCCCGCCGAACGCTGGCAGCCGGTGGTCCGGGACGCCGACGTCCTGCTGTTCAGCGGCGGCGACGCGGTGTACCTGAGCCACTGGGTGCGGGAGTCCGGGTTCGCGGATCTCCTGCCCGAGCTGACGGACACCGTCTGGCTCGGGATGAGCGCCGGCAGCATGGTGACGACGCCGCGCATCGGGCAGGAGTTCGTCGGGTGGCAGCCGCCCGGCGAGGGCGACGACAGCACGCTGGGACTCGTGGACTTCTCGATCTTTCCGCACCTGGACCACCCGAACCTGCCGACCAACACCCTGGCCGCGGCCGAGACGTGGGCGGCCGGCCTCGGCGGCCCCGCCTACGCGATCGACGACGACACCGCGATCGTGGTGGCGGACGGCGCCGTCGAGGTGGTCTCCGAGGGGACGTGGAAGGCACTGGCCGTGTGACCTCGGGAGATGGCACCTAGGCTCTTCCGATGACATCGTCCACGAGATCGCCGACCTGGCGGCTCGCGCTCAGCGCCCTGGCGACCCTCCCCGGAGTCGTGGCCTACGTCGTGATCATCGGCTACCTCGATCTCCACGTGGCCGCCGTCTCCAACAACGCGCGACTCGACTGGACCGGGACCACCTTTGTCTCGGTCATGTCCCCGCCACCCCACATCTGGCTGCTCTGGCCGGGCGCGGCCGTCGCACTCGTGACCGGTCTCGCCGTGCTGCTGGCCTGGCGTTCCCGAGCGAGGGCGAACTCGTACCGCGAGCTGGTCCCCCTGTGGACGGCCACGCTCACGCTCGTCGTGCTGACGGTCTGGCTCGTGGTGTCCACCGAGCTCCCCTACAACGCGGCCGTCGCCCTGGCCAGTCTCGTCGACCCCGAGCCGATGCTGGTCGTCTGGCTCCGCCTCGGCGCGCTGAGCATCGCGACCTACGCCTTCGCCGGCGCCATGATCGTGCTCTCGGTGCTGCCCCTCAGGGCCGCGCCGACGGAGGTGGACCCCTCACACCGTGAGGACGGCAAGCGTGATGTTCCCGCCGGCTGACGGACGCTGCGTGGTGAGGGTCAGCCCGGCCTCGTCGACGAGGGACCGCAACCCACCCCGCCGGAGGTAGGTCAGGGCGTTCCGCGCGTGGCGGGGTCCGGCGAGGAGCTCGGCCACCGCCGTGAACGCGCGTGTGCCCCACCCGCGCGGGAACCGGAGGCCGTCGGTGCCGAAGTCCGTGACGAGCACGCGGCCGCCGGGTGCCAGCGTCCGCCGGGCCTCACGCAGGAGCGCGACGCCGTCCGAGCGGCTGATCGAGTGCAGCACCAAGGAGACGAGCACCAGGTCCGCGCTGCCGTCGGCGACGGGCAGCCGCGACCCCTCGACGAGACGCAGGTCCGCCTCGGAGCCGAGGCGCTCACGCGCTGCCGTGATCATCGCCGGTGAGGTGTCCACGCCGACGACGGCACATCCCTCGTCCGCATACTCGGCCAGCGCCGCCCCGGTGCCGCACCCGATGTCGAGCACGGTCCATCCCGGATCCGGAGGGCACATCCGCCGGGCGATCCGACGCAGCGGCGCGTTCATCGGTTCGACGACCCGGTCGTAGACCTTCGCCCGCACTCCATAGGCATCGCGTCCCATGAGCTCGCGCCTCCTCCCGGCCAGCGTCCCACGCATTCCGGGCCCCCGGAGTCTCTCGGCACCGACGGAGGCCAGCGATCAAGCGGTGGGACTGCGCCGTGCTGCGGCCCGACGGGCGCCGGGACACGGAAGGCCGAAAGGGCCCACCGGCGCGTGATCTCGCGCAGGTGGGCCCTTTCGGCGAGCACCGCGGTGCCCGCCAGTGGCGGATCAGCCCACCGGGTACGGGACGGCCCGCGTCGCGGTCACCTCCTTGCCGTCGATCGTGCCCGTCACCGTGACGAGCACCTCTCCGGCATCGACGGCGTCCGATCGCGTCGAGAACGCCTGGTAGGCGCTCTGTCCCGGCTCGACCTGGCTGAACGACTTGTCCCCGTACGGTGTCTCGATCGTGACGTCGACCGGAACCCCCTCGTCGTTGACGACCCGGACGGCCAGAACGGTCGAGGACCCGATGGTCCGCAGACGGACATCCGTCGAGAACGCCAGCTCCGGGGCGTCCTCGTCGCACTCGAGACGCGGACCGCCCCAGACCCCGTGCGCACCGTTGATCGACGTCCCCGGCGTGGAGACGGCGAGCTCGAGGTACTGAGCCCCCGTGAGGTCGAGGTCGATCTCCTCGGTGGGGAATCCCGGCTGGAACGTCGTGCCCTCGTAGCGGCTCACGTCGTCGACGTCGACGGAGAAGATCACCGAGCCGGAGAACCCGTCCTCGAGGCCCGCGTCAGAGGTGAACCGTGTGCACTCGCCGCCCAGGTAGTAGGTGATCCTCGAGGGCGCGTGGACCCCCAGACCCTTGTCGTAGGTCTCCTTCAGCTCGTCGGTCGTGTTGATGACGAGCGGCTTGTCGGGTGAGCTCGCGTTGTCCTTGTTGGCGACGTCGATGCCGATCACGCCGTACCCGTTGGAGGCCGACACCCACGGCAGGTCCGACAACCAGACGTCACCGGACGGAGCCTCGGGCAGGGTCAGGTCGACGGGCCTCATGTCGAACAGGATCGCGCGGTCCGTCTGCGAGAAGGTGATCGACCGGAGCTCCTTCGACGGGTCCAGCGCTACGACGTTCGCGTACACCCGATAGGTGTACGAGGGGTACTCGTAGCCGTCGGGGTTGGCGGCGTTGTTGCGGCCCTTGCTCTCCACCGCGTCCACCGCGTCCCGCCGATCGCCCTGCAGGAGCCAGTTCGGCAGGAAGAACGAGCGCTCAGCGGTCGTGCCGTCGGCGTAGGTGATGGTCACCTCCGGGGTGACGCCGCCTCCCGACGCCCCCGACCCGAGGAACGCGAGGTGCGTCCCCGACCCGGAGACGGCGACGGTCTGGCCCGCCAGGGACGTCGAGTTCGCGACCCCGGGTGCCGCATCCGGCCACACCATGTCGAACGTGTCGTCGCCCCGGGTGACCGAGACCGGCTCGCCCCAGGTCGCTCCGGCGTCGGCCAGCGCGGTCTCCGAGAACGAGGCCCCCGAACCGTCGAAGTTCCCGGTGTCCTTGGTCTCGAGCGACGTGATCGAGACACGGTTGAACGCGTCCGCCAGGTTCGCGAAGACGACGTCCACCTGCTGTCCACCGGACACCGATCGCTCACCGCCGGCCGAGTCGAGGTAGGCAGCAGCGCCCCGGACCGTGGCAGCACCGGCCTTCGCGCCCGATCCCGGTGTGACGACGAACGTCGCAGTGACCGAGTCCCCCGGGGCGACAGCCGCCGCGGTGCTCCCCTGCACGTCGTCCGTCGTCCAGCCCTCGGGGAGCTCTGCCGCGATCTCGAGGTCCGTCTTGACCTTCGTGCCGGTGTTGGTGAAGGTCATCTCCACCTCTGCGGACTCACCGGGGAACACCTGGCCCGGCGCCTCCACCTCGAGCGACACCCGCTGACCGTCCGAGTCGAGGCCGCCGACGGCGCTGGTACCACGCAGCACGAGGTTCGCCGACGCGTCCGCGGCGAGGGTCCCGACCTTCACCCGCACGACGCCGCCGCGCTCCTCGTCGAAGAACCAGCCGGTCGCCGCCTCCGAGAGCGCGGCCGCGTCGGCGACCTCCGCGAGATCGGTGCCGTCGAGCACGACAGCCTCCGGCGCGGACCCCGTGTGCACGTCGAGGGCGTACGGACGCTCCTCGGCCATGCCGGTGTAGCCGCCGTCGCGCGAGCCGATGGCGATGCTGACGTCGCCGCCGTCGCGGTCCGGCGCCTCGACCGTGAAGCTCTGGCGCGCCGACCGTCCATCGGCGTACTCCCGCGTCACCTTGTCGTCCTCGTACAGCTCGAACGTGCTCTCACCCTGGGGGTAGACGTCGAGCGTGATGGTCGAGTCCTCCGGGACCAGCGAGGCGTTGCGCGCGACCATCCCCTGCGGGACGATCGCGCCGGCGCGGACGAACACCGGGAGCGTGTCGAGCGGCGCGTCGTAACCGTCGAGCACCCGACCACCGTCGTACAGGCGTCCGGTCCAGTAGTCGACCCACTGCCCCTCGGGCAGGTAGATCCCGTCGCGCACGTCCGAGTCGGTGTACACGGGCGCCACGAGGAAGTCGGTCCCGAGCAGAAACTCGGTGTTCGCCTCCTCGCCGTACGCCATCGGGTCGTCGGGGTACTCGAGCGCGACCGACCGCATCGGCGGCGTGCCCTGGGAGTGCGCCTGCGCGGCGAGCGTGTAGATGTACGGCATGAGCCGCTGGCGCAGCTGCAGGTAGTCGCGGTTGATCTTCGTCGCTTCGTCGCCGTAGAGCCACGGACGCTTGTCGACCGCGGCCCAGCCGCTCATGGAGTAGAGCGCCGGGGCGAACGCCTTCCACTGCAGGTCGCGGACGTACGACTCCGGCGACCCGCCGAAGATGCCGTCGACGTCGCCGGTGGTGAACGGGAGGCCGGAGTTGCCGGCGCCGGTCAGCGCCGAGACCTGCCAACGCACCGCGTCGAGGTTGCCCGCGTGGTCACCGGTCCACTGCATGCCGCAGCGCTGGGAACCGGCCCACCCCTCCACCATGAGTGACGTGCCGCGTGCGTCGGAGAACTCCTCGATGCCGCTGTGGGCGCTCTCGCAGGCCGTCAGCGCCTGCCGGTACCCGGACCCGACCCAGGCGACGTCGAGCTTGCGCAGGCGGATTCCCGCCTCGGCGACCTCGTACTCCTGGTTCGTCAGGGACCGCTCGGTCCAGAGGCCCGTCACCAGGTCGGCCTCCTCGGCGATCTGCGCGACCGTCTCGGGCAGCTCGGTGTACTCGCAGCCGTACCCGTCGTTGACGAGCATCCAGCCGCCCGGCATGTCGTTCTCCTTGAAACGGGCCGCGGTGATCGCCGCCTGGGGCGTGGTCTGCTTGATGCCCTCCGGGTCGCCTCCTGTCGGCGAGTAGTCCGGGTTGGAGCGGTTGTAGCAGTCGGCGTCCCCGTACTCGAGCGCGTACACCGGTGGCATCAGGGGGCGTCCGGTCAACGCCGTGTAGCCGTCGAGCGACTCCTTGTAGTCACCCACGAAGTAGTAGGCGTCGAACCGCCGCTCCTCGTGGGTGGTGGTCGCATCGGCCGTGAACGTGTACGAACCCCGGGCGAACGTGTTGCGCAGGACGCCGTAGCCCGCGCTCGTCATGTAGTAGGGCACCGCGTTCGGGTAACCGTCGTCGTTCCAGTCGAAGTTCCGGGCGACGTTGACGGTCTCGCCCGTGTGGATCGAGCGCCCGTTCTGCATGCCACCGCCGAGGAACTGCTCCCCGTCCTGCGTGGCCAGGTGCTGCGTCGCACTGTCCGCGCCGAAGGTGACGGGCGCCGACTCCTCCCAGACGACGGAGCCGTCGGCGCGGTGAAGGGTCATTCTCGACGTGTCGGCGTCGACGGTGAGGGCCACGGCGTCGGTCGACAGCGTGATCTCGCCGTCGGCCTCCGTGACCGTCGGTTCCACACCCGGGAACTCGTCACGCCCGACGACGATGTCCGCCGTGCGGGCGGGGTCACCCTCCGGTGTGTTCGCGGGGTCGGTGAAGCTCCCCGACGGGTCGGACTCCACGCGGACGGTCGCCTCGTCGAGGAACGTCACGCGGGCAGCGCCGTCGGCGGCCTGGAGCGTGACCTGCTCCGCGTCCTGCACGACGTCGGAGATCGCACCGATCGTCGTGCCGGACGCGTCGACGGGTACTTCTGGGACCACGGAGGACGTGGCCGTCCCGACGGGGGTTGCGGTCGCGACCGCCGCTTCCGCAGCGCCCGTCGAGACGGGAGGCGCGGCGAGGACCGCGGTCGTCGCCAGGGCCAGCATCGCGCCGGCTGCGGCGGGACGGCGGCTGCGGCGTGGTGGCCGTGACCGGTGGTCGGATCGTCGGACTGAGGGCCTCATGCAAGCTCCTTCGCTCGGGAGCGCCCGGGGGCGCGAGGGGGCGGGGCGGCCGGACGGGAGTCCGACCGCCCCGGTGGAGGTCAGTTCGCGCTGCCGTAGGGGAGCTCGAACTCCGCCGTCCGTTCGGGGTCCTCCCCGACGGTCGTGACGCTGACCCGGACGGTGCCTCCGTCCAGGTCCTCCCGGAGCACCAGGCCCCGGTAGAGGGACTCGCCTGCCTCGACGCGTCCGGAGACCGTCCCGGACGACGTGGACATCTCGACGTCCACGGGCACGTCCTCCGTGTTGTCGACCCGCATCGCGAGGACGGTGCGCGAACCCACTGAGCGGAGCTCGGCAGAGGCCTCGACGGCCACCGCCGGCCCGCAGGTGACGCGGGCGTCCGCCCAGTCGGCCCGGTCCCACCACTCCGCACCGGCACCGGGCTGGGTCGACGCGACGTCCGGATCGGCCTCGAGGGTGAGGGTCTCGACACCACTGACGTCGACCGAGACCTCGCGCGGATCACCGGCACGGACGGTGCCGCTGTCGAAGAGGACCTCGCCGTCACCGACCACCCGGAAGATCACGCTCGGGTAGGCGTCCGAGCGGTTCATCGTGTCGTCGATCCCCACGATCGCGTCGAACGCGGAGCAGCTGCCGGCGAGATACAGGTCGACCTCGGCCCTCGCGTTGACACCGATCCCCTTGTCGTACACGGTCCCGTCGATGGTCAGGGGCTGACCGTCGCCCGCGGCAGCGTTGCCGACCTCGGTGTCCCGCTCGACCGGACCGTACGCGCCGTTCACCCGCGTCGCGACGAACGGCATGTCGGAGACGTAGGTCGTCCCGGCGGACGGCGGGTCGGGCAGGGGCGCCTCGGCCTCCGCGTGGCGGTCCACCACCTCGGTGGCCAACGCGACGATGTCGCCGCTGGCTTCGGTCGGGAACGACCCCGTGCCCTGGACGAACTCCTCGCCGACGGCGTACCAGTCGATCGCGGGGGCGGGCGTGCCGTCGACGATCCTCTGGTGCTGCCCGTCGAGGAACTGTTCCCAGCGTCCCTTGTAGTAGGTGCCGACGAGCCCCTGCCACTCACGGTTCGCGTAGTCGTTGAGTCCGGCGTTCACCGCGGACCGATCACCCCACGTCGTCAGGATCGACCGGGCGTCGACCTCGAGCGCCGCGGCCTGCTCGTCGTCGACGGCGTAGGACCGCGCACGCTCGAGCCACGCGCCCAGGAGGTTCTGCTCCTGCGTCCCGACCACGTCGTCGAGCAGGTCCATGTTCGCCAGCCACTGGTCGGACAGCTCACGGAACGTCTCGGCGTCCCGGTTGGACGACGCCTCGGCGAGGCGCGGGAGCAGTGTGCGGGAGGTGTTGGAGAGAACCTGTCGTGCGACGTCCATCAGGTCGTACGCGTAGGTCGGCGTGGCCCGGGCCTCGGGGCTCGCGTCCAGGAGCAGCGGGAGCGCCGTCGCGAACTCGTCGATGTCGTAGCGAGCCCTGCCCGGCGAGAACGACGCGGCGGTGGTCCGCGACAGGCTGGGCGTGGCTCCGTAGAGCCCGTCCTGGGCCTCGCTCCACCCGTCGTCCGTCGGCAGGTCGTACACCGTGCGTCGCAGGACGTCCCAGGCGGCGACGGCGGACTCGTCGCGCACCCCGTAGCGTCGGGTCGCGAAGTCGGCGAACCACTTCTCGACGTCGACCGGCCCGTCGCTCCAGGCCCGCGACGCGAGGAACTCGAACGCGACGGGGTTGTTGTCCCCGGCCTCCGGCAGGATCGCGACACCGGTCATGTGGGAACCGGATCGGTCGAGCCACTCGTGGTAGCGGGTGTTCCAGAGGCTCAGCTGAGCGCCGAGCGTCGTGTGCCCGCCGAAGTTCCAGATCGCACCGAACGCGTACGGGACGGGCGCCCAGGACGCTTCACGGTCGAGCACGCGCCGGTCCGAGAGCCCGTCGACGATGAAGGTCGTCGCCGGGTCGGCCGCGTCGATGATGGCGCGGGGAGGGTTGCTCTGCCAGCCGAGCAGCACCCAGGTGGCTCCGGGGTTGGCTGCCTGCAGGGCGTCCTCGACGCCGAGCGTCGCCTCGCCCACGTCCACGCCACCGGCCGTCCCACCCTCGTGCAGGAGGTCCATCTTGTACATCGTCGAGGTGCCGAGGATCTCCTCCGACGCGGTGTAGAAGGCATCGGCCACCTCGGCGAAGACGCCGTCGGCGGGGCTGAGCCAGTCCGGCCGTTCGAAACCGACCCACCCACCCTGGGGCACCGTGACCGCACCGGGGTTCCGCTCGGCGAACTCGTCGGGGACGGTGCCGAAGTACCCCGGCAGCACGGGCGTCATCCCGAGCTCGCGCAGGCGGTCGGCGATCTTCCGGCCGAGCTCGGCGCGGGCGTCGAGGGTGGCCTCCGTGACGGGCGACGGATACCCGGACATGTTCTGCAGGAGCCACCACGGCTGGTGCGACGGCTGCGGGATCCAGGCGAGGATCTCGTCGGTCGAGTACCCGAACTGCGTCAGCGTGTCGAAGTAGACCGCGTCCGTCCCGACGGGCATGAACACCTCGTTGATGCCGTGGGCGGCGAACACGTCGATCGCGCGCTCCCAGTCCTCCCACGTCCGGTACGCGCCGGTGTAGCCGTCCTCGGTGTCGTTGCCGTAGAAGCGGTGCTCGACGTTCGCCGAAGCCTCGATCGGCGCGTCGGGCAGCGGCAGGTCCGACGGGAGGTCGGGTCCGTCCGTCCCCCCGAGGTTGTCGCCGTTCCACGAGATGGACATGTCGAGCTCGGCGCCGAGGTAGTCACGGAAGCCGGCGACGATGGTCGAGGGGGACGTGCCCTCGATGCGCACCGCCCCGGCGTCGGCCGTGACCCGGTAGCGGTCGCCCTCCCCGCCGGCGTCGATCCCCACCAGCTCCAGGTCGTCGCGCGCTCCGACGAGTCGCTCGATCGCGGCGCGCGCGGGCGTGGTGTCGAAGGTGCTGGGGGCGGGCGGGGTGTCGTCGACGGACGCGGGTGGTGGTGCGGACGGGACGGCTGAGGCCGTCGGCACCAGCGCTCCGACGGCGAACGTGGTGAGTGTGGCGAGGACAGCAAGCCGTCGACGGCGTGCGGTCGTCCGGACTGTCGTACGGGACATGGCGGGTGCCTCTCGTGTGTCGTGCAGGGGCTTGGTCACGACGTCATCTCGACGACGGACGGAGGGTTCACGTGCGGACACAGCGCTCTCCGGGTGTCGTGGCCGTGGGAAGCGGGGTCAGCCGCAGTCGGTCGCGGTGTAGGGGACCGTGGTGGTGGTCGAGACCGTCTCGCCCTCGATCTCCGCGCTCGCCACGACCTCCACCTCACCGGCGGGGACGGAGTCCTCCCGGGTGGCGAACGTCGCGGTGGCGAAGGTCCCCGGTGCAACCGTGGCGAAGGACCGCGTGCCGTGATCGCCGCCGATCTCGATCGCGACGGGGTCCGGCTCCTCGTTCTTCGCGGCCACGGCAAGGTAGGCGTGCGAGTCGAGGCACCGCAGCTCCGCCGTCGCCGTCACCGTCGGCTCCGACATCGGCGCGACCGCGGTGGGCGGCGTGGGCAACGGGTCGTCGTCCAGCGAGGACATGATCAGCAGGGACAGCGCGCCGGTCCAGACGAGCGGGCTCACCGACGTCGCCTTGCCGTCCGACGCCACCTGCTCGGGGAGCTCCCCCAGCCAGGTGCGCGAGTCGACGATCCAGTCGAGGGTCTCCGTCGCCCGGGCGGTGTTGCCGGTGCCGGCCCACGCCAGCGCGAAGAAGCTCGTGCTGGGTGTCCAGGCGACACCCCACCCGGAGCCGCCTGGAACCACGCCACCGCTGGGCAGCACGAGCGCGTCCCAGGAGGCGTCGAGCGCGTCCGGCAGACCAGCCGGCGCCTCCACGAAAGGGGGTGCCATGAGCCCGACGGCGGATTCCCGGGCATCCGGGTTCTCCGTCGTCCGCGGGTACCCGAGCGGGGCGAACGTCCTCGCGATGCCGTCGGCCAGCGCGTCGGCGGCACTGCTCCAGCGATCGCGGTCGTCGGCGTTCCCGGTCTCCGCAGCCAGGTCCGCCGCGGCATTCAGCCCGGCGAGCAGCGGGACCGCCGTGCCGAGGTTGGGCGTGTCCGTGCCGAGCTCCCAGTAGTCGGGCGAGGCGGGCGGAAGACCCGTGTCAGGGTCGAGCGAGGCCGCCGAGTAGTCGGCTGCCTTCTGCACGGTGGGGTACAGGTTGGCGAGCTGCGCGTCGCGCGTGCTCGACTCGTCGGCGGCCCGATACCACTGCCAGATCGACCACGGCACGAAGCCGTTGCCGTCGAGCTGCCACTCGCGGTCGTCGGGGGGACCTGCGCCGTCGAGCGTCGTCCGGGCCTCCCACGTGCCATCGGCACGCTGCGTCGAGGCGTTGAAGGTGTTGATCCGGAGCGACTCCTCGATGTGACCGGTGGCTGCGAACGCCGCCGCGACGAAGCTGGAGTCACGCGGCCAGGAGTATTTCCAGGCCGAGTGCCACGCGGCGGCGACGGCACCGTTCGGCCGTGTCAGCGCACGCATCGAGAGGAGCGCCCGCTCGGCGGTGGCCCGCTCCTCCGCGGTGCTCCCGGGAATGGTCCCGGACGCGAGCCAGGCGCGTGACTCCTCGATCTGAGCCATGGCGTCCGCGTCGCCGGCCGCCACGGTGACCGGGCTCGTGGCGCCCTCGGGGAGGTAGCGCCACCGGCCGTCCGGCATCTCCAGCACGTTGCTGCCCGGGACGTACTCCGCACCCCAGCCCTCGGACGGGGAGATCGGGGCGACGTCGGTCCCGTTCGAGTACAGGCCCGCGACCGGAAGTCGCAGCGCCCAGTCCGGCACGACCTGGTAGCAGCCCCCGCCGCACCCCTCGAGGCCCGTCGGGTTGATGTGGAACGCGGCACGGCTGCCGCCGTACTGCTGCCACCCGCCCCAGTAGGGCACGTCGTAGTTCCAGCTCGGCAGGGACCCGGGCCTCGCTGTCTTGGTCCCGTGCCACGCCACCTTGCCGGACGGCACGTCCGCCTGCACCACCAGCGCGTACCCGGTGCCGCCCGCCACGGAGACGTCGTAGTCGAGGTCGATCCAGCCGGACCCCGAACCTCCGAGATCCTCGGCGATGTCGATGCCGGACGTGGCGATCGCGCTCGTCGGCTCCTCGACATCGGTACGGATCTCCGTGGTGATCGTGCCCTCCGTCGCGCTCGAGGACAGCCAGACACTGACCCGCTCGACGGTCGTGTCGACGTCGAGCACGAACTCCTGGGCAGCCGCGTTGTCGGGAGCGACCACGCTGTACAGCGCGGTGTCGTGGTCCGGCTGGTCGACGTAGGCGTCACCGTCCGCGGCGAGCGGGAGGGCCGTCGGGGCAGCTGCGGCCGCGGGAACCAGGGCGCCGACGCCGAACGCCGTGAGGGTCGTGAGGACGGCGAGCCGTCTGTGGCGCGCTGCCGTGCGGACTGTCGTTGGGGCCATGCCTGGGTGCCTCCCGTGCTTCATTGCAGCTGGACAGTGCTCGGTGTGGACGAGAATGACACATTCTGACTTTCATGACCAGAGTTCACGCAAAATCCGTCATAGAGTTCTGGCGGCCACATGCTGTCCATCACGGCCGAGACGCGCTGCAGCCAGACCGGGCACAGCGCGACCACGAGGACCGGGCTGTCTCTGCCGTCGCTCAGGGGTAGACACCGATGATTCTTTCTGAGAGATTCCTAGTTCTACAGAGCAGAAACCTGCTCTTGCCTCGTCGACGAGCCGGTGCGGCACGTGATGAGGCGGATCGCGACGACGACGACGGAGATCTCACATGAACGCACGGAGCACCAGGCGGCGCACGGCCGCCGCGAGCATCGGCCTGTCCCTGCTCGCGGCGGCCGGTGTGCCGACCCTCGCGGCGGCCGCCGACCCGGCCGGTGACGACAGCATCGACATCTCGGTCGACATCGAGGACCTCACCCCTGCGGGCGAGCTGTCGATGTCCGTGGCCGCGAACGACGGCGTGGCCCTCGTCGAGGAGGGCTCCGACGACACCGCACGCCAGTTCGTCGGGACCACGCCCACCGTCACGGTGACCGACACCCGCTCCCCGGAGGAGGTGCCGGACGGGTCGTACTGGGCCGTCGTCGGACAGGCGGGCGACTTCGTGGAGGGCAGCGACGCCACGCAGACGTTCGGCCCCGAACACCTCGGCTGGGAACCCCGGCTCCTCACCCCGTCCTCGACCGGACTGGTCGCCGAGGGAGAGCCGGTGTCCTCGGTGGTCGACGACGGCACCGGCGCCGCCGCCGTGGGCCTGGAGGGGCAGGAGCTGCTCGTCTCGACGTTCTCGGCCGCCGAGGAGATCGGCACGTGGGACGTGGAGGCCGGCCTCACGCTCCGGACGCCCGCCGACATCCCTGCCGGCTCCTACACCTCGACGCTGACGCTCACGCTCTTCGAGCAGAGCTGACGCCCCACCCCGCACACCTCAGGAGTCCTCGATGATGCGGTCATCCGTTCTCGCCACGGTCCTGGGGCTCGCCGCGTCCCTCGCCGCCCCGTCCGCCACCGCGGCCGGGGCGGCGGAGGACGCCTCCGAGCCCGACCGCATCACGTGGTCGGTGGCGGCTGCCGACACCGCCGGCCCGGACGGACGCAGGTCGATCGGCCACACGGTCGAACCGGGCGCCTCGACGACCGACCAGGTCTCCGTGACCAACCACAGCACCGCCGAGGTCACCTTCGCCATGGCAGCCAACGACGGCTACCTCACCGCGAACGGGAGCTTCGACGTGCGCCCGTCCGGATCGGAGCCGGTCGACGCCGGGTCGTGGATCGAGGTACCCCCGTCGGTGACCGCAGGACCGGGAGAGACCGTCGTCGTCCCGCTGGACATCGCCGTTCCCGCGCGGGCGACGCCCGGAGACCATCCCGCGGGCGTGACCGCATCGGTGATCACGGGTGACGAACGTGTCCGCGTCGAGAACCGCGTGGGCGTGCGGGTCGACGTGCGGGTGCCCGGTGCGGTGGAGGCGCGCCTGGACGCCACGGACCTCGACGTCACCTACGAGCCGTCCTGGAACCCGTTCGCTCCCGGCTCCGCCAGCGTCCGGTTCGACCTCGTGAACGACGGGAACGTCCGGCTGGCCGCCGATCCGCTGGTCACGGCCGACGCCTGGGACGGCCAGCGGTCCACGACCGCCGAGGGCGGCGAGGTCCTCCCCGGGAGCTCGCGCGCGGTCGAGGCCGACGTGGAGCAGCTCTGGCCGCTCGGGCCCGTGCGGGTGCGCGTCGCCGCGCAGCCGTCGGCCGTCGAACCCACGGGTGACGCCGCCGACGTCGTCGCCGAGCCCGTCGCCGCCGAGATCACCGCCTGGGCCCTCCCCGTGCCGCAGCTCCTGCTCCTCACCGGGCTCGTCCTGCTCCTCGGTGCCGGCGTCGCTCGACGCCGTCGCCGGAAGCAGGAGCTCGACAGGCTTCTCGCGAGCGCTCGTGCCGAGGGGGCCGCCGCAGCCGAGCGCAGGCTGCCACCTGCCGAGGAGTGACCGCCCGGGTCATCGCTGCACGGGCAGGACGTCGTTCCCCGCCCGCAGCACACGGCGGACACGGAGGTCGCCGTCGGTCACGACGACGTCGGCGCGGTGCCCGACGACGATCCCTGCGACGTCGGCCAGGCCCAGGACGTCCGCCGGCGTGCTCGATGCTGCCCGCACGGCGGCCACCAGGTCCGCACCGGCCGCGACCGCGGAGCGGACGACGTCCAGCAGACGGCTCGTCCCGCCGGCGATGGAGCTGCCGTCCGCGAGCCACGCGGCGCCGTCGACGACGCGCACGCTCATCGGACCGAGCTCGTAGCTGCCGTCGGCCATCCCCGCTGCTGCCATCGCGTCCGTCACGAGGGCGATCGCTCCCGACGGCGCCGTGGCCCCGCCCCGAGCCGCCCCGCACTCGAGCATGTCGAACACGGCGCGAACCATGCCGGGGGCGAGGTGGACACCGTCGGCGACGAGCTCGACGACGAGCTCGCCGCGTGCCGCGGCAGCAAGGCACGCGGCGACCGGACCGGGCGACCGGTGATGCAGCGGTTCCATCCCGTTGAACAGGTGGGTCGCCGTGATGCGTGAGTCCCGGCGACCCACCGCGGTCAGCGCCGCGCGAGCGGTCGAGATGGCCCGCTCCGTGGTGTCCGTGTCGGCAGCCGTGTGCCCGATCGACGGCAGGATCCCGAGGTCGACGAGGGTCTCGATGACCCCGCCCGGGCCGACGACGCCCTCGATCTCGGGCGCGACGGTCATCGTGCGCAGGTGGCCACGAGCGGCTGCCGCCAGCGCCCGGACCAGGTCCGGATCTCCCGCCCGCAGGTGTCGCGGGCTCTGGGCACCACGCCGTGCGGGTGAGAGGAACGGCCCCTCGAGGTGGATCCCGGCGATCTCGCCGGCGTCGGCGAGATCGGCGAGCAGCGCCACTCTCTCGCGGAGCACCTCCGCGGGCGCCGTCACCAGCGAGGCGACGACGCTCGTGGTGCCCTGGTGCAGGTGCGCGGTCACGGCGTGGCGAGCCCGAGCGGCTGTCGCCGCGTCGGGGAAGCTCGCCCCGCCGCCACCGTGGTTGTGGAGGTCGACGAGGCCGGGCAGCACCGTCGAGCCCGGCCGCGGATCGGGCACCGGCGCCTCGCCTGCACGAGCAGGCAGTGCCGTCCGCGGTCCGCACCAGTGGATCCGACCGTCCCGGATCTGCACGGCGCCGTCCTCGATGACGTCGGTCGGGGTCACGATCCGGCCGACCACCACCTCGGTGTCGGCGGTCGCCTCGCCCGCGTCGTCGTTCTTCACGCGCGCAGGACACCGAGAAGTCTGTGGACCTCGGTCTGCACGGCATCCCGGCCCGCACCGACATACTTGCGCGGATCGACCACCGTGGGATGGCTGTCCAGGAACGCGCGCAGCGCACCCGTCAGGGCAGCGTTCAGATGGGTCGAGACGTTCACCTTGGTCATGCCCGACTCGACGGCGCGCGTCAGGTCCTCGTCGGCGACGCCGGAGGAACCATGGAGCACCAACGGCACCGGGACGACGCGGCGGAGCTCACGGATGCGTCCGAAGTCGAGCGACGCGACGCGTTCCGTCATGGCGTGGGACGTGCCGACGGCCACTGCCAGGGCGTCCACGCCCGTCGCGCGCACGAACTCGACGGCCTCGGACGGATCCGTCCTGACACCCGGAGCATGGACACCGTCCTTGCCTCCCACCTCGCCGAGCTCGGCCTCGACGACCGCACCTGCGGAGCGCGCCTCCGCGACGACCTCGGCGGTCGCCGCGACGTTGTCCTCGTAGTCGAGCGTCGAGCCGTCGAACATGATCGACGTGAAACCCAGCTCGAGCGCCTCGGAGACGAGGGAACGGTCCTCCGCATGGTCGAGGTGGACGACCGTCGGCACACGTGATGACCTCGCGATGCTCAGGGTCGCCGCGCCGATGGGCTCCAGCGCACCGTGCCAGCGAACCGCGTTCTGGCTGATCTGCAGCACGACGCCGGTCCCGGCGCGCTCCGCGGCGGCGACGAACGCCTCGGCGTGCTCGACATGGATGACGTTGAAGGCGCCGACCCCACGGCCGGAGCGCCATGCCGGCTCGAGCAGCTGGTCGGTGGTGACGAGAGGCATTCACTTCTCCGTAGTCGTGGAGACCCGGGCGAGCAGGGTCTCGATGTGCTGAGGATCAGCCGCGCCGGCGACGGGCTGGAGTACGGCGGCCGCCGACGTGGCGACGGCGAGAGCGAGGCGGCGGGGCCACGGCGCGGCTCCTGACGCCGCGAGCGCAGCCATCGCCGCGTCGCCCGCTCCGGTGGGGTTGCCCACCACAGGCTCGGGGAGTCGCGCGTGCGCCAGGAGTCTCGCCCCCTGCGGCCCGGCCACGAAGGCGTGCATGCCCCGCTCCCCGTCCGTGACCACGACCGACCGTGCGTGCTGCAACAGCTCGGCGGCCCCACGGACCATGTCGTCCGTCCCGGTGGCCTCGGCGAGCTCCGACCGATTCGGCTTGACGAGGTCGGCGCCGGCCTCCGCCGCCCAGCCGAGCGCCGGACCCGAGACGTCGACGTACACCTGCGCCCCGGTCGCCTGCAACGACCGCACCAGGTCGGTGGTGCGGTCCTTGGTCGTGCCCGGAGGCAACGACCCGCAGACGGCGACCACCACGTGCGACGGCGCCGGTGCGGCCTCTCCGACGGTCCGGACGGTGGCAGCGATCAGGTCGGCCCACTCCGCGTCGTCCAGCTCCGGGCCCGGCTCGTTGACCACCGTGGGATGCGCTCCGTCACGAGGCACCATGGCGACGGACTGGCGGGTCGGACCTGCCACCGGCACGATCAAGGACGGCAGGCGATCCTCGAGCAGGTCGTCGGCGACCAGCCCGCCGAGCGCACCACCGAGCGGAAGGACCGCGGTGCTGCGGGCACCGAGGGTCCGGGCCACCCGAGCGACATTCACACCCTTGCCCCCGGCGCGCGCAGACCGCGCGTGCACCCGGACCGACTCGCCGATCGTGAGGTGGTCCACCTGATAGGTCAGGTCCCAGGCGGGGTTGGGAGTGAGTGTCACGACGGATCGTGGCACGCCCGCGACGAGCGCTGCGCTCACGAGGTGCGCCCCACGGCGGCGTCGAGACCGACGTCTCCTGCCCTGCCGGGGCCGCTCGACGAGAGCGGCGCCCGTACCGACCGTGCCGCCTCCCATGCCAACAGGGCAGCGCCGTGCGTCCCTGCCGCGGACCCCAGGGCCGCCGGCACGAGGCGGGGCACCGGATGCAGCGTGAGGTAGCGCCGCACCGCGCCGTCCAGCGGCTCCATGAGCGCCTGCCCGGCTCGAACGAGCCCGCCTCCGACGATCACGGTCCGCAGCCCCAGGGCACGCACCATCTCGGCGACGAGCTCTCCGAGCCGGTCGACACCGCGGTCCCAGACCGCTGCTGCGGTCCGGTCCCCGGCCTCGGCGCGGCGCAGCACCTCCAACGAACCGGGAACCTGGGCGGACGTGGCACCGGTCAGTCGCCGGTACTCACGAGCCATCCCGGCGGCGGACGCGTACGTCTCGGCACACCCTCGGCCACCGCACGAGCAAGCCTCCCCGGTGGTGGACCCGCCGTGCCCGACCTCTCCGGCCCAGCCGCCTGCGGAGTACACGTCACCGCGGAGCATCAGCGCCGCCGCGATGCCCGTGCCGACCGAGAGGTAGACATGATCCGGGGCACCGCGTCCTGCCCCGAGCTCCCACTCGGCCAGGCCGCCTGCACGGACGTCGTGCCCGAAACCCACGGGTAACTCTGTGGCCTCTTCGACGAGCGACCTCAGCGGGAGGTCGGTCCAGCCCAGGTTCTCGGCGCTCGCGACGACGCCACGGGCTTCGTCGACGGTTCCGGGGACGGCGAGCCCGACGGCGTCGATCCGGCGTCCCCGCGGCACGCGTGCCCGCACGGAGGCGATCGCCTCCAGCACGGCCTCGACGGCAGCCCCCGCGCCCTGCTCAGCGCGCGTCGAGGAGACCTGCTGGTGCAGGACGCCGTCGGCGTCCATGAGCGCCGCCTTGATGTCCGTCCCCCCGACGTCCAGCGCGATGACGACGGGCCGTGTGTCGGTGGACTCCGAGGGCCCGGTCATGCGATCCGCGCATCGAGGATCACGGAACGGGTGAGGTGTCGGGGCGCATCGGGGTCGAGACCCTTGTGGACCGCGTTGGCCACGGCGAGACGCTGCAGCCGCACGAGCGCGACCTGAGGGTCCTCGCGCAGGGGCACCGCCAGGGCGCCCGTGCGCTCCACGTCCTCGACGAGATCCAGGGCGCCCTCTCCGACGAGGTACACGATGCTGGACCCGTCCGAGACGCTGATCGGTCCGTGCCGATAGTCCATCGCCGGGTAGGACTCGGCCCAGGCGAGCGAAGCCTCGCGCATCTTGAGAGCGGCTTCGTTCGCGAGCCCGACGGCGAAGCCGCGCCCGAGGAAGGTGAACTGCTGACGCTCGAGGTGGCCGGGGGGCACGGCCCAGGTCACCGCGGACTCCGCTGCCTCGGCCAGCGGCTCGACGTCCTCCCCGAGACCCGCGCGCAGAAGGCTCAGCGCGCTGGTGGCGAATCGCGTCTGCACGACCGACTTCTCGTCCGCGAACGGCATCGCGACGGCGTCGTCGGCGGCGAGCGCGCAGGGCGACGCCGCATCGCCGACGATCGCCACGGTGCGAAGCCTCCCGCGCAGCGTTCTGAGGAGCTCGAGAATCTCGGTCGTCGTCCCGGACCTGCTGATGGCGACGACGCGGTCGTAGAGCCGTCCTGCCGGGAACTCGCTCCCGGCGAAGGCATCCGTCTCGCCGTGCCCGATCTCCTCGCGACGGGCGGCGTAGGCCTGGGCGATGAACCACGAGGTCCCGCAGCCGACGACGGCGACACGCTCGCCACGCTGCGGCAGGTCCGTCATGCGCTCATGGGCGAGCGCGGCTGCCTGACGCCAGGCTTGCGGCTGGCTGGCGATCTCAGCGCCGACATGGGTGGAACTCATCGTGGGCTTGCCTCTCTTCTCAGTAGTGATCGGCACCCGCCGACCACGGTCGTTCGGACGGTTCAGACCGTCACGATCTCGACGCCCGCGTCACGCAGGGGCGCCAAGGCTTCCTCGGTGGCCTCGCAGTCGGTGACGAGCGTGTCGACCCGACCGATCTCGCAGATCTGTGCGAAGGAGCGGACGCCGATCTTGTCGGACGTGCCGACGGCGATCACCTCACGGGAACGCGACACGAGGGCCGTCGTCACGCCCGCTTCCTCGGGTTCGCCGCAGGTCAGGCCGGCGGCCGCGTCGATGCCGAGCATCCCCAGGACGAGCGCGTCGATCCACATCGTGCTCGCCATCTGGATCGCGGCGGGGCCGGTGAGCTCGTAGGACTGCGCCCGTGCCGTACCCCCCAGGCAGACGGTCCGCACGTGCGGACGCAGCACCATCTCCGTCGCGATGTTCAACGCGCTGGTCACGACGGTCATGGCATGTCCCGTCGGCTGCCGGACCCCGTCGGTGGTGTCCTCGGAGTGCTCGCCGAGCGCCTTGGCGACGAGACTGGTCGTCGTCCCGCCGTTCAGTCCCACCACCGGCGCAGGATGCCGTGCGAGGACGAGGTTGGCGGCAGCGTCGGCGATGCGTTGCTTCGCGTCCAGCTGTCGCCCGAACCGGCGCGGCAGCCCGTAGGCGACCGATGCGGCGACCACACCGCCGTGGGTCCTGTGCGCCAGCTGGCGTCCCGCCATCTGGTCGAAGTCACGTCTGACCGTCGACTCCGATATGCCGAACTCCTCGGCCACCTCGGTGACGGACAGTCGTGTGCGATCCGCCAGGAGGGCCAGCAGCCGTTCCCAGCGGACGGACTTGGACATCCCCTCGGGGTCCTCGGTCCGGTCGTGCTCGTGTCGTGCATCGTCGGTCGTCACTTGATGCTCCCTGCGGTCAGGCCTCCTACGAGGCGCTTCTCGATCAGCGCGAAGAGGATGATCACGGGGACGATAGCCACGATGGACACGCCGAACACGTACTGCCACGCCGAGTCGTACTGTCCGATGAACTTCGTCAGCGCCACCGACAAGGGCTGGTTTCCTGCGGTCGACAGAATGACCAGCGATGCCGCGAACTCGTTCCACGCGGCCACGAAGGTGAAGATGACCGCTGTGACGATGCCGGGCCATACCAGCGGGAGATTCACCCTGAACAAGACCGTCCATCGTCCCGCTCCGTCGATCTGGGCCGCTTCGTCGACCTCCCGCGGAACGCTGGCGAAGAAGCTGTGCATGATCCATACGGCGAAGGCGAGGTTGAAGGCCGAGTTCACCAGGATCATCGCGATCCACGTGTCGTTGATGCCGATCGTGAGGAACTGGCGGAAGAGGCCGGCCACGAGGACCGCCGGCTGGAGCATCTGCGTCACCAGCACCAGGAACAAGAACGCGAGACGACCAGGGAAGCGGTACCGGGCCGTGTAGTACGCCGCGGGAACGGCGACGAGGAGCACGAGGAGCGTGGCACAGACCGAGATGACGACCGTCGAGATGAGGTTCTGCAGCAGCGGGGTCTCCGGGGTGGACCACATCGAGACGTAGTTCGACGGGTACCACTCCTGCGGCAGGTACGTCGGCGGGATCCCGAGGATCTCCGACCTGGCCTTGAGCGACCCGAAGAGCATGATCCCGTACGGGACCAGGAAGACCCCGATGATGACGACGCCCGCCACCACCCGGCCGATGACCGAACCCCCGGCCCCGGGACCGCCGTCGCGGTATCGGGACGTCTTGCGAAGCTGCGCTGCCGTGGCAGGAGCGGCGACACCGGTGCTCACTCGTCCACTCCCTTCATCGGCTTGACGATCCGCATGTAGGCGACGATGACCAGGACGACGATCGCGAAGTTGACGACCGAGAGCGCGGACGCCAGGTCGACGCGCCGGTCGGTCTGGATCAGCTTGAAGATCAGGGTGGTCGTGATGTCGGCGTCGTAGCCCGGGATGGAGCCGGTCATGATGCGGATGATCGGGACGTTGTTGAAGACGTTGATGATGTTGATGATGGTCGCGACGGCGACGGCGGGCCGCAGCTGGGGAAGTATCACGGAGAAATAGGTTCGGACGGGCCCGGCGCCGTCCATCCGTGCCGCCTCGACGATCGAGTGCGGAATGGACTGGAGCCCGGCGAGGATCGTGTACGTCGTGAACGGCAGAGAGACGAAGACAGCGACAAGAATGGCGACGATGAATGCAGGAACCACGTTGCGCGTGAATCCGTAGTCACCGACGTCGAGGATGCCGATGTCCGCCAGGAAATGATTGACGATCCCGTAGTTGGGCTGGAGGCTGTAATACACCACCGTCGACGTCATGACGACGCTCGCGGCCCACGGGACGATGACCGCCAGCCGCACGAGCTGTCTGCCGGGGAACTGCTTGTCCAGGAAGTTCGCCAACGCCAACGACAGCACGACCGTCAGAGCGACGACGACCACGACCCACACCACGGTGTTGAGCAGGACTCTCGGCAGCGCGCTGTTCGCGAAGATGTCGAGGTAGTTGGCCAGACCGACAGCTCCGCGGTCCACCCCCGACTGGGAGATCTCTCGGGTGGAGTTGTAGATCATGTACCCCGCGGGGAAGAGCACGATCAGGAAGATCAACGCGAGACTGGGGCCGATCCACGGAAGAGCGGAGAGCGTGTCCCGGAAGGTCCGCCGTGAACGGTCGACGGGATCCGCCGTCGGCTCGTCCGTCGTCGGCGGTCGCGACGCGCCCGGTGGCCGGGATTCCTGATGGAGAGTCGTGTGGGTCATGTCAAGTCCTCGATGGCGGTGAGGTGTCGGGCGAGCGTGCGGGGGTGGCGCGGGCACGCCACCCCCGGCACGTCAGGACTCGTCAGCCTTGGCCTGGATCTCGGAGAGGACCTCCTGCGCGTCGGAGCCCTGCGGGATCTGGCCGATCAGCGACTGGACGGCACCCTGGGTGGCCGACCACTGCGGGTTGGTCGACGGGTAGAACTGTGCGTCCGGCAGCAGGTCCAGGAAGGGCGCGATGCTCTCCTTGTCAGCCAGCTGCTCGCTGCCGGACTTCGTCACCGGCAGGAATCCCTCGGCGTCGACCCAGGGACCGTAGACGTCCGCCGCGTAGAAGTGGTCGAGGAACGCGGTGATGGCCTCGCTCTTGTCGCCGTCGTTCTTGAAGGCCATCAGGTGGTCGGCCACACCGAGAGTGACCGGCATGCCGTCCGCCGTCGCCACCGGCGCCGTGCCGTAGTCGAGCTCCGGGTTCTTGTCGGCGATCTGGCCGATGGTCGGCGGCAGGCCGACGATCATGCCGATCTTGCCCTGGACGAACACGTCCAGGAGAGGGGTGCGGTCCGTCGCTCCGGCGTCGGGCTGCGTCAGGCCGTCCACGGCGAGTCCCTGGAAGAACTCGGCGGCCTCGACGTTCTCGGGCGTGTCCACGGTGATCGCCTCGGAGTCGCCGTACCCGCCGCCGTTGCCGAAGAACCAGATCGCCGCTTCGGCCTGGGCCTCCTCGGACCCGAGCGGGAGCCCGTAGCCGTAGATCCCGCCGTCCAGAGCCGAGATCGCGTCGGCCGCCGTGCGCAGCTCGTCCCAGGTCGCCGGCGGGTTCTCGGGGTCGAGCCCCGCCTGCTCGAAGAGGTCCTTGTTGTAGAACATCGTCCGGGCCGATGCGATGAGAGGCATCCCGTACTGGGTGCCGCCCATGGAGGCGTTGTCGACGAACGACGCCTGGAAGTCGTCGACGGTCTCCGGGGAGAGCACGTCGGCGGCCGGGTAGAGCAGATCGTCCTCGACGAACCCGGCGAAGGCGTCGATGTTCAGGATGTCCGGCGCCTGGCCCGACTGCACCTTGGTGCGGACCACGTCGTTGATGTTGTCCCAGGACTGGACCTCGAGATTGACGGAGACGTCCGGGTTCTCGGCCTCGAAGTCGCTGATGACGTCCTCCCACAGCGACTTCGTCTGGTCCGAGTAGGTCGGGACGAGCAGGTCGAGGGCGGTTCCGTCACCCTCCTCGGCGTCGCCGGTCTCCGTCCCGAAGCCGCACGCCGACAACGCCAGTCCGGTCAGGGCCATGCCCGCGACCACGGTCATGAACCGTCGTGGCCGCGTCGCCGTCGGCCGCATCATCGTGTTATTCATCCTTGAATCCTCCGCGTCGTTGCATCGAGGGCGATCCTGCCGTGCCCGCCACAGAGCGACGGACCTGCCATCCCTACTGATGGATCATGAACGTTTTTTGCTCGTTCGGATCAGATTCAAGCATGCAACGGAGTCGTGCGTCCAGTGGCAAGATCGCGCGGCCTGCTGGCCGTGCAGCTGAGCGGGCCCGGCCGGCTCTCGTCGGTCCGCGGCGCGAAACGCCTCTGGACAGCACCGATGGCGTGTGACAGTTTGTGATCGAATCAACGCCAAATCAATTGGAGTCCGTCAATGACGTCGGAGTCAGTCACCCGCACCTCCCGCACGGTCGGGGCCGTCCTGGGAACCCTGGCGGTCGCGATGGCCGGCGCCGTGGCCCCGGTGGTCGCGACCGCGTCCGAGGTCACCGATCCGGCCTCGCTGCAGCCGGTGGACACACCCTCGAGGTATCCAGGGGCGCCCCCGGGCGCCGCCGAGATCGACGAGTCCGGCACCGACCTCACGCTCCACAACGACGCGATCTCCGTCACGTGGTCGTTCGGCGGCGACACCGCTCGCCTGTCCGCGCTCGAGCACGTGGCGACCGGCCACGCGGCCGCCATCGATGCGTCGAGCCTCCTCACGCTGCATCTGGCTGACGGAACGAAGATCTCTGACGGCGCCATGACGCGGATCGACGGCCCCACGGTGCGCGAGCTGACCCCGTCCGCCGACGCGGCGCGTTGGGCCGAACGCGACGGTGGTGTCGAGATCACGGCGACGTTCCGGTACGACGACGGTTCGGGGAACGGCGTCGACCTGACCTGGGCGGCTTCGCTGCGGGACGGATCGGCGACCGTGGGGCAGCGCTTCACGCTGAGCGACGTCCGGGGGTCGTTCGACGTCACCTCCGTCGACCTCGTCGACGCGGACTGGCCAGGAGCGCGCGTCGAGGGCGAGGACGACGGGAGCCCGGTCGTCATCGGCGAGCCGGGACACGAGACGTTCTTCGTCGGCGTGGAGAACCCCATGTCGCGACCGGTCGTCGAGAGCGGGAAGCTGCGCATCGACGTCCCACGCTCCGCGCCGCTCGTCCCGGACACCGAGATCAGCTACACGACCAGCATCGGTACGGTGCCGCAGGGTCAGCTGCGGCGCGCCTTTCGCCACTACGTCGAGCGCGAGCGCGTCCACGCGCGCCGCACGTTCCTCCACTACCAGAGCTGGCTCGACCTGAAGCCCCCGTCGGAGGTCATCGACGCGAACGAGCTCAACGAGGCGATCACTCTCTTCGGCAGCGAGCTGACCAGTCGTGGTGCGACCATCGACAGCTTCTGGGTGGACGACGGGTGGGACTACGTGCGGTCACCCGCCGTGGAGGACGAGTCCGATCTCGCGGTCTGGGACTTCGATCCCACCGAGTTCCCCGACGGTTTCGCCCCCCAGAAGGAGATCGCGTCGACGTTCGACGCGTCGATGTCCGTGTGGATGTCACCGTACGGCGGGTACGGCCTCAGCTCCGTCAACCGCCGCGCTCTCAACGCGAGCAAGCCGGCCGACGAGCGGTTGGAGACCAACGACAGCGGGTACTTCGCGCTGGGCGGCGAGCGCTACAGCCAGCGCTTCCGCGAGGTCATCTTCGACATGGTCGACAACCAGGGGGTGCGCGGGTTCAAGTTCGACGGCATCGGAGGCGGAATCCGTCAGTCGGGCCCGAACCCGGAGTACCTCGGGGACTACGAGGCGCTGCTGGACCTCATGACGGATCTGCGCGAGCACGAATCGGAGGTCTGGATCAACGCGACGGTGGGCACGTGGGGCTCCCCCTACTGGCTCTGGTACGCCGACTCGATCTGGCGCGACGGCTCGGACTACGGACAGTCGGGTCAGGGCAGCCCTCGCCAGCAGTCCGTGAACTACCGCGACTCGGAGACGTATCGGAACATCGTGGACGAGAACCCGCTGTTCCCCGTGCCGTCCCTCATGAACCACGGGCTCACCTTCACCGACCTCAGCGGCGTCCCCATGAGCACCGACCTGTCGGACCCGCTGGTCCGCGACGAGGTGGCTGAGGACATGCGGGCCTACTTCGCCCTGGGGCTCGGCCTGCAGGAGCTGTACGTCCGGAACACCATGGTGCGGCCCGACCAGCCGGGCGCCGAGTGGTTCTGGGACGAGCTCGCCAAGAATGCCCGGTGGGCACGCGACCACGAGAACCTGTTGGCGGACACGCACTGGGTCGGCGGCGACGCCGCGTACGGCGGGGTCTACGGCACTGCGGCATGGGCGCCGGGAAGCACGGGATCCACTCCGGATCAGGGCATGCTCATGCTGCGGAACTCGGCCGGATACCCGCAGGAGTTCGCGATCGACGTCGTGGAGGTGTTCGACCCGCCCGCCGGCGCCGCTGACACCTACGCCTTCTCCGATCGCGACGGGGTGCACGACGGATTCGTCGCCGGCGCAGGTGCCGAGTACCGGCTCGAGCTCGACCCCTACGAGGTCGTGATCCTCGAGGCGGTCGCGAGCGACGAGGAGCCGACACCGAGCGAGCCGTCCCGGTCCCCGCTGGACAAGACCGGCTGGAGCGCGACGGCCGACAGCGAGGAGACCGTTCTCGAGAACGGTGCCGCTGCTCGAGCGATCGACGGAGAGAGGGGGACGATCTGGCACTCCCGTTACTCCGACGGCATCGCTCCCCTGCCCCACGAACTGACCATCGACCTGGGTGGTGAGTACGAGATCGACGGTCTGCGGCACCTGTCCCGTCAGGACGGCGGGACGAACGGCCGGATCTCCACCTACGAGATCGCGACCAGCCTCGACGGCGCCTCCTGGACCACCGTGGGATCCGGCGAGTTCAACGGGACGGCAGCTCCGGACCACGTCGAGCTCGAGCCCGGCACCGCGCGCTACGTCAGGCTCCTGGCCACCGGATCGGCCAACGGCCTGCAATACACCAGCGTCGCCGAGATCGACATCTTCGGGCGTCCCGCCGAGGTGCCCGTCGACGTGACAGCGCGGTCCGCGTGCCTGGGTGGAACGGCCGCCGTCGCCGTCCGAGCGAAGAACACGAGCGACGGCGCGCTCGACATGCGCCTGGTCACGCCCTACGGGACACGAGACGTCGAGGACGTGGCCCCGGGGGCCTGGGCCTACCAGGCATTCACGACTCGGGAGGCGCAGATCGACGCAGGCGAGGTGGAGGTCGACGTCGAAGGCATGGGGGTCGTGTCGGCGACGTACGACGCCGCATCCTGCTGAGTCACTGTGCCGCGTCGTACGGCGCGGCAGGCCCGCCGAAGGCACTCGCCAGTCCTCGGCGTGAGGGCCTTCCGCGAACCGGCAGCGAGATCGAGTCACCTGCACGGCAGCCGATGATGTCGCTCGGTGAGCGGTGAACTCTCGGCAGGGAACGACGAAGGGCCCTCCATCCACAGATGCTGCGGATGGAGGGCCCTTCGGAGGGCGGTAGCGGTGGGCTTGAAAACGGCGCGTTGGCTCACCCTGCTCGGCTGGGCATTTCTGGCACGTGACCTGGCCCTTCGCGGTTCGGCCCGCTGGACGTCCTTGCACCCGTGGGGACCGATCCGGCGACGAAAGCGGAGGCAATCCGGAGACCTCTCGGCACCCCTCCGGGCGGGGACACTCCGAGGCGCCGTACCGATAGCGGAGCACCAGAGGCCGGTGGAGGTCCGGGTCAAGGGTGGCCGCAGGCCATCGCGCAGCGACGCCGCAGGCGCCCTTGACGCGGGCCGGAGCCGGTCGGATGCTCGGCGATCGGTGCGGGGCCGTGACCGCACTCATGTCTACGGCAGCGTGGCGAGAGGGGCTAGCTCTCCACGGCGGCATGCAGGCCGGGGGCGATCAAGAGCGGTGGACGATCGCGAAGGGGTCGTCGTCGAACTCGTCGTCATCACCACCTTCGTGGAGAACGAACTCAAAAGTTGCACGCTCAGGCTCCAGTCCATCGGCAATCTTCAGGGCCCCGGGCCCGCCGCGGTGGGACACTTCGGCTGCTGCAGCGACGAGGGACTGGACCCGGGCCTCGGCATCCTCTCGATCCTCATCGGGCCACGCGTCGAGATAGGCAGCGCGGCCGGACTCGATGAGTGCATCCTCGTCAGTGACGCGGAAGTCCCAGCGGCCGACCATCGTCACCACCGGGTTGAGTGGGCGTTCCGGCTCTTCCTCCTCGTCCAGGTCGTCGTCATCGTCTTCCGTCGATGCGAGGGCGAGCGGGAACGAGCCACACCAATCGAACTCCGCGTCGTTGAAGGCTTCCGCCGCGTTCTCAAGGTTCGTCGTGGAGCCGAAGTACTCGGGAATCTCGCGCTCGCGACCCTTGCGCGTCAGCACGAGCTCGACGTGTTCGCGCAGAGCCGCCAGGAACTCGTCAGCGCGGCGCCGATACTCGGCCTTCGCGGCTTCGCTGTACTGCGTCTCGACGTAATCCTCGTCATCCATGACTGTGCTCCCTTTCGCGAACCGGCGTCGCGTGCGCGCAGCGTATCGGAAGCGACCACGGGTGCCTATCCGTCAGGGCGAAGCTCGCTCTCGGGCGGCCTGCTGGGGCCAGAAGCCCGGCCATGAGCGGAGTCTGACGGCCAACCAGAAGGTCAGCGCAGGACAACCCGGCGGCTCCGGAACTCATCGGGGCCGCCTTCGTCGTAGGGCAGGCGGTGGGTCAGGTGGGGCCTGCGGCGTGGGGTGCGCGGAGCGAGCGTGCGAGCGGAGCGCGGGGCCCCGCGACGCAGGCCCCACCTGACCGGACGCCCGCGCGGCGAAGCCGCGCCTTGAGTCAGTAGAGAAAGTCCTCACCGACGATAGGCAGGCTGAGATGACGTCCAACGCCGCGCCGCCTGTCCCAGTGCTGGAACCAGGGCTCATTCGAGGCCGAGATGTTCGCGCAACAGCCGGTCGTCTTCATCCTGGCGGCGGCGCTCCTCCTCGTCCTCTTCGTCCTGGGACGGCGTGGCGACGGTGACAGTGCCGTCCTTGACCAGCCGCGATCCATTCCAGAACCACCGCTCGAACGAGTAGTTCGGGCTGTAGGTGAGGTTGACCTCGGGGTCGAACACGGACGTGCGGTTGGGCTTCCATCCCCGCGTGCCGGTGACGACGGCTTTAACGGCGGTGCGAATGTCTAGCGATGGGTTCGTGCTGTCTCCTTGGAAGCAGTAGCGCCATTCGCGTTCGTGGGTCCAGTCGCTGCGTCCGGTCTGCCCCAGGCTGGTTCGGACGACGAGCGCCGCCCATTCCGGGCCGCGGATCTCGCCCGTCGACTGTCGGAACTGGTTTTCCATCTCGTCTTCGACGTAAAGCACGGGGCGCATCCCGGCTTGCCACATGGCGGTCCGGTCGAGGACGACAGCCCACGGCTCGTACCGCCCCCGCGTGTTGAGTCCCTGGTGAAAGGCCCAGCGCAGCTCGGCGGGAGAAATATCCGAAGCGCATACGACGCGGCTGTTGCCGGACCCTGACACGTAGAATCCGCGAATGAGCGCACCCAGGACGATGTTGCTCAGCATCTGTTCGGCGGGCAAGGCTTGCACAGCAGGTGGGGCTTGCCCGCCCGCACCGGGTCCGCGCGGTCGCCCAACAAAATGGGTCAGCAGCGGCGCGGTCGGCAGGTAGACCTTCTCCTCAAGGCCCTGCGGCTGCGTGTCGGTGACGATGGGTTCTGGCATGCCTCATTCTGCACCGTCGAACCGCCTCCGTGTCCGATGCAGCGGGTGAGATCACGGTGCAACCCGGCGATTCATGGGCAGTGGTCGCAGTCCGGCCCGGGAGGCCCGCACCCCGACCCGGCGAGCCAGGTCCACCGGGCCACGGCGGGCCAGGTGCCGCCAGGTCCGGATCCCGGCCTCCACGCGCGCGCTGGTGCGATGCGGGCACGAGTGCGGCCGTGAGGACCGATCCATCACCGCTGCCCGTCTCTGCTCCTGGTAGCGGCGCCACCGCCGCCACGCCGTGGTGCGCGAAACACCCAACACCGCGGCCACATGCGCCACCGGGCGTCCTGCCGCGATCCGCCGCACCATCGTGAGTCTTCCAGCAGGCGTCAGGCGGGCGTTAGCGTGTGACACGAGAGACCTCCGTTGGTACGAGCCGGGTTGATAGACAGCTCCCACTCGACCCAGAGGTCTCTCGCTATGTCAACAACCTGCTGGGTCAATGCACCTAGGGAACAGTTCTCGCCCTGTCCCCATGGCTGAATCCACGAGCAGAACATGTGGGTCGGCATCTCAACCGGTACGTTTCAGGTGTGAACGATCTGAGGGGCGGACGCCCGAACGACACGCCCACCGGCCGCAGAAGCCACGCACCGTTCCGCATTGGGCTCGCATGGAGCGTGGTGCTCGTGGTAGTCGCTGCAGCCCTCGGTGCGGCAGCAGTCCTCTGGGTCGTCTGGCGCGCGGCAGGAGAACCCCGCATCGAACAGATCGACATTCTCTCCATTGCCACCACGTTTGACGCCCTCAAGTTTGCAGGCGGCCTTGTAATCGGCGTTGGCGGAAGCGTTGCCCTGGTTGTCGCCTACCGCAAGCAGCATCTCGGCGAAGCCGAGCATCGGCGCCAGGAACAAAGCGCCGCCCGAGATCAGACACGGCTTTTCAATGAAAGATTCGCCCGCGCTTCAGATCAAATAGGCTCTGATAGACCTGCCATCCGCCTGGCCGGCGTATACTCCATGGCGGGATTAGCAGACGACTGGTCTAAGGGCAGGCAATCTTGCATCGATGTGCTTTGCGCATACCTTCGGATGCCCTACCGCCCAAATGGGCAGATACCGTCCCTCAAGGGCAAATATCGAGGGCGTCCCCGACCATGGGAGGTTCTCAATTGGGGCGATCAGAGCGAGCGGGACACAATGGGGTCGGCAAGTGAGGCGCAGGTCCGATCTAGCGTGGTTCAAATCCTACGGGAGCGCCTCTGGGAAGGTGCCCACGTAAGTTGGAATGGAGCTTTTCTAGATTTCACTGGTGCGGTGTTTGAAGACGAATCTTTTGATGGAGCGGACTTCACGGACTGTAACGTCAGGTTTGATGACTGCCTATTTTTAGGCGAATGCGGCTTTTCAGAAACCACCTGGAGACGATCAGTGGGCTCCTTCCTCGGTGCCGTCTACGCCGGACGCCTGGGTTTCGAGTATTCGATCATTGACGAGTCCGAGATTACGCTTTACGGAGATTTCGTCGATGGTACGGACATAAATTTTCAGGGGGTGGTCTTGAAGAGCGGATCACTACGCACCCTTGGCCCTCGTGGAAGCGGTGGAAGTATTAGCTTCGTGGAATCGGACCTATCTGGCGGCACTCTCCAAATATCTGGGCCAAAGATGACCAAAGATTCGTCTATTGCATTCAGTAGATCGATACTTTCTGGGACTGAAGTTGTGCTCGAAGGTGGCGAGTACCTCGCGGGACACATATGGTGTAACGGTATGTCCATTGCGGGCGGCAGTTTTGCAATATCGGCGATTCCCTGGAGTCGCGAACCCGTCAAACTTGCAGGTACCGAATTGGCCGTTGATGATGCTCGGGTGACTGGCGGCGAATTCGCGTTGCGCGGTGTCGAAATATCCGGGAGCGACGTTCACCTAGATCAGTTGGAGATGACTGGAGGGCGCCTAGATCTCAGCTCGTGCACGCTGTCATCTGGCAACTTGAGTTTTTCGAAACCCGTGATCTCGGATGGTGAACTTGTTGTCCCTGCTGGCGCCGCTCCTGGGCCGATGACGGACGCTGTTCTCGTGCTTCGTGATTCCGGTATTCGAACCACGCGTACCCCGCCCGACGGAGGCTTCACTGACTCCGGGTGAACTCACTGCCCTGAGTTCGGCCCCCATCCGAAGCGGCGAGCTCGGCTCGTCCACCGCCGGTATGGCTGATTCTATTGCCCAAACGCATCTAACTGGTCACGTACCGTAGGGTAGCGATGGCCTTGTCATCGTGTCGCTTCGCGCGGGGAAGGGCCAGGCCGTCCGGGTCGTCCTGCTTCTCCCAGCGGTCCAGATCCTTCAGGAGGCCGCCAAGGCCGACACCGTCCCTGGCAGCGATAGCCGCCCAGTCGTCAAGACCGAGGTGTCTCATCGGCCGGTAGGCACCATCGGTTGCCAGGACTAGCCAGGGTGTGGCGTTGAGATCTACACGCAGCGTGATGGCGTGGTATGCCGCTGCGGGGGCTGCCTCTGCGATCCAGAAGCCGCTATCGATGTTGCGGTGTCGCGCCTGCTCAGTCTGTAGCGCCCTCAGCAGTTCGCGGTGAGTCCCGTCGTACCCGTGGCCGGCAGCTAGGCGATCCCGGTACGCGTCTCGCTGCGGCTGCGCGAAATGGGCGAGGCGGTTGTCGACGTAGATGCCGTGGGGAGTCGCGATCTGGCTGTCCCCCAGGACCAGCAGGTCGAGCCCGTGCCCGTCCTCGCGAGCGATGGCGACGGTACTCGACGGCGAGGAGCCTGGGCTTAGGCCGAGCAGGGAGGCCGACTGACTGATCGCCTCTGCCAGCAGGTTGGGAAGTCCGATCTCTGGTTCAGCCGAAAGACCTTCAACGAGGAAGCGTCCAAGTGTGTCGACGTAGGTAGCCGGCGAGACCGCAACGGGCACGAAGGCAGATGCCCCGTCGAGGACGATGACGGCAGTCGGGGTCGTGAGAATGCGGTCCTGAGACGACGAGACATCGGGAAGCATCGCTTTCGCAACACGCATCAGACGTCCCACCGCAGCGGGTCACCAAGAGGAGCGGCGCTGGTGATCGTGAGACCGTCGTGCTGACTCTCGACCAGGAGCGAGAAGTCATTGCCGGCAGTGGCGCAGTAGAGCTCGGTGGCACGAGCGGTCAGGTACTCCACCGCACCCAGGGAACCGATCGCGTGGAGTCCCGCAACGTGCGTGATGGTTCGGGCACCATCACTGCGGCGCGCTACGTAGGCGATGTCAGCACTGATGTTGTCAGTGTCGCTCGGTGAGCGGTGTCGGTCTTGGGTCTCGCGGTTCTCGACGAACCAGCCCTCGTCGTCATACGAAATGGTGAGCCGCGGGTCGGTGTCGAGGAGCCGCGCGACTGCAGGCGAGGACTTCGGGCCACATATGACGAACAGATCGCCATCCGGCAGGTCCGTGTCGTCCGGGCCGATCTGCGCGGTGCGCGTCGCAAAGCCGAACGACTCCAACAGCTGCTTGGCGAGGTCGCCAGCGGCCACGTCCTCCGATGCCAGGAGCGGACGCTCGCGGTCGATCACCTGGTAGCGCACGGGCAGCACCACAGTCACGGGGCCGATGCCGAACAGCGCACGTGCCGCGGGCGGGGCTGACGAACGGAGCTGTGTGACGCGCCCCTTGGTGATCCCGAGCGCCTTCGCCACCTCGGTGTACGACATGCCCTTCTCGAGGTGGGCGCGCTCCATGCCGGCGCGACGCAGCCTTCCCAGCTCGGTGGAGTGCTGCTGGTAGACGGCCTGGAGCGTCGCGGCGCGCTGAGCCTGCCGGATGGGGTCAGGCTCCTGCCGGATCGCTTCGATGTCGTCTGGAAGTATCACCCGTCGAGTTTAGGCATCCTCGACTTGGCTTGACGAGCGCGGCGTCGCGGTCTAGCGTGTTTAGCACCCATCAACTCCGGCCTCGCTTCGACGGGACGGTCGTGGACCGTCTTGGTTTAGGGGCCATCAACCGAGAGGCAGCAATCATGGCACTGAAGCAGCGCTTCCCGATCGAGCACACCACGGCGTTCCCCAAGGGCGCGTTCCTGCGCGGGGAGGTCGAGCCCGTGGCGGACTTCAACGCGGCGGCCGGCCCGGACGGCTCGCGTCCGCAGCAGCTCGACAAGGAGACCGGCCTGCCGATGTGGCAGTGCGTAGTCATCGACGGTGACGAGGACGCCGGTCGCAAGGACATCGGCGTCACGGTGAAGTTCGTGGCCAAGCACCAGCCGGTGCCGCCGGAGAACAAGTCCGGCTTCCCGTGGACGCCCGTCGAGTTCGTCGGCCTCATGGCCCTGCCGTACGTCGACGACAACGGCATGCGCCCGCGGATCGCCTGGTCGTTCCGCGCGTCCGAGATGGTCGCGCCGGGTCAGGCCAACCAGGGCGCGAAGTCCACCGCGAAGGCTGCGGCGTGATGACGTCGCGACTCTGGCAGGCGGTCCGCCGGGTGTTGTCAGCGCTGTGGCTGGCGCTCCGGTGGACCGCCCGCGGCTACTGGTGGCTCATCGCGTCGATGATGGCCTACGGCGTGCTCGGCATCATGGGGCACGACCTGCTCAGCGTCGCGGCCCTCGTCTCCGGCCCGGCCTGGAACCTGTTCCGGGCGCTCTGGGCGGCCTTCAGCCCGATGTCGTACGAGCCGTTGCTCGGCGGTCCGCTGCGGCGCCTCGGCTGGCGTCGCCACGTCCGCCGGCATTGGAAGGATCTGGCCTGCGCCTGCGGGTTGGCCAGTCGCGTCGTCGAGGACTACCGGATCGTTCCCCGGCTGGTGCGGGTCCGGGCTCGCGGCAACACGCTCCGCATCCGGATCCGCGCTCGCGCCGGGCAGACGCTCGACGACCTTCGCAAGGCAGTGCCGGCTATCGAGACCTCGCTTGAGGCCGAGAGCTCGACCAGCCAGCGGATCCGGCCCCGCGTGCTCGACGTCGTACTGACGATGGCGGACCTGCTCGACCAGCCGCTCTACGCGACCATCCCGGAGGGCGCCGACCCGCACGGTGTAGACCTCGGCCGGACCCAGGACGGGTCTCGGTGGCGCCTCACCCTGCGTGGCCGGCAGACGCTCGTCGTCGGCTGCTCCGGGTCCGGTAAGGGCTCGGTGTTCTGGGGCATCGCCGGCAACCTCGCACCCGCCGTGGAGGCGCGGCTCGTCCGGCTGTGGGGCATCGACCTCAAGGGCGGAATCGAGATCGGCATGGGCGACGGTGCCTTCTACCGGGTCGCCACCAACGAGGACCGGGCCATCGAGGCGCTGCGCGACCTGCTCGCCGTCGTCGACCGCCGCCAGCGCGAGATGTACGGCCGGACTCGGGACTTCGAGCCGTCGCCCGGGGACCCGGTGCACGTGCTGATGATCGACGAGCTCGCGGTGCTGACGGCCTACGCCTCCAAGAAGGTCCAGGGCGAGGCGTCGGACCTGCTGCGGCGCATCCTCACCCAGGGGCGTGCGCTCGGCGTGGTCGTGGCCGCATTCGTCCAAGACCCGCGCAAGGAGACCGTCGGGATGCGTGGGCTGTTCACGCAGACCGTCGCGCTACGGCTGCGCTCGGCGTCCGAGACGTCGATGGTGCTCGGCGAGGGCATGGCCGACGTCGCACCGGCCCACCAGATCAGCCCAGCCCACCCGGGCACCGGGTACGTGGTGGCCGACGACGGTCACGTGGAGCGAGTGCGGGCCGATTTCTGGGAGGACACCTTCATCCGGATGGTGGCGGACACCTACCCTGCACCCGACCGGCACGAGCTCGAGGTGGCATCGCCGCAGGTGGACGAGGCTCCGGACTCCGCCCCAGTGGACGAGGAGAACGTGGCCCCGGTCGACGTCTCGTCCGGAACGGCGTCCACCAACACCGGCACGGCACGTCCCGCGGGGAACGAACCCGCTCCGCGCCCACGGAAGCCGCGCACGCCCCGCGCTGCCCGTCAGCCTGCCGCGTCGGGGGCCTGCGGTGAGTGACGTGCACACCATCACGGGAGGGTTCCCGGGGTTCGGGCAGGACGCCCCGCTCGACCTCGGGGACCTCTCCCCCGCCGGCGTCGCCGGCATCACCGCCCGGCTGAGTGACCGCACCGTCGGCGCCTTCTCCGAGGCCGCTGCCCGGGTGGGCTTCTGTTCCCACCCGATCCGACTCAAGGGCTCGTCGACCACCATCGACGCCGCAACAGGCGAGGTCCTGGCCGAGTTCAGCTCCGCCGACGCCCCGCTCGGCGTCCTCTATCGGGCGTGCGGCAACCGCCGGGAGTCCGTCTGCCCGGCCTGCTCCCGGGTCTACGCCCGCGACACCTTCGAGATGATCCGCGCCGGGCTCCTGGGCGGCAAGACCGTCCCGGCAGAGGTGGCGGACAACCCGCTCGTCTTCGCGACGCTCACCGCGCCGTCGTTCGGGCACGTGCACGGCGCCCGCTCCAAGAACGGCGGCGCCGGCCGCTGCCGGCCCCACGGTCGAGGCACCTGCCCGCACGGCGTCCCGCGCTCCTGCACCGCGCAGCACTCCGAGCACGACCCCGCCGTCGGCGGTCCGCTGTGCGACGCCTGCTACGACTGGAAGTCCGCCGTCGTGTGGCAGTGGCACGCCCCGGAGCTGTGGCGGCGGTTCACCATCGCGATGCGTCGCCAGGTCGCCGAAGCTCTGGGCGTGCGGGAGTCGGCGCTGCGCGACGTCGCCTCGGTGCAGTTCGCCAAGGTCGCCGAGTACCAGGTGCGCGGGCTCGTGCACTTCCACGCCCTCATCCGACTCGACGGCCCCGACGGGCCCGGCTCGGCCGCTCCGCTTCCCGGCGCGGTGCTCGGTGAAGCGGTCCGAGAGGCTGCGCGGGCGGTCTCCGTCACGGCACCTCCGGTCGACGGTGCGGACGTCCCGCGCGTGCTGCGCTTCGGTCAGCAGCTCGACGTGCGGTGCGTGCGCTCTGGCGTGCCGGAGAACGACGAGGGCTCGGACGATCTGCGCCCCGAACAGGTGGCCGGCTACCTCGCGAAGTACTCGACCAAGGGCACCGGCACCGACCCGTCAGCCCCACGCCCGCACCACCGCCGGCTCATCCGCACCTGCCGGTGGCTCGCCGAGCGCGCCGACACCGCCTGCCGGGGCCTCGCCGGCCCGGACCCCGAGGACGACGCCGGATGCGTCTGCGGCCAGTGCGCCGACAGCCCGTACCGGCTCCTGGCGAAGTGGGCCCACATGCTCGGCTTCCGCGGGCACTTCTCCAGCAAGTCGCGCCGCTACTCGATCCCGCTCGGACGCCTACGCCGCGCGAGGATGCGGTTCCAGCGGCTCAAGGCCGACGCCGACCGCGACGGCACACCCATGGACACCGCAGACCTCGAGAACCGCCTGCTGTCCGAGGACGAGGAGACCACGCTTGTCGTCGGCTCCTGGACCTACCAGGGCACCGGATGGACCAACCCCGGCGACAAGGCCCTGGCCGACGCCGCAGCCGCGCGAGCTCGCGAGTACGCGCAGTGGAAGGCGCGCACCCGCGAGGGTGAAGCCCCGATCACGCCCGCAGCGTGAGGGACTTCTGGACCCGGCCCGGCTCGAACGGGCTGCCACCCTCTCCAGACTGCGGGCGGGACGCACCTTTACCGGTTGGGCACGCCTTGGGCGGGTTGGCCCGAGGCTAGTCCACCGATTAGAGCCCGGGCGAGGGTTTTCGTCGCACGTCCTCGGTTCGGCGCTCGGCTCAAGACAAGCGATCAGCAGCTCCACCACAACGACGTAGGAGGAAGCATCATGAGCACCACGAACGTGCCCCAGACCGACAGCCCCACCCGCCGCCGGCGCCTGATGACGCCGGAGGAGCTGGCCGACTACCTGGGGGTGACCCTGCACTGCGTGTACGCGTGGTCGAGCCGCGGCGGCGGCCCCACGGTGCTGCGGGTCGGCGCCCGGCTCCGGTACCGCCCCGACGACGTCGAGGCCTGGCTGGACCGGGTCACCGACAACCGCGTGGTGGGCTGATCCGTGCCGCGCAAGCCGATCGAGCCGGGCCGCTGGGGGAACATCAGCCGCAGGGAGCTGTCCCCCGGCGTCTGGCGGGCTCAGGCCCAGTTCCGAGACTTCGCCGGCGTCCTCCACAAGTACGAGTCCCGGGGTCCGTCGGGCGCGGCGGCTCAGCGGCGTCTCGAGGACAAACTGCATCGTGCGAGCACGGAGGGCGTCGCCGACGGCGGGGCGACGATCACGCCGGACACGCGCATGGGGGTCGTGTTCGACCAGTGGGTCTCCGAGAAGCGGGTCGAGGGCCAGATCACGCCGCAGTCGCTGACGACGTATCTCGGCGTGCTGGAACGCGACCTCCGGCCGGCCTTCGGCGCCCTGCGCGTCCGCGAGGTGACGCCGGTGGCCGTGAACCGCGTGCTCATGGCGCTCAGCGGTGCCCGGAAGTACGACACCGCCCGGCAGGCGCGCAACGTCATGTCGCAGGTCATGATGATGTGCGTCCGCTACGGGGCGGCGTCGTTCAACCCGGTCCGCGACGCAGTCACGGTGCGCAAGCCCCAGCGTGCCGAGGTCCGCACCCTCGGGCTCGAGGACATCGCCCTGCTGCGCAAGGCCGTCCGCGCCTGGGAGGACCGCCCCGCCCGGGTTCGCGGACGACGGAACATCACCCTGCTGCCGCAGATCGTGGACACGATGCTCGGTACCGGTCTGCGGATCGGCGAGTGCCTGGCGCTGCGGGAGGCCGACCTCGACCTGGACGCCGACGTCCCGACGCTCACCGTGACCGGGACGGTCGTCCGGGTCGAGGGCCGGCTGATGCGCCAGACCAAGCCGAAGTCGGACTCCTCGCGGCGGACGATCACCCTGCCGGCCTTCGTGGTGGCGGCGATCACCGAGTCGCTGAACCTCGGCCTCGACGGCGGGCCGGACGCCCTGGTGTTCCCCTCGACGCGGGGCACGCCGCGCTCCCCCAGCCGGATCCGCGACCAGCTCCGCGAGGCTCAGGCCGGCAACGCCGTCGTCGTCACCCCGCACGACTTCCGCCGGACCGTGGCCACCCAGGTCGCCAACTCGACCACCATCGCCAACGCGACCGCGCTGCTCGGCCACGCCGACGAGGGCACCACCGTGCGGCACTACGTGAAGCGGACCCACGTGGCGCCGGACCTGCGGACGGTGATCGATCAGCTCGTCACCCAGGCCGCGGCGTCAGGCATCCCGGAAGGCAAACCGGAGTGAAAACGGAGTACGGGGAACGACGAAGGGCCCCGGACCGGTGTCTCACCTGGTCAGGGGCCCTTCGGAGGGCGGTAGCGGTGGGATTTGAACCCACGGTGGCTATGAACCACACAGCATTTCGAGTGCTGCACCTTCGGCCGCTCGGACACGCTACCTTCGCCGGACGAACCGGCCATACGAGGATACCGAACAGGTCCGCATCCACGAAATCCCGCCGGGTGCGACGTCCGTCACCGCCTGGCGTCCCGCGCCGCGGACCGGCATCCGCCGACTAGAACACCGGCTTGCCGCCCGTGACTCCCAGTACGGTGGCCGAGACGTAGCTGGAGTCCGTCGGGGACGCCAGGTAGACGAACGCGGGCGCGACCTCGGCCGGCTGGCCCGCCCGGCCCAGCGGGGTGTCCTGGCCGAAGCTCTCCAGCTTGTGCGGGGGCTGGGTCGCCGGCTGCAGCGGCGTCCAGATGGGACCGGGCGCCACCGCGTTGACCCGCACCCCGCGGGGCCCGAGCTCGGCGGCAAGGTTCACCGTCATGTTGTTGATCGCCGCCTTGGTCGAGGCGTAGTCCACCAGCGACGTCGACGGCTGGTAGGCCTGGATGGACGAGTTGTTGATGATGCTCGCCCCCTCGTTGAGGTGCTCCAGCGCCGCCTGCGTCACCCACATCAGGGCGTAGAGGTTGGTCTTGAGGACGCGGTCGATCTCATCGGTGGTGACGTCCTCGAACGACTCCCGCCGGGCCATCTGGAAGCCGGCGTTGTTCACCAGCACGTCCAGCCCGCCGAGCTCGTCGGCGGCCAGGCCGGGTAGCGCCCGCGCGGTGGCCTCGTCGGTCAGGTCGCCGGGCAGCATCACCGCGTTGCGGCCCGCCCCGCGCACCCAGCGCGCCGTCTCGTCGGCGTCCTCCTGCTCCTCGGGCAGGTAGCTGATCGCGACGTCGGCACCCTCCCGGGCGAAGGCGATCGCCACGGCGCGGCCGATGCCGGAGTCGCCACCGGTGATCAGCGCGGACCGGCCGGCCAGCTTCCCGCTGCCCTGGTACGACTCCTCGCCGTGGTCGGGCACGGGGTCCATCTGCCGGGTCCAGCCGGGCGGGTCCTGCTGCTGGCGGGGAAAGGCAGTCTTGTCGGCCATGGTCGTCCTCCGTGGTCGGTCGAGGTGCCGTCGCCGAGGGCAACAGCCCTGTCCACGCTAGGTGGGACAACGGGTTCCGGCGACCGGAGCGCCGTCGTGCGGACGTCCAGGCACGTCACAGGACTCCCCGGAAGTCGGCAGGACCGCAAGAATCGGCGCGGGCCGGGATATCCCGGCCCCCGCCGACCCGTGTCCCGGCGCGGGGCAGGCGGGCGGGGAGTCGAAGTG
>NZ_JAUQYR010000003.1:0-623930 GCF_030588125.1 Isoptericola sp. b515 | reverse complement strand
ACCGCGGCCGCCTACGCCGAGCTGATGGGCCTGCCGGTCGAGACCGACCCGCGGCTGCGCGAACGGTCCTTCAGCCAGTGGGAGGGTCTGACCCAGGACGAGATCGTCGACCGCTGGCCCGAGGAGTACGCGACGTGGCGCCGCGGCGGGGGCGGGCGCGGGGGGGCGGCCCCGCCCCCGGGGGGGGGGGCGGGTGGGGCGGCCCCCCCCGGCCCCCTCGTCGTCGGATCCTCAGCGCGGCGGGACCGTCGGCACCACGAGCGTCCGGGTGATGACGCTGCCGAGCATCGAGGCGACCGCGATCCCCAGGACCGCCCACACCAGCGCGGTCATCGCGCCGGACAGCGGGTCGGGGTTGCCGGTGAACGGCAGCACCGCGAGGATCACCGTCGTCAGCCCGACGAGCCAGCCGAAGAACATCCGCGGCCGCGGGGCCACGACCACGAGAAGGTTGAGCACGATGGCGGCGGCGAGCGCGAAGAGCGCCCCGGCGGCGGCCCACGAGGCGTCGTCCCCGCCGCCGGCGACGTCGGGCGGCGGGATCAGCTCGATGCCGAAGACCTCGTCGAAGATCACCGAGGCGGTGAAACCGAGCAGGGCGCACACGAGCACGGTGGCGGCGGCTCCGGCCCAGTACCGGCCGATGTCGAGGCGCGGCTCGGGCGGAGGCGGCTTCGGTGCGGCCTCCCAGGTCGGCTTCTGCGCCGGCATCATCCCGGGAGGCTGTTCCGCCGGCTGGTTCACCGGCCGGTAGCGCTGCGTCGGGTCCTCGGACCCGTACGGACGCTGTTGATCGCTCACTGTCCCTCTCCTCGCCGTCGTCGTGCCCCTAGAGGACCACATCCGGGCCGTCGGCGCCCCCCGGACGCCGCCCGGGAGCACCTCACCGCGCCGTGCCGACCGGGTGCGTGAGGCCCTGCAGCGACAGGACGAGATCCTTGACGGACGCGGCCGGCACGGCCCGGTCGTCGTCGTGCACCCACGACGCGACGGGGTCGGGGACGGTCGGGTCGGAGCACAGCACCATCGGGGCGTCGAGGGCTGAGTCCGGCAACCGACCGTGCGTGCCGCCGACCCAGGAGGCGTCGAGCGGCACGGTCGACATCGCGTACCGCAGGCCGAGCCTCTTGCGCACGAGGTTCAGCCCGGCCCTGGCCTTCGCGAACCGGTCCGCGGGGTCGAAGAACAGCTCGGCCGGGTCGAACCCCGGCTTGCGGTGGATGTCCACGGCGCGGGCGTACTCGGGGGCACGGTCGTCCTCGAGCCAGAAGTAGTAGGTGAACCAGGCGCCCGGCTCGGCGACGACGACGAGCTCGCCGGAGCGTTCGTGGTCCAGCCCGTGGCGGGCCTGGGCCTCGCGGTCGAGCACCTCGTCGACGCCGGGCACGGCGCGCAGCAGGGCGGCGACCCGCGCCACGTCGGAGGCGTCGTCGACGTACACGTGCGCGACCTGGTGGTCGGCGACGGCGAACGCCCGCGAGGTCCACGGGTCGAGCTGTTCGCGGCCCGCCTGGGTGTACACCTCCAGCAGGCCCTCGCGACGCAGGACCCGGTTGAGGTGCACGGGGCGCTCGGCCCGGGTGATGCCGTACTCGGAGACGACCAGGACGGTCACGCCGTCGGCCTCGGCCTGGTCGAGCAGCGGTGCCAGCACGCCGTCCAGGTCGGCCGCGGCGGCGTCGGCCTGGGGAGACTCCGGGCCGAACCGCTGCAGGTCGTAGTCGAGGTGCGGGACGTAGGCGGTGGTGAGGTCGGCGGCCCGGGTGCGCAGCAGGTGCCGGGTGGCGTCCACGACCCAGCGGCTGGACGTGAGCGACGCCGTCGGGCCCCAGTAGGTGAACAGCGGGAAGTCGCCGAACCGCTCGACCAGCTCGTGGTGCAGGCCGGGCGGTCGCACGTAGGCGTCGGGGGACTTGCGGCCGTCGGCGTGGTAGATCGGCCGGGGCGTCACCGTGACCTCCGTGGTCATCCCCATCGCGTACCACCAGCACACGTTCACCGCGGAGTACCCCGGACGGCGCCGCCGGGCGGTCTCCCAGACCCTCTCGCCGGCGACCAGGCGGTGGTGCTGGCGCCACAGGTGGACCTCGCCCAGGTCGCGGAAGTACCAGCCGTTGGCGACGGCGCCGTGCTGGGCGGGGGACAGGCCCGTGAGCATCGTCGACTGGACCGTGCAGGTCACCGCCGGCAGCACGGTCGCCAGCGACGAGGACCATCCGCCGTCGGCGAGACGGCGGAGCCGGGGCATGTGGGCCAGGGCGCGGGGCGTGAGCCCCACGACGTCGAGCAGCAGGACGGGTCTCACGGGGTGCTCCTCCCGGCGGGGGTCAGGACGGTGTCACGGGCGGTCAGGTGGTCGGCGGCCCAGCGCAGCTCGGCGGCGATGCCCGCCACCAGCTCGTCGGTGCCGGACGGCAGCACGTCGGGGGGCAGGACCGACCAGGTGTAGGTCTCCACGTCCAGATGCGCCTCCTCGCCGTGCGGCGCCGCGGCCACCGCGGCGACGGACTCGCGCAGCACGTCGGTGGTGGCCGCCAGGGGCGGCGCCGGGTCGTGGTGCAGCGGGACGTGGAAGTGCACGCGCCACGGCCCGCGGCCCGGCAGACCGCCCGCCAGCGCATCGGTCAGGTCGTCGACGCCGTGCACCCGCCCGTCGGCACCGAGCTCGCGGGTCTGGTGGAGGTAGCGCGGTTCGGCGAACCGACGCACGGCATCACGGGCGGCGGGCGCCGCCGGGTCGGCGACGTGCAGGGCGGCGGAGGCCTGCACCTTGACGACCCGGAGCCCGGCCCCGGTGATGCGCCGCACCGCGGCGGCCGGGTCGGCGAACGACACCGCCAGGTGGCAGGTGTCGAGGCAGACGCCGACGAGTGCGGGGTCGATCCGCGCGGTCGCGGGCCGGTCGGCGCCGGTCCGGGCGCCCAGCCACCCCACGACGTCGTCGACGGTGTCCAGCACGCAGCCGGGTTCGGGCTCGACGGCGAGCCGGACGACGACCCCGCTGCGCTCGGCGAGGGCGCGCAGCTCGGCGGACAGCGTGGCCAGCGCCCGGGTGGCGGCCTCGTCGTCCGACGCCGTCCAGCCGGTGCGCCACCCCAGCGGGAGCGTCGAGACCGACCCGTCGGCGCCCGTCGGCAGCAGGTCGGCGAGCACCCGGGCGCAGGCGAGCGTGTAGGCCAGGCGCTCGGGCCGGGTCCAGTCGGGGCGGTAGACGGCGCGGCCCACGACGTCGGCGTGGAACCCGCCGGCGGGGAAGGCGTTCAGCGTGCGGACCTCGAGGCCGTGCTCGTGCAGGGCGACACGCAGGCGGTCGCGGTCGGCCGCGGAGGCGTCGAGGCGGTGGGCGAGACGGGAGGGCAGCCACAGCCCGATCCCGAGCCGGTTCAGCCCGGCGGCGCGGCGGACCGGGCCGGCGCTGCGGGCGAGCTGGTCCAGCACGCCGTCCAGGTCCTCGGCGGGGTGGACGTTGGTGCAGTACGACAGGTGCATCGGGGTCCTCAGACGCGCGCGCCGCGCAGCACGGAGGAGCCCTCGAACTCAGCCGGGGCCGGGACCTCGCCGGCGACGACGCCGGGGACCGGCTCCAGCACAAGGTGGCCGGAGGCCCCGTAGAAGGTCACCGGGTTGCGCCACAGGACGCGGTCGACGTCGTGCTCGGTGAACCCGGCGGCGAGCATCTCGGCGCCGGTACGCGCCGTCAGCAGCGGGTCGCTGCGGCCCCAGTCGGCGGCCGAGTTCACGATCATCCGCTCGGTGCCGTACTCGTCCAGCAGCGCCACCATGCGGTGCGGGTCCATCTTCGTGTCCGGGTAGATGGAGAAGCCCGCCCAGGCGCCGGCGTCGCGCACCATCGCCACGGTGGTCTCGTTGAGGTGGTCCACGAGCACCCGGGCGGGGTCGATCCCGGACTCGCGCACGACGTCGAGGGTGCGGCGGGTGCCGTTCAGCTTGTCCCGGTGCGGCGTGTGCACCAGGACGGGCAGCCCGGCCTCGCGCGCCATCTGGAGCTGGGCGGCGAACACCTCGTCCTCGGTGGGTGTCATCGAGTCGTAGCCGATCTCGCCGACCGCGACGACACCGTCCTTGAGCAGGTAGCGCGGCACCTCGGCGAGCACCTCGCGGCAGCGCGGGTCGTTGGCCTCCTTGGGGTTGAGGGCGATGGTGGCGTGGTGCCGGATGCCGAACTGCTCGGCCCGGAACCGTTCCCAGCCGAGCAGCGAGTCGAAGTAGTCGGTGAACGAGGACACCCCGGTGCGCGGCTGGCCGAGCCAGAACGCGGGTTCGACGACGGCGCGCACCCCGGCGGCGTACATCCGCTCGTAGTCGTCGGTGGTCCGGCTGGTCATGTGGACGTGCGGGTCGAAGATGCGCATGGTCACTCCGCGGTGGTCGGGGCCGGGACGGCCGGGTCGGGTCGGTGCTGCAGCAGCCGGTCGACGTCGGCGGGGACGGGGCGCCCGGCGGCGCATCGTTCGGCGGCGAAGTCGGACGCCATCCGCGCGGTCTCGGCGTCGACGCGGTCGGCCAGCCTGGCGACGGCGTCGAGCGGCACCCCGAGGAAGACGAGCTTGAGGACCGTGTGCCGCCACGTGTGCTGGTCCAGGTGCGCCGCGCCGAACGGTCCGACGGCGGCGGCCACGAGGGAGGGGTCGTTGGCGCGGTGCGCGTCGTGGGCGAGCTCGACGCCGGTCCGCGCCAGGGGGGAGCCGGCCGCGACCACGCCGTCGGACTGCAGGGCGTCGAGGCCGCGCAGCACCCCGCGGCGCTCGCCGGTGTCCCCCTGCGTGAACAGGTCGCGCAGCCGTCCGGCGACGTCCTCGCCGTCGCCGGCGGCGTGGGCCAGCGCCACGACCAGGGCGGCGCGGGCCTCGTCCTCGAACGTGCCGTGCACGAGGCCGTGCGGGTCGGCCCCGGGCCGCCGGGGTCCGCGGCCGGCCCGCCGAGGCGCCAGGGCGAAGGCGCGGGGCAGCGTGCGCGGGTCACGGGCGACCTCGGCCCGGGTCCGGTCGATCCAGGTGTCGCTCATCAGGGGGCCTCCGGGTGGGGGTGCCCGACGACGTCCGCCCAGGCGCGCCGCACCGCGGCGAGGCTGCGGCGGGCGAGCGCCGGGGCGTCGTGGGAGTGGCGGGGCAGCTCGACCGCGGCGACGCCGCGGTAGTCGATGTCGGCCAGGGTGGCGAGCACGAGCGGCAGGTCGAGGTCGCCCTCGCCGAAGGGCCGGTGCTCGTGGTGGGTGCGGGGCATGTCGTCGAGCTGGACGTTCGTCAGCACCGGGGCGGCGGCGCGCAGCGCGCCGACCACGCCGTCGGGTTCGACGACGAGGCAGTGCCCGACGTCGACGGTCAGACCGAGACCGGCGGGGTCGCCGAGGTCCGAGCGCAGCCGCAGGGCGTCCTCGACGGTCTCGACGAGCATGCCCGGCTCGGGTTCGATCGCGAGCTGCACGCCGTGCTCGCCGGCCTCCTCCAGGAGGACCGGCAGACGGTCGAGCAGCCGGGCCCACCCCTCGGCAGGGCGGTCGCCGTCCGGGAGCACGCCGGAGAAGAAGGACACGCACGTCGCGTCGAGGGTGGCGGCGACGTCGATCGCCCGCGTCAGGTAGCGCATCCGCAGGTCGGCCTCGCGGTCGACGAGGGTGGGCCGGTGCTTCGTCCACGCGTCGAGGGTGTAGCGCGTCCCCGTCTCGACGACGACGTCCGCCCCCGCGCCGTCGCGCATCCGGCCCAGACGGTCGGCCAGCCGGGCCGTCACGGACGCGGCACCGGGTGCGAACGGGTCGAGGTGCGGGTGGCCGAGCGTGAGGGCGACGGCCTCGTAGCCGAGCGTGTCGAGGACGTCGAGCGCGGCGGGCAGCGGGTGGTCGCCGAACCCGTTGGTGCCGTACCCGAGCGCGAACGGGGGCCGGTCGGGGGCGGGGTGGGTGGTCACGTGATGCTCACCTGCCGGCGGCCCCGGCGCAGCAGCCGTCCGGCGGCGACGGCGCCGGCCAGCACGGCGGTGCTCGCCCACCGCCCGCCGCGCGCCGTCCAGGCGGCCTGCAACGGGATCATGGCCTGCAGCCCCGCCCGGGTCGCGGTGCGTGCCGCGGGGGCCGTGCGGTCCGCGGCCGCGGTGCGCTGCGCCGGCAGGCACGTGGCGACGTACCCGGCGGTGGCGGCCAGCGCCGCGACGCGCCGGACCGTGGGACCGCCCGGCGAACCGGCCGGTGCCCGCCACGCCGCGACGGCCGTGGTGGCGGCGACGGCCACGGTGCCGGCCACGGCGGACCCTGCCACGCCGCGGGTGGTGCCGTGGACCTCGCCGCGCGACAGCGCCGTCACGGCGAGCGTGTGCGTCGTCAGCACGGCGGCGGTGGGCAGCGCCGTGCGCAGGGAGCCCGGGGCGGCGCCCAGCAGCACGTCGAGCCCGCGGCAGGCGGCCATCACGACGGCACCGGCGGGCCGGTCCTTCGCCGCGAGGTCGTAGGTGAGGACGCACGCGGCGAGCGGCACCGCGACGGCGAGCCCCCGCCGTCCGCTCGCCGCACCCGCGGCCACGACGCCGGTCGCGACGAGCCCCGTGCCGACGGCGAGCGCCTGCCGGGGCGTCACGCGTCCGGAGGGGATGGGGCGTTCGGGACGTTCGACGGCGTCGAGGTCGCGGTCGCCGTAGTCGTTGAGCGCCATGCCACCGAGGTAGAGGCAGGTCGAGGCGACGGGCAGCAGGGCGTGCCGCGGCGGGCGGAGGTCCGGCGGCGGTGCGGTGGCCATCCCGGCGAGGGTGTCGCCGAGGACGGTCAGCGCCGCCGGGGCGCGGACGAGCTCGACCAGGTCGCCCGCCCTCATGGCCGCCGTGCCACGGCGTCGGCGGTGCGGCCGGCCCAGTCCGCGAGCTCGACCGCCTGGGCGGCGGCCCCGTGCACGTCGGACCCCCAGGGGTCCTTGAAGAAGTACCCCAGCTCCGGGACGGGGCCGGTCAGCCCGGCCGCGTGCGCGAGGGCCAGCAGGCGGGCGAGGTCGAGGACCATCGGCGCGGCGAGCATGGAGTCGTGCGCGCTCCACGTGGTCTGCAGGGTGAGGCGCGAGCCGAGGAACCCCTCGACGTGCACGTGGTCCCACGCGACCTTGACGTCGCCGAGGTCGGGGACGTTGTCGATGTGCAGCGGGGTGACGTCGGTGCCGGTCAGGTCGCGCAGGCCGCGGTTCTTGGAGGTGAGCTTGCTGCGGGCCGCGACGGGGTCGGCCAGGGTGGCGCCGTCGCCGCCGCCGAGGAGGTTCGTCCCGGCCCAGGACAGCACCCGCAGGCCGCGGGTGGTGAGCGCGGGTGCCAGGACGGTGCGCAGCCAGGTCTGTCCCGTCTTGCCGTCGCGGCCGGCCACGGGGAGCCCGGCCTCGGTGGCCCAGCGGGTGAGGACCGGCACGGTCATGCCGGCCGACGGGGTGAACGAGGCGTAGGCGCAGCCGGCGAGCACGGCGGCGTACGCGGTCACCGAGGAGGCCGGGAGCACGGCGCGGTCCGGGTCGAGCAGCGCGGCACGCAGCAGCTCGGGGTCGTCGTGCTCGGGGACCGGGTCCAGCGGCGGTTCGGTCGAGGCGACGTCGATCACGACGACCCGGGCGAGGCGGTGGCGCTCGCGGAAGGCGACGAGGTCGGCGGCGAGCGTCTCGGCGGCCTCCTGCTGGGAGCCCAGGTGCCGGCGGGGGTCGTGGCCGGGCCGGATCTCGGCGTCGGCGGCGGCCAGGGCGTCGCGCGTGCCGGCCAGCAGGTGGCCGGGGATCATGCCGGCGTCGGCGAGCGCCTCGGCCTGCTTGACCACCGTCGTCGGGGCGACGTCGTGCCCGCCGACGACCAGGTCGTCGAACGCGGGCAGGGCGAGCCGGTCGAACGGTCCGGCCGCCGTGACGCAGCCGGTCGGCGGGGCGTGGCCGGCGGCGAGCGCGGCGAGCCCGAGCGTGGCCGTGGTGGCCACCGAGCCGCGGGCGCCGACCAACCAGAGGCCGGTGCGGCCCGTCGTCGCGGGCGGCTGCGTGGCGGTCGTGGTCCCGTGGTGCATCGTCGCTCCCCCCAGAAGCCGGTCGCGCGGACCGGTCGTGGCGTCGGAGGCGTCCCTGCCTCCGGCCGTCACGCTAGCGGGACTTACGGCGACATGCAATCAAAAGGTGACCAACTTTGGTTAGAACTGGCGAGGGGTGTCCGCGGCTCGGACGGGGCTGACCGATGGGTGGCCACCTGTGGCACCATGTGACGTATGACTCACGCACGGCGGTGCGACCAGCGCCGTCACTGCCTCATTAGCTAGCGCGTCCGGTGCACCCCCGCCGGACGCGCAGACCTTCCGTACCCGGAGGGTCTTTTTTGTTGCCGCCACCGCACCTACGGAGCCACCGATGGCCACCGCACCGTTCCACGTGTACGACACCACCCTGCGCGACGGCGCCCAGCAGGAGGGCATGAACCTGTCCGTCGCGGACAAGCTCGCGATCGCGCCGCTGCTGGACGAGCTCGGCGTCGGCTTCATCGAGGGCGGCTGGCCCGGCGCGATCCCCAAGGACACCGAGTTCTTCCGGCGTGCGGCCAAGGAGCTCGAGCTGAAGAACGCCGTGCTGGCGGCCTTCGGAGCCACCCGGCGCGCGGGTTCCCGGGCGTGGGACGACCCGCAGGTGCGCGCCCTGCTCGACTCCGAGGCTCCCGTGGTGACGCTCGTGGCCAAGTCCGACGTCCGGCACGTCGAGCGGGCGCTGCGCACGACGCCGGACGAGGGGCTGGCGATGATCACCGACACCGTGCAGTTCCTCGTGGGGGAGGGGCGCCGCGTCGTGGTGGACGCCGAGCACTTCTTCGACGGCTACCGGTACGACCCGGCCTACACGCGGTCCGCGGTCGCGGCGGCGTTCGAGGCCGGTGCCGAGGTGGTCGCGCTGTGCGACACCAACGGCGGCATGCTGCCGGACTGGGTCACCGACGTCGTCGAGGAGCTGCGGACCGGGCTCGACCTGCCGCACGGCCGCGACGCCCTGCCGGGGGACCCGCTGCTCGGCATGCACGCGCACAACGACTCCGGCTGCGCCGTGGCCAACACGCTGGCCGCCGTCGCCGCCGGGTGCGCGCACGTGCAGGGCACCGTCAACGGCTACGGCGAGCGCACCGGGAACGTGGACCTGGTGTCCGTCGTCGCGAACCTCGCGCTCAAGCGCGGCCTGCCGACCCTCGCCGGCGACGGGCTGGCCGACTCGACCCGCATCGCGCACGCCGTCGCCGAGATCACCAACATCGCGCCCTACACCCGCCAGCCGTACGTCGGGGCCAGCGCGTTCGCGCACAAGGCCGGCCTGCACGCCAGCGCCATCAAGATCGACCCGGACCTGTACCAGCACATCGACCCCACGGCCGTGGGCAACGACATGCGGATGCTGGTCTCCGACATGGCCGGGCGGGCGTCGGTCGAGCTCAAGGGCCGCGAGCTGGGGTTCGACCTGGCCGGCCAGGGAGAGCTGCTGACCCGCGTGACCAACCGCGTCAAGGACGCCGAGGCGCAGGGCTACACGTTCGACGCCGCCGACGCGTCGTTCGAGCTCATCCTGCGCGAGGAGCTCACCGGGCAGCGGCCCGCCTACTTCCGGGTCGAGTCGTGGCGCGCGATCGTCGAGACCACGGGCGGGCGCGGCGGCGTGCCGGACGCCGACCAGCGGGACGCCGAGGCGCTGGCCGAGGCGACGGTCAAGCTGCACGCCGGTGGCGAGCGCATCGTGGTCACCGGGGAGGGCAACGGTCCGGTCAACGCCCTGGACCAGGCCCTGCGGCATGCCCTGCGGAAGGTCTACCCGACCATCGAGACCTTCGAGCTGGTGGACTTCAAGGTGCGGATCATGGACGCCGAGCACGGCACGGACGCCACCACCCGGGTGCTGGTCGAGACCACCGACGGCCACCACACGTGGTCGACCGTGGGGGTCGGGCCCAACATCATCGAGGCCGCCTGGGAGGCGCTCATCGACGCCCACGTCTACGGGCTGCTGCACGCCGACGTCGAGCCGCGCTGACTCCTCTCCCGTTGTGGGCATGAGATCTGCGGCTCCGGGCGCACCCGGAGCTGCAGATCTCATGCCCACAACGGTCCGCGCGGGGCGGTTAGGCTGGCGGGGTGCATGGTGAGTACAAGGTCCCCGGCGGCAAGCTCGTCGCGGTCGACCTCGCGGTCGACGAGTCCACCGGACACGGCGTCCTGACGGACGTGCGCGTGTCGGGCGACTTCTTCCTCGAACCCGACGAGGCGCTGGGCGTCATCGACACCGCCCTGACCGGGCTGCCGGCCACGACCGGCACCGGCGAGCTCGCGCGCACCGTCACCGAGGCGCTGGAGAAGGCCGAGCAGGGCGGGGAGATCGCCGGACCCGTGGCGATGGTCGGCTTCGACGCCCGGGCCGTGGCCGTCGCCGTGCGGCGCGCGCTGGGCCTGGCCACGACGTGGGAGGACCACACCTTCGAGGTGCTGCGCCCCGGACCCCTGCCCCCGCGCACGCTCGCCGCGCTCGACCAGGTGCTCACCGAGGAGCTCGCGGCCGGCCGCCGCGGCCCGACCCTGCGGTTCTGGGACTGGGACGAGCGGGCCGTGTTCATCGGTTCCTTCCAGTCCTACCGCAACGAGATCGACGAGGACGGCGTCGCCGAGCACGACGTGACCGTCGTGCGACGCATCTCCGGCGGCGGCGCGATGTTCATGGAAGCGGGCAACTGCGTCACGTTCTCCCTGGTCGTGCCCGGCTCACTCGTCGACGGGATGAGCTTCGAGCAGTCCTACGCGTTCCTGGACACCTGGGTGCTCGGCGCCCTGGGCGAGCTGGGTGTGGAGGCGTACTTCAGCGGCATGAACGACGTCGCCTCACCCGGCGGCAAGCTCGCCGGGTCCGCGCAGAAGCGGCTGGCGGGGGGAGCGGTGCTGCACCACATGACGATGGCCTACGACATCGACGCCGACAAGATGATGCAGGTGCTGCGCATCGGCCGGGAGAAGATGTCCGACAAGGGCACCCGCAGCGCGAACAAGCGCGTCGACCCGCTGCGCTCGCAGACCGGCATGACGCGCGACGACGTCGTCGAGGCGTTCGCGGTGTACTTCGCCGAGCGGCACCGGACCGAGGCCTCCGACCTGCGCCCCGAGGAGCTCGAGCGGGCCCAGGACCTGGTGCGCACCAAGTTCGACACCGCCGAGTGGATCCACCGGGTGCCCTGAGCCGGTCAGGCGGGCGGGCGCGCGCCGAAGACGGCGGTGCCGACGCGCACGATCGTGGCCCCCTCGGCGACGGCGAGCTCGAGGTCGGTCGACATCCCCATCGACAGCTCCCGGGCGTCCTCGGTGCCGGGCGTGCCACCGGCCACGACCTCGTCGCGGACCGCGCGCAGCCGGGCGAACCCGGCACGGACCTCGTCCTCGTCGGGGGTGTTCGCCCCGATGGTCAGGAACCCGGTCAGGTGCAGCCCCTCCAGCGCCGCGACGGCGGTCGCGAGCTCGACGGCCTCCGTCGGCGCCGCCCCGGACTTGGACTGCTCGCCGGAGACGTTGACCTGCACCATGACGTCCAGCGTCCGGCCGTCGCGCACGCAGCGCCGCGCCACCGCCTCCGCGAGGGAGAGCCGGTCCACGGCGGCCAGCCCCGTGACGGTCGGCAGCATCTGGTTGATCTTGTTGCGCTGCAGCGTCCCGATCATGTGCACCTCGAGCCGGCCGGCCGCGACCAGGTCGGCCAGCGCCGGCGCCTTGGCGACCAGCTCCTGGACCCGGTTCTCCCCGACGAGCACCGGCCGGTCGTCCCCCCGCGCGGCCGCCAGGTCGGCGGCGGCGTGGACGGCCGCGAGGACGGTCCCGGCGTCCTGGGTCTTGGTGGCCAGCATCAGCCGGACGTCGTCGGGGCGCCGGCCCGCCGCGGTGGCGGCGTCGTCGATCCGTGCGCGTACCCGGGCGATCCGGTCGGGGAGGTCGGACGGCATGGCGCCCAGTGTAGGAACCTCCGGGGCAGGATCAGGGACCTCCCGGATGCCCTGCCCGGTCCCACGGGGCACAATCGACGGCGTGAAAGCGATCCTCAACGTCATCTGGCTCGTCCTGTCGGGCTTCTGGCTCGCGATCGGGTACGCCGCCGCGGGCATCATCTGCTGCCTGCTCATCGTGACGATCCCCTGGGGGATCGCCTCGTTCCGCATCGCCGGCTACGCCCTGTGGCCGTTCGGCCGCACCGTCGTGGACCGCCCCGGCGCCGGCGGCTGGTCCGTGCTGGGCAACATCATCTGGATCGTCGTCGCGGGCTGGTGGCTGGCCCTCGGGCACGTCGTCACCGCGATCCCGCTGTTCGTGTCGATCATCGGGATCCCGCTCGGCATCGCCAACCTCAAGATGATCCCGATCTCCCTGCTGCCGCTCGGCAAGGACATCGTCTCCACCGACACCCGGTACCCGACCTACCAGCCCTCCTGACGCCGTCCGTCCCCGCCCCGGCACCGGGCCGGCCTCACCGGGCCAGGGGAGCGGTGGTGGCGCCGGTGAGCCGCACCAGGTCCGCGGGGGCGAGGGAGAGGTCCAGGCCGCGCCGACCGCCCGAGACGTAGACGACCGCCAGCGACGTCGCGGAGGCGTCCAGGACCGTGACCAGGCGGGTGCGCTGCCCCAGCGGCGAGATGCCGCCGGCGACGTAGCCGGTGGCGCGCTCGGCCCGGGCGACCGGCGCCATCACCGCCTTCTTGCCGCCGACGGCGCGGGCGAGCGCCTTGAGGTCGAGCTCGCCCGTCACGGGGACCACGGCGACCACCAGCTCGCCGTCGACGTCGGCGACGAGCGACTTGAACACCTGCTCGGGCGGGACGCCGATCGCCCGGGCCGCCTCGAGCCCGTAGCCCAGGGTGCTGCGGGGGTCGTGGTCGTACGGGTGCAGCCCGTGCGGGATCCCGGCCCTCTCCAGGGCGAGCACGGCGAGGGTCGGTGCGCTGTTCCTCCGGCGTGTCACGCGGCCAGTGTGCCCGACGACTCGCCGGCGGGCAGGTCCGCCCCACGGCACGGTCCGGCCCGCCCGCCCCGCTCGGCGTACGGTGGGGCCGTGCTCGCCCTCCTCGTCCTGGCCATCCTCGTCGGTGGCGTCCTGCAGCGGGTCTCGGGGATGGGGTTCGGCCTGGTGGCCGGACCGTTCATCGTGCTGATCGTCGGGCCGCTCGAGGGCGTGCTGTTCGTCAACCTGGCCGGTGCGACCGCGTCGACCCTCATCCTCGGCCGCGTGGTCCGGGACGTGGAGTGGCGCAAGTTCGCGTGGCTGACCCTGTCGTCGCTGGTCGTCACCGTCCCCGCCGCCCTCGCCCTGCGCGAGGTGAGCGCCCCCGCCCTCGAGGTGACGATCGGGGCGTTCGTCATAGCCGCGATGACCCTCGCGGTGGTGACGACCCGGCTGCGCCGCGAGGGCCGGCACCCGGTGGACGCCGCCGCGGGCTGGCCGCTCGCGGTGACGGGGACGGCCAGCGGGATCGGGTCGGTCGCGGCCGGGATCGGCGGGCCGCCGGTCGCGGTCTACGCGGTGCTCAGCGGCTGGGACCCGAAGCGGTTCGCGGCCACGGCCCAGCCGTTCTTCGCGGCGAACGCGCTGGCGGCCATGGTGGCCAAGCTGGTGCTCTCCGACGCCTCGTTCCCGTCCATGGCGCCCTGGGAGTGGGTGGTGCTCATGGTCTCGATCCTCGCGGGTCTCGTGGTCGGCGACCGGCTCGCCCCGCGGGTCTCGGCGACCGCGACCCGCCGGGTGCTCATCGTGCTCGCCTACGTCGGCGGTGTCGCGACGCTGGTGCGCGGCCTGACCGGACTGCTGTGAGCTACAGCCGCCCGACCGCGAGGACCTCGAGGACCGGACGGCCCGCCTCGTCGGAGGCCGGCAGGTCCACCAGCGCGGTGATCGCCCAGTCGCGGTCGCCGTTCGCGTCGTCCAGGATCTGACGGACCCACCAGGTGTCGGCCGGCACGGTCGAGGCGTCCGACGGCGGGGCGCCGGCGGGCAGGGCGGCCCCGGGCTCCAGCATGGTCAGCAGCGCGGCCGAGCGGGCGTCCGCCCCGAAGCCGATCGCGTCGTCGCCCTGGGTCTCGAAGAGGTCCTCCAGCGCGTCGGCCCAGGCGTCCCCGTCCCAGCCGGAGGCCTTGTCGAGGGTCTCCAGGGCGTCGTAGTCCTCCCGGGCGGCGAGCTCGACCCGGCGGAACATGGCGTTGCGCACGAGCCGGCGGAACGAGCGGGGGTTGCCGGTGACCGGGCGGGCGGGCGCCTCGGCGCCCGCCTCGGCGAGCTCGCCCTCCACCACGGTGTCGGCGTCGTCGTCGACGGGGTTCTGCAGCCGCTCCCACTCGTCCAGCAGCGAGGAGTCGACGCCGCGCACCAGCTCGCCGAGCCACTCGACGACCTCGGCGACCTCCTCGGTGCGGTGCTCCTCGGGCACGACCTGACGCACCGCGCGGTAGGCGTCGGCGAGGTAGCGCAGCACCACGCCCTCGGTGCGCTCCAGGCCGTAGGTGCTGACCATCTCGGCGAAGGTCATCGCCTGCTCGAGCATGTCGCGCACCACGGCCTTCGGGGCCAGCTCGGCCCCGGCGACCCACGGGTTGGACTGCTTGTACTGCGCGAACGCGGGTTCGAGCAGGTCCGCGAGCGGCTTCGGCCAGGACACCTCCTCGAGCAGCTCCATGCGCTCGTCGTACTCGATGCCCTCGGCCTTCATCTCGGCGACGGCCTCGCCGCGCGCCTTCTTCTGCTGGCCGAACAGGATCTGGCGCGGGTCGTCGAGCGTGGCCTCGATGACCGAGACGACGTCGAGGGCGTGCGTGGGGGAGTCGACGTCGAGCAGGTCCATGGCCGCCAGCGCGAACGGCGACAGCGGGGCGTTGAGCGCGAAGTCCCGCGGCAGGTCCACGACCAGCCGCACGCTCGGGCGGTAGCCCGCGGGGCGGGTGTCGTCGGGGACGCGGACCCTCTCCACGACGCCGGCCACCCGCAGCGAGCGGTAGATGCGCAGCGCCTGGCGCACGTGGCCGGCCTGCTGGGCGGCGGTGTCGTGGTTGGCGGTCAGCAGGTGGCGCATCGCCTCGACCGGGTCGGCGGCGGCGCCGTCGCCCGTCCCCCGGGTGCGGGCCAGCACGTTGAGCACCATCGCGTGGTTGACGTGGAACTGGCTGGCCAGCGGCTCCGGCGGGGCGTCGCGCAGGCGGTCGAAGGTCGACTCGGTCCAGTTGACCGCGCCGGACGGGGCCTTCTTGCGCACGATCTTTTTCTTCTTCTTCGGGTCGTCCCCGGCCTTGGCGAGGGCCTTGCGGTTCTCGATGACGTGCTCGGGCGCCATGACCAGCACCTCGCCGAGGGTGTCGTAGCCCGCGCGACCGGCTCGGCCGGCGATCTGGTGGAACTCCCGAGCCGTCAGATGGCGCATGCGCTCGCCGTCGAACTTCACCAGCGACGTCATGAGCACGGTGCGGATCGGCACGTTGATGCCCACGCCCAGGGTGTCGGTGCCGCAGACGACCTTGAGCAGCCCCTTCTGGGTGAGGCGCTCCACGAGCCGGCGGTACTTGGGCAGCATCCCGGCGTGGTGCACCCCGACGCCGGCGCGCAGGTACTTGGACAGGATCTTGCCGAACCCGGTGCCGAACCGGAACGCGCCGATCTCGTCGACGATCGCCTGCTTCTCCTCCTTGGAGGCGAGCTTGGTGCTCAGCAGGGCCTGGGCCCGGTCGACGGCGTCCTTCTGGGTGAAGTGCACGACGTACACCGGGGCACGGTGGGTGTGCACGAGCTCCTCGATGACCTCGGGCAGCGGCTCCTGGACGTAGGAGAACTCCAGCGGGACCGGCCGCTCGGCGCCGGTGACCTCGGCGACGTCACGGCCGGTGCGCTCGGTGAGGTCCTCCCGCAGCCGTGTGGTGTCGCCGAGCGTGCCGGACATCAGCAGGAACTGGGTGTGCGGCAGCTCGAGCAGCGGCACCTGCCAGGCCCAGCCACGCTGCGGGTCGCCGTAGAAGTGGAACTCGTCCATGACGACCTGGCCGATGAAGTCGTCGTCGCCCGGGCTCCCGGCCCCGTTGCGCAGCGCGAGGTTCGCCAGGATCTCGGCCGTGCAGCAGATGATGGGGGCGTCGGCGTTGACCGCGCTGTCGCCGGTCATCATGCCGACGTTGCGCGACCCGAACGCGGCCACGAGGTCGAAGAACTTCTCGCTGACCAACGCCTTGAGCGGTGCCGTGTAGTAGGTGCGCCCGCCCAGGCCGGACCGCCGCGCCGCCAGCGCCGCGAACTGCGCTCCCATCGCCACCATCGACTTGCCCGACCCGGTCGGCGTCGCCAGGACGACGTGCGAGCCCGTCATGAGCTCCAGCAGCGCCTCCTCCTGGTGCGCGTACAGCGGCCGTCCGGACGCGGCCGCCCACTCGCCGAAGCCCTCGAACAGCGCGTCCGGGTCCGGGGCCTGGCCCGTCGGGGCGGGCAGGTGCGGCAGCAGGGTGCCGGCGGGGCGCGGTGCGGGCGTGACGGACGAGGAGGCGGTGTCGGTGGCAGTCATCGTGCGGTCATTCTGTCAGCAGCCCCGCATGACCCCCGACGAGCGTGCTCGTTCGGTACGTCAAGTGCTTGGTTGGGGTACCGAACGAGCACGCTCGTTGGCGCCGGGGCGTGCGGGCGGCGGGGAGCACTCCAGGGTGCCGGTTCTCCGCAAGCCCGCTCAGCCCAGGTCCCACAGGCGGCGGTAGAAGGCGATCCGCTCCGCGTCGGGCTCGATGTCGTAGGCCGCGAAGAAGAGCGGCTCGTACCCGTCGCCGTAGTTCCAGCCCAGGCTCAGGCTTGCCGTGGCGAGGTCCGCCCACCGGTCGGCGACCCCGAGGGTGCCCAGGTCGACGTGCCCGGCCCAGGTGCCGTCGTCGGCCACCAGGGTGTTGGGGGCGCAGGCGTCGCCGTGGCAGACCACGAGACGGTCGACGGGCGGCACGGGTCCGACGTCGGCACCGACGGCGGGCTCGAGCCGCGCGACCCGGTCGGTCGCGCTCGACGAGAACGGGCAGTCCGCGACGGGCAGAGTGTCGTGCAGCGCCCGCAGCCCGGTGCCGATCGCGCGGACCGCGGTCTCGGGACGGGCCAGCCAGGTCGGGTCGACGGCGGACCGGCCCGGCAGCGCCGCCGTCGCCAGCCAGCTCCCGGTGGCGTCCTGGCCGCGGCCCAGCACACGCGGCACCCGGGTGTGCCGGCCGGCCCAGACGAGGCGTTCCGCCTCGGCGTCCAGGTCGATCTCCGGCGTCCCCGTGGGCACCCACTTGACGTACCGCTCGCCCTGGCCGCCGAAGAGCCGGAAGGTCAGGCCACCGAGGGTGTTGCGCCACACCGGGGCGACGTCGTCGGCACCGGCCAGCGCGGCCACGGCGTCCGGGACGACGACGGGTCCGCGCGGCGGGGCGGCGAGGTCGCGAGACATGGCGTGATCCTGACAGGTCGTCGACCCGGCGGCCGGGACCGCCGCGGTCGCGCACCGTGCACGCCGAGCTGGTGATCCTCGGGGCGCGCTCACAGCAGGGTGACGTGGCGCGAGCTGCGCAACGTCAGCACCTGACGGTCGTTGAGGGTCGCCCCGTGGCCGGACGGCGTCATGAGGTTCGACGTGCTGCTGCCCGAGAGAGCGCTGCCCGCCCCGCCGGTGTGCGGGAGTCCCAGGGCGTGGCCGATCTCGTGCGCGAGCGTGCGCCGCGCGCCCAGCCCGCCGTCGTCCACGGTGACGTAGTCCGTCAGCGGGCCGAGGGAGCACCCGGCCTTGCCCTCGACGTCCTCGACGACGAACGCCGTCAGCGGGGAGCCGGCGCCTGTGAGCGTGCCGACGAGGTTGCTCGCGGCCCGAGCCCGGAAGTACCCGCCCGCGTCCGTGAGGTCGTCCTGCAGCGCGCCGCCGTTGCAGCGCACCCGCCGGGCCGGCGCGGGCGCCGACTCGGCGTCGACGGTGACGAACCGCCGACCGGCAGGGACCAGGCGGAACCGCGCCTCGCGGCGGAAGAGCTCGTCGGCGACCTCGACCGCCTCACGGACCCGTGCGCGGGCGCGCGCGGCCGACGTCCCCGTCACCGGGGCGCCGTCAGCGCCCGCGAGGACGATCACCTGGAGCCGCAGCTTTTTCATCGGCCGGACGCCAAAGGCACCGAGCGCTGCTCCCGGCAGACCGACGGCGCGGTTCACCGTCTCCTGGACGACGTGGAGACCGCTTGAGCCGACCGAGCCGGCGCCCTTGCGGACGCTCCGACCGGCACGTCGCGCGACGCGCGCGGTCTTCTTCCCCGCGCGCCGGGCGCTGCGTCCGAGCGTGGTGGCCGCACCCTGGGCGCTGCGCCCGACCTTCTTCGCTGCGCTCTTCGCCTTCGTGGCGATCTTCCCGAACGTGCTGCCGAGTCCCACGGCGGGTCATCTCCTCGAGCTCGACCGGGGTCCGCGCCACGGGCCCTCTCCTGGAAGGAGGCGTCGCGGGGCTCGGGTGATACGAGAGCGCCGGTGCGACGCCGTCGCGGGGCGGTTCAGCCCTCGGCGGCGAGCAGCGCGTCGCAGACGTCCAGCAGCCGTGCCCGCAGCGCCTGCGCCCGTTCGGCGAAGGCCCGCTGGCGCCGCACGTACTCGGCCTTGCCGGCCGCCGTCTCGATCGCGACCGGTTCGACGCCGTAGGACGAGACGTCGTAGGGGGAGGCCGCCATGTCGGTGTACCGGATGTCGCGGGCCAGCTCGAAGGAGTCCAGCAGCAGCTCGCCCGGGACCGCGGGGCCGAGCTTCTGGCACCACTTGTACAGATCCATGTTCGCGTGCAGGCAGCCCGGCTGCTCCATCGCGACCTGGCGCTCGCGGGTCGGGCGGAGCTCGTTGGCGTCCCGGGCCTCCGGGGTGAAGAACCGGAAGGCGTCGTAGTGCGAGCACCCGACGCGGTGGGACTCCACCACCTCGTCCGTGCCGGACGCCCCCAGCCGCAGCGGCAGCGGGTGGCGATGGTCGCGTCCGGCCGCGGCGTCGCGGTAGACCATCGCCCACTCGTGCAGCCCGAAGCAGCCGAAGGTCCCGGTCCGACCGGCCGTGGCACCCACCAGCGACCGCACGTAGCGCACGGTGTCGCCGCGCCCGGCGAGGAACGCCGCCGTGTCCAGCGTGGCGCCCGTGCCGCCGTCGGGCAGGTCCACCGTGCGGTACCAGCGCCAGGAGGCGTGGTCGTCGGCCCCGGGCAGCACCCTGCCGGCACCCGGGTGCCAGCGCCGCAGGTGGCTCACCCGGGTGGGGTAGTAGGTGAACAGGAAGTCCTCGACGGCGTGCTTCTCGCCCCGGTCGCGGGCGGCGCGCCAGACGGCGGTGAGCGCGTCCGCACGCCGCGCGTGCGCCGCCGCGGGCTCGCGCCAGCCGTCCACGACGACGTCCCCGACGGGCTCGCGGAGAGCCTCGGGACCGGCGAGGAGAGAGGGCGGTGTCACCCGGCCAGGGTACGGCGGCCGTCGTATCGTGGAAGCAGACGGGAGGTGGTGACGATGGCCACCGTCGGCACGCAGTCGGACTTCGACCCGCACCAGGACGAGGTCGAACCCACGCCGCACGTCCCGCTGGACACGTGGGTGGAACGTCACGGCACAACGGTCGGTCTGCTGGTCGGGATCGCGGCCGTGATCGCGACCCTGCTGCGCTACGTGGACTGATCCGCGCGGCGCCGGGGGTCGTCCGGCGGTACCTTGCGGCCATGACGAGCTTCCCGTTCCGTCAGGTCGACGTCTTCGGCGACGGACCCCTGGCCGGCAACCCCGTGGCCGTGGTGCACGACGCCGGGACCTGGGACGAGCAGCGCATGGCCGCCTTCGCGCGCTGGACCAACCTGTCCGAGACCACCTTCCTGCTGCCCGCCACGCACCCCGATGCCGACTACCGGGTGCGTATCTGGACCCCGGGCGGCGAGCTCCCCTTCGCCGGGCACCCCACGCTCGGGACCGCCCACGCATGGCTCGAGGCGGGCGGGACGCCGGGTCGCGAGGACGTCGTCGTCCAGGAGTGCGGCGTCGGGCTGGTCGAGGTCTCGCGGACCGCGGACGGGTTGGCGTTCGTGGGGCCGCCGCTGCGCCGGTCGGGACCGGTCTCGCCGGCCGACCGCGAGCGGATCGTCCGGGCGCTGCGCATCCGGGACACCGACGTCGTCGACGCCGCGTGGGTCGACAACGGACCGGGCTGGGTGGGCGTCCGGCTCGCCGACGCCGCCGCGGTGCTCGCCGTCGACCCCGATCCCGCCGCGCTCGGCGGACTCGCCGTCGGCGTCGTCGGGCCGTACGGTCCGGGGGAGCCCGACGCGGACGTCGAGGTGCGCGCGTTCATCGCGGAGATCGGTGCGGCCGAGGACCCCGTGACCGGCTCGCTCAACGCCGGGCTGGGGGAGTGGCTCGCGGGCACCGTCCTGCCGACGGCCTACGTCGCCTCCCAGGGAACGGTGCTCGGTCGGCGGGGGCGCGTGCACGTGCGCCGCGACGGCGACGTCGTCCGGGTCGGTGGCTCCACGGTCACCACCGTGCGCGGCGAGGTCACCGTCTGACGAGGGTCAGTCGCCCCGACGCTCCTCGTACTTCCGGGTCAGGCGGTCCTCGACCTGCCGGCCGTCGATGAGGTACGCGAGCGCGTGGAAGGCCAGACCGACCGCCCAGGGCAGCGTGGTCCAGAAGGCCCAGTCCACCCCCGGGTCCGTGGCCAGGTCGATGGCCCACAGGAAGCCGTTGACGATCACGAAGACCCCGACGTGCCACATCAGACCCGTCGCCGCCTTCGCCCGGCGCCGTGCCGGGTCCGTGGTCTCACGGTCCGCCATGACGCTCACCCCCTCCGTCCTGCCCCGAGGCTATGCCGGTGGCCACCCGCCGCGTAGAGGCTTTCGGCCCCCGGGCGCGGGCCGAACGGTCACCGCGGGTCGGTGGTGCTGACCCGCGTCGTGGGTGGCGGGGGAGCGGTGCGTCGTGCCACCGCGGTGAACAGCCGCTCCAGCGGGCCGCGGCCCAGCCACAGCCGCCACAGCGTGGCCGTCACCAGCGAGGCCAGGATCATCACCAGCAGCGGCCCGTTCGTCGCGGACCCGATGAGGTCCCACCGCCAGATCGCCACGATCTGCAGCGAGTACACGGTCAGCGCCATCGAGCCCACCGCGGCCAGCGGGGACAGCACCCAGCCGCTGATCCGCCCCACGGACAGGCACAGCCCCACCACGGCCACCGCGAACCCACCGGTGGCCACCACCTCCAGCCAGCTGTCGTCGTGCGGGCCGGCCAGCGCCAGGTACACCGGCGTCGGCCACGGGTCGGTCCAGGACCAGCCCGGCGTGGAGGCGGCCTCCACCTGGTCGCGCACCACGAACTGGCCCCCGAACCGGTCCACGACCGCCGAGGACGCCAGCGTGCCCACCACCATGGCGCTCAGGCCGCCGATCACGAGCCCGCGGCGCAGCGCGGTCGAGGAGAGGTCGCACCGCCCGATCGCCATGCCGGCGAAGACGTAGGCCATCCAGACCACCGCCGGGTAGTGGCCGGTCAGCAGGAAGTCCGTGACGGCCCCGGACCCGTCGTCCGGCAGGTGCAGGCCTGCGCGGCTCAGGGCGACCGGGCCCCAGTACGCCACCGGCGGCCCGGCCACGGCCACCACGACCGCCGCCACGGCCAGCCGCCGCGGCCCCCACGTGAGGAACGGCAGCGCCAGCACGAAGTACGCCGCGTAGAAGCCCAGGATGAGCAGCACGCGCGTGCCGAGCAGGTCGAGGAGCGCCACGAGGGCGAGCAGGAGGACGGCCCGGACGAGCAGCCGGGCCCGCGCGTGGACCAGCACGTCACCGGCCAGGACCCGCGGGCCACCCGTGACCAGGGCGAGCGAGACGCCGGCGACCAGGGCGAACAGCACCGAGGACCGGCCGTCGGCGATGGTGAGCCAGGCCGTCGAGTCCTCGGCCACGCCGACGTGGGCGGTGAACATGCCCAGCACGGCCAGTCCGCGGGCGACGTCGAGCCCCACGACGCGTGCGGGACCGCCGAGGAGGCGCTCGCGGACCGTGGGCATGGCAGCGATCTTGCCAGCCGTCCCGTCTCGTGAGAAACGGGATGTGCTGACAGGACGTCTTCACTAGGTTGGCGCCATGAGTGATCTGCCGACGGGTTCCGAGCCCGACTTCCCGGAGCCCCCGAGCCTGGGCAGCCCGGCCGACGGCCCGAACGGGAACGCCTCCGACGAGCCGTCGGGCGCGGCCCTCTCCGACGCGATCGAGGCCCCGAGCACCCACCAGACGGTGCCGAGCCAGGAGTCGGAGTCCTACACGCACGGGCACCACGAGTCGGTGCTGCGCGCTCACCGCGCCCGGACGGCGCAGAACTCCGCCGGGTTCCTGCTGCCGCACCTCAAGGACGACATGCACCTGCTCGACGTCGGGTGCGGTCCGGGCACGGTGACGACCGATCTCGGGAGGGTCCTCGCCGGCGGGCGCGTCGTCGGCGTCGACGCCTCGGCGACGGTGCTCGAGGCGGCCCAGGCGCACGCCGACGCCCTCGGGGCGCAGAACGTCCGGTTCGAGCAGGCCAACGCCTACGAGCTCCCCTTCGACGACGACACCTTCGACGTCGTCTACGCCCACCAGCTCCTGCAGCACCTGTCCGACCCCGTCGCCGCGCTGCGCGAGATGAAGCGGGTCACCAAGCCCGGCGGTCTCGTCGCCGCCCGTGACGCCGACTACCTCGCCATGGCCTGGTACCCGGAGTCGGCCGGGCTCACCGAGTGGAACACGCTGTACCACGAGGTCACGCGCGCCTACGGGTTCGAGCCCGACGCCGGGCGTCGGCTGTTCTCCTGGGTGCTGCAGGCAGGGTTCGACGTCGCGGGCACCGTGCCCAGCGCGTCCTCGTGGTGCTACGCCACCCCGACGGACCGGGAGTGGTGGGGCCAGGTCTGGGCCGAGCGGTGCGTGGAGTCGAACTTCGCGCGGCAGGCCCAGGAGTCCCACCTTGCCGACGACGTCGCCCTCGAGCAGCTCGCCCACGACTGGCGGGCCTGGGCCCAGGCGCCGGACGGCTGGTTCGCCGTCCTGCACGGCGAGGTGCTCGCCCGGGCCTGACCAGCCGTGGCCCGGCCACGCCGTCGGACGCGGGAACGCCCGGTCCGCCAGGAGGCGGACCGGGCGTTGCCGTGCGGGCGTGCGGACCGGCGTCAGCCGTTGCCCAGCAGCTCCTCGATCTCCTCGTCGGAGTAGCCCTGCTCCTCGAGCTGGCGCTCCAGCTCCTGCTGGATCGCCGGGGCCTGCTCCTCGAGGGTCGACACGAGGAACACGTTGACGACGATCGCCAGGATGATCGCGACGACCGACAGCACCGTGCCGAACAGCGCCATGCCTCGGCCGGCCGCCGTCCCCCGCTTCGCCTGCACGAGCGCCATGATGCCCAGGACGATGCCGATGATGGCGAGGACGATGGCACCGATGTTGAGCACCGGGATCCACGAGCCGAGCACCGCGAGGATGCCGAGGACCAGCGCGGCGATCGCCAGCCCACGGCTCGGGGCCGGCCCCTGCGTGGGCGTGCCGCCGGCGTAGGGGGCGGCCGGTGCGCCCTGGGCCGCGTACGGCTGCTGGTGCCCGGCGTCGTAGCGCCCGGCGTCGCGGCGGTCGGCGTCGTGGTGCTCGGTGTCGTGGCGGTCGGGGCGGGGCGGTTCGTCGCGGTGCGGTGCGTTCGAGTCGTCGTGCGGCGTGCTCATGATGCCCCTTCGGTCGCTGAGTGTGTCGATGCAGGTTATCGGCTTCGGGGCGCCTGCGCCTCCGCCCACGGGGGCGTACGGCCGGTTAGCCTGGACCCGTGCGTATCGCGAGATTCACCACCGGTGACGACCCCCGCTTCGGCTTCGTCCAGACCGAGGGCGACAGGACCTACCTCGCCGTCCTCAGCGGCGACCCGCTGTCCATGCCGGCGATGCCGACGGGCGAGCGGATCGAGCTCGGCGACGGGGTGCGGCTGCTCTCGCCCGTGATCCCGCGCTCGAAGATCGTGGGCGTCGGCCGCAACTACATGGACCACGTCCGGGAGATGGGCGGGGAGCCGCCGACGGCGCCGCTGCTCTTCCTCAAGCCCAACACGTCCGTCGTGGGCCCGGACGACCCCGTCGTGCTGCCGGAGTGGACGACGGAGGTCTCCTACGAGGCCGAGCTCGCCGTCGTCATCGCCAAGCCGTGCAAGGACGTCGAGCCGGAGAACGCGCGCGCCTACGTGCTCGGCTACACCGTCGCCAACGACGTCACCGCCCGGGACGCCCAGCGCACCGACGACCAGTGGGCGCGGGCCAAGGGTTTCGACACGGCCTGCCCCCTCGGGCCGTGGATCGAGACCGACCTCGACCCCGAGGACGTCGGCGTGGTCTCGCGCGTCAACGGCGAGACCAAGCAGGACGGTCGCACCGCGGAGATGATCTTCGACGTCGACTACCTCATCTCCTACGCCTCCAAGGCCATGACCCTGCTGCCCGGTGACGTGCTGCTCACCGGGACCCCGGCCGGGGTGGGGCGGATCGAGGCCGGTGACCGCGTCGAGTGCGAGGTCGACGAGATCGGCGTGCTGGCCAACCCCGTGGTGCGTCGCGAGGACTGAGCGGAAAGAGGGCGTGCGATGGCGGCGTGCTGCGAGCCGCAGGGCTACGAGAAGGTCTTCGACGACCGCGAGGCACGTCGCGCCGCCGCGCGGTACGCCCGGTCCGGGCTGACCACGCTGCCGCGGCGCACGCTGGAGCTCTACCGCGACGGCGTGATCGGCGGCTCGACGCTGCTCGAGGTGGGCGGCGGCATCGGTGACTTCTCCGCCGAGATGCTCGGAGCCGGCGTGGACCGGGCCGTCTGCGTGGACATCTCCACCGGCTACGACGCCGTGGCCGCCCGCCTGCTGGCCGACGCGGGCCTGACGGGCCGGGCGAGCCGCCGCACGGGCGACCTGGTGACGCACCCGGACCTGGCCGGCCCGGCCGACGTCGTCGCCCTGCACAGCGTGGTGTGCTGCTACCCCGACGCCCGAGCGCTCGTCACCGCGGCCGCGGACCGGACACGGCGCTACCTCGTGCTGGCGTTCCCGCGGGACACCTGGTGGATGCGCGCGGCGGGTGGCGTGCTCAACGTCTACCCGCGCCTGCGGGGCAGCGACTGGCGCTTCCGGGTCCACCGGCCGGACGACGTGGCGCGTGCGGCCACCGACGCCGGGCTGCGCCTGGTGCGCGACGAGCGCTTCGCCTTCGACCACCACCTGGTCTTCGCGCGCTGAGCGGACCCCGGGCGACCCGTCGGCGTCGGACAACTAGGCTGTGCCCGTGATCCCCGCAGCTGGTACCTCCTCCGTCCGTGTCCGCTTCGCACCCTCCCCGACCGGCATGTTCCACGTCGGCGGTGCGCGCTCCGCGCTCTTCAACTGGGCCGTCGCCAAGCAGACCGGCGGCCGGTTCGTGCTGCGGATCGAGGACACCGACACCTCGCGCAACAAGCCCGAGTGGGTCGACGGCATCCTCGCGGCGCACGCGGCCCTCGGCATGCACGCCGACGACCCGACGTTCGAGGGGCCGTACTTCCAGTCGGCGAACCTCGACAAGCACCGCGAAGCGCTCCAGACCCTGCTCGCGGCCGGCAGCGCCTACTACTGCGACTGCACCCGCGACGACGTCACCGCGCGGACCGGCAGCCAGCAGTCGGGCTACGACGGGCACTGCCGCGACCGCGGGCTGACCGAGGCCCCGGGCCGGGCGCTGCGCTTCCGCACCCCGGACGAGGGCGAGACGCGCGTCGTGGACCTCATCCGTGGCAACCCCGTCTTCCCGAACGGCGCGATGGAGGACTTCGTCGTCGCGCGCGGCGACGGGTCGCCGGTCTTCCTGCTGGCCAACGTGGTCGACGACCTCGACGAGGGCATCACGCACGTCATCCGGGGCGAGGAGCACCTGTCGAACACGCCCAAGCAGCAGCTGCTGTGGATCGCGCTGGGCGCGGAGCCGCCCGTGTGGGCGCACCTGCCGGTCATCGTCAACGAGAAGCGCCAGAAGCTCTCCAAGCGCCGCGACAAGGTCGCGCTCGAGGACTACCTCGCCGAGGGCTACCTGCCCGCCGCGATGGTGAACTACCTCATGCTGCTGGGCTGGGCGCCGGGCAACGACGAGGAGATCCTGCCGTTCGAGGAGATGATCGAGCGGTTCCGCATCGAGGACGTCAACAGCGCCGCGGCGTTCTTCGACCTCAAGAAGCTCGCCGCGTTCAACGGTGAGTACATCCGCGCGCTGAGCGTCGACGAGTTCATCGCCGCCGTCGGACCGTGGCTGCGGGCCCCGCACGCCCCGTGGGCCGAGGAGCAGTTCGACCCTGCCGCCTTCGCCGCCGTCGCGCCGCTGGCCCAGTCGCGGGTCGCGCTGCTCGGCGACATCACCGACAACGTCGACTTCCTGTTCCTCGACGAGCCCGTGTTCGACGAGAAGTCCTGGAACAAGGCCATGAAGCCCGGCGCCGTCGAGCTGCTCACGGACGTGCGGGCCGCGCTGGCGACGCTCGACCCGTGGGAGGCCGAGCCGCTGAAGAACACCGTCGCCACGGCGGGGGAGTGGCACGGGATGAAGCTCGGCAAGGCGCAGGCGCCGGTCCGTGTGGCCGTCACCGGCCGCACGATCGGTCTGCCGCTCTTCGAGTCCCTGGAGGTGCTCGGTCGCGAGCGGACCCTCGGCCGGATCGACGCCGCCCTGGCCGCGCTCGCCGAGAACGCCCCGCAGGACCCGGTGCGATGACGACGTTCGGCGTCCCGCCACGCCGCGTCGACGGTGTCCTGCTCGACATCGACGACACCCTGGTGGACACGCGGGGAGCGTTCGCCGCGGCGCTGCGGGCCGTGGCGGAGGCGCACCTGCCCGAGGACGTCGACCACGGCGCGGTGCTGGACCACTGGCGCTCCGACCCGGCCGGCCACTACCGCCGCTACACGCGGGGCGAGACCGACCACCGCACGCAGCGCCGCCTGCGTGCCGACCTGCTGCACCGGACGTTCGGCGGGGCCCCGGTGGGCGAGGAGGCGTTCGACGCCTGGGACGAGCTGTTCTGGGGGACGTTCGAACGGTCGTGGCGGGCCTTCGACGACGCCGCCGGGTTCCTCGACCGGCTCCGGGCGGCGGGCGTCGACCTGGGGGTCGTCACCAACGCCGGCGTGGCGCTGCAGGAGCAGAAGCTCGCCGCCGTCGGCCTCGACCTGCCGATCCTCGTCGGCGTCGACACCCTCGGCTACGGCAAGCCGCACCCGGACGTCTTCGTCGAGGGGGCGCGGCGCCTGGGGACCCTGCCGGGTCGCACCGCCTACGTGGGGGACGAGCCGCGTGTCGACGCGACCGCCGCGCACGAGGCGGGCCTGCTGGGCGTCTGGCTGGACCGGCCGGGCGCCCGGCGCGCGGACGAGCACGACGCCGACGTCGCGGCCATGCGGGCACGGGGCATCGTCGTCGTGCCGGGGCTGGCGGCGGCGCTCCCGGACCTCGTCGGCGACGCCTGACGGGCGCGCCGCGCCGACCGCGGGCCGGTCGGTCCGGCGGCGTCGAGCGGGCGCGGCGGGCGTGACGAAGGGCACCCGTCGGCCGGTTTGGATCCGGGGCTCTCGTCCGGTAATGTTTCCGGTCGTTGGGCCACGCAGGGAACGCCGACAAAGATCGGATATGTCCCGCTTGGTCCGGACACCATGGGGTATGGTGTAATTGGCAGCACGAGTGGTTCTGGTCCACTTAGTCTAGGTTCGAGTCCTGGTACCCCAGCGCAGCGCTCTACGTCACACCTCACGAGGCCCTGATCCGGTCTCACGGTGCGCTAGAGTTCTCACCGGCGAGTCGCTCCTCGGATCGACCAACCATAGGCCCCCATCGTCTAGCGGCCTAGGACGCCGCCCTCTCACGGCGGTAACGCGGGTTCAAATCCCGCTGGGGGTACGCATCATCGTCCGTCACGGACGGTGCGCAGACTCCGTTCGCGGGGTCACGTCCGGCCCCCATCGTCTAGCGGCCTAGGACGCCGCCCTCTCACGGCGGTAACGCGGGTTCAAATCCCGCTGGGGGTACACATCGCGAAGGCCCGGTCCGACAGGACCGGGCCTTCGTCGTGCGTGGGGTGCTCACCGCCGGGGCCGACCCCGGCGCGTCACAGGAACGGGTCGGGGACGGTGGTGCCGCCGGTGGAGTCCTCCGCGTCGTCGCGGCCGGAGCGCCGCCGCCGGGCGCGTCGCCACGAACGCAGCACGTCCGACGGGCCCACCGTGGCCGGCTCCTCCGTCGACGTCGGGTGGTCCTCGAGCGTGGTGGGGGACCCCGTCGCCGGTGCGGGCTCTCCGGCGGCGACCACCGGGATCTCCGCCGTGCCCGGCCGCCGGGCGGCCCGCTCGGACGGGACGATCGCGGGCGGTCGGGGTGCCGGGTCGCCCTGCGCGGACGGTGGTCTCGGCGAGAAGATCGTGTCGCAGAGGGTGCGGTAGGTCTGGTCCGCGTCGGGGACGCGGTCGATCTGCCGCAGCACCTGGTCCTGGCCGGCCGACTCCATGACGAAGCGGCCGTAACCCAGCAGCTGACCCATCAGCGTCCGTGTGTACCCCATGTCCGTGACCTTGGTCATGGGCATCATCGCCACCTTGTGGATGATGAAGCCGTAGCTGAGGAGCAGCCGCTTGTCGGTGGCGACGAACCACTCGTAGTGCCATTCGGCCCACCGCAGCACCAGGCGCGCCACGACCGGGGCCCAGAGGATCCAGACCCAGCCCACCTCGGTCGCGGAGTGCAGCCACGCCACGAGCATCGTCACGGCGATCGTCGTCACGACCGGCTCGACGAGCTTGGACCAGTGCAGGCGGGTGGCCACCGTGACCTTCTCGCCGGCCAGCACGTAGCGCCGCAGGTGCCGGTGGCGCCGGACCGCGAGCTCGGGGTCGGCGAAGCTGCTCATGACATCAGGTTCGAGACGAACTCCCCGAAGCTGGCGAACGCCCCCACGATGACGTCCCACAGGGCCTGGACGATGTCGGCGGAGCGCTCAGGGCTCGTCACGATCGCGTAGATCAGGAAGATCACGACGATCCACATCAGCACGGTCTTGGCCTTTCCCGACATCCGGTCCTCACGCCTCTCGGGTCACGAGACTGTGTTGTCCCGCTGCTGGTGAGCCTACTGACCGGGACGTGATGTTCGTGACAATCGGGTCGGCGCGCCGTCAGTCCCCGGCGCGCTGCAGCACCTCGGTCAGGCGGTTCGCCGCGGCCATCACCGAGGCCGAGTGCAGCCGGCCGGGCTGGCGCGTGAGGCGTTCCACCGGTCCGGAGACCGAGACCGCGGCGACGATCCGCCCCGACGGTCCGCGGACCGGGGCCGAGACCGACGCGACGCCGAGCTCCCGCTCGGACACGGACTGCGCCCAGCCGCGCCGGCGCACGCCGGACAGGATCGTCGCGGTGAACACCGCCTCGCGCAGCCCGCGGTGCAGGCGGTCCGGCTCCTCCCAGGCCAGCAGGACCTGGGCGGCCGAGCCGGCCTGCATGGTCAGCGTGGCGCCGACCGGGATGGAGTCGCGCAGGCCGACGGGCCGTTCGGCGGCCGCGACGCACACGCGGTGGTCGCCCTGGCGGCGGTAGAGCTGCGCGCTCTCGCCGGTGTGGTCGCGCAGCGCGGTCAGCACCGGGTTCGCCGCGGCGAGCAGCCGGTCCTCGCCCGCCGCGGTGGCGAGCTCGTTGAGCCGGGGCCCGAGCACGAACCGTCCCTGCATGTCCCGTGCGACGAACCGATGGTGCTCGAGCGCGACCGCCAGGCGGTGCGCGGTAGGTCGCGCCAGTCCGGTCGAGGCGACCAGCTGCGCGAGGGTGGCCGGACCGGCCTCCAGTGCTCCGAGTACGGACGCGGCCTTGTCCAGTACGCCGACTCCGCTAGTATCGTCCATAGGTCGATACTGACGTCTCGCGTACTGAGATTGCAAGTTCTCAGCGGGTGAGGGCTCCCGCCGTCACGTCAGAGCCCGCACGATGGAATGGACGACAGCCGCTCACGAGGCGGCGGACGAGGAGGTCGCGATGGCCGGCACGTTGGCAGAGAAGGTCTGGGAGGCGCACCTCGTGCGCCAGGGCACGGACGGAGCACCGGACCTGCTCTACATCGACCTGCACCTGGTGCACGAGGTCACGAGCCCCCAGGCCTTCGAGGGGCTGCGTCTCGCGGGACGGCCCGTCCGCCGCCCCGACCTGACCATCGCCACCGAGGACCACAACACCCCCACGCTCGACATCGACCTGCCGATCGCCGACCCCACGAGCCGGACCCAGATCGACACCCTGCGGAACAACGCCGCGGAGTTCGGCGTGCGCCTGCACTCGCTCGGCGACGCCGACCAAGGCATCGTCCACCAGGTCGGCCCGCAGCTCGGTCTCACCATGCCGGGGCTGACCGTGGTGTGCGGCGACTCACACACGTCGACGCACGGCGCTTTCGGGGCGCTCGCCTTCGGCATCGGCACCTCCGAGGTCGAGCACGTGCTGGCCACCCAGACGCTGCCGCTGGCCCCGTTCAAGACGATGGCGATCACCGTCAACGGCGACCTGCCCCCCGGCACGACGTCGAAGGACATCATCCTGGCGATCATCGCCAAGATCGGCACCGGCGGCGGCCAGGGCTACGTGCTCGAGTACCGCGGCGAGGCGATCCGCCGGCTGTCGATGGAGGCGCGGATGACCATCTGCAACATGTCCATCGAGGCCGGCGCCCGGGCGGGCATGATCGCCCCCGACGAGACCACGTTCGAGTACCTGAAGGGCCGCCCCCACGCCCCCGAGGGCGAGGACTGGGACGCCGCCGTCGAGTACTGGCGGACGCTGCGCAGCGACGACGACGCCGAGTTCGACACCGAGGTGGTGCTCGAGGCCGCCGACCTCGAGCCGTTCGTCACCTGGGGGACGAACCCCGGCCAGGGGCTGCCGCTATCCGCCTCCGTGCCCGTGCCCGCCGAGATCGCCGACGAGGGCGAGCGCGTGGCCGCCGAGCGCTCCCTGGAGTACATGGGGCTCGAGGCCGGCACGCCGCTGCGCGACATCGCCGTGGACACCGTGTTCATCGGCTCGTGCACCAACGGCCGCATCGAGGACCTGCGGTCCGTGGCGAAGGTCCTGCAGGGCCGCACCAAGGCCGACGGCGTGCGGGTGCTCGTCGTGCCCGCGTCCGCCCGCGTCCGGCTGCAGGCCGAGGCCGAGGGTCTGGACGTCGTCTTCAAGGACTTCGGGGCCGAGTGGCGCAACGCCGGGTGCTCGATGTGCCTCGGTATGAACCCCGACCAGCTGCAGCCGGGGGAGCGGGCGGCGTCGACGTCGAACCGGAACTTCGAGGGCCGCCAGGGCAAGGGCGGCCGCACGCACCTGGTCTCGCCGCTCGTCGCGGCCGCCACGGCCGTGCGCGGCACGCTGTCCTCCGTGGCCGACCTCGACCTGGGCGAGGACATCGACCTGACCACGTTCGACGGGTCCCCGCTGGCGCCGCTGACCGCGCCGTCCTTCGTCTGAGCCCGCCCCGCGTCCTTCCGACAGGAGAACCCCTCATGGAGAAGATCCTCACCCACACCGGCGTCGGGGTGCCGCTGCGCCGCAGCAACGTCGACACCGACCAGATCATCCCCGCCGTCTACCTCAAGCGGGTCACGCGCACCGGCTTCGAGGACGCCCTGTTCGCCGCCTGGCGCGGCGACGAGTCGTTCGTGCTCAACCAGGACGCCTACCGCAACGGTTCGGTGCTGGTCGCCGGCCCGGACTTCGGCACCGGCTCCTCGCGCGAGCACGCCGTCTGGGCGCTGAAGGACTACGGCTTCCGCGTCGTGCTGGCCTCCCGGTTCGCGGACATCTTCCGCGGCAACTCGGGCAAGCAGGGCCTCGTGGCCGGCGTCGTGGCCCCGGACGACATCGAGCTGCTCTGGAAGATCCTCGAGACGAAGCCCGGTACCGAGGTCACCGTCGACCTCGAGCAGCGGACCGTGCACGCCGACGACGTCACCGTGCCGTTCCAGATCGACGACTACACCCGCTGGCGGCTCATGGAGGGTCTGGACGACATCGGTCTCACCCTCCAGCACGAGGACGACATCTCCGCGTACGAGCAGTCACGGTCGTCCTGGCGCCCCACGACCCTGCCGGCCAAGCACCTGCCGAAGGTGGAGATCGAGCCGGCGCGTCCGGTCAGCTGACGTCGGAGTCCTGGCCGCGCGGTGCGGCCAGGACGCCCCGGACCACGTCGAGCACGGCCTCGTCGGTGAGGCCGGCGGCCCGCGCCTCGACGACGAGCGCGCGGGTCCGCTCGACGATCACGGGCGGCGGGACCACGGTCCCGCCGCCCGTCGTCGTCCTCCCCGGCGTGACGACGGTGCCGGTGCGCCGTCGCGAGACCACCACGCCGTCGCCCTCCAGCTCGCGGTAGGCCCGCTGCACGGTGCCCACCGCGATACCGAGGTCGTGGGCCAGGGCGCGGGATGCCGGCAGCCGGTCCCCGGGCCGGAGCGTGCCCACCGCGACGGCAGCGGCGACCTGGGCCCGGATCTGCTCGTAGGCCGGGACGGGAGAGCCGAGGTCGACGACGACGTCGCTCATGCGACGGCCGCGTCCGCCGGGGTCGCGGGGTCGGGCGCCTGCCGCGGGGCCACGGTCACGAGACCCGCGACGACCGAGGCGAGCAGGATCGCGCCACCGGCCAGGGCCAGGGCGGTGCCGACGGCGACCAGTCCGTGCGGCGACGCCCCGTTCAGCAGCAGGGAGCTTCCCGCGTTCCGCAGTGCCATGCCGCCGACGGCGAGCACGCCCCCGAGCGTGACGCCGAGGCAGAGCTGGACCGCACCCAGCAGGCGCGCGGTGCTCGTGGCACGCACGGCGTCGTCGTGGTGCCCCGGGACCCCGTGCAGCGGCGGCCGTCGGACGATCGTGGCGAGTGCGAGGCCGGTCACCCCGAGGGTGATCAGGACGGCGACGAGCAGGGGACCGCCGTAGGGCCATCCGGGGTAGGGGCCGGTGGCGCCGCTCAGGGTCCCGCCGTCGGCGAGGGCGACCGGTCCGGTCGGGAACGCGCGGCCCGTCGGGTCGGCCGTGAGGCCGAACCCGACCAGCGTCGCGGCGAGGCATCCCGCGGTCATGACCATCAGGCGCAGGCGTGCTCCGCCGAGCGTGCGTGCGGTGCGGCGTCGCAGCGGGGCGCTGCGGACCTCGCCGCGCGGCCGGGGCCAGGTCAGCTCACCGACGCCGCGCACGGCGGCGAACGTGGCCGCGACGGCACAGGGGGTGAGCGCCTGCAGCAGCCCCGGGGCCGGCGTGCCCGGCTGCCAGGTCACCGGCTGTGCGAGGAGCACGCCCGCGCACACCGCGGCGGCGAGCAGCGCCGCGGTGGACACCAGCACCTCGTGGCGCCGGGCCGCGAGGGTGGGCTCGCCGACGTCGGTGGGCCGGCGCCGGAACCACAGCACGGCGCTCACGAGCAGCGCGGGCACGGCGGCCGCGGCCACCCCCAGCGCCAGGACGACGATCGCCACGGGAACCTCCCTGTTCATCCAATGAGTCAACACATTGAACCATTGAATCGGCGGCGCGTCGTCCACCGGTGCCGTCAGGTGGCCGGTGGTCCCTGGCGGACGCGGGCCAGGAGCGCCTCGGGGGTGTCCTGGGCCGGGTCCCAGCGCGACTCGACCCACCACGTCGCGCCGACCTCGCGCATCGCCGCGACGAGCTCGGCGGCCGCGGTGTCGTCGTCAGGCAGGCGACCCTGCACGACGACGTCGAACGGGCGCCCGGCGTCGTTCTGCCGGGACCGCTCCGCCTCGACCCAGGCGACGAGACCCGCGACGTCGTCGGGTCCCGGAACCTCGGCCGTGCCGCGCAGCTGGGGGACGACGCCGTCCCAGCGCAGCGCGCGGCGCAGGTTCCGGGTCGGCGGCCGGGTGGCGTCCCAGACCCCCACCGGCCACACGGGGACGCGGCCCGCGACGGGCCGCTGCGGGAACTGGAACACACCGGTGCGCACGTGCTCGCCGTCGGCGGTGAAGGGCTCGCCCGACCACGACCGCTCGAGCCAGGCCAGGGTCTCGTCCAGGGCCGCCGCGCGGTCCTTCAGCGTGAGCGGCTGCCCCGGCACGGAGCTGAAGGCGCGGTCGTCGGTGACGCCGACGCCCACCGGCAGCACGAGGCGGCCGCCCGAGAGGTGATCGACGGTGAGCGCCCGCTGCGCCAGCTCCCACGGCCGGTGCCGGGGTAGCGCGAAGACCATCGCCCCCAGCGTGACGCGTTCGGTGACCGTCGCCGCGGCCGCGAGGATCCCGAAGGGGTCCCACGTCGCCACCGCGCCCTCGCCGAACTCGCCCAGGCTGACGCCGTCCCAGGTGAAGAAGCCGTCCCAGCCGTGCTCCTCGCACGCGCGGGCGATCTCCACGTGCTGGGCGGGTGTGCCGAAGCTGCTGATGAACCCGAACCTCATCTCCGTGACGCTAGACACCCCCTCCGACAACGAGCGTGCTCACTCGCTCCCTCGTCCTGCCCGATGAGGGAGCGAGTGCGCACGCTCGTCGGCGTCGGCGTCGGCGGCGGGGGCAGGGGTGCCGGGACGTAGGGTGACCCCCGTGAGCGACAAGCCGACCGTGGAGATCTGGACCGACGGTGCCTGCAAGGGCAACCCCGGCATCGGGGGATGGGGCGCCCTGCTGCGCTCCGGCGAGCACCGCAAGGAGCTCTTCGGCGGCGAGAAGGCCACGACGAACAACCGCATGGAGCTCACGGCCGTCGTCGAGGCGCTGCGCGCGCTGAAGGGCCCGAGCGACGTCACCCTGCACGTCGACTCCCAGTACGTGATGAACGGCATGAAGTCCTGGATCGCCGGCTGGAAGCGCAACGGGTGGCAGACCGCGGCGAAGAAGCCGGTGAAGAACGCCGACCTCTGGAAGGCCCTCGACGCCGAGGTCGCCGAGCACGACGTGCACTGGGTCTGGGTCAGGGGCCATGCGGGCGACCCGGGCAACGAGCGGGCCGACCAGCTCGCCAACGACGGGGTCGACTCGGTGCGCTGAAACCTGCGACGGACCTCACGACGCACGCACCGGCGCGCACCCCATAGGCTGTGGCCCATGGCTTCTCACTACGACGTCGTTCTCCTCGGAGCTGGCCCCGGCGGCTACGTCGCCGCGATCCGTGCGGCCCAGCTCGGCAAGTCCGTTGCGATCATCGAGGAGAAGTACTGGGGTGGTGTCTGCCTCAACGTGGGCTGCATCCCCTCCAAGGCTCTCCTGCGCAACGCCGAGCTGTCGCACATCTTCCACGAGCAGGCCGACTACTTCGGCATGTCGGGGGACGTGAGCTTCGACTTCGGCAAGGCCTACGACCGGTCCCGCGAGGTGGCGGACGGCCGGGTCAAGGGCGTCCACTTCCTCATGAAGAAGAACAAGATCACCGAGTACGACGGCCGCGGCACCTTCCGTGACGCGAACACGATCGAGGTGGCGCTCAACGACGGCGGCACCGAGACCGTGACCGGCGACAACGTGATCATCGCGACCGGTTCCCAGGTCAAGCTGCTTCCCGGCGTCGAGCTCTCCGAGAACGTCGTCACCTACGAGAAGCAGATCATGACGCGCGAGCTGCCGAAGTCGGTCGCCATCGTCGGCGCCGGCGCCATCGGCATGGAGTTCGCCTACGTCATGAAGAACTACGGCGTGGACGTCACCATCGTCGAGTTCCTCGACCGGGCGCTGCCCAACGAGGACGCCGAGGTCTCCAAGGAGATCGCGAAGCAGTACAAGAAGCTCGGCATCAAGATCCTCACCTCCACCGCCGTGCAGTCCGTCGAGGACAACGGCTCCTCGGTCAAGGTCGAGTACAAGGGCGTCAAGGACGACAAGCCCGGCTCGCTCGAGGTCGACAAGGTGCTCATGGCCGTCGGGTTCGCCCCGGCCGTCGAGGGCTTCGGTCTGGAGAACACCGGTGTGCAGCTCACCAAGCAGGGCGCCATCGAGATCGACGAGCACATGCGCACGAACGTGCCGCACATCTTCGCCATCGGTGACGTCACCGCGAAGCTCATGCTCGCCCACGTGGCCGAGGCCATGGGTGTCGTCGCCTCCGAGACCATCGCCGGTGCCGAGACCATGACGCTCGGCGACTACCGGATGATGCCGCGTGCGACGTTCTGCTCGCCGCAGGTCGCCTCCTTCGGCCTCACCGAGGCGCAGGCCAAGGACGAGGGCTACGACGTCAAGGTCGCCAAGTTCCCGACCATGGCCAACGGCAAGGCACACGGCCTGGGCGAGACCGCCGGCTTCGTCAAGCTCGTCGCCGACTCGAAGTACAACGAGCTGCTCGGCGCCCACCTGATCGGCCCGGACGTCTCGGAGCTGCTGCCCGAGCTCACCCTGGCCCAGAAGTGGGACCTCACGGCCGACGAGGTGGCGCGCAACGTGCACACCCACCCGACGCTGTCGGAGTCCGTCCAGGAGGCCGTGCACGGTCTCGCGGGGCACATGCTCAACCTCTGATCCCTGCGACAGCACGGACAGGTTCGACCGTCCTGCTCGGAGGCCCTGAACTGCGGTATCGCCGCAGTTCAGGGCCTCTTCTGCGCCTCGACCGTGGTGGGCGACCAGGGTCGGCCGAGGGCAGGGGTGCTTCCCTGCGCCGAGGTCAGGAGCCGGTTGGGCAAGAGGTCGGGCGACGCGTGGGTAGGAGCTCTGGCAAGCAAGACATGTCAAAACACCCCCACTAGTGGTAGTTTTTTGACATGCCTGGTCCTGGTGAGGTTCTCGCTCGCGATGCCCTGCGTGATCTTGCGGAGGGGCAGAACGGCCTGGTGTCCCGCAGGCAGGCTGTCGACGACCTGGGCGTGACCCCGGGTGCCCTCGACCATCTCGTCGCTCGTGGAGGGCTGCTCCCCGTGGCTCGCGGCATCTACCGCGTGCCCTACCTGCCAGGCGTCGAGAACGAGCGGTACCAGGTCGCGCTCCTGCGCACGGGTGACCCGGAGGCGGCACTGAGCCATGAGACGGCCCTCGCGCTGCACGAGATCAGCGACGTGAACCCCGCCCGCTACCACGTCACCATCCCTACGGCTCGTCGGATTCGACGGTCCGACAACGACGCCTTCGTGGTCCACGTCGAAAGGTTGATGCCGGACCAGCTCGGCTGGTGGAACCTCATGCGCGTCGTCACGGCGACGACCGCGATCGAGCAGTGCATCGCCTACGGCACGCCCACGTATCTCCTGCGTCAGGCGATCGAGCGCGGGGAGCGGACCGGCGCAGTCCGGCGCGCCGACGTGGCCCGTCTGACCCAGCTCCTGGAGGATCGCGCATGACCGAGGCCGAGCCGCCCGCCAAGACGCTCGCCGACCTCAAGCCCAAGGCCAAGCCGCCGGCCAGCGCGTCGATCCTCGCACAGTGGGTCACCCATGCCGAGAAGGCGCTCGACGTGCCCGCCGCTGGTGGGCGGATGGGCTGGCTCGTCGCGTCCACGGTCGTGATCGCCGCGCTCCAACGCGCGGTCGACTCCGAAGGCGCACCCCGCTTCCTGCTCAAGGGCGGTACCTACCTCCAGCATCGACTGGGCAAGACCGCGCGTGCCACGAGCGACCTCGACGGCCTCGTCCGTGGGGACATCGACGACTTCATCGTCGCGCTCGATGCCGCGTTCGAAGAGCAGTGGGGACCGCTCACGCTCACCCGGTCCGAGGTCGAGACGATCCAGACCCCGACCCGTGTCGTCCAGCCCCGCCGCTTCCAGGTGTTCGTGAGTCTGAAGGGACAGGTGTGGCGCAAGGTCCAGGTCGAGCTCGCGCCAGACGAGGGTGGCGCGGGCGCGATGCCTGAGACGATCCCGGCTCCGCGCCTCGAGCCGTTCGGGCTGCCGACGCCGGACGCACTCGTCACGATGCGCGATGCGCTACCAGATCGCGCAGAAGCTCCACGCGGCCTCGGATCCGCACGAGCCCCCGATGTGGGTCAACGACCGGCCCCGCGACGTCGTCGACCTCGTCCTCCTGCGGTCCATGATCGACGAGGACGGCGAGCCGAGCCTGAGCGACATTCGTCCGGCCGCCATAGCGGTGTTCGACGCGCGCGCTGAGGATGCGCGTGCACTGGGTCGCCCCGAGCGCTCATGGCCGCCGAACGTCACTGCTCATGAACACTGGGCGGCGCGCGACTACGCGACGGCAGCCCGAGACGCCGGCCTGTCGATGCCGCTCGACGGTGCGGTCGCGGCGGTCAACGAGTGGATCGTCCAGATCGACAGCGCGCAGTAGGTGAGTGCGTCCATGCCGAAATCGACGTGGGCCTAGGTGCCTCTGCGGCGATATGCCTGGTGGCCAGCGATCACCGGAGGGCGGCCCCGTTCTCAGGAAGAACACAGCCCGACCACGTATCCTCGGCGTTCCTCGTCGCCCAGCACCCCGGAGGATCCCGGTGACACCCCTCGACGTCGTGCTCGTCGTGCTCCTCGTGGTGGCCGTCGTCGCCGGGCTGTCCCGGGGGCTGCTGGCCACGCTCGGCGGTCTGGTGGGTCTCGTCGTCGGCGGAGTCGTCACCTTCCTGGCCGTGCCCCTCGTGGTCGACGCGTTGCCCACCGCTCAGTGGCGCGGCCCGGCGACGCTCTTCCTCGCCGTCGTGATCCCGCTGATCGGTGCCTCGGTCGGTTCCGGGATCGGGCACGGACTGCGGCGGCAGGTCGACCGCACCCCGCTCGGTCCGCTCGAGCGTCTGCTCGGTGGCGTGGCGAGCCTGCTGGTGGCCGCCGTGGCGCTGTCCTTCCTCGGCACGACGGTCAAAGCGACCGGGTCGCCCGTGCTCGCGCCGGCCGTCTCGTCGTCGTCGGTCCTGCGCACCATCGAGGACTACACGCCGGCCCCCGTGACCCGTTCGCTGGCCCAGGCGCGTGCCGCGGTGGTCGACGACGGGCTGCCGACCCTGGACGGGCTGCTCGATCCGCGTCGGACGCGCGTCGCGCCCGACGTCGACCTCGCGGACCCGGCCCTGGACACCTCCGCCCAGTCGGTGGCGCGGGTCTGGGGCACGGCCTACGCCTGCGGGACGGGGGTGACCGGCTCGGGGTTCGTCGTCGCGTCCGACCGCATCGTGACCAACGCGCACGTCGTGGCGGGCGTCGAGCAGCCGCTCGTCGAGCTGCCGGGCCGGCCGGCCGAGGAGGGGCGCGTCGTCTACTACGACCCCGACGCCGACCTCGCCGTCGTCGCCGTCGACGGCCTGGACGCCGCGCCGCTCGCCGTCGCCCCGACGCTCGAGGTCGGCGACGCGGCCGTCGTGCAGGGGTACCCCTACGGCGGCCCGTTCACCTCGGTCGGTGCGGAGGTGCTCGACGCCGGGGGCGTGCGTGTCCCCGCGAGCGACGGCAGCGGCCGGGTCGAGCGCGACGTCTACGCGCTCGCCGCCGAGATCCGCGCCGGCAACTCCGGCGGCCCGGTGCTGTCCCCGGGCGGGGAGGTCGTCGGCGTGATCTTCGGCAGGTCGCAGTCCGACGACGGGCTCGGCTACGGCGTGACGACGAACGAGCTGATGCCGGTGGTCGCGCAGGCCCCCGACCTGCAGGACGCCGTCACACCGGGGAGCTGCTCCGGCTGAGCGGGCCCTCCGCGCGCACCACGCGTTCCGGGGTGCAGACCCGCTCCAACCATCGGGCCAGGCCCTCCGGGTCGCGCTCCGCGGTGCCGAACCCCACGAAACCGTCCGGACGAACGGCCACCAGGCCGTGCCCGGGACTGCTCTGGAGGCGGTGCGTGCTGACCCACGGGCCGAGGCCGCGCGCGTCGGGCGCCGGGGCGTCCCGGTCGAGGAGCAGGTGGATCCCGGGGTTCGCGGTCAGCTCGTGCAGCCGTCGGCGCCGTCCCTCGTGGACGACGGCGCGGTCGGGGAGGTGCCGTCCCGGGCGAGGGCTCCGTCGGGCGGACCTCCCGTCGGCGGACACGGGGCTGCTGCGGTAGCTCGTCCAGTCCTGGGACAGCAGCCGGACGAGCAACGCCATGACCCGCGGCTGTGCGGCGACGGTCGGGACCAACGGTGCGGCCCACGGCAGCAGGGTGCCCCGCAGCAGCGTCGGTAGCGGTGTCGTCGAGGCCTCCCCGTAGAAGACCAGGTGGGTCAGGGCCAGCACCCGACGGTCGACCGGACGTCGCTCGAGCCCGTAGGAGTCCAGCAGTGCCTCGGGGTCCCCGCACCCGGACGCCGCGAAAGCGAGCTTCCACCCCAGGTTCACGCCGTCGAGGATCCCCGTGTTCATCCCCTGCGCCGCAGCCGGTGAGTGCGCGTGCGCCGCGTCGCCGGCGAGGAAGAGCCGACCGCGACGGAAGGCGCCGGCCATCCGGTGCTGGAGCCGGACGCGCGCCGACCACCGCAGGTCGGTCACCGCGGCGGGCAGACCGGCGGCCTCCAGCAGCCGGTGCACCTCGGACGCGGGGACCGGCTCCCCGGGCTGCCCGAAGGGGGCTCCGTGCCCGGTCGTCGCTCGGGTGGCGAGGACACGCCAGGTGGCCCCCTCGCCCAGGGCGAAGAGGAAGACCAGGCCGGGACGGCCGACCACGACGTGCAGCAGACCCGGTGCCAGGGCGGCGTCGAGCTCGACGTCGGCCAGGACGACCTCCTCGCGGTACGGGCCGCCACGCCAGCCGACCCCCGCGATCCGACGGACGGTGCTCGCCGGCCCGTCGCACCCCGCGACGAACCGGCTGGTCACCTGCTGCACGGACCCCCCGACGCGCACCTCGGCGCGGGCGGCGTCGTCCGTGGTGGACGCCGTCACGAGCTCGGCGTCCCGCTCGACCGTGACGCCGCGCTCCTGGAGCGCGGCCCCGAGCACGGCCTCGACGTCCGCCTGCCGCGCCAGCGTCAGGTGCGGGTAGGGCGTGCCCGGCCAGGTGACGTCGGTCAGCCGGACGTCGACCACGCGCCTCCCGAGGTGGACCGAGGCCCGCGGAGCACGGTCGGCGCGGTCCAGCAGCTCGTCCACCACTCCGAGCGGACGCAGGGACTCGAGCGTGCGCGGGTGCAGGATCATCGCCCGTGACGGGCGGAACGCCTCCGGGCGGCGCTCCACGACACGGACCGACGCCCCGTGGTCGTGCGCCTGCAGAGCCGTCGTGAGCCCGGTGGGACCGGCGCCCACCACCAGGACGTCGACGTCGGTGCTCATCCCTCGACCACCTGCCACCAGCCGCCGCTCCCCGGCAGTGCCGTCTCGGCGGACCGCCGGATCGCCTCGTCACGTCCCAGACCGGACTCGATCCGGTAGTCGATGGAGGTCGGCTCGCTCACGAGCGCGAGCACGCGCCACAGCGACCGGGCGTAGTGCTCGGCACGTTCGCTGCCGTCCCACTCGTACAGGCCGCGGTAGACGTGCCGTTCGTCGGCCGCGAGCCACAGCTTGGACACGAAACCCGGGAACCCGACGAACAGCGGGGTGTTCAGCAGGCTCTCGGCGCGGAACGCGGCGTGCCCACGTGGCCCACGGACACCGCGCAGCCGGAACGAGACCGCCAGGAAGCAGGGGTCGCGAGGTCCCCGGGCAACGACCGTCTCGCGGTAGGTCGTCGCCGTCGTCCCGTCGGCGAAGCGGAACGTCCTGCCGAGGTTGTGGCGGGGGAGTCGCACCTGTCCGCGAACCAGCAGCGGGACGCTGACGGCGACGCACCGTGCGACCGCCGGCCAGGCGACCCGCTGGGGTGCGGGGCGCGGGCTCGCCATGTCTGCCTCCCTGCCTCGCGCGTCGGCGAGGAGCCGGCCCGTGTCAGACGGACGGTGGTGGCGGTCCCGGGTCGGCCGGTCCGCGAACGGTCTCCCGCGCGCCCATGTCGAGCCGGAACGGCGGGTACTCGTCCGTCATGAGTGCCGCGTACGCGGCGACCCGCAACGCCCAGCGCTGCAGGCCCAGCACGAGCTCGTAGATCCCGCGCGGGTAGTCGCCCCGGAACAGCAGCACGACCGCGGCGAAGAACACGAGCACGCCGACGAGCCCGACGCCGGGCGGCCAGTCGGTGACCACGACGGTCCCGTCGGAGGCGATCTCCGTCGTGCGCGAGCTGGTGCCCAGCAGGATGCCGACGACGATGTAGTGGGGGATGGCGAGCAGCCACCACTTCACCAGCACGAGACCGCGGGAGAGATGCTGCGGGGGCGTGACGTCGAGGTGGGTGGGGTAGTCGGGCACGTCGGCGAGGGTGAACGGCGGGTACCGGTCCGTACCGAGGGCACCGTAGGAGTAGTACGACACCCGCCAGGACCAGCGCAGGACGCCGACGTTGAAGGTGAAGATCCCCTGCGGGTAGCGCCCCGTGAACAGGATCGCGAAGAACGCGATGACGGTCAGCACCGCGAAGGCGATCCAGAGCCCGATGAGGATCACGACGTGGGGGAAGATCAGCAACCACTTGACCAGCCACAGTCCGCGGGAGAGCTGGGCGGGCGGCTCGGCGTCCATCCGCAACGGGTACGGGGCCGGCCCGGTGGGTCGGGGCGGATTCGTGTCGGTCATCGGTGTCTCCCTGGCACGGCCACGAGGCGAGCGATCCCGGTGACGATCCCGATGACGCTGCCCACCATGGCCACGACCAGCAGGATCCGGACGACGATCGTCCAGTCGAACGACCAGCCCGCGAAGTCGAACGGGAAGACCCGCCACACGGCCACGGTGGCGACGAGCCCGACCGCCGTGACGACGAGGTCGCCGAGCGCTCGCAGCCAGAGCGGGTCCACCACGAGGTAGACGACGTTGGCGGCGATGCCGACGACGATCGAGGCGTCGACCAGGGGGAGGACCTCGAGGGTCGCCGGGGTCAGGAACGGCACCGCCTCCCAGCCGGGCCAGCCGTGGATGAGCACGAGCAGCAGGCCGTTGGCGAGCACCGCGAAGGAGTAGCCGACCCGTCGCGCGGCGCCGGTGGGCCGACGACGGGTGGTGTCCGTGGTCCGTGGAGCGTTCATCACAGGCCGACCCCCGTCCGTGCGGGCCCCGGGTCGGCGCCCGTCCTGGTTCGATCATGCTCCCCGTGCGCGGCGCTCGCCCGGGCCGTCGGTCCCGCGGTGGCGGGACCTTCGGCCCGGGTCCTCGAGGTCAGGGCAGCTTGACCTTGCCGGCCTTCATCTTGGCCAGGGAGTACTTCTCGAAGCCGATCTTGAACGCGTGGTTCTGCGGTCCGGGCACCATGACGGCGGCCTTGCGCGGCGGCAGCATGTGGTCGGCGACCATCGCCACGCCGTTGTTCCCGGCGTCCATCACGCACAGGGCCGGGATCTTGCCGAACTCCTTGGCGGCCGTCGGCTCCTCGCCGCGGACCTGGGCGACGATGTTCTCGGCGGCGATGTGGGCCTGCTGCTCGCTCGGGAACCCGGTCTTGGGGATGCCGGTCGCGACCTGGGTCGTCCAGGGCACGGGCACGGCGGCGGCGATGCCGACGGCGTAGACGTCGTCCCACTTCTCGGACTGGTAGGTCGGGCGGACCTTGACGTAGTTGCCGGCGTCGACCAGGTCCGGGGTCTTGGCGAGGAAGTCCTGCCCGCGGAACGGGGGGACGATCATGGCGAACTTGTACGGCAGCTCGCGCCCGTCGGACAGCACGACCGTGTCGGGCTTGATCTCCTGGATCGACTGGTTCGGCTCGACGGTGATGCCCTCCTTCTTGGCGAACATCCGCATCAGCGGCTTGGCGCCCGGCATGCCGTCGATGCCGAAGTGTCCCGCGAAGGGCTCGGAGGTGACGTAGGTCAACTTGACCTTGCCGTGCAGGCCGGCGCGGCGCAGCTGGTAGGAGGTGTTGAAGAGGAACTCGTACGCCGCCCCGAAGCAGCTCGCGCGCTGCGTGGCGCCGATGACCACGTCACCGGGGTCGTCGAGGAACCGGCGCCAGGCGTCGTAGGTGCGCTCGGCGTCGTGGAGCGTGGTGATGGTGGGCGTGTCGCGCATCCCGGGGACGACGTCGAGGTCGTTGCGGTACCCCGTGGCGATCACCAGGTAGTCGTAGTCGAACGTGCCCTCGGTGGTCTCGACCCGGTGGTGGTCGGGGTCGACGTAGCTCGCCTCGCCGTGGACGAACCGCACACCCTTCTTGGTGAACGTCGGCTCCAGGGGGAACGTGATGTCGGTGCGGCCGCGACGGCCGAACGGCAGCCAGATCAGGGAGGGGTTGAACACGAACCGGTCCGAGGCCGAGACGACGGTGACGTCGACCTCGTCGCCCAGGTCGGACTTGATGGACAGGGCGGCCGTCATCCCTGCGAAGCTGCCGCCGAGAACCAGGACACGAGCGGTCATGATCGACTCCTTCATCGCGGACCTACCGTTGTTTCCAGGCTACTCCTCACACCCTGGGGGGTATGTGTTTGTGACGGACTTCACCCGCGTGTCAGAAGGGTGCGTCCGGGTCACGATCCGGCCTGCACCGCATCACGATCCGGCCAACCGTGGCGTGCCCCCGCGCGAGTCCGCGCCCGCGGAGTGAAGGTGTGGTGAACGTGAATACTGTGGCGGTGCCGGGTGTTGGCACCCGAGGGCCTCCGGGGGGAGGATCGTGCGCGCTGCGCACGACCGCGCCACTGCGAGCCGGGGGCCCGCACCGACGAGCAGCACCACCGTGCTGCGGATTCCGCGACGACAGGACGAACGACGACCTATGACTGATCTGCTGTACGTCAACGGCGGCACGCCGCTGCAGGGCACCATCGAGGTGCGTGGAGCGAAGAACTTCGTGTCCAAGGCGATGGTGGCCTCCCTGCTGGGAGAGTCGGCGAGCGTGCTGCGCAACGTCCCGCAGATCCGTGACGTCGCGGTCGTCTCCGGCCTCCTCGAGCTGCACGGGGTCAACGTCAAGTACGACCCGGAGGCCGGCATCCTCGACCTCGACCCGTCGAACGTCGAGTCGGCGCACGTCGCGGACATCGACGCGCACGCCGGGTCCAGCCGCATCCCGATCCTGTTCTGCGGCCCCCTGCTGCACCGTCTCGGTGAGGCCTTCATCCCGGACCTGGGCGGCTGCCGGATCGGCGACCGGCCGATCAACTACCACCTCGACATCCTGCGCCAGTTCGGTGCCGTCGTCGACAAGCGGCCCAACGGCATCCACCTGCGTGCGCCGCGGCGCCTGCAGGGCACCCGGATCGAGCTGCCCTACCCGTCCGTCGGGGCCACCGAGCAGCTGCTGCTGACGGCCGTGCGGGCCGAGGGCATCACCGAGCTGACCGGTGCGGCGATCGAGCCCGAGATCATGGACCTCATCGCGGTGCTGCAGAAGATGGGCGCGATCATCTCGGTCGACACCGACCGGGTGATCCGCATCGAGGGCGTCGACCGTCTCGACGGCTACGTCCACAACGCCCTCGGCGACCGTATCGAGGCCGCGTCCTGGGCCTCGGCCGCGCTGGCGACCGGCGGTGACGTGACCATCAAGGGCGCCACCCAGCCCGAGATGATGACGTTCCTCAACACCTACCGCAAGGTCGGCGGCCAGTTCGACGTCCAGGACGACGGCATCCGGTTCTGGCACCCGGGCGGGGAGCTGCGCTCCATCGTGCTCGAGACGGACGTCCACCCCGGTTTCATGACCGACTGGCAGCAGCCGCTGGTCGTCGCGCTCACGCAGGCCACGGGTCTGTCGATCGTGCACGAGACCGTGTACGAGAACCGGTTCGGGTTCACCGAGGCGCTGCGCCAGATGGGCGCCACGATCCAGGTCTACAAGGAGTGCCTCGGCGGCGCGGCCTGCCGTTTCGGCCGCCGCAACTTCCAGCACTCCGCCGTGGTGTCCGGGCCGACCCCCCTCGAGGCGGCCGACATCGAGGTGCCGGACCTGCGCGGCGGGTTCTCCCACCTCATCGCGGCGCTGGCGGCCAAGGGCACCTCGACGGTGCGCGGCATCAGCCTCATCGACCGCGGGTACGAGTCCTTCCAGGACAAGCTGGCGGCGCTGGGCGCCGACGTCGCCCGGGGCTGACGCCTGCGGTCGGCAGGTAGGCTTCCGGCCGTGCCCATCGCCAGACCTGAGTCGCGGCTCTACCGCGTCATCGCGAAGATCGTCCGGCCCGTGCTGTTCTCGATGTGCCGCTACGAGTGGAGCGGCAGCGAGAACCTCCCCACGGACGGCGGATTCATCGCGGCCGCCAACCATGCGACCGAGCTCGACGCCCTGACGTTCGTGCACTACCTGTTCGACCAGGGTGTCGAGCCGCGCGTGCTGGCCAAGCGCGGGCTGTTCGACGTGCCGGTCGTCGGGGGTGCGCTGCGTGCGACGAACATGATCCCCGTCGACCGGGGCAGCCAGGCGGCCGCCGCCTCGCTGGAGCGCGCGGGTCGCGAGCTCGGGGAGGGCGCCTGCGTGGCGGTGTTCCCGGAGGGGACGCTGACGCGCGACCCCGACCTGTGGCCGATGGAGCCGAAGACGGGTCTGGCCCGGATCGCCCTGGCGTCGAAGCTGCCGGTCGTCCCCGTGGCGCAGTGGGGCGCGACGGACATCCTGCCCCGCTACGGCAAGCTGCCGCGGTTCTTCCCGCGCAAGCGGGTCCAGGTCACGGCCGGCCCGCCGGTCGACCTGAGCGACCTGTACGACCGACCGCTCGACTCCGCCACCCTGCGCGAGGCGATGGACCGCGTGATGGACGCCATCACCGCCCAGCTCGCCACGCTCCGGGGCGAGGAGCCGCCGGCGCGACGGTTCGACCTGCGCAAGCACCCTGACTACGAGGTGAGACAGATGCACTACCCGCCGGTGGAGCGCCCGTGAGGGGCCCGACGACAGCGGTCCTGGGCTCCGGCTCCTGGGGCACCACGTTCGCGATGGTCATGGCCGACGCCGGCTGCGACGTCACCCTGTGGGGCCGGGACGAGGCCCTGGTCCGCCAGGTGGCCGAGGAGCGACGCAACAGCAAGTACCTGCCCGACGTCGAGCTCCCGGCGATGGCCGCCACGACCGACGCCGCCGCCGCGCTCGCCGGGGCGAGGATCGTCGTCGTCGCCATCCCCTCCCAGGTGGCCCGGCGCACCCTGGAGCCGCTGCGCGAGCACCTCGAGCCCGACGCGATCGTCGTCTCCCTGATGAAGGGCGTCGAGCTCAGCACCGACAAGCGCATGAGCCAGGTCGTGGCCGAGGCCCTCGACGTCCCGGACGAGCGCGTGGCCGTCGTGTCCGGGCCCAACCTGGCCAAGGAGATCGCCGCCCGGCAGCCCACGGCGACGGTGGTGGCGTGCTCCGACGCCGAGAACGCGCGGGTCGTTGCCGAGGCCTGCTCGAACTCGTACTTCCGGCCCTACACCAACTCCGACGTCGTCGGTGTCGAGCTGTGCGGCGCGGTGAAGAACATCATCGCGCTGGCCGTCGGCATGGCGCAGGGCAGCGGGTTCGGCTGGAACACGACGGCGACCGTCATCACCCGGGGGCTCGTCGAGATCACCCGCCTCGGGCGGGCGCTGGGCGCCGAGCAGGAGACGTTCGCCGGCCTGGCGGGCATGGGCGACCTCGTCGCCACCTGCGCCTCGCCGCTGTCGCGCAACCACTCGCTGGGCAAGTACGTCGGCCAGGGCATGAGCCTGGAGGAGGCGCTGGAGGCCACCGGCACGACGGCGGAGGGCGTGAAGTCCTCCCGCTCCGTCCTCGAGCTGGCCCAGCAGCACGGTGTCGACATGCCCATCACGGCCGGTGTCGTGGCCGTGCTGCACGAGGGGCTCTCGGTGGACGAGATGGCGCGCGCGCTGCTGTCTCGCCCGCAGAAGTCCGAGAGCCTCGCCGACTGAGCGGCCGGCCGGCCCGACGCTCAGTTCCCGACGTCCACCACCAGGCGCACCGGGTCCTCCAGGGTGAACGCCTGGAACGGGCGCGGTTCGCCGTCGACCCCGACGAACGCCGTCGTGGTGCCCTCGAACACGAAGCGGTAGACGACCTGCTCGATCGACCCGCCCGGACCGGCGACCGGGTCGCCGCCGTACTCGGTCACGCCCGAGTCCGTCGGCATCGCCGACCCCGTGATCTCCACCTGCAGCACGGCGTCACCGGCGACGTCGACCGTCTCGCCGCTGCCCGGCTCGACGGCCTCCTCGACGTACTGGACGCGGTAGCCGGGGGTGCCGGTGCCGTCCAGGTCGAACACGACACGGTCGTACTCCTCGTGCGCGCCGACGCGGATGCCGGTGACGGTCAGCATCGCGTCGGCGCTCGGGTCGCCCTCGTCCAGGGCGGTCCCGCCCGCGAACGGCGTGACGGGTTCCGTCGCGCTCGCCGCGTCGGGTGACGGTTCGTCGGGGGTGTCCGTGGGCTCCGCGGTGCCGGCGTCGTCGGTGGCCGACGCCGTGGGCGTCGCGGCGGTGGTCGTCGGCGAGGCGTCCGCCGTCGACACGCCGCCGCCGTAGCCCGACGTCCCCTCGCCGTCGCCGCAGGCGGCCAGCAGGGCACCGAGGGCCAGGAGGGCACAGGTCCCCGCAGCCCGGCGGCGGTGCGATGAAGGGTGCACGGTGCCTCCCTGGTGGACGGGTCCCTCCGACGAGCCTAGGCCCGCCGGCGGTTCCCGGCACCGCGCAGGGACGTGGCGCGTCGGCAGCTCAGGCGGTCGCCCGCTCCAGGGCCTGCGCGAGGTCCGCCCACAGGTCTTCGACGTCCTCGACGCCGACGGAGAGCCGCACGAGGTCCTCCGGCACCGTGGGCGACTCCGTCGCCAGGCGCCGACGCCGTTCCAGCAGCGACTCCACGCCGCCCAGCGAGGTGGCGGGAACCCACAGCCGCACGGCGTCGACCAGCGCGTCCGCGGCGTTCCGGCCGCCGACCGGGCGCACCCCGACCACGGCGCCGAAGTGCGCCATCTGTGCCGCGGCCCGTCCGTGCCCCGGGTCGTCGGGCAGCGAGGGGTGACGCACCTCGGCCACGGCCGGGTGGTCGTGCAGGCGGCGGGCGAGCTCGACGGCGTTGGCCGCGGCCCGTTCGACGCGCAGGTGCAGGGTGCGCAGCCCGCGCAGGGCCAGGAAGACCTCCATCGGCCCGGCGATCGCCCCGTGCAGGGTCCGGTAGGAGCGCACGTCGGCGGCGATCCGGTCGTCGTTCGTCACCACCGCGCCCAGGACGACGTCGGTGTGCCCGGACAGGTACTTCGTCACCGAGTGCACGACGACGTCGGCCCCGAGGGCGAGCGGCTGCTGTCCCAGCGGGGTGGCGAAGGTGTTGTCGACCACGGACCGCACGCCCCGGTCGCGGGCGGCGGCCAGGAGGGCGGGCAGGTCGGCGATCTCCAGCATCGGGTTCGTGGGCGACTCGACCACGAGGAGGTCCGCGCCGTCGAGGGCCGCCACCACGGCCTCGGTGTCCGCGACGTCGACGCGGCGGACCTCGACGTCGTACCGGGCGGCACGGTCGTCGAGGTAGCCCAGCGTGACCTGGTAGGCGTGCCGTGGCACCACGACGGTGCTGCCCGGGGGCAGGTCCCCGATCGCGGCGGCGATGGCGGCCATGCCCGATCCCAGGACGATGCCGTGCTCGCCGCCCTCGAGGGCGGCGAGGGCCTGCTCGAACGACTCCCAGGTCTCGGTGCCACCGCGGGCGTAGAGCGGTTCGTCGCCCGGGATGCCGCGCGAGACGTAGGTCGAGGACAGCACGACCGGTGGGTTGACCGGGCCGCCCTGCACGCGGGACGGGCGGCCGGCCGTCACGGCGACGGTGGCGGGTGCGAGGCTCGGGACGGCGTGGGCGGGCGGGTCGGGCGTCATGGCAGCCCAGCCTACGGTCCTCGTCAGGGACGCAGGGCCGGTTCCTCGGCGACGTCGGTCCGCGAGCGGTCGCGTCGGAACCCGATCCAGAGCAGCAGGCCGATCATCCACAGCTCGCCGACGGTGGCGGGCAGCACGAGGACGTCGGCGACCGGACCCGCGTCGGGGGCGAGGACGAGCAGGAAGGACTGCAGCAGGTAGCCGACACCCCCGACGAGCAGGAACCAGCCGAGCGCGCGGGGCAGGCCGGACAGCAGCACGAGACGACCCATCGGGATCAGCCAGAGTCCGAAGAACGCCGCACCGGCGAGCCACAGGTTCTCCGAGAGCAGGAACATCTGCTGCGGTCCGGCGGGGTCCCCGGCGAGCGCGGTGCCCAGGGCCGTGCCGAGAGCGGCCGTGCTGCCGAGGATCGCGACGGCGTTCATCATGCCCAGCACGCCGACCGCGGCCGCGGCGAAGGGTTCGACCGGGCGGAAGAGTCGGACGAACCAGAGGGCGGCGAGCGCCTGGCTGACCACCAGGGCGAGCTCGAGAGCGATCCCGACGCGCGCCAGGAGCTCGTGCTCGACGAGCAGGGTCGCGGTGGTCGCGGCGTCGGTCGGGTCGAAGACCAGCGGGCGCACGAGCAGGAAGCCCGCCATGCCGGTGATCCCGAGGGCGAGGTAGAGCAGTCCGGTGGTGCGGGCGACCGGCCGGGAGATGCGCTGGTCCATGATGGGTTCCTTCCGAGAGGCGGAGGGCCGCGTCCTTACGGCGTAAGGCAACCATACGGCGTAAGGTCGAGTGAGGGAAGAGGGGGACGCAGATGGGTTCCGACGGACCGTTGAGCCGCGACCGCGTGCTCGGTGCCGGGGTCGCGCTCGCGGACGCGGACGGTCTCGCCGCGGTGACCATGCGGGGCGTGGCGACGCGGCTCGGCGTCGAGGCGATGTCCCTGTACCACTACCTGCCCGGCAAGAAGGACGAGCTGCTCGACGGCCTCGTCGACGTCGTGGCCGCCCAGATCCATGCCGGGCTGGCCGAGCGGGAGGATCCCGGGGACGACTGGGTGGCGGACGTGAGGTCGCGCTGCCTCGTCGCGCGCGACGTCGTGGTGCGCCACCCGTGGCTGCCCCGGCTGCTCGGGTCACGACCGAACCTCCGGCCAGGGGTCTACCAGCTCTACGACGAGGCGCTCGGCGCGATGGTGCGCGGCGGGTGCTCCTACCGGCTGGCGCACCGCGCGATGCACGCCCTGGGCGGCATGGTGCTCGGGTTCACCCCCGAGGTGTTCGACCCCCAGGCCGGCGACGACGACGTCGCCGAGGAGGAGCTGGCGGCCATGGCCGAGTCCCTGCCCCATCTCACCGCGATGGTCGCCGCCGAGCTGCACGACCCGGCCGACCCGACCCTCGGCTGGTGCGACAGCCAGACCGAGTTCGAGTTCACGCTCGGCCTGCTCCTCGACGGGATCGAGCGGGCCCGCCGCGACGGCGTCTGACCGTCGCGGCGGGCCGCCGGCCCGGACTCAGTCCTGCCGGAGCGGACCGAGCAGGGACTGGGCCACCTGGGCGTGCGCCGACTCGTCGTCGCTGGGCTGGAAGATGCCGGCCAGCACGTCCCGGTAGAGGCGCCCCAGCTCCGAGCGGTGGAAGTACGTCGAGCCGCCCGAGCAGCGGATCGCCTCGTCGACCACGTCGCGGGCGGTCTCGGTCGCGCGGATCTTCAGGCCCGACGTCGCGCGGAACCACCCGGCGCCCCGGTCCTCGAGGGCGTCGATCCCGCCGGCGATCTGGTCGATCTGGGGCCAGATCCCGTCCTGGGCCAGCGCCGCGGCGGCGATGCGCCGGCGGATGTCCGGGTCCTGGGAGTACGCCTTGCCGGTCTTCATCGAGGTGCGCCGCTCCACCGTGGACACCGCCAGCTCGAGCGCGCGGTCGGCGATGCCCGCGTACACGGCGGCGAGCAGGATCTCGAAGCTGGTGAAGATCCCCAGCACGTAGGGGTCCAGGCTCGGACCCGGCGCGATCCGACGCATCACCCGTTCGGCGGGGGCGTGCGCACCGTCGAGCACCGTGGTGCACGACTGCGACGCCCGCATGCCGATCGTGTCCCAGTCGTCGAGGATCTCGAACCCGCCGCCGTCGCGCGTGATGAAGGCGTGCACGATGCGCGGGTCGTCCGGGTCGGTCGTGCTGTCCAGCCCCATGACGCCCAGCCGGGTCCACCCCGGGGAGTTCGACGTGAAGATCTTGCGGCCGTGGAAGGTGTAGCCACCCTCGCCGTCGGGCCGGGCCTCGGTGCGCGACCCCAGCAGCACGAGGTCGTTGCCGGCCTCGGAGTACCCGAACCCGAAGACCTCCCCGGCCGCCGCCTCGGCGAGGAGCCAGTCGAGCGTGTCGTCGCCCCGCTCGTGCAGGTAGCGGGCGACGCCCGTCCACACGTGGTGCATGTTGACGGCCAGCGCGGTGGCCGGTGCCGCCCCGGCCAGCCGGGACTGCTCGTGGCACAGCTCGCGCAGGGAGAGTCCCCGCCCGCCCGTCGAGGTCGGCACGAGCGCCCCGAGATAGCCGGCGGTCCGCAGGTCGTCCAGGTCGTCGGCGAAGAACGAGTTCTCCCGGTCGTGGATCGCGGCCCGGCCACGGATGGTGGCCAGCAGGTCGTCGGAGAGCAGCGTCGTCATGCCCCGATTCAAACATCGGTGCGGGCTGCCGACCGACGCCGGGCTAGGGTGGCGCCAGCAGCGGTCGCCGAGGACCGCGTCGGAGAGAGGAGCCACCGTTGGTCGTCCGAAGCCCGCACCCGGATGTCGAGATCCCCGACCTCAGCCTGTACGACTTCCTGTTCGGTTCCCTGACCGAGGAGGACCTCGGCAGGACCGCCGTCGTCGACGGCCCGACCGGCGAGGCCACGACCTTCGGTGCCCTGCGCGCCCAGGTGGACGCCGTCGCCGGTGCCGTCGCGGCCCGCGGCCTCGGCGTCGGTGACGTGGTCGCCCTGCACAGCCCGAACGTCCCGGCCTTCATCAGCGTCTTCCACGGACTGCTGCGGGCCGGTGTCACCGTCACCACGCTCAACGCGCTCGCCTCCGGGCCCGAGGTGGGCAAGCAGCTCACCGCCTCCGGGTCGAAGGCGCTGATCACCGTGTCGCCCCTGCTGGCGCAGGCCACGGAGGGCGCCGAGGCCGCCGGGCTCTCGCGCGACGACGTCGTCGTCATGGACGGCGCCGAGGGGTACTCGAACCTGCGCGACCTCCTCGCGGCCGGCGCCCCCGCCCCGGAGGTGTCCTTCGACCCCGCCACCCACCTGGCGGTGCTGCCGTACTCCTCGGGCACGACCGGCCTGCCCAAGGGTGTGATGCTGACGCACCGCAACCTCGTGGCCAACGTCCTGCAGTCCGAGCCCTACATCCCGCTGGTGCGCGACGACGTGGTCCCGGCGGTCCTGCCGTTCTTCCACATCTACGGCATGACCGTGCTCATGAACTGCGCCCTGCACCAGCGGTCCACCGTGGTGACGATGCCCCGGTTCGACCTGCCGGAGTACCTGCGCGTCATCACCGAGCACCGGGCGACCGTGCTGTTCGTCGCCCCGCCCATCGCGCTGGCGCTCGCCAAGCACCCGCTCGCGCTCGAGGCCGACCTGTCCAGCGTGCGGATCATGATGTCCGGCGCCGCACCGTTCGACGCCCAGCTCGCGGCCGCCGTCGGCGAACGGCTGCCCCGGGCCCGTGTCATGCAGGGCTACGGCATGAGCGAGATGTCACCCGTCTCCCACGTCGTGCCGTTCGACCGGGACGACATCGATCCCGGCTCGATCGGGCTGCTGGTGCCCAACATGCTGGCCAAGGTCGTGGACCCCGCCACCGGTGAGGAGATCGAGCAGCCGGCCGAGGGCACGAGCGCTCCCGGCGAGCTGCTCTGCGCCGGCCCGAACGTCATGGTCGGCTACCTGGGCAACGAGGCCGAGACGCGCGACACCATCGACGCCGACGGGTTCCTGCACACCGGGGACGTGGTCACCGTCGACGCCGAGGGCGTGTTCCACGTCGTCGACCGGCTCAAGGAGCTGATCAAGTACAAGGGATACCAGGTGCCGCCCGCCGAGCTCGAGGCGTTGCTGCTGTCCCACCCGCAGATCGCCGACGCCGCCGTCATCGGGGTGGTCGACGACGACGGCGAGGAGATCCCCAAGGCGTTCGTCGTGCGGGCCGAGGGCGCGGAGCTCAGCGCGGAGGACGTGATGGAGTACGTGGCCGCCCGGGTCGCGCCCTACAAGAAGGTCCGTGCCGTGCAGTTCACCCACGCCGTCCCCAAGTCGGCGTCGGGCAAGATCCTGCGCAAGGAGCTGCGCGCGGCGTGACGGCGACCGCGTGCCGGAGCGGGTGAGCGGTCCGGTAGGGTCGGGCCGATGCCCGAGACCCAGCCCTCCGCGCCCCCGCGCAAGCCGCGCGTCGCCCTCCTGTTCGGAGGCCGTTCCGGCGAGCACGCGATCTCCGCCGCCACCGCCGCCGGCGTGCTCGGCGCGATCGACCGTGACGCCTACGACGTCGTCCCGATCGGGATCACCCGCGCCGGGCGCTGGGTGGTCGCCGAGGACGACGCCGAGCGCTGGAGGATCACGGCGGGCCGGCTGCCCGAGGTGACCTCCGACGAGGGTGCCGAGGTGGTCCTGTCCCTGACGGCGGGCGAGCGCACCCTGCGCACGCTGGAGCCCGGGCAGGTCCCCGACGTGCTCGGTCAGGTCGACGTCGTCTTCCCGCTGCTGCACGGGCCGTTCGGCGAGGACGGCACGGTCCAGGGGCTGCTGGAGCTGGCCGACGTGCGGTACGTCGGCGCCGGGGTGCTGGCGTCCGCGGTCGGGATGGACAAGCACTTCATGAAGCTCGTCCTGGCCGGGCACGGCATCCCCGTCGGGCCCTACGAGGTCATCAAGCCCCACGACTGGGACGCCGACCCCGAGGCCTGCGTCGCCCGCGTCGAGCGGCTCGGGCTGCCCGTCTTCGTCAAGCCCGCCCGGGCGGGGTCGTCGCTCGGCATCACCCGGGTGGACGTGCTCGAGGACCTGCCGGCCGCCGTGGAGGAGGCCCGCGAGCACGACCCGAAGGTGATCGTGGAGGCCGGGATCGAGGGCCGCGAGATCGAGTGCGCGGTGCTCGGCGGCCGCGGCGGAGACCGCGCGCGGGCGTCGCTGCCCGGGGAGATCGTCGTGGACGGCAAGCACGCCTTCTACGACTTCGAGGCCAAGTACCTCGACGAGGCGCACGTCGAGCTGTCGTGCCCCGCCGACCTCCCCGAGCCGGTGATCGCCGAGGTCCGCGACCTCGCCGTCCGCACCTTCGAGGCCGTGGAGGCCGAGGGGCTGTCGCGCGTCGACGTGTTCGTCACGCCCGAGCAGCAGGTCGTCGTCAACGAGATCAACACCATGCCGGGGTTCACCCCGTTCTCGATGTACCCGCGCATGTGGGAGGCGACCGGGATGAGCTACCCGGCGCTGGTCGACGAGCTGATCCAGCTCGCCCTCGAGAGGCCGACCGGGCTGCGCTGACCTGCTCGTCGGACGCCGGCACGACGCCGGTGCGTCGGACCGTCCGTGCCGCTACGTTGACCATGTCCGGTCGAGGAGGCGTGCGATGGCGCGACGGTGGGCTGTGTGCGGTGCCGTGCACCGGTCGATCACGACGACCACGGTCGCCGGCCTGCTCCTGGCGACCGGTGCCTGCGGTGCGCTGACGGGGGTGCGCGTGGAGGAGGCCGGCGGTCACGTCGCCCTGGTCCAGCTGGTCAGGCAGGGCGGCATGGACGCCGCATGGGCCGGTGTGCTGGCCCTCGACGACGACGGCTGCTGGGGCCTCGCGTCCGAGGCGGATCCCGACGACGTGCGGGTGGTCGTCTGGCCCGCCGGCTTCTCGGTGGCGGACGACGGGCGCCTCGTGGCGGACGACGGGACGGCGTGGACCAGTGGTGACGCCGTCGTCGGTGCGGGCGGCGAGCACGACGACCTGCGCGGCGCCGTGGGTGACGTCGCCGACGCCTGCGTCGAGGCCGGTGAGCCGGGTCTGGAGCTGTGGCGGGCGGAGCTCGGCTAGCTCAGGTGCAGCTCCTGGTCGCCGGGATCAGGGAGACGGCGGACGTCAGGTCGGCGATGAACGACGTCGAGTGGTCCGTCGTCACCGACGGCGGCACCGTCACGTCGATCGCGGGGGTCCGGCCGTAGGTCGTGAAACGCCAGGTGCCGCTGTCGTTGGTCTCCACGACCCAGTCCACGGAACCGTTGGCCGTGTCGATCCGCTGGCAGTCCGGGGAGGGGCCCGGCTCCTCGACCCCGCACCGCAGCGTGACCGCGGCGCCCGGTGAGCCCCAGGCGGCCGTCGACTGGGCGTTGACGTCGGCGCGCTCCAGGTCCCCGGCGACGACGTCCGGCAGTGCCAGCATCACGGGTGCGCAGTCGGGGTTCGCGGCGTCCTCGCCCGGCTCGACCCCGATCGTCGGGGTGCAGCCGGCGAGCAGCACGAGGCACGGCGGGGCGAGCAGGGCGGCGAGTCGACGGACGAGCACGTGCCTACGGTAACCGTCTCCGTCACGGCCCGGCGTCCGGTTAGGGTTCGGTCGTGACCGACCCCATCCTGCGCGTGCGCGACCTCGACGAGACCGCGCTCCTGGCACGCATCTTCCCGCTCCTGCCCGTCGGCGAGGGGGTCGACGTCGGGCCGGGTGACGACGCGGCGGTGGTGCGCGCCGCCGACGGACGTTTCGTCGTGACCACGGACGTCCTCGTCGAGGGCCGCCACTTCCGCCGCGAGTGGTCGGGCGGGTACGACGTCGGGTACCGGGCGGCGGTCCAGAACCTCGCCGACGTCGCTGCCATGGGAGCGCGCGCGACGTCCATGGTGGTCTCCCTGGTGATGCCTGCCGACCTGCCGGTGCAGTGGGTGACCGACCTCGCGCGTGGTCTGGCCGACGCCTCCGGTCCGGCGACGGTCGTCGGCGGCGACCTGTCCGGCGGTGACGCGGTGGTCGTGTCCGTCACGGTCCACGGCGACCTCGCCGGGCGGGCGCCGGTGCTGCGATCGGGTGCGCGTCCGGGCGACGTCGTCGCGCACGCCGGCGTGCTCGGCGCCTCGGCCGCCGGGTTCGACCTGCTCACCAGCGGAGCGGCGACGCCCGACGACGGTGCGCCCGGCGCCGCGACGTCACGCACGCCCTACGTCGCCGCGTACCTGCGCCCGGAGGCCCCGCTCGAGGCCGGGCCCGCGGCGGCGCTCGCGGGGGCGACGGCGATGCTCGACGTCTCGGACGGGCTGCTGCGGGACGCGGGCCGGCTCGCCCGCGCCAGCGGTGTGGACGTCGACCTCGCCGAGGGTGCGTTGATGCGCGACGTGACCGCGCTGGTCCCTGCCGCCGTCGAGGTCGCCGTGGCGACGGAGGATCCCGACGGGGCCGACCGGGCGCGGACCTGGGTGCTGTCCGGGGGAGAGGACCACGGGCTGCTCGCGACCTTCCCCGCGGAGGTGGCCGACCGGGGGCTGCCGAACGGCTTCCGGCTGGTCGGCGACGTCAGGGCGCCGGCGGACGACGCGCCGCGCGTGCTGCTCGACGGCGAGGTCCCGCACGTCGCGACCGGGTGGGACCACTTCCGTCCCTGATCCTGGCGCGTACCGTCGGCTGCGCTCCGGGTCAGCGCTCGGGCTCCCGGACGAAGCGGACCTCGGTCACGGGCACGTCGGCGTAGTCCTCCATGCGCTCGATCCCGTCGGGCTGGAAGCCGTGCCGCCGGTAGAAGTGGTGGGCCCGGGCGTTCTCGGACAGCACCCACAGGGTGATGCGGGCCTGCGGGCCGACCTCCCCGAGCATCGTGCGCATCAGGTCGCGGGCCACGCCGCGACCCCAGGACTCCGGGTCGAGGTAGATCGCGTAGAGCTCGAGGCAGCCGTCCTCGGCGTCCTCGTCGCGGGACGGCCCCCAGCTCGCGAAGCCGAGCGTGCGCCCGTCGGCCTCGGCGACGACGGTCGTGCTGTTCTCCTGGCCGAGGGACTTCTCCCAGGTCCGGGTCTGCTCGTCCACGTCGAGGGAGTCGAGGTAGTCGGACGGCAGGACGTGGGCGTACGCGCTGCGCCACGAGGTCAGGTGCACCCGGGCGATGGCGCCGGCGTCCGAGGGGTTCGCCGAACGGATCACCACGTCGTTGTCGGTCTCGACCATCATGGATTCAGACTGCCACGGTCCGCCGGGCACGCCAAGAGGTATTGGTGAACGGTTCACGAACTCTTTGCAGTTCATGGGCGGCGGTTCACGGGCCGTGATCGCACGACAGACGCCCGCCGGGTCGGACCCGACGGGCGTCTGTCGATGATGTCGCCGTGCGGCGGAGGCTCAGGCCTGGCGCTGCACCTTGCCGGCCTTGAGGCACGAGGTGCACACGTTCACGCGCTTGGGGGTGCCCGCGACGACGGCGCGCACGCGCTGGATGTTCGGGTTCCAGCGGCGCTTGGTCCGGATGTGGGAGTGCGAAACGCTGTGCCCGAAGCCCGGGCCCTTGCCGCAGACGTCGCAGTTGGCAGCCACGGTGTCTCCTGAATCGTCGTGTCACGTCGCGCGCCAGCAGGGCAGCAGGACGTGAAGGTCGGTGGTCTTGGGGGGTGCCCGGAGTCCAGGCAACCACATGATGATAGCGGATCGCCGCGGAAACCCTCAACGCTCCCGCGACGTGCCCTCCGTCACCGCTACGGTGGGCAGCGTGGATCAGCCCGAGCTCCTGGACGCCGTCGTGGTGCGCACCTGGGCGCACACGGTGGTCGAGGCCCTCGACACCGCCCGACCGGAGCTCGACGGGGTCAACGTGTTCCCCGTCGCCGACGGCGACACGGGGACCAACATGTACCTGACCGTGCGCGAGGCCGCCGGGGCTGTCCACGACGCGGATGCCGGCAGCGGCGGGGCCAAGCTGCTGCGGGTCGCCGCCCGGGCCGCCCTGCTCGGCGCCCGCGGCAACTCCGGGGTCATCCTCAGCGAGTGGCTGCGCGGGTTCGCGGTCGCCGCGAGCCGGCAGGACACCTTGGGAGTCGGTCTGGACGTCGCGGCACGGTCGGCCCGCCGCGCCGTGGCGCACCCGATGCCCGGCACGATCCTCACGGCCGCCGACGCCGCGGCGGCCGCTGCCCGGCACGCCGAGGCCGGTGGCATGGTGGGGCCGCTCGGGGCGCCGCGACGGCTCAGCGTGCTCGACGCCGCCCGGCGAGGGGCGCGGGAGGCGGCCCTGCGCAGCGTCGGGTCGCTGGCGCCCCTGCGCGACGCCGGGGTGCTCGACGCCGGGGCCTGCGGCCTGGTCCTGGTGCTCGCGTCCCTGGCCGCCGCCCAGCAGGCTGCGGGAGAGGCGGGGGTCTCGCCGGTGCCCGGCGCCACGGCGCCCGTGCTGCTCGACATGGACCTGCGCGGCCACGCCCCCGTCGGCGACGACGTGGCGGCGGAGGTGCCCGCCGACGTCGCCGAACCGGAGTCCGGCGGCCTCGACGAGGTCGAGCTGATGTTCGTGCTGCACCGCTCCGCCGACGCGGACGGGTTCGTCCCGGGGGCCGTGGCCGACGCCCTGCGTGCCGACCTCGACCGGGTCGGCAACTCCGTCGTCGTGGTCGGCGGCAGCGCCGACGACGTGGACTCGCTCTGGCAGGCGCACGTGCACGCACCGGACCTCGACGCGGCCCTGGCGGTGCCCCGACGCTGGGCCGAGCGGGGCGCCATCTCCCACGTCCACGTGCGCCACCTCGCGGTGCCCCCCACCGACTGGGCCGTGGTGGTGACGACCTCGGCACCGGCGCTGGCCGCCGAGCTCGCCACCGGCGGTGCGGTCGTGCTGCTGGACCTCGACACCGCTCCCGCCGTCGACGACCTGGCGCAGGCGGCGGTCGCTGCCGGGACCCCGAACGTGCTCGTCATGGCCTCGCCGGAGCTGCTGGAGGGGCTGGACGACGCGATCGACGACCTGGTCGCCCGGGACGTCGCCCACGGGGGTCCGGGTGACCAGCCCCGGCTCGCGGCGGTGCCGGCCCCCGACGACGTCCACCTCGTCACCGCGGTGTCGGCGCTCGCCGGTGCGCTGGACGCGGTGCGGGCCGGCGGGGACGCCCTCGACGTGCCGGGCGTGGTGCTGTCGGCGCACCGGCGGCTGCGGGCCGACCGGGTGGCCGCCGCCGACGCCGCGACCGCCGTCGCCCGGTTGGTCGAGGAGTGCGAGGACCCCGGGATCGTCGCCGTGCTGCCCGACGCCGACGTCGGAGCGGTCGTGCTGGGGCAGGTCGTGGACCGGGCCGCCGCGTGCGCGCCCGGGGCCGACGTCGTCGTGCTCGCCACCGGCCGCCCGGGTGACCGGGTCGGGATCGGCGTCGAGCCGGTCGAGGACGTGGTCGACGACGCGCTGCTGCCCCTGCGCGACGGGGGCGGGCGATGACCCCGCGGCTGTCCGAGCCGCTGACCGCCACCCTGGGCAAGCGGGCCGCGGGGCCGCTCGAGAAGATGGGTCTGGTCACGATCGACGACCTGCTCCGGCACTACCCGCGCCGTTACGGCGAACCCGGCACCCTCACCGACATGGACCGCCTGCAGCTCGGGGAGCACGTCACCGTGATGGCACGCGTCGCGAGCGCCACGGTGCGCCCGATGCGCAGCCGCGGCGGCGCCCTGCTGCAGGCGACGGTGACCGACGGACGGCACGAGCTGGCCCTGACCTTCTTCGCCAAGCGCCCCGGCGCGCTGCGCCCGCACGAGGACAAGCTGCGTCCGGGGCGGTCGGGGCTGTTCACCGGTGTGGTCTCCGAGTACCGCGGCACCCGCCAGCTCACCCACCCGGACTACGTGCTGGTCGGGGTCGACGCCGACGACGACGAGTCCGCCCTGAGCGAGGCCTCGCGCCCGATCCCGATCTACCCGGCCACCGCCGCGGTGCCGACGTGGCGCATCCAGCGGGCCGTGCGCACCGTCCTGGACCCGCTCACGGAGGACGACGTGCCCGACCCCGTCCCGGACGAGGTCCGCACCCGGCTGGCGCTGCCGACCCGGCTGGACGCCCTGCGTGCCGTGCACGTGCCGGAGGCGGCGCAGGACTGGCAGGCGGGACGGCGCCGGCTGCGGTTCGAGGAGGCCTTCGTGCTGCAGGCGGCGCTCGCCCAGCGTCGCTCCGCCGTCGCCGAGCAGGAGGCCACCGCGCGGCCGCCCCGCCCCGACGGCGAGGGCGGTCTGCTCGCCGACTTCGACGCCGCCCTGCCGTTCACGCTCACCGGGGGCCAGCGCGCGGTGGGGGACGAGATCGCCGGCGAGCTCGCCCGCCCGCGCCCGATGCAGCGCCTGCTGCAGGGCGAGGTGGGATCCGGCAAGACGGTCGTGGCGCTGCGGGCGATGCTGCAGGTCATCGATGCCGGTGGGCAGGCGGCGCTGCTCGCCCCCACCGAGGTGCTCGCCGCGCAGCACGCCCGCACGCTGCGCGCGATGCTGGGCCCGCTCGCCGAGGGCGGCCTGCTCGGCGGAGCGGCCCACGGCACCCGCGTCGCCCTGCTCACCGGCTCGCTGGACGCGGCCGCCCGCAAGGAGGCGCTGCTGGACGCCGCCGGCGGCGAGGCGGGGATCGTCGTGGGCACGCACGCGCTGCTGGGCGACCAGGTGCAGTTCGCCGACCTGGGGCTGGTCGTCGTCGACGAGCAGCACCGGTTCGGCGTCGAGCAGCGGGACGCCCTGCGGGCCAAGGCCCGGGTGGCCCCGCACCTGCTGGTCATGACCGCCACACCCATCCCGCGCACGGTGGCGATGACGGTGTTCGGCGACCTCACCACCTCGACCCTCACCGAGATCCCGGCGGGGCGCTCCGGCATCACCTCCCACGTCGTCCCCGCGGACAACCCCCGGTGGATGCAACGGGTGTGGGAGAAGGTCCGCGAGGAGGTCGACGCCGGCCGGCGGGCCTACGTGGTGTGCCCGCGCATCCATCCCGACGACGACGGCGACGCCTCGGCACGGCGGGCGGGGGCGGGACAGGACTTCGACGAGGTCCCGGAGTTCCTCGAGCTCACCGAGCCCGACGGCGGTGGCACCGACCGAGCCCCGCTGCGTGCCGTGCTCGAGGTCGCGGAGTCGCTGCGCGCCGAGCCGCGGCTCGCGGGCGTCGAGGTCGGGGTGCTGCACGGCCAGATGGCACCCGCCGACAAGGAGTCCGCGATGGCGCGGTTCGCCGCCGGCCAGGCACCCGTGCTGGTGTCCACGACCGTCGTCGAGGTCGGTGTCGACGTGCCCGAGGCCACCGTCATGGTGGTCTTCGACGCCGACCGGTTCGGCATCTCCCAGCTCCACCAGCTGCGGGGCCGCATCGGTCGCGGAGCCGACCCGGGCCTGTGCCTGCTGGTGTCGACCGCGCGGCCCGGCACCCCGGCCGCCGCCCGCGTCGAGGCGCTGGCCGCCACCACCGACGGGTTCGAGCTCGCCACCCTCGACCTCGAGCTGCGTTCCGAGGGCGACGTGCTCGGCGCCGCGCAGTCCGGACGCACCAGCTCCCTGCGCCTGCTCCGCGTGGTCCAGGACGCCGACCTCATCGACTCGGCGCGCACCGAGGCCACCGGGGTCGTCGACGCCGACCCCGGCCTCGGTCAGCACCCCGTGCTGGCCGCGGCGATCGCCGTCCAGCTCGACGCCGAGCAGGAGGAGTTCCTCGAGCGCGCCTGAGCGCGCCGATCCGCTCCCGACGCCGTCGTGCCCCACCGACCGTTGTGGGCATGAGATCTGCAGCCCCGGTCCGCCGGGGTGCTGCAGATTTCATGCCCACAACGGTCGGTGGTGGGCGCAGGTAGAGTCCGGGCCATGACCAGGATCGTCGCCGGAACCGTCGGTGGGCGGTCGTTGACCGTGCCGCCGTCGGGCACCCGCCCCACCAGCGAACGCGTCCGGGAGGCGATGTTCTCGCGGCTCGAGCACCTCGGCGTCGTCGACGGCGCCCGTGTGCTGGACCTCTTCGCGGGGTCGGGCGCGCTCGGCCTCGAGGCCGCCAGCCGCGGCGCGGTCGAGGTCCTGCTCGTCGACGCGGCGCGGCAGGCCGCCGACATCGCCCGCCGCAACGCCGCCGACCTCGGCCTGGACCGCGTCGTGCGCGTGCTCGCCGAACCGGCTGAGCGGGCGACGGCCCGGATCGCGGCCGACGGTGGGCCCGGCGACGGGTTCGACCTCGTGCTCATCGACCCGCCCTACGACCTGGACCCGGGCGTGCTCAACCGGGTGCTCGCCGACCTGGCCGTCCCGGGCGTGCTGGCGCCCGACGCCGTCGTCGTCCTCGAGCAGGCCCGGCGGGGCGCACCCTTCGTCTGGCCGGACGCGCTCGTCGAGCTGTCGGCCAAGCGGTACGGGGACACGGTCGTGCACTACGCCGAACGGCGGCAGGCCGAGGAAGGTCCCACGGAAACGTGACCGCCCGACCTACCGTGGGCGACGTGAGCATCGCCGTCTGTCCCGGGTCCTTCGACCCGATCACGCTCGGGCACCTCGACATCGTGCGTCGGGCGAACCGCCTGTTCGACGTCGTCGTGGTGGGGGTCGCCCGCAACGCCGCCAAGAACGCCCTGCTGACCGCCGACCAGCGGGTCGACCTGGTGCGTGCCGCCGTCGCGGACGACCCGGAGACCGCCGACGTCCGCGTCGACGTGGTCCCGGGCCTGCTGGTGGACTTCTGCCGCGAGGTCGGGGCGGCCGCCGTCGTCAAGGGGCTGCGCGGCGGCGCCGACTTCGACGGTGAGCACCCCATGGCCCTGATGAACCGCCACCTGAGCGGTGTGGAGACGATCTTCCTGCCGGCGGAGCCGCGGTACGCGCACGTGGCGTCGTCGCTGGTCAAGGACATCGCCCGGCACGGCGGGCCGATCGACGATCTCGTCCCGTCCGCCGCGGCCGAGGCGGTGCGCTCCACCGTGGCGCACCGTGCGTGAGGAGCACGACATGACCGACACCCCGAACCCGACGGCCGGACTGCTGGAGATCATCGACGACCTGGCCGCCCTCGTGGAGGAAGCGCGCACGTCACCGCTGTCGACCAACATCAAGATCGACCGCGACCAGGCGCTGGGGCTCGTGGCCGAGCTGCGCGACAACCTGCCCACCCAGGTCGCCCGGGCGGACGAGGTGCTGGCGGACGCCGAACGCACCCTCGAGGACGCCCACCGCCGTGCCGAGGAGATCGTGGCCACGGCGCGGGCGCGCGCCATCGAGCTGGTGCAGGACGAGCAGGTCGTCGTCCAGGCGGAGTCCCGCGCGGCGGACATCGTCGCCGAGGCGGAGCGCAGGGCCGCGGCGCTGCGCGCCGACGCCGACGAGTACTGCGACGGGCGGCTGGCCGACTTCGAGGCCGACCTGGGGCGGCTGACCACCCAGGTCCGGGCGGGCCGGTCGAAGCTGGCCGAGCGTCTGGGCACGGGGTCGCCGCGCGTGCGCTGGGACGCGGTCTCCGACCCCGAGTGGCCGGACGAGGACGACCCGGGCGACCGCCGCAGCGCCTGACGCCGGCGGTCGACGGGGCCGGCGCCGTTGCGTACGTCACGTCGTCGGTGCGTTGGCCCGCGCGGGGCGATCGCGTAGACTGAACCGCTGGTCCGTGAGGACCGTCCCACCTGCACACCGCGCCGTGCTCGGCGCCGTCGTCTGGAGCATCACCATCACCACCGCCAAGCGCTCGCCGCTCGTGCTCGACACGCACGAGCTCACGCGGCGTCCCGGAACCATGCGGGAGGTCGCGACCGTCGTCGCCGCGCCCGCAGACCTGGGCACGGCGGTCATCGGGGTGCCCGAGGGCGCCGACCTGACCCTCGGGCTGCGTCTCGAGGCCGTCATGGAGGGCGTGCTCGTCTCCGGCGTCGTGCGCGGCACCGCCGTCGGTGAGTGCGCGCGATGCCTGGACCCGATCTCCCAGGAGGTCACCGTCCGTGTCCAGGAGCTCTTCGTCTACCCCGAGCGCGCCGAGGCCGCCGAGGAAGCCGGGGACGAGGAGGCCGAGGACGAGGCCCTGCTGATCGACGACCAGGCGGACATCGAACCCGTGGTTCGGGATTCCCTGGTCACTGCACTACCATTTCAACCGCTGTGCCGGCCGGACTGCCCCGGTCTGTGCTCCGAGTGCGGAGCACGGCTGGAGGACGACCCCGAGCACCACCACGACATCGTCGACCCCCGATGGGCGGCGCTGCAGACCATGCTCGAGGAGTCGAGCGTGTCCGACGAGACGAAAGAGAGCTGACCGTGGCTGTTCCCAAGCGCAAGATGTCGCGCAGCAACACCCGCGCGCGCCGCTCGCAGTGGAAGACCACCGCAGCGCCGCTCGCGACCTGCCCCCAGTGCAAGGGCCAGAAGCTGTCGCACGCCGCGTGCCCGACCTGCGGCTCCTACAAGGGCCGTCAGTACGCCGAGGCGCTGCGCACCGAGCACGCGGGCTGACATGCCTGCACGCGGCAACGGAGAACGTCCGGAGCCGTCAGCACTTCTCGAGAAGCTCGGGGTCCATCTGGATCCCGAGCTTCTCGTGCTTGCCCTGACCCACCGGTCGTTCGCGCACGAGGCCGGCGGGATCCCCACCAACGAGCGCCTCGAGTTCCTCGGGGACACGGTGCTCGGGCTGGTGGTGACCGAGGCGCTGTACCGGCGCCATCCGGACAAGCCCGAGGGCGAGCTCGCGAAGATGCGGGCGGCGACGGTCTCGCAGCGGTCCCTCGCGGCGGTGGCCCGCCGGCTCGAGCTGGGCCGCTACGTCCTGCTGGGCAAGGGCGAGAAGCGCACCCGCGGGTTCGACAAGGACTCGATCCTGTCCGACACCGTCGAGGCGCTGCTCGGAGCCACCTACCTCTCGCACGGCCTCGAGGTCGCGCGCGAGCTGGTCCTCCGGCTGGTCGACGACACGATGGAGGCGGCGGCCGACCTCGGGGCCGGGCTGGACTGGAAGACCTCCCTGCAGGAGGCGGTCGCCGAGCGCGGGTTCGACGCCCCCGTCTACGAGGTCACCGGTGAGGGCCCCGAGCACGCCCGCCGCTTCTCGGCGCAGGTCACCGCCGGTCCCGTGACGGGGTTCGGCGAGGGCACCGCGAAGAAGCACGCCGAGCAGGCCGCCGCCGCGCAGGCCTACCGCGCCGTGATCGCCCTGCCGCTGCCGGGCCAGGCGCAGGACGCGGGCGCCTGTCCGGGGGAGCAGCCGGCCGGTGCCTGAGCTCCCCGAGGTCGAGACCGTCCGCGACGGCCTCGACCGGCTCGTGACCGGCGCCGTCGTGCGCGACGTCGAGGTGTTCCGGGACTACTCCGTGCGCCGGCACGAGGGCGGGCCGACCGGGTTCGCCGACCAGCTCAGCGGCCGCCGGCTGGCCGGCGCCGCGCGCCGCGGCAAGTACCTCTGGCTCCCGCTGACCGACCCCGCCGCCACGGGCGACCCGGCGTCCGCGCTGCTGGCGCACCTGGGCATGTCCGGCCAGCTCCTCGTGCGCGATCCGGCCGTCGCGGGGGAGTGGGCGCACCCCCACCTGCGGGTCAGGGTCCACCTGGACGAGGCGCCGTCGGGGGCGCACTACCTGGACTTCGTCGACCAGCGCACCTTCGGGCACCTCTCCGTCACCGACCTCGCCCCGACGCCGGACGGCGCACCCGGCGGGCACGGCAGCCCGCTGGCCGCGGTGCCGGAACCCGTGGCGCACATCGGCCGCGACCTGCTCGACCCCGCGCTCGACCGGGACACGCTGGTCGAACGCATCCGCCGGCGTCGGACCGGGATCAAGCGGGCGCTGCTCGACCAGACCGTCGTGTCCGGGGTGGGCAACATCTACGCCGACGAGGCCCTGTGGCGGGCCCGCGTGCACTACGCCCGGGCGACGGACACGATGACGCGCCCCGTCGTGCGGCGCGTGCTCGACGCCGCCACGGAGGTCATGGCCGAGGCGCTGACGCAGGGCGGCACGAGCTTCGACGCCCTGTACGTCAACGTCAACGGCGAGTCCGGCTACTTCTCGCGGTCGCTGGCCGTCTACGGCCGCCTCGGCGAGGCCTGCCCGCGCTGCGGGACGCCCGTGCGCCGGGACGAGTTCATGAACCGGTCGTCGTACACCTGCCCGCGCTGCCAGCCGCGCCCCCGCCACGGCCGCTGGTGACCGCGCAGAATTCCCTCGCGTCCGCCGACGGGCACCCCTAGGGTCGCGACCATGGCGTGTCGACTCAGCGAGCTGGTGCTCGAGTGCAAGGACCCCGAGGCGTTGGCGAGGTTCTGGTGCGAGGTCCTCGACTACGTGGTGCTCGACGAGGACCACGGCGCCCTGGAGATCGGGCCGCGGTCCGGGTTCGGTGGCCCGCAGCCGACGATCATCCTCAGTCCGCACCCGGACCCCGAGCCGGCGAAGCCGCGGCTGCACCTCGACGTCAACCCGACCGACCGTGACCAGGACGCCGAGCTCGAGCGTCTCCTGGCGCTGGGTGCACGCCCGGCCGACGTCGGCCAGACGGGCGACGAGCCGTGGCACGTGCTCGCCGACCCCGAGGGCAACGAGTTCTGCCTGCTGCGTCGGCGGCTCGACCTGCTGCCGGTGGACTCCGCGCCCTAGGCTCGGACCATGACGGTGCACCTCGCGCGTGTGTACACCGAGCCCGGTCCCGACGACGGCCGTCGGGTGCTGGCCGACCGGCTCTGGCCGCGGGGCGTGCGCAAGGGCGACCCACGGGTCGGCGTCTGGCTCCAGGACGTCGCGCCCTCGACCGAGCTGCGTCGCTGGTACTCCCACGACCCGGACCGTGCCGCCGAGTTCCGTGACCGGTACCGGGCCGAGCTGGAGACGCCGGGGCCGGGGGCGGACGCACTCGCCGAGCTGCGCGACATCGCGCGACAGGGAACGGTCACGCTGGTGACCTCCACCCGCGAGGTCGACGGCAGCCACCTGCCGGTGCTGGCCGAGCTGCTCGCCGACGACCCCGGGCGCTGACAGCGGGCGTGGCCCGTCCGCGTCACTACGCTAGAGCGGAACCGCTTCATGGAGGGTGGCTGAGCCCATGTCCCTGACGACCGTGGAGACGGACGACGGCCGGCTGCCGGTCTACCTCGCGCGTCCTGCCGGGAGACCGCCGTGGCCGGGCGTGGTGGTGATCCACGACGCCCTGGGCATGACGAGCGACCTGCGTCGCCAGTGCGAGTGGCTCGCCGACCACGGGTTCCTCGCCGTCGCGCCCGACCTGCTGCACCACGGGCCGCGGCTGTGGTGCGTGGTGTCGGCGATGCGCTCCCTCGTGCGCCGCCGGGGCCGCGGGTTCGACGAGCTCGAGGCGACCCGGTCCTGGCTGGCCGCCCACGAGGACTGCACCGGGCGGGTGGGCGTCATCGGCTTCTGCCTCGGCGGCGGTTTCGCGGTGCTGCTCGCGGGCGGCGGCCGGTACCAGGCGGCGAGCGTCAACTACGGCGGTGTCCCCGAGGACGCGGACGAGCTCCTCGCCGACGCCTGCCCGGTCCTCGGCAGCTACGGGGCGCTGGACCGCAGCCTGGCCGATGCCCCCGCCCGGCTCGAGCGGGCCCTGACCCGCGCCGAGGTCCCGCACCAGGTCACCGTCTACGAGGGTGCCGGGCACTCGTTCCTCAACGACCACCCCCGCGAGGAGATGCCGCTGTGGGCGCTCGTCCCGGGGCGGTTCGTCCGGTCCGGCTACCACGCCGACTCCGCCGACGCCGCGCGCCGGCGCATCGTGGCCTTCTTCGACGAGCACCTCGGGTCGAGCGACGACGGGCACCGCTCGTGACCCGGCACCGGTCGCATCGCCGCGTGCCCTACCGCGCACTCGGCGGAGGCCCTAGGCTCGGACCGCCGTGACCAGCACCGTCGAAGGAGACCGCGTGGACGACGCCCAGATGATCGGCTCGCTGACGACGCTCGCGGGGCCGATGGCGGCGTCGTTCCTCACCGGACGCTACTGGGAGGCCCGAGACCTGCGGGACCCGCGGCAGCACGGGTGGTTCGCGCTCTACCTCGGGGCCGTGCTCGTCCTGCTCGTGGCCGTGCTGGCGACGTCCTCGGTGGAGGACCGGCTGCGCGCGGTCGGGCTGTTCTTCGGCGTGACCATCGTCGCGACCCTCGTCCAGGAGCGCCGGTACCGACGTCAGCAGCGGATGCCCGCCGCTCCCGAGACCGCCGGGTCGTGAGCCTTCCGCCCCGGCGGCCGGTCAGCGCGCGACGACGTTCTCCAGCGCCGCGGCCCCGCCCTCGCGCCACCGCCGCACCTGCGCGGTGACGAACGCGGACGCCTCCTGCGGCCGCCCGCCCGCGACGTGCGGGGTGAGGATCAGGTGCGGGGTGTCCCAGAGCGCGGAGTCGGCGGGCAGCGGCTCGGTCTCGGTGACGTCGAGGGCGGCCCCGGCGATCGATCCCGAGCGCAGCGCCTCGGCCAGGGCCGCCTCGTCGACCGTGGTGCCGCGTCCGGCGTTGACGAACCGGGCGTGGGCCGGCAGCAGCGCGAGGACCGACGCGTCCAGCGCGTGGTGGGTGGCCGCGGTCGCGGGCAGCAGAGAGATCAGCACGTCCGTCGTCGGCAGCAGCTCGGCCAGGCGGTCCTGGCCGACCACCGGACGGCCGTACCGCTCACCGCCCGACGACGCCACGCCCGTGACGTGGGCGCCCAGGGCCTCGAGCAGCGGGGTGAGCCGAGCAGCGATCGACCCGAAGCCCCAGATCACGACGTGCGCGCCGTGCAGCGTGAACGCCTGCTCGTCGCGGGCCTGCTCGCGACCGAGGTCCCGGTCCCACGCGTGCCGGCGCTGCGCCTCCAGCGTGCGGTCGATCCGCCGGACGGAGGCGAGCAGCAGGGCGAGGGTGTGCTCGGCCACGGTCGCGTCGTGCAGGCTGCGCCCGGAGGAGATGACCACCTCGGGGGCGAAGCCGGTGGCGAGCGCCTGGTCGGGGCCCGCGTTGAGGGTCTGCACCCAGCGCAGGTTCGTCAGCCGGCGCGCGGCGTCGTCCATGACCCGCTGCGGGCTCGCCCAGGTGACGATCGCCTCGGCGTCCACGTGCGCGGCGGGGATCTCCTCACGCATGACGTAGCCGACGGCGTCCACCCCCTCGACGTCGACGGTCAGGTCGAAGGGCACGTTGCTCGGCACGAGGATCTTCACGGCGGTGACGTTACCCGCCGTGCCACGATGACCCGCATGGAACCTGCGCCTCCGCCCCGCACCGCCGCCCGCTACGACGTCGTGGTCGTCGGGGGAGGGCACAACGGCCTGACGGCCGCCGCCTACCTCGCCCGGGCCGGCCGGTCGGTGCTGCTGCTCGAACGGCTCGACCACGTCGGCGGGGCGTCCGTCTCGGCCCCGGTGTTCGACGGCGTGGACGCGCGGCTGTCGCGGTACTCCTACCTGGTCTCGCTCATGCCGCGCCAGGTCGTCGACGAGCTCGGGCTGTCGCTGCGTCTGGCCCGGCGCCGCTACTCCTCCTACACGCCCGTGGGCGACCGCGGCCTGCTGGTGGACACCGGGTCCGACGACGCCACCCGGGCCTCGTTCGAGGCGATCGGGGCGGGGCGCGACCACACCCGCTGGCAGGAGCTGTCCGCCGACCTGGAGCGGCTGGCGGGTCGAGTCTTCCCCACGGTCACCGAGCCGCTGCTGTCCGCGGCCGAGGCACGCGCCCGGGTGGGCGACGACGCCCTGTGGCGGGCCGTCGTCGAACAGCCGCTCGGCCGGACGCTGCGCGAGCGGTTCGACGCCGACGTCGTGCGCGGCGTGGCGGCCACGGACGGTCTCATCGGGACCTTCGCCGACCTGGACGAGGCCTCGCTGATCCAGAACCGCTGCTTCCTCTACCACGTGATCGGCGGCGGCACGGGGGACTGGGACGTGCCCGTCGGCGGGATGGGGGCGGTCTCCGGTGCGCTGCGCGACGCGGCGCTCGCCGCCGGGGCGACGATCGTCACCGGTGCCGACGTGACGGCGGTCGACCCCGGGCCGACCGGCGGGGACGCCGAGGTCGCGTGGACCGCGGACGGCGGGCGGACCCGCGGGGTGCGGGCCGGGGCGGTCGTCAGCGGGGCGGCCCCCAGCGTGCTGGACGCGCTGCTCGACGCCGCCGGCGCGACGCCGTCGGGCCGGGCCACTGCCGCGGCGCCCGAGGGTGCCCAGCTCAAGGTCAACATGCTGCTGCGTCGGCTGCCGCGGCTGCGCGAGGACGTCGACCCGGTCGCCGCGTTCAGCGGGACCTTCCACGTGCACGAGTCCTTCGACGAGCTGCAGACCGCCCACGCCCAGGCCGCGGCCGGCCGGATCCCCGAGACGCCGCCGTGCGAGATCTACTGCCACTCCCTGACGGACGACACGATCCTGGGTCCCGACCTGCGGGCCGCCGGGGCGCAGACGCTGACGCTGTTCGGGCTGCACATGCCCGCCCGGCTGTTCCGGGAGGACCACGACACCGCCCGCGAGGCGGCGCTCGCGGCCACCCTGCGTTCCCTGGACTCCGTGCTGGCCGAGCCGATCGAGGACGTGCTGTGGCGGGGCCCGGACGGCGAGCCCTGCCTCGAGGCGCGCACGCCGGTGGACCTGGAGCGCAGCGTCGGGCTGCCCGGCGGGCACATCTTCCACCGTGACCTGTCGTGGCCGTGGGCGGACGAGGACACCGACCCCGAGGGACTCGACGCCCCGGGGACCTGGGGCGTGGAGACGCTGCACCCCCAGGTCCTGCTCGCCGGGGCCGGTGCGCGCCGCGGCGGGGGAGTGAGCGGCATCCCGGGCCGGGCGGCCGCCATGGCGCTGCTCGACTGAGGCGTGACTAGGCGCACCCCGAGAGCAGGGCGCCCGCGTACGGCACGTGGACGGCCAGGGCCACGGCGGCGAGCACCCCGAGGTGCGCCCCGACGGCGACGGCCGGCCAGGTGCCGGCGGACGCCGTCCCGGGAGCGACGAGGTGCCGGATCCGGTCCGGTCCGCCGGCGTGCAGGGCACCGACGGCGACCGGGGCACGGTCAGGGGCGTCGCCGAGCGTGAGCAGCGCCCCGGCGAGCGCGGTCGTGCCGACGCGGTGCCGGGCGACGTCGTCGGCGGCGATCTCCAGGTAGGTGGGCACGGCGTCCGCGACGGCGGCCACCACGGGGATCCAGCGCAGGTGGGTCGCCAGGGCCTCGACGACCGCCGCCACGAGGTGGTGGCGCTGGCGCAGGTGGGCGTCCTCGTGGGCGAGGACGGCGGCGAGCCCTGTGTCGTCGAGGGCCTCGAGGGCACCGGTCGTCACCACGACGCCGCCGTGCCGGGCCGGCAGGGCGAACGCGGCCGCCGCGTCGTCGGGCACGACCAGCACCCGGTGCCCGCCGACGACCCGCGGCGCACCGGTGGACCGCAGGACGGCGGCCGTCCGGGCGGTCTCGCGTCGGCGCCGCAGCAGGTCGCGCCCGAGCACGGTGGCCAGCACCCCGGCGACGACGGCGGGCACCGCCAGCAGCAGCACCACGGGCACGGCGGTGTCGAGCGGGGTGCCGGCGAACGGGTCGGCCGCGGCCAGGCACCGCCGGCACACGTCACCCGCCGCCCCGGGCAGCACGGCGGGACCGGAGAGGGTCCAGGCGAGCATCGGACCGACGGCGAGCACGGCGGCCAGCCAGAGCAGGACGCCGCCGGTGAGCACGACGGCCGCGGTCAGCGGTGCCCGGACCAGGGCCGGCGCGGCACGGCGGACGAGCCACGGACCGCTCAGCGCCGCGAGGACGATGCCCAGGCCGGCGAGGGCGGCGACGGCGGTCGTCATGCGGACCCCGTCGCGTCCTGCCCCGCGAGGTAGTCGCGCAGCAGGGCGCGGTCGCTCTCGGGCATGGCCTCGACGAAGTGCAGGATCGAGGCCGCGCGGTCGCCGCTGCTCGCCAGTGCGTGCTCCATGATCTCGGCGGCGTGCTCGGACCGGCTGGAGGCCGGCAGGTAGCGGGCGCTGCGGCCCTCGCGCACGTGCTCCACGAAGCCCTTGCGCTCGAGGTTGCCGAGCACCGTGGCGATGGTCGTGTAGGCGGGGCGGCCGCCGAGCCGGTCGATGACGTGCCGGACGGTGCAGCCGCCGCAGTCCCACAGGACGTCCATGACCTGGGCCTCGAGGGTGCCCAGGCGGGCCGGTTCGTCGTGCTCGCGCGCCGTCATCGAGCAGCCCCCTCGGGCGTGGGTGCCGGCGCCGCCGGGGGTGCCGGGCAGGCCACCTGGCCGCGCAGCCGCCACACGAGCGCGACGGCGGTGAGCGCGAGAGCGGCCAGGCCGAGGAACGGCTGGACCGGGGCGAACCAGGTGATCGCACCGCTGTAGCCGAGGGCCAGCAGGGCGAGCTTGTTGCACACGGGGCAGCCGACGGCGAACCAGGCCAGCACGCCGCCGGCCATGCCGAGCCGGCTGGACCGGGCCTCGTCCGGGTCCGGCGCCGCCGAGCGGACGTAGGTGGCCACGAGCATCCCGGACAGCGCCGAGGTGAGGATCCACACGGGGTAGTTCCACCACACCGGGGGGATCTCCCGGGAGAAGACGGGGTTGGGGATCAGCACGGTCGCCCACCCGATGAGCAGGCCGACGGCGAGCGCCGCCCCGACGGCGACGACGCGCTGACGTGGCGTCCAGGTGCGCAGGCCGAGCAGCGCGAGGCCGGCGGTGTCGCGCCAGGAGGCGCGGGTCGGTGTCACGGGAGTCACGGTGCCATGATGACCCATCGTCGACTATGGTGCATAGTCGACTACGCAAGATAGTAAGCCGACCTCCCGGAGGAACCCGTGGCCGACCCCCGTACCCCGACCGCGTCCCGGCCGTGGGTCCTGCCCGCCGTCGTCGTCACCGTGCTGACCCTGGTGCTGGCGGCGGCCGTGCTCTGGTCGTCCGGCGACGACGCACCGGCCGGCCCGGCAGCGGCCCCCGGTGCGGCGACCGCCCCCGGGCAGGGTGACGCCCCGACCGACGTGCAGGGGCCCGCCGAGCTCGACCCCGCCGCCGTCGAGCGTCGCGACCCCGAGGACCCGCTCGCCGCGGGCCCGGTCGACGCCCCCGTCGTGCTCGTCGTCTTCTCCGACTACCAGTGCCCGTTCTGCGCGCAGTGGAGCCACGAGACGCTGCCGGAGATGATGCAGCACGCCGAGGACGGCGACCTGCGCATCGAGTACCGGGACGTCAACGTCTTCGGCGAGGCCTCCGAGCGTGCGGCGCGTGCCGCCTACGCCGCCGGGCTCCAGGACGAGTTCTGGGCCTACCACGACGCCCTCTACCCCGAGGGGGAGAAGCGGTCCGAGGCCGAGCTGTCCGAGCAGGCGCTGACCGACCTGGCCGCCGAGCTGGGCCTGGACGTCGAGCGGTTCACCGCCGACATGGCCTCGTCCGAGACGGCCGGGGCCGTCGCCGCCAACGAGAAGCTCGGCCTCGACCTCGGCGCCTACTCCACACCCGCCTTCCTGCTCGGCGGCCGGCCACTCGTGGGGGCGCAGCCGACGCAGGTCTTCCGTGACGCCTACGACGCGGCGCTCGCCGCGAGCGCGGACTGAGCGATGGAGGTCGGCCTCCTCACCGCGTTCCTCGGTGGTGCGCTCGCGCTCCTCAGCCCCTGCGGTGCGCTGCTGCTGCCCGCGTTCTTCGCCTCCACCGTCGGCGCCGGCCCCCGTCTGTGGGCGCACGGCGGGGTGTTCCTCACCGGACTGCTCGTCGTGCTGGTCCCGCTCGGTGTCGGCGCGGGCGCGCTCGGCACCCTGTTCGTCACCCGCCGCGACCTGGTCGTCGCCGTCGCCGCCGTGCTGCTCGTCGTGCTCGGCGTCGTGCAGCTCCTCGGCCTCGGCGTCGACCTCGCCCGCGTGGTGCCCGGGGTCCGGGCCGTGCAGCGGTCGTCGGCCACCCGCACCGGGTGGGCCAAGACGTTCCTGCTCGGCGCGGCCGGAGGCGTCGCCGGGTTCTGCGCCGGCCCGATCCTCGGTGCCGTGCTGACCCTCGCCGCCGCCCAGGGCGACGTCGTCGGCGCCGGGCTGCTGCTGGCCGTCTACGGCGTCGGCATGGTCCTGCCGCTGCTCGTCCTGGCCACGCTCTGGGGGCGGCTGGACGACCGCCGTCGTGCGGCGCTGCGGGGGCGGACGGTCACCGTGCTGGGGCGTGAGCTGCACACCACCTCGATCGTCACCGGCCTGCTGCTCGTCGCGGCCGGCGTCCTGTTCTGGGCCACCAACGGCCTGGTCGGGATGCCGGAGCTGGTGCCCGTGAGCACCCAGGCGTGGCTGCAGGGCCAGGGCGCCCTGCTGGCGAACCCCGTCCTCGACGTCGGGCTGCTGCTGGCCGTCGCCGCCGTCGTGGTCGTCGTCTGGACCCGCCACCGGGCGCGCCGCGAGCGTGCCGCCGCCGCCGAGACCGAGGAGGCCTCCCGATGACGCGGACCCGCCGGACCGGCCCGCCGGCCCTCGTGCTGACGGGCGCCCTGCTGCTGGCCGGGTGCGCGGACCAGCCCGGACCGCCCCCGGTCGAGATCGACCGCACGCCGACCAGCGCCGTCGAGGCGCCGGCCGAGATCGACCCGGACGGCCTGCGCCTGCCGCTGCAGGTCGACACCGTGCGGATCGTCGACCCCGGGTGGGACGCCGTCCCGCAGTCGGCCGACGGCATCACCCTGGGCGTCGGCGAACGGGACGGACTGCTGCGGTTCACCGCCGTGGCCGCCGACGGCGAGGCGTTGTGGAGCGCGGACCGGCCCGTCAGCCGTACCGGCTACGCCGTGACCACCACCCCCGGCGGCCGGGCGCTCGCGGTGCTGACTGACAGTCCCGCAGCCGACGAGAGCGAGGCCGGGGTCGCGACCAGCGCCACGGCCTACGACCTGAGCACCGGCGAGCAGGTCTGGGGACCCGTCGACGTCCCCGGACCGCTGGTCGGCCCCGGGCTGGTGTTCAGCGCGGAGCCGACGGAGCCGATGGGCAGCGGCGACGCACGCGTGGTGCTCGACGCCGGCACGGGGCAGGTGCTCGGGCAGGACGACGGTGCCACGGTGCTGGGGGAGTACCGGGGCACCGTCGTGACCCGGCAGGGTGACGACCTCGTCGCCACCGACACGGCCGGTGCCGAGAGCTGGCGCCTGGACGCGGCCGCGCAGGGCTGGGACCCGGAGGCGCTCGTGGCGGCCACCGAGCCGGCACCCGGTCCCGGCGTCGTGCGGGTGCGCACCGACGACGCGTCCGAGGCACTGGTCGACCTCGCCGACGGGACCGTCCTGGCCGACGGGTTCACCGACGTCGGCGTCGACCCCACGACGGGCACCGTGATCACCGTGGACGTCGACGAGGTGCGGGGCCTGGACGCCGAGGGGGCCGAGCTGTGGACGTCCTCCTCCGGGCAGGAGACGGCCGTCGAGGGAGTCAGCGGGGCGCTCGTGTACCTGCGGGTGGGGGACTCCCTGCGCGCGCACAACGTCGTCACCGGGAACGTCGCCGAGGCCTACGACCCCGAGGGCACCGGGGACCTGGTGGTCCCCGTCCTCGTCACCGAGGACGGCAGCATCGCCCTGTCCGACTACGAGCACCACTACCTGGCCACCACCGACACGACGCCGCCCCCGGCGCCGTAGCCGGGGGCGGTCGCGCCGCGGCTCAGCGGATCTCGACCCGGTGCAGCCGGCGCAGGCCCAGGACCAGGGGCAGGGCGATCCACAGCAGCGCCCCGGTGCCGACCTGCGCCCACTGCTCCCCGGTGATCCCGGGCAGGGTCAGGAAGCTCAGGGACCAGCTCAGGTCGACCCAGGCGCCGTGCTCGGCCCACCAGCCGGAGACCCCCGCCACCACGGAGGAGACCATCGGCACGACGAAGAGGAACCCCAGGCAGGCCACCATCGCCGGCGCGGTGCTCCGGAGCGCCACGGCGGTCGTGAACCCGAACGCGACGGCTGCCGCGTAGGCCAGCACGGAGCGCAGGGTCAGGGTCGTCGACAGGTCCCAGACGGCGTCGAGCCCGCGGGCCTGGGCGGCCACCACCGTGGCGACGGCGCTGAGCAGGACCACCGACGCGGCCGCGGTGAGCGTGACCAGCAGCAGGGCGACGGCCTTCGCGGCCATCACCCGTCCCCGGCGGGGGAGCAGCGCGAAGGTCGTCAGGGCCGAGCGCTGGCTCCACTCCCCGGCCACGGACAGCACGGCGACCAGCGGCAGCAGCAGCTCCAGCGGCATGAGGCTGGTCGCCGTGTACGCGCCGAACGTCACCTCGGTGTCCGGGCCCCAGACCGCCAGGGCGACGGCCGTGAGCAGCGTGAGCAGCGGGACGGCGGCGAGCAGCCACCGGCTCGCCCGGGTGTCGACGAGCTTGCGCAGCTCGACGTCCACGAGCCGGGTCAGGGGGACCGGTCGGCGTGCCGCCGGTGCGAGGGGCGGGACGGCGTCCGGGGCGAGGGTGGTCATGCGAGGGCTCCGCTCGGGATCGGGACGGCACCGACGGACGGGCGGTCACGCCGGTCGTCGGCGGTCAGGTCGAGGAACATCTCCTCCAGCGCGGTGCCGTCGGCGCACCGCAGCTCGGTGACGGGCAGGCCGGCGGCGAAGGCCACCAGCCCGGCGTCCACGGTCCCGGCGTCGGTGACGACGGCGCCGTCGGCACCGGCCGTGGCACGGTAGCCCGCCGACGTCAGGGCCGCCGACAGCGCGGCCGCGTCGTGCGCCCGGACCAGGGTCCCCGCCCCGTCCAGCAGCTCGGCCGTCGAGCCGGCGGCCACCACGCGGCCGTGGCCGATGACGACGATGTCGTCGGCGATCGCCTCGATCTCTGCCAGCAGGTGGCTGGAGAGCAGCACGGTGCCGCCGTCGTCGGCGAACGACCGCAGCAGGTCGCGCATCCAGCGGATGCCGGCGGGGTCCAGCCCGTTCGCCGGCTCGTCGAGGATCAGCACGCGCGGGTCGCCGAGCAGCGCCGTGGCGATGCCCAGGCGCTGACGCATGCCGAGGGAGTAGTCGCGCACGCGCCGCCGCGACTCGGTGCGGGTCAGGCCGACGAGATCGAGCATCGCGTCGACCTGAGCCTCGGGCAGGCCCATCGTGCGCTGGGCGAGCACGAGGGTCTCGCGCCCGGTGCGTCCGCCGTGCTGGGCCGAGGCGTCCAGCAGCACCCCGACGTCCAGGCCGGGGTTGGGCAGGTCCGCGTACCGGCGGCCGAGCACCGTCGCCGTCCCCGAGGTCGGGGTGGCCAGTCCGGTGAGGATCCGCAGGGTGGTGGACTTCCCGGCGCCGTTCGGGCCGAGGAAGCCGGTGACGCGTCCGGGGGACGCGGTGAAGGTGAGGTCGTCGACGGCCGTGAGGTCCCCGTACCGTCGGGTGAGGGATGCGATCCTGATCATGTCTCGGACGCTACGGAGCTGCGGGTCCCGGCACATCGGGGACCACCCCGGTTCCAGCCCTGAGAACCGTCCACCCCGCTCAGGGCCGGGGCGTGGCACCCTCCCGGTCGGTCGCCCAGCGGTAGTCCGGCACCTCGTGCAGCAGCGCGTCGTGCGTGCCGCGCGCGACGACACGGGCCGGATCGCCCGGGGCCTCGCCCGGGCCGAGCAGCAGCACCTCGTCGGCGGCCGCCAGCGGGGTCAGCCGGTGGGAGGCGACGACGACGGCGCGCCCTGTCGTGCGGGCGAGCCCGGCCAGCATCTCCACCAGAGCGTCCGCGGTGGCGGCGTCGAGGTGCTCGACGGGCTCGTCCACGAGCAGCACCCGGTGCGGCGCCAGCAGCGCCCGGGCCACCAGCAGCCGGCGGCGCTCCCCGCCGGACACGTCCGTGCCGCCCGAGCCGAGCGGGGTGTCGAGCCCGGCGGGCAGACCCTCCAGCCAGGTGGAGAGCCCGACGGCCGCCAGCGCCTCGCGGGCGTCCGCCTCGGTGACGTCGGCGCGGGCGACCCGCAGGTTCTCCAGCACGGTGGTGCCGAACACGTGGCCGTCCTCCGCGACGAACAGACCCTCGCCGCGGACCCGGCCGGCGACGGGGGCGAGCAACCCCGCCGCGGTGAGCAGCAGCGTCGTCTTGCCGACCCCCGACGGACCGGCCAGGGCCACGACCCCACCGGGCCGCAGCGTGAGGTCGACGTCCCGCACGACGGTGCGGCCACCCTCGGGCCACCCCGCGGAGACCTCCTCCAGGTCGAGCCCGGTCGCGTCATCGGCAGCGACGGGGCGCGGTCCGCCCGGTACGCCCTCGGACGCCGGCAGCAGGTCGACCAGCCGCCGCGCGGCCTCGCGCGACCGGCGCAGCTGCACCGCGGCGGCGGGCAGTGCGGTCGTCACCTCGAACACGGCCAGCGGGGTGAGCACGACCACCGCCAGCTCGGTCGCCGCGAGGTCGCCGGTCAGCGCGGCCGGGATCCCGAGCAGCAGGCAGCCGAGCACGGCCAGGGTCTGGGCTCCCGCCTCGATCGCGGCCGAGAGTCCCGCGACGCGGGCGCCGTCGTCGGTCGCGTCCGCGAGGCGCCGGTCGGCGGCCCGCAGCCCGTCGGCACGCTCGTCGAGCCGCCCGGCCACGCGGAGCTGCTGGCCGTCCTCGAGCAGCTCGAGGGTGCGGGCCGCGACCTCGCCGCGGGCCGCGGCACCCCGCTGCTCGACGGACCGCGAGGCCCGCGAGGCCAACCACGGGGCGAGGACACCCGTGAGCAGCAGGCAGGCGAGCAGCACCGCGCCGGCAGCGGGCAGGAAGATCCCGACCAGCAGCACCGACCCCAACCCCGTCACGACCGCGACGGCTGCGGGGATCAGCGCGCGCACGACGACGTCACCGACGTCGTCGACGTCGCTGCCGACCCGGGCGAGCAGGTCGCCGCGGTGCAGCGCCACGACGTCGGCCCCGCCGCGGGCGAGCCGGTCGTAGAGGTTGGCGCGCAGCGCGGCCATGCCCCGCAGCGCCACGCCGTGCGAGGCGAGCCGCTCCAGGTAGCGGAAGAACGCCCGGCCGGTGCCGAACGCCCGCACGCCGACGGTCGCGACCGACAGGGTGAGCACCGGCGGCATCTGCGAGGCGCGGGCGATGAGCCAGGCCGCGGCCGCGGCCAGCCCGATCGCGCACACGAGCGTGGCGGTGCCGAGCCCGACGGCCCGGGCGACCCGGCCCCAGCGGATCTCGAGCAGGGGGGCGAGGCGCAGCAGCGGGTCGCGGGTGACGCGGTGGCGCAGGCCGTCAGGCACGGGCGGCCTCCTTCGCCTCGACGTCGACGACCTGGTCGGCCAGCTCCAGCAGCGACGTGCGGTGGGCGACCACGATCACCGTGCGGCCCGCCGCGCGCCAGGCGCGGACGGTGTCGAGCACGACCTGCTCGCCGCGGGCGTCCAGGTGCGCCGTCGGCTCGTCGAGGACCACCACGGGTCGGTCGGCGGCCCCGACCAGGGCGCGGGCCAGGGCGACGCGCTGGCGCTGACCGACGCTGAGCCCGGCCCCGCCGAGCCCGACGGCGGTGCCCCAGCCGTGGGGCAGGTCGTCGAGCACGGTGTCCAGCCCGGTCGTGCGCGCGGCCTCCGCGAGGGCGGCGGCGTCGACGTCGTGACCGTCGGTGACGACCTCGCGCACCGTGCCGGGACCGATCGCCGGGCGCTGCGGGACCCAGACCACCTGGTCCCACCAGCCGCGACCGGCCCGGTCGACCACGTCGGTCCGGCCGCCTGCGGCCGGCTCGAGCACGACGCGGCCGCGGTCGGGGCGCAGCAGACCGAGCAGCAGCAGCACGAGCGTGGACTTCCCGGCCCCGCTCGGACCACGGAGCGCGACGACGCGGCCGCCGCCGGCGAGGCCCGTGCCGAGGGCCAGCCGTGCCGACAGGTGCGCGGGGGCGTCCACGTCCCGGCCGGGTGCGCGCACACTGACGTCGTCGAGCACGAGCGTCGCGCCCTCGACCGCCGGTGCGGTCTCCGGCTCGCGGTCGGCACCGGGGCGCGACCCGTCGTCCGCCGGCAGGTCCAGGACGGCGAACGCCCGGTGCGTGGCGGCGAGCCCGTCGGTGGAGGCGTGGAACTCGGAGCCGACGCGGCGCAGCGGCAGGAAGATCTCGGGCGCGAGCACCAGCACGGCGATGGCCGGGACGAGCTCCATGCCCCCGTGCACGAGCCGCAGGCCCACGCCGACGGCGATGATCGCCACGCACAGGGTGGTCAGCAGCTCCAGCACCGCCCCGGACAGGAACGCCACCCGCAGCGTGCCCATCGTGGCGCGCCGGGAGGACTCGCCCAGGGACCGGACCCGGGCGGCCGGGCCGACCTCGCGGCCGAACGCCCGCAGGGTCGGCAGCCCGGCGATCAGGTCGAGCACCTGGGACCCGAGTCGCTCGACCGTGGCCAGCCGCCGTTCCGAGGTCCCGGCGGTCATGGTGCCGACGAGCCACATGAAGAACGGCACGAGCGGCAGCGTCACCACCGCGATGAGCGCGGAGACCCAGTCCAGACCGAGCACCACGAGCACCGTGGCGGGGGTGACGAGCGCCGTCAGCAGCAGCTGCGGCAGGAACCGCACCAGGTAGGGCTGCAGGTCGTCCAGCCCGCGGGTGGCCAGGGTGGCGACGTCGGACGGCGTCGCCCCGGCGGGCGGGCGTGGCCCCAGGGCGACGGCGTGGTCGACGACCTGCTCGCGCAGGTCCGCGACGACGGCCGTGGCGGCCCGCCGGCCGAACCGCTCCTGCGCCCAGGCGACCAGGGCGCGTCCCGCGGCGGCGGCGGCCAGGACGGCGAGCCACCGGGCCGTCCCGCTCTGGTCCACCACGCCGTCGCCGCCCGGGCTCGTGGCGATCACGACGGGCCCGAGCACGAACGCGATCGCGAAGGCCTGCACCACCACCAGGGCGGCCGAGGCCACGCCCAGTGCGGTGGTGAGCAGGACGTACGAGCGTGCGGCCCGGGCCTGCCGCAGCAGCCGGGGGTCGAGCGGTCTCACCTCAGAACGCCGCGTCCTTGATCTTCTGCCAGCTCAGACCCGCGGGGGCGGGGATGTCCTTCGTCGAGAGCCGGCGGCGGAAGACCCAGTAGGTCCACGACTGGTAGGCGATGACGACCGGCGTGAGGAACACGGCGACCCACGTCATCACGGTCAGCGTGTAGTCCGTCGAGGAGGCCTCCGCGATCGTCAGGGAGTTGCCGCCGTCGACCGCGGGGATGACCTCGGGGTACATCGACCCGAAGATGAGCACGACGGCTGCCACGAGCGTCACGGCCGACAGCGTGAACGCCGTGCCCTCCCTGCGGGCCCGGGTCGCGGCCACGACACCGAGCAGGGCGAGCGCCGCCACCACGACGGCCCCCCAGGTCCAGGTCACCGAGTAGGCGACCTGCGCCCAGATCGCCCAGCCGCCGGCGACGACCAGCGCGACCACGGCCAGGCCGGACGCGAGCCGCTGGGCGCGGTCGCGGATCTCGCCGTCGGTCTTCAGGGCGATGAACACGGCGCCGTGGAGCAGGAACAGCGTGAGCGTCGTCAGGCCGCCGACCAGGGCGAAGGGGTTGAGCAGGGCCCAGAAGCCGCCGACGTACTGGTGGTCGGCGTCGAGCAGCAGACCGCGCACGAGGTTGCCGAAGGCGACACCCCACAGCACCGCGGGGATCCAGGAGCCGAGCTGGATCGCCTGGTCGCACCGGCGGGCCCAGACCGGGTCGGCGATCTTGCCGCGGTACTCGAAGGCCACGCCGCGGGCGACCAGGCCGACCAGGATGATGAGCAGCGGGATGTAGAAGCCGGAGAACATCGTGGCGTACCACTCGGGGAAGGCGGCGAAGGTCGCGCCGCCGGCGGTGAGCAGCCACACCTCGTTGCCGTCCCAGACGGGTCCGATGGTGTTGACGAGCACGCGCCGTTCCTTCTCCCGGTGCTCCTTGTCGCCCCGGGGCAGGATCGACAGCAGCATGCCCACGCCGAAGTCGAATCCCTCGAGCACGAGGTAGCCGGTCCACAGCACGGCGATGATGACGAACCAGAGGATCGCGAGGTCCACGTCAGGTCTCCAGTCTCTTCAGGTTCGGGCGCTCAGTACGCGAAGGACAGCGGGCGGTCGGCGTCGTCGGGGTCCTGCGCCTCCGGCGACTCGTCCCGGACGGCGTCGGGCACGCCCTCGATCGCGTACCGGTGCATGAGCCGGTACCAGACGACGGCCAGGACGGCGTAGATGAGCGTGAGCACGATCATCGAGGTCAGGATGACGCCCGGCGGCACGGCGGTGGACACCCCGCGCTCGGTGAGCAGCCGGACCTGGTCGATGCCGGTGGGGTTGGGGGCCACCACCCACGGCTGACGGCCGACCTCGGTGAAGATCCAGCCGAACGAGTTCGCGACGAAGGGCATGGGGATGGCCAGGATCCCCAGCCGGCTGAGCCAGACGTTGTCGCTGATCCGGCCCTTGCGGGTCAGCCACAGCGCCGCGAGGGCGAGGGCCACGGAGAACGCGGCGAACCCCATCATCAGGCGGAACGACCAGTAGGTGACCGCCAGCGGCGGGGTGTAGGTGACCTCCTGGCCGTCGGCCGTGGTCTCGCCGTAGCGCTCGGCGTACTCCTCCTGGACGTCGTAGACCCCCGGCAGGTAGGAGTCCGGGCCGGAGAACTCCCCGGTGCCCAGGTAGCTGGTGACGCCGGGGATCGAGATGAGGTGGGCCACGTCCTCGCAGCCCGCGTAGAGCGGACCGACGGCGAGGATCGAGAACTCCGCGGACTCGGTGCCCTCGCAGAGGGCCTCGGCCGAGGACATCTTGCCGGGCTGCTGCTCGTACATCAGCTTGCCCTGGACGTCGCCGGACCAGATCACGCCGAGGCCGGCGACGATCATCACCCACACGCCCAGCCGCACGGCGGGGCGGTAGACGTCCCGGGCGGTCTCCAGGTTCTCGGCCTTCTTGGTGCGGGCCAGGCGGACCATCCACCAGGCGGCGACGCCCGTGACGAAGGTGCCCGCCGTGAGGAAGGCGGCGGTGATCGTGTGCGGGAAGGCCGCGAGCAGCGTGTTGTTGGTCAGCACGGCCCAGATGGACTCCATCTCGGCGCGGCCGGTCGCCTCGTTGTAGACGACGCCGACGGGGTGCTGCATCCAGGAGTTCGCCGCCAGGATGAAGAACGCCGAGAGGTTGGTGGCCAGGGCGAAGAGCCAGATCGAGGCCAGGTGGACCTTCTTGGACACGCGGTCCCAGCCGAAGATCCACACGCCGAGGAAGACGGACTCGACGAAGAACGCGGCCAGGGCCTCCATGGCCAGCGGCGCCCCGAAGACGTCGCCGACGAACCGGGAGTACTCGCTCCAGGCCATCCCGAACTGGAACTCCTGCCAGATGCCCGTCACGACACCGAGGGCGAAGTTGATGAGGAGCAGCTTGCCGAAGAACTTCGTCAGCCGGAGCCAGCGCTCCTTCTTCGTGACGACCCACGCCGTCTGCATCGCGGCCACGAGGGGCGCCAGACCGATCGTGAGAGGCACGAAGATGAAGTGGTACACGGTGGTGATGGCGAACTGCCACCGTGCCAGGTCGAGAGCGTCCACGTGGACTCCTTCGATGCGGGCCAGGGGGAGAGGCCGCCCCTCGTGCGGGGCTGTTTCGACGGTAGGACCGGCGTCCCAGGTCCGCACGGGGAGAGGCGGCATCTCGCAACTTGTGAAGACTTTCACGACTGTCCCGTGAAGGGTCCCCGCAAGTCAAGCCGTCAGGGCGCGACGTGACGGTCGCCACGCCGGTGGACGGACCGGGGCGAGAGGGCGCGCCCAAGGGTGCGATACTGGATCGAGACCTCCGGGGCCCACATCCCCCGGGGATCGACGAGCTCGCCGCTCCCGCGTCCGCACGCGGTGCCGCGACCGGGGTGAAGGGCCCGGCCGCCTGGCGTCCGCGAAGTCGTGGGGCTGCAGCCGACCGAGACTTCCGTCCGGACGGCGCGCTTAGCAGCGCCGCCGTCGCCGACGACCGCCGGGGCGGCCGGCAGGTGTGGGCCGGCCGCCGCAGAGCAGGAGCACCCCCGTGACATCCGACACCCCCGACCAGCCCGTGGCCTCCGCCGAGGAGACGCCCCGTCGCAGCACGCGGCGCCGGGTGACCCGCGCGACGTCGGCACCGACCACGAGCGCTCCCGCGCCCATCGTCGTGCCGGCCACGACCGCGGCCTCGACGCCCGCGGCGTTCGAGCCGACGACCACCGCGGCGCCGCAGCCCGCGTCGTCCACGACGGCTGCGCCCTCGTCCACCCCGGCCCGCCGGTCCCGGCGCGCAAGCCGCCGAGCCGGCGGCCCGGCCCCGGTGGAGGCCGCGCCCACGCCCGAGGCCGCGCCGGCCCCCGAGGAGCAGGCCGCGACGGACGAGCCGGCGGCCGCCGACGACGCGACGCCCCCCGCGGAGCCGATCACGCTGCCCACGAAGGCGGAGGAGGCGCCGGCGAGCGCCACCCCGTCGTTGTCCCTCGACGACATCGTGCTTCCCGGCCGGGACGCCGCGTCCGGTGAGAAGGCGACGTCCGAGGCCCCCGCACCGGGCGAGGCCCGGGACGAGTCCGCCGGGGCCGAGAAGCCTGCGGCGACGAAGAAGTCCGGTGCCAAGAAGTCCGGTGCGACGAAGGCCGGTGCGAAGAAGGCCGCCGCCACGGAGGACGAGAAGAAGCCGTCGGGCAGGAAGGCGGCGCCGAAGAAGACCGCGGCCGCGACGTCGAAGACGGCCGCGCCGGAGTCCGCGACGTCCGAGAAGTCCCCGAGCGCGGAGCGCCCGGCCGGGCCGACCACCACCGGGACGGCCGGAGGCTCGGCCACGCCCCGCCTGGCCACCACGGCGCTGCTGTTCCAGGCGCCGGAGCTGTCGGGTCAGCGGGCCGCGCGCCGCGCCCAGGCTCCGGCGGGCCCGCCGCGCCCCAGCGAGGAGGAGACCCCGGCGACCTCGGCACGGCAGCAGCGCAGGAGCGCGGCCGCGGACGAGTCCGCTGCGTCCGAGAAGCCCGCCACGGCCGAGAAGTCCTCGACGAAGAAGGCCGGGAAGTCCTCCACGTCGCGGCGCGCCGAGGACGCCACCGCGAAGGACGCCACGGAGACCACGGAGACTGCAGCGCAGGACGCGGCGTCCGCGACCTCGGCCGCGCAGCCCGTCGAGGCGCCGACCTCCGCCCCGCTCGAGCTGAGCGACGTGGACGAGGCGGCCGTCGACGAGCTCGAGCTGATCGAGACCGAGATCGTCGACGAGGGGGTCGAGCTGGTCGGGTTCGGCCCCGCGGACTTCCTCGACGACGGCGACGAGTCGGACATCCGCCCCCGGCGTCGGCGCCGGCGCGGGGGCCGCGGTCGCCGCGGCGGCCGCAAGGGCGACCGTCGTCCCGAGGACGACACCGAGGGCGACGGCTCCGAGTCGTCCGCCGCCGAGGACGAGCAGGACGGCGACGCGGACCAGGACGGCGCGCGCCGTGACGAGCAGGGCGCGGAGACGTCCGGCGAATCGGCCACCGAGGCCGAGCGGTCCGAGGGCACCGACGAGTCCGAGCAGACGTCCGGCAGCAGCCGGCGCCGCCGCCGGCGCCGCCGGGGACGGGGTGGCGAGCGTGAGGCCGGCCGCTCGGGCAAGGCCGAGGACGAGGTCACCGCGCTCAAGGGATCGACGCGGCTGGAGGCGAAGCGTCAGCGTCGCCGCGAGGGACGCGACGCGGGTCGCCGCCGCCAGGTCATCACCGAGGCGGAGTTCCTGGCGAGGCGCGAGTCCGTGGAGCGGTCGATGATCGTGCGCGAGCACGACGGCCGCACGCAGATCGCGGTGCTGGAGGACGGCGTGCTCGTGGAGCACTACGTCTCCCAGCAGGCGCAGGCCTCCATGGTCGGCAACGTCTACCTCGGCCGCGTGCAGAACGTGCTGCCGTCGATGGAGGCGGCCTTCGTCGACGTCGGCAAGGGACGCAACGCCGTGCTGTACGCCGGTGAGGTCAACTGGGACGCCGCCGGGATCGAGGGGCAGCCGCGGCGCATCGAGGAGGCGCTGAAGTCCGGCGACTCGGTGCTGGTGCAGGTGACCAAGGACCCGATCGGGCACAAGGGTGCGCGCCTGACCTCGCAGGTCACGCTGGCCGGCCGGTACCTGGTCTTCGTCCCCGGTGGCGGCATGACGGGTATCAGCCGCAAGCTGCCGGACACCGAGCGCAACCGCCTCAAGAAGATCCTGCGCGACGTCGTCCCGGACGGTGCGGGCGTCATCGTGCGCACGGCCGCCGAGGGCGCGTCGGAGGAGGAGCTGCGCGCGGACGTCGAGCGGCTGCAGTCGCAGTGGCGGGCCATCACTGCCAAGGCGGAGAAGTCCTCGACGAACGCGCCCGCCCTGCTGCAGGGCGAGGCGGACATGGCCATCCGCGTGGTCCGCGACATCTTCAACGACGACTTCGCCTCCCTGGTGGTCCAGGGCGAGGACGCGTGGACGGAGATCTCCTCCTACGTCGCCGAGCTGGCGCCCGACCTGCGCGAGCGGGTCACGCGGTGGACCGGGTCCGGGGACGTGTTCGCCCAGCACCGCGTCGACGAGCAGCTCGCCAAGGGCATGGACCGCAAGGTCTGGCTGCCCTCCGGCGGTTCGCTGGTGATCGACCGCACCGAGGCCATGACGGTCATCGACGTCAACACGGGCAAGTTCACCGGCAGCGGCGGCACGCTCGAGGAGACGGTGACGCGCAACAACCTCGAGGCGGCCGAGGAGATCGTGCGACAGCTCCGGCTGCGCGACATCGGCGGCATCATCGTCATCGACTTCGTGGACATGGTCCTCGAGTCCAACCGCGACCTGGTCCTGCGCCGGCTCGTGGAGTGCCTGGGCCGGGACCGCACCAAGCACCAGGTCGCCGAGGTGACCTCGCTCGGACTGGTCCAGATGACGCGCAAGCGCGTCGGCCAGGGTCTCGTCGAGGCCTTCAGCTCGACGTGCGAGCACTGCAAGGGCCGCGGCTTCATCGTCCACGAGCACCCGGTCGAGAAGAGCGCGGCGTCCTCGGGCGACGGCGACGGCGGCGGGGCCAAGCGTTCGCGCCGCAAGCGCTCGGGTGCCAAGAAGGAGGAGGCGCCGGCGCACGCCGACGTGCCGAAGCTTCCCGACGACGAGTCCGAGAAGCGCCAGGCCGTCAAGGCCACCCTGGCGACGATCGCTGCGGCGGCTGCGCACGCCCACGAGCACGAGGACGAGGAGGGGCACGAGGCCGCGCCGACGAGTGGCGGCACGACCGTCACGGACGACGTGGCCGGAGCGCCCGCCGTCGAGCAGGGTGCCGGGACCCCGGCCGAGACCGCCCCGGACCCCGACGCCGCAGGTGACCCGTCGCCCGCCACGGGTGCCGAGGAGACCTCGGAGGACAACCCGGCCGGTGGCGACGCGCCGCCCAAAGGAGCCGGAGCCGCAGAGGCTCCTGAGCAGGCTGCGACGCCGGCTGCGTCGCTGACCGACACCCCCTGAGCGACCGTACGGCCGGGGTGCTTGACTGGACGTCATGGACGACCGTCGAGCCCCCGGCCGTCTCGAGGTCATCGGTGGGCCCATGTTCGCGGGCAAGACCACCGAGCTCGTGCGCCGGGTCGACCGGGCACGCATCGCCGGCCGCGAGGTGCTGGTGGTCTCGCACGCCCTGGACGAGCGGCACGGTCCGGGGCGGATCGCCTCGCACACGGGGCTGGCGGTGGCGTCCCGGGCGGTGTCGCGGGCGTCGGAGATCCCCGGGCACCTGGGGCCCGGGACGGTCCTGGTCGCCGTCGACGAGGCGCAGTTCCTCGGCCTCGAGCTCGTGGACGTCGTCACGGACCTCGCCGACCGCGGGGTCGACGTCGTCGTGGCCGGTCTGACCGTGACGTTCGACGGCCGCCCCTTCGAGCCGCTGCCGTCCCTCATGGCCCTGGCGGAGTCCGTCACGCGGCTGACGGCGGTGTGCACGGTGTGCGGGCGGGACGCCGCCTACCACGTCCGGCTCCACGGGGCGCCGGGTCACGAGGCAGCGTCCGACGCCCTGACGACCGTGGCCGGGTACGTCGGGGGAGCGGAGAGCTACCAGGCGCGCTGCCGGGCCCACCGCAGCGTGCGCGGGTCCGCTCAGTCCTCCACGAGCGGGACGAAGCTGTAGGTGCCCTCCTGCGTCGTGCGGACGGTGCCGTCGGCGTCGCGGTCGAGGACGATCATCAGGTGGCCCACCGGGATGACCATCCGTCCGCGGGGTGCGACCTGGTCGACCAGCTCCTGCGGCAGGGACCGGGCCGACGCCGAGACCAGGACGCGGGACCACCCGCCGGGCCGGGGCGAGCCGAGGACGCCGGGCGCCGCCGGCACCAGCCGGGCCCACGGCATCCCCGCGCGCGCGACGTTCGCCGCGCCCCACGCCGCGATGTCGGCGATCCGCTCCACGCCCAGCACCTCGCCCTCCGGGCCGACGAGGTGGGCGAGCAGCGCCGTCGTCCACCCCGACCCGGCGCCGACGTCGAGCACGGCGGCGCCGCGCGGGACCCGCAGCATCCGCAGCATCGCCGCCACGGTCGACGGCTGGGAGCACGTCTGCCCGTGGCCGATGGGCAGGGGCTGGTCGAAGGCGGCCGACGCCCGCTGCGCCCGCGGCAGGAAGCCGCGCCGGTCCACCGCGCGCATCGCGGCGGCCACGGCGTCGTGCCCGTCCACGGGGACGGCGTCGTCGCGGACGGGGCTCATGCGACCATGGTCCGACGGCCGTGCCCCGCTCGCAGACCTGCCCGTGACGTGGCCCACCTCACGGTCCGGCCCGTCGGGCCAGGTTGATCCGCCGAGGGCCGGTCGCGTAAGGTGTTGCGTCGGCGCGTTGTGAGCGCGCCTGTCCCGTGTGCCCTCGGCGCACCGCACTCCACCGCCGCGGCGGTGCGAGTTCCAGACCAAGCCGGTGACCGACGTCGGGTGAGCACGCCAAGACCAGGAGAGATGAGCATCAACATGGTGTACGCGATCGTCAAGGCCGGTGGCCGGCAGGAGAAGGTGTCCGTCGGGGACATCGTCGTCACGGACCGGGTCCAGGGCTCGGCCGGTGACACCGTCGAGCTGACCGCGATCCTGCTCGTGGACGGCGACACCGTGACCACCGACGCCGAGAAGCTGGCGAAGGTCAAGGTCACCGCCGAGGTCGTGAAGGACGCCAAGGGTCCGAAGATCACGATCCACAAGTACAAGAACAAGACCGGCTACCGGAAGCGCCAGGGTCACCGCCAGCAGCTGACCCGCCTGAAGGTCACCGGTATCAAGTGATGTCCGGCGGGCCCCGGCCCGCACGGTTCCCCACACTCTTCGTACTGACGAGAAAGCAGGATTGAGATGGCACACAAGAAGGGCGCGAGCTCCTCGCGCAACGGTCGTGACTCGAACGCCAAGTCCCTCGGCGTGAAGCGCTACGCGGGCCAGGTCGTCAACGCCGGCGAGATCATCGTCCGCCAGCGCGGCACCCACTTCCACCCCGGCGAGAACGTCGGCCGTGGCGGCGACGACACGCTGTTCGCCCTGTCGGCCGGCGAGGTCGCCTTCGGCACCCGTCGCGGCCGCAAGGTCGTCGACATCGTCTCGGCCCAGGTCTGAGCCGACCCGGCACCGCAGCCACGCTGCACCGTCCGTCACGAGGGGCGCACCACCGAGCGGGGTGCGCCCCTCGTGCGCGTCCGGCCACCCGTCCGTCGTGGTGGCGCACGCTCACCTGAGAGGATCTACCCATGGCCAGCTTCGTCGATCGAGTCGTGCTCCACGCGGCCGGGGGGTCCGGCGGGCACGGGGTCGCCTCCGTGCACCGCGAGAAGTTCAAGCCGCTCGGCGGCCCCGACGGCGGCAACGGGGGTGACGGCGGCAGCGTCCGGCTGGTCGTCGACGGGCAGACGACGACGCTGCTCGACTACCACCACTCGCCGCACCGCAAGGCGGCCAACGGCGGGCAGGGCATGGGCGGCGACCGGCACGGGGCCCAGGGCGACGACCTGGTGCTCAGCGTCCCCGACGGCACCGTCGTCAAGGACCGCGACGGCACCGTGCTGGCCGACCTCGTCGGGATCGGTGCCGAGTACGTCGTGGCCGCGGGCGGGCGCGGCGGCCTGGGCAACCGGGCGCTCGCCTCGCCGAAGCGCAAGGCCCCCGGTTTCGCCCTGCTGGGCGAGCCCGGCGAGGAGCGTGACGTCACGCTCGAGGTCAAGACCATCGCGGACGTCGCTCTCGTGGGCTTCCCCAGCGCCGGCAAGTCCTCGCTGATCGCCGCGGTCTCGGCGGCCCGGCCCAAGATCGCCGACTACCCGTTCACCACCCTCGTGCCGAACCTCGGCGTCGTGCAGGCGGGGTCGACCCGCTACACCATCGCCGACGTGCCCGGGCTGCTGCCCGGTGCGAGCGAGGGCAAGGGCCTCGGCCTGGAGTTCCTGCGGCACATCGAGCGCACGGCCGTCATCGTGCACGTGCTGGACTGCGCCACGCTGGAACCCGGGCGCGACCCGATCACCGACCTGGAGGTCCTCGAGGCGGAGCTGGCGGCCTACGCCGGCGACCTCGACATCCAGGGCGGCCGCGTGCCGCTCACCGAGCGCCCTCAGCTCGTCGTGCTCAACAAGATCGACGTGCCCGAGGCGCGGGAGCTGGCCGAGTTCGTCCGGCCCGACCTCGAGGCCCGTGGGCTGCGCGTCTTCGAGATCTCGACGGCCTCGCACGAGGGGCTGAAGGCCCTCACCTTCGCCCTGGCCGAGCTCGTGGAGCAGGCCCGGGCCGCCGCCCCGGCGCCGGAGCCCGCACGCGTCGTGCTGCGGCCCCGGGCCGTCGACGACTCCGGGTTCACCGTCGTGCGCCGCACGGACGGGTCCACCGGGGACGTCTACTACCTCGTCCAGGGCAGCAAGCCGCAGCGCTGGGTGCGGCAGACCGACTTCAACAACGACGAGGCCGTCGGGTTCCTCGCCGACCGCCTCGCCAAGCTCGGGGTCGAGGACAAGCTCCTCGAGGCCGGCGCCGTGGCCGGCGACGAGGTCCGCATCGGCACCGACCAGGACGCCGTGGTCTTCGACTGGGAGCCGACGCTGTCCACGGGTGCGGAGCTGCTCGGCGCCCGCGGGCAGGACCGCCGCCTCGAGGAGAGCCGCCGCCCGACGCGCTCCGAGAAGCGTCGTGACTTCGTCGAGCGGATGGACGCCAAGACGGCCGCCCGCGAGGAGCTGTGGACCGAGCGCGAGGCCGGCCACTGGGCGGACCCCTCCGACGACTGAGCGCCGGGTCGGGGATGATGGAGGCGTGAACGCCCAGTCCCGCTCCGCTCTGCCGGCCGCCCGCCGGATCGTCGTCAAGATCGGTTCGTCGTCGCTCACGCGCGCCGACGGCCACCTCGACCTCGGTGCGCTGCGGTCGCTGGTCGACGTGCTCGCGGCACGGCACCGGGAGGGTCAGGAGGTCGTCCTCGTGACTTCCGGGGCCATCGCCGCCGGGATCGGGCCGGCGGGACTGAGCGCTCGCCCCCGTGACCTGGCCACCATGCAGGCCTGCGCCATGCTGGGCCAGGGGCAGCTCGTGGCCCGGTACAGCGAGGCGTTCGCCACGCACGACATCCGGGTCGGCCAGGCGCTGCTGACGGCCGAGGACACGGTGCGTCGGGCCCGGTATCGCAACGCCCAGCGGTCCCTGGAGAAGCTGCTCGCCCTGCGCGTCGTGCCCGTGGTCAACGAGAACGACGCGGTCACCGTCGACGAGCTGCGCTTCGGGGACAACGACCGGCTCGCCGCCCTCGTCTCGCACCTGGTGCGTGCCGACGCGATGGTGCTGCTCACCGACGTCGACGGCCTGCACGACGCCCCGCCCAGCCGGCCCGGCGCCCGCCGGATCAGCCACGTCGCCGACCTGGCGCAGGTGGCCGGCGTCGAGGTCACGGGCCGGGGGAGCGCGGTCGGCACCGGCGGGATGGTCACCAAGCTCGAGTCGGTCCGCATCGCCACCCAGGACGGGGTGCCGGTGGTGCTGACCTGCGCGGACAACGTCGCGCGGGCCCTCGCGGGCGAGGACGTCGGCACCTTCTTCGCCGCCGGCGGCAAGCGGTCGACGGCCCGTCGGCTGTGGATCGCGCACGCCGCGCGCACCGAGGGCAGGCTGCACCTCGACGACGGCGCCACCCGCGCGGTGCTCGGCGGACGGGCCTCCCTCCTGCCGGCCGGGATCACCCGGGTGGAGGGACACTTCGAGACCGGCGACCCGGTGGAGCTGGTCGGGCCCGACGGGACGGTCGTGGCCCGGGGCCTGGTCGCCTACGACGCCGGTGACCTTCCCGACCTGCTGGGACGGTCCACCTACGCCCTGCGCGAGGAGCTGGGGGAGGGGTACGACCGCGAGGTGGTCCATCGCGACGACCTCGTGCTCGAAGGGCGGAACGGCCTGTCCTCACCGCCGTCGTCGTCGTAGTCTCGAACGCATGACCACGACGTTCGAACCCTCAGCCGGCACGACGCCCGGACCCGCGCAGCGACCGCAGCCGGACGCCGAGGTGCTCGCCGCGGTGCAGGACGTCGCCCGGCGGTCCCAGGTCGCCGCCCGGTCCCTGACGACCGCGACCCGTGCCACCAAGGACGCCGCGCTGCACGCCCTCGCCGACGCCCTCGTCGCGGCGTCCGGCGAGATCGTGGCCGCCAACGCCGAGGACCTGCGCCGCGGTCGCGAGCACGGCATGAGCGAGGGGCTCCTGGACCGCCTGGCGCTGACCGACGAGCGGGTCGCCGCCATCGCGGAGGCCCTGCGCGAGGTCGCCGGGCTCCCGGACCCGGTCGGCGAGGTCGTGACGGGCCGGACGCTCCCCAACGGCCTGCGGCTGCGCCGGCTGCGCGTGCCGCTGGGCGTGGTCGGCATGATCTACGAGGCGCGGCCGAACGTCACGGTCGACGCCGCCGGGCTCGCGCTGAAGTCCGGCAACGCGGTCATCCTGCGCGGGGGCAGCGCCGCCGCGTCGTCGAACACGGTCATCGTCGACGTGATGCGACGGGGTCTGACGGCGCAGGGCCTGCCCGCCGACCTCGTGCAGTCCATCGACGCCCACGGCCGACCCGGCGGTGTCGCGCTCATGCAGGCCCGCGGTCTCGTCGACCTCCTCGTCCCCCGCGGGGGCGCCGACCTGATCCGGACGGTCGTCGAGCAGTCCACCGTGCCCGTCATCGAGACCGGCACCGGCAACGTCCACGTCTACGTGGACGCCGCCGCCGACGTCGCCTCGGCCGTCGAGATCGTCATGAACGCCAAGACCCAGCGCGTCGGTGTGTGCAACGCGGCCGAGACGCTGCTCGTGCACGCCGACGTCGCCGACCGGTTCCTGCCGGCCGCGCTCGCGGCGCTGGGCGGTGCCGGGGTCGTGCTGCACGTCGACGACCGGACCGCGGGCCAGGCGCCCGAGAGCGTCGAGGTGCTGGCGGCCACCGAGGAGGACTGGGCCACGGAGTACCTCGCGGCGGAGCTCGCCGTGCGCGTCGTCGACTCCCTCGACGAGGCGATCGAGCACATCCGCACGTGGAGCTCCGGGCACTCCGAGGCCATCGTCACGAACGACCTCGCGGCGTCCGAGCGGTTCGTCGCGGAGGTCGACGCCGCGGCCGTCCTGGTGAACGCGTCGACACGGTTCACCGACGGCGCCCAGTTCGGGATGGGTGCGGAGCTCGGGATCTCGACGCAGAAGCTGCACGCCCGTGGCCCGATGGGTCTCGCCGAGCTCACCACCACCAAGTGGGTCGTGCACGGCGACGGCCACGTGCGGCCCTGACCCCGCGTCGTGAGAGACTGTGCTGCGACCCGTCCGGACCATCACTGAGGAGCACTCGTGCTGCACATCGCCGTCCTTGCCGCCGAAGAGGCCGTTGAGCACTCCGGGTTCGAGATCCCGCCGGTCCTGTTCGGTGTGCTCGCGTTCGGTGGTTTCGTCGTCGCGCTGCTGGCGACGTACGCCTTCCGCAACGCGCACAACAAGCACTGACGACGCCGCGACAGCACGTGAGCGAGCAGGCGAGACCCCGGATCGGGGTGATGGGCGGGACGTTCGACCCGATCCATCACGGCCACCTCGTCGCGGCGAGCGAGGCGGCGGCGCTGCTCGACCTCGACGAGGTCGTGTTCGTCCCCACCGGCAAGCCGAGCTTCAAGCAGGACGCGCAGGTCTCACCGGCCGAGCACCGGTACCTGATGACCGTCATCGCGACGGCGTCCAACCCCCGGTTCACCGTCAGCCGGGCCGACATCGACCGGCCGGGTCTGACCTACACGGTCGACACGTTGCGCGACCTGCAGGCGGCGCGTCCCGACGCCGATCTCCACTTCATCACCGGCGCGGACGCCATCGAGCAGATCCTCACGTGGAAGGACGCCGGGGACCTGTGGGAGATGGCGCACTTCGTCGCGGTGACGCGGCCGGGCCACTCGCTCACGGTCGACGAGCTGCCGACCCACGGCGTGACGACGCTCGAGGTCCCCGCCCTCGCGATCTCGTCGACCGACTGCCGCCGCCGCGCCGCCGCGGGCCTGCCGGTCTGGTACCTGGTCCCGGACGGCGTCGTCCAGTACATCGCCAAGCACGGTCTGTATCGAGGTCTCGATGAGTGACAACACGTCCCGGCCGATGACGCGTCGGGAGATCAGAGAGCGTGAGCGTGCGGCCGCGGCCGCGCGGGAGAGCGCGCAGTCCGCGGGTTCGGCGCCGGTCCCCGGTGCGGGTCCTGCCGCGTTCGGCAGCGGTGCGTCCCCGGCCCCGACGCCGGCCCCTTCGCCCGCTCCGGCCCCCGCCCCGTCGCCGGGTCCGGCGCCGACGCCTGCCCCCGCCACGGGCGACGCGCCGACGCCCCCGCGCGCCGCACCGACGCCGCCCCCGTCCCGCCGGGCGATGCGGGAACGCTCCTCGGCGTCCCCGGCGCCGGCCCCCGCGCCCACCGTCCGCCCGCCGAGCTCTTCCGGTGGTGTGCGCGGTCTGGACGAGACCGGTCGGCTGGCGCCCGTGCAGCGCAACGACACCGCGCCCCCGCGCGACGGCTCGTCCGCCGCACCGTCGGCGGGCTTCCCGTCCTCCGGTGCGCAGGGCGGGTCGGCCACGCCCCGCCGCGCCTCGACCCGGGCGTTCGGGCAGCCTCCGGAGTCCCGGTCGGCGACCCCGCCCACGTCGGGCCCCGCGCCGTCGGCGCCGCGGAACGACACCCCGCCGACGTCGACGCCGCCCGCGTCGACGCCGCCCGCGTCCACGCCGCCCTCCCCGTTCGGCCCCGGACCGTCCGCCGGGGCGGCGTCCGGCTCCTCCCCGGCCCCGGCACCGTCCGAGGGGACGACGCCCGGGCGCCGGTCGGCCTTCGGCGCCGGCTCTCCCTTCGGGGCGCCCGGCCGGAGCGAGACGCAGGCCGGCACGACGCCTCCGCCCGCCTGGCCCAGCGCCTCCCCGGGACCGGGTGGTGCCTCGCGGCAGGCGTCGGGCACGGACGGGCCCGCGCTGCCGTGGGGCTCGCCGTCGTCGGGGACCGGTGCCGCGCCGGCCTCCGTCCCACCGACCACCGGTTCGCCGTTCGGCGGGCTCGCGGCCCAGCCCCCGGGTCCGGCCGGTCCCCGGTACCTCGAGGACGACGAGGAGGACTGGGACGACGAGCACGAGCCCTCCTACACGTGGCTGCACTACATCATCCTGGTCGTGGTCGCGTTCGTCCTGGGGTTGCTGATCTGGAACCTCGTGCTCAGCCCGCCGGACGACTTCGCACCGGAGGAGGCGTCCGCGCCGGTGCCGCCGACCCCCGTGGCGACCGCCACGACCGATCTGGGAGGACGTCGATGACCGCGACCGACCGTGCCGTCGAGCTGGCGGTCGTCGCGGCGCGAGCCGCGTCCGAGCGCAAGGCGCAGGAGATCATCGCGCTCGACGTGAGCGAGCAGCTGGTGCTCACCGACGTGTTCCTCATCGCCACCGGGACCAACGAGCGCCAGGTGGTGGCCGTCGTCGACGCCGTCGAGGAGGCCATGCACAAGGCGGGGGCCAAGCTGCTGCGGCGCGAGGGCAAGTCCGAGGCGCGCTGGGTCCTGCTCGACTTCGGCGAGGTCGTGGTGCACGTGCAGCACGCCGAGGACCGGGTCTACTACGCGCTCGAGCGGCTCTGGAAGGACTGCCCGTCCGTGGACCTGCCGCCGGACGCCCGCGGGGGCGACGGTGCCGCGGCCCGTGCCGAGTTCGGCGACGACGGCGCGGACGGTGCGATCCGTCTGCACGGCGGGATGTGAGGCGATGACCGCCCGCACCGTCGTCCTGCTGCGGCACGGTCGGACCGCCTACAACGCCACCATGCGGCTGCAGGGCCAGGTCGACATCCCGCTGGACGAGGTCGGCCGCTGGCAGGCCGAGCAGGGCGCGACCGCCCTGGCGACCTCGCACCGTGCCGCGCGGGTCGTGTCCTCGGACCTCGAACGGGCCGCCGACACCGCGGCCGCCTACGCCGAGCTGATGGGCCTGCCGGTCGAGACCGACCCGCGGCTGCGCGAACGGTCCTTCGGCCAGTGGGAGGGTCTGACCCAGGACGAGATCGTCGACCGCTGGCCCGAGGAGTACGCGACGTGGCGCCGCGGCGGGGAACCCCGCGGCGTGGACGCCGAGACGAAGGCCGAGGTCGCCGCGCGGACGACCGCAGCGGTCCGGGACCACGCCGACCTGCTCGACGGTGACGAGTGTCTCGTCGTGGTCTCGCACGGGGCAGCCATCTCGCTGGCCATCACCGGACTGCTCGACCTGGACGCGACGGCATGGCGCGGGATCTCCGGCATGCACAACGTGCACTGGTCCCACCTGCACCGATCCGCGCCCGGAGCGGTCCCGGGGTGGCGGCTGGTGGCGCACAACGTCGGTGCCGGCTACCCGCTGGACCGCTGGCAGGCGGGCCCGCACGCGGATTTGGAACCTGAGCCGAAGTCTGCCTAAGATAACGTCGTTCCCGAGGGGGCAAGCCCCCCGGAACTCCACGAATCAGACCTTCGGTCGGTTCACGGGGCTGTGGCGCAGCTGGTAGCGCATCTGCATGGCATGCAGAGGGTCAGGGGTTCGAGTCCCCTCAGCTCCACGTCGTACGAGGCCGGTCCACCATCACGGTGGGCCGGCCTTCGTCGTTCCCGGGGCGGGCCGCCGCGCCCGTCGGAGCGGGGCCGGAAGGGTGGGGACGAGCCGCACCGCCGGCGGGACGAGGACGGGCTCCGGCGGAGCTGGTCTCCGCCGGGGCCCGTCGTGCGCCGTCCCGCGCTACGCCGCGTGGCCGTCCTTGCTGACCAGCGTGAGCACGTCGTAGGTGGCGACGGTCTCGTCGTCCTGGTTGGTCAGCACGGCGTCCCAGTGCACCTCGCCGTAGTCGTCGGTCTCGCGGGGGATGATCTGCTTGGCGGTGAGCGCCACGCGAATCCTGTCCCCCGGGGACACCGGCGTCGTGAAACGCAGGTTCTCGAGTCCGTAGTTCGCGAGCACGGGGCCGGGCTCGGGCGAGACGAACAGGCCCGCCGCGAAGGAGAGCAGCAGGTAGCCGTGGGCCACCCGTCCGGGGAAGAACGGGTTCGCGGCCGCCGCCTCCTCGTCGGTGTGCGCGTAGAAGGTGTCGCCCGTGAACTCGGCGAAGTGGGTGATGTCGTCGAGAGTGACCTCGCGCTCCTCCGACACCACCTGGTCGCCCACGCGGAGCTCGTCCAGCGACTTCCGGAACGGGTGCGCGTCGCCGCGGGTCGCCGCGCCCGGGTGCCACACGCCGGTGATCGCCGTGAGCATCTCGGGGCTGCCCTGGATCGCCGTGCGCTGCATGTAGTGGAAGACGCTGCGCACGCCGCCGAGCTCCTCGCTGCCACCGGCACGTCCGGGCCCGCCGTGCACGAGCATCGGCAGGGGAGAGCCGTGCCCCGTCGAGGAGCGTGCCGCGGCGGCGTCGAGCACGAGGATCCGGCCGTTGGCGGAGGCCACTCGCCGCGTCAGCGTCGCGACGAACCCGGGGTCGGCCGAGGCGACGCTCGTGACGAGCGAGCCACCGCCGCGCACGACGAGCTCCGCGGCCTGCTCGGGGGTGTCGTAGGCGATCACGGAGGACACCGGGCCGAACGCCTCGGTGTCGTGCACCCGCGGGGCCTCGGCGTCCTCGAAGCGCAGCAGGATCGGCGAGAGGAAGGCGCTGTCACGCCCCTCCTCCTGCTGGTCACCGACCACGATCTTCCCCCCGCCGTCGGCGAGCCTGCGCACCTGGCGCAGGACCTCGTCGCGCTGGTCGACCGACGCCAGCGGGCCCATCGTGACGCCTTCGTCGCGGGGGTCGCCCAGGACGACCTTCGCCTCCAGACGCCGTCGCACGGCCTCGACCACGGCATCGGCGCTCGCCGTGGGGACGATCGCGCGGCGGATCGCGGTGCACTTCTGCCCCGCCTTCGCGGTCATCTCGGTGACGAGCTGACGCACGTAGGCGTCGAACTCGGCGGTGCCCTCCACCGCATCGGGGCCGAGCACGGAGGCGTTGATCGAGTCGGTCTCGGCGCCGAAGACGACGCCGCCGGACCTGACGGCGTCGTGGCGCCGGAGCAGGTCGGCCGTCGACGCCGAGCCGGTGAAGGCCACGACGTCGCCGAGCCGGGCATGGTCGAGGACGTCGCGGACGGAGCCGGAGACGAGCTGGAGCGAACCCGGGGGCAGCAGACCCGACTCGACCAGGATCCGCACCATGTGCTCGGTCAGGTACGCGCCGGGTGTGGCGGGCTTGACGATCGTCGGCATGCCCGCGAGGAAGGCCGGGGCGAACTTCTCGAGCGGACCCCAGACGGGGAAGTTGAACGCGTTGATCTGCACGACGACGCCCGGCAGGGCCGTGCGGACGTGGCGTCCCAGGAACGACCCGTCCTTCGAGAGCGGCTCGAGCGGCCCGTCGAGCTGCACGGTCGAGTTCGGGAGCTCGCGCCTGCCCTTCCCGGAGTAGGTGAACAGCACCCCGATGCCGCCGTCGACGTCGATCCACGAGTCGGACTTCGTCGCGCCCGTGCGGGAGGACAGCTCGTAGAGCTCGGCCTTGCGCTCGGTGAGGACGAGCGCGAGCTTCTTGAGCAGCACCGCGCGCTGGTGGAACGTGAGCCGGCCGAGGCTCGCCTGGCCGACGGTGCGGGCGTGCTCCATCGCGCCGGCGAGGTCGAGGCCCTCGCTCGACACGATCGCGACCGGTTCGCCGGTGGCGGCATCCCGCACCTCGGTGCCGGTCGCGCTCGTGGCGGGGCTCCACCAGGTGTCCTCGACATAGCTCTGCAACGTGCGCGTCATCAGTCCTCCGTTCGTGCGGCCGAGCCGCGGTCAGCTGTCGTTCCAGTCGTAGAAGCCGCGGCCGCTCTTGCGGCCGAGCGTGCCCGCGGCCACCATGTCGCGGAGCAGCTGCGGCGGTGCGAAGCGAGCACCGAGGTCCCGCTCCAGCTGCTCGGCGATGCCGAGGCGGACGTCGAGGCCCACGAGGTCGGTGGTGCGGAGCGGGCCGGTCGGGTGCCGGTAGCCGAGCTCCATGGCGAGGTCGATGTCCTGCGCGCTCGCGACGCCCTGCTCCACCATCCGGATGGCCTCGAGCGCGAGCGCGACGCCGAGCCGGCTCGAGGCGAAGCCCGGCGCGTCCGTGACGGTGATCGGGGTCTTGCCGAGCGCGTGCACCCAGCCGCGCGCCAGGTCTGGCAGGCCGGGACCGCTGCGCTCGTGGACGACGACCTCGACCAGCGTCGAGGCCGGCACCGGGTTGAAGAAGTGCAGTCCGATGAACTGCTCGGGCCGCTCCAGCCCGTCGGCGAGCTGTGCGAGCGGGATCGAGGAGGTGTTCGAGGCGATCACGGCGTCGGCCGGAAGCTGTCGCTCGATCTCGCCGAGGGCCTCGAGCTTCAGGTCGAGCGACTCCGGTACCGCCTCGAGCACGAGCCGGCAGGCGCCGAAGGCACCGATGTCCGGGGCGACGGTGAGGGCCCGCCGCAGTGCCGCGGCGTCACCGTCGAAGCCCCGCGCGAGGGAGGTGTCGATGCTCCTCTCGATGCGTGCTCGTGCGCCCGCCGCCGACTCGATGTCGCGCTCGACGACGGTGACGGAGGCCCCCGCGAGGAGGAAGGCGTGGGCGATCCCGCCGCCCATGCGGCCACCGCCGAGGACGCCGACGCGCGCGGGGACCGTGCCGTCCGGGCGGGACCGGGGTGCGGGGCGAGGTGCGGTCGTCATCTGCTCTGCTGCTTCCGCTCGAGGAACTCGGTCATGCGGCGCGTCTTCTCGGGGCTCTCGAAGAGGATCGCCTGCTCCGCGAGATCCACCTGGGGGTGCTCGCTCCGCGGGGCTCGCAGCGCGCGCTTGGACGCCTGCAGGGCTGCGGGATCGAGTCTCGCGATCCGGTCGGCCATGCCCTCGGCCGCCACGAGCGCGGCGGCGCCGTCGTCGTGCAGCTGGGTGACCAGCCCGGCGGCGAACGCCTCGGCACCGTCGAGGACACGCCCTGTCAGGAGCATCTCGGCCGCCAGGGGCTCACCGACGAGCTCCGGCAGGCGCCACGTCGCCCCGGCCGCGGCGATGATGCCGAGGCCGGTCTCGGGGTTGCCGATCCGCAGGGAGCGGGTACCGATCCGGACGTCGGCCGCGTAGGCGAGCTCCGCGCCGCCGCCGAGCGCGAAGCCGTCGAGCACGGCGATCACGGGCATCGGGAGGGCACGGACACGCAGGAAGGCGTGGGTGTTGATGCCGTCACGAGCATCTGCCGCTCGTCGGTCTCGCAGCTGCGCGATGTCGGCGCCCGCGGCGAAGTCGCCGCCCTCGCCGCGCAGCACGAGCGTGCGCGGTTCCTCCTCGAGGTCGGCGCACAGCGCGTGCAGGGCGTCGACCAGGTCCTGGTCGATCGCGTTGCGCTTCTCGGGGCGGTCGAGGCTCGCGAGCACGTGGGTGTCACGGTCCTCGACCCTCAGGGGAGCCTGGTGTCCCACGCCCGTCGTTGCTCGGCTCACGGATCGATCCTCTCGACGATGGTGGCGGACCCCTGGCCGACGCCGACGCACAGGGTGGCGAGGCCGTAGCGGGACCCCTCACGCTCCATGCGGCCGAGCAGGGTCACGAGCAGTCGCGACCCCGAGGAGCCCAGGGGATGGCCCAGCGCGATCGCGCCGCCGTCGGCGTTGACGAGGGCCGGGTCGAGACCGAGCCGGCGGATCGTGGCCAGTGACTGGGTGGCGAAGGCCTCGTTGAGCTCGACCGCGCCGATGTCGGAGAGCGACAGGCCCGTGCGCTCGAGCGCCTTCTGCGTCGCGGGCACGGGGCCGAGGCCCATGATCTCGGGGGCGAGGGCGGCCGACACGCTCGTGAGGATGCGCGCCCGCGGACGGAGCCCGTACCTGTCGACGGCGTCGCCGCTCGCGACGACGAGTGCCGAGGCACCGTCGTTGAGGGACGACGAGTTGCCCGCGGTGACGACGCTCCCGCCGGCGACGACGGGCGGCAGGCCCGCCAGCACCTCGGTGGTCGTGCCGGGACGAGGGCCCTCGTCGGTGTCGACGAGCCGCGTCTCCCCACGGCCGGCCGGAGCCTTGACCGGGACGATCTCGTCGGTGAAGCGGCCGGCCTCGATCGCGGCGACGGCGCGGCGGTGGCTCTCCGCGGCGAAGGCGTCCGCGTCGGCGCGGCTGATGCCGTCGACGCGGGCGACCTCCTCCGCGGTCTCCGGCATCGAGTAGGTCGCCTTGTCGCGCCTCAGGAGGACGGGGTTGGGGAAGCGCCAGCCGATCGAGGTGTCGAACTGTGCGCCCGGCTTGGCCCAGGCACGGGCGGGCTTCTCCTGCACCCAGGGCGCGCGGGTCATCGACTCGACACCGCCCGCGACGACGAGGTCGGCGTCACCCGCACGGATGGCCTGCGAGGCGTTGGCGACGGCGGTCATGCCCGACGCGCAGAGACGGTTGACGGTGTACCCGGGCAGCGAGTCGGGCAGTCCGGCGAGCAGCACCGCCATGCGGGCGACGTTGCGGTTGTCCTCACCGGCCTGGTTGGCCGCGCCGAGGACGACCTCGTCGACCGCGTCCGCGGGGACGCCCGACCGCTCGAGGACCGTGCCGAGCACCAGCGCGGCCAGGTCGTCCGGGCGGACGCCGGCGAGCACTCCGCCGTACCGGCCGACCGGTGTGCGGACCCCGTCGACGAGATATGCCTCGGGCATGGGGATGGACCTTCCTGTCTGCGCGGTGTCACCCCGCGGGGGCGACCGAGCGTTTCGGTGAGGGGGGGGACGAGCGGGCCGTGCGGCGCGGACCGCTACGGGACGGGCGCGTCCTTGACGAGATTGGTGATGCGCATCGTGCAGCAGCGCCGGCCGTCGTCGTCGGTGACGACGATCTCGTGCACGGTGAGGGAACGCCCCAGGTGGACGGGCGTGCACACGCCCGTGACGTAGCCCTCCGTCGCCGATCGCGTGTGCGTCGCGTTGACGTCGACGCCGACGGCGAGGCGTCCTGCGCCGGCATGGAGGTTGGCGGCCATCGACCCGAGCGACTCGCCGAGGACGACGAACGCCCCGCCGTGCAGGTAGCCCACCGTCTGGCGGTTGCCGCGCACGGGCATCCGCCCGACGGTCCGCTCGACCGTGTACTCGAGGAACTCGATGCCCATCATGTCGGCGAGCTCGCCCGAGCCGTTCTCCGCGACCCAGTTGCCGGCGCCGACCGGAGCGGTCCCGGGGTCCGTCACCCTCGCCGTGCTCATGCGACACCGCCGCGCTCGCCGCCGGTGAACACCGGCGTGCGCTTCTCCTGGAAGGCGGCGAAGCCCTCGCGGTAGTCGTCGGTGTCGCACAGGGCGGCCTGCGCGCGGTTCTCCGCGGACATCGACTCCCACAGGCCGACGCGGCGGTCGCGCAGCTCGCGCACGAGCGCCTTCGACGCGAGGAACGCCTGCGTCGCCCCGCGGGCGGCTGTCGCGGCCGCGGCACGCGTGGTGTCGAGCACCTCGTCGGCGGGCATCGCGCGGGAGAACAGGCCCGCCGCCACGGCCTCGGACCCCGACATCAGCCGTCCGGTGTAGACGAGGTCGAGCGTGCGGTGCGCCCCGAGCCGCTCGTGGAACAGCGCGTGACCGCCGGAGTCGAGCGTCGCGCCGAGGTTCGCGAAGGGGCTGCCGATCTTGGCCGTGTCGGCGACGTACACGACGTCGCTCGCGACGAGCAGTCCCAGACCGACGCCGAGGCAGGCTCCGTGGGCGGCGGCGAAGGTGGGGGCGGGGAACGCGCTCATCTGCTCGAGCAGCGGCTGGATCAGCCCCTCCAGGTACCCGAGCACGTCGTCCTCCCGGGGGTCGACCCCCGAGATGTCCCGGCCCGCGCAGAACGCGCGGCCCTCGCCACGCAGGACCAGTGCGCGCACGCCGGCCTCCGCCGCCTGCGTGTAGGCGGCGGAGAGCTCGCGCACGTCGTCGGGCCCGAGGGCGTTGAGGCGGGTGGGTGCGTCGAGGACGACCTCGGCCACGTCGTCGGCGATCGACAGGGTGATCATGATCGGTCGGTACCTTCTCTCGGGTCAGGCGTCGTAGTCGACGGCCACGTGGTCGGACTGCGGGTGCGACTGGCAGGTGAGGACGTAGCCGTTCTCGACCTCGTCGGGCTCGAGCGCGTAGTTCTCGGTCATCGTCACGGACCCCTCCAGGACGCGGGCCCGGCACGTGCCGCACACCCCGCCCGTGCAGGCGAAGGGTGCGTCCGGGCGCACGCGCAGCGCCGCGTTCAGGATCGTCTCGTTCGCACTGAGGGGGCTCTCGACCGACGCCGAGGTCCCGTCGAGGTTGATGTCGACGGTGACCGTCCTCTCGCCGGCCCGGACCTCGACGGGACGCGGGCGGGTGGACGGGGCGCCGGGCTCGCCGGTCGTGAACAGCTCGTAGCGCACGTGCGCGGCGTCCACCCCGTACCCGTCGAGGAGGTCGCGACACAGCTGGACGAGCTCGAAGGGGCCGCACAGCACCCATTCGTCCGCCATCTCGACGGGCACGACCGAGGTCAGGATCGTGCGCAGCCGCTCCTCGTCGAGGCGTCCCGACATGATCGGGGCCGACCGCTGCTCGCGCGAGAGCACGTGGTGGATCGCGAAGCGCCGGGGGTACCGGTCCTTGAGGTCGGCGAGCTCCTCGACGAACATCACGTCGTGGGACGAGCGGTTCGTGAACAGCAGGTCGAAGCGGCTCGTCGCGCTGTGCTGCAGCACCTGGTGCGCCATCGTGATGACGGGTGTGATGCCCGACCCCGCCGCGATCCCGACGACGTGCCGCCCGTCGAGCTCCGTGAGGTTCGAGGTGAACGCACCCTGCGGGGTCATCACCTGCAGCGTGTCGCCGGCGCGGAGCTCGTCGTTGGCCCAGGTGGAGAAGAGCCCGCCGTGGTCGCGCTTGACGGCCACGGAGATGCGGCCGTCGGCAGGTGGCCGGCAGATGGAGTAGGAACGCCGCACGTCCTCGCCATTGATCGTCGTGCGCAGGGCGAGGTACTGCCCGGCGAGGTAGCGGTACGCGTCAGCGAGCTCCTCGGGCACCTCGAAGGTGACCTCCACGCTCGTCCCGGTGAGACGCCGCACCTCGGCGACACGGAGCTCGTGGAACGTCGCGCGCTTCTTCGCACCGACGGTGGTGGTGGCCATGGTTTCCCTTCCGGGACTCGTGCGAGATCAGTGGACCTTGAAGTAGTCGAAGGGTTCGAGGCAGTCGAGACACTCGTGGAGCGCCTTGCACGACGTCGAGCCGAAGCGGGCGACCTCACGGGTGCGGGTCGAGCCGCAGCGCGGGCACCTGACCGAGAGCTGCACGAGAACCGGACCCCTGCGCGAGGCGGCGCGGAAGTCCGGTGGCGCGATCCCGTAGTCGGCGAGCTTGCGCTTGCCGGCCTCGCTCATCCAGTCGGTCGACCAGGCCGGGGCGAGGGTGTACTCGACCACGACCTGCTCGTAGCCCGCGGCCCGGAGCCGGGAGCGGACGTCGTCGCGCATCTGGTCGATCGCGGGACAGCCCGAGTACGTGGGGGTGAGCACGACCCGGACGGCCCCTCGCTCGTCGGCCTCGGCCGTCCTGAGCACCCCGAGGTCCTCGATCGTCAGGACGGGCACCTCCGGGTCCAGGACCTCCGCGGCGATGTCCCACACGCGGGCCGCGGCGGGCTCGTGAGGTCGGGTGCCCGTCACCAGGTGGCTCCGGGGTGGCGGCGGGCCAGCCACTGCATCTCCGCGAGCAGGTAGCCCATCGACGCCGTGTGCCCGCCACGGCGCCCGTCCCCGCGAGCCGGCTTCACCGCGGGAGTCTCCAGGTCTGCCTCCGCCAGCACGGAGGCGACGGTGCGGTCGAAGCCGGCTCGCAGCGAGGAGGGCCGCGGTGCGACACCGGCGAGACGGTCGGTGAGCTCGTCGTCCTCGAAGAGCTCGTCCACGTACGGGTACAGGTCGCCCAGCGACACGGTGATCCTGCCCCGCGACTCCTCCGTGCCGCCCGCGAGCCGCAGCATCCACTGCGCGGCGTGGTCGAGGTGGTACGCCACCTCGCGCTCGGCCTTGCCGGCGATCGCGCCGAGCGACGGGTCCGTGCTCGTCGCCAGCGCGTGGTAGAGCTCGACCTGGTAGGCCGAGAAGAGGAACTGTCGGGCGATCGTGTCGCCGAAGTGGCCGTTGGGCTGTTCCACCAGCCAGCAGCTGCGGAACTCGGGCTCGTCCCGCCAGAACGCGAGGTCGTCCTCCGAGCGGCCCGACGCCGTGCCGGCGTAGCGCAGCAACGCGCGCGCATGGCCGATGAGGTCGAGCGCGATGTTGCCGAGCGCCAGGTCCTCCTCGAGCTCGGGCGCGCGAGAGATCCACCCGCCGAGCTGCTGGGAGAGGATCAGGGCGTCGTCCCCCAGCCGCATCGCGTACTCCGCCACCGGGGGCGTCGCCGTGGCGCCGGAGCCCAGCAGCTCCTCGGCAAGGGTCAGCTCGTCGACGCTCACGTCACCGTGCGCCCCGCTGTGCTCGCTCACAGGTGCTTCACCCCCTCCGCGCGGGTGTAGTAGACCGCGTGGCGGTAGTTCTTCCCGGCCGGCGACTCGAAGAAGGCGCCCTTCGCGTCGGGGTCGCTCGTGGTGATCGCGGCGGCGGGCACCACCCAGATCGACACCCCTTCGCTGCGCCGCGTGTACAGGTCGCGGGCGTTGCGCAGCGCCATCGCCTCGTCGGGCGCGTGCAGCGACCCGGCGTGGACGTGGCTCAGCCCGCGGTTCGCGCGGACGAACACCTCCCACAGGGGCCATGCCTCGGTTCCCGTCTCACCCGGTGTCGGCATCCTCGTCTCCTTCGGTGTCCATGGGGCGGGCGGTCGCTGCTCAGACCGCGACGCGCTCGCTGTCATGCTGCTTGCGGGCGTACTCGGCGGCCGCCTCGCGGACCCACGCTCCGTCGTCGTGCGCCTCCCGGCGGTGACGCAGCCGTGCGGCGTTCGCCGGGCCGCGGCCGTCGAGCACGGCGGCGAACTCGTCCCAGTCGATCTCGCCGGTGATCCAGGTGCCGGTCTCCTCGTCGTAGCGGAGGTCCTTGTCCGGGCACTCGAGGCCGAGGGCCTCGAACTGGGGGACGCACATCCCGACGAAGCGCTGGCGCAGCTCGTCGTTGGAGAACCGCTTGATGTTCCAGGCCATCGACTGCGCCGAGTTCGGGGAGGCGTCGTCACTGGGGCCGAACATCATGAGCGACGGCCAGTACCAGCGGTCCACCGCGTCCTGGGCCATCTGCTTCTGCTCGGGTGTGCCGTGGGCGAGCTCGTAGAGGATCTCGAAGCCCTGACGCTGGTGGAACGACTCCTCCTTGCAGATGCGCACCATCGCCCGGCCGTAGGGCCCGTAGGAGGCGCGGCAGAGCGGCACCTGGTTGCAGATGGCGGCCCCGTCGACGAGCCATCCGATCGCCCCCATGTCCGCCCACGTCGGCGTGTGGTAGTTGAAGATCGAGGAGTAGCGGGCCCGGCCCTCGATCAGCTGCGCGGTCATCTCCTCGCGCGAGATGCCGAGCGTCTGGGCCGCCGCGTAGAGGTACAGGCCGTGCCCGGCCTCGTCCTGGACCTTCGCCATGAGGATCGCCTTGCGCTTGAGACTCGGCGCTCGGGTGATCCAGTTCGCCTCCGGCTGCATGCCGATGATCTCGGAGTGGGCGTGCTGCGAGATCTGCCGGACGAGGGTCCTGCGGTACTCGTCCGGCATCCAGTCGCGTGGCTCGATGCGCTGGTCCGCCGCGATGAGCGCGTCGAAGCGAGCCCGTCCGTCCTCGTCCTCGGCGAGCTCGGCCGTGGTCGTGACCATCTGCTGCCTCCTTGCGTCAGGGTCCCCGGGGCCGTCGTCGGCCCTCTCCCGCCGGTGGGGAGGGGTGGTACGGTTCCGGCCAGGAATTACTTACCGACCGTTCATTGAGCATAGCCACGGATCGGGCGGAGCCGCAACGAAGCAGGACGGCGGGCTCCCACCACGGCCCACGCAACGGAGCGCAGATGAGTTCGACGACGAACCCCCCGACGAGCGGACGTGCCGACGACGCGATCGAGGTCGATCCCACGTGGTCGGCGACGGCGATGTTCCAGGACGACCCCGCGAAGGACGCCCTCGGCATCCGTGTCGAGGTGCTCGAGCGCGGCCGCGCGGTGCTGTCCATGCGCGTCGGCCAGGGGATGGTGAACGGGTTCGGGATCACGCACGGCGGCATGGTCTTCGCCCTCGCGGACACGGCGTTCGCCTATGCGTGCAACGAGGGGGCGACGCCGGTCGTCGCTTCGGGGGCCGACATCGTCTTCACGAGGGCGAGCCGGTCCGGTGACGTGCTCACCGCCACCGCCGAGCGGCGCTGGCTCCGGGGGCGCAACGGCCTCTACGACGTCACCGTGGCCGACCAGCGCGGCGACGTGGTCGCCGAGTTCCGCGGTCGGTCCTTCGCCACCGATCGCCCCGCGCCGCCGGCCTCCTGACCGGTCCTGCCGTCGCCCGACCCGACCCACCCTTCGAGGAAGAGCCATGCCCGCGATCCAGAGCCTCACCGACCAGGTGGGACTGCACGCCGAGGAACGCCTCGACCGCGCCGAGCTGGAGGCGCTGCAGCTCGAGCGCCTCCGATGGACGGTGCGCCACGCCTACGAGAACGTGCCCTTCTACCGGCGGAAGCTCGACGAGGCCGGCGTCGCCCCCGGCGACGTCCGCGAGCTCGGCGACATCGTGAAGCTGCCCGTCACGACGAAGGACGACCTGCGCGACCACTACCCGTTCGGGCTCTTCGCCGTGCCGAGGGACCAGGTGCGCCGCGTCCATGCGTCGTCCGGCACGACCGGGAGGATGACCGTCGTCGGCTACACCGAGAACGACCTGGACCACTGGGCGAGTCTCGTCGCCCGCTCGCTGTACGCCTCGGGCGTGCGTCCCGGGTGGACGGTGCACAACGCGTACGGCTACGGGCTGTTCACGGGCGGTCTCGGTGCTCACGCCGGCATCGAGAGGCTCGGCTGCACGGTGGTCCCGATGTCGGGCGGCCAGACGGAGAAGCAGGTGCAGCTCATCCGCGACTTCGAACCGGACGCGATCATGTGCACCCCCAGCTACCTGCTGACGATCGCCGACGCCTTCGAGGAGGCCGGGCTCGACCCGCGGGACACCAGCCTCAAGGTCGCGATCTGTGGCGCCGAGCCGTGGACCGACTCGATGCGGCGCCAGCTCGAGGATCGCCTGGACCTCACAGCCGTCGACATCTACGGACTCTCCGAGATCCTGGGACCGGGCGTCGGCAACGAGTGTGCCGAGACGCAGGACGGGCCGCACCTCTGGGAGGACCACGTCCTGCCCGAGGTGCTCGACGAGAACCTGCGGCCCCTGCCCGACGGGACGACGGGGGAGCTCGTCCTCACGACGCTGACCAAGGAAGCCTTCCCGATGATCCGTTACCGGACGCGGGACCTCACGTCGCTGCACCCCGGCACCGCGCGACCCGCGCACCGGAGGATCGCGCGGATCACCGGCCGGAACGACGACATGATCATCCTGCGAGGGGTCAATCTCTTCCCCACGCAGGTCGAGGAGATCGTCTGCGAGATCCCGGACCTCACGTCCCACTTCGTCCTCGAGCTCACGACGAGGGGGAGGATGGACCACCTCACGGTGAAGATCGAGGCACGGGACGGGGCTGCGCCGCGGGAGGCCGAGGAGGGGTTGCTGCTGCTCCAGCAGCGGATCAAGGACCGGATCGGGACGACGCTCGGGGTGGAGCTGGTCGGGACCGGGACGTTGCCGCGCTCCCAGGGCAAGCTCAAGCGGCTGTACGACCTGCGGTAACGTGGGCGACCGGCGCCGGCCCGGTCCGTCAGGGTGCCGCGAAGCGCGCGGAAGGGGAGGTTCGCCAGGTGGAGAGCGCCGACGTGCGCGGAGCGCCCCGCCGGGGGAGGCCCGGCCACGACCGGAACAGCATGCTCGAGGTCATCGTGCAGGTGTTCACCGACCACGGCTACGACGCCTCGTCGCTCGAGATGATCGCGAGACGGCTGGGGCTCTCGAAGTCGGCGGTGTACTACCACTTCTCGTCGAAGGCGGAGATGCTGGAGATCGCCCTGGAGCGAGCCCTGGGCGAGCTCGAGCGGGTGTTCGACGAGGCCGAGTCCCAGCCGGGCGACGCGGTGTCCCGGATCGGCTACATCGTGCGGCACGCGGTGCTCGTCGCCTGCGAACGACGGCAGTACCTCACGCTGCTGCTCCGCCTGCACGGCAACTCCGACGTGGAGCTGAGGGCGCTGGAGCGTCGGCGTGTCCTCACGGCGCGGCTCCGGGGGACGTTCGAGGCCGCGCGTGACGAGGGGTCGCTCCGCGACGACCTCGATCCCGGTCTCGCGGCACGCTTCACCTTCGGCCTCGTCAACTCACTCGTCGAGTGGTACCGGCCGGACGGGCCGATCGATCCCGAGGCGTTGGCCGACGCGTTGCTCTCCTACGTGCGCACGGGTCTGCGCCTGGACGAGACGGACTTCCGATGACCATGGGTGCCCGACACGTCGGGACGGTGCGGGAGCGGGCGTGATCGCGCCGGCCGACGACGCGCGGCCGCGCTCGACGGGCCGGGGCGGACCCGGCCTCGGTGGCGAGGTCGACGGCGCCGGTCGCACCCCTGTGCGCACCGGGAGCCCGACGGTCGACGACCCCGTCGACGAGCCCGCGAATCCGGCGGAAACAGAGTTGTTACCCGGCGGACTTCGGACCTCTTGACACCCCCTGGGGGGTCGCGTAGAGATGGTCCATGGAGGCGTTCGAGAAGTGGGAATCCGAGATCCGTGGCTACAGCCGGGCATACCCGACTGTTTTTGCCTCGGCATCCAATGCGCGTCAGGTCGACGAATCGGGACGTAGTTATCTCGATTTCTTCGCGGGCGCCGGCGTGCTCAACTTCGGGCACAACAACCCGCGCATGAAGCGCGCGATGATCGATTTCCTCGAGGCGGACGGCGTCGCGCACAGCCTCGACATGGCGACCACGACCAAGCGGGACTTCATCGAGAAGTTCGCCGCCACGGTGCTCGCCCCGCGCGACATGACCATGAAGATGCAGTTCATGGGGCCGACGGGCACCAACGCCGTCGAGGCCGCGCTCAAGCTCGCGCGACGCGTGACCGGACGCCGCGACGTGGTGGCGTTCAGCAACGGCTTCCACGGCATGACGCTCGGCTCCCTGGCGCTGACCGCCAACGACTACTTCCGCGCCGCGGCGGGGGTGCCGCTCGAGAACGTCGTGCGGCTGCCGTTCGAGACGGCGCCCGGCGGCGGCGTCCAGCAGCTCGCCGACTTCCGTGCGCTCCTGGAGGACTCCTCGAGCGGCCTGCTCCCGCCGGCGGCCTTCGTCGTCGAGACGATCCAGGCCGAGGGCGGCGTGCACGTCGCGAGCGCGGAGTGGCTGCGCGAGGTCCAGCGCCTCGCCCACGACGTGGGCGCCCTGTTCATCGTGGACGACATCCAGACCGGCTGCGGCCGGACCGGCAGCTACTTCAGCTTCGACGGCATGGGGCTCGACCCGGACATCATCACGCTGGCGAAGGGCCTCGGCGGGTACGGGACCCCGATCGCCATGAACCTCAACAAGCCCGAGCTCGACGCCCACTGGTCACCCGGTGAGCACACCGGCACGTTCCGCGGCCAGGGGCTGTCCTTCGTGGCGGGCAGGGTCGCGCTGGAGTACTTCGACGACGACGAGCTGATGAACCAGGTGGCGGCCAAGCGCGAGACCATGACGGCTGTCCTGGACGACCTCGCCGCAGGCTCGGACGGACGCTTCGAGGTCCGCGGCCGCGGCATGATGCAGGGTCTCGACATCGGTGACGGCGCGCTCGCCAAGGCCATCGCCAAGAAGTGCTTCGACGACGGACTGCTCATCGGTCCTTGCGGGACCGGGGGACGCGTGCTCAAGCTCATCCCGCCGTTGACGATCCCGGACGCCGACCTGGACGAGGGCCTCGAGATCCTCGCCAAGGCCGTCCACAGCACCATCTGACCACCCTGGAGGCCGGTGTGAAGCAGCGCGACGACATGACGTTCCCGTTCGAGGAGTACGAGCGGCGCCTGGGTGACCTGCGCCGACGGATGGCCGACCGGCTCCTGGACGCCGTCGTGATCACCGATCCCGAGAACCTGATGTATCTCACCGACTATCAGACGACGGGGTATTCGTTCTTCCAGGCGCTCGTGGTCCCGTTGACCGAGGAACCCTTCATGATCACGCGGAGCATGGAGGAGTCGAACGTCTATGCGCGCACGTGGGTCGAGCTGACCCGCCCTTATCCGGACACCGGCGACGCGATTCAGAGCCTTGTGCAGTCGCTGCGGGAATTCGGGTTGCACACCAAGGACATCGGGTACGAACGCAACAGCTACTATTTCCCGGCCTATCACCAGGACTACATCCACACCTCGCTCACCGAGGGGCGCCTGCTCGACTGCTTCGGCATCGTCGAGGAGGGCCGCGTGACCAAGTCCCCGGCCGAGATCGAGATCATGAGGAAGGCCGCCCGGGCCACCGAGGTCGGCATGCAGGCCGGGCTGGAGGCCTGCGCGCCCGGGGTGACGGAGAACGAGATCGCCGCGGAGATCAGCGCCGCGATGTTCCGTGCCGGGGGCGAGTTCCCCGCCGTCATGCCGTACGTCGCCTCCGGACCGCGCAGCATGATCGGCCACGCCACCTGGGAGGGCCGCGTCGTCCAGCCGGGCGAGCACGTCTTCCTCGAGGTCGGCGGCTGCTTCCGGCGCTACCACACGGCCATGATGCGCACGGCTGTGCTCGACGACCTCTCACCGTCGTTGGCGGCGGCGCAGCACCGGATGAAGACGGCGCTGGCGGAGGTGAAGAAGGCGATCCGTCCGGGGATCACGGTCTCCGACGCGGACAACATCGTGCGCAGCGTGATCACGGACAACCACGTCGGGGCCCGCCTCATCACCCGCTCCGGGTACTCCATCGGGATCGCGTTCCCGCCGAGCTGGGACGAGGGCTACATCGCCAGCCTCAACCAGGGCAACCCGACGATCCTGCGCGAGGGCATGACCTTCCACATCATCCCGTGGATGTGGGGCGTCGACGGGGACAAGACCGTCGGCATCTCGGACACCGTCTACGTCACCGACCGGGGGTGCGAGTCCTTCTTCACCCTCGACGAGGACTTCACCGTGAAGCCCGACCGGGGGGCCGGAGCCCGCGACGCCGAGTCCGGCGAGGAACGGTCCGACGCCCTGGACAACACCACCCCGATCCGACCCGAAGTCGCCTGAGAGGAGTCTCGATGCTCACTGCGATCGACCCGAGCACGGGCAAGGTCATCCGCGAGGTCGAGCCGGCCGGCCCCGAGAAGGTGGAGGAGATCCTCGCCGCGGCCGCGGACGCCGCCGTCGGGTGGGGACGGTTGACCTTCGACCGGCGGGCGGAGGTCCTGCACGCCGTGGCGACCTACCTGCGTCAGCACGTCGACGAGCTGGCGCCCCTCATGACCGAGGAGATGGGCAAGCCCGTCGGCGAGGCGCGCGGCGAGGTCGCCAAGGCGGCGCTGTGCTTCGACCACTACGCCGACCACGGGGCCGACTACCTGGCGGACGAGATGCTCCCCTCGGACGCCAGCACGAGCTACGTGCAGCACCTGCCGCTCGGCACCGTGCTCGGCGTGCTGCCGTGGAACGCGCCCTTCTGGCTGTGGTCCCGGTTCGCCGCCCCGGCGCTCATGGCCGGCAACACCTGCGTGATGAAGCACGACCCGCACGTCCCGGGCTGCGCGGCCGCGATCGCGGACGTGTTCACGCAGGTCGGTGCCCCGGACGGTGTCTTCCAGAACCTGCCGCTGGAGACCCCGCAGGTGGAGGCGGTCATCCGCGACCCGCGCGTGCACGCCGTGTCCTTCACCGGGTCGGCCCGCGGCGGGGCCGCGGTCGCGAGCACGGCGGCGGCGGAGATCAAGCCGACGGTGCTGGAGCTGGGCGGTTCGGACCCCTGCCTGGTGCTCGCGGACGCCGACCTGGACGCCGCGGCGGACACGGTGGCGCTGTCCCGGATCATCAACGCCGGGCAGTCCTGCATCGCCGCGAAGCGCATCATCGTGGAGAGCGCGGTGTACCCGCAGATGGTCGACAAGCTGCGCGAGCGGCTGGCACGGCTCACCGTCGGGGACCCGGCCGAGGAGTCCACCGACGTCGGGCCCATCGCCCGCGAGGACCTGCGCGAGACGCTGCACCGCCAGGTGACGGAGACCGTCGACGCCGGGGCGCGGCTGCTGCTCGGCGGCGAGCTGCCCGAGGGGGACGGCTGGTTCTACCCCGTGACGATGCTGGCCGACGTCACCGAGGGCATGACCGCCTGCCGTGAGGAGACCTTCGGGCCGGTGATGGTGGTCATGGAGGCCCCGGACGCGGAGGAGGCGCTGGCGATGGCCAACCGCACCGAGTACGGGCTGGCGGCCAGCGTCTGGTCGACGGCGGAGCGCGGCGTGGCGATGGCCCGGCGGATCGAGGCCGGACAGGTCGCGGTCAACGGCATCGTCAAGACGGATCCGCGGCTGCCCAGCGGAGGCGTCAAGCGGTCGGGCTACGGGCGCGAGCTCGGCCCGCACGGCATCCGGGAGTTCGTCAACGTCCAGCAGGTGTGGGTGGGGCCGCGGCAGGACTGAGCCCGTGCGCCGCACTGCCGAGGACGTCGACGCGTACCTGCACGGCGACGACGTGGCCCCTGACCTGGCACGCACCGACGCCGTCGTGCGGGACGTGCTGCCCGGGCTCTCCCGGTCCCTGTGGCGGGGCGTGTTCTGGGGCGGCACCGAGCAGGTGATCATCGGCTACGGCGACATCGTCCAGCCGCGCCCGCGCGGTGCGGACGTCGAGTGGTTCCTGGTCGGCCTCGCCCAGCAGAGGCGGCACCTGAGCCTGTACGTCAACGCCGTCGAGGACGGCGCCTACCTGGGTCGGCGGTACGCCGACCGGCTCGGGCGTGCGAAGGTCGGGGCGGCGAGCATCTCGTTCGCCCGTCTCGACGACCTCGACGAGGCGGTGCTGCGCGAGATGCTCGCGCACGCCGGGCGCTCGCTCGACGAGGGGACGCCGCCGACGGCGTGACGTCCGTGCGGGGCCCGGGACGACGAGCCGTCGGGCGCACGCCGCCCCGGGTGCGTGCCGACCGGTGGGCGCGGCGTCTCGCTCCGTGGGTGGTCCCTCGTGGTCAGGCCTCAGACCCGGTAGGTTGCTCGTGTCCTCGACCAAAGGAGGTTCGAGCCTCGTGCAGATCGGTGTCCCTCGGGAGTCGCGCGACGGTGAGCGGCTGGTCGCCGCCACCCCCGCGACCGTCCAGCGTCTGACCGCGCTCGGTTACGACGTGCTCGTCGAGTCCGGAGCCGGCGAGCGGGCGAGCATGCCCACCCGCGCCTACGTCGAGTCCGGTGCGCGGATCGCCGGCCGGGAGGAGGTCTGGGGGTCCGACGTCGTCACCTGCGTCAACGCGCCGGCCCCACCGGAGCTCGAGCTGTTGCGACCCGGCGCCGTGCTGATCTCCCAGATCGGACCGGCCACCCACCCGGAGCTCGTCGACGCGCTGGCCGAGCGGCACGTGACCGCCCTCGCCCTGGACGCCGTCCCGCGCATCTCGCGGGCCCAGGCGCTGGACGTGCTCTCCGCGCAGTCGAACGTCGCCGGCTACCGGTCCGTGGTGGAGGCCGCCGAGGAGTTCGGGGGCATGTTCACGGGACAGGTGACGGCCGCCGGGACCACGCCGCCGGCGACGGTCTTCGTCATCGGTGCGGGGGTCGCGGGGCTCGCCGCGATCGGTACCGCCTCCTCGCTGGGCGCGAAGGTGCGCGCCTTCGACGTCCGCCCCGAGGTCGGGGAGCAGATCGAGTCGCTCGGTGCGACGTTCGTCCAGGCCGAGGGCACGGCGCAGGAGGTCAGCAGCGACGGGTACGCCCGCGAGCTGACCTCCGACCAGGAGGCCGCGACGCAGGCGATGTACGCCGCGGAGTCCGCGGGGGCCGACGTGGTCATCACCACCGCCCTGGTGCGCGGGACGGCACCCACGACCATCACCGCGGCGATGGTGGCCGCCATGAAGCCCGGATCGGTGATCGTCGACCTCGCCGCGCCGGGAGGCGGCAACTGCGAGCTCACGGTGCCGGGGGAGCGGGTCGTCAGCGACAACGGCGTGATCGTCCTGGGCTACACCGACCTGCCCGGGCGGATGCCGCAGCACACCTCCCAGCTCATCGGCACCAACATCGTCAACCTGCTGACGCTGATGACCCCCGCCAAGGACGGTCGCCCGGTGGTCGACCTCGAGGACGTCGTCATCCGCGGTATGACGGTGTGCCGCGAGGGCGAGGTGCTCTGGCCGCCGCCACCCGTCCAGGTCTCGGCGGCACCGGCGGCGCCCGCCAGGCAGCCGGCTCCCGAGCCGGTTCCCGGGCCCGACCCGGAGGAGCTCGCCGCCCGGCGCCGCCGTCGCCGGGTCCGGCGCACCGCCCTGGCCGGGCTGGGTGCCGTCGTCGGTGGTCTCGCGATCGCCGCCTCACCGCCGGAGTCCGTGGGTCACTTCACGGTGTTCGCGCTGGCGGTCGTGGTGGGCTTCTACGTGATCTCGGCGGTCACGCACGCCCTGCACACCCCGTTGATGGCGCAGACGAACGCCATCAGCGGCATCATCCTCGTCGGTGCCCTGCTGCAGATCGGCACGGACGACTGGCTCGTCACCGGGCTGGCGGTCGTGGCCGCCGCGGTCGCGAGCATCAACGTGTTCGGCGGCTTCCTCGTCGCGAACCGGATGATCCGGATGTTCCGCAAGGGGGCGCCCGCCCCGCACGTGACCGCGCCGACCGGGGAGGCGACCCGATGACCGTGCTCTCGGCCGTGCAGGCCACCTACGTCGTCGCTGGCGTGCTGTTCATCCTCTCCCTCGCGGGGCTGTCGCAGCAGGAGTCGGCGCGCCGCGGCAACGTCCTCGGCATGATCGGCATGGCTCTGGCGCTGGTCGCCACCGTCGCCCTCGCGCTGGAGACCTCCGCACGCCCCTGGCAGGTCACCGCCGGGCTCATCCTGGCGGTCCTCGTCGTCGGGGCCGCCGTCGGCACCTGGCGGGTCCGTCGGGTCGAGATGACCCAGATGCCCGAGCTCATCGCGCTGCTGCACTCCTTCGTCGGACTCGCGGCGGTGCTCGTGGGCTTCGGCTCGTACCTGTCCGAGCCGCAGTCCGACACGGTCCATCTCGTCGAGGTCTTCCTCGGCGTGCTCATCGGCGCCGTGACGTTCACGGGGTCGATCGTCGCCAACCTCAAGCTGTCGGCGCGGATCCGGTCGGCTCCGCTGATGCTCCCCGGCCGGCACTGGCTCAACCTGCTGATGGTGGTCACCTCTGCCGGGCTGCTGGCGTGGTTCCTCACGGCCTCGGGCTCCGGTGCCGACGGTGCGGCCCTGACCGCGCTGGTCCTCATGACGGTGATCGCCCTGGCCCTCGGCTGGCACCTGGTCGCCTCGATCGGCGGCGGCGACATGCCCGTCGTGGTCTCGATGCTCAACTCGTACTCGGGCTGGGCCGCCGCGGCCGCCGGTTTCATGCTGGGCAACGACCTGCTGATCATCACCGGCGCCCTGGTGGGATCCTCCGGTGCGATCCTGTCCTACATCATGTGCCGGGCGATGAACCGGTCGTTCGTCTCCGTCATCCTCGGCGGCTTCGGCGCCGAGCCGGGCAGCCCGGCGGCCGCCGGGGTCGAGGGTGAGCACCGGGAGACGTACGCGGCGGACGTCGCCCAGCAGCTGACGAACGCGACCTCCGTGGTCATCGTGCCGGGGTACGGCATGGCCGTGGCCAAGGCCCAGTACCCGGTGGCGGACCTGACCGACAAGCTGCGGGACCGTGGGGTGAACGTCCGGTTCGGTGTGCACCCCGTCGCGGGCCGTCTGCCCGGCCACATGAACGTGCTGCTGGCCGAGGCCAAGGTGCCCTACGACGTGGTCCTGAGCATGGAGGAGATCAACAGCGACTTCACCACGACCGACGTGGTGCTGGTCATCGGCGCCAACGACACCGTCAACCCGGCCGCGCAGGAGGACCCGGGCTCGCCGATCGCCGGCATGCCGGTGCTCGAGGTGTGGCAGGCGCGTGACGTCGTGGTGTTCAAGCGCTCGATGGCCACCGGGTACGCCGGGGTGCAGAACCCGTTGTTCTTCCGGGAGAACACGGCGATGATCTTCGGCGACGCCAAGGAGCAGGTCGAGCGGATCATCCAGGAGCTGTGAACGACGACGGCCCGGTGCCGGCCCGTCGCGGGGCCGGCACCGGGCCGTCGGGCGACCGCCGTCAGGAGCGGGAGTCCGCCCGGGACTCGTAGACGCTGGCGGGCAGCACGCCGTCGACCGGCTCCGGCAGCCCGGCCGCGGGCTCGTCCGCGGCGCTGGCGGTGGTGTCGATCTCGCGGGCGTCGGCGGGGACGCCGTCGAGGCTGGGCATCATCGCGGCGAGCTGCTGACGCCAGGAGGGGAACTCCTCCGGGAAGCAGCGGTCGAGCACGTCGACCATCGCCGAGACCGCGGTGGACGCCCCCGGCGACGCACCCAGCAGACCGGCGATGGAGCCGTCGGCGGCCGAGACGACCTCGGTGCCGAACTGCAGGACGCCCTTGCCGTCGGCGTCGCGCTTGATCACCTGGACACGCTGGCCCGCGGTGATCTTCTCCCAGTCCTTGGGGTGCGCGGTCGGCATGAACTGCTGCAGGGAGTGGAACTTCGACTCCGGCGCCGCGGCGAGCTGGCCGAGCAGGTACTGGGTCAGGTCGATGTTCTTCAGGCCGGCGCCGAGCATCGAGGTGATGTTGTGGGCGCGCAGCGAGGTGATCAGCCCGAGGTACTTGCCCTGCTTGAGGTACTTGGGGCTGAAGCCGGCGTAGGGACCGAACATCAGGTAGCTCTTGCCGTCGACCACGCGGGTGTCGAGGTGCGGCACGGACATCGGCGGGGCGCCGACGTCGGCCTTGCCGTAGACCTTGGCGTGGTGGCGGGCGACGATCTCGGGGTTGTCGGTGCGCAGGAACTCCCCGGAGATCGGGAAGCCGCCGAAGCCCTTGATCTCGGGGATGCCCGCGGACTGGAGCAGGGGGAGAGCCCCGCCGCCGGCGCCCACGAAGACGAACCGGGCGGTCACGGTGGAGGTGCGGCGCGGGGCGTTCCACGACCGGTCCTTCACCTTGAGCCGCCAGCGACGGTCCTTGGTCCGCTTCAGGGAGGTCACCTCGTGCTGCCGCTGCAGCTCGGCGCCGTGGCGCACCAGGTTGTCGACGAGCTGGCGGGTGAGGTTGCCGAAGTCCACGTCGGTGCCGGCCACGGACCGGGTGGCGGCGACGGGCTCGTCGGCGTCGCGGCCCTCGGTCAGCAGCGGGGTCCAGCGGGCGATCTCGGCGCGGTCGGTGGAGAACTCCATGTCGCGGAACAGCGGGTGCGCGGTCATGGTCGCGTGCCGCCGGCGCAGGAACTCCACGTTCTCGGCCCCGCGCACGAAGGTCATGTGCGGGGTGCGCTGGATGAAGGACTGGTCGGCGAGCTGGCCGGTGGCGAGCAGGTGCTGCCAGAGCTCGCGGGAGGTCTCGAACTGCTCGTTGATCTGCACCGCCTTGGAGATGTCGACGGTGCCGTCGGGCTTCTCCGAGGTGTAGTTCAGCTCGCACAGGGCGGCGTGGCCGGTACCCGCGTTGTTCCACGGGTTCGACGACTCCAGCGCCACGTCGTCGAGCCGCTCGATGATGCGGATCGACCAGGTCGGCTCGAGCTGCTGGATCAGGGTTCCGAGGGTGGCGCTCATGATGCCGCCGCCGACGAGGACGACGTCGACGGCGTCCGAGGGCCGCTGGCGGGGGGCTGTTTCGCGCGAAGTCACCGGGCCATGCTAGGTCGTTGGTGAAAACTGTCCCAAAGAATGTGAACAACGTCACAAGGCGTCTGACCTGCAGTGATGCACGTCACACCAGGTCGATCTCGTTCCCGCAGGTCAGGGGCGTGCCGTGCGTCAGGGCCACAGGAGCTCCGTGGTCCAGGCCTCCTCCTGCCCGCCGCGGCGGTACCGCACCCGCGTCTGTCCCGTGCCGCCGCCCGAGCGCCAGAACTCGACGGTCGTCGGCGCCAGGCACCATGCCGTCCACGTCGGCACCACCAGCTCCGGGTCCGCGCGCACCTCCGCCAGTGCGGCGGACCAGGCCTCGCGGTGGTCGGCCAGGTCGTCGAGGACCTCGCTCTGGTGGTCCACCAGCGCCGTGGCGCGGGACCCGGCCGACCGGCTCCGGAAGTCGGCGGCACCGGCCTCCGGGTGCGACGTCACGGCGCCGGTCACCCGGACCTGGCGTCCGACCCCCTGCCAGAGGAAGGTCAGGGCCGCGTGCGGGTTCGCGGCCAGGTCGCGGCCCTTGGGGCTGGTGGCGTGGCCGGCGAACCACCAGCCCGCGGAGCTGAGGTCCGTCAGCAGCACGGTCCGCGCGGCGACGGTGCCGTCGGCCCCGACCGTCGAGAGCGTCATCGCGTGCGGGGCGTGCGGTCCCGCGGCCGCGGCCTCGTCGAACCAGGTCTCGAACAGCTCGTGCGGGGTGCCCGGCAGGACCGAGAGGTCGGTGAGCTCCCAGCCGGACAGGCCGTCGGGGAGGACCTGCAGGTCACGGAGTCGCGCGCGGAAGCTCGTCACTCCCTCACCGTAGCGACCGGAGGACCTCCGAGCGGGTGATCCTGCGTCCTTTTCCGCCCGTTGTGCGGTGTTCACTCTTGTGCACGGGTGCGGGACGGGCGACGATGAGGACAGACCGTGCTGCTGCGCGAAGGAGAGCGATGACGTATCCACCGGGAGCCGTGGGCCGTCCCGAGGGTGGCGGGCGCATCGCGCGCCGCCGTCTCGAGCCGGGCAGCGGTGCCATGACGTCGGTTGCGACCCTCCTGCCTGCCGAGCCGCCCCCGGCCCCGGGTCCGACCGGACCGGTCCCCGCCCGCGGCGCAGGTGTCAACGTGCAGATGGTCCTCGTGGCCGCGGCCCTGGTGATCGCCCTCGTGGCCACCGTCGGGGTCGCGATGCTCTGGTCGGCGAACCGCAAGCTCGCGTCCGAGGTGGACGCGGCCGTCGCGCAGTCCGAGCTGGCCGAGGCCGAGTCCGCCCGGCTGCGCGTCGCGCTCGAGGAGGCGCCGGACACGGCGACGGTCGAGGCGCTGGCCGGGCGGGTCGACGGTGTCGAGTCGTGGACCGGGATGCCTCAGGAGCTCGACGGCATGGACGACCTCCAGACGCGGCTGGTCGAGGTGTCCAACGGCATCGACAGCCTCGAGACGAACCTGGAGGACGGTCTGGGCGGGGTGCGCAACGACCTCGCGACGGTGCGCAACGACCTCTCCAGCGGCCCGCAACCGCCGTCCGCGGCGGACGTCGACGCCCTGCGGGGCGAGGTCGGCGCGCTCCGCGGCGACCTCAGCGCGCTGCGGTCCTCGATCGAGGGGATCCGGCAGGACGTCGGGGTGCTGTGCTGGGCGCTGGGCTACCGCAAGGACGTCTCCGCCTCCTGCTGAGCGCTCAGAAGTAGTCGCGCACGTGCACCGGGCGGCCGGTCCACAGCGCGTCCCAGACGGCGTCGTGGCCGTCGGGACCGTGCAGCTGCCCGGCCAGCCGGAGGTTCGCGCACGTCTGCGACCCGGCGTACGACTGCGCGAGACCGCCCGCGGTGAAAACCGGCCGGTCGGCCGGCGTGCGGGGGGCGGCGTCGTCGGGGTCCACCCGCACCGCACCGTCGGACACGCGCAGGACCCAGGACCCCTCGAGGTCCGGCGTGCGCGGGTCGACCACCGCGAACGGCACCTCGGCGGTCCACGCCGCGAGCCGGGCCGAGCCGAGGGCGCCGGGGACGTCCAGCAGCCGCAGCATGTAGGGGCGTGACGTCGCCGTGGCGGCGTGGTCGGGCAGGACCAGACGGCTCACGTCGGCACCGGACCAGGCGCCCGAGGTCGAGATCCGGGCCGAGCCGACGACGGTGCCGAACGACGCCAGCACGAACCAGAGCGCGCGGGCCGCGTCGGGGGAGAGCGCCACCAGGTCGTCGACCTCGAGCACGCCGGCGCGGTCGTACCCGGCGTCGCGGGTCCAGCTGACGAAACCCAGCACGCCGCCGTCGGCCGCGTCCACGGCCAGCGTGACACCGGTGTAGTCGGCGTCGGGGCCGACCAGGTCCTCGGGGTCCACGGTGAACGGTGCCTCGGTCCGGGTCAGCGGGCCGTTCTGCGCCGCGGCCCACCGCTCGTAGACCGCGCGGACCGCGGGGACGTCGGCCTCGGCTGCGCGCCGGGTCCGTACCCCCGGCGGCCGGCGCAGCGCGGCGAGCGCGGAGAGGGGCACGGTGATCTCGTCGTAGGACCCCACGATCTCGTACCCGAGGCCGCGGTAGACGCCCGGCGCGGACGGGTACAGCGTGGAGACCACCTCGCCGTGCTCCCGCGCCTCGGCCAGCGCCGCCTCCACCAGGGGACGCAGCAGCCCCGTCCCGCGGTGCTCCGCGGCGACCGTGACGCCGCCGAGGCCCGCGGTCGGCACCCGTGCGCCGTGGAACCAGGAGGTGAAGGACCGCACGGTGGCGCGGGCGGCGAGCCCGCCGTCCACCCACGCGCCCCAGGGCCTCGACCCCGCCGGCGGCCATCCGTCGGCGTCCGGCACCGGGGCCGCGCCGCCGAAGGCCTCCTGCTGGAGCCTGCGGGAGGCCTCGGCATCGGCGAAGGGCAGCCGGCGGATGTCATGGCTCACATCACGACGATAGCCGGGCAGGCGTAGCGTGACGCTCGTGGACACGGCTGTGCAGCGACGCGTGCTGGTCGTCGCGATCCTCGCCTCGTTCGTCTCGTTCCTCGACGGGACCGTCGTCAACGTCGCCCTGCCCGCGATCGCGGACGAGCTCGGCGGTCCGGGCGAGGCCGGGCTCACGCTGCAGCAGTGGGTCGTCGACGGCTACCTCGTGACCCTCGGGTCGTTCATCCTGCTGGCCGGCTCGCTGTCCGACGTGCACGGTCGGCGGCGCGTCCTCCTCGTCGGGCTCATCGGCTTCGCCGCCGCCTCGGTCCTGTGCGCCGTCGCCCCCACCGGCCCGGTGCTGGTGGTGGCGCGGCTGCTGCAGGGTGTCGCCGGGGCCCTGCTGGTCCCGAGCTCGCTGGCGCTGATCATCTCGACGTTCGACGGTCCCGCGCAGGGGAGGGCGATCGGACGCTGGACGGCCTGGACCGGGACCGCGATGATCGTCGGCCCCTTCGTCGGCGGCGGGCTCGTCGACCTCATCTCGTGGCGGTGGGTGTTCTGGATCAACGTCCCCGTCGTCGTGGTCAACCTGGTGCTGCTCCGGCGCGTGCCGGAGGCCGAGGCCACGGTGCGGCGCCGGATCGACGTCCCCGGTGCCGCCCTGGCCGCTCTCGGGCTGGCCGCCGCCGTCCTCGGACTCATCGAGGAGTGGTGGCCCGTCGTGATCGTCGGCGCGGTGCTCCTGGCCGCCTTCGTCGTGGTCGAGCGGCGCGCCCCGGACCCGATGCTCCCGCCGCGCCTGTTCCGGTCGCGGACCTTCGCCTGGGGCAACGTCGCGACGTTCGCCGTGTACGGGGCGCTGGCCTTCGGCGGGTTCGTGCTGACGCTGTTCCTGCAGCAGGTCGCCGGGTACTCGGCTACCGCCGCCGGCGTCGCCCAGCTGCCGACGACCTTCGCGATGCTGGCGCTGTCGACCCTGTTCGGCACCCTGGCCGGGCGGTACGGCGCCCGCTGGTTCATGACGGTCGGGCCGATCGTCGCGGGCGGCGGGTTCCTGCTGATGCTGGGCATGGACGCGGAGGCCACCTACCTCACCCAGGTGCTGCCGGGCATCCTCGTGTTCGGCCTGGGACTGGCGATCACGGTGGCCCCGCTGACCTCGGCGATCCTCGGCGCGGTCCCGAGGGCCGACGCCGGGATCGCCTCGGCCGTCAACAACGCGGTCTCCCGGGTGGCCGGGCTGGTCGTCATCGCCTTCGCCGGTGTCATCCTCGGTGGCGTGCTCGACGTCGAGTCCTTCCACCGGGCGCTGCTGGTGACCGCGGGGCTGCTCGTGGCGGGCGGTCTGGTGAGCATGGTCGGCATCCGGGACACCCGGACCGCCCCGGAGGAGGTCACGTGAGGATGCTCGTGCTCGGCGGCACCGTGTTCCTGTCACGCGCCGTCGCCGCCTTCGCCGTCGCCCGCGGCCACGAGGTCGTCGCGGTGCACCGCGGCCGCTCCGGCACCGTGCCGGACGGCGTGCGCCAGGTGGTGCACGACCGTGCGGACCCGTTGCCGGCGGCGCTCGCGGGCGAGCCGTTCGACGCCGTCGTCGACGTCTCGCGCACCCCGTCGCACGTGCGGCGCGCCGTCGCGGCGTGGCCGGACGCGCACTGGGTGCTCGTGTCGACGATCAGCGTCTACGCGGACGTCGCCGACCCCGGTGGCCCGGGTGTCGGCCGGCTGGTCGAGGCCCAGCCGGAGGACGTCGACCTCGCCGCGGACCCCGCCGCGTACGGGCCGATGAAGGTCGCCTGCGAGAACGCGGTGCGCGACGGTGCGGCGAGCGCCACCGTCGTGCGGCCGGGACTCGTCGTGGGACCCGGCGACCCGTCCGGACGGTTCGCCTACTGGCCCGCCCGGATGCGGCGGGTGCTCGACGCCCGCCCGGAGGACCTCCTGTCCGCGGACGTGCTGGCACCCGGGGACCCGGCCGACCGCGTCCAGGTGATCGACGTCCGCGACCTGGCCGTCTGGATCGTCGACCTGGCCGAGCACCGGGCGGTGGGGACGTTCGACGCCGTCGCACCCGCCGTGCCGATCGGCGAGCTGCTGGCGGACGTCGCCCGCGGCTGCGGGGCCGCACCGCGCTGGCGCTGGGTGGACGGCGACCGCCTCGCCGCGCTCGGCGTCCGCCCGTGGGCCGGGGAGCGGTCGCTGCCGCTGTGGCTGCCCCGCCCGGGGTACGACGGCATGGTGACCCACGCCGCGGACCCGGCGCTGCTGGCGGGTCTGTCCGTCCGACCGGTCGAGGAGACCGCTGCCGACGTGCTCGACTGGTTGCGCGCCGACCCCGAGGCCGCGGTGACCGGGCTGACCGCGGCGCAGGAGGCGGACGTGCTGGCCCGGTCGGGAGCCGACGGGCCGGGCGCCCCGCACCGCTGACCGGGCACAGGAGCATCGCCGGGGCGCGCGGCTGAGCGCCGCGACGGCCGGCGGTCGCTCAGGAACCCTCCACGGGGTTGCACCGGGCGGCCAGCACGGCGACCAGCCCGACGTCGGGTCGCCACGGCTCCAGGTTCCAGGTGTCCTTCTGCGGAGCCCCGAGCGCATGGCAGCGCAGCTGGTCGTGCATCGTGGCGGTGTCCGCCTCCGGGTCGGCGGCCGCGAGCTCCGCCCGGACGAGCTCGACGCCCGCCACCCCCGCCGACCGGGCCCACGCCGTCGGGTCGACGGCCAGGGACCGCCCGCCCTCGCGCTCGCCCCACGTGGCGTCGACGAGACCCCTGGTGCCCACCGTGGTGCTCACGTCGCCGGGATCGGACGTCCCCCCGTCGCCGGTCCGCACCAGCTCCACGTGCCGGGTGTCGACCTGCCGGAACACGGCGGGCCCGTCGGGCGCGCTCAGCCCGGCGACCGGCGTGCCGCCGTCGGGCGCGCCCAGCACGCCGACGCTGCCGTCCGCGTGCTGGACGAAGCCGCCCTCCGGCAGGGCGAAGGTCAGCGGGAGCGCTCCGGACGGGACGGTGAGCGCCGTCGTCGTGCCGGAGCCCTCGGGACGCGGTGCCGTGGAGTCCGTCCAGCGGCCCGTGACGTCCAGCCCGAGGTCGCCGGCCACGAGCTCGAGACGTGCCACGGGTGAGGCCGAGGGCGACGAGGGACTCGGCGCGGGCGGTGTGCTGCTCGCCGCGGGTGGTGAGGTCCGGGCCTCGTCGTCCGGCCCGCCGTCGTCTCCCGGCGCGCACGACGTCAGCAGCACGGCGAGGACGGCCGTCGCGGCCACGGGGCCGGGGCCGCCGGTGGGGGAGTGGCGCACGGTCCCAGTGTGCGGGGTCCGTCGCCCGACCTCGCGCCGACCGGCGGGTCGTGGCTCCGGACGCACGACGGCCCGGGGACGCGCTGCGGCGTCCCCGGGCCGTCCGCGGGATGGTCGCGAGATCAGACCTTCACGACGATCTTGCCGCGCACGTGGCCGGTCTCGCTCGCCCGGTGCGCCGCGGCGGCGTCCGCCAGGTCGTAGACCTCGGCCACCTCGACGCCGACGGTGCCCTCGTCGATCAGGGCGCCGAGCTCGGCCAGGTCCTCCGTCGAGGGGCGCACCCACACGTACTGACCGCCGTGCTCGTCGCGGGCGGCCGGGTCGGCGATCGAGGAGATGGTCCCGCCGGGGGCGAGCACGTCCGCGCTGACCGCCACGGCGTCGCCGCCGACGTAGTCCAGCGCCACGTCGACGCCCTCGGGCGCGAGGGCGCGGACGCGGTCGGCCAGGCCGTCGCCGTACGTCACGGGCTCGGCACCGAGCGACCGCAGGAAGTCGTGGTTGCCCTCGCTCGCGGTGCCGATCACGCGGGCCCCGCGGGCCTTGGCGATCTGGACCGCGAACGAGCCGACGCCACCGGCCGCGGCGTGCACGAGCACCGTCTGGCCCGAGGCCACGCCGGCACGCCGGATCGACTGCAGCGCCGTCAGGCCGGTCAGCGGCACGGCGGCCGCCTCCTCGAAGCTGAGGGTCGACGGCTTCGGCGCGAGGGTGCGCACCGGAGCGGCGACCTTCTCGGCGAAGGTCCCGCCGTGCACCCAGTCCTTGCGGACGTAGCCGTAGACCTCGTCGCCCACTGAGTACTCGGGGGTGTCCAGGCCGACCTGCTCGACCACGCCGGCCACGTCCCAGCCCGGGACGACCGGGAACTGGGTGTCCAGCAGACCGTCGAGGTAGCCCTCGCGGACCTTCCAGTCGACGGGGTTGACCGAGGCCGCCTTCACGCGGACGACCACGACGTCCGCACCCGGGTGCGGGTCGGGCTGCTCGGTGAGCTCGAGGACGTCGGCGCTTCCGTACTGGGCATAGGTGATGGCTCGCATGTCACGGGCAACCGAGCACCTGCCGCGAGCATTCCGTGGCCTCGCGCACACCGGTCCGGATCCGGACCCATCCGCCGCGCGGGGTGCTCCGAACCCTCGACAGGTCGCGAACGCCGCGACCCGGACGAAGGGATCGATCATGAAGGCACGTACCCGCGCAGCGCTCGTCGCGCCCGCCCTCTCGCTCGCCGGCCTGCTGGCCGTGACCGGACCGGCCGCCGCGGCCGACGGCACCGCCTCCGGCGACCTCACGCCGGTGCCGCTGAACGGCGTCGACGGCGGCGGCGACGCGATGGTCTGGGTCGACGGCACGACCGTGACGGTCGAGTTCGCGGCCTCGGGCCTGCTCGCCGGCAGCCCGCACGCCGCGCACCTGCACTACGGCGAGGACGCCGCGAACCAGTGCCCGACCGAGGCCGACGACGCCGACGGCTCGGGCACCATCACCACCACCGAGGGCGTGCCGTCCTACGGCTCGGTCCAGGTGTCCCTGACCACCGAGGGCGACACCTCCGGCGACTCGGCGCTCGCCGTCGACCGCTTCGACACCGCCGCGGGCGGCAGCATCGACTACCAGCGCGGTGAGATCGAGGTCTCGCAGGACCTCGCCGACGACATCCTCGCCGGTGACGTGGCCCTGGTCGTCCACGGCGTCGACCACGACGGCAGCGGTGCCTACGACGGCGACACCCCCTCGGACCTCGACCCGTCGCTGCCGGCCGAGGCCACCGACCCGGCCCTGTGCGGCATCCTGGCCGCCTCGCAGATGGACGAGATGCCCGCCGGCGGCGTGCAGACCGGGACCGGCAGCACCGCCGGGACCGGGAACGCCGCCCTGATCGCCGGTGGCGGCGTCGCGCTGCTCGCCGGTGCGGGCGTGGGTGCCGGTCTGGTGGCCCGCCGTCGCACGGCGCAGGACTCCTGATGCGTCGCCGACGCGTGGCCGTCGTCCTCGCCGCCGGGCTGGTGCTCGGCGGCGGGACGGCGGTCGCCGTCGGGTTCGGCGTCCAGGACGGAGGAGCCACCCCGGGTCCGGCCGCGGCGCCCGGCACGGCGGCCGCGACGTCCCCGGACCCGGTCACGTCGGCCCGAGCGGTACCCGCCCCGACGTCCGCCCCGACGTCCGCGGCGCCGTCGCCGGCGGAGCCGCCGCGGCAGGAGCGTGCCGCGCTGCCGGAGCAGGTGCGGATCCCGGCCGTCGGCGTCGACTCGGACCTGCTGCACCTGGGGCTGAACGACGACGGCACGATCGAGGTCCCCGCCGGGGACGACATCGACCGCGCCGCGTGGTTCGACGGGTCACCGCGTCCGGGCGAGGAGGGCCCGGCCGTCATCGAGGGGCACGTCGACAGCCCGAACGGGCCGTCGGTCTTCTTCCGCCTCGCGGAGCTGGAACCCGGCCAGGAGATCCACGTCGACCGCCGGGACGGCTCCACGGCGACGTTCGTCGTCGACCGGGTGGAGCAGTACCCCAAGAAGCAGTTCCCGACGCGCGCGGTGTACGCCAACACCGACGGGGCCGAGCTGCGGGTCATCACCTGCGGCGGGGCCTGGGACGCGGACTGGGGGCACTACGTGGACAACACGGTGGTCTACGCCCACGAGGCGTGAGCTCACTCGACCCGCACCGCGCGCGGGTCCTTGTCGTCGCGGATCCCGCGCCACACGGCGTGGCGCAGGCTCCCCTCGCCGGGGGCGTCGCCCGTCCAACCCGTGTGGCGCACCTCGACGACCACGTCGGGGGAGACCCACCGGGCGCCGGCGGCGTCGATCGCCGGGACGTCGCCGACCGGCGCCGTCGGGCGCTCCTGCCCGGCGAGCCGGTCGGCGAGCTCGCGGCGTACGCGGTCGGAGAACCCGGTGCCCACCCGGCCCACGTACCGCCAGCCGTCGTCCTCGACGGGCAGGGCCAGCAGCAGGCCACCCACGGAGCGGGGGTCCTCGGTGGGCGTGCCGACCCGCAGCGGACGCCAGCCGATCACCACGGCCTCCTGGGTCGGCGTGTGCTTGATCTTGAGCCACTCCCGCGACCGGTGCCCGGCCGTGTAGCCGGCGTGGCGCCGCTTGGCGACCAGTCCTTCCAGGCCGAGCCGGCGGGACTCGGCCAGGGCCTCCTCGGCCGTGCCCTCCAGCGCCGTCGGCACGTGGACGGGGGAGCGGGGGGAGACGACCCGTGCCAGGGCGGCGCGCCGCTCGTCGTAGGGGTGGTCCGTGATGTCGACCCCCGCGACCCGCAGCGCGTCGAAGAGCACCAGGTCGACGCCGACCCGCCGCCGCGCCCTATCGACCTCGCGGGGCTTCGCGAGGTTGGCACGCTGCTGCAGACGGCGGAAGCTCGGTCGCCCGTCGGGGTCCAGGGCGACGACCTCGCCGTCCAGGACGAGCGGGAGGTCCGCGGCACGGACCATGCCCCCCACCGCCTGCAGCTCGGGGAAGGTCGGGGTCAGGTCCCGGCCCGACCGGGAGGTCAGCCGCACCCGCATTGGTGGTGCCCCGTGCCCGGGTGACGCCTCGTCCTCGGCCGACGCACGGTCCCCGTGCTGCGCGGACGCCTCGGGCGGCAGCACCTCGACGATCGTGCGGAAACCGTCCCACTTGGCCTCGAACGCCCAGTCGTCCGAGGTCAGCCGGGCCAGCTCCGCCTCGCTCGCGCTCGTCGCGAGCATCGGACGGGGCGCGGCCAGGGTGGCGGCCGACGGCGGCGGTGCGACGGCGGACCCGCCGTCGGACGTCACCGGTGCGGCGTCGCCGGGCTGGGCCTTCGTGCGGTGGATCAGCCACGACTTCTGGTCGTCCCCGCCGCGTCCGCCGGTGCGGATCAGCGCGAGCCGCCGTGACCCGCGGCGCTCGCTGTGGAGGGTGACGATGACCTCGGCGCCCTCGCGCCACTTCTCCAGGTCGTAGGTCCCGGCGTCCCAGATCGTCACCTCCCCGGCGCCGTACTCGCCGGCCGGGATCGTGCCCTCGAAGTCGCCGTAGGCCAGGGGGTGGTCCTCGGTCTGCACGGCGAGATGGTTCTGCGCGGGGTCGGTGGGTTCCCCCTTCGGCAGCGCCCAGCTCACCAGGACACCCTCGTGCTCGAGCCGGAAGTCCCAGTGCAGACGGCGGGCGTGGTGCTCCTGGACGACGAACCGGGGCGCCGCGTCGACGGGGCGGTCGGTGTCGCTGTCGAACGGTTCCGGGGTCCGTCCCGGGTCACGTTTGGCGCGGTAGGTCTCCAGCCGCTCGAACGACGCCAGGTGCTCCGGCGTCGGCTCGAGGCGGTCCAGGTGACCGGCCAGCAGCGGGGTCAGCAGGTCACCGTCGCGGGCGACGCGCTCCAGCACCTCGGGGTAGGTGAGCTGGCCGAGGTCCGGGTCGTCGAGCTCGTCCCAGGTACGGGGCGCGGCGACGGTCGGGCGCTCCCGTCCGCGCAGCGAGTAGGGCGTGATCGTGGTCTTGGACCCGTTGTTCTGCGACCAGTCGACGAACACCTTGCCCGCCCGCAGCGAGCGCTTCATCTCGGCGACCACGTGGTCGGGATGCTCGGTGGCGAGGTGCTGGGCGAGCTCCTTGGCGACGGCGGAGACGTCGTCGCTGGTGAGGTGACCGTGCGGTCCGGTGAGCGGTGCGTACAGGTGCAGGCCCTTGGACCCGCTGGTCACGGGCAGCAGCTCCAGGCCCGTCCCGGCGAGGATGTCGCGGGCCCACCGGGCGACCCGGGCGCACTCGGGCAGCCCGACGCCGGGACCCGGGTCGAGGTCCAGCACCAGGCGGTCCGGGGGCAGCGGGTCACCGGTGCGCCCGAACCGCCACTGCGGGACGTGGATCTCCAGGGTGGCGGTCTGGCCCAGCCAGGTGAGCGTGGCCAGGTCGTCGACGAGCACGTAGTCGTTGACGGAGTGCCGGTGCCGGATGGTGCGTCGCGGTACCCAGTCGGGGGTGGAGGCGTCGAGGTTCTTCTGGAAGAACGACTGGCCCTCGACGCCGTCGGGCCATCGCTTGCGGGTGGCCGGCCGGTGCGCCGCGTGCGGGACGAGGACGTCCGCGACCCGGGCGAGGTACTGCAGCACCTCGCCCTTGGTGGTGCCGGTGGCGGGGTACAGCACCTTGTCCAGGTTCGTCAGGGTCAGGCTGCGCCCCTCCACCGACACGCGCTGGGGCTGCCGGCTCACGTGTTCATCCTGGCCATGGATCTGCCGCGATGCCTTGTGGACGGAGTCGCAGATCGTGATACTCGGTACCGGTGCTCACCGTCGAGCGCCGGACGAAACAACGAAGGAGTTGTCTCATGCCCCTCGCCCCCCGTCGACGGTTGGCCGCCGCGCTCGCGTCCGCCACCGTCCTCGTCGCCGGCTGCCTCGTCCCGGCGGCCGCGGCCGCCCCGCCCCCCGAGGAGTACGTCGCCCTCGGCGACTCCTACTCGGCCGGGTCGGGCATCCTGCCGCTGGCCCCGGACGCCCGACCGGTCTGCCTGCAGAGCACCCGCAACTACCCGCACCTGGTGGCCGACCGGATCGGTGCGGACCTGACCGACGTCAGCTGCTCCGGTGCCGAGACGGGGGACCTCTACCGGAACCAGCACCTGTTCGTGCCCGCCCAGCTCGACGCGCTCACCTCCAAGACCGACGTCGTCACGCTGACCATCGGCGGCAACGACAACAGCACGTTCATCAGCGCCATCCTCAAGTGCGGGTCGCTGGGTGCGCTCACGGTGGGCTTCGGCAGCCCGTGCAAGAACACCTACGGGAGCCACTTCACCGACCAGGTCGAGCAGGTCACCTACCCCGCCGTGCGGCAGGCCCTGCTGGACATCCAGGAGCGCGCGCCGAAGGCCGAGGTCGCCATCGTGGGCTACCCCTGGATCGTGCCGGCGGAGAAGGGCTGCTTCGCCAAGATGTCGATCGCGCAGGGCGACATCCCCTACCTGCGCGACCTGCAGGCCACCCTCAACGGCGTGATCGAGCAGGCCGCCGCCGAGACGGGGGCGACGTTCGTCGACATGGCGGAGCGCAGCGAGGGCCGTGACGCCTGCGCGCCGTACGGGGAGCGGTGGATCGAGCCGATCCTCTTCGGCACCAACGTCGTGCCGGTGCACCCCAACGCCCGCGGCGAGGCGGGGATGGCCGACGCCGTCCTCGCGACGCTCGGCCGCTGAGGAACCGCGGGGCGGCGCGCTCGTCGGCGCGCCGCCCCGCGCCCGGCCCCGGGTGGGATACTCGTCGCCGTGGAGATCCCCGTCGCCTGGTCGCTCGTGCTCGTCGTCGCCGCCGTGTGGAACCTCGTGGTGTGGCCGCCGTTCTGGAAGCGGGTCACGCGCGACCCGCGGGCCCGTGACGACGCCGCGCGGCCCACCCGTTTCTACACCGTCCACGCCGTGCTGGTGGGGGTGTCCCTGCTCCTGGGTGCCCTCGTCGGTGTCGTGGGGGTCCTGGGCCTGCTCGGCTGACCGGTCGCGTCCGGTGACCGCCCGCGTGACCATGGGGTGATGAGGGCGATCTGGAAGGGCGCCGTGACGTTCGGGCTCGTGAACGTCCCGGTGAAGATCTACAGCGCCACCGAGGACCACGACGTGTCGCTGCACCAGGTGCACGACGCCGACGGCGGTCGCATCCGCTACCGGCGCGTGTGCGAGGTGTGCGGCGAGACGGTGCCGTACGAGCACATCGACAAGGCCTACGACGACGGCGAGCACGTCGTGGTGCTGACCCGGGCGGACTTCGCCGCGCTGCCGGCGGAGTCGAACCGCGAGATCGAGGTCGTCGAATTCGTCCCCAGCGACCAGGTCGACCCGATCCTGCTCGACCGGTCCTACTACCTCGAGCCGGACTCGAAGAGCCCGAAGGCCTACGTGCTGCTGCGCCGCACCCTCGAGGAGACCGACCGCACCGCGATCGTGAAGTTCGCGCTGCGTCAGCGCACCCGGCTGGCGGCGCTGCGCGTGCGCGAGGAGGTGCTCACGCTGCAGACGCTGCTGTGGGCCGACGAGATCCGGGCGGCGGAGTTCCCCGCGCTCGACGGGTCGACGTCGGTGAGCGACAAGGAGCTGGCGATGTCCGCCCAGCTCGTGTCGGCCTACGAGGCGGACTTCGCGCCCGAGGAGTACACCGACGAGTACCAGGCCCAGCTGCGGCAGCTCATCGACGCGAAGATCGAGCAGGGCGACACGGTGGACGCCGCCGAGACCTTCGGCGAGCAGCCGGAGGGTGAGGGCGCCGAGGTCGTCGACCTGATGGAGGCGCTGCGCCGCTCGGTCGAGGCCCAGCGCCGGACGGGCTGACGGCGGGCGTCAGCCCGTGGTCGTCCGACGCAGGCTGTCGACGAGGGTGAGCAGCTCCTCCAGCGGCGGCGGTGCGGCGCCCAGCGACGTGCGGTGGTAGATCCCGTCGGACAGCAGCACGACCGCCCGGGCGACGGCGGGGTCACCGACCTCCTCGACGACGGCGTCGGTCCACGCCTGCTCGGCCGCGTCCAGCGCTCCGCGGGCCCGGGGGTACGCACCGCGGGCCAGCTCGGCGACCGCGAGGTAGGCACGGTCGAACTCGTGGCCGACGTCGGAGGAGGTGCGCAGCAGGTAGTGCACCGGGCCCTCGCGATCCGCGCGCATCGCGGCCGCGTCGGCGGCGATGAGGTCGGTGAGCTGCTCGACGAGCCCGTCGACCAGGGCGTCCTTGGACCCGAAGTGGTAGAGCAGGCCGCCCTTGGAGACGCCGGCGTGGTCGGCGACCGCGTCGAGGGTGGCGGACCGTTCCCCGGAGGTGACGAGGAGGTCGGTGAACGCCTCGAGCACCTTTGCTCGAGCTGCGGGAGGGGGAGGCATGGTTGCACCCTACCGGCGGACTCGTTACTGTACCGACTAGACGGTGCAGAAGTCCGACGCGACGCGTCGCCCTGGCCGTCCCGTGCTCGTGAAAGGCCTCCCCATGGCTCAGATCCTCACGGCACCGGCCTCCTCGACGACGACCCCCGCCACCGTTCCCGCGGCCACCCCGGCCGCCCCGGTGCGGCGGTGGGTCGCGCTCGCCGTGCTCATGCTGCCGGTGCTCCTCGTGTCCATCGACAACACCGTCCTCAGCTTCGCGCTGCCGCAGATCTCGGCCGCGCTCGAACCCGGCGGCACCCAGCTGCTGTGGATCGTCGACGTCTACTCGCTCGTGCTGGCCGGCCTGCTCGTCCCCCTGGGCTCCGTCGCCGACCGCGTGGGCCGCCGCCGCCTGCTGCTGACCGGTGCCGCCGGCTTCGCCGCCGTGTCCGCACTGGCCGCCTTCGCGCCCAGCGCCGGTGCGCTCCTGGTCGCCCGGGCGGGCCTCGGGTTCTTCGGGGCCATGCTCATGCCCTCGGTGCTGTCGTTGCTGCGCAACGTCTTCACCGACCGCACCGAGCGCCGGCTCGCGGTCGCCGTGTTCGCGTCCACGTTCACCGTGGGGTCCGCTGTCGGCCCGATCGTCGGTGGCGTGCTGCTCGAACACTTCTGGTGGGGCTCGGTCTTCCTGCTCGCGGTGCCGGTGCTCGCGCTGCTGGTCGTCCTGGCACCCGTGTTCGTGCCCGAGTCCCGCGACCCGGCGCCCGGCCGCGTCGACCCGGTGTCCATCGCGCTCGTCATGGCCGCGATGCTGACGGTCGTGCTCGGGATCAAGACGCTGGCCAAGGGCGACCTCCTCGGTCTCGCGGAGCTCACCGTGGGCCTGGGCGTCGGGGTGGTGTTCGTCCGTCGCCAGCTCCGGCGGCCGGACCCGATGCTCGACGTGCGGCTGTTCGCCCACACCGCGTTCACCGGCAGCGTGCTGGTCAACCTGCTGTCGGTCTTCGCGCTCGTGGGATTCCTCTTCTTCGTCTCCCAGGACCTGCAGCTCGTCCTCGGTCTGTCCCCGGTCCAGGCCGGGCTCGTCCTCGTGCCGGGCACGGTGACCACGGTCGCGGCCGGGCTGTCGGTGGTGCGTCTCGTGCGGCGTGTCCGGCCCGCGGTCATCGTCGCCTCCGGGCTCGCGGTGTCGGCCACCGGCTACCTCGTGACCGCTCTGGTCGCGGGGCGCGGCGAGGCGGGCTGGATCGCGCTGGCGTTCGTGGTGCTCGCGCTCGGTGTCGGGATGGCCGAGACGATCTCGAACGACCTCATCGTCTCCAGCGTCCCGGCCGAGAAGGCCGGCGCCGCCTCGGCGATCTCCGAGACGGCGTACGAGCTGGGCGCGGTGCTCGGCACGGCCGTGCTCGGCGGCATCCTCACGGCCTCGTACCAGGCGGGCGTCCGGGTGCCCGACGGCGTGGCGCCCGGCGCGGCGGCGCGGGCGACCGAGACGCTCGGCGGGGCGACGAACGTCGCGGCGACGTTGCCCCCCGGCCAGGCCCGGGCCCTGCTCGACTCGGCGCACGCCGCCTTCGGCAGCGGTGTCGTGACGACCTCGGTCATCGGCCTCGTCGCGGTGCTCGCCGCCGCCGGGATCGCCCTGGTGACGTTGCGGCGCGCCACCGCCTGACCGGCCGGCGGGGTCGTGGACGGAACGGCGCGGGATCGGTGTCAGGATGGTGGCACGATGACCGATCGCCGTGAACCGCCCCGTTGGCTGCGTTGGACCCTGGTGGCCTCCGCGGCCGTCGTCGCCTGCCTCGTCTACGGGGTCACGACCGCGTCGGCCGAGCTCAACCTCGGCCCGCACGAGGCCCTCTACGAGGTCGACACCGACGGCCTGGTGGTGACCGACCTGGGCCCGCTGGGCACCCTCGAGATCGACTCGCCCCTGCCGCTCGGCCTGGGGGCGGACATCACGGTCAAGGAGATCCCGGCGGACCTCACGGCCGTCGACCAGGCCTCGACGCTGGACCGCCTGGTCGGCGACCTCGACCGCTACCTGCAGTTCTACGACAGCCCCGAGATCACCATCGACGCCGCCACCCGGGCGCTCGTGGCGTCGGCGATCCGCCGGTCCGTGGCGGCGCTCGCCGTCGTGGGGCTGGCCGGGTGGGGCCTGAGCGCCCTGCTGGGCCGACGCCGTCGGAAGGAGCTCTCGGCGGTGCTGGCGCCGCGGACCTGGCAGCTCACCGCCGGGGTGGTCGTGGTGGCGGTCGTCGGGGCGACGGTCGTGTCCGGTGACGAGGCACCCGTGCGGTCCGGCCGTCCGGCGTCCGAGGTGTTCGCCGGGACGGCGCTGGAGGGCGCGCGCATCACCGGGCGGCTGGCGTCCGTGGTCGACACCTACGGCGGCCAGCTCCTGGAGCTGTACGACGACAACGAGGCCTTCTACGCCGCCGCCGACGACGACCTGCACCAGGCGTGGCGGTCCTGGCTGATCCGGGACGCGGTGCGGACCAACCTCGGCGACGTGTCCGCGAGCGGCGACGACGTGGTGACGATGCTCGTGGTCTCCGACCTGCACTGCAACACCGGCATGTCGACCCTGATCAGCTCGGCCGCGACGCTGGCCGGCGCCGACGTCGTGCTCAACGCCGGGGACACCACGATGAACGGCACGGCCGTGGAGAAGGCGTGCGTCGACTCGTTCGCCGCGGCGGTCCCGGACGGCGTGCCGATGATCGTCGCGGACGGCAACCACGACTCGGTCCTGACCTCCGAGCAGGAGGCCGCGCACGGCCAGACGGTGCTCGACGGGTCCGTCGTCGAGGTGGCGGGCGTGCGCATCCTGGGCGACCGCGACGCGCTGGAGACCCGCATCGGCGAGGGGACGTCGGTCGCGCGCGAGCGGACCCCGGCGGAGCAGGCGGAGGACCTGGCCGAGACGGCGTGCGAGGACGGTGACGTCGACCTGCTGCTGGTGCACACGCCGGTGGTGGGGACACCCGCCCTGGAGTCCGGCTGCGTGCCGTTCCAGGTCTCGGGGCACACGCACCGTCGGGCCGGTCCGGAGCAGGTGGGCCAGGGGATGCGGTACGTGTCCGCCAGCACGGCGGGCGCCGCGTCGGGCCAGGCGACCGTCGGGCCGCTGCGCGGGACGGCCGAGATGACGCTCCTGCGCGTCGATCCCGAGGAGGGTCGTGTGATCGACCTCCAGGTCATCACGGTGGACCCGGACGGCCAGGCCACGGTGCACGACCGGGAGCCGGTGCCGCCCGTGGTGCCCGCCGTGGGCCAGCTCGACCGCACGACGCCGTCGGAGGGTCCGTTCGACACGTCGCAGGACGACCCCTCGTCCTCCCCGGACCCGACGGAGACGGGCGGCGCGACCGGCGACGACGAGGTGCGGCCCTCGCCCTCGGCGAGCCCGGTCGGCCCGATCGCGCCGTAGGCCACCACGTAGGCTGCGGGTGTGAACGACACCGACACCGCCGGCCCGGCCGACCTGACGCCGGTGGCGCAGGACTACCTCAAGGCGATCTGGTCCGCGCAGGAGTGGACCGACGACAAGGTCACGACCGGCCTGCTCGCCGACCGCCTCGGTGTCGGGCCGTCCACCGTCTCCGAGACCGTCCGCCGCCTGACGGCGCAGGGGCTGCTCGGCCACGAGCCCTACGGCGGTGTCTGGCTCACCGAGGAGGGGAGCCGCCACGCGTTGACGATGGTCCGGCGTCACCGGTTGCTCGAGACCTGGCTGGTCCGTGAGCTCGGCTACGGCTGGGACGAGGTGCACGACGAGGCCGAGGTCCTCGAGCACGCGGTCTCCGACCGGCTGGTCGAGCGGATCGACGCCCGGCTGGGCCACCCCGTCCGCGACCCGCACGGCGACCCGATCCCGACCGCGGACGGGCGCGTGGTGCGCCCCGACGCCGTCCCCCTGGCGGACCTGGCCGAGGGGGAGCGGGGTGCGGTGGCCCGGATCTCGGACGCCGACCCGGACGCGCTGCGCTACCTCGCCGGCCTCGGCCTGGAGCTCGACGTCGAGGTCACGGTCGAGCGACGCCGTGACTACGCCGGGACGCTCTCCCTGACCTGGACCGGTCCGGACGGGCCGGTGGCGGTGGACCTGGGTCATCTCGCGGCCTCGCGCGTCCGGGTGGTCCGCGCGTAGGCTGGTCGGCATCCCCGACGACGTGCACCCCCTGAGGCGTGCGGCGTCGTCGAATCGTTTCGAGAGGATGTGATCGTGACCGTCGCACCGCCCCGTAGCCCCACTCGCGGTTCGGTCCAGGGCGCCGGCTGGGCCCTGTTCGCCCTGGCCCTCGGCGGCTTCACCATCGGCACCACCGAGTTCGCCACGATGGGTCTGCTGCCCCAGATCGGGGCCGACCTGCAGGCCAGCGACCCCGTCGTCGGGCACGCCATCACCGCTTACGCGGTGGGCGTCGTGGTCGGCGCACCGCTGCTCACGGTGGCCGCGGCACGGATGTCCCGCCGTCGGCTCCTGCTGCTGCTCATGGGGTCGTACACGGTGGCGAACGTGCTGTCCGCCGCCGCCCCGAGCATCGAGTGGCTGGTGGCCGGGCGGTTCCTCGCCGGACTTCCGCACGGCGCCTTCTTCGGCGTCGGGGCCGCCGTCGGGTCCGCGGTCGCGGGGCCGGGCCGCCGGGGACGCGCGGTGGCGATGATGATGACGGGACTCACCGTGGCGAACGTCGTCGGGGTGCCGATCTCCACCGCCGTCGGCCAGGCGTTCGGCTGGCGCGTGGCGTTCGTGCTCATCGGCGTCCTCGGTGGGATCACGCTGCTGGGGCTGTGGCGGTTCGTGCCGGAGCAGGGGCCGGTCGAGAGCAGCGTCCGCCAGGAGCTGGGCGCGCTGGCCAACGGCCCGCTGTGGGTCGCGTTCGTCGGTGGGGCCGTGGGGTTCGGCGGGCTGTTCGCGGTCTACACCTACGTCGCACCCACCGTGACCCGCGTGGCCGGCATGGGCGAGAGCTCCGTGCCGTGGGTGCTCGCCGTCATGGGCGTGGGGATGACCGTCGGCACCCTGCTCGGCGGCCGGCTCGCCGACCGGTCCGTCGTGGGCACCGTGCTGGGCGGCTTCGTCAGCACCGGGCTGTCGCTGGTGCTGTTCGCGCTCACCGCGACGAGCCCGCTCGGGGCCGTGGCCGGGCTCTTCCTGCTCGGGGTCACCTCGCAGGTGCTGGGGCTGGCCATGCAGACACGGTTGATGGACCTCTCGCCGCGGGCGCAGTCCCTGGGCGCGGCGCTGTGCCACTCGGCCCTCAACGTCGGCAACGCCGGCGGTGCGTTCGTCGGCGGGCTGGTCATCGCCGGCGGCTGGGGGTACGTGGCGCCCGCGTGGGCCGGCCTGGGGCTGACCGTCGTCGGTCTGGCCGTCGTGCTGGTCTCGCTGCGCACGCCCCGCCCGGCTCCGGCCCGCACCGTGTGAGGTACCGTCACCTCGTGACCGAGATCTCCGCGGACGCGACGGGCGGCAGCCCGGGCGCCGACGACGCCGCGGCTCCCGCGACGGGGCCGCGCCCGCTGGCCACCCGCCCCTACGCCCTGCTCCTCGTGGTGCTCGGGGCGGTCGGCTTCGGCGGAGCGCTCTGGCTGGCCATCGAGCGGATCCTCAAGCTGCAGGACCCGGACCGGGTGACCTCCTGCTCGATCAACCTGTTCCTCGACTGCGGCGTCGCCATGGAGTCGTGGCAGGGGTCCCTGCTCGGGTTCCCCAACCCCTTCATCGGCGTGGCGGCGTTCCCCGTGGTGATCACGACCGGTGTCGTGCTGCTCACCGGTGCCCGGCTGCCGCGCTGGTACCACCTGTGGCTGCTCGGCGGCACCGTGCTCGGCCAGCTGCTCGTGTTCTTCCTCATGTGGACGAGCTTCTACGTGCTCGTGGCGCTCTGCCCGGCCTGCATGGTCGTGTGGACCGCCATGTGGCCGCTGCTGTGGTTCCAGGTCGTGCGGGCCGTCCAGGAGGGGGACCTCCGGGTGGGGGACGGGCTGCGCCGCATCGTCGTGGGCAACCGCGGCGTGATCCTCGTCATCGGCTACGTCGTGGCGGTCGCCTGGCTGCTCGTCGCCGTCGGCGCCGCGCTGGTCGCCTCGTTCTGAGCCGGGCCGCCGCCCGACGGCGAGGTCCGGACCGGCGAAAAGGCCGCGGGTCCCGGACGGCCCGGCCGGTAGACTCGCCCGGGTGAGCACGCCGAACGCCGACACCACGGACATGCCCGTCACCCCGCAGCGCCCGGACGAGCCGGTGCACCGGTACACCCCCGCCCTCGCGCAGGAGATCGAGCTGCGCTGGCAGGACCGGTGGGACGAGCGCGGCACCTTCTACGCCGCGAACCCGACCGGAGACCTCACGGGGGCGGGCGGTGCCCGGCCGACGGGTCGGCCGTTCTTCATCATGGACATGTTCCCGTACCCCTCGGGCGCGGGTCTGCACGTCGGCCACCCGCTCGGGTTCATCGCCACCGACGTCGTGGGCCGTTTCCGCATGATGTGCGGCGACAACGTGCTGCACGCCATGGGCTTCGACGCCTTCGGCCTGCCCGCCGAGCAGTACGCGGTCCAGACCGGTGAGCACCCCCGCCTGGTCACCGAGCGCAACATGGTCACCTACCGGCGCCAGCTGCGCCGGATGGGCCTGGGGCACGATCCGCGGCGCAGCTTCGCCACCATCGACGACGACTACGTGCGCTGGACCCAGTGGATCTTCCTGGAGATCTTCGACTCCTGGTACGACGCCGACGCCGAGCAGGCCGGGAAGCGGGCCGACGGCAGCCCGACCGCCCAGCGCGGCAGGGCCCGACGGATCGCCGAGCTGCGCGACGAGCTGGCCGCGGGCGCGCGTCCCGTGCCCGGCCACGACGGCGACAACACGGGCGGTGCCGTGTGGTCCGCGCTGGACGCGAACGAGCAGCGCGACGTGCTGGACTCCCAGCGGCTCGCCTACGTCGACTCCTCCCCGGTCAACTGGTGCCCCGGCCTGGGCACCGTGCTGGCGAACGAGGAGGTCACGGCCGACGGCCGCTCCGAGCGCGGCAACTTCCCGGTGTTCACCAAGAACCTGCGCCAGTGGAAGATGCGGATCACCGCCTACGCCGACCGCCTGGTCGACGACCTGGACCTGATCGACTGGCCGGACAAGGTCAAGGCGATGCAGCGCAACTGGATCGGCCGCTCGACGGGCGCCAACGTGACCTTCCACGTGGTCGGCGCCGGGGACGCGGACGCCGACGCCGCGGGCGCCGGTGGCGCGATCGAGGTGTTCACCACCCGCCCCGACACCCTGTTCGGCGCGACCTTCATGGTCGTCTCCCCCGAGCACCCGCTGCTGGACGAGGTGCCGGCCACCTGGCCCGACGGCACCCGCGAGGTCTGGACCGGCGGGCACGCCTCCCCGGCCGAGGCCGTCGCCGCCTACCGCCGCCAGGCAGCGGCCAAGACCGCCGTCGAGCGCCAGGCGGACGCCGGCAAGAAGACCGGCGTGTTCACCGGCCACCTGGCGGTCAACCCGGTCAACGGCGAGACGGTCCCCGTCTTCACCGCCGACTACGTGCTCATGGGGTACGGCACCGGCGCCATCATGGCCGTCCCGGGCGGTGACGACCGCGACTTCGCGTTCGCGACGGCCTTCGAGCTGCCCGTCGTGCACACCGTCGAGCCCGCGGGCGGTCTGCCCGAGGGGCACGAGGGCGCGTGGACCGGTGACGGCGTCACGGTGCGCTCGGCCAACGACGAGATCTCCCTGGACGGGCTGGGCGTCGAGGACGCCAAGGCGCGCATCATCGCCTGGCTCGAGGAGAAGGGCACCGGCCGCGGCACCACCACCTACCGCCTGAACGACTGGCTGTTCAGCCGGCAGCGGTACTGGGGCGAGCCGTTCCCGATCCTGTGGGACGCCGAGGACCGCCCGGTCGCCATCCCCACCGACCGGCTGCCCGTGAGCCTGCCCGAGGTGCCGGACTACGCCCCCCGCACGTTCGACCCGGACGACCGCGACTCCGAGCCGGAGGCGCCCCTGGGCCGCAACGACGACTGGGTGCACGTCACCCTCGACCTGGGCGACGGCCCGCAGCGGTACCGCCGTGACACGAACACCATGCCCAACTGGGCCGGCTCGTGCTGGTACTACCTGCGGTACCTGGACCCCACGTGGGGCTCCGACGACCGGGCCGACGGCACCCGCCCCGTGGTCGACCCGGCCCTGGAGGAGTACTGGATGGGGCCGCGGCACAACGACACCACCGGCCCGGCCGGCGGCGTCGACCTGTACGTCGGCGGCGTGGAGCACGCGGTGCTGCACCTGCTGTACGCCCGGTTCTGGCACAAGGTCCTGCACGACCTGGGCCACGTCAGCTCGATCGAGCCGTTCGGCAAGCTGTTCAACCAGGGCTACATCCAGGCCTACGCCTTCACCGACGCCCGCGGCGCCTACGTGCCCGCCGCCGACGTCGACGGTGACGAGCAGAAGGGGTGGACCTACGAGGGCCGCCCCGTCGAGCGCGAGTACGGCAAGATGGGCAAGTCGCTGAAGAACGTCGTCACCCCCGACGACATGTACGCCGAGTACGGGGCGGACACCTTCCGCGTCTACGAGATGGCGATGGGCCCGCTGGACCTGTCCCGTCCGTGGAACACCCGCGACGTCGTCGGGTCCCAGCGGTTCCTGCAGCGGCTGTGGCGCAACGTCGTCGACGAGACCGACGGCTCCCTGGTGGTCACCGACGACGAGCCGGACCGGGAGACGCTGAGGGCGCTGCACCGCACCATCGCGGACGTCCGCCTCGAGATGGAGCAGATGCGCCCCAACACGGCCATCGCCAAGCTCATCACCTACAACAACCACCTCACCGGGCTGGACTCCGTGCCGCGGGCCGCCGTGGAGCCGCTGGTCCTCATGGTGGCGCCCATCGCGCCGCACATCGCCGAGGAGCTGTGGGAGCGGCTGGGGCACCCCGACTCGCTGGCCCGGGAGCCGTTCCCGACGGCGCAGGACGAGTACCTGGTCGAGGACACCGTCACCTGCGTGGTCCAGGTCAAGGGCAAGGTGCGCGGCCGCATCGAGGTCTCGCCCTCGATCTCGGACGACGACCTGACGGCGGCGGCGCTGGCCGAGCCCAACGTCATGCGGGCGATCGACGGTGCCGAGATCCGTAAGGTGATCGTCCGGGCGCCGAAGCTGGTGAATGTCGTCGTCTGAGGTGGCGTCGGCACCGGGATCACGGCTGGCCGGGGCGCTCGCGGGGGTCGAGCGCGCCTTCGCCGCGCCCACCCTCGGGCTGCTGCACAAGGCCGAGGCGCCCCTGGTGGTCGCCGTGCTGCGCTGCGTCTTCACGCCGGACCGTCCCACCGTGGGCACCGAGCAGCTGCACGTGGAGGTGGACGACCTGCTCGCGGGGTTCCGGGCCGAGGCGGGGCCGCAGGCTCCCCGGGTGCCCGGCGATCCGGCGCGCGTGGTCTGCACGCGCTGGGTGCGCGAACGCTGGCTGGTGCGGGCGCTCGACGACGACGGGACCGAGCGCTACCAGCTCTCGAGCTACGCCACCGAGGCGCTCGACGTCGTCACGCGCACCCAGGGCGGCCGGGGCCTGGTCAGCGAGTCGCGGATCCGCACCCTGCTGGTCGCGCTCGACGACCTGGCCCGGGACGCCTACCCGGACCGCGAGGCGCAGATGCGCCGGCTGCGCGCCCGGATCGACGAGGCGCAGGGCGAGCTCGCGCGGCTCGAGGCCGGGGGAGAGGTCGAACCCGTCCCCGACGAGCGCCTCGGCGAGCAGTACGACCACCTGCTGTTCCTCGTGCGGGAGCTGCCGACGGACTTCGCCCGCGTCGTGGAGTCGCTGTCGGTGCTGCAGCGCGACCTGGTGACCCGGCTGCGCCAGGACGAACGGTCCACGGGCGTGGTCGTCGCCGAGTACCTGGACGCCTCGGAGAACCTCCTCGACGGCACGCCGGAGGGACGCGCCTTCGCCGGGGCCATGGAGCTGCTCGGTGACCCCGAGCTCCTGGACTCGCTCGAGCAGCGTGTCCGGCAGATCCTCGAGCACCCGTTCGCCGCCGAGGTCCCGGCGGCGCAGCGCGTCGCCCTGCAGGGCTTGCGCGCCCAGCTCGTCTCGGCGATCGAGGTGGTCCTGGCGGCCCAGGCCCGGGTCTCGCGCACGGTCACCGCCCAGATCCGCCACCACAACCCGCTGCGGGACCGGGAGGTCGACACCGCGCTGCGGGAGGCGACCGCCGCCATGGCGGACTGGTTCCCGGCCAGCGCGCGCGCCGCCCGCGTCGAGCCGTTGCGCTGGTTCGAGCGTGCCGTGCCCGGCCGGCTGCGCACCACGCTGCACGACCTGCGACCCGAGACGCCGCCCGAGGAGCTCGACCCCGGGGTCGCCGACGACGCCGGCGACACCGACGGGGCGATCGACGACCTGCGGGCCATGGGCGGCCCGCACCACCTCGACCTCGCCGCCCGGCTGGCCGCCCTGACGGCACCGAGCACGGTCGGGGCGGTCTTCGCACAGGGGCCGGCCGCCCTGCGGCGCCCGGTGGAGCTGCTCGGCTACCTGGACCTCGTCGCCGCGGACGGCGACGCCGACGCGACCGCAGGAGCCGGCACCGGCGACGTCCCCGCGGCCGACCTCGAACGCGTCACCGCCACCCGCGCCGACGGCACCACCCGCGACTTCGTGCTGCCCCGTACCCCGATCAGGAGGACCGATGACTGACGTCGCCGAGACCGAGGTGCCGCCGTCGGGCACGGGCGCCGACGAGCCCTTCGTGGAGGCCGCCGCGATCGAGGACGAGGACACCGCGCTGTTCGCCGGCGACACCGGCGTGCTGCCGTTCGAGGCCCGCCGCGTCCTGGCGCTCGTCATGCAGCGGCGGTACCTGTCGGCGGCCGAGCACCCGGCGGAGTGGACGGCGCTGCTGACCCACCAGCAGGTGCTGTCGTCCCGCCTGCACGACCTCTTCGTCGAGCTGGTCGTGGACCGCGACTACGAGATCGCGTACAAGCGCCAGGTGCGCCCGGACGGCCTCGCGGTCCCGGTGCTGCTGCGGGACGAGCCCTTCAAGCGGGTCGAGACGTTGCTCATGCTCTACGTGCGCAACCGGTACCACCAGGAGCAGGGCGCCGGGCACCCGGCCGCCTACGTCGACGCCGAGGAGATGACCGACTACGCGCTCGGGTTCCTCGCCCACGACGAGACCAACCTGGCGGCTCGGCACCGGGAGATCGACAACGCCGTCGCCGCCCTGGTGCGCGAACGCGTGCTGGAGGAGGTCGCGACCGGGCGCTACCGCGTCGGACCGGTCGTGGAGATCCTGCTTCCGGTCGACCGGCTGCGCGAGCTGACGGCCTGGCTGAGCGGTCAGGACGGAGCCGACCGGCACGACGGCGCGGCGGGGACGGGGGAGGACGCATGACCACCACGACGACGGTCCGCATGAACGACTCGCTGTTCGGGCTGATCCCCGCGGCCTCGGACGGGCGCCAGTGGACGGCCACCTCGATGCAGCTCGTCAACTGGGGCGGCTACCACGGGCACCACGAGGTGCGCTTCTCCCCGCGGGCGACGCTGCTGTCCGGGGCGTCGGGCTCGGGCAAGTCGACGCTGCTGGACGCCTACATCGCCCTGATGATGAGCCACACCACCCCGTTCAACGGGGCGTCCAACGGTGCGGCCGCGGGGCGGGCCCGCGGGCGCGAGCAGCGCAACGTCCTGTCGTACGCCCGCGGCAAGCAGGACGAGTCCCGGGCCGACGGCGCCACCAGCCGCGAGCAGGTGCTGCGCGGCGACGGCGTCGACACCTGGACGGCGATCGCGATGTCGTGGACGGACCAGTCCGGGGAGGTCTTCACCGCGCTGCGTGCCTGGTACGTCCCGCGCGGCGCGACGCGCAACGAGGAGTGCGTCGTCGTGCGGGCCACCGCCGACGGCGCGTTCGACCTGCGGGACCTGGAGGCCCTGGCGCCGGGGCGGTTCGCGCGCACCGGGCTGGCGGAGGCCGGGCTCACGCCGTTCGACACCGACATCGCCTTCGCCACCCGGCTGCACGCCGCGCTCGGGATCGGGGCGGCCGGGGACGGGCACCGGGCGATGCAGCTGCTCGGACGCATCCAGGCCGGACAGGCGATCACCACCGTCGACGCGCTGTACAAGGCGATGGTGCTCACCGAGCCGGAGACGCTCGAGGTGGCCGACCGCGCCGTGGAGCACTTCGACGAGCTGAGCGCCGTGCGCACCGAGATGCTCACCGCCACCCGCCAGGTCGAGGTGCTGCGTCCGATGCGCGAGCTGCGCGCACGGATCGACGACGCCGAGGCGGCCGTGGCGCTGCTCGACACGCTGGGCGCGCCGGGGTCGGGCGCCGAGGCCACCACCACACCGTTCAGCGTGTGGCGCGACCGCCGCCGGCTCGCGCTCGTCCGTGCCGAGGAGGAGGTCAACCGCGCCGCGCACCGCGCCGCCGAGGAACGCCGCACCGCCGCCGCCGCGCGGATCGCCACCGCCGAGTCCGACCTCGAGGAGACCCGGGCCGCGCTGCGACGCCAGGGCGGTGACGCCATCGAGGCGGCGGAGCGGGAGATCCGCCGCCGGTCCGAGGAGCTGGCGCAGGTGCGCACCGCCCGCGCCGGCCTGGAGACGCAGCTCGCCGTGCTCGAGGAGTCGGTGGGCTCCCGCCGTGACTTCGACCGCGTCCGGCGTGCCGCGCACGACCTGGTCGAGCACCGCACCGAGCGGTCCGCCGAGCTCGAGGACGCGGTCTACGGCGCCCGTCGTGCGGTCACGGACGCCGAGCAGCGGCTGGCCCGGCTGGAGCAGGAGGCGGCCTCGCTGTCCCGGCGTCGTGGCAACGTCTCCGCGGAGGACCACGCCGCCCGGGTCGCGCTCGCCGAGGCGGCCGGCCTCGACGCCGACGAGCTGCCGTTCGTCGGCGAGCTGCTCGAGGTCCGCGGCGAGTACGAGCCGTGGCGTGACGCCATCGGTCTGGCCCTGGGCGGCTTCGCCACCACGCTGCTCGTCGACGCCGAGCGCCTGGCGAACTTCCGGTCCGCGATCGACCGCGTCCCGCTGCGCCGCCGGTTGCGCTTCGAGGGCGTCCCCACGCACCGGCCCATGGGGGAGGACGCCGACCCGCGCACCCTGCCGGGACGGCTCGAGATCAAGGCCGGCCCGTTCGGCGGATGGCTCGCCGACCGGCTCGCGGACCGGTTCGACCACGTCTGCGTCGACGATCCGTCGGAGCTGCGCGAGCACCGGCGGGCGCTGACCCGCGCCGGGCAGATCGCCGACGGCAGCCGCGGTGCCCACGGCGGCAGCCCGCGGGGGTCCGTGCTCGGGTTCTCCAACGCGCGACGTCGTGACCGGCTGGCCGCCGACATCGAGTCCGCACGCACCGCGCTGCAGGACGCCGGCGCGGCGCTGGAGGGTGCACGGCTGCGGCAGGCGGCGCACACCGACGAGTTCGTCGCCGCCGGCCAGCTCCTGCGGCTGAGCTGGGAGGACGTCGACGTCGACGGGGCCGAGGAGGCCCTGGCCGTGCGGCAGGCGCGTCTCGCGTCGTTGCGCGACGGGTCCGACGTCGTGCGCGCCCTCGGCGACGACGAGCAGGAGCTGCGGGCCCGGCTGACCGAGCTGTACCGCGAGCGCGCCGACGCCGAGAACCGTGTGCGCGAGCTCGGCGAGCAGTGGGCGGCCATCACCGACCTCGTCGACCAGGTCACCGACGCCGTCGAGGGGGCCGAGGAGTCGGGCGTGGGGTGCACCGAGGTGCAGGAGCGCCGGCTCGAGTCGGCACTGACGGCGGTGGCGCCCGGCGACCCCGACCGGCTGCCGCTGGCCGCGCTGGACCAGGCGACCACCGCCGTGGCCCGCGAGCTGGTCCGCGACCGGGAGGCCTCCGTCGCGGCCGCGGAGGCCGCCCGGGCGGGTCTGCGCGGCGTGTTCGAACGGTTCTGCGACGCCTGGCCGCACCCCGACCTGGGGACGGACCCGGACGCGTCCTACGACGACTTCGCCCGGATCCTCGCCGAGATCGAGGACCAGCGGCTCTACGAGCTGACCGAACGGTGGTCGCGGACCCTGGGGCGGCTCAGCGGCCACGACCTGACCCTGCTGGGCAACGTGATGAGCCGTTCCGTCGCCCAGATCCGCGAGCGCATGGAACCGGTCAACCAGATCCTGGCGACCCTGCCGTTCCGCGACGACGCCCACCGGCTGCGCATCACCGCGCAGGTGACCGAGGCGCGGGACGTCGTGTCCTTCAGGCGTCGCCTGCGCGAGCTGGCCGCGGACCCGGGGGAGCAGACCCCCGCCGAGCGGCAGCGGCGCTACGAACGGATGGCACGGCTCATCGACCGTATCCGCCCCGACTCCCCGGAGCGGCGGAGGCTCGTGGACGTGCGCGAGCACGTGCGGATCAGCGCCGAGTGCGTCGACCTCGACGGGAACCACGTCTCGGTGTACGACCACATCGCCGGGAAGTCCGGCGGGGAGTCGCAGGAGCTCGTGGCGTTCATCGTGGGCGCGGCCCTGCGGTACCAGCTCGGTGACGCCGGGGCCGAGCGCCCCCGGTACGCGCCGGTGTTCCTCGACGAGGCGTTCATCAAGGCCGACGCCCGGTTCGCCGGACGTGCGGTCGGGGCGTGGCAGGGGCTGGGATTCCAGCTCGTCATCGGCGCGCCGCTGGACAAGGTCAGTGCGCTGGAGCCGCACGTGGACGTGGTGCTGCAGGCGGTCAAGGACCCGGCGGGCCGCTCCCGGCTGGTCACGCTCGTGGGGGCGTGACCGGCCGCGGATCGGTCACCGGCCGATCGGCCAGACGAACCGGATCTTGACGGGGGCCTCGGTGCGGGGCACGAACCGGATGCGGCCGGTGCGGGCGTCCTCCGCGGGCACGCGGATCGTGATCGTGCGCCACCGACCGGTCGAGGACCGGGCGTCGATCGTCCCGAGGCGCCGGCTGCCGACGTAGACCGTGGCGCGCCCGGCCTTCGGCCCGGTGCGCACCCGCAGGCGGACGCCGCGGACGTCCGTGAACCTGTCCTCGGTCTTCGTCGGGCCGCCCCACGTGGTGGTGAGGTAGGCGTACGGGTGGGTGAGTGCGCCGTTGTCCTTCACCAGGGTCGTGTCGACGAAGTCCATCAGGGGTGTCAGCGGCGCGGTGGTGCAACGGCGCTTCGACCACCGGCTGACGTTCCCGGCGGCGTCGCGGGCGCGGACGCGCAGGCAGTCCTGCTCACCGGGCTCGAGCAGGAGCCGGTACCTCAGCCTGTCGGGCGACCTCCACGTGGTCGAGCCGGGCGTGTGCCAGTGGCTGCCGGGGTGCCGCACCTGGACCTGGTAGCCGGTGACCCCGCTGTCGTCCCGGGACGCCGTCCACGTGGCCCGCGGCTTCCACCACCAGATGCCGGAGAAGTCGGGCTCCTTCGGCGGGAGCCAGCGCTTCTGCGTGACCTGGGGAGTCGTGGGCGGGGTGTCGTCGGCCGCCGTCGCGGCGGGCGCCGCGACCAGCGTCCCGGAGAGCGCCACGACGACGGTGAGGAGCACGCCGAGGAGGCGTCGGCGAACAGGGCGGGGACCGGCGGCCATGGGTGCTCCGAGGGGGCGCGACATCAGGATGAGCAGGACTATAGCGACATCCGTCACACGTCCCTGCAGGGCCGATGTGTCGGGCATGGTTCGCGGACGTGACGATCCGGCGTCCGCCGAGCACCACCCGAGGACAGCGCGCGGACGCGTAGGTAGTGTCACCCGTGTGACCGAATCGACCCCGCTGATCGCCAGCCCCGAGCCCTCCGTCGAGGGGTTCGTGCGCGAGTACCTGCGCGAGCTCAACTTCACCCAGGGCACGGTCCTGGAGCGCGCCAGCACGAACGACAAGTACCTGGCCCTGGCCCGTACCGTCCGCCACTACCTGATGGCGAGCTGGATGCGGACCACGAGCGAGCACCTGCGCACCCAGCCCAAGGCCGTGGCCTACCTGTCCGCGGAGTACCTGCTGGGCAGGCAGCTCGACAACGCCCTCATCGCGGCCGACCTCACCGACATCGCCTCCGAGGCGCTCGCCTCCCTGGGCATCGACGTGGCCGAGCTGCGCGAGGCCGAGGTGGAGCCGGGGCTCGGCAACGGCGGCCTCGGCCGGCTGGCCGCCTGCTTCATTGACTCGCTGGCGACGATGGCGATCCCGGCGATCGGCTACGGGATCCGCTACGAGTACGGCATCTTCCGGCAGAAGTTCGAGGACGGGTGGCAGGTCGAGAAGCCCGACCGCTGGCTCGACAACGGCTCGCCCTGGGAGTTCGCCCACCCCGAGCACGAGGTCACCGTCAGCTTCGGCGGTCACGTCGAGACGGTCTCCGAGGGGGAGGGCGCCGACGCCGTCGAGACGTCGCGCTGGGTGCCCGGCTGGGAGGTCCTCGGCGTGCCCTACAACTACATGGTCCCCGGCTACCGCAACGGGTGCGTCAACACGCTGCGGCTGTGGAGCGCCCGGGCCACGCACGCCTTCAACCTGGAGACCTTCAACTACGGCGACTACGCCGAGGCGGTGCGCGCCCAGACGTTCGCCGAGAACATCTCCAAGGTGCTCTACCCGGAGGACTCGACACCGCAGGGCAAGGAGCTGCGGCTCCAGCAGCAGTACTTCTTCGTGGCCTGCTCCCTGCGGGACTTCATCGACCAGCTCCTGCCGCAGGGGTTCGACCTGCACCGGCTGCCGGAGCGGGTCTGCTTCCAGCTCAACGACACGCACCCGGTCATCGCGGTGCCCGAGCTCATGCGGATCCTCGTCGACGAGGAGGGCTTCGCCTGGGACGAGGCGTGGGAGGTCACGCAGGGCTGCTTCGCCTACACCTGCCACACCCTGCTGCCCGAGGCGCTCGAGGTCTGGCCCGTCGACCTGCTCGGTCGGCTGCTGCCCCGGCACCTGGAGATCATCTACCGCATCAACGACGAGTTCCTCGAGGAGGTCCGCGAGGCCTCCGGCGACGACGCGGTCCTCGTGCGGCGGATGTCGATCATCGCCGAGCACCCCGGACGCGCCGTGCGCATGGCGCACCTGGCCACGGTGGCCGCGACGAAGGTCAACGGCGTCGCCGAGCTCCACTCGCAGCTGCTCCGCGACAAGGTGCTGGCGGACTTCGCCCGGCTGTGGCCGGAGAAGTTCACCAACGTCACCAACGGCGTGACCCCGCGCCGCTTCGTCCGGATGGCCAACCCGCGGCTGTCGGAGCTGATCACCGAGGCGATCGGTGACGGCTGGGTCACCGACCTCGACCGCCTGCGCGAGCTGGAGCCGCTGGCCGACGACCCGGAGTTCCGGCGTCGGTTCCGTGAGGTCAAGTCGGCGAACAAGGAGCGCCTCGCCGACTTCCTCGCACGGCGCGACGGGATCGAGGTCCCGGTCGACACGATGCTCGACGTCATGGTCAAGCGCCTCCACGAGTACAAGCGCCAGACGCTGCAGATCCTGCACGTCATCACCCTCTACGACGGGATCGTCTCCGGCCGCCTCGCGCTCGAGGACGTGGTGCCGCGCACCGTCGTCTTCGGTGCCAAGGCCGCCCCGGGGTACGCCATGGCCAAGCAGATCATCGGGCTGATCAACCACGTCGCGGCGGTGGTCAACAACCATCCGGAGGTCTCCCGGGTGCTGCGCGTGGCCTTCCCGGCGAACTACAACGTCACGGTGGCGGAGACGCTCATCCCGGCCGCGGACCTCTCGGAGCAGATCTCGCTGGCCGGCAAGGAGGCCTCGGGCACCGGCAACATGAAGTTCGCGCTCAACGGTGCGCTCACGATCGGCACCGACGACGGGGCGAACGTCGAGATCCGCCAGCTCGTGGGTGACGACCACTTCTTCCTGTTCGGTCTGACGGAGCCCGAGGCCGCCGCCGTCGCCGAGGCCGGCTACCGGCCGGCCACGTACTACGAGGAGAACGCGACGCTGCGGCGGGCACTCGACCTGATCGCCCGTGGCGAGTTCTCCGGCGGGGACCGGCAGACGTTCGAGCCGATCGTGTCCAACCTGCTCGGCGAGGACCGCTTCATGGTCCTGGCGGACTACCAGTCGTACCTGGACGCCCAGCAGCGCGTCGAGGCCGCCTACCGCGACCCGGACGCCTGGAGCCGGTCCGCGGTGCTCAACGTCGCACGGTCGGGTTTCTTCTCCTCGGACCGGTCGATGCGCGACTACCTCGACCGGATCTGGCACGCGGAGCCGCTGGAGTCCTGACCGCCGCCTCGCCGTCGGGCACCGGTGCGTCACCGGTGCCCGACGGCGGACCCGGCCCGCGCGGGCGGGGAAGAGACCCCGCAGGTCCACTGCCCGGCCCGGCGCGACCCCACGGGTGCCTGTGGCTACACTCGTGGCGACATGCGTGACCTACCGGCCGTCCGCGTCGTGACCGACTCGACCGCCTGCCTGCCCGGCCCAGGAGACCCGCCCACCAACTCGCTGCTGCCCGCAGAGCTGGCGCCCGTCGTCGTCCCCCTGCACGTGGTGACGGACGACACTGACCTGCGCGAGGGCGTCGACGTCCGCGCTGCCGAGGTCGCGGCGCGGATCGCCGAGGGAGAGCGGCTGACGACCTCGCAGCCCAGCACCGCCGAGTTCACCTCGGTCTACGGGGACCTCGCCGCCCAGGGCGCCCGCGCGGTGGTGTCGGTGCACCTGTCCGGCAAGCTGTCGGGCACCGCCGGGACCGCCGAGCGTGCCGGGCAGCGGGCGATGCTCCCCGTGCGCGTCGTGGACTCGCGCACCGCCGCGATGGGGCTCGGGTTCGCCGCGGACGAGGCGGCTCGCTGCGCGGCCGCGGGCTGCGACGCGAGCCACGTGGCCCGGCGGGCGGCCGAGGTCGCCGCCTCCGCGCGGACGACGTTCCTCGTGGACTCCCTCGACCACCTGCGCCGGGGCGGACGGCTCTCCGCCCCGGCCGCCGCTCTCGGCACCGCCCTGGGCGTCCGGCCCATCCTTACCCTGGACGACGGCGCGATCGAGCTGACCCAGCGTGTCCGGACCCGCCGGGCCTCGGTGGCCCGGCTCGTCGGGCTGGCGCTGGAGCAGGTCCGTGCGGCCTCGCGGCCCGCCGTCGCGGTGCACCACCTCGGAGCACCCGAGCAGGCGGCCGAGGTCGCCGCCGCGCTCGCCGACCGGCTCGGGTTCCTGCCGGTCGTCACCCCCGTCAGTGCGGTCCTCGGTGCGCACGTGGGGCCGGGAGCGCTGGCCGTGGTGGTCGTCGACCGCGGCGGCCACGTGCACGACCTGGAGCCCGGCGGCCCCTGGTAGCGGGCGCCGCGGCCATCCACACCCGCGCCCGTCCACAGACGCGGGCCGGCCACCGTCGGCAGCACCGGAGGCGGCCCTAGCGTCGCGCCGTGACCACGGCACCTCCCGACCTCCCCGACGACCGGCTCGACCCGGCGGCGGGCCGCCGCGAGGCGTTGCGCGCGGCGCTCGCCACCCCGCCCGACACCGCTGCACCCGACGAGCTCGTCGAACGACTGCGCTCCCGGCGCTCGGCCGGCCACGTCGCCGCCGCCTACAGCGCCGCCCACGGGCACCCGGTCGACCTCGAACCCGCCCCCGGGCGGAGCCGCTGGGCACTCGCCGGGCCGGCCGGGACCGCGGCAGCCGCCGTCCTGCTCCTCGTCGCCGTGATCGCGGCCGCCGTCGCGCTGTGGCCCCGCGAGACCCTCGAACCGCTGCCCGTGCCGGCCGCGACCGCGGCCCCCGCCGCGCCGGTCGCCCCCGGTGGCGACGGCTCGTCGGACCGGACCGACCCGGCGGCCGCGCCCCCGCCGGGTGCCGACGACCCGGGACCGGCCGTCGTCGTGCACGTCATCGGGCAGGTCGCCGCACCCGGGCTGGTCACCGTGCCGGCGGGATCACGGGTCGCCGACGCCGTCGAGGCCGCGGGCGGTGCCGGTCCGGAGGCGGACCTGACCGCCCTCAACCTGGCCCGTCCTGTCGTGGACGGCGAGCAGGTCCACGTGCCGGCGCCGGGGGAGGAGCCGCTCGTGGCCGACCCGCCGGCCGGCGGGTCCGGCGCGGACGCCGGTCCGGTTCCGCTCAACACCGCCGACGCCGTGGCCCTGACCGCTCTGCCCGGCGTCGGGCCCGTGCTGGCCGACCGGATCGTCGCCTGGCGTGACGAGCACGGGCCCTTTTCCCGGCTGGACGAGCTCACGGAGGTGTCGGGGATCGGCCCGGTGCTCCTCGAGGGACTGCGCGACCGCGTGGTGCTGTGACGCGGGACCTGCGGCTCGCGCCGGTGCTGGCCGCGGCGTGGGTCGCCTCCTGGGCCCTGACGGGGACGTCGTCGGCGTGGGCCGGACCGGTGGTCGCCGTCGGCGCGGCGGTGCTGCTCGCGGTCGGCGCGGTGCTCGCGGCCGACGACGCCCGGCGGCGTGGGCGCCCGGTCGTGACCCGCCCGGCGGTGACGCGCCCGGTCGTGACGCACGGCGTGCTCGTGACGGCGTGCCTGGTCGCCGTGGCCTCCTCGGTGGCGGTCCAGAGCGACGCCCGAGGTCCGCTGAGCGGGCTCGCCGCGGACGGCGCGGTCGTGACGCTGCACGGCGAGGTGGTCTCGTCGGCCCGTCCCGCTGCTCGCGGGGACGGCGAGCGGTGGGTGCTGGCCGTCGACGAGGTGATGACCCGCGACGTGCTCGTCCCGGCGGTGGGGCACGTCATGGTGACCGCTCCGGGGCCGGCGCCGCGCGTCGGCGCCACCGTGCGCCCCCGGGGCCGGCTGGCACCGCCCGCGTTCGGTGCCGGGGTGGTGGCGGCCGCGCAGGTCCCGTCCGCGGTGCCCGAGACGGCAGCGCCCGGACCGGTCGGGCGGCTGACGGACCGGCTGCGTTCCGAGCTGCTCGTCGTGACCGGGGGGCTGTCGCCGCAGGCCCGCGGTCTGGTGCCCGGGGCCGCGGTGGGGGACACCTCGCGGGTGCCCGCCCCGATCGACGAGGCGATGCGCGTGACCGGTCTGACCCACGTCACCGCCGTGTCGGGCAGCCACTTCGCGATCGTCCTGGCGGTCGCCGGTGCCGCGTGCGTGGCGCTGCGGATCCCCCGGGGCGCCCGGGTGCTGCTGCTGGCGCTCGTGGCGGTCGGCTTCGTGCTGCTCGTCCGTCCCGAGCCCAGCGTCCTGCGGGCGGCCTGGACGTGTGCCGTCGCGCTGCTCGCCCTCGCGCTGGGACGGCCCTCGGCGGGTTTCTCGGCGCTCGCGACGGCCGCCACCGTGCTGCTCGTCGTCGACCCGTGGCAGGCACGCTCCTTCGGTTTCGCGCTGTCGTGCGCGGCCACCGCGGGGATCGTCCTGCTGACCGGACCCCTCGCCCGGCGGATGGCGCCGTGGTGCGGCCGTGGACCCGCCTTCGCGGTCGCGGTGCCCGTCGCCGCCCAGGCGGCCTGCGGGCCGGTGCTGATCCTGCTCGACCCGGTGGTCCCGACCACCGCCGTCGTGGCCAACCTGCTCGTGGCGCCGGCCGTGGTGCCCGCCACGGTGCTCGGGCTGGCGGCCACGCTGACGGCCCCCTGGGCCCCGGGGCTCGCCGGGGGGCTGGCCTGGCTGGCCGGGCTGGCGACGGGATGGATCGCCTCCGTCGCCACCACGGCCGCGGCGGTGCCGGGGGCCGGTGTGCCGTGGCCGGGAGGACCGGCCGGCGCCGCGCTGCTCGCGCTGTCGACGGCCGCCGTGCTCCTGGCGGTGCTGCGACGTCCGCCCGGGCGGGGCTGGCCGACGGGCCGGGACCCGGCGTCCTGGGTGGCGCGAGCCCGGCGCCGGGCGCGACCGGGCCGGCGGACGCTCACGGTGGCGCTCCTCGGGGGCGCGGCCGGCACGGTCGTGCTCGCCGTGCTGCTGGTGCTGGTCCGACCCGTCGGCACGGGGGTCCCGGCGGACTGGCAGGTCGTGGCCTGCGACGTGGGGCAGGGCGACACCCTGGTGGTGCGCAGCGGGCAGCGCGCCGCGGTCGTGGTCGACGTGGGTCCGCCGGGGCAGGACGCGGCCCGCTGCCTGGACCGCCTCGGGGTCGACCGGGTCGACCTGCTGGTCCTGAGCCACTTCCACGCCGACCACGTCGGAGGCCTGCCCGCCGTCCTCGCGGGCCGTGGGGTGGCGGCGGCGCTGGTGTCCCCGGTCGACGACCCGCCCGAGGGTGCCGAGCGGACCAGGGCGACCCTCGAGCTCGCCGGCGTGCCGGTGGAGGTGGCCGGGCGCGGTCGGCACGGAACCGCCGGTGACGTGACCTGGACCGTGCTGGGCGCCGACGTGACCGCTGCGTCCGCGAACGACGGCAGCGTCGCGCTCGCCCTGCGCACGGCGGGTGGCGTGGACGTCGTCGCGCTCGGCGATCTCGAGGTGCCGGGGCAGCAGCGGCTCGTCGCCGACCTCGCGTCGACCGGGTACCCGGCCGACCCCGTCGAGGTGGTCAAGATGGCGCACCACGGGTCCGCCGCGCAGTCTGCCGAGCTGGCCCGGCTGCTCGACCCCGCCGTCGCCCTGGTCTCCGTCGGGCGCAACGACTACGGGCACCCGACCGACACGGCGATGCAGATGTACCGCCGGGTCGGCGCGCGCGTGGTGCGCACGGACCGCTGCGGCGCGGCCTCGCTGGTCGTGCGGGACGGTGCGCCGGCCCTGGTGTGCGAGCGGTGACGCCAGGGCCGCGGCGTCAGCGCGCGAGCAGTCCTCGAAGGATCTCGAACCGCTGGTCCCACGTCCAGGCACCTTCGACCCAGGCGGGCCCGGCCGCCCCCATCCGCGCCCGTCGTGCGGGGTCCTGCAGGAGCTCGACGAGGCGGGCGGCGACGTCACCGGGGTCGGTGCCGTCCACCACGAATCCGGTCACACCGTCGTCCACGGCGTCGGGGGCGCCGCCGGAGTCGCCGACGACGACGGGCAGCCCGGCCGCCTGCGCCTCCAGGTAGACGATGCCGAGACCTTCGACCTCGAGACCGCCCCGTCGCGTCCTCGAGGGACCCGCGAAGACGTCCGCGGCACTGTAGAAGGCGGGCATCGCGGTGTGCGGGTGGCCGCCGGCGAGGACGACGCGGTCCCCGAGGCCGTGCGCGTCGACGAGCCGCCGCACGCGGTCGGCGTAGGGGCCGTCGCCCACCAGGAGCAGGTGCGCGTCCGGCACGGCACGCAGGACCTCCGGCATGGCCCGCACGAGGGTGTCCTGCCCCTTGCGCTCCACGATCCTTGCGGCGCAGAGCACGACGGGTGCGTCCGACGGGATCCCGTAGCGGTCGCGCACCGCACGGCCCCCGGCCGGGTCGGTACCGGCGAAGGCCGACGGGTCCACGCCGGGCGAGAGCCGCACGGCGCGGGACACGACCTCGGGCCCGACGGCCTCGGCCAGGACGTCGACCGTCCGGTCCGACAGGTAGGTGAGGTGGTCGACCGAGCGACCGATGCGCCGCAGCGCCGCCCGGGTGCCGGGCACCCGCGCCCACCACAGCTCGTGGCCGTGGGTCGTGGCGACGAGGCGCCGGACGTCGGTCCGCCGGCGCAGCGTCGGTGCCATGAGGCCCAGCGGGGCCGCCGCCCCGAACCAGACGGCGTCGCACCGGTACTCCTGCACGAGGCGGACGACCTCCCGGGTCCGCGCCGGGGTCGGCAGCAGCATCCGCGTGCGTGCCCGGACCACCGGGTGGGGCAGCGTGCGGTCGTACTCCTCCTGGCCCGGCGTCGAGGACGTGTGGACGACCACCTCGTCGGGGTCGAAGCGGGAGGTCATCGCGTGGACGAACGTCTCGATGCCGCCCTGGCGGGGAGGGAAGTCGTTGGTCACGACGAGGGTCCGGGGCACCGGGCCAGGCTACCCGGCGCCTCACCGGACCGGGACGCCGTGTCGGTCGGGTCTGGCAGGCTGTCCCCGTGCCCTCCACGAACCGGTCCCGCTCGTCCCGCCGCTCGGGGGCGTCGGCGAACACGCGCCCCTGGGACGACCCGACGCTCGCGCCGGTGATCCTCGTCCGGGGCCCGGAGGACCTGCTCGCCGAGCGCGCGGTGGACGGCGTCCTGGCGCTCGCCCGCGAACAGGACCCCGCGGTGGAGAAGGCCGAGCTGGACGCGCCCACCTACGCGGCCGGCCAGCTCACCGTGGCGGCCAGTCCGTCACTGTTCGGCGAGGCCAAGGCCGTGGTGGTGCGCGGTGCCGAGGCGTGCACCGAGGACCTGGTGGCCGACGTCGTCGACTACGTGGCCGCCCCGGACCCGGAGACGATCGTCGTCGTGGTGCACCGCGGGGGCAACCGAGGCAAGAAGATGCTCGACGCGATCGTGGCCACCGGGGCGCCGGTGCTGCAGTGCGACGCGATCACCAAGGACGCCGACAAGGTCGCGTTCGTGGCCGGGGAGTTCCGGGCGGCCCGGCGACGGGCCGAGCAGGCGGCGGTGCGGGCGCTGGTCGACGCGCTCGGGAACGACCTGCGCGAGCTGGCGGCCGCCTGCTCCCAGCTGGTGGCGGACACCGCCGGGACGATCTCCGCCGAGACCGTCGACCGGTACTACGGCGGTCGCGTCGAGGCCACGGGCTTCAAGGTGGCCGACGCCGCGGTGGCCGGCGACGCCGGCGCGGCGGTGGCCCTGCTGCGGCACGCCCTCGCCACCGGGGCGGACCCGGTGCCCGTGGTGGCGGCCCTGGCGCTGCGCCTGCGCACCCTCGCCCGCGTGGCCGCGATCCGGGGCGGGTCGACGACGGCGCGGGAGCTCGGTCTGCAGGACTGGCAGGTGCGCAACGCCCAGCGGGACCTGTCCCGGTGGACGCCGGAGGGGCTGGCCGCCGCGATCTCGGCGGTGGCCCAGGCGGACGCGGACGTCAAGGGCGGCGGCCGTGATCCGGTCTACGCGGTCGAGCGGGCGGTCCTGACGATCGCCCGGTCCGGCGGGCGGTCCTAGCCCCGGGCACGAGAACGCCCCCGCACCCGACGGGGTGCAGGGGCGTTCGGCGGCCAGCGGTCGCGCGGGCGACCGGGCGGCGTCAGAGCTTGTCGACGGCCTTGGCCAGCGCCGACTTGCGGTTCGCAGCCTGGTTGGGGTGGATGACACCCTTCGAGACAGCCTTGTCGAGCTTGCGCGAGGCGTCGCGGAGCGCCGAGGTGGCGGCGTCCTTGTCACCGGCGGCGACGGCCTTGCGGACCTTGCGGACGTACGTCTTGAGCTCCGACTTCACGGAGCGGTTCCGCAGGCGCGCCTTCTCGTTCTGCAGGTTGCGCTTGATCTGAGACTTGATGTTTGCCACGAGAGAACTTCCTGGTGTGTTCGCCTGTCGGCGAGCGGATAGGTCGTAGAGGGCGGCCGCACTTCCGGGACTGGGGGTGGGGAACCCGTGGAGAGGAACTGCGGCGGTGTCCGCCGACCTGGGCGGACACGCAAGGATCTACGGTACCAGCCGGGATCGGGACGTGGTAACCGGTGTGACCGACGCCGCGTCAGCGGCGGGCGCGTCCCATCGTGTCGACCACCTGGCGGAAGGTCGCGGCGTCCAGGACCGCGCCCTCGCGGCGCACGGCATCCGGTGCCACCCGCACGACGCGGTTGACCCGGACCTCGCTCGGCCGGCCCCGGGCGTCCCACGGACCCGACCCGATGTCCATCCACAACCGCCCGAACCGGGCCTCCTGGGCCGCGTCGCGGTCGTGGTTCTTGCTGGTCAGCTGCAGACCGAGCAGCCAGGGTCCGTCGTGGCCGACCAGCAGCACGGGGCGGTCCTTGCCGCGGGTGTGGTCCTCCTCGAACGGCACCCACGTCCACACGATCTCGCCGGGGTCCGGGGCGCCGTCCGGGTGCGGGGAGTACACGGGGCGCACGATGCCGGTGAAGTCACCCGGGTAGGAGGGCGCCCGTTCCGGTCGCCCGGGGGCGGGACGTCCCGCCGGCGGGCGGCGTCGGGCACGCCCGAGGACCGCCGCGAGGGCGCGGCCCGCGTCGCGCAGGAGTCTCGTCCACCGGTGGCTCGCCATGACGGACAGCCTACGGCGCGACACGCGGAGGAGACCTCGGCGGAACAGGCCGGACGGGCGCCGGGTCAGGGCACGAGACGCGCCGCGAGCAGGTCGGCCACCAGGCCGGCGTCGCCGTCGATCCGCGCGCCCGCCTCGACGGGAGTGAGCCGGCGCCAGAGCACCAGTGCCAGCTCGCGGGCGGGCGCCTGCAGCACGGCGGCAGGTCCGTGTGCCTCCGGTCCCAGGTCCCAGGACCAGCCGAGGTCCGTGGCGGTCAGGCGCACCGGGGCGCCCGGCGCCGTCATCCGCCCGAGCTCGACCTGCCGCGGGGCGAACATCCGCACGACCTCGTCCACGGCGTCGGCCCACACCGGCGGACCCGCGTCGATCGGGCGCTCGGGCGCGACGAGCCGTCCCGATCCCAGCACGGACGCCCGCAGGTCGTGCAGGTGGACCAAGGTCTCGTGCGCCTGCCGGCGGTGCCAGAACGACACCGGCCCGGTACCGAGCAGCGTCCACGACGGCGTGTCCGGGGGCACGTCGGCCAGCGTGCTCCGCAGCTCGGCGGCCTGCGCGGCGTAGAAGGGTGCGAGGTCGAAGGGGCCGCGCCCGAGCGGCGTCTCCTGGTGTCGACGCGCCTGGCCGGCGGCCCAGTGGTGGATCCGGCCCACGTGGGTGACCAGCTGCGCGACGGTCCAGCGGCCGCAGGCCGGCACGTGCGCGCGGGGGTCGGCGCCGGGCACGTCCGCGAGGAACGCCTCCTGCAGCGCGGCGAGGCGGTCGAGGTGGTCGAGGTCCGCTCCGCCGTCGGTGCGGCGTCCGGAGCCCGGGTCGACGACGGGTGTCGGGCTGGTCATGACGGGCAACGTAGCGTGCCGGGGACGTGACGGGCAGGGGTCCGGGGCGACGGGTGCCGCCGGGGTCCGCCGGGGCGCCGTCGGGCTCGTGGGACAATGACGAGGCCCGCAGTCCAGCCTCGACCCGACGGAGACGTGTTGCCCATCCCGTCCGCCGCCCTGAGCGAACGCATCCAGCCGAACGCGACCCCGCCCGAGCTGATCCGCAACTTCTGCATCATCGCGCACATCGACCACGGCAAGTCGACGCTGGCGGACCGCATGCTCCAGCTCACCGGGGTGGTGCAGCCGCGTGACGCCCGTGCGCAGTACCTCGACCGGATGGACATCGAGCGGGAGCGGGGCATCACGATCAAGTCCCAGGCCGTGCGCATGCCGTGGCAGCGCGGCGAGGAGCCCTACGCCCTCAACATGATCGACACCCCGGGCCACGTGGACTTCACCTACGAGGTGTCCCGGTCGTTGGCGGCCTGCGAGGGCGCGATCCTGCTCGTCGACGCCGCGCAGGGCATCGAGGCCCAGACCCTCGCCAACCTGTACCTGGCGATGGAGCACGACCTGGAGATCATCCCGGTCCTGAACAAGATCGACCTGCCGGCCGCGCAGCCCGAGAAGTACGCGGCCGAGCTGGCCGGTCTGGTCGGCGGGGAGCCGGAGGACGTGCTGCGGGTCTCCGGCAAGACCGGTGACGGCGTCACCGAGCTGCTCGACCTCATCGTCGACCGCGTCCCCGCGCCCGTGGGAGACCCGGACGCCCCGGCGCGCGCGATGATCTTCGACTCCGTCTACGACACCTACCGCGGCGTGGTCACCTACGTGCGGGCGGTCGACGGCGACCTCAACCCGCGCGAGCGGATCGAGATGATGTCGACCAAGGCGACCCACGAGCTGCTCGAGATCGGTGTCATCTCGCCGGAACCGATCAAGACCAAGGGTCTCGGCGTGGGGGAGGTCGGCTACCTCATCACCGGCGTGAAGGACGTGCGCCAGTCGAAGGTCGGCGACACGGTGACGAGCGCGCAGCACCCCGCCGCCGAACCGCTGGGCGGCTACGACGACCCCAAGCCGATGGTGTTCTCCGGCCTCTACCCGATCGACGGGTCGGACTACCCCACGCTGCGCGACGCGCTGGACAAGCTCAAGCTCAACGACGCCGCCCTGAACTACGAGCCGGAGACCTCCGTGGCGCTCGGGTTCGGGTTCCGCGTCGGGTTCCTCGGCCTGCTGCACCTGGAGATCGTGCGCGAGCGCCTCGAGCGCGAGTTCGACCTCGACCTCATCTCGACGGCCCCCAACGTCGTCTACGACGTCACGATGGAGGACGGCACGACGGTCAAGGTCACCAACCCCTCGGAGTTCCCCGCCGGGCGCATCAAGGAGGTCCGCGAGCCGATCGTCAAGGCCACGGTGCTCGCCCCGAGCGAGTTCGTCGGCGCGGTCATGGGGCTGTGCACCGACCGCCGCGGCCAGATGGAGGGCATGGACTACCTCTCGGAGGACCGGGTCGAGCTGCGCTGGACGCTGCCCCTGGCCGAGATCGTCTTCGACTTCTTCGACGCGCTGAAGTCCCGCACGCGCGGGTACGCCTCGCTGGACTACGAGCCCTCCGGCGACCAGGCGGCCGATCTGGTGAAGGTCGACATCCTGCTGCAGGGCGACCAGGTCGACGCCTTCAGCGCGATCGTGCACAAGGACGCGGCCTACGAGTACGGCGTCAAGATGACGGCCAAGCTCAAGGAGATCATCCCGCGCCAGCAGTTCGAGGTGCCGATCCAGGCCGCCGTCGGGGCTCGCATCATCGCCCGCGAGACGGTGCGCGCGATCCGCAAGGACGTGCTCGCCAAGTGCTACGGCGGCGACATCTCCCGGAAGCGCAAGCTGCTGGAGAAGCAGAAGGAGGGCAAGAAGCGGATGAAGAACATCGGGTCCGTCGAGGTCCCGAAGGAAGCCTTCATCTCCGCGCTGTCCTCCGACGGCTCCGGCGGCAAGGAGACCAAGGACAAGAAGAAGTAGTGCCCGCCCTGCCCGACGGCGAACCGGTCCCGGCGGACGGCTCGCTGCCCGACCTCGTCACCCGGTCGGCCGACGACGCGACCGGTGTCCCGTCGTCGCGCTCCCGGTTCGGGGTGTACGTGCACGTGCCCTTCTGCTCGGTGCGGTGCGGCTACTGCGACTTCAACACCTACACGGCCGCCGAGCTGGGCGGGGGCGCCTCCCAGCACCAGTACGCCACGACGGCGCTGGGCGAGGTCGACCTGGCCGCCCGGGTGCTGGCGGACGCCGGGCTCGGCCACCGGCCGGTGCGGACGGTGTTCTTCGGCGGCGGGACCCCGACGATGCTGCCGGCCGCCGACCTGGTGCGGATCCTCGACGGGATCCGCTCCGCGTGGGGGCTGGCCCCCGACGCCGAGGTCACCACCGAGGCGAACCCCGACTCGGTCACGCCGGAGTCGCTGGCCACGCTCGCCGCGGCGGGGTTCACGCGGGTGTCCTTCGGGATGCAGTCCGCCGTGCCGCACGTGCTGGCCACGCTCGAGCGCACCCATGACCCGGCGCGTCTGCCCGACGTCGTGCGGTGGGCCCGCGAGGCCGGTCTCGCGGTGTCGGTGGACCTCATCTACGGCACGCCCGGCGAGTCCCTGGACGACTGGCGGACGTCGGTCGAGGCCGCCCTGAGCACGGGGGTCGACCACGTGTCCGCGTACGCCCTGGTCGTCGAGCCGGGCACGAAGATGGCGGCGCAGGTGCGCCGCGGCGAGCTCACCCTCCCGGACGACGACGACCAGGCCGCCAAGTACGAGCTGGCGGACGACCTGCTCACCGCGGCAGGCCTGTCCTGGTACGAGGTGAGCAACTGGTCGCGCGGACCGGAACAGGCGTGCCGCCACAACCTGGCCTACTGGCGGGGAGACGACTGGTGGGGCATCGGCCCCGGCGCGCACTCCTACGTCGGGGCGCCCGACGGCGACGCCACCGACGACGGCGCGGGAGTGCGCTGGTGGAACGTCAAGCACCCCCGGCGCTACGCGGCGCTGCTGGCCGACGGCCGGTCGCCCGGGGCGGGACGTGAGGTGCTCTCCCGCGGTGAGGCGCACCTGGAGCGGGTCATGCTCGGTGTCCGGCTCGCCGAGGGGCTGGACCTGGACGTGCTGGACCCGCCCGGCCGGCGCGCGGTGGCCGGGATGGTCGCCCGCGAGCTCCTCGACGGGGCGGCGGCCGTCCGCGGCCGCGCGGTGCTCACCCGCCGTGGGCGCCTGCTCGCCGACACGGTCGTGCGGGAGCTCACCGCCTGACCCACGGACCGCCCGCGGCGCGGGCGGTCCGTGCCGGTCAGCGGGTCACTTGATGAAGCGGATCTTGAACGGGTAGCGGTACCACTCGTCGCGCGAGGCGGCCATCGCGCCGAGGATGCCGAAGATGATCGTGCACACCCAGGCGGCGAAGACGATGAGCCCGCCGATGACGATCATCGTCAGGATCCAGCCCACGACGTAGGCGATGAGGATCGTCAGCTGGAAGTTCAGGGCTTCCTTGCCCTGGTCGTCGAGCCGTGCGCTGCGGTCCTTGTAGATCAGCCACACGATCAGCGGGGCCAGGAACCCGACGAGGATCCCGCCGGCGTGGGCGACGATCGACCAGGTCCGCTCCTCCGAGGGCGCGACCGGCGGAAGGGCCTGCCCGCCCTGCGGGGGCTGTTGCGGGTAGCCCTGCGGGGGCTGCTGGGCCTGCCCCTGGCTCGCACCCGTCGGCGGCTGCTGGGGGAAGCCCTGCTGAGGCTGACCCGGGGGCGGGTGCTCCTCGGGGTGTGGTTCCGGAGTCGACTGGCTCATCTGCTTCTCCTTCGAGGTAGGGCGCGCTGGGCGCACCGGACACGTCCGGCGAAACTACCGGTGAGGAGCCCGCCGACGCCGTGTCCCTGACGGTCGTGAAGGGATTTCACCCGGTCACCTCACCACTCGCAGGTTCACGGGATACCGGTAGGCCTCGTACCGGTTGACGGTGACCGCGGCGATGATCGCGAAGACGATGCCGATCACCCACACGGCCGCCAGCACGAGCCACCCGACGAGCAGCCAGACGGTCAGCCACCCGACGACCTGGCCGATCAGCAGGGTGATCTGGAAGTTGAGGGCCTCTTTCGCCTGGTCGGCCACGAAGGCGCTGCGGTCGCGCAGCGCCAGCCAGATGATCAGCGGCGCCACGAAACCCAACGACCCGGCCGTGACGATCCCGATCAGCAGCGGACCGATGTGCGCCATGATCGCCCAGGTCCGTTCGTCGGGCTGGGAGAGCGGTCGGGGCCCCGGGGGCGGTCCCGTCGGCGGGGGAGTCTGCGTCATGTCCCCATCCTGGCAGCGTGCGGGACGGGTGCGCACCGTCTGCGCCGGAACTCGTTCCCGGTGGCGAGGCGGCACGGGCGGTTCGACAGTGGTGTCGCTCGGCCATGACGTCCCGACCAGGAGGAACGATGAGCGAGAACCCCCCGAACCCGCCCGGACGACCCGAGGACCCCTACTCCGAGCGGCCCGCGCAGCCGCCGCAGCCGTCGACACCGCCGCCCTCCGAGCACGCGGGCGGCGCCACCGGCTACCAGGGCGGCCAGCAGCCGTTCTACTCGGCCGCCGCGTCGTCGGCGGCCGGTGTGGCCCGGGACGACACGAAGGGGCTGCTGGGTTCCCTCTTCGACTTCTCGTTCTCGAACTACGTGACCCCCAAGATCGTCAAGATCGTCTACGTGATCCTGACGGTCCTCATCGCGATCGGGTGGTTGTTCTCCTTCATCGCCGGTGTCGTCACGCTGTTCTCGGACCAGTGGTACGTCGGCCTGGTCACCATCCTGTTCGGCTGGATCGCCGCGTTGGTCTACCTGGCGGTCTGGCGGATCGGGCTGGAGGTCTTCCAGGCGGTGGTGAACATCTCCGAGAAGATGAACCACTACGCGCGGCGCGACGGGATGGTCTGATCAGGCCGTCACGAAGTCGATGAGCTCCTCGACCCGGCCCAGCAGGGCCGGGTCGAGGTCGCGGTAGTCCCGCACCGCGCCGAGGATCCGCTGCCAGGCGCGCCCGACGTCCGCCGTCGAGTCCGCGGGCCAGCCCAGCTCCCGCAGGATGCCGCGTTTCCACTCGGTGCCGCGCTCGATGGTCGGCCACGTCTCCAGACCGACCCGGGCCGGCTTCACCGCCTGCCACACGTCCACGTAGGGGTGCCCGAGCACCAGGACGGTGCCGTCCGGCACGCTGCGCAGCGCGTCGGCCGCGATCCGCTGCTCCTTGGCGCCGGGCACCAGGTGGTCGACCAGCACCCCGACGCGCCGCTCGGGCGTGGGTGCGAACTCGGCCAGGGCCTCGGCCAGGTGGTCGACGCCGTCGAGCATCTCGACGACGACCCCCTCGATCCGCAGGTCGTCCCCCCAGACCTTCTCGACGAGCTCGGCGTCGTGCTTGCCCTCGACCCAGATCCGCGAGCCCCGCGCGACGCGTGCGCGGGCCCCGTGCACGGCGACCGACCCGGACGCGGTGCGTGCCGGGGCGGCCGGGGCGCGGGAGGTGACCGGTGCGGTGAGGGCGACGGGTCGTCCGTCGACCCAGAACCCCGGCCCGAGCGGGAAGGACCGGACCTTCCCGTGCCGGTCCTCCAGCACGACCAGGTGCACGCCGCCGGACTTCTCCACGCGGACGACGGCGCCCACCCAGCCGCTGGTGACCTCCTCCACGACGAGACCCGGCTCGGCGGGTTGCGGTCGCGACACGAGGCGCCGGCGGTGGTGGGCGGACCCGCCGGACGCGCCGGGGGAGGAGGACAGGACGTCGGAGCCGTAGCGATCGTGCACGGCGTGAGCCTAGGCAGGCGTGGGCCGGTGCCGGGGGACCGACACCCGTCCGACCACGGGTCGATCCCGCCCCGGGTCCGCCCCGCCCCGGGCCGGGCCGGGCCTTGCGGTCGTACCTCCCGTCCCGCCGTCGTACCCCGCGGGTACGACCACGTGACGCGAGGTACGACCGCGAGGGCTCCGGGTCGTCGTGGCGGCGTGGCGTGTCGTGCAGCGTGGTGGCGGCGTGGTCGGGTGCGGCTACGGCCGGTGCGGGACCGGGCGGGCCGCGGTGGCCTCGCGCGCGCGGACGGCGGCCTCGGTCCGGCTCGTGACGCCGAGCTTGCGCAGGATGGCCGAGACGTGCACCGACGCCGTCTTGCGGGAGATGAACAGCCGCTCGGCGATCTGCCCGTTCGTCAGTCCCTCGGCGACCAGCTCCAGCACCTGGCGCTCCCGGTCGGTGAGACGGTCGGCCGGGTCGTGCGGTTCCCGGCGCGACGGCGACGCGGTGCCGGCCCCCGCCAGCAGCGCCGCGGCGTGCCGGGCGACGAGCCCGCACCCGATCGACTCGGCGTCCCGGACCGCCGCGCCCAGCGCGGCACGGCCGCCGGGCCGGTCCCCGGCGGCCAGGAGGCGGGCCCCCTCGCGGTACTCGGCGTAGGGCCGCAGGTGGGCCGGTGCGCCGTCGTCGGGCCCGAGAGAGGCCACCGCGGACCACGGGCCCTCGCCGAGCTCGGCCGCGAACAGGGCCGCCCAGACGCCGTGGGTCGGCCACCCGGCGCAGTCGGCGAGCGCCTCGCGGTAGGGCGTGCTGTCCACCTCCTGCCCGGCGGCCCGTGCGGCGGCCAGCGCCCGGGCCGCGATCCCGAGGATCGGCAGCAGCGACGACGCCGACCGGCGTTGCAGGGGGTCGGCCACGGCGTCCGCCACGGCGCCGAGGGCCTCGTCCACGTCCCCGCGCTCCAGGGCCAGGTCCGCCAGCGTGGTGGTGAGCAGCGAGCGCACCTGCAGCTCGATCCGGCCGTGCCGTTCCCAGGACGCCCGGTAGGTCCGGACCACGGACTCCGCCTGCTCGACCTCGCCGCGCCACAGCAGGAGCCAGGCCCACAGCTCGGTGAGGGTGACGGTGAAGACGCTGCGGCCCATGAGGGGGACGGTCCGCTCGAACCAGGCGGCCGCCTCGTCCCAGCGGCCGAGGTCGATCAAGGCCTCGATGCCGTTGCCCTCGATGCGCGACCGCATCCCGATCCCGGTGCCGCGCTCGCGCGCCCGGGTGGCGCCCTCCTCGGCGATCTCCAGCGCCCGGTGCGCCCTGCCGACGCGCAGGGTGGCCTCGGAGGCGTTGACGAAGTGCTTCATCAGCGCGTCCCAGTCGTCGCCGGCGAGCTCACGGTCGAGGGCGAAGTCCTCGAGCCCGTCCAGGTCGCCGGTGACCACGCGGCTGACCGCCCGGATGTTGTAGCAGCGCGCCTGCAGCCTGCGGTCCCCGGCCTCCTCGGCGGCGGCCAGACCCTGGTTGGCGAGCTCGATGGCCCGCTCCTCGTGCCCTTCCATCATCGCGCCCCGGGCGGACTCGGTGAGCAGGGCGGCGCGCCCGGCGACGTCGTCGTCCGGGATCTCCTCCAGGGCGTGGTCGAGCAGGCGCCGGCCCTCGTCGGACCCGGTGACCTCGGCGGCCGTCGACAGCGTCACGTAGGCGGAGACGCGGCCGGCCGGGTCGTCGGGCGGCCACTCGGCGAGGGCCTGGCGGGCGAGCGCGAGCGCACGCTCGGCCTGGGACCCGACGTGCAGGGCCCAGGCCACCCGTCGCATGAGCTCGGCGTGGGTGGTGCCCGTGACCCCCTCGGGGTCCGCGACCAGGTCCCACAGCTCGAGCGCCCGCTCGCCCAGGGCGACGGCCGTGGACGTCGCCGCGTACTCGCCGGCCGCGGCCTGGCCCGCCACGCACGCGGCGAGCGCCCGGTCCGGCACGCGGGCACGCCACCAGTGGTCCGCGATCTCCGCGAGGCGGGCGATGGTGGCCGGCCGGGTCTCCAGGGCGCGGGCGTAGGCGGTGTGCAGGCGTCGGCTCTCGCTGGGCAGCAGCTCGGTGGCCACGGCCTCCTGCATGAGGGCGTGCCGGAACCGGTAGCCGTCGGCGTCGACGACGAGGACCCCGGCCTCGACGGCCTCGCGGGCGGCGGGCTCGGTCTCCCGGACGGCCTCGTCGCCGAGCGCCGCGGCGAGCAGCTCGTGCCCGACGCTCTGCCCGGCGGCGGCCACGGTGCGGCAGAACTCCTGCGCCTGGCGGCCGAGGCGTGAGTACCGCAGGAGCATCAGGTCGCGCACCGAGTCCGGCAGGGTGACGCCGACCCCGGTGGCGAGCTCCTCGACGTAGAACGGCACACCCTGGCTGCGGTCGACGACCTCCTCGAGGTCGACGGCTCCGGCGTCGAGGTGCGCCCGGAACAGGGCGACGACGTCGTGGGCGGCGAGCCGCGGGACCTCGATCCGGGTGGCGAGCCGGGCCCGCTCGATCTCCGCGAGCAGGGTCCGCAGGGGGTGGGTCCGTCCGACGTCGTCGCTGCGGTACGTGACCACCACCAGCAGCCGGCGGCCCGGGGCGGTGCGCGCGAGGCGGGCCAGGCAGCCGCGGGTGGCGTCGTCGGACCAGTGCAGGTCCTCGATCACGACCACGACGGGCCGTCGCCCGGCGAGCGTGGTGAGCAGTGCGGCGAAGGCCTCCGGGAGGCGTCCGGCCTCCCCGTCCGCCCGGACCTCGACCAGCTCGGGGAGCACGACGCCGAGGGCGTCCGCCGCCGGTCCGGCGGCCTCCAGCGTGGCCTCGGCCCCCAGCGCGGCGACGGCGTCCCGCAGCAGACCCGCGAGCCCGGCGTAGGGCACGGGACCGGCGCCGGAGTCGGCGCACTGGCCCCGCAGGACGAAGGCCGGGTCGGCAGCGGACCCGTCGAGGAGCTCCTCGACGAGGCGCGTCTTGCCGATCCCGGCCTCGCCACCCACGATCACGCACTGGCCGTCGCCGTGCGCGGCCTCGTCGAGGAGGCCACGCAACGTCGCGAGCTCGCTCTCGCGGCCGATCAGCGGGACCCGGCTGACCCTCATGAAGTCATGCTGCCAGCCCCCGGGGCGGTACGCCTCAGGCTGCGCGGACCGCACGGGCCCGAGCCATGCGCAGGCGGTCGAGGGCCACCAGCACGCGGGGGCGCGGGGCCGTGGCGGGGTGCCGGCGGTGCGCCGGTGCCGTCCGCTCGCCGCGCTCGGCCGCCTGACGGCGGTGCTCGGCCTCGCGGACGACCTCGGCCTCCTGGAGGCGGTACATCTGGTGGAACTGCTCCGGGGACATGGTGACCCTCCTTGGTCGGCGGGCCGGGGTGGCTCGCGATGACTCCAGGTTCGGTCCCTGAGGTAGGGGTGTGGATCGGGCATCCGTCCGGTCTTCGCCGGCGCGTCGCTCGGCAGGCCTGAGGTACCCCCGGCCCGGGGCGGCGCCCGTCTGAGGTACCCGGAGGGTCAGGCGGGGTGCGCCGTGGACCGGGCCACGACGGCGGCCTCGGTGCGGCTCGTGACACCGAGCTTGCGCAGGATCGCCGAGACGTGCACCGACGCCGTCTTGCGGGAGATGAACAGCCGCTCGGCGATCTGCCCGTTCGTCAGTCCCTCGGCGACCAGCTCCAGCACCTGGCGCTCCCGGTCGGTGAGCGGGTCGGCGCCGGCCTCGGCCGGCCGGCGCCGGGTCGGTGCCGCGAGTCCCGCGTCGTGCAGCAGCGAGGTCGCCCGGGCCAGCAGGGAGCCGGCACCGACGTCGCGCGCGGCCTCCGCGGCGTCACCGAGCAGCTCGCGCGCGGGAGCCTTGTCGCCCGCCGCGAGCCGGTGCTCGCCCTCGCGCACGAGGGCGTAGGGGCGCAGGTGTGCCGGGGCGCCGTCGTCGGGACCGAACGCGCTGACCTCGGGCCACGGGGCCCGGCCCAGCTCGGCGGCGAACACCGTCGCCCACAACCGGTGGGTCGGCCAGAAGGCGGCGGCGGCCAGGGCCTCCTCGTACGGTCCGACGTCGACCGCCCGGCCGGCGGCGCGGGCCCGGGCGAGCACCCGGGCGGCGACCGCCAGCACCGTCAGGGCGTACGCCCCGGACAGCCGACCGGGGTCGGCGGCGTGCCGGACCAGGTCGAGCGCGTCGTCGACGTCGTCGCGCGCGAGGGCCAGCTCGGCCAGCGTGGCCGGGGCCCGACCCCGGACCTGCATCTCCACCTCGGCGAACCGCAGCCACACGGCCCGGTGGCGTCGCCCCATCGCCTGGGCGGTCTCGACGTCCCCGCGCCACAGCGTGAGCCACGTCCATCGTTCGGCGAGGTAGACGGCCCAGGCGCTCGGCGAGACCTCGTTCGTGGCCCGCCGGTACCAGGCGTCGGCCTCCTCCCAGCGGCCGAGCCCGATGAGGGCCTCGGCGACGTTGCCCTCCAGCATCGCGCGGCTGCTCCAGCCGGATCCCCCGGCGCGGCCGACCTCGGCACCGGCGGAGGCGGTCCGCAGCGCCTCGGCGAACCGGCCGAGCCGGAGCTGGTGGTCGGAGAGGTTGGTGAAGTAGTGGGCCCGCCCGGCCCAGTCGTCCCCGGAGAGGCGGCGGGACTCCTCGAGCTCGTCGAGGCCGCCCGGGTCGCCCGCGCTCAGCCGGGCGAGACCGCTGGTGTTCAGCAGCAGCGCGGCGGTGGAGCGGTCGCCCGCGGCCGTCGCGGCCTCGTAGCCGCGCCCGGCGGCCGCGACCGCCTCCTGGAAGCGGCCGGCGAGCATCTTGGCGCGGGCGTCCAGGCGCAGCAGCCCGGCGAGCGTCCCGAGGTCGTCCTGCGGTGCCGCCGCGAGCGCCTCCCGGGTCCGGTCCAGGCCCGCGACGTCGCCCGCGCGCAGCTGCTGCACCGCCACGAGCCCGAGGGTGCGGGCCCGGCCCGCGGGGTCGTCGGCGGGCCACTCGTCCAACGCCTGACGCGCCAGCGCCAGGGCCCGGTCGACGTGGGTCGCGACGGTCTCGGCCTCGGCGACCCGCACGAGCAGGTCGTGGTGCGTGGTCCCGGTGACGTCCGCCGCGTCCGGCACGGTGTCCCACAGCTCGAGAGCCCGTTCCCCGAGCCGGACGGCAGCCGCCGGGGCGACGTCGTTCGCGGCGGCGTCCAGGCCGGTCACGGCGGCGGCCAGGGCGCGGTCCGGCACACGGGCGTGCCACCAGTGGTCGGCCTGCTCGACCAGCCGCGGCACGGTGGCCGGACCGGTGGCCAGCGCCTCGGCGTAGGCCGCGTGCAGCCGCCGCCGCTCGGTGGGCAGCAGCTCCGCCTCGACGGCCTCCTGCATCAGGGCGTGACGGAACCCGTAGCCGTCGGGGTCGGCCTGCAGGACCAGGGCGTCGACGGCCTCGCGCGCAGCGGGTTCGGCCCGCTCGAGCGCCTCGTCGCCCAGGACGGCGGCCAGCACGTCACGGCCGGCGCGGACCCCGCCGGCGGCGACCACCCGGCAGAACGCCTGCGCCGCCTCCGACAGGCCCGCGTAGCGCAGCAGCAGGACGTCACGCAGCGAGACGGGGATGTCACCGTCGTAGCAGCAGGCGAGCTCCTCGACGTAGAAGGGCACGCCCTCGGCACGCTCGACCAGCTCGCCCAGGCCCCCGGCGCCGGTCCGGTCCGCGCCGGCCGGTGCGTCGGGGAGCACGGCGCGTGCGAGCTCGACGACCTCCGGGTCGGCGAGGCGCGGCACCTCGACCCGTTCGGCGAGCCGAGCCCGGTCGAGCTCGGCCAGGGTGGTGCGCAGCGGGTGGCGCCGGCCGACGTCGTCGCTGCGGTAGGTGACCAGCACGAGCAGGTGGGTGGACGGGGCGGCGCGGGCGAGCCGCGCGACGGTGGTCCGCGTGACGTCGTCGGACCAGTGCAGGTCCTCGACGACGACCACGACCGTCCGGCGGGCGCAGACCGTCGTCAGCAGGTCGGTGAGCACCTCCGGTACGCGGCCGCCGTCGACGCCGGGCCGCACGGTCACCAGCCGGGGCAGGATCACGCCGAGGGCGTCCGCCGCGGGGCCGGCGGCGTCCAGCACCGCCTCCTCACCGAGCGCGCCGACCAGGTCCCGCAGCACGCCGTCGAGCCCGGCGTAGGGCACGGGGCCCGCGCCGGAGTCGGCGCACTGGCCCCGGGCCACGAGGGTCGTGCCGGTGTCGACGCCGTCGAGGAGCTCCTCGACGAGGCGCGTCTTGCCGATCCCGGCCTCACCGGCCACGACGAGGCATCGCCCCGCGCCGTGCGTGGCACCGTCGAGGGCGTCGCGCAGCGCGGCGAGCTCGGGCCGGCGCCCGACCAGGGGGACCTGGCTGACCCTCATGGGGACATGCTGCCAGCCTGCGGGACGGCACGCCTCGGGCGGGACGGACCGCCCCGGTCCGGCGGTGCCGCGGGCGGACGAGCGTCGACAGCACACGGGGACGGGGCCCGGCGACGGGGGCGGGCATGACGTACCTCACCGGTGACGGGCGGGTGACGCCGGACCGTCGCACGAACCGCGTAAGATGGCACTCAGCCCTGGAGAGTGCTAAACCCCCCGGGGCGCCGAGCGAGGGGAGGTCGAGAAGTGAGCGAGGAACGTCGGCTCGAGGTGCTGCGCGCCATCGTCGAGGACTACGTCACCACGCGCGAACCCGTCGGGTCGCGCATGCTCACCGAGCGTCACCGTCTCGGTGTCTCCCCGGCCACGATCCGCAACGACATGGCCGCGCTGGAGGACGCCGGGTACATCGCCCAGCCGCACACGTCGGCCGGCCGGGTGCCCACGGACGCCGGGTACCGGGTGTTCGTCGACCGGCTCGCCGAGGTCCGGCCCCTCAACGTCCCCCAGAAGCGGGCCATCGAGGCCTTCCTGTCCGAGGCGATCGACCTCGACGACGTCCTGACGCGCGCGGGGCGGCTCATCGCCCAGCTCACCGGGCAGGTCGCCGTCGTGCAGTACCCGTCGCTGCGGCGGTCCGGGCTGCGCCACCTCGAGCTCGTGCCCGTGGCGGACTCCCGGATCCTCGTCGTGGTCATCACCGACACCGGCCGCGTCGAGCAGCGCTACTGCGAGCTGCCGGTGCGACCGGACGGGACGGATGCCGGCACGGACCTCGACGAGGGCACCATCGGCGAGCTGCGGGCCCGGTTCAACGCGGCCGCCGCCGGCAAGCGCCTCGCCGACCTCACCGGCGTGTTCGCCGGCGTGGTCGAGTCCGTGGGCCCGCGCCTCAGCGGCGTGGCCCAGGCAGTGGCGGACCTCGTCGTCGAGACGCTCGGGGAGGAGAACGAGGAGCGGATCGTGCTGGCCGGCACGGCCAACCTGGCCCGGTCCGGCGCCACGTTCGAGCAGGGGCTGAGCCCCGTCCTCGAGGCGCTCGAGGAGCAGGTGGTGCTGCTCGGGCTCCTCACCGAGATGGCGACCGACGGGGTCGGGGTGCGGATCGGGCACGAGAACCGGCTCGACGGTCTCACCGAGACCTCCGTCGTCGCCTCCGGTTACGGTAGCGACGGCGACACCGTCGCCTCCCTCGGGTCCATCGGCCCCACCCGCATGGACTACCCGGGCACCATCGCCTCGGTCCGCGCCGTGGCACGCTACCTGTCCCGCGTGCTGCCGAACTGACCACCGGTATCCCTGACCAGACTTTCTCCACGTCACCGAAGAGAGACCTGTGACCGACTACTACGAGATCCTCGGCGTCGAGCGTGACGCCACTCCCGAGCAGATCAAGAAGGCCTATCGCCGCATGGCGCGCGAGCTCCACCCCGACGTCGCGGGTGCCGAGGGCGAGGAGAGGTTCAAGGACGTCGCCCGGGCCTACGAGGTGCTGTCGAACCGCGAGAAGCGCGAGCAGTACGACCTGGGCGTCGACCCGAGCGCACCCGGCGGCGGCGCCGGAGCCGGCTTCGGCCAGGGCTTCGGCTTCCAGGACATCTTCGAGACGTTCTTCGGCGGCGGTCAGGCCAGCGGTCCCGTGCCGCGGGCCCGGCGCGGCCAGGACGCGCTGGTGCGCATGGACATCGACCTCTCCGAGGCCACGTTCGGCGGCAAGCGCGAGCTGCAGGTCGACACCGCCGTGGTGTGCGGCACCTGCGGCGGCAACGGGTGCCGGCCCGGGACCGACGTGCGGACCTGCGAGGTCTGCCACGGCCAGGGCAACGTCCAGCGCGTGGCCCGGTCGTTCCTCGGCCAGGTCATGACGACGGCGCCCTGCGCGGCCTGCCAGGGCTTCGGCACGATCATCCCCGAGCCCTGCGCGGAGTGCTCCGGCGAGGGCCGGGTGCGCTCGCGTCGCTCGCTGACGGTCAACGTCCCCGCGGGCGTGGACACCGGGACCCGGATCAAGCTCGCCGCCCAGGGCGAGGTCGGGCCGGGCGGTGGTCCGGCGGGCGACCTGTACGTCGAGATCCGGGAGAAGGCCCACGACACGTTCGTGCGCCGCGGCGACGACCTGCACTGCACCCTGCCGGTGCCGATGACCGCGGCCGCGCTGGGCACCGTGCTCGAGCTGTCCACCCTCGACGGCCAGCAGGAGATCGACCTGCGTCCGGGCATCCAGCCCGGCGAGATCGTCACCCTCAAGGGCCTCGGCGTGGGGCACCTGCACGGCAACGGTCGCGGCGACCTCAACGTCCACGTCGAGGTCCAGGTGCCGACCTCCCTCGACGAGGAGCAGACCGAGCTGCTGCGCCGGCTGGCGAACCTGCGCGGCGAGGAACGCCCCGACCCGCGGCTGGCCGCGGCCCACCCGGGCGTGTTCTCGCGGCTGCGGGACAAGTTCGCCGGGCGCTAGGCGCGACGTCGTGAGCGCACCGGTCTTCGTCGACCACGGCGTGCCGGCCTCCCTGGCCCCGGGGGCGACCTACGTCCTCGGCGGGGCGGAGGGGCGGCACGCCGGCGTCGTCCAGCGACGGCGCGCCGGTGAGCGGGTCGACGTCGTCGACGGCGCGGGCACCCGCGTGCTCGGCGTCGTCGAGACGGTCGACGGCGGCGAGGTCGCCCTGCGCGTCGAGGACGTGCGGCACGAACCGGCGCCGGCCGTGCGCCTGACCCTCGTGCAGGCGCTGGCCAAGGGCGACCGCGACCACCAGGCGGTCGAGGCCGCGGTCGAGGTCGGGGTCGACGCCGTCGTGCCCTGGCAGGCCGACCGGTCCGTCGTCGTCTGGCGCGGACCGCGGGCCGAGAAGGCGCGCGCCAAGTGGGCCGCCACCGTGCTCGCGGCGGTCAAGCAGTCCCGCCGCGCGTGGCTGCCGCCGGTGGAGGAGCACGTCACCACGCGGACGCTGGCCGCCCGGGTGCGCGACGTCGTCGCCGCGGGCGGTGCCGTCGTCGTCCTGCACGAGGAGGCCACGACACCGCTCGCCGACGTCGCGCTCCCGGAGCCGGCTCTCGGCGCGGACGCGCCTCCCGAGCTGGCGCTCGTCGTCGGCCCCGAGGGCGGGATCTCCACGGAGGAGGTCAGCGCGCTCACCGACGCCGGCGCCGTGACGGCACGGCTCGGCCCGCACGTGCTGCGTACCTCCACGGCGGGTCCCGTGGCCGTGGCGCTCCTGAGCGACCGGCTGGGCCGCTGGCGGTAGCGTGGACGCATGACGACGGAGACCGAGGCGGACTGCCTCTTCTGCAAGATCGTCGCCGGCCTGCAGCCGGCCGACGTCGTGGCCGACACCGAGCGGGTCCTGGCGTTCCGGGACATCGACCCGCAGGCGCCGGTGCACGTGCTCGTCGTGCCCAAGGAGCACCACGGCGACGTGTCCGTCCTGGCCGCCGCCGACCCGGAGCTGCTCGCCGAGGTCGTCGCCGTCGCCGACGAGATCGCGCACGACCTCGCCGACGGCCAGTACCGGTTCATCTTCAACTCCGGCCCGCGTGCGGGCCAGAGCGTCTTCCACGTGCACGGCCACGTCCTGGCCGGCACCCAGCTGGGATGGAGTCCCGCCTGAGCATGACGTCCCCCGCCTCCGACCGCTCCCTGACCGACCACCCGCGGCACGCCACCGAGCATCGCGTCGTCGTCCCCCCGCACGTGCCGATGGTGGCGCTGCTCGGCAGCGGCGACTCCGTCCTGCGAGCGATCGAGGACGGGTTCCCCGGGGTGGACGTGCACGCCCGCGGCAACGAGATCTCCGTGCACGGCCCGGCCGGCGACGTCGCCCTGGTGGCACGGCTGCTCGACGAGCTGGTCGAGGTCGTCGAGGCCGGCACCCCGCTCACCCCCGAGGTGGTCTCCCGCTCGGTGTCGATGCTGACCTCCGCCGCCGCCCAGCGGCCCGCCGAGGTGCTCACCCACGACATCCTCTCCGGGCGCGGCCGCACGATCCGCCCAAAGACCGTCGGCCAGAAGCGCTACGTCGAGGCCATCGCGGCCAACACGATCACCTTCGGCATCGGCCCGGCGGGCACCGGCAAGACCTACCTGGCGATGGCGAAGGCCGTGCAGGCCCTGCAGGCCAAGCAGGTCAACCGCATCATCCTCACGCGTCCCGCCGTCGAGGCGGGGGAGAAGCTCGGCTACCTGCCCGGCTCGCTCAGCGACAAGATCGACCCGTACCTGCGCCCGCTCTACGACGCGCTGCACGACATGGTCGACCCCGACTCCATCCCGCGGCTGGTGGAGTCCGGCACCATCGAGGTCGCTCCGCTGGCCTATATGCGCGGCCGTTCGTTGAACGACTCGTTCATCATCCTGGACGAGGCGCAGAACACCTCCGCCGAGCAGATGAAGATGTTCCTCACCCGGCTCGGGTTCGGCTCGACGATGGTGATCACCGGCGACGCCACCCAGGTCGACCTGCCCGGCGGGACGACGTCGGGCCTGCGGGTGGTCGAGGACATCCTCACCGGGGTCGACGACGTCGAGTTCTGCCGGCTGAGCAGCACCGACGTCGTCCGGCACCGCCTCGTGAGCGACATCGTCGACGCCTACGCCCGCTGGGACAGCACCCGCCCGGCCGACGACCGCCGACGGCCCGGACGCCACGACCGAGGAGGACGCCGGTGAGCATCGAGGTCAACAACGAGTCCGGCGTCGAGGTCGACGAGGCCGAGTTCGCCGCCCTGGCCCGGTTCGCGCTCGACGAGCTGCACGTCCACCCCGCGGCCGAGCTGTCGATCGTGTTCGTCGACACCGCCGCCATGACCGACCTGCACGTGCAGTGGATGGACGAGCCCGGTCCCACCGACGTGCTGTCCTTCCCCATGGACGAGCTGCGCCCCGGCCGCGAGGGCGAGGAGACCCCGCCCGGCACGCTCGGGGACATCGTGCTGTGCCCCGAGGTGGCCGCCACCCAGGCCCGCGCCGCCGGGCACTCCACGGTCGAGGAGATGCTGCTGCTCACCACGCACGGGATCCTGCACCTGCTCGGCTACGACCATGCCGACCCTGACGAGGAACGAGAGATGTTCGCCCTGCAACGACGGCTCCTGCTGACCTTCCTGGCCGGGCGGTGAGCGGCGCGGTGGACGCTCCCGACCTCGTGCTGTGGGCCGCGCTCGTCGCGGCACTGGGCCTGTCCGCGTTGCTCAGCGCCGGCGAGGCCGCCGTCGAACGGGTCACCAAGGTCTCCCTGGCCCTCGCCCTCGAGGAGCCCGGACCGGACGGCGGGACGCCGGCCCGACGCCGACGGCGCAACATCCGCCGGGCGCAGGCGCTCGCGGCCGACTCCCGTGCCGCCGGGTCGTTCGCCCTGGTCCGGGTGCTGGCCGAGACGGTGTCCGTGGCGTCGGCGACGTTGCTGCTGGCCCACTGGTTCGACCGGTGGTGGGAGGTGCTGCTCGCCGCCGCCGTCGTCGGGGTCCTCGCGGGGATCCTCGTGGTGCGGCTCAGCCCGCGCACGTGGGCCCACCACCGCCCCACCACGGCGCTGGTCATGCTCGCCGGCCCCCTGTCCGTCGTGCACCGGGCCGTGGCCTGGGTGCCGCGACGGGACCGGGCCGCCGACGTCGCCGTGCCCGAGACCGACGAGCTGCAGGACATGGCCGACCGGGTCCGCGAGAACGAGGCGATCGAGGAGCCGGAGCGGGAGCTGCTGCGCTCGGCCCTCCAGCTCGGCGACACCCTCGCCCGCGAGGTGATGGTGCCGCGCACCGACATGGTCACCGCCGGCGCCGACACCTCGCTGCAGAAGGCCATGCGGTTGTTCCTGCGCTCGGGCTTCTCGCGGATCCCGGTCGTCGGCCGCACCGTCGACGACCTGCTCGGCGTGGTCTACCTCAAGGACGTGGCGCGGCGGCTCGAGAACGACGCCGGGGCGGCGGACTGGCCTGTCCGGGACGTAGCACGCGAGGCGGTGTTCGTGCCGGAGTCCAAGCCGGCCGACGACCTGCTGCGCGAGATGCAGGCCCGGCGTTCCCACATCGCGATCGTCGTCGACGAGTACGGCGGGGTGGCCGGGCTGGTCACCGTCGAGGACATCATCGAGGAGCTCGTCGGGGAGCTGACCGACGAGCACGACACCGTCGCCGAGCCCGAGCCGGAGGACCTCGGCGACGGGCTCTGGCGGGTGCCCGCCCGGATGCCCGTGGACGAGCTCGGCGAGCTGTTCGACCTGCGCCTGGACGACGACGACGTCGACACCGCCGGTGGTCTGCTCGCCAAGGCGCTCGGCAAGGTGCCGCTGGCCGGGTCCTCCGCCGACGCCGGGGCGCTGCGGCTCGAGGCCGAGCACGTCGAGGGTCGCCGCAAGAAGCTCGCCAGTCTCCTGGTGCGACGGATCGCACTCCCCGCGGTGGACGAGGACGACGACGTCGTGCCGCACGACCAGAAGGACGCCGTATGACCCACGAGAACCCGCACCGCTCCGGCTTCGCCTGCCTGGTGGGGCGCCCCAACGTCGGCAAGTCGACGCTGACCAACGCGCTGGTGGGGGAGAAGGTCGCGATCATGTCCGCCCGGCCGCAGACGACCCGGCACACCATCCGCGGGATCGTCCAGCGCGAGGACGCCCAGATGGTGCTGGTGGACACCCCGGGCCTGCACCGGCCCCGCACGCTGCTCGGCGAACGGCTCAACACGCTCGTGCTGGACACGCTCAGCGAGGTCGACGTGGTCGCGTTCTGCCTGCCCGCGGACCAGAAGATCGGACCGGGTGACCGCTACATCGCCAACCAGCTCGCCCCGCTGATGGAGGGCCGCCGGTCGGCGGTCCCGGTCGTGGCCGTGGTGACCAAGGCCGACCTCGTCGGCCGGGGCCAGCTGGCCGAGCACCTGCTGGCGGTGGACCAGCTCGCGCGGTCGATCGACCGCGACTGGTCGGCGATCGTGCCCGTCTCCGCCAAGGGCGGCTACCAGGTCGAGGAGCTCACCGAGGTTCTCGTGGCGCACCTGCCCGAGGGGCCCGACCTCTACCCCGGGGGTGAGCTCACCGACGAGCCCGAGGAGACGATGATCGCCGAGCTCGTGCGCGAGGCGGCCCTGGAGGGCATCCGGGACGAGCTGCCCCACTCGCTGGCCGTCGTCGTCGAGGAGATCGTGCCGCGGGAGGGCACCGGGCAGGACGAGGGCACGGACGGCGCCGCCGGTATTGCCCCGCTGCTGGACGTGCGCGTCAACCTGTTCGTCGAGCGCGAGAGCCAGAAGGGCATCATCATCGGCCGGGGCGGGTCCCGGCTGCGCGAGGTCGGGTCCCAGGCACGGGAGGGGATCGAGAAGCTGCTCGGCGCGCGGATCTACCTCGACCTGCACGTGAAGGTGGCCAAGGACTGGCAGCGCGACCCCAAGCAGCTGCAGCGGATGGGGTTCTGAGAGCGCCGTACCGGTGCGTCCCGGCGGCCCCGCACAGGGTCGCCGAGTAGCATCCGAGAGGTGGTCTTCCGGACGTTCGCGGCCAGCCTGGCCCTGCTGGTCGGGCTGGCCGTCGTGGGATCCCTCGCCGGGCCGCAGTGGCACCCGGTCCCGGTGCGGGACCACATCGTGCCGACCCGCGTGGACACCACGATCGAGAGCAACGACCCCGTGTCTCTCGCCGACGCCGGACAGGTCGGGGACCACGAGGTGCGCAGCACGGTTGTCCCGGTCGACCTCGGCGACACCACGGTCGAGGGCCTCCTGCGCCGCCCCGTCGACGAGGACGGCACGCTGCTCCAGGACCGCCCGGGTGTCGTGTTCGTGCACGGTGCCGGGACGGGCCGGGCGCAGGAGGCGTTCGTCCGGACCGCCCGGATGCTGGCCAGCGCCGGGATCGTGACCCTCGTGCCCGACAAACGCCTGGACACGTACTCCACCCGCGAGCGCGACTACGAGGCCATGGCCGAGGACTACCTGCGGTCGGTGGACCTGCTGCGTACCGTCGAGGGCGTCGACCCGGCGCGCGTGGGCGCCTACGGCGAGTCGGAGGGGACCTGGATCGTCCCGGTCATGCAGGTCGACGACCCCACGCTCGCCTTCACCGTCCTGGTCTCCGCGCCGGTGGTGCCCCCGCGCGAGCAGGCGGCGTTCGCCGTCGACAACTACCTGCGCAACACGGGGGTGCCCGGGCAGGTGTTCCGGGCGATCCCGCGCGCGGTCGGGATGCAGCTGCCGGGCGGCGGCTTCGACTACGCGGACTTCGACGTGCGCCCGTGGCTGGAGCAGCAGACCGCGCCGATCCTCGTCGTCTACGGCACCGCCGACCCGTCGATGCCCATCGAGCAGGGGGTCCGGCTGATCCTGGCCGACACCGGCGTGGGCACCGACGCGCCCGTGACGGTGCGGTACTATGCCGGGGCCGACCACGGCATCCGCCTGCGCGGCGAGCAGTCGACGGACGGAGCCGGGTCGCCGCTGCACCCCGACTTCCCGCGGGACCTCGCCGCCTGGATCCAGGGGCTGCCGGGGACCGCCGACGCCGCGCCCCGGGTCGCCGGCGACTCCCCGGAACAGCTCTACCTGGCGGCGCCGGTGCCGCGGCCGCAGTGGTGGGGCAACGGTGACGTCGTCGTCGCCGTGGTCGTGGCCGGGACCGGCCTGGTGGTGCTGGCCCTGGTGGCCTGGGGCGTCGCGGCGCTGGCCCACCGACTCCTGCACCGGCCGGCGCCGCACGGCGGCCGCTTCGCGCCCGGGGTGGGGCCGCCGCTGGTCGTGCTCGGGGTGGTGTCCGTCGCCACGGTCGTGGGTCTGGCGCTCTACCTGGCCGCGGTCGCCCGCCTCGCTGTGGACTACGAACGTGACGCCCTCGTGGTCCAGGGCGGCTGGATCACCGTGCGGGTGCTCGGCGTCGTCGCGGCCGTGGCCGCCGCCGTGCTGCTGCGACGGGTCGGCGACGTGCGGGTGCACCGTCGGGCCGACCGCGACGTGGCCGTCGCACACGGGGCGGTGGCGCACGTCACGTTGTGGGCCGTGGTGCTCGGCTCCGCGTTGTTGCTGGTCACAGCTGCTTACTGGGGGGTGTACCAGCTCGGGATCTGACCGTGCCGCGCCCCGGGGAGACGGGAGGCGGTCCGGTCGGGTAGAAACGTCCAGGTCCGGTCCCGGTTCCCCGGTCCGGGTAGGCCAATCGCAAGGAGTCACCGTCATGTCCGACGCCGTCGCCGTCGACCAGCGCCGATCGCCCTTCGCGGGGGTGCCCACCCGCGAGATCGTGCGCGACGCCGTCGCCGTGGGCGCCCTGCTCGTCGCGCTGCCGTTGCCGTGGGCGATGCTGCTGCGGGGCAGCGACCTGCTCTGGGTGGTGCTGGCCACGGTCGCCGCCCTCGTGGTGATCGTCGCGCCTTACGCCGAGCGCGCCGGTGTGCTGTCGGGGGGCTGGAAGCGCCTGGCCGAACCCGCCGCCCGGTGGTGGGGGCTCGCCCCCTACGGCCTGGTGGCGCTGCTGTACCTGGTGCTCGACGTTTTCAGCCCCGGGGACCAGGAGGGCTTCGTCGGCGGGGGGCTGGCGGTCGGGCTGGCCGGCGCCGTGCTGGCCGCCGCCATGACCGGCACCCGGCCGATGGTCGTCTCCGCGGTCGTCCTCGCCGCCGGGGCCGTGCTGAACCCGCTGCTGAACCTCGTCGGCGACACGTCGGCGAACGGCGTCCTCGGCGCACTGCTCGGTGCGGTCCTGGTGCTCGGTCTGCTCTGGGCCACGGTGCGCCGCTTCCTGCGGGGGGACGACGCCGCCGGGATCGTGCTGCTCGTCGTCGGCGGTGCGGTGATGCTGGAGATCATCATGCTCGGTGGCGGCGTCGGCACCGCCTGGTTCGACTCGGTCCACGGGAGCCGCTTCGGGCTCCTGCTGCTGCCGGTCGTGTCCGCGGCGGCGGCCGTGCCGGTCCTGACGCGCATCGACGCCCTGGCCGACGAGCCCGTGGAGGCCGCCTCGGCACGCTGGGTCCGGGTCGCGGTGCAGTCCTTCGAGCTGATGGCCCTCGTCGCGGGCTTCGTCGCGGCCGTCGCCCTCGTGCGCCTCGTGGGGGTCGGGGTCAGCGCCGAGGTCATCGTGCGGCTGATCGTCGGGGTGCTCGTCGTCGTGGTCGCCGTGCTGGCCCGCCGGGCCCTGCTGCGGAACCCGAAGGACGGGCATGCCACGGCGGTCGGGGCGGCCTGCGTCGTGGTCGTCCTCGGCGTGATCATCGTGGTGGCACGCGCAGGCGTCGGCACCGCGTCGCGGGTGGAGGAGCTGCTGCTGGCGCTCGCGCTGCCGGCCCTCGTGCTCGTGGCACTCATCGTGCCGCCCTCGGTCCGCGCCCTCCTGGGCAGCGAGCCGGCCACCGCCCCGGTCCACGGTCAGGCGGAGCACGGCCAGTACGCCCAGCCCGAGTACGGCCAGTACGCCCAGCCCGAGCACGGCCAGTACGCCCAGCCGGAGTACGGCCAGTACGCCGGGCCGGACCACGATCAGCCGGAGTACGGCCAGTACGCCCAGCCCGAGCACGCGCAGCAGTGGTCGGGCGAGGAGAGCGGGCACAGCGCCTCCTCCGCGGCGTCGCGGGAGCCGTCGTCGGGCTCGGAGCCGGGGGCCCGGTGGCGTGGCACCTGGGCCGACGGCACGGACGCGACGCAGCACATGTCGCCGGTCCGCTCCGCCCCGTCGGGCGAGCAGCCGCAGGCCGCCGGGAGCAGCTCCCCGGTGGACGCGACCGCCGTGCAGCAGCCCGTGCGTGCCCAGGCGGAGGCCACGCGGGCCGAGAGCACGCAGATGATGTCGCCGGTGGCCGACGCCCCGGCGGGGTCCTGGACCGCCGAGCAGGCGATGGACCCCCACACGCCGCTGGAGCAGCTCGCGCAGATCGTCCAGGAGGCTCCCCACCTGCGGCCGCACGTCGCCGCCAACCCCGCGACCTACCCGGCCCTGCTCGACTGGCTCGGCGCGCTGGGCGACCCGGCGGTCGACGCCGCGCTGCGCAGCCGGCGCTGACCACGCCGGCGGGCGCCCCGACCCGCGGTCGGAGCGCCCGCCCCCCGGGGGGCGGACCCGGTCGGGTCGCGGCGTCCCGGCGTGGGGTGGCGCCGCCGGGTGCGGTCGCGGTACACAGTGTGGACGTCAGGGTGACCTCGGCCACAAACGGTGTACGGTGTGAGGGTGCAGCACGTGGTGAGCCTCCTCCTTCGGTGCCGCGGCGAGGCCTAGTACAGGCCGGTTCCTCGCCGCGGGGAACGTTGGTGCGCCGGCCGTCACCGAGCCGAACCACCCCGAAGGACGACCTCCCGATGATCGCCGAGCACACCCACTCGACCAACGGCATCGCGGCGCACAACCCCCAGCGCCCCTCGCAGATGCCCTACCACCGCTACGTGCCGTTCCACGAGCAGATCCAGGTGGACCTGCCGGACCGCACCTGGCCCGACCGCCGGATCGAGAAGGCCCCGCGCTGGTGCGCGGTGGACCTGCGGGACGGCAACCAGGCCCTCATCGAGCCGATGAACGCCGAGCGCAAGCTGCGGATGTTCGAGCTGCTCGTCCAGATGGGCTACAAGGAGATCGAGGTCGGCTTCCCGTCCGCCTCGCAGACCGACTTCGACTTCGTGCGGACGCTCATCGAGACCGACCGCATCCCCGACGACGTCGTCATCCAGGTGCTGACCCAGTGCCGCGACCACCTGATCGAGCGGACCTACGACGCGATCCGCGGCGCCAAGCAGGCGATCGTGCACATCTACAACTCGACGTCGATCCTGCAGCGCGAGGTCGTCTTCCGCACCGACCAGGACGGCATCATCGACATCGCCCTGCAGGGTGCGCGGCTGTGCCGCAAGCTCGAGGAGACGGTGCCGGAGACGACCGTCTACTACGAGTACTCCCCGGAGTCGTACACCGGCACCGAGCTGGAGTACGCCGCCCGCATCTGCAACGAGGTGCTCGAGGTCCTGGAGCCGACGGCCGAGCGCCCGGTGATCGTCAACCTGCCGGCGACGGTGGAGATGGCCACCCCGAACGTCTACGCGGACTCCATCGAGTGGATGAGCCGGAACCTCAACCACCGTGAGCACGTCGTGCTGTCCCTGCACCCGCACAACGACCGTGGCACCGCCGTCGCCGCCGCCGAGCTGGGGTACCAGGCCGGTGCCGACCGCATCGAGGGCTGCCTGTTCGGCAACGGGGAGCGCACCGGCAACGTCGACCTGGTCACGCTGGGCATGAACCTGTTCGGCCAGGGCATCGACCCGCAGATCGACTTCACCGTCGGCGGCGGCATCGACGCGATCCGGCGCACGGTCGAGCACTGCAACCAGCTGCCGGTGCACGAGCGCCACCCGTACGCGGGCGACCTGGTCTTCACCGCGTTCTCGGGGTCCCACCAGGACGCCATCAAGAAGGGCCTGGAGCACATGGACGCCCGGGCCGCGGCCGAGGGCAAGGACGTCGACGAGATCACCTGGGGCGTGCCCTACCTGCCGGTCGACCCGAAGGACCTCGGCCGGTCGTACGAGGCGGTCATCCGCGTGAACTCGCAGTCCGGCAAGGGCGGGGTGTCCTACCTGCTGCGGACCGAGCACCAGCTCGACCTGCCGCGCCGGCTGCAGATCGAGTTCTCCGGCGTCGTGCAGAAGTTCTCCGACACGGCCGGCAACGAGGTCACCGGGGACGACATCTGGCGCATGTTCACCGACGAGTACCTGCCGTTCGACGAGAACGGGCACTCCGACCTCAAGCCGTGGGGCCGCCTCCGGCTGCGCGAGATCCGCACCCGGGCCGCCGAGGACGGGACCACGACGCTCGAGGTGGACGTCGTGGACCAGGGCACGGAGCAGACGCTGGTCGGCACCGGCAACGGACCGCTGGACGCCTTCGTCACCGCGATCGCCGGCGTCGGCGTCGACGTCAAGGTGCTCGACTACGCCGAGCACGCGATGAGCGCGGGCGGCGACGCCGAGGCCGCGGCCTACGTGGAGTGCGCCGTCGGCGACGACGTGCTGTGGGGCGTGGGCATCGACCCGTCGATCACCACCGCCTCGCTCAAGGCCATCGTCTCGGCGGTGAACCGCACCGAGCACGCCTGAGGTCCTCGCTGACAGGGGCACCTGGGACAATGGCCAGGTGCCCCTGTACCGAGACGACGCGATCGTGCTGCGCACCCAGAAGCTGGGCGAGGCCGACCGCATCATCACGCTGCTGACCCGCGAGCACGGCAAGGTCCGTGCCGTCGGTCGCGGTGTGCGGCGCACGTCCTCACGGTTCGGCGCCCGGCTGGAACCCTTCATGGCGGTCGACGTCCAGCTGCACACCGGCCGCAGCCTGGACTCGGTGACGCAGGTCGAGACGATCGGCCCGTTCGCCCGGCAGATCAGCGCCGACTACGCGCTGTACACCGCCGGGGCGGCCATGCTGGAGACCGCCGACCGCCTGGTCTCCCAGGAGCACGAACCGGCCGTCCAGCAGTACTGGCTGCTCGTGGGCGCGCTGCGAGCGCTGTCCGAGCGGGCGCACGCCCCCGGGCTGGTGCTGAACTCCTACCTCCTGCGCGCGCTCGCCGTCGCCGGGTGGGCACCGTCGTTCACCGAGTGCGCCCGCTGCGGCGAGCCCGGGCCGCACCACGCCTTCGCCGTCGCGCAGGGCGGCGCGGTGTGCACGCGCTGCCGCCCGCCCGGGTCGCCGTCGCCGGCCCCGGAGACGTTCGTGCTGCTGGCCGCGCTGCTCGCCGGTGAGTGGGACGTCGCCGACGCCGCCGAGCCGCGCCACCGCCACGAGGCGGACGGCCTCGTCGCCGCCTATTCGCAGTTCTACCTGGAGCGCACCCTGCGCTCGTTGCGCCTGATCGAGAGAGAGGCCTGATGCCCCGCGCCCCCCGTGAGTACGCCGAGCCCTACCCGCACCCCTCCGGTGCCACGCCGCCGGACATCCCCGCCCAGTTCGTGCCGAACCACGTCGCCGTCGTCATGGACGGCAACGGCCGGTGGGCCAACGCGCGCGGGCTGTCCCGGATCGAGGGGCACAAGGAGGGCGAGAAGTCGCTCCTCGACGTCGTGGCGGGCGCGGTGCAGATCGGCGTCAAGCACGTCTCGGCGTACGCGTTCAGCACGGAGAACTGGAAGCGGTCGCCGGAGGAGGTGAAGTTCCTCCTGGGCTTCAACCGGGACGTCATCCGCCGGCGCCGGGACGAGATGGCGTCCTGGGGCGTGCGGATCCGCTGGGCGGGGAGGCGTCCGAAGCTGTGGGGCTCGGTGATCGACGAGCTGCAGCGGGCCGAGGAGATGACGAAGGACAACGACCGCTGCACGCTGACCATGTGCGTGAACTACGGCGGCCGCGCGGAGATCGCCGACGCGGCGGCGGCGATCGCGCGGGACGCCGTCGACGGGAAGATCAACCCGGCGCGCGTGACCGAGAAGACGATCCAGCAGTACCTCGACGAGCCGGACCTGCCGGACGTCGACCTGTTCCTGCGGTCCTCGGGCGAGCAGCGCACCAGCAACTTCATGATCTGGCAGGCCGCGTACGCCGAGCTGGTGTTCCTGCCCGAGCCGTGGCCGGACGTGGACCGGCGGCACCTGTGGAGGGCGGTCGAGGAGTTCGCGCGCCGCGACCGGCGCTACGGCGGGGCCGTGGACGTCCCGGGCGCGTCGGCCTGACGCCGAACAGATGACGCCCGTCCGAGATCGCGTTCACGGGCCCCAGGGGCCCCTCCACTTCGGGATCGACGACCTCGGACGGGCGTCATCTGTTCGACGACGTGTCGTGACGACTCAGCTCTCGTCGTACAGCGCCGCGAGCTGGTCGACGATCGCGGGGACGCCGTCCGGCCAGTCGTAGGACAGGGCCGTGGGCGGCGAGACGGAGGAGACGGCGACGTTGCCGACGACCTTGACGACGTTCCCGTCGGCGATCGCCGGGACCGCCTGGAGCTCGTCGGACTCGCCGAACGTCTCGGCCTCCTCCTCGGTGTACGTGTAGGCGATGACGACGTCCGACTCGAGCTTGTCCAGCTCCTCGTAGGACAGCGTGTAGAAGAACCCGCCGTCGGAGGTGTCGAGCTCCGCCACGGCCGGTGCGGACTCGATGCCCAGCTTCTCCAGGATGCTCACCCGGGGGTCGGCCGGCGTGTAGACGTACACCTGGCCCTCGGAGGGGGAGTCGACGATCGCGGCGAACGTCTCGCCCTCGAGCTCGGGGTGCTCGGCGGCGAGGTCGGCGAAGTAGGCGTCGATGTCCGACAGGACCTGCTCACCGGCCTCGGAACGGCCCAGGGCCTCGGCGGTGATCGTGATGGTCTCGTCCCACGGGGTGGTCCACGGGTTCTCGGGGTAGGCCACGACGGGGGCGATGTCGGAGAGCACGTCGTACTGCTCCTCGGTCAGGCCCGAGTACGGGGCGAGGATGAGGTCGGGGTCGGCCTCGACGAACTCCTCGTAGGGCACGGAGGCGCCGGCCTCCGGGTCGGTGAAGATGACCGGCTCCTCGGCGCCCAGGGCCTCGTACTCCTCGGCGACCCAGGGCACGAGCGCCTGCTCGCCCACGGTGAAGACCTGCTCGGCGACGCCGACGGGCGCGACCCCGACGGCCAGGGCCGCCTCGGTGGAGCCCCAGCCCCAGGTGGCGACGCGCTCCGGTGCGGACTCGATCGTGGTCTCGCCGAAGGCGTGGGTCATCGTGACCGGGAACTCGTCGGTGGCGCCCGCGGAGCCCGCCGACTCCTCGGCGGCGGTCTCCTCCCCGGAGCCGGCCTCGGGCTCGGCGTCGCCGGAGCAGGCGGTCAGCATCAGGGTGCCCACGGCGGCGAGACCGACGGCGGTGGTCAGGGAGCGGCGACAACGCACAGGTCCTCCTCGGTGTGCTCACGGCGAAGCGTGAGGGCGGTTAAGTGAGGCAAGGCTAACCTCATTTGTCGACCGAGTGGAAGGGAGTGTGACGTCACCCACGCCGGTGCCGGCCCACCGGGACGACCATCGGCGTGCCCGAGACCGGGTCGGGCACGACCTGCGCGTCGAGGCCGAACGCGTCCAGGACCGTGCGGGCGTCGAGCACCTCGGCCGGCGGTCCCTCGGCCACGACCCGCCCCGCGCTCATCACGACGAGGTGGTCCGCGTAGCGGGCGGCGAGGTTGAGCTCGTGCAGCACCATGACCACGGTGGTGCCCCGCTCAGCGTTGAGGTCGGCGAGCAGGTCCAGCAGCTCCACCTGGTGGGCCACGTCCAGGAACGTCGTCGGCTCGTCCAGGAGCACGACGCCGGTCTCCTGGGCGAGCACCATCGCCACCCAGACGCGCTGCCGCTGACCGCCGGAGAGCTCGGCCACCGGCCGGTCGGCGAGGTCGGCGACCCCCGTGGCCTCCAGGGCTCGCCGCACGACGGCGTCGTCGTCGCTGGAGTGCCGGCCGAACCAGCCCTGGTGCGGGTAGCGGCCCCGGCCGACCAGCTCGGCCACGCGGACGCCGTCGGGGGCGACGGAGGTCTGGGGCAGGACCCCGACGGACCGGGCCAGCTCCTTGCGGGGCATGGTGGTGACGTCCCGGTCGCCGAGGGTGACCCGTCCGGCGTCGAGCGGGTGTAGCCGGGCCAGGCCGCGCAGCAGCGTCGACTTGCCGCACGCGTTCGGCCCGACGACGGCGGTGACCCGGCCCGCGGGCAGCGTGAGGTCGAGGTCCTCGATGACGCGGTGCCCGTCGTACCCGATCGAGACCCCGTGCGCGACGAGCGCGCCGGTGGTGCCGTGCGCCGGGCGGGTGTCGGTGTGCGGGACGTCGATCATGCGCGGGTTCTCTTCTCGTGGGTGGCGAGCAGCCAGAGCAGGTACGGGGCGCCGACCAGGCCGGTGACGATGCCGGTCGGGGCGGCCACACCGAGCACGGCGTGCTCGGCGACGACGTCGGCGGCCAGGACCAGGGTCGCGCCGGTGGCGACGGACACCGACAGGGCCGGGCCGCCGTCGTCCACCAGACGACGGGCGATCGCCGGGGCGACGAGGGCGACGAACGCCAGCGGCCCGACGACGGAGGTCGCCAGCGCGACGAGGCCGACCGCGGTGAGCAGCGTGCCGACCCGGGCGGCGTCGGTGGGTACGCCGAGCCCACGGGCGTGGTCGTCGCCGAGGGCGAGCGGAGCCTGCCAGCGGGAGATCGCCGCGACCACCACGGCCAGGACCGCGAGACCCAGTCCGAGCACCCCGAGCTCGGTGCCGCGCACGTCGGCGACGCTGCCCACGGTCCAGACCAGGGCGGACGCGGCGTCGCGCTGGTCGGCGCTCGCGAGCATCCAGGCGAGCACCGAGGAGGCGAGATAGGCGAACCCGACGCCGACGAGCACGAACCGGATCGAGTGCAGGCCCTGGCGCCAGGCGAAGAACCAGATGAGCAGCGCGATGACCCCCGCGCCGACGAACGCCCCGGCCGAGACGGCCAGGCCCGTCAGCCCGAGTCCGAGCATCGCGAAGACTGCTCCGACCGAGGCGCCTGTGGCGATCCCCAGGATGTCGGGGCTGGCCAGCGGGTTGCGCAGGGTCGACTGGAACAGGGCACCGGCGAGGCCGAACGCGGCACCGGCGAGCAGGGCCGCCGCGAGCCGCGGCAGCCGCAGGCGCTGCACGATGAACAGGTCGCCGTCGTCACCGACACCGACGGCGGCCAGCAGCGCCCGGCCCGGGGTGAGCGAGGCCGCGCCGAGCGTGAGGGCCAGACCGGCCAGCGCCACCGCGAGGACCGCGAGCGCGCCGAGGACGAGGGCGAGGCGTCGCCGGCGGCGGCGGCGCAGCGCGCCGACGGGGTCGGTGGCCGGGGTGGCCGACGGGGTGGCGGGGAGCGTCGTCGTCATCTCACACCCCCGCGATCTTCCGGCCGCGGGCGACCGCGACGAGGACGGGCGCGCCGAGCGCTGCGGCGACCACGCCCGCCTCGAGCTCGCTGTGCGGCAGGACCAGTCGGCCGATGACGTCGGCCCCGAGCAGCATCACGGGTCCGAGCAGCGCCGACATCAGCAGCACCCAGCGGTAGTCGGTCCCGACCAGGCGGCGGGCGGCGTGCGGGACGGCGAGGCCGACGAGCGCGATGGGTCCGGCGAGCGACGTGGCAGCGCCGGCCAGCAGCACGATGGTCAGCCCGGCGACCGCCCGGGTGACACCGACGCGCTGACCCAGGCCCCGGGCGATGTCGTCACCGAGGGCGAGCATGTTGAGGCGGTGCGCGAGGCCGGCGGCCAGGACGGCGCCGACGGCGACGAACGGCAGCACCACGAGGAGCGTCTCCGTGCCGCGGCCCGTGAGCGACCCGACGGCCCAGAACCGGTAGAGGTTGAACGCCTGCTGGTCGCGCAGCAGCACGAGCGTGATGAGCGGCGTGATGAGTGCGGTGACGGTCGCCCCGACGAGAGCGAGCTTGACCGGCTGCCCGGAGCCGATGGAGAACACCAGGGCGGCCGCGGCCGCGGCGCCGAGGAAGGCGAACCACACGAACTGCGACGGTGCGGTGAGGCCGAGCAGCCAGACGGCGCAGACGACGGCGAACGACGCCCCGGAGTTCAGCCCGAGCAGACCGGGGTCGGCGATGGGGTTGCGGGTGACGCCCTGGATGACGGCACCGGCCACGCCCAGGGCCAGGCCGGCGGCGATCCCCACGAGAGCGCGCGGCACCCGCTGGCCGGCGATCACCTGGTGGTCGACGTCGCCCGCGACGGGGTCGGTGAGCGCCTGCCACACGACGGGCAGGGAGACGTCACGCACCCCGAGCACCAGGCTCGCCACCACGACGGCGGTGAGGGCGGCGAGGGCGAGCAGGCAGGCGAGGACCCGGCGCCGGGTGCGGCGGGCGACCTGCTCGGCGGCGGTCGGCACGGTGGCCGGCGAGGTGAGCATCAGACCTCGTCCGGCTGGGGTGCGGCGGTCCGGTCGCGGGCCCGGCGACGGAGCAGCAACCACACGGTGAGGCCCGCCGCCAGCACGCCCAGGGCGGCGAGCACGGCCGGCTGCTCGAGGAACAGCAGGACGGCGCCCCAGACGACCGCGGTGCCGACCGTGGTCCAGATCGCCGCCCAGATCAGGGAGCCGAAGGTCAGCGCCACGAGGTAGCGGCCGAACGGCATCCGCAGGTAGCCGGCGGCGAGGTTGACCACCGTCTGGATACCGACGGTGAAGAAGGAGAAGGTCACCGCCGGCGGGCCCCACCGATGGATCCGGTCGATGACCCGGGTCGCGCGGTCGCCGGTCAGGAGCTCGGCGGCGCGGGTGCGCACCGTGCCGCGGGCGACGCCGCGGCCCAGCCAGTAGGTGGCCCCGGCACGCACCATGACGAGGCAGAACGCGGCCACGTACACGATCCAGAAGGGGAATCCGTCCAGCGTGAACACACCCTGGCGCTCGGCGTCCTCGGACGCGGCGACGACCAGGTGAGCGGTGACCATGGCCCCATTGTGCCCTGTGAGGTATGCCTGTCCTTAGTCGACTACGTCACAGTGCGCGGCAGTCGGCGCAGGTGCCCCAGAGCTCGATCGTGTGGTCGATGTCCGTGAAGCCCTGGGAGGCGCCGACCTCGGCGGCCCAGGCCTCGACCGTGGGGCCGTCGATCTCGACGGCTCGGCCGCACGAGCGGCACACCAGGTGGTGGTGGTGCTCGGTGCGGGCGCAGCGGCGGTACAGCGCCTCGCCGTCGTCCGTGCGCAGCACGTCGACGTCGCCGCCGTCGGCCAGCGCCTGCAGCGTCCGGTAGACCGTGGCGAGGCCGACGGCGTCACCACGGTCGCGCAGCAGCTCGTGCAGCTGCTGCGCGCTGCGGAACTCGTCGCTGGCGTCGAGCGCCTCGGCGACGGCGGCCCGCTGCTTGGTCATGCGCAGCGGTGTGGTCATTCGCAGTCTCCTTGCGCGGACGTCCGGGCGGCCACCTGGACGTCGTCGGGGATGTCGGGGTGCGGGTCGCCGGCGGGACGGCGACGGGCGAGCAGCGGGTGCAGCCCCGCGACCAGCGCGTAGACGCCGATCGCGAGCACCACGATGAGGGCACCGGGGGACAGCGGGTACCAGTAGGTGATGCTGAGCCCGGTGACGCACACCGCCACGCCCGTGACCGAGCCGACGGCCATCGTGCGGCGGAAGGAGTGTGTCACGAGCTGCCCGATCGCCACGGGCACGATCATCAGGGCCGAGACGAGCAGCAGCCCGACCACCCGCATCGCCACGGTGACGGTCAGGGCCGCCAGGACCGCGACAGCCATGTTGAGCGCCCAGACGGGCAGGCCGGAGGAGATCGCGAACTCCTCGTCGTGGCTGACCGAGAACAGCGCGGGACGCAGCCCGACGCCGAGCACGAGGATCAGCAGGCACAGGACCACGGTGAGGACGAGGTCGGTGGTCGTGACCGTCGAGATCGACCCGAACAGGTACGACATGAGGCTGCCGGACGATCCGCCGGCGATGCCGATGATCAGCACACCGCCCGCGATACCGCCGTAGAACATGATCGCCAGCGCCAGGTCGCCGGAGGTGCGCCCGCGGCGTCGGACGACCTCGATGAGGACCGAGCCGATGACGGCGGCGACGACGGCGCCCGGGATGGCCAGCACGTCGTTGGGCGCCAGACCCATGGCCGACCCGATGAGCCAGCCGAGGGCGACGCCGGTCAGGGCGACGTGGCCGATGCCGTCACCGAGCAGGGCGAGGCGTCGCTGGACGAGGTAGGTGCCGACCACCGGGGCGGCCGCGCCGACGAGCAGGGCGGCCAGCAGGGCGCGCTGCATGAGGGGGTCGGTGAGCATGAAGGCGATCTCGGTCACGGCCGCGCCTCCTGCTCACTCTCGAACGGGGTGTCGGTCAGGCCGAGGCCGGAACCGCCCAGGGCCGGCACCTCGGAGGTGTGGGGGTGGATGTGCTCGTGCCCTTCCGTGCCGTGCTCGCCGTGCGGGCGCGGGGGAGCGCCGTCGTGCACCACGCGTCCGTGACGCAGCACGACCGCCCGGCTGATGAGCCCGGCGAGCTCCCCGAGCTCGTGCAGCACCACCAGGACGGTGAGGCCGTCGTCGACGAGGCGGGCCATGGTGGCGGCGAACGCCTCCTGGCTGGGCCGGTCGACACCGGCGACGGGTTCGTCCAGGACCAGCACCTCGGGGCTGCGCACCAGCGCCCGGGCGATGAGGACCCGCTGCTGCTGGCCGCCGGAGAGCCGGTTCGTGGCGTCGTCGGCCCGGTCGGCGAGACCGACCTGGGCCAGCGCCTCGCGGGCGCGGTGCCGCCAGCCCCGCGGCAGGGTGAGCCGGCCGCGGTGGAGCAGCCCGGAGGCCACGACCTCGGCGGCGGTCGACGGCACACCGGCCGCCGCGCTCACCCGCTGCGGCACGTAGCCGATGCGGTCCCACGGCACGTCCGACCCGCGCCGGTGGCCGAGCAGGTCGACCTCGCCGCGGGTGGGCTCCAGGACACCGACGACGGTGCGCACCAGGGTGGACTTCCCCGACCCGTTGGCGCCGAGCAGGGCGACGACCTCGCCGGGGTCGACGCGCAGGTCGACCCCGCGCAGCACGTGGCTGGCGCCGAGGTGCACGTGCAGGTCGCGGACGTCGATCGCGGGCGTCGTCATGCGCACCCCAGGCCGTCGCGCAGGGTCGCGAGGTTCTCGGTCATGACAGCAACGTAGTCCGCGCCGGCGTCGATCTCCTCCGTGGTGAGGCCCTCCAGCGGGTTGAGGACCGCGGTCCCGACACCGAGGTCGGAGGCGAGCGTCTCGGTGACCTTGGGGCTGGTGAGGGTCTCGGTGAAGAGGGTCTGCACGCCCTCGTGCTCGACGACCTCGCCGATCTCGCGCAGCCGCGCCGGGGACGGTTCGGTCTCGGGGTCGATCGCGGCGACGCCGACCTGCGTCAGGCCGTAGCGCTCGGCCAGGTACCCGAAGGCGGCGTGGCTCGTCACGAGGGTCTCGCCCGCGCACGGCTCCAGCGCGGTGGCGAACTCGGCGTCCAGCTCGTCGAGCGTGCCCTGCAGCGCCTCGGCGTTCGCGGCGTAGGTGTCCGCGTTGTCCGGGTCGGCCGCGGAGAGCTGCTCGGCGACGGCGTCCGCGACCGGCTCGAGGAGGGTCGGGTCGAGCCAGAAGTGCGGGTCGAGGGGGCCGTGGCCGTGCCCGTCGTCCTCGGCGTGCTCCTCCTCGTCCGCGTGCTCCTCCTCGTCCGCGTGCTCGGCGTGCTCCTCGGCGGTCTCGCCCTCGTGGCCGTCCTCGATCGTGCCCGGGCTCTCCTCGAGGTCGACCACCTCGGCGGCGTCGACCACGTGCTCCGGGGCGCGGGAGTCGACCGCCTCGTCGACGGCCGGCTGGAAGCCCGACTGGTACACGACGACGTCCGCCGTGCCGACGGCACGCACCTGGGCGGGGGCGAGCTCGAGGTCGTGCGGCTCGGCGGCCGGGGGAGTGAGGTTCTCGACGTTCACGAGGTCGCCGCCGACCTGCTCGGCCACGTACTGCAGCGGGTAGAAGGAGGCGAGGACGTCGACGGTGTCGCCGCCGTCTCCGCTGCCTCCGTCCGTGGCGCAGGAGGCGAGGACGAGGCTGAGGGGGAGCGCGGCGGCGAGGCCGAGGGTGGCGCGACGAGTCATGAGAACGATTCTCACCGTAGTTGAGAATGAAAGTCAATCCGGGTTGCTGCGATGGGCGTCACGCTACTCTCGCGCCATGGTCGACGCCGCCCGGTCGCGCAGGGGCTTCTGGTCCACGGTGGGGCGTCCCTTCCGGGCGCTGGGCCGCGCTGTCGGGCGTCTGGTGGAGCTGCTCGACCTGCTGTGGCTCCCGGTGCAGGTGGTGCGCGGTGCGGTGTGGCTCGTCCGGGGTGCAGGGCGTCTGATCGGAGAGGTCTTCGGTGGCTGAGGGCGGTCGCCTGGTGAGCAGGCTCGGCGACCGGCGGCTTGCTGAGCAGGGCGGATGAGGCCATCGGCCGTTTTCGGCGGAAGGGTCATTGGCATGAATGCAGGAGAGTGGGGAGGCTGGATGATTGACGACTTCGCCAACTATGTTCCCCCGATTGGGCTGCGGATCGTCGCCTTTGTGGTCGGGATCGCCGTCATCGGCTACTTCGGAGCGCTGCTTGGTCGTGTGATCGCGAGTTTGCTCGGGCGAGGTCCCACCGTCTTGACCGACTGGCATGTTGCAATGCATAACGGCGACGTTGCCGCCGCGAGTGCGGACGCGCGTTCACAGTTTCATGTGACGGCGAGCGGTGTGGTTCTTGGTGTTTGGTGCTTCCTGTTCGGTGCTCTCGGATCAGGGCACCCAGAGCTTGTGCCATGGATGCACGTTGTGCCGGGTGCTGTGGCGGGCACCCTCCGTGTGTGGGGATGGATTGAGAGTGAATACGGGTGGCCAGGGCTCATGGTTGATCCCGCCCTCAAGGGATCTCCGGGGAGAAAGGAGCTACGACGTCGTGATGCGCCGGCGCCTGGGGCGTGAGGTTCTCGACGTTCATGAGGTCGCCGCCGACCTTCTCGGCCAGGTGCTGCAGGAGGTAGGTGGAGGCGAGTGCCTGGGCGCCGTCGTCGTCGCTCGACCTGCTGTGGCTATCTCGGTGGTTCCACCGCCAACACGGTGAGGAGGAAGATGAATGATGGATAGCTTGCCGGCGAAAGGATCTGATGAGACTCCGACGTGGGCGCCTGGCATGACCTTCGAGGTCATACCGGGGCCGAGTTCGAGAGCCGCTGCGAAATTCTTGTTGGTTGCAGTTGGTTCAGCATTCGCGATTCTGGTCGCGCTATTCATCACGCTCATGCTAGAAATTGACGCGCCTGGCTGGATTTATGTTGGTCTAGTGGTTGCGGCAGTCATTGCTATCCGTCAAGATTTCGTCATGATACGCCGTGCGCGCAGAGAGGCCGAAGCTGGATATACCGTCAGTGGTGTGTGAAGGATCGTCATCTTACTCAGGTTGACCCCGTGTCTGGCTACGTCCTGCGACTTCCGATGGAAGAGTATTTGAGCCCCGCCAAGTGCCGGCGGAGATTGCAGCTCATATCTGATTTATCCCCCGATCTTGATTGACGTGCAAAGGGAAAGTGTCATCGTAGGCAAGAGGAGGGCGGCGGCGGCGATCTCGGTGAGGCGGTGGGGCCTAAACTTCCTTGGATGGTCGGCCGGATTTGGATTTGAGGGCAATGAATAGCAGGCCTACTGGAGGATTCGAGGTCGGTGGACGGTTCAAGCGTTTCGCGCGAGCAGAGTGTGCGCATCAAGCGCCTCCAGGTTTTTAATGCTTGGGTTCGATGGGTCGGGTCCTTCGTGTTACTCTTCATTTTTATGCCTGCAATCGCGATGCTGGGCGACCCGGTGCTAATGACCTTTTCCTTAATGGCTAGCATTCTACCGGGAATACCTTGGTGCACGCCTGATCCTGCAAAAGCTGGACACCCGCCACGGTCCTGGTAAGTTGGGCAATCTTTCCACTTCCTGGCTCGCATGGACCCTCGTGGTCGTTGTCGCCGGAGCTGCGGGGGTAGCGTTTCTCTTCGGCACCCTCGTTGCTTACTCGCTATTCCCGGCTATGATTCTCTTGGAGGTTCTGATCGCTCGGCGTCTCGAGCTCCTCAAAGATGATTGATACGGTTACGGGACTTCAGGCCACCCAGGTCGGTTTGCCTGGTGTAGCGGTCAGTTATCACGGGTGAAAGGACTTTCCTTGGACGCAGACGATTGGGTCGCTGGAACGAGAGTGGACTTGCTTCCCGGACCCTCGGCACGGACGTGGACGTTGTGGTCGACAGTCTCCGGGGCCTTGTTGCCATTGCTCATTGTTGTATTGGTGATTGGCATGGCGGTATCCGGTCGGGGCTACACTGAGTCACCAGTCCTTTTTGCGGTCATGGCCTGTGTCTTTGTCAACGGTTTAGTGGCAACGGCCGCCTCGATTGGCCAGAGTATCAAGGCGCGTGCCGAGAAGAAGAGTGGCTACACTACGCTGCTCGGTAATGAGGATCTGGTGGAGGTGGATGATTCAACACGGTGCGTGCTCCGCGCCGCAGGTGAAGCCAGATTGTCGGGGAAGGAGCGAGAGCGACGCATTGAGCTGAACAGGCAGGCACTTCGCTGACATGGGGTTTCTGTGCGCTGTAGACTACGCGAAAGCTGGGGGTTGCTGAGCGGATAATGTCCTGCGGATCCTTTGCCTGCGCCACATGGTCCACGGTGGGGCGACCCTTCGGGGCCATGGGCCGCGGTGCACGGCTCTGGCGGAGCTGCTTGACCTGCCAGGCTCTTGGTCCAGGTGGGGCGCGGCGTCGTCTGGCTCGTCCGGGGTGCGGGGCGTCTGATCGGAGAGGTCTTCAGTGCTTGAGGCGCCCTTCAAAGGAACACGCTCATGTTAGGTATTGATTCCCTGAGATTCCTGCTGGGGCTCCTCGGGGCGCTCTTCCTTCTCGCGGTCGGAATGAACGGGACCTGGCTAACCCACTTCGTCGGAATGTCGGAGGCCTATCCAAGATTCCTCCGGGAGTTTTTCCGATCGGGGAGTCTCGCGCTTGGTGGGGCTGGGATGATGGCGAGCCTGGCCGCTGGCTTGGCTGATCCGGAGGACGAGGCTATTGTGATGGCATTATGGCTGGGACTCGCTCTTGTGGCGGCTGCTATTGCACTCTACCCGCTCATCCGGCGCTACTATGACCCCTCCGCACCATTCGCGCGAAAAGACCTGTTTTCAGCAGCACGGACCATGGTCGGCCTATTGCTCGGCGGTGTCTGCCTTGTTGGCGCAGCGTCCCTCGCTCTCGGTGCAGGCTAGGTCTCGTCAGTCGCCGCGGATCGCACCTCGGCAGCGGTTGCAGACCCTGGTGCCACGCGGAGGACGGCGGCGAGTCGCCGACCCCTAGATGCCCGACCGGTACGCTGGACCACTGGCGCCCGTCGTGGCGCCGACCCCACCGTGAACGTACGCCCCGCCGGAGCCACCGGCGGGGTCGACACCCAGGAGTGATCCGTGGCAGCACCGTCCGCGCACGCCAAGCTCGACGCCGTCGTCTCCCTCGCCAAGCGCCGGGGATTCGTCTTCCAGTCCGGCGAGATCTACGGCGGTACCCGCTCCGCGTGGGACTACGGCCCGCTGGGCGTCGAGCTCAAGGAGAACATCAAGAAGCAGTGGTGGAAGGCCATGACCCGTCGCCCCGACGTGGTCGGCCTGGACTCGTCGGTCATCCTGCCGACCCCGGTCTGGGAGGCCTCCGGTCACCTCGGTGCGTTCACCGACCCGCTGACCGAGTGCCTGAGCTGCCACAAGCGGTTCCGCGAGGACCAGATGATCGAGGAGTTCGAGGAGCGCAAGGGCCGTGCGCCCGAGGGCGGCCTCGCCGAGATCGCCTGCCCGAACTGCGGCACCCGCGGTGAGTGGACCGAGCCGCGCGACTTCAACATGATGCTCAAGACGTACCTCGGCCCCGTCGAGGACGAGTCGGGTCGGCACTACCTGCGCCCCGAGACGGCCCAGGGCATCTTCGTGAACTTCGCCAACGTGGCCGCCGCGGCGCGGCAGAAGCCGCCGTTCGGCATCGCCCAGATCGGCAAGTCGTTCCGCAACGAGATCACGCCGGGCAACTTCATCTTCCGCACGCGCGAGTTCGAGCAGATGGAGATGGAGTTCTTCGTCGAGCCGGGCAGCGACGCCGAGTGGCACCAGTACTGGATCGACACCCGAATGGCCTGGTACAAGGGCCTGGGTATCGACCCGGAGAACCTGCGCCTGTACGAGCACCCGGCCGACAAGCTGTCCCACTACTCCACCCGCACGGTGGACATCGAGTACCGCTTCGGCTTCACCGGCGGCGAGTGGGGCGAGCTCGAGGGCATCGCCAACCGCACGGACTTCGACCTCTCGACCCACGCGAAGCACTCGGGCAAGGACCTGATGTACCGCGACCCGGTGACCAACGAGAAGTACTTCCCGTACGTCATCGAGCCGGCCGCCGGTCTGACCCGCTCCCTCATGGCGTTCCTCATCGAGGCCTACTCCGAGGACGAGGCGCCCAACACCAAGGGCGGCGTCGACAAGCGCACCGTGCTGCGCCTGGACGAGCGGCTCGCCCCGGTCAAGGCCGCGGTGCTGCCGCTGTCGAAGAGCTCCGAGCTGCTGCCGACGGCCGAGAAGCTGGCCGAGGAGCTGCGCCAGTACTGGAACGTCGACCACGACATCACCCAGGCGATCGGCAAGCGGTACCGCCGTCAGGACGAGATCGGCACGCCGTACTGCGTCACCGTCGACTTCGACACGCTCGACGACCAGGCCGTGACGATCCGTCACCGCGACACCATGGCCCAGGAGCGGGTCTCCCTGGACAAGGTCGCCGGCTACCTCGCCGAGAAGATGCCCGGCGTCTCCTGACCCCGGCGCAGTCGTGTGCGCACAGCAGTAAGGGGGCCGTCCCGGTGGGGACGGCCCCCTTACTGCTCCCGCGTCAGCGGGTACACCAACCCAGAGGGGAGTTCAGGATTTTGCGCGGTTCATCAGCGCGAGAACCAGGCTGACGACCAGGATGGCGACGCCGATCCAGAGCAGGATCTCCGCGATGCCGCTGAGCCCGAGGATCAGGAGCACGACGCCGATGATGATCAGAATGAGCCAGAGGGGCACATTTCCTCCTTCGAGAGCCGCGGAATTCTTGTGCCGCGGCAAGATGTGACAATGTCACGGATTAGCGGGGGAGTGCTTGTCGTCGGGCGGGCGAGGCCATTTCCAGCCCGCCCAGGATCAAGCGACCTTCTTCTTGCCCTTGTTCATGAGCACCAGCACGACTCCGACGACCATGGCCACCACACCGATCCAGACGAAGGTCTGGCCGAGGACGGTCAGACCGAGGATCAGGGAGATGAGACCGGCAATGAGGATAATCAGCCAGAGGGCCATGTGTTTCCTTTCGTCGAGGTCGTGCCAGATTGGCAGCGGGTGAAAAATCCTGCGACCCGAAACGCGCCAGTGTGACGAGCGTCACACTGGCGAGTCCTGGGGATGCGCGGTAGTGGAGGTCACAGCGGCTCGCGCGGTACCGGTGGGACAATGACCGACGTGACCTTCACGTTCGACCCCGCCCGCACGACGCCGCAGCCCACCTCCGCACCCGACGCTCCGGCGTCGGGCAGCCGTGTGCTGCCGCCGCTGCAGATCGGACCCCTCACCGTGGACACCCCGGTGGTGCTGGCCCCCATGGCGGGGGTGACCAACCGCGCCTTTCGCACCCTGTGCCGCCAGGCGGGGGAGTCGACCGGGTTCGACCCCGGCCTGTACGTGGCCGAGATGGTGACCTCACGGGCGCTCGTCGAGCGCAACACCGAGGCCCTGCGCATCGTGACCTTCGGCGACGACGAGACGCCGCGCTCGGCGCAGGTCTACGGCGTCGACCCGGCGACCGTCGGCGAGGCCGTGCGGATCATCGCCACCGAGGACCGTGCCGACCACATCGACCTGAACTTCGGCTGCCCGGTGCCCAAGGTGACGCGCAAGGGCGGCGGCGCGGCCGTGCCGTGGAAGCGCGAGCTGTTCGCCGGCATCGTGCGGTCCGCTGTCCAGGCCGCCGAGCCGCACGGCATCCCGGTGACCGTGAAGATGCGCAAGGGCATCGACGACGACCACCTGACGTACCTCGAGGCCGGCCGCACCGCCGAGTCCCTCGGTGCCTCCGCCGTCGCGCTGCACGCCCGCACCGCGGCCCAGCACTACTCCGGCACCGCCGACTGGACCGCCGTCGCGCGCCTCAAGGAGGCCGTGCGGACCGTGCCCGTGCTGGGCAACGGCGACATCTGGGCCGCCGAGGACGCCGTGCGCATGGTCCGTGAGACCGGTGCGGACGGCGTCGTCGTGGGCCGCGGCTGCCAGGGGCGTCCGTGGCTCTTCGCCGACCTCGCGGCCGCGTTCAACGGGTCCGACGCCCGCGTGCGGCCCGGTCTGCGCGAGGTCGCCGAGACGATCTACCGCCACGGCCAGCTGATGATTGAGTACTACGACGGTGACGAGGACAAGGGCATGCGCGACCTGCGCAAGCACATGGCCTGGTACCTCAAGGGGTACGCCGTCGGGGGCGACGCGCGCCGCGGGCTGGCGATGGTCTCCACGCTCGCCGAGCTGCGCGAGCGGCTCGACGGCCTCGACCTCGACCTGCCCTACCCGGGCGAGGACGCCGAGGGTCCGCGCGGACGTGCCGGCTCGCCGAAGAAGCCGCACCTGCCGTACGGCTGGCTGGACTCGCGTGAGCTGGACGCCGAGTTCGAGGCGAAGCTGCGCGAGGCCGAGCTCAGCGTCTCCGGCGGCTGACCACCCCGCGTCCCGTTGCGGGCATGAAATCTGCGGGCGTGGATCGATTCACGCCCGCAGATTTCATGCCCACAACGGCTAGGCGAGCAGGGTGTCGCCGACGAACCCGCCCGGTGCGCACCCCGGCGGGATCGCGAACACCGACGACCCGATCGGTGTCGTCCACCGGTTCAGCAGGTCCAGCTTCGCCAGCCGCCGCTGCATCGGCGTGAACTGCCGGTCCACGTCGGCCTGGAAGCAGGCGAAGATCAGCCCCGCGTCCGACACGTGGTCTCCGGACGGGGTGTCGTCGTAGTTGTATCCCCGCCGGAAGATCCGGTCGTGGCGGCCCTCGTCGACACCGCGAGCTCGCCGCACGTGCGAGAACTCCGGGATCACGGAGAAGCCGGCCTCGGTCCGCGCGGCGAAGTCCGGTTCGTCGTGCTCCCGGGTGCCGGTCAGCGGGGCGCCGGTCGCCTGGGTCCGGCCCACCGCCTGCTCCCGTCCGGCCCGCCCGACGGTGTCCCACTCGTCGAGGTCCATGTGGATGCGCCGGACGACGGCGCTCGTCCCGCCGGCCATCCAGCCCTCGGTGGCCCACACGACCTCGTCGAAGTCGGGCGTGCCCGGCACCGGGTTCGCGGTGCCGTCGACCTGACCGAAGAGGTTGCGCATCGTGGTGCCGGGCGCGACCGACCCGTGCGCCCGGCGGAACCCGCGCTGGGTCCAGCGCACCTCGGCGAACCCCCGGGCGTCCTTGAGCAGCATCCGCGTCGCGTGGGACACGGTGAGCTGGTCGTCGGCGGCGATCTGCAGCAGCAGGTCGCCGTCGCTGAAACCGGGGTCCAGCCGGTCGACGGCGAACGACGGCAGCGGGTGCAGCCACGCCGGGGCCTCACCGCCGGCTCGGGCCACGAAGCCCGGGCCGAACCCGAAGGTGACGGTCAGGCGTGCCGGCACGACGGCGAGCTCCGGCTCGGTGTCCGCCAGGGCCGGCTCGCCCTGCGTGAGCCGCGCGGCGTCGTCGGACAGGATGCGCATCAGTCGGCCGAGCGCCTCGCGGCCGGTGTCCTCGTGCAGGTCCAGCGCGACGAACGTGCCGTACGCCTGGGCGTCGGTAGCGATACCGGCCTGGTGGGCACCGTGGAACGGGACCGTCTCGGTGCCGTGCAGGGGAGGTGGCTCCGCCGCGGCGGTGGGCCGGTCGAGAGCGTGCTCGGCGCCCAGCGCGGCGACCGCGCCGAACCCGGCGGCAGCCCCTCCGAGGAGGAACTGCCGCCGGGTCGACCCGGGCCGGCCGCGGGCGCCCTCGTCGGACGCCGCCATCAGGAGTCCCCGTGCTCCGCGCCGGACTCGCCGTCGTAGCTCTCCTCGGCGCCGGTGAAGTCCTTGACCGGCGCCGTCAGCTCGGCCGTCGAGCCGTCGCCGAACGTCAGGGTGAACGTCAGCTCGTCCCCGGCACGGACCGGGCCGGCGAGGTCCATGAGCATCAGGTGGTGCCCGCCCGGTTCGAGGACGAGGGTCTCGCCGGCCGGCACGACGAACCCCCCCTCGACCTCGGCCATGGACATCTCGCCCGAGGCGTCGGCGGCGGTCTCGTGCAGCTCGGTGCGGGCCGCGGCGTTGGTCGCTGCGGCGACGACGGTGATCTCGGCCTCCCCGTCGTTGGTGATGTCGCCGAAGCCGGCGGTCATGCCCGCGTCCGCGGCCTTGACCCAGGCGTCGTCGATCGACACGTCGTCGGCGGTGGTGGTGTCCGTCGCCGCGGGGGCGGCGGACTCCTCGGTGGCGCAGCCCGCCAGGCCGAGGGAGCCGGCGGCGAGCAGCAGGGCGAGCGTCGTGGTGGTGCGTCGGGTGGTCACAGGAGTGCCTCTCAGGTTCTCTGGCGTCGGGCGCGCCGGCGCCGCCGCACGGGAGCGCGGGCGCGGCGCGACCGGGGTCCGTCGTCGGACGGACCCGGGATGGGGGTTCAGGACGCTGAGAGGGCGGGAGGGCCGCGCCGCTGGAGCGGGCGCAGCTGGGGCCGCGGCCGGGCCGGCCGTTGGTACCGGACCGCGACGAGGGCGGGCGGCGTCGGGACCTCGACGGTCGCGGCGGCGACGTCGAGGCGTCGTGGTGCCAGGCGCGTGGCGACCGTGCCGGCGGCGCGGAGCAGCCGGTGGAGGAACAGCTCGCCGCGGTACAGCAGGGCGACGGTGGCGACGGCCGCGGCGGCGTGCCAGCCCCCCATGCGGGCGTCGGCCTGGAGCAGGTCGACCGTGGTCGCGGACGGTGTGAACGGCGCCATGACGGCGTGACCCGCGTGCGGGCCGGAGGGCGCGGGCGCCCCGGTGGGGGTGCCGAGCACGAAGAGGGTGTGGAACAGCACCTGCCCGACGACGACCGAGGAGGCCGTGCGCCAGCGGGCGACGTGGCGCCCCGCCAGCAGGGTGGAGAGCCACAGCGTGATCGCCCACGGGGCGGCGACGCCGAGCCAACCGGGCACGGGAGCGCCGCCGGCGACGTGCGACGCCAGCGCGACCCCCGTCGTGACGGTCGCGGCGACGGCACCGCGCAGCACGCGAACCTGACGCGACGACCCGGTGGTACCCATCGGGGACGAGCCTAAGCCATACCCCCGGGGGAATTCGTCACGCCTGTGGGCATGAAATCTGCCGCCCGGGGGTGACCCCGGACGGCATATTTCATGCCCACAGCGGTGAGGTCAGGCGCGCAGCCAGACCGTGGTGTCGGCGGGCAGGTCGTCGCTCACCGGGCCGGAGGTCAGCAGCACCTCGGCGCCCTCGGGCAGGGCCACCGGCTCCGTACCGAGGTTCGCCACGACGGCGACCCCGTCGTTGCGGAAGGCGACGACGTCCGCGGAGTCCTCCCACGCCTCGAGCCACGCCATCGTGCCGTGCCCGAGACCCTCAGCACGCCGCGCGGCCAGGGCCGCCCGGTACAGCTCGAAGGTCGAGCCCGGGACGTCGTACTGGACGTCGGCGGCGTAGCGCGCGTAGGAGTCGGGCTGCGGCAGCCACGTCTCATCGGTCGGGCCGAAGCCGAAGCCGGGGGCGTCGGCCTCCCACGGCAGGGGCACGCGGCAGCCGTCACGGCCGGCCTCGGCACCGTGCGTCCGGAAGTGGGCCGGGTCCTGGCGCACCTCGTTCGGCATCGTGGTGTGCTCGGGCAGGCCGAGCTCCTCGCCCTGGTACAGGTACGCCGAGCCGGGCAGGCCCAGCATGAGCAGCGTGGCGGCGCGTCCGCGGCGCAGGCCGAGCTCCTCGTCGGGCTGGGGGTCCGTGGCGAAGACGCCGTTGGGCCGCACGCCGACGTCGGGCAGGCCGAGCCGGGTGACGTGACGCACCACGTCGTGGTTCGACAGCACCCACGTGGTGGGCGCGCCGACCTCGTCGTTGGCCTCGTACGACGCCGCGACGACGCGCCGCAGGGCGGCGGCGTCCCACGCGGTGGTCAGGAACGAGAAGTTGAAGGCCTGGTGCATCTCGTCCGGGCGCACGTACCGCGCCAGGCGGGACAGCGGCTCCACCCAGGCCTCGGCGACGAGGCAGCGATCGCCGTCGTACTCGGCGAGCACGTCGTGCCAGGTCCGGTAGATCTCGTGCACGCCGTCCTGGTCGAACATCGGGCCCTGGTTGCCGGCGCCGGTGGAGCCGTCCTCCGGGGCGCCCGGGTCGTCCTCGGCGTCGTCGGAGGTGCCGCCGTCGACCATGGACACGTGGCCGTGCCAGTCGGGCAGCCCGTCGGCCTTGACCAGGCCGTGCGCGACGTCCACGCGGAAGCCGTCGACGCCCTTGTCCAGCCAGAACCGCAGCACGTCGGTGAACTCGGTGCGCACCTCCGGGTGGTCCCAGTCGAGGTCCGGCTGGGTGGAGTCGAAGAGGTGCAGGTACCACTGCGGGCCGAGGGGGCCGTCGTCCTCGCGCGGCTCGAGGCGCGTCCAGGCCGGACCACCGAAGATCGAGTGCCAGTTGTTCGGCGGCTCCTCGCCGGCCGGGCCGCGGCCGTCGCGGAAGATGTACCGCGCCCGCTCCGGCGAGCCCGGGGCGGAGGCCAGCGCCTGCTGGAACCAGACGTGCTGGTCGGAGGTGTGGTTGGGCACGAGGTCGACGATGACGCGCATGCCGCGGGCGTGGGCGCCGGCGAGCATCGCGTCGAAGTCGGCCAGGGTGCCGAACAGCGGGTCGACGTCGCGGTAGTCGGCGACGTCGTAGCCGGCGTCCTTCTGGGGGGACCGGTAGAACGGGGACAGCCAGACGGCGTCGACGCCGAGGGTCTGCAGGTGGTCCAGGCGGGACGTGATGCCCGGGATGTCGCCGACGCCGTCGCCGTTGCCGTCGGCGAAGGAGCGCGGGTAGACCTGGTAGATGACGGCGTCCCGCCACCATTCGCGGGCGGTCGCGGACCCGACGTGCACGGTGGCGCCCGTGGACAGGGTCTCCGACGTCGGGATGGTCGGCTCGGTGGTGGCCATGAGGAACCTCGGTGGTGGTCGGTGGGGGTACGGCGGTCGAGTGTAAACGCCTCTGCAAGATTCTTGCAGAAGGGGTGCCCGGGGTCGATGGGCGGGCCGTCGTGGCATCCAGCCTGCGCTGCGGCGGGCAGGAGGGCAACCCTGCGGTCGAGGGTCAGTCGCGGGGCGCGGGACCCGTCGAGCCCCGGACGACGAGCTCGGGGGAGAACAGCAGCTCCGTGCGCGGGGCGCGGTCCCCGCCGATCTCGGTGAGCAGGGCGCTGACGGCGGCGTCGGCCATCGCGTCGACGGGCTGGCGCACCGTCGTCAGCGGCGGCTCGGTGAAGGCGATGAGCGGGGCGTCGTCGTAGCCCACGACGGAGACGTCGTCGGGGACCTTCAGGCCCTGGGCCCGGGCCGCCCGGACGGCACCGAGGGCCATGAGGTCCGAGCCGCACACCACGGCCGTGTGGCCCGAGGCGTAGAGCTCGGCGGCCGCGGCCTGCCCGCCCTCGAGGGTGTACAGCGTGTTGACCACGTGCGCCCGGGCCGCGGCCTCGTCGGCGGCCAGCCCGTGACGGACCAGGGCCGCGGCGAACGCCGCCGCCTTGCGCTGGGCGGGCACGTACCGCTCGGGGCCGATGGCCAGGCCGATGCGCCGGTGTCCCAGCGTGACCAGGTGCTGGACCGCGACGTCGATGCTCTCGGCGTCGTCGGGGGAGACGAACGGGGCGTCGATGCCCGGTGCGTAGCCGTTGACCAGGACGATGGGCACGCCCTGCCCGCGCAGCAGCTCGTAGCGCGAGTGGTTGGCGCGGGTGTCGGCGTGCAGGCCGGAGATGAAGATGATGCCGTCGACGGAGTGGTCCACGAGCGTCGAGACGTACTCGTCCTCGGTGGTGCCGCCGGGGGCCTGGGTGCACAGCAGCGGCGTGTAGCCCCGCTGGGCGAGGATGGACTCGACCGCCTGGGCGAACGCGGGGAAGACGGGGTTGGTGAGCTCGGGCACCACGAGACCGACGAGTCCCGCGGACCGGCCGGCCAGCGTCGAGGGGCGCTCGTAGCCCAGCACGTCCAGGGCGGCCAGCACCGCCTGGCGGGTGGAGCTGGCGACACCGGGCTTCCCGTTGAGCACGCGCGACACGGTCGCGGTCGAGACCCCGGCCTGGTCGGCCAGGTCGCTCAGTCGGGTGCGCACGCCTGCGATCGTAAGGGACACGGGACCTCCTCGTCCTCGGGCGACCGCGGGTCGGACGCTGCGGTGGATCGTCGGTTGCAGAAACGTTATTGCAACATCTTGCAAATCGCGAACATCCTGTCCTAGATTCATCCTCCAGCAGGGCCCGCCGGCGTGCATGCCGGTGGGCCACCACCCCGAAAGATGCTGGGAGAATGACGATGCGACGGAGCATCCTTATCGCGTCCGCCCTGGTGACGACCCTCGCCCTGTCGGCGTGCGGGTCGTCGGAGGACGCCGGTGACACCACCGAGGGCACCGAGGAGAGCACGGCCGAGGCCACCGAGGCGACCGGCTCGCTGACCGTCTGGGTCGACGAGACGCGCGAGACCGCGGTCGAGTCCGCCGCCGAGGCGTTCGAGTCCGAGACCGGCGCCGAGGTCGAGATCGTCCTGAAGAACTTCGAGGACATCCGCTCCGACTTCATCGCCCAGGTGCCGACGGGCGAGGGCCCGGACGTCACCGTCGGTGCCCACGACTGGCTCGGCGAGCTCATCACCAACGGGGTCGTCGCCCCGGTCGAGCTCGGCGCCACCGCCGACGGGTTCGAGGACGTCGCCGTCGAGGCCTTCACCGCCGACGGCGCGGTCTACGGCATGCCGTACGCGATCGAGAACATCGCCCTGATCCGCAACACCGAGCTGGCCGACAGCGCCCCCGCCACGTGGGACGACGCCATCTCGATGGGCGAGGACGCGGACACCAAGTACCCGTTCCTCATCCAGACCGGGACCGAGGGTGACCCGTACACCTACTACCCGTTCCAGACGTCGTTCGGCGCTCCCGTGTTCGAGCAGAACGAGGACGGCTCCTACGCCCCGGAGCTCGCCATGGGTGGCGACGCGGGCACCGCGTACGCGCAGTGGCTCGCCGAGCAGGGCGAGGCCGGCACGCTGACCACCGACATCACCTACGACATCGCCGTCGAGGCCTTCGCCAAGGGCCAGTCGCCGTTCATCGTGGGCGGGCCGTGGATGCTCGAGCAGTTCGCCGACCTGGACCTGGCGATCGACCCGATCCCGGCCGCGGGTGACGAGGCCGCGCAGCCGTTCGTCGGCGTGCAGGGCTTCTACGTCAGCGCCCAGAGCGAGAACGCTCTGCTGGCCAACGACTTCCTCGTGAACTACCTGTCCACCGAGGAGGCGCAGACCGCGCTGTTCGAGGCCGGTGGCCGCCCGCCGGCGCTCACCGCCGCCGCCGACGCCGCGTCGTCGGACCCGATCGTGGCGGGCTTCCGTGAGGTCGGCGCCGAGGCCGTGCCGATGCCGTCCATCCCCGAGATGGGTTCCGTGTGGGCCTTCTGGGGCGTCACCGAGGCCAACATCATCGCCGGCAAGGCCGACCCGGCCAAGGCCTGGGACAAGATGATCTCGGACATCGAGGGCGCACTCGACTCCTGACGTCCTGACCTCTCGCGACGGGCCGTGGTGCCACCACGGCCCGTCGCGCGATCCCGGAAGGCTCTTCGATGACCGACCTGCAGCAGTCCCGCACCGCCTCGCGCGAGGCCTCGGACGACGCTCCCGCACCCCCCGGCCGCCCCTCGCGCCGCTTCCGGCTCGGACGCCGCGACGAGTCGCCGGCCGGACGCTACGGCGCCGGATTCCTCGCCAAGCTCGCCCTCATGGCCGTCGTCGACGCGTTCGGCGTCTACGTCGTCTGGTCGGCCTACCTCGCCGAGTCGTGGTTCATCCTCGGCGCCATGGTCGCCATGCTGGTCGTGGCGAACTGGGTCTACTTCTCGCGGCGCGTCGTCCCGCTGAAGTACGTGCTGCCCGGTCTGATCTTCCTGTTCACCTTCCAGATCTTCACCATCGGCTACACCGGGTGGGTCGCCTTCACCAACTACGGGGACGGCCACAACTCCACCAAGGAGGACGCCGTCGCGGCGCTGCTCGTGCAGAACGAGCGCCGTGTCGAGGGGTCGCCCGCCGTGCCGCTGACCGTGGTGGCCGACGGCGAGGAGCTCGGGTTCGCCGTCGTCCAGCCCGACGGGACGACGGAGGTCGGCAGCGCCGAGGAGCCGCTCGCCGCGGCGGAGGCCACCGTCACCGACGGGCGGGTCACCGCCGTCGACGGCTGGGAGGTCCTCGACCGCGCCGACGTGCTGGCCCGGCAGGGCGAGGTCACCGATCTGCGGGTGCCCGTCTCCGACGACCCGGCCGCCGGGTCCGTGCGCACCCAGGACGCCCGCACCGGGTACGTCTACGAGTCCACGCTCGTCTACGACGAGGCCGCGGACACCATGACGGACACCGCGAGCGGCACCGTCTACACACCCAACGACGAGGGGCAGTTCGAGGCGGCGGACGGATCCACGCTGAACGTCGGCTGGCGGGTGTTCGTCGGGTTCGACAACTTCACCACGGCGTTCTCCGACTCGCGGTACTCCGGGCCGTTCTTCCAGATCGTCGTCTGGACCTTCGTCTTCGCCTTCGCCTCCGTGGCCACGACGTTCCTGCTCGGGATGTTCCTGGCGTCGGTGTTCAACACCCCGATGCGCGGGCGCAAGATCTACCGGACGCTGCTGATCCTGCCGTACGCGATCCCGGGGTTCGTCGCCCCGCTGCTGTGGTCCGGTCTGCTCAACCGCAGCTTCGGGTTCATCAACCAGGTGCTGCTCGGGGGCGCGGCCATCCCGTGGCTGACCGACCCGTGGCTGGCCAAGCTGTCGATCATCGGGGTGAACCTGTGGCTCGGGTTCCCGTACATGTTCCTCATCTGCACCGGTGCGCTGCAGTCCCTGCCCACCGACGTGCTCGAGGCCGCGAAGATCGACGGCGCCGGCCGGCTGCGCACCTGGCGCTCGGTCGTCATGCCCCTGCTGCTCGTCTCCACGACCCCGCTGCTCATCTCGAGCTTCGCGTTCAACTTCAACAACTTCGCCCTGGTGTACATGCTCACCGGAGGCGGTCCACGGTTCGAGGACGCCTCCGTGCCGCTGGGTCACACCGACATCATGATCACGATGGTCTACTCCGTGGCCGGTCTGGACGGGAACGCCCCGAAGGACTTCGGCCTGGCCAGCGCGCTGTCCATCGTCATCTTCGTGATCATCGCGACGATCTCGGCCATCGCCTTCAAGCGGACCCGCTCGCTCGAGGAGATCAACTGACATGACCGCCACCTCGACCGCCCCCGCGGTCCGCACCCCGTCGACGCCCACCCGTCGCAGGACGGCCGGGCGCTGGTTCACCGAGCTCGGCTGGCGGCACGTCGTCGGCGTCGTGTTCGTCGTCTACGCCGCCTTCCCGATCGTGTACGTCCTGTCGGCCTCCGTGGCCGAGAGCGGCACCCTGACCGGGTCCAACCAGCTCTTCGACACGTTCAGCACGGAGAACTACGCCCGGCTGGCCGACACGGTGTACTGGTCGTGGTTCGCCAACTCGGTACTGATCGCCGTGGCGACCTCGATCGGTACGGTGCTCATGGGCGCCGCCGCGGCGTACGCCTTCAGCCGGTTCCGGTTCACGGGGCGCCGGGCCGGGCTGACCACGCTGCTGATCCTCCAGATGTTCCCGCAGATGCTCGCGTTCGTCGCGATCTTCCTGCTCCTCATCAGCCTCGGCGAGGTGGTCCCGGCGCTCGGCCTGAACTCCCGGGTCGCGCTCATCTGCGTCTACCTCGGCGGCGCGCTCGGCGTGAACACGTTCCTCATGTACGGGTTCTTCAACACGGTCCCGCGCGAGCTGGACGAGGCGGCCAAGATCGACGGCGCCACGCACGCCCAGACGTACTGGACGATCATCCTGCGCCTGGTGACCCCGATCCTGGCGGTCGTGGCGCTGCTGTCGATCATCGCCACCTTCGGCGAGTTCGTCATCGCCCGCGTGCTGCTGCAGTCGGAGTCCAACTGGACGCTCGCGGTCGGTCTCTACTCGTGGGTCTCCAGCCTCCTCGAGGCCAACTGGGGGCTCTTCGCCGCGGGCGCGGTGATCTCCACGATCCCGATCCTCGCGCTGTTCCTGTTCCTGCAGAAGTACATCGTCGGCGGGCTGACGGCCGGCTCCGTCAAGGGCTGACGGCGTCGGTCGCGTGCCCGTGGCGGGGCTCCGGCCCCGGTCCTAGCCTGGATGCATGAGCGAGAAGCGCACCTTCGGCCCGGACCTGGCGCGGCTCACCGACGCCGCCGACCAGTCGTTCACCGTGCGCCGCGCGTTCGGCGAGGCGTACGAGCACGACGGCCAGCTCGTCATCCCGGTCGCCCGGGTGCGGGGTGGTGTCGGCACGGGGTCCGGCGGCGGGGCGGGCCCCGCCTCCCACGCCACGGACGAGGCGAGCGAGGTCCCCGACGAGGCGTCCGGCGAGGGCGGCGGCGGGGGCGGCGGCTACGGGCTGCGGGTCACCCCGCTCGGCGTCTACGTCGTCGGCGCCACGGGCACGCGATGGCAGCCCGCGCTCGACCTGAACAAGGTGATCCTCGGCGGACAGATCGTCGGGATCGTGATCGCGCTCGCCACCGGGTGGGCGATCGGCCGCCGCCGCTGACCGGACCTCGGTCGGTGGCGGCCGCCACCGACCGAGAGGACCGCATGCACCCTGCACCCCACCTGCTCGACCTGCCCCACCACGACGGGTCCGCCGTCCACGTGCCCCCGGGTACCCCGCGGCTCGGTGACTCCGTGCCGGTCCGGGTCCGCGTGCCCCGCGCTTCGGGTGTCGAGCGGGTCTGGGTCCGCAGCGTGCGGGACGGCGAGCCGCGGCTGACCGAGGCGACGCCCGACGCCGGCACGGACGCCGACCGGTGGTTCACCGCGGACGTCGTGGTGCACAACCCCGTCACGCCCTACCGCTTCCTCCTGGACGGGCCCGGTGGCTACCGCTGGCTCACGGGGCGCGGCGTGCACGACCGCGACGTGTCCGACGCCGGCGACTTCCGGCTCACGACGCACGCCCCGGGCCCGGAGTGGATGGGCGAGGGACTCGTCTACCAGATCTTCCCCGACCGGTTCGCCCGCTCGGCGGCCGCGGACGCCCGCCCGGTCCCGGACTGGGCCGCGCCGGCGCAGTGGGAGGACGAGCCCGCCGGCACCGGGGTGCTGGCCGGCACCCAGTACTACGGCGGCGACATCGACGGCATCGTCGAGCACCTCGACCACCTCGCCGCGCTCGGCGTCGGCACCGTCTACCTCACCCCGGTGTTCCCGGGCCGGTCCAACCACCGCTACGACGCCTCGTCCTTCCACGAGGTGGACCCCCTGCTCGGTGGCGACGAGGCCTACGCGCGGCTCGCCGAGGCCGTGCACGCCCGCGGCATGCGGCTCATGGGCGACATCACGACCAACCACACCGGCGAGGGCCACGAGTGGTTCGCCACCGCGCTCGCCGACCCGGACTCGCCCGAGCACGCCATGTACGTGTGGGCGGACCCGTCCGGCGACACCACGGACGTGTCGACCACGGCGTCCGGGGAGCACTACGCGAGCTGGCTCGGGTTCGGCTCCCTGCCCAAGCTCGACTGGGGCGCGCCCGAGACCTGGCGCCGCATGGTCACCGACCCCGACGCCCCGATCGGCCGGTACCTGCGCCCGCCGTTCGAGCTCGACGGCTGGCGGGTCGACGTCGCCAACATGACCGGTCGGTGGGCCGACCAGGACCGCACCCACGCCGTCGCGCGCGAGCTGCGTGCCGCCATCGAGCGGGAGCGGCTCGACGGCGCCCTCATCGCCGAGCACTTCCACGACGCGATCGAGGACCTGCGCGCCGGCGGCTGGCACGCCAACATGAACTACACGGGGTTCACCCGACCCGCGTGGTCCTGGCTGGCCGCCGAGGGGTCCCCGGCCGCCGCGCACGGTCTGCCCGTGGCGGGCGCCCGCCGCCCCGGCGGTGCCATGGTGGCCGCGATGCGCGAGTTCGACTCCGCCGTGCCGTGGTCCGTCACCGCCCGGCAGTGGAACATGCTCGGCTCCCACGACACGCCGCGGCTGCGCACCACCGTCGACTCCGACGCCGCGGCCGAGGTCGCGGCCGCCCTGCTGTTCACCTACCCGGGCACGCCCGTCGTCTTCGCCGGGGACGAGATCGGTGCCACCGGGGACAACGGCGAGCACGCCCGCACGACCATGGCGTGGGACCAGGGCGCTCGCGGGGGAGGGCCGCGCTGGGACGCGGAGATCCTCGAGCGCTACCAGCGGCTCTCGGCGATGCGTCGCGGATCGGCCGCCCTGCGTGACGGCGGGCTGCGCTGGGCGGTCGTCGAGGACGACGCCGTCGTCTTCCTGCGGGAGACGCCGTCCGAGCGGGTGCTCGTCGTGCTCGCCCGTGGCCCCTGGGCCGGGACGGTGCTGCCGAGCCACCTGCTGGACCCGGGTGCGCAGCCGGAGCGGCTGTACGGCGAGGTGGGGCTCGACGTCGGGCCGGACGGGCTGACGGTCGACGGCGCGGGGCCGGGCGTGGGCGTGTTCCGTCTGCCCACCGCTGCGTGACGGCGTCGTCGGTCAGGCATCGGGTGGCCGATGCCCGACCCGGAGGTCCGCCAGGGCCGCCGCGGCCGCCAGAGCCGGCACGGAGCCCGGTCGCGCCGGCCGGCGGTCCACGGCACGGTGGGCTGCGGGACCACCGACCCCGACGCGACGGAGGAATCATGCACGGCATCGCGGTGCTGCAGGACCTGTACTCCCGGATCTTCCCGACGGTGCGGCGTGCCGTCGCGGGGCTGCCGGAGGCCGCGCTCACCGAGCGGCTCGACCCGGCGGCGAACACCGTCGCCTGGCTGACCTGGCACATCGGCCGTGACCAGGACGTCCAGGTCGCCGACGCCGTCGGCCGCGACCAGGTGTACGCCCGCGGCTGGGCGGACCGGTTCGACCTCCCGTTCGGGCTGCACGACACCGGGTACGGGCACACCGCCGAGGACGTCGCGCGGGTCCGGGCACCGGCCGACCTGCTCCTGGGCTACGTCGAGGCGGTGGCGGCGGAGTCCCTGGACGTGCTGGACCACCTGACCGACGACGATCTGGACGAGGTGGTCGACGACGCCTGGGACCCGCCGGTCACCCGCGGGGTCCGGCTGGTCAGCGTCGGCCTGGACTCCCTGGAGCACGCCGCGCAGATCGCCTACCTGCGCGGCGTCCTGGAGCGCACCGGACGGGCGTAGCCATCGGCGGCGCCCACGCGGGTCACGGCATACGGCTGAGCCACCTCGCAGCGGAACGGGTCGCCCTGCCGGTAGATCTCCCGCGGCGGGCCGAGCGGTCGGCGGTCCTGGACCGTCGCGGCCGCACGGACGGCGTCGAAGGCGCCGAGGATCGTCGGGAACTGGACGGCGCCGTACGGTACGGCGACGAACATCTCCGACCCGGCCGGTTCGACCTCGGTGCCGTCCACGCCGGAGTCGGGGTGCACGGGCACGCGCACGTCGATCGGCCCGTCGGACTCCCAGCTCACCTCGCCGTGGTAGACGACCACGAGGGGTCGGTCCTCGTCGCGGGAGGAGCCTGCCCGCCGTGACAGCTCGGTCGCAGCGACCTCGACGTGCCGGGGAAGGTCGGCGGCCGTGGTGCGCACGGTGCGGGAGAGGAACACCTGCGCCGGGACGTCACGTCTCTCCACCGGGGGATGCGACCGCGTCGGGTGCGAGCGGTCGCCGTCGAGGTCGTCGATGAGGTCGTCGAGCAGCGCGACGGTCCGCGCGTGCTGCCGGGCGGCGTCCTCCCGGTACGCGGCGACGAGGTCCGAGCGCCGGCGCGGGTCGGCGTCCAGGACGTCGCCGATCCGGTCCAGAGGCATCCCCGCCCGGCGGAGTAACGCGATGAGCCGGGCACGGTCGGCCTGGGCGATCCCGTAGTAGCGGTAGCCCGTGAACTGGTCGACGACCTCGGGCGTCAGGAGGCCCCGGCGTTCGTAGAGGCGCAACGCCCGCGGCGAGAGCCAGGTGACGCGGCCGAACTCGCCGATGGGCATCCGGGTGCTGTGCTCGCTCACCTCAGCAAGTATGCGACCTCGACCGTCCACCTGCTCCGGTCCGGCTCCGTCTGCGGGTCCGTGAGGAACTGCTCGGTGCGGACGTGCCACCGGATGCTGTCGGCCTCCTCGTCGACGGCGAGCTCCAGACCCTGCTGGCCCGCCCAGTCGCCCATGTCCCGGTGGGTCTGGGCCAGCGCGTCCGGTCCGCCGTGCGGCCGCGCCACGAGGTAGCGGCCCGCCGGGAGCGTCCCGGTGTCGAATCCCGTACCCAGCTGCACGGGGGCCGCGACCGGGACGGACACGGTGACGTCCATCGGGTCGGCCACCGTCCGCAACCGGTGGTACTGGTAGATCGGCCCTCCCAGCGGCTCGTGGCCCGCCGCCGCCAGGGCGGCGAAGACCTGCGGCACGAGAGCGTTGACGCGGTCCCACCGCGAGAGCTCGGCCGTCACGGGGATACCGACCCAGTGGCGCTCGGACCACTGCTCGATCGTGCATGTCGTCATCGTCGTTCCTCCTGGTCGCCGTGCGAGTCTCGAACGGGCCGGCACCAGAAGACTCCTTGACCCGGGGGAAAGGTCAAGCGTGACGGCCCGCACCCTGTGGGAGGCTCGGGCCGTGGCCACCGAGCAGATCGCGATCCTCTCCGACGTGCACGGCAACCTCACGGCGCTCGAGACCGTCCTCGCGGACATCTCCGCCCGCGGGATCACGCGGGTCCTCAACCTCGGGGACGACGTGGGCAAGGGCCCGCGCGCCAGCGCCGTCGTGGACCGGACCGAGCAGGTCTGCGAGGTGAACGTCCGCGGGAACTGGGACGAGTTCCTGCCCGACATCCCCGACGACGGCCCGCCGGAGATGGTGTGGTGGCGCGACGAGCTGCGCCCCGACCAGCGCGAGCTGATCCGCCGTCGTCCGCTGTGCCACGACCTGCAGCTCTCCGGACGACGGATCCGGCTCTTCCACGCCTCGGCGGCGAGCGTGCACACGCGCGTGCACGTCGACCACACCCGGGAGGAGTTCGCCGGCATGTTCGCCGCCACGGACCTGACGGGACCGGGGCCGGAGCCCGACCTGGTCGGATACGGCGACGTCCACGCCGCCTATCAGCGCACCCGGCGCGGCCGCACGCTGTTCAACGCCGGCAGCGTCGGCAACGCCCTCGACGAGCCGTCGGCGGCCTACGTCGTCCTCGAGGGAGTCCCCGGACCGGACCCCGCGCCGTTCGGCCTGCAGGTCGTCCGTCTGCCGTACGACGTGGAGGCCGAGCTGGCCGTCGCCCGCCACCTGGACATGCCGCAGTACGGGCCGTGGGAGCGCGAGCTGCGCACCGCCGTCCACCGCAGCCGGCACGCCGTCGAGCCCGTGGGCGGCGCTCGGTAGGCTTCCCCTCGTGCAGACGTTCTCGCAGGAGGCCTTCGACCCGGACGTGGTCGGCACCGGGCCGCGTCCTGCCCCCGGCGAGGAGGGGCCGGCGTCGTACACGGACGCCGACACCGAGCGCTGGGCCGCCGAGCCGCCCAAGTCCAAGGACCGCACCCCGTTCGAGCGCGACCGGGCCCGGGTGGTCCACTCCTCGGGCCTGCGTCGTCTCGGCGCCAAGACCCAGGTGCTCACGCCCGGCAGCGACGACTTCGTGCGCACCCGGCTGACGCACTCCCTGGAGGTGGCGCAGGTCGGCCGCGAGATGGGCCGCGCGCTGGGCTGCGACCCCGACCTCGTCGACACCGCCTGCCTCACGCACGACCTGGGGCACCCGCCGTTCGGGCACAACGGTGAACGCGTGCTGGCCGAGCTCGCCGCCGACATCGGGGGGTTCGAGGGCAACGCCCAGACCCTGCGGCTGCTCACCCGCCTCGAGCCCAAGATCCTGGAGGCCGACGGCGCACCCCGCGGCCTCAACCTGACCCGGGCGTCGCTGGACGCCTCGGTGAAGTACCCCTGGCGTCTGCACGAGGGGCCGCCTCGCCCCGACGGGTCGACGACCGGCAAGTTCGGTGTCTACCCCGACGACGCCCCGGTGTTCGACTGGCTCCGGCAGGGCGCGCCGCGGTCCATGGTGCGCTGCATGGAGGCGCAGGTCATGGACCTCGCCGACGACATCAGCTACTCCGTGCACGACGTCGAGGACGCCGTCGTCGGCAGCCGCCTCGACCTGCGCCTGCTCGACGACGAGTCCGAGCGGGCGCGCATCGTCGAGCACGTGCGGTCCTGGTACGGCACGTGGCACGACGCCGACGCCCTCGACGCCGCGCTGTGCCGGCTGCGGGACACCGGCTACCTCGTGACCGACTTCGACGGATCGCGGGGAGCCCTCGCCCGGCTCAAGGACGCCACCAGCCAGCTCATCGGGCGGTTCAGCGGCTCTGCCCAGCGCGCCACCCGCGAGGAGTACGGGGACGGGCCGCTGACGCGGTACTCGGCCCAGCTCGTCGTCCCGCCGGAGACGGCCGACGAGATCCTGGCGCTCAAGGGTGTCGCGGTCACCTACGTCATGGCGCCGCGGGAGTCCGAACCGCTGTACGCCGCGCAGCGCGAGATCGTCGCCGACCTGGTCAAGGTCCTCGGTGACCGTGCCCCGACGGCGCTGGAGCCGCAGTTCGCCGCGGACTGGCACGAGGCCCCCGACGACGCCGCGCGGCTGCGGGTCGTCGTCGACCAGGTGGCCTCGCTCACCGACGTCTCGGCGGTCCAGATGCACGGCCGCCTGGTGCGCGGCGACGACTGACTGCGGGGGCATAGACTCGCGCCCGTGGCAGGCCTGATCAAGCGAGACGACGTGGACGCCGTCCGCGACCGCGCGCGGATCGACGAGATCGTCGGCCAGCACGTCACCCTCAAGAACGCGGGCGTCGGCTCGATGAAGGGGTTGTGCCCCTTCCACGACGAGCGCACCCCCTCCTTCCACGTGCGTCCGGGCGTGGGCCGCTGGCACTGCTTCGGGTGTGGCGAGGGCGGCGACGTCATCTCGTTCGTGCAGAAGATCGACGGGATGGGGTTCACCGACGCCGTCGAGTACCTGGCGGACAAGGTCGGCGTCGAGCTGCACTACGAGGACTCCCGCACCGGTGCGGCGGCGCAGCGGGGCCCCCGCGAGGAGCCGGGCCGTCGGCAGCGCCTGCTCGAGGCGCACCGCGTGGCGGCGCAGTTCTACGCCGAACAGCTCTTCGCCCCCGGTGCCCAGGCGGCACGGGCGTTCCTCGCCGAGCGCAGCTTCGAGCGGGCCGACGCCGAGACGTTCGGGCTGGGGTTCGCCCCGACCGGGTGGGACGCCCTGATGCGGCACCTGCAGAGCCGCGGGTTCACCCAGGCCGAGCTCGTCGCCTCGGGGCTGGTCAGCCAGGGCCAGCGCGGCATCTACGACCGGTTCCGCGGCCGGCTGGTGTGGCCGATCCGCGACGTGACCGGGGCGGTCATCGGGTTCGGCGCCCGCAAGCTCTTCGACGACGACCCCGGCCCCAAGTACCTCAACACCCCCGAGACGACCCTGTACAAGAAGGCGCAGGTCCTCTACGGCATCGACCTGGCCAAACGCGCCATCGCCCAGAACAAGCGGGTGGTCATCGTCGAGGGGTACACCGACGTGATGGCCGCCCACCTGTCCGGGGTGGACACCGCGGTGGCGACGTGCGGCACCGCGTTCGGCGCCGACCATGCCAAGGTGGTGCGGCGTCTGCTCGGCGACACCACCGCCGGCGGCGGCCTGCAGCTCGCCTCGGGTGCGTCGCTGGGCGGCGAGATCATCTTCACCTTCGACGGGGACGCGGCCGGTCAGAAGGCCGCGATGCGCGCGTTCGGCGAGGACCAGCGCTTCCACGCCCAGACCTTCGTCGCCGTCGAACCGACCGGCCTGGACCCGTGCGACCTGCGCATGCAGCGCGGCCCCGACGCGGTGCGCACCCTCGTCGACAAGCGCGTCCCGCTGTTCGAGTTCGTCATCCGCACGACGCTCGACGGTTTCGACCTCGACACGGTCGAAGGGCGCGTCAACGCGCTGCGGGCCGCGGCACCGGTGGTCGCGGGGATCCGCGACCGGTCGATGCAGCTCGGCTACGCGCGTCTGCTCGCCCGGTGGATCGGCATCGACACCGACGAGGTGCGCCGCGAGGTCAGCCGGGCGCACAGCACCCCGGGCCCCGCCCGACGGCGCGAGGAGCGGACCGCACGGCCCGAGCGTGCACTCGGCCCCGCGGACGGCGAGTCGGTGGTGTCCGGCCCGGTGCTCAGCGCCCCCGACCCCGCCGACCCGGTGGCACGCATCGAGCGGCTCGCCCTCGTGGTGGTGCTGCAGTACCCGCAGCACGTGCCGGTGACGTTCGACGACCTGGGCCCCGACGCCTTCGCCACCCCCGCGTGGCGGGCGGTGCACGCCGCGATCCGCGCGGCCGGGGGAGTGCGGACCGGCGCCGGTCTGGGCGGGAACCGGTGGGTCGAGACCGTCGTGGAGGAAGCCGGCGACGCGGTGTCGCCGCTGGTGACCGAGCTGGCGGTCGCGCCGGTGCCCGAGGACCGCGAGAGCGCGATCGCCGCGTTCGTGGCCGACGTCGTGCGCAAGGTCGCCGACCTGGGGCTGACCCGGCGGATCGCGGACGCCAAGAGCCGCGTGCAGCGGCTCGACGCCACGGCGGACCCCGACGCCTACCGTGCCGCGTTCGAGGAGCTCGTCGCGATCGAGAAGGAACGCCGCGAGCTGCGCGAGAGCGTCTGATTCACCCCCGACCCGGGTATCGGGACACCCGAGGGCCCCTCCTTCCTGCTAGGGGTGCCGGAGCGACGTCGCGGCCCACCCGGGCCGGCGTTCCGGGCTCCTCGGGGAGGGAATCATGAACGACGAGATGTTCGACCTCGAACCGGACGTACCGGAGGCGCTCTCCGGCATCGCCTCGAAGCGGGACTCGGCCGAGGACGACCTGCTCGCCACGGAGAACGTGGTGGGGGTGGGACTCGGCTTCAAGATCACCGGCGGGACCCAGACGGACAAGCCGAGCGTGATGGTGCTGGTCGAGCAGAAGCTGCCGGCCGAGATGCTGTCCGGCAAGGGAGTCCCGAAGACCGTCGGGGGTGCGCCGACCGACGTGCTCGAGGTCGGCCCGCTCGTCGCCGGGGGAGACGCCGAACCCGCCATGGAGGCGGGCGTGCAGAAGCTGGCCAAGCGGGTCCGTCCGGTGCGGCCCGGCTACAGCATCGGGCACCTGAAGGTCACGGCGGGCACGCTCGGTGCCGGTGCCTACGACCTGCGGAACACCGTGCCCGGCAAGCCGCCGCACTACTACGCGCTGAGCAACAACCACGTGCTCGCCAACTCCAACGACGCCCGGATCGGCGACCCGATCATCCAGCCGGGGGCGTACGACGGCGGGACCTACCCGGCCGACGTGGTGGGCCGGCTGGCGCGCTACGTGCCGATCCGCTTCGACGGGACCGTCAACTACGTCGACGCGGCGATCGCGGAGATCCCGTTCGACACCATCGACCGGGACATCTACTGGTCCGGCTACCCGCGGTCGCTCGTCAAGGCGGCGGAGGTCGGCATGCTGGTGAAGAAGACCGGTCGCACCACGCACTTCACCACCGGCCGGGTCACCGCGCTCAACGCCACCGTGAACGTCAACTACGGCGGGGGCAAGGTCGCGAAGTTCGGCAAGCAGATCGTCACCTCGGACATGTCGGCCGGTGGTGACTCGGGATCGCTGGTGCTCGACCTGGACAACAACCCCGTGGGGCTGCTGTTCGCCGGGTCCAGCACGGCCACGATCATCAACCCGATCGCCTACGTCCAGATCCTGCTGGGTGTGCGCATCTGGCCGTGACAAGGCCGCGCGGTGCCGTCGGTCCCGGACTCGCTACTCCGCGAGGAAGGGGCCGCCGGCCTCGACGCGCACGGGGATGTCGTTCAGCGAGGAGGGCAGCTCGCGCACGGCCGGCGACTCCGGGTCCGGCGCGTAGACCACGACGCACGGTTCACCCTGGGCCGTCTCCCCGACGGCGACGCCCTGGATCTCCGCGCCGATCCACTCCTCGGCGGTGGCCAACGCGTCACGCACCGCAGGATCCTCCTGGGGGATGCCGGCGATCAGGTCGTCCTCGCTCATACGTTCACCGTACGCCTGTCGTCCTCGGGTCGCGGTCGATGGGTCGGGGGGCCAGCATGGGGGGACGACCGAGCGAAGGAGATCAGATGGCTGACGGTACTCACGACCCCACCTACACGGTGCCCTCGATGACCGCCGAGAACGGTGCCCGGGTCGCTGACATCCTGCAGGACCGGCTCAACTCGTTGACGGACCTCCACCTGACGCTCAAGCACGTCCACTGGAACGTCGTCGGCCCCCACTTCATCGCCGTGCACGAGATGCTCGACCCGCAGGTCGACGCCGTGCGGCTGATGGCGGACGACGTGGCTGAACGGATCGCGACGCTGGGCGGGGTCCCGCAGGGGACCCCGGGCGCGCTGGTGGCGCACCGCACCTGGGAGGACTACCACCTGGGACGGGCCACGACCATCGAGCACCTCGGGGCGCTCGACGAGGTGTACCAGGGTGTCATCGCCGCGCACCGTCAGGCGGCCGAGACGACGGCTGAGCTCGACGACGTCACCAACGACCTGCTGATCGGCAACCTGCGTGAGCTGGAGCAGTTCCACTGGTTCGTCCGGGCCCACCTGGAGACCGCCGGGGGAGAGCTGTCCACGGCCGGCGCGACGTCCGAGATCGACGCCGCACGTCAGGCCCGCGAGGCCGAGCGCGCAGGCTGACCGACCGGCGCACAGCGCATGAGAAAGGCCCCTGACCTGCAGGTCAGGGGCCTTTCTGCGGGGCTCCCGCGACTGGACTTGAACCAGTGACCGTCCGATTAACAGTCGGATGCTCTGCCAGCTGAGCTACGCGGGATCGAGGGCCCGAGGCTCCTCCGGAGCGCCGAACCGTGAAGAACCTTACCAGGTCTACCCGGGTAGTCCGCACGCCCCTCGGACCCTCGATTCCGTGGCGTCCACCACGTTCGCCACGTCGGCGCGGGACAGGTCGACACCGTCGCCCGCCACCGCCTGGGAGAACAGGGTGCCGTCGAGACGGCGGCGTACCGCGACGCGCACCGTGCCGCCGGGGACGTCGACGGTCTCGGCCAGCACCACGGACCACAGGACCCGCTCGCGCACGACGGCGGGCAGGTTCGAGCCGGCCGCGTCGGAGAGCATCGGGCGGAGATCCGGTGCCGCGTCGACCCACTCGACGGTGAGGATCGACCGCTCGGGGTCGAAGGCCGCCCGGTCGACGTCGCACCAGGGGCGGCGCAGCGACACGGCGGGGCCGTCGTCCGCCGCCGCGACGACGACGAGGTCCGCCGTGGTGGCGACCATCCAGCCGCCGTCGGAGGTCTCGGCGCTCGCGAGCAGGCGCTCGCCACGGGTCAGGGGCACGACCTGGCGCACGGCGGGCGGCTGCTGGCGACGGCTGGCGAACATGCGCCCACGGTACTGGTCGAGCGGCCTGTGCCCGAGACGCGACCCGGTCAGGGTGCGACCGTCCAGGTGCGACGGTCCGTCGGCGCCCGTATCGTCGGACCTCCGAGGACGAGGAGGTCCGACATGAGCAGGGGACACAAGGCCAAGCACATGGCCGAGGAAGCGGCGGGCAAGGTCAAGGAGTCCGTCGGCAAGGCCTCCGACGACGAGGAGATGCGTGCCGAGGGCGAGGCCGAGCAGTCGCAGGCGAACCTCAAGCAGGCGGGCGACGACGTCAAGGACGCCTTCAAGAAGTAGTGGCCCGACGTCGCGCGTCCGGTGGTGCCCCGTGCCGGACTTGAACCGGCGACCGATCGATTATGAGTCGACTGCTCTGACCGACTGAGCTAACGGGGCGCGGCGGTGAGCCTACCGGAAGCGCCGTGTGGAGCCCTTGTGACGGCGGCCCGCCCGGAGTCCGTGGCGGCGCTGGTCAGCGTGGCGCCGTGGAAGAATGTCCGCCATGGCGATGCGAGAGATCCGGGTGGTGCCCGACCCCGTGCTGCGGACGGCGTGCGAAGAGATCACGACGATCGACGACCGCGTGCGGGGTCTCGTCGCGGACCTGCTCGAGACCGTGGACACCGAGGGTCGCGCCGGCCTGGCCGCGAACCAGATCGGCGTCAACCTGAGGGCGTTCGCCTGGAACGTCGACGACGACCTCGGCTACGTCCTCAACCCGCGGTTGGTCGACGTCTCCGAGGAGCTCCAGGACGGCGACGAGGGCTGCCTCTCGGTGCCCGGCCTGTTCTACCCGACGACACGCGCCTGGTACGCCCGGGTCGAGGGGATCAACCTCGACGGCAACGAGGTCGTCGTCGAGGGGACCGACCTCATGGCCCGGGCCCTGCAGCACGAGTGCGACCACCTGGACGGCAAGCTCTACCTGGACCGGCTGGAGCGCAGCGTCCGGAAGAAGGCGATGCGGGAGCTGCGCGAGCGCCTCTGAGCGGCCTCAAATGTCCGAATCACTCTCGCGTGTTCCCCGACGCTGCGGCAGTATGTGTCCGAGAAGCAAGACGACACGCCGCAAAAGATGGCCTGACCAGGAACTTCGTGGCTACCGAGGACGTAGGGGAAGACGGATCTCGGAACCAGGGAGGACAACATGGCTGGTGTCATCACCCGCGGTGTGCTTTTCGTGCACTCGGCGCCACGCGCGTTGTGCCCCCACCTCGAGTGGGCGGCGGGCAACGTGCTGAGCACTGACGTCTCGTTGGACTGGACCCCTCAGCCCGCCGGGCGAGGCCTGTACCGCGCCGAGCACGCGTGGCAGGGAGCCCAGGGCACGGGCGCCCGCCTGGCGTCCGCCCTGCGCGGCTGGGAGCACCTGCGCTACGAGGTCACCGAGGAGGCGAGCCACGGCAGCGACGGCGCCCGCTGGTCGCACACCCCGGACCTCGGCATCTTCCATGCCGTCACCGACGTGCACGGCAACGTGGTCCTGCCCGAGGACCGCGTCCGCAGCGCCATGGAGTCCTCGTCCGACCCGCGCGCCCTGCGCGAGGCGATGGACCTCGCCCTCGGCAGCGCCTGGGACGACGAGCTCGAGCCGTTCCGCTACGCGGGTGCGGGTGCTCCCGTGCGCTGGCTGCACCGCGTCGGGTAGTCGCGCGCCCGCCCCTGGCGGGTTCGGAGGTTCCGTGCACGACGGCGCCCCACCGGTTCGCTCGAACCGGTGGGGCGCCGTCGTGGGTGGGGGGACGCTCAGGCGTTGGTCACGGTCAGCGCCACGTTGTGCCCACCGAACCCGAAGGAGTTGTTGACGGCGGCGATGTCGCCGTCGGGCAGCGTCGCCGGCTCGTCGCGGACGAGCGGGACCTGCAGCTCCGGGTCGGGGGTGACGACGTTGATCGTCGGCGGGGCGAGGCGCTCGTGCACCGCCTTGATCGTGAACAGCGCCTCCAGGGCACCGGCGCCGCCGAGCAGGTGGCCCGTCATCGACTTCGTGGCGGACAGCCGCACGTGGTCGGTGTCGTCGCCGAGCACGGTGCGGATCGACCGCGTCTCGGTGAGGTCGCCGACCTTCGTGGACGTGGCGTGGGCGTTGACGTGCACGACCTCCGCCCCGTCGACGTCGGCGTCCGCCAGCGACCGGCGCATCGCCGCGACCTGGCCCTTGCCCTCCGGGTCGGGGGAGGTGATGTGGTAGGCGTCGGAGGACAGTCCCACGCCGGCCATCTTCGCGTAGACGCGGGCGCCGCGGGCGGCAGCGTGCTCGGCGCTCTCCAGCACCACGACCGCCGCGCCCTCGCCGATGACGAACCCGTCCCGGTCGACGTCGTACGGCCGTGACGCGCCCTGCGGGTCGTCGTTGCGCAGCGAGAGGGTGCGCGAGGCCGCGAAGGCGGCGATCGGCATCGGGTGGATCGTGGCCTCGGTGCCGCCGCAGACGACGACGTCGGCCCGGCCCGCACGGATCATGTCGATGCCGTAACCGATCGCCTCGGCACCGGAGGCGCAGGCGGAGACCAGTGCGTGCGCACCGGCCTGGGCGCCGAGCTCGAGGGAGACGTAGGCGGCCGGGGAGTTCGGCATGAGCATGGGGACCGTCATCGGCAGCACGCGACGCGCGCCCCGCTCCTGCAGCGTGTCCCAGGCGTCCAGCGTGGTCCAGATGCCACCGATGCCGGAGGACACCACCGCACCGAGCCGCTCGCCGTCGACCTCGGGGGCGCCGGCGTCCTGCCAGGCCTCCCGCGCGGCGATCATCGCGTACTGGGTCGAGGGGTCCATCCGCTTCATCTCCGGGCGCGACAGCTTCTCGGAGGGCTGCTCCTTGATCGTCGCGGCGAAGGTGACGGGGATGCCGTACTTCTCCGACCAGTCGTTGTCCATCGTGCGCGCACCGGACTCGCCGGCGAGCGCGGCCGCCCACGTCGAGGGTGCGTCCCCGCCGAGCGGGGTGGTGGCGCCGAGGCCGGTGACGACGACGTCGCGCGAGGCTGGGGCGGTCATGACGGTGCTCCTGAGAACGAAGGTCGGCGGTGGACGGGCGACGCGGGCAGACCGGCAGGGCCGGCCTGCCCGCGCGGGCGGGGGAGCCGGGTCAGCTCTGCGCGCCCTCGATGTAGGTGACGGCGTCGCCGACGGTGGTGAGGTTCTTGACCTCGTCGTCCGGGATGCGGACGCCGAACTTGTCCTCGGCGTGGGTCACGATGGTCATCATCGACAGCGAGTCGATGTCGAGGTCGTCGGTGAAGGACTTCTCGGCCGTGACGGTGTCCGTCGGCAGGCCGGTCTCCTCGGCGACGATCTCGGCGAGGCCGTCGAGGATCTCGGAAGAAGTGTGAGCCATGGGGTGCTTCTCTCCTTGAACGGGGTACCGGTCCTCCGGCACCAGGTCGGGATGCGGCGGTGCGATTCTTGCGCACCACCAGGGTCGGACTCTACGGGGCGGGTGTTACGGCAGCACGACCACCTGCGCGGCGTACACCAGGCCGGCGCCGAAGCCGATCTGCAGCGCCAGGTCGCCGGAACGGGCCTGGCCCTCCGCCAGGAGGCGGTCCAGGGCCAGCGGGATCGAGGCCGCCGAGGTGTTGCCGGTCTCGGCGATGTCCCGGGCGACCACGACGTGGTCGGGCAGGCCGAGCTGCTTGACCATCTGGTCGATGATCCGCATGTTCGCCTGGTGCGGGGCGAAGACCTGGATGTCCTGCGGCTCCACGCCGGCCTCGGCCATGGCCTTCGCGGCCACGGGCGCCATCTGGAAGCTCGCCCACTTGAACACGGTCGGGCCGTCCTGGCGCAGCGTGGGCCAGCCGAGGTCGGGGTCCTGGCGCAGCTCCTTCCAGGAGTGCGTCTGGCGGATCGCCTGCGAGCGGGAGCCGTCCGACCCCCACACCGTCGGGCCGATGCCCGGGGTGTCGGAGGGGCCGACCACGACGGCCCCGGCGCCGTCGCCGAGGAGGAACGAGATCGACCGGTCGGTGGGGTCGATGATGTCGCTCAGCTTCTCGGCACCGATGACCAGCACGTGCCGCGCCGCCCCGGCACGGACGAGCGCGTCGGCCTGCCCGACGCCGTAGGCGTACCCGGCGCAGGCCGCCGAGATGTCGTAGGCCGCGGCCGGCGAGGCGCCCAGCCGGTCGGCCAGCACCGCCGCGCCCGAGGGCGTCTGGTGGTAGTACGTGATGGTCGACAGGATGATCGTGTCGATCTCCGCGCCGGTCACGCCGGCGGCGTCCATCGCGCGGCGGGCCGCGGCCTCGGCCAGGTCCAGGACCTCGACGTCGTCCGTGGCGCGTCGGCGCGTGACGATGCCGGTGCGCTGGCGGATCCACTCGTCCGAGGAGTCGATCGGGCCGGCGATCTCGTCGTTCGTGACGGCGCGGCTGCCGCGCTCGCCGCCGATGCCCAGGATGCGCGAGTGGAGCACCGGCGCGCCCTGGCGCAGCGCCCGTGCGCTCATGCCGCGCCGCCGACGGCCGAGTGGCGGGAGATCAGGTCGCGGGCGGCCTCGACGTCGTCGGGGGTCTTCACGGCGACGGACTCGACGCCCTTCAGGGAACGCTTGGCCAGGCCCGCCAGGACACCGCCGGGGGCCAGCTCGAGCAGTCCTGTCACGCCGCGGTCGGCGAGGGAGACCTGGCACAGGTCCCAGCGCACGGGCGCGGTGATCTGGGCGGTGAGGCGGGCGAGCAGGTCGGCGGAGCGGCCGTGGCCGTGCGAGCCCTCGCCCAGGGAGCCGTAGTCGGCGCCGTCCGCGTTGCTGAGCAGCGGCAGGCGCGGGTCGGTGGCCAGCCACGTGGTGGCGACCTGCTCGAAGCGTCCGCGGGCCGGCTCCATGTACGGGGTGTGGAACGCGCCGGCGACCGGCAGCGGCACGACGCGCGTCCGGGCCGGGGGCTGCTCGGCCAGCGCGGCGAGCCCCTCCCGGGACCCGGCGGCGACGACCTGGCCGCCGCCGTTGACGTTGGCGGGGAACAGGCCGGCCGCCTCGATGGCGGCCAGGACGTCCTCGGGGTCGCCCCCGACGACCGCGCTCATGCCCGACGGCGACGCGGCCGCGGCGTCCGCCATGGCTCGTCCGCGGTGCGAGACCAGCCCGACCGCCCCGGCGTCGTCCAGCGCGCCGGCGACGGCGGCGGCGGCGAGCTCACCGACGGAGTGCCCGGCCGTGACGTCGACGACCTCGGCCGTGTCGCGGCCGTCGAGGATCGTGCGCAGCGCGAGCAGGGAGGCCGACACGATCAGCGGCTGGGCGACGGCGGTGTCCCGGATCGTCTCCGCGTCCGACGTGGTCCCGTGCCGGGTCAGGTCGGTCCCGGCCGCGGCCGAGAAGGAGTCGAGCAGGTCGGCGGTGCCGGGCAGCTCCAGCCAGGGGCTGAGCATCCCGGGGTTCTGAGAGCCCTGTCCAGGGCAGACGACGGCGAGCACGACACCACGGTGCCACCTGGGTTCTGACCCCGAGCGTCGCGACGTGCACCAACCTGGCCACCGCCGGTTGTGGGAATCGGCAATCAGGGGGCGTCGTCGAGCTGTCCCAGCGCGAGGGCGATCTGCAGCACGAACGACTCGCGGGCGTCCAGGGGGTCCCAGCCGGTGATCTCGGACACCTTGCGCAACCGGTAGCGCACGGTGTTGGGGTGGACGTACAGACGACGGGCCGCCGCCTCCAGGGAGCGGCCGGTACCGAGGTAGGCGGAGAGCGTCTCCAGGACCGCACCCGTGGCCTGCTGCAACGGCAGGTACGCCTGGGCGACGAGGGTCCGGCGGGCCTCCTGGTCCCCGGTGAGCACCCGTTCGGGCAGCAGGTCGTCGGCCAGGACCGGCCGGGGGGCCTGCGGCCAGGCGGCGGCGGCGGCGAGTCCGGCCAGGGCGGAGCGCGCCGACGCCGTGGCCTCGGCGATCGTGGGCACCACCGGCCCGAAGACGACGGGTCCGGGCCCGAACCGGCCGATGAGGCTGGTGGCGGCGGCGACCAGGTCGGTGTCCCCGCCCAGGACCAGCACCAGCCGGTCGCCGTGGATGCCGACGAGCGTGTCGCCCGCGGCCCGCCGGGCGGCCCGGCGCAGCTCGGCGGTGCCGACGTCGTCCAGCCCGTCGAGCGCCTCGCCGACCACGACCAGCACCTGGCCGCGCCCGCTCCACCCCAGCGCGGAGATGCGCGAGCGCAGCGCGTCGTCGGTGTCCCCGCGCACGAGCGCGTCCACGGCCAGGGCCTCCAGACGGGCGTCCCAGGCGCCGCGGACCTCGGCGGCGCGGGCGTAGACCTCGGCCGCGGAGAACGCGACCTCGCGCGAGTAGCGCAGGACGGCCTCGCGCAGCTCGCGCTCGTACCCTGGGGCGGCGATCTGGTCCGAGTAGGACTCCACGACGTCGACCATCAGGCGCACCAGCTGCAGGGTGTGCTGCAGCGAGATCGACCTGGTCAGCTCCGGGGGAGCGGCGGCGAACATCTCGCCGACGCCGTGCGGCGTCTGGGTCGGGTCGGCGAACCAGGTCGCGAACGCGTTGATGCCGCTCTGGGCGACGAGCGCCACGTAGGAGCGGTCCTCGGCCGGCAGCTGGCGGTACCAGCTCACCTCCTCGTCGAGGCGGCGCATGGCGGCGTTCGTGAGCAGCCCGAGGCCCTCACGGACGCGCTGGACGTTCTCGTCACGCGAGACGGTCGTGGTCGACATGCTCTCGAGGATAGGGCCATCGTTGTGGGGATTGCACAAACGGCGGCCGTCGTGTGCCCGGGGCGCGTTCGCCCGGCCCCGAGGAGGCGCAGGCGATAGGGTCGGTTCATGGCCATGATGTCTCGGCTCCGCCAGCTCATCCGGCGGACACGGTCCACCTCCACGGTGGGTGTCCGCAGGCCCACCGAGACCCGACGGCGAGGTGACACCGTGCACGAAGACTCTTTGCGGGCGATGCTCCACGACGACCCGAACGACGAGCGCGCCTTCAACGCGCTCGCCGATCTCGTGCGTCGTCACGCGTCCGAGCCCGACAACCCCGACGACCCCCTGACCGCCGAGCCGGAGGAAGAGCCGATCCAGGCCGGTGACCTGGCGCTGTGGTCCCTGGCCGAGGAGCTCGCCGGCCACCCTCGCGCCTGGCGCCCGCTGGTCGAGCTCGGCCGGCTCTCCGTCAACGACGACCCCGAGGGTGCGGTGCGTCGTTTCACGACGGCGACCGAGCGCGACCCGTCCGGGGTGGCGCTGGCGAAGAGCCTCGAGATCCTGCGGGACGCGCACATGCCCGTCGAGGCGCTCGGTCTCGGCATCGGCCACTGGCGCACGCGCGAGCAGGTGCCCGAGGTCGGCCGCCAGCTCGTCCTGGCCGCGCTCGAGGCCGACCGGGTGTTCGAGGCCAGGCAGCACCTGGAGGCGCTGGAGGCGCACCCGGACCACGACCAGGTCGAGGCGATGCGGCACGACCTCGTCGCCGCGATCGACGAGGCGGAGGCGCGCCAGGCCTCCTCCTGAGCCGGACAGTCCCGCCACGACGACGGCCCCGCCACCGGACAGGTGGCGGGGCCGTCGTCGTGCTGCGGTCGGCCGCGGTGGGTCAGGCGTCCCCGCCCGCGACACCGGAGGTGCCGGCGTTGACGTCGGTGAGGCGGTACTTCTCGACGGCCTTGGCCACGACGTCCTGGGCGACGTCGCCCCGGCGGGCGAGCTGCTGCAGGGTCTTGACGACCATGGACGGCCCGTCGATGAGGAAGTACCGGCGTGCGGCGGCGCGGGTGTCGGAGAACCCGAAGCCGTCGGCGCCGAGCACCGCGTAGTCACCCGGCACCCACGCCCGGATCTGGTCGGGGACCAGGTGGTCGTAGTCGCTGGTGGCCACGAACGGACCCTCGGCGTCGGACAGCTTCTGCGTCACGTACGGCACGCGGGGCTCGGCGGCCGGGTCGACGAGGGCGTCGTGCTCGGCGGCCAGCGCGTCGCGACGCAGCTCGTTCCAGCTCGTCACCGACCAGACGTCGGCCGAGACGCCCCAGTCCTCGCGCAGGAGCTCCTGCGCCTCGAGCGCCCACGGCACCCCGACGCCCGACGCGAGCAGCTGGGCCCGGGGCCCGTCGCCGCTGTCCGCGGAGACGCGGTGGATGCCGTGCAGGATGCCGTCGACGTCCACGTCCTCCGGCTCGGCCGGCTGCACCATCGGCTCGTTGTAGACCGTCAGGTAGTACATGACGTTCTGGTCGCGACCGTCCGAGCCGTCGCCGTACATGCGCTCGATGCCGTCGCGCACGATGTGGCGGATCTCGTAGCCGAAGGCCGGGTCGTACTGCACCATCGCGGTGTTGGTGCCCGCGATGAGCGGCGAGTGCCCGTCCGCGTGCTGCAGGCCCTCACCGGTCAGCGTGGTGCGGCCCGCCGTGGCACCGATGATGAACCCGCGGGTCATCTGGTCGCCGGCCGCCCAGAACTGGTCGCCGGTGCGCTGGAACCCGAACATCGAGTAGAAGATGTAGACGGGCACCATGTGCTCGCCGTGCGTGGCGTAGGCGGTGCCGACCGACTGGAACGCGGCCGCGGACCCGGCCTCGTTGATGCCGGTGTGCATGATCTGCCCGGACTCGGACTCCTTGTAGCTCAGCATGAGCTCACGGTCCACGGCCAGGTAGTTCTGGCCGGCGGTGTTGAAGATCTTCGCGCTCGGGAAGATGGAGTCCAGGCCGAACGTGCGGGCCTCGTCGGGGATGATCGGCACGATGCGCCGGCCGAACTCCTTGTCCTTGATGAGGTCCTTCAGGAGGCGGACGAACGCCATCGTCGAGGCGACCTGCTGGCTGCCCGAGCCCTTCTTGAGGATCTCGTAGGACTTGTCCTGCGGCAGCGACAGGGCCTTGGGCGACGAGCGCCGCTCGGGCACGAACCCGCCGAGCTGACGACGGCGTTCCAGCATGTACTGGATCGACTCGTCCTCCATGCCCGGGTGGTAGTAGGGCGGCAGGCCCGGCTCGGCGTCGATCTGCTCGTCGCTGAGCGGGATGCGCAGGTTGTCGCGCAGCGCCTTGAGGTCCTCGTTCTTGATCTTCTTCATCTGGTGCGTGGCGTTGCGGCCCGCGAAGCTCGACCCGAGCCCGTAGCCCTTGACCGTCTGGGCGAGGATCACCGTGGGCTGGCCCGTGTGCGACCGCGCCGCCGAGTAGGCGGCGAAGATCTTGCGGTAGTCGTGGCCGCCGCGGCGCAGGTTCCAGATGTCCTCGTCGGTCATGTTCTCGACGAGGGCCTTCGTGCGCGGGTCGCGGCCGAAGAAGTGCTCGCGGATGAACGCGCCGGACTCGGCCCGGTAGGTCTGGTAGTCGCCGTCCGGGGTGGCGTTCATCAGGTTGACCAGGGCGCGGTCCTTGTCCGCGTTGAGCAGGGCGTCCCACTCACGGCCCCAGACGACCTTGATGACGTTCCAGCCGGCGCCGCGGAACTGGGCCTCCAGCTCCTGCATGATCTTGCCGTTGCCGCGCACCGGGCCGTCGAGGCGCTGCAGGTTGCAGTTGACCACGAACGTCAGGTTGTCGAGCCCCTGGTGGGCGGCCTGCTGCAGCATGCCGCGCGACTCCGGCTCGTCCATCTCGCCGTCGCCGAGGAACGCCCACACGTCCTGCTGGCTGGTGTCCTTGATACCGCGGTTGTGCAGGTACTTGTTCGTCCACGCCTGGTAGATCGCCGAGGCCGGGCCGAGACCCATCGAGACGGTCGGGAACTCCCAGAACTCCGGCATGAGCCGGGGGTGCGGGTAGGAGGGCAGCCCGCCGCCCTCGTGGGACTTCTCCTGGCGGAACCCGTCCAGCCGGTCGGCCGACAGGCGGCCCTCGAGGTAGGCGCGGGCGTACTGGCCGGGGGAGGAGTGCCCCTGGAAGTAGACCTGGTCGCCGCCGCCCGGGTGGTCCTTGCCGCGGAAGAAGTGGTTGAGCCCCACCTCGGTCAGCGTCGCCACGGAGGCGTAGGAGGAGATGTGGCCGCCCACCGAGATCTCGGGGCGCTGGGCGCGGGTCACCATCACCGCGGCGTTCCAGCGGATCCAGGAGCGGTAGCGGCGCTCCATCGTCTCGTCGCCGGGGAAGTACGGCTCCTCGTGCACCCCGATCGTGTTGACGTACGGCGTCGCGACCGACGTCGGGATCTGGACGTTGCGCTCGCGAGCGCGCCGCAGCAGGTTGAGCATCACGTAGCGGGCGCGCGGGCCGCCCTTGTCGTCGATCAACCCGTCGAGGGACTCCACCCACTCCGAGGTCTCGGACGGGTCGATGTCCGGCACAGCGCTGAGCAGACCGTCGATCAACGGTCCGGTCTCGTCGTACGAAGCCACCAGCAACCTCTCTCTTCTGCGGGCGGTCGCCGAGGGTCCGGCGCGCGCCCGTGTCAGGCGTCCCGTGCGCGTCGCCTGCGTCGTCGGGATCGCGACGGCGCGGGAGCACCCACAGGGGGTCACTACACATTGTGTCCCCACTTGCTCCGCACTGACACCAGGGAGCGGTCAAGAATCCGTGATCTACGTCATGTCACCCCGTGCTGAAGTGGTCAGGTGGGCCCATGCGGGGGGCTGGGCGGGCATCCGGGGCGCGCGTGCACTACGTTGACGCACAGCAGGAAGCAGACAGGGCGCCGGGCGGCGCCGAAGGCATGACGGAAGGAACGTAGGTCCTCGTGGGACAGCAGGCGGACAACCTGGCGGCACGCTTCGGGTTCACCACCGGTCAGGTCGTGCAGGAGTTCGGGTGGGACGACGACGTCGACGAACCCCTGCGCGGGGCGATCGAGGCGGTCGTCGGCGAGGAGCTCGCCGACGAGGAGTACGACGACGTCGTGGACGGCGTCATCATCTGGTGGCGCGAGGAGGACGGCGACCTGACGGACATGCTGGTCGACGTCCAGACGGCTCTCGACGACGGCGGCCAGATCTGGCTGCTCACCCGCAAGCCCGGCCGCGACGGTCACGTCGGCCACAGCGAGATCCAGGAGGCGTCGACGACCGCGGGCCTGCACGCCACCAGCACCTTCGCCGCCGGCGACGACTGGTCCGCCACGCGGCTCGCCTCCCGCGGCCGGTAAGCAGATGGCCGACGGCACCGTGCCGGGCGCCGACGACCCGGCCCCCGACTTCACGCTGCCCGACACCCACGGCACCCCGACCCACCTGGCCGACCTGCGCGGCGAACCGGTGCTCGTGGTGTTCTTCCCGTTCGCCTTCTCCGGCACCTGCACCGCGGAGCTCGGCGAGCTGCGCGACCACGCCGGCGAGTTCGAGGCCGCGGGAGTGCGGATCCTCGCGGTCTCCACCGACCCGGTGTTCACGCTCAGGGCCTGGCAGGAGGTCGAGGGCTTCGGGTTCGACCTGCTCAGCGACTTCTGGCCGCACGGCCGTGCCGCCCAGGCGTTCGGCGTGTTCGACGAGTCCACCGGGCACGCGCTGCGCGGCTCGTTCCTCATCGACGCCGACGGCCTCGTGCGCTGGTCGACGGTGCTGCCGCGGGGCGCCCGGCGCGACCTCGACGACTACCTGGCGGCGCTCGCGGAGGTCTGAACCGCACGGCGGATGTTCGGCGCGACGGCGCGGCCGGGTATCCTGTCCTGCGCTACCGGGGCCTGTAGCTCAGTTGGTCAGAGCGCCACGTTTACACCGTGGATGTCGGGGGTTCGAGTCCCTCCGGGCCCACCCCGCGGCGTGCGGCCCGACGCGGTCAGCCGGGCCGCACGCCGGCAGCCCCTAGTCGGTTCGCGACGGCGCGATCCAGGCGGTGGTCTGCGGCGGGACGACCCGAGAGCCCACGGCGTCGTCGCTGCTGAGCAGCGCGACGGGCCTGCTGACCGCGTGGTCGGCGTCCCCGAAGACCGTCACGACCTCCCACCCGTTCGGACGCCGGTAGTGCAGCACGTCCTCCCGACCGGTCGGCAACCACTCCAGGTCCTCCTCGCACTGCCATTCCCGGCGACGCGCCAGAGCCCGGCGGTACAGCTCCAGCGTCGAGCCGGGCACCCCCGATTGCTGCTCGACCGCGTGGTCGGCCATCCACGACGGCTGCGGCAGGTGGGGGCTCGCCTCACCGAACCCCAGCGCCACACCCTCACGCGACCAGGGCAGCGGCACGCGGCAGCCGTCGCGGCCGACGTCCTCGCCTCCGCTGCGGAAGAAGGAGGGATCCTGGCGTTCTCCGTCGGAGATGTCCGCCACCTCGTGCAGTCCGAGCTCCTCGCCCTGGTACAGGTAGGAGGATCCGGGCAGGCCGAGCATGAACAGGGTCGCGGCGCGGGCGCGGCGTCCGCCGAGGTCGCGGTCCAGCCTCGGGTCGGTGCCGCCGGACCGCAGCCACTCCATGCCGTGCTTCACCGCCGGCTCGCCGTCGGGCCGGCGCTCCGGCGCCGGCAGGCCGTAGCGCGTGGCGTGGCGCACGACGTCGTGGTTGGATAGCACCCACGTGCTGGAGGAGCGGGTCCTTCCGGCCAGCTCCAGGTTGTGGGTCACCACCCGGCGGAACTGCTCGGCGTCGAAGTCGGCGATCAGCAGGTCGAAGTTGAAGGCCTGGCCCAGGCTGGTCTCGCTGGCGTACAGCGGGATCCGGTCGGAGCTCACCCACGCCTCGGCGACCGCGGTGCGCGGCGGGTCGTAGGAGTTGAAGACCTCGCGCCACTGGGCATACACGTCGTGCACGTCGTCACGGTCGATCGTGCGGTGGAGACCGTCCTTCGGCATCGCGTCCAGCTCGGCCTGTGACGGCAGCGGCTCGGTGAGGTCCTTGGTGAGCATGTGGGCGACGTCGACCCGGAAGCCGTCCACGCCGCGGTCGGACCAGAAGCGCAGGGTCCGCACGAAGTCCTCGCGCCAGTCCGGGTGGTCCCAGTTCAGGTCGGGCTGCTCCGGTGCGAAGTGGTGCAGGTACCACTGGCCGTCCGCCACCCGGTGCCAGGCGGGACCGCCGAACGCCGACAGCCAGTCGGTCGGCGGGTGCTCGCCACCGGGCCCGGTGCCCTCGCGGAAGACGAACCGTTCGCGTTCGGGCGAGCCGCGCCCGGCGCGCAACGCCTCCTGGAACCACACGTGCTGGTCGGAGCAGTGGTTCGGGACGATGTCGACGACCACCTTGATGCCGCGGGCATGGAGGGCGGCGAGCATGGTGTCGAAGTCGTCCAGGGTGCCCAGCCGAGGGTCCACGTCGCGATGGTCGGCGACGTCGTACCCGCCGTCGGCGAGCGCGGACGGGTAGAAGGGGCTCAGCCACACGGCGTCGACACCGAGTGCGGAGAGGTAGTCCGCGCGCGAGGTGATGCCGGCGATGTCGCCCAGGCCGTCGCCGTCCGCGTCGGCGAAGCTGCGCGGGTAGATCTGGTAGACCACGGCTTGGCGCCACCAGGGTGCCGGCTCGGCGGAGTCCGACGCCCGGGTGCCGTGGGCGTGCTGGATCTGGGTCATGCGGGGTTCTCCTCGTACGGGGTCGGTGGTGTGCGGAGACGGTGTCGGGGCGACGCGGACGTCAGCCCTTGACCGCGCCCTGGGTGACGCCCTCCATCACCCAGCGCTGGGTGAAGAGGTAGACGACGATCGCGGGCGCCATCGCCATGAGGTAGGAGGCGAAGGACACGTTGTAGTTGTTGCTGAACTGCGTCTGGAAGATGTTCTGCACCACCGGCAGCGTCTGCAGTGCAGGGTCCGAGGTGATCAGCGAGGGCATCATGAAGTCGTTCCACGAGGCGAGGAAGGCGAAGATGCCGACGGTGGCGCTCATCGGCGCCAGCAGCGGGAAGATCAGCTTCCAGAACACCTGGGCGGTGGAGGCGCCGTCGATGCGGGCGCTCTCCTCCAGCTCGCCGGGGATGGAGCGCAGGAACGCGGTGAACAGCAGCACGCTGAAGCTGAGCTGGAACATCACGTGCAGGATCGCGACCCCGACCGGGTTGTCCAGGCCGAGCTGGCCCGTGAGCTGGATCTGCGGCAGCGCGAGCACCGGGAACGGCACGAACATCGCCGCGAGCAGGTAGAAGAAGCTGAACCGGAAGAACCGCCGGTCCCAGTTGCGCACGATCGCGTACGACGCCATCGACGCCAGCAGGATGGTGCCGACCACGGTGACCGCCGTGACGAGCACGGAGATCGTGAACGCCCGGGGGAAGTCGGTCAGCGCCCAGGCCTCGCGGAACCCGTCGATGCTGAACGGGGCGGGCAGGGAGAAGGCGTTGCCGTCCACCGCCTGGGCGGTGGTCTTGAACGCCATCGCGATGGTCACGTACAGCGGGACGAGGACCGTGAGGGAGCACAGGGCCAGGACGAGGGTGAGCGCCAGGCCGCGGCGGCTCGTGGTCCGTCGCCGCGCCGGGCGGCCGGCACGGCGGTCGGTGAGCGTCTCGCCGGCCTCGACGTCCTCGACGGCGAGGGCAGGTTGCGTCGTCATCAGAGAGCCTTCCTTCCACGGGTCAGCCTCAGCTGCAGGGCGGACAGGGTGAGCACGATGAGGAAGAAGATCGTGGCGTTCGCCATCTGGTAGGCGTAGTCGCCGCCGGAGAAGCCCGTGAAGATCGTCATCGCCACGCTGCGCGTGGCCGTGCCCGGGCCGCCGTTGGTGAGCCCGACGATGATGTCGTAAGCGTTCAGGAAGTTCTTGAAGCCGAGGATCACGTTGATCACCACGTAGCCGACCATGAGCGGCAGGGTGATGCGCAGCATCTGCTGTCCCCGGGTCGCGCCGTCGATGTCCGCCGCCTCGTACACGTCGCCCGGGATCGCCAGCAGACCGGCGATGTAGATCAGCAAGGTTCCGGGGACGGCCTGCCATGCGGTGACGATGACGATGGAGACCCACGCGAGGTCGGGGTTGGCCAGGATCGACGAGCTCAGCCACTCGAGTCCCCAGGCCTGCCCGAGCTGCGGCAGGGAGTTGGAGAACAGGTAGTTGAAGACGTAGGCGATGATGATGCCGGAGACCACCATGGGGATCACGAAGACGGCTCGCAGACCCGTCTTCATGCGGATCCTGGCGGTCAGCCCGACGGCGAGCAGGAACGCGACGACGTTGACCACCACGACGGTGACCGCGGCGAACCCGAGGGTGAAGAGGTAGCTGCGCAGGATCGCGGGGTCGGAGAAGAGCGCCTGGTAGTTCAGGAGCCCGACGAAGTCCCACTCGCCGAAACCGATCGAGTTCGTGAGGCTGAAGAAGACCCCGACGAACGCGGGCAGCGCGATCATCACCGTGAACAGCGCGAGCGCGGGGAGCACGAAGAGGTAGTGCGCGATCCCGACGGGACGGCGGCGTCGCCGGGCCGGCTCCCGGGGCGGGGTCGGTGGTGCCGACCTGGTGGTTGTGGTGGTCATGGTCCGACTTCCTTGTCTGACGAGCGGTCGAGGGGAAAGGAGGAGCTATCCGCGCAGGGCCAGCCGGGCCCAGTCGGAGTCGAGCGTGGTGAGCGTGGCCTCCACGTCGCCGCCCAGCACGACGGACTGCAGGTAGTTCTCCGTGGGGATGGTCAGGGGGATGGCCTTGGAGGCGCCCTGGTAGAAGCGCCCCTCCTCGTAGAAGGGACGCATGCCCACGATCCGCGGGTCGGTCACCGGTGCGGACTCGACGGTGGTGCCGTACCCCAGGAACGCGGCGTTGTAGTCGTCCATGACGTCCTGCCGGAAGAGGAACTGCAGGAAGTCGCGGGCGGCCTCCTGGTGCGGGGACGCCTCCGGGATCCAGGCGGCCAGGTCGATGTTGACGCGCACCTCGAGGTCCGCGGGGTCCTCCGTCATCGGCAGGGGGAACGTGCCCAGCTCCAGGTCCGGGTCCGTCTTGGCGATCTCCCCGAACGCCCACGGCCCCTGCAGGTACATCGCCGCCTCGCCCTGCGCGAAGGCCAGGTTGCCGTCGCCGTAGCCCTTGGAGGCCGCGTCGTCGTTGGTGTACGTCGTCGCCAGCATCTTCATCCGGGAGACCGGTTCGGCGAGGTCCTGGCTGAAGGACACGTCGGCGCCCGGGCCGACCTCGGTGCCCTCGTCGGCGAGTGCGTCGAAGAACGGCGCGACCTCCACGGTGCCGCCGACCGTGTAGTCGAACCATCCCTGGGCGATGGTCCAGGTGTCCTTGAAGGTCCCGTAGATCGGCGTGACCCCCTCCGCCTCGAGCGCCTCGCAGACCGCGACGAACTCGCTCCACGTGGTCGGGACCTCGAGGTCGTGCTCGGCGAAGATCTCCTCGTTGTAGATCACGGACGCCGCCATCACCGAGTACGGGAGAACGCTCGTGCGCCCGGGGTAGGTGGCGTACTGGTCCACGAGGTCCTGCACCTGCGGCAGGATCCGGTCGGCCTCCGGCATGTCGGAGAGGTCGGAGAGCGCGCCACGCTCCATGAAGCGCGCCATCTCCATGTTGTAGTTCAGGAGCCCGAGGTCGGGCGGGTTCCCCCGGAGGAATCCCGCCTGCAGGTTGGAGGAGGTGTCGAACTCCACCTCGACCTCGTCCTGCGAGGCGTTGTACTCGGCGATGAGGTCCTGGAAGTAGGGGATGGCCTCCGGCTTGCTCAGGTGGAAGCGCACGGTCTCGGGCGCGCCGTCGCTCCCGGAGCAGGCGCTGAGCGTCGCGCAGGCCGCCAGGGCTGCGCTGACCAGGGCCGCGGTGGTCGGGCGTGGGGTGGGGCGAGGCACGTCGTCGTCCTTCCGTCGTCACCGGTTGATCGCATCGGTAGATTTAGTCTGCGAATCAACTCACGTCAACATAGTGTCAGGCACCGAGGGAGAGGTCAAGAGTCATGTCGCAAGCACAGGTCGGACAGCACACGCAGGCCGCGTCGCGCGCCGCGGCGGGTCCTCCCGCACGCGACCAGGCGTCCGTGCGGGGTAGCGTCGACGCCGCTCTCGGCTTCGCCTGGGATGCCGTCGACTTCACCAGCGCCGAGGTCATGAGCGCGACCGGGCTCACCCGCAGCACCGCCATCGAGGCGCTCAACCAGCTCATCGAGATCGGTCTCGTGGCCGAGCTCCCGAACGCCCGGGCATCCGGGAGCTACACCAAGGGCCGCCCCGCCCGTCGGTTCACCCTGCGGTCCGAGGCCGGCCTCGTGCTGGGCATGGACGCCGGGCGTGCACACCTGACCGTGGCGCTTGCGGACCTGCGGGGACGCGTCCTGCACCGCTGCACCCTCGAGCTCGGGGAGGATCGGGACGGTGCGGTGGACCGGCGCGCCGCGGTCCGGTCCGCCATCACCACGGTGCTGGCGGACTCGGGCCGGGCGGGCGACGAGGTGGTCGCTGCATGCGTGGGCGTCCCGGCGCCCGTGGACCGGGACGGAGCCTCACCCGAGGACGTCTCCGGCTTCTGGACGCGGATGAACCCCGGCCTCGTCTCGCTGCTGCGGGAGTTCGCCCCGATCGTCCGCGTGGAGAACGACGCCTCCCTCGCGGCGCTCGCCGAGGGCAGCGTCGGCGCCGCGACCGCGAGCCGGGACTACGTGGCGCTCATGGCCGGGGACCGGCTCGGCGCCGGCGTCGTGCTGGACGGGCGCCTCCTACGGGGCATGCACGGTGGTGCCGGGGAGATGAGCGTCCTGGACCACGTCGACGGTGTCGGCTCGGCGGACGGGTTCGGGCTGCGCCTGGCGACGTGGGCACACACCGACATCGTCGCGGGCGACCTGCCTGCCGACCACCCCTGGGCAGGGCTGCGCGAGGCCGACGTCGCGGGGATGGAGGCGGTCGACGCCCGGGCCGTGGTGGAGCGTGCCCGCGACGGGGACCGCTGGGCGCAGGGTCTGACGGCCAGGGCTGCTCAGGTCCTCGCCCGCGTCACCACGCTTCTGTGCTCGGTGTACGACCCCGAGGTGGTGGTGGTCTCGGGGGGTGCGGCAGAGGGGCTGACCGAAGTGGTGGAGCAGGCCTCCGCCTTGCTCCCGGCCACCGTCGTGACGCCTCCGCCGCGTCTGGTCGCCTCCACCCTCGGTGCCCAGGTCGTCACGACCGGAGCCGTCTCGGGCGCGGTCGAGGCGGCGCGTGCCGGCGTGCTGCGGATCCCGCGCCCCGTCGGCTGAGCCGCTCGCACGACCGAGGTCCGTCGGGAGCGTCCACTCGCGCGACGCGCTCCTGGGCCGTCCGACGCGCGTCGACCTGCGCCGGTAGCCTCGGGGCGATGTTCAGCACCCCGTGGGACCTCCTGCCCAGCCTCGTCACGCTGGCGGCCATGTCCGGAGTGATCGTGCTGGCGGGCGTGCGGCTGACCCGGGTCGCCGACACGCTGTCCGAGCGAACCGGGCTCGGCGACGCGGTCGGCGGCGCCCTGCTCCTCGGGGCGGTCACCTCGTTGCCGGGCCTGGTCACCGTGCTCACGGGGTCCCTCGGCGGCGACGCCGGATTCGCACTGGCCAACCCCGTGGGCGGCGTGGCGGTGCAGACCGTGTGGCTGGCCATCGCCGACCTCGTCTACCGCCGGGTCAACCTCGAGCACGCGGCCGCCTCCCTGCAGAACGTCCTGCAGTCGCTGATCCTCGTCGCCCTGCTGGCGGTGCCCGTGGTCGCCGCCGCCACCCCGGACCTGACGATCGGGTGGGTGCACTGGCTGACGCTGCTCATCCCCGTGCTCTACGGCTACGGGCTGGTGCTGCTGCGCCAGATGCACAAGGCGCCGATGTGGCAGCCCATCCGCACCCCGCAGACGGAGGACGACGACGGGAACGACGGGGACGACGGCCACGAGGACGGCCGCTCGACCCCGCGGCTGTGGTGGTCGCTGGCCGGGCTCGGCGTCGTCGTCGGCGTCGCGGGCTGGCTCGTCGGCCGGGCGGGCCTGTCCGTGGTCGAGGCGACCGGGCTCGACGGCGGGGTCGTGGGCTTCACGCTCACCACGGGGATCAGCTCCCTGCCCGAGCTCGTGGTGCTGGTGACCGCGGTCCGGATGGGCCAGTTCACCCTCGGTATCGGCAACATCATCGGCGGCAACGTCTACGACATGCTCATGGTGTCCGTGGCCGACGCGGCGTACCTGCCCGGGTCCGTCTACACCGACGCGGGGTCGACCGGCCTGGTGCTGGTCGGCGGGACGCTGCTGATGACCGCCACCCTGGCCGCCGGGCTCGTCGTGCGCGACCGGCGGGGGATCGGCTTCGAGGGCGTCGCGATCCCGGCGATCTACGTCGGCACCGTGGCGCTCGCGGTCTGGGGCTGATCACCGCCGCCGTCGCCGGTCCGCGACGACGACCACCACCGCGGCGACCATGACGACGGTCGAGCTGATCGCGGCGACGGTGCCCGCGGTCCCGGGGGTCCCCGAGGTGAGGTTGAAGGCGATGTGCCAGACCGCGACGAGCAGGATGCTGCCCGCGGAGCCGCGGTAGAGCCACGTGAGCACCACCGACCCCGCGGTCAGGCCGATCACCCAGCCGAGGACCTCGGGGACGGTGAAGCCCGAGAACGAGGCCATCACGACGAACAGCGGTGCGTGCCACGGCGCCCAGACCGCCGCCACCAGCAGGGCCGTGGCGGTCAGGCCGTGCCGACGGAGCAGACGGTCGGCCAGGAAGCCGCGCCACCCGGTCTCCTCACCGAGTCCGTTGACCACGAGGGCCAGGACGACGGTCACCACGGGGCCGGCCGCCGCGTCGATCCCGCTGTAGAGCGTGAGATCGGCAGCGTCGGGTGGGCCGCCGACCACCACCAGCCCGACCGCGCCGACCGCCAGGACGGCGACCACGGACAGCCACCACCAGCCCACGCGCCACCTGGTCATGCGGCGGCCCAGGTCCGCCAGGCCGGCCCGGCCGTCGACCAGGGCGGTGACGACCACCGCGGCGACCAGCGGGCCGAGCAGTCCCGGGAGCTGGCTCGGTCGGCCGACACCGGCCTCGACGGTCTGCCCGGCGAGGGCGAGCGGGACCCAGTACCCCCACGACAGCACGTAGGCGAGGACGACGTAGGCGGCCGGCGGGTGGGCGACGACCCACCGGCCGAGACGGGACCGGCGCCGCACGGCCGGCGGCTCGGTGTCCGCGGTGCCCATGGTGCTCTCCTCGGATCCCTCGTCCTCCCATCGTCCGCCCCGTGGCGGCGACCCGCTGCGGGAGAGCCGACCCCAGGGACCTCCGGCCGGCCCGATCGGGACCATCGGCCCTGCTGCCCGGGGCCCCGAGGGTGGACGGTGGAGAGGACGGGACGACCCGAGGAGTGCGCATGAGCGAGGCAGCATCGGTCGCACTGACCTTCCTCGGTGGCGCCGGGACCGTCACGGGGAGCCGGTTCCTGATCGAGTCCGCAGAGCGGCGGCTCCTGGTCGACTGCGGCCTGTACCAGGGGGAGCGGCGGTGGAGGCGGAAGAACTGGGACGCCTTCCCGGTCTCGCCGCGGACCATCGACGACGTGGTGCTGACGCACTGCCATCTGGACCACTGCGGGTTCCTCCCGGTCCTCGTGCGTGACGGCTACGAGGGGTCGATCCGGATGACCGAGGGGACGGCCGCGCTCACGGCGATCGTCCTGCGGGACAGCGCGAACCTGCAGGAGCGGGACGCGGACATGGCCCGTGCCGGAGGGTGGTCCCGTCACGACCCGCCCCTGCCCCTCTACACGGTCGCGGACGCCGAGCGGGCGATCGAGCGGTTCGAGACCGTGCCCTTCGACGTCGACGTCGACCTCGGGAGCGACGCCGGCGTCCGGCTCCACCGTGCCGGGCACGTCCTGGGCTCGGCCAGCGTGCTGGCTCGTGCCGGGTCCGCCCGCGTCCTCTTCTCCGGAGACCTCGGCCGCACGGAGCACCCGGTGCTGCGACCACGAGCCGACCCCCCGGCGGCACGCACGGTGGTGATCGAGTCCACCTACGGCGACCGTGAGCACCGCGAGCCGTCCCGGGCCCATGCCGCGTTCGCGGACGCCGTGCGGCGCACGATCCGTCGAGGCGGGGTGGTGCTCGTGCCGGCCTTCGCCGTCGACCGCACGGAGCTGGTCCTGCACGCCCTGTCCGCGATGGTCCGCGACGGGCAGATCCCTCCGGTCCCGGTCTTCGTCGACAGCCCGATGGCGCTGGCCGCCCTCGACGTCTACGGGCGCGCCGAGGTGGCCGGAGAGCTGCGCGAGGGCATGTCGAGCTTCGTCGACCTCCCGTCGCTGCACGCGGCACGGACCCCGGAGGAGTCGATGCGGCTCAACTCGCCGCGGCAGCCCTGCATCATCGTGTCCGCCTCGGGGATGGCGTCCGGCGGCCGGGTCGTCCACCACCTGCGCCACCTGCTCCCGGACCGACGCAACTGCGTGGTCCTGACCGGCTACCAGGCGGTCGGCACGCGCGGCAGCATGCTGCGCGACGGTGCCCGCGAGGTGAAGATGATGGGCCGGTACGTGCCGGTCAAGGCCGAGATCGTCGAGGACCAGGAGTTCTCCGTCCACGCCGACGCGAGCGAGCTGGTCGACTGGCTCCGGCAGATGCCGGAGCCGCCCGAGGTCGTCTACGTCGTCCACGGCGAGGAGCAGGCGTCGGCCGCCCTGGCCGGACGCATCCGTGACGAGGTCGGCTGCGTCGCCGTCGTCCCCCGGTCCGGCGAGAAGGTCCTGGTGGACTGACAGGCCGTCCCGGCCCCGGGGTCCGAGGCGGCCGGGACCTCCGGCCGACCTCTCCGGGACCATCGGCCCTATCCGGGCGGACCGCCCCGACCGATCGTGGGAATCAGCGGGCGACGGCGCACCGCGGGGACCGCCGGGAGGTCGAGGAGCCATGGCCGAGACGCGAGAGATCCACCTCATCGAGTCGCTGGAGCAGCCCACGTTCGGGCTACGCCAGATGGTGAGCCAGGAGGACATGCCCGCGCTCTTCGCGCGCGTCCTGCCCGTGCTGACCGCGGCGATGGAGCACGGTGGGGTGCAGCCCGCCGGGCCGCCGTACGCCCGGTACCGCGGCCGGATGGCCGGAGGCTTCGACGTCGAGATCGGGTTCCCCCTCGCCGAGCCGGCGACGTTGACGGTCGACGACCCCGGACCGGGCGAGCCCACCGCCGACGTGCTACCGGAGGCCCGGGTCGTGGAGACCGTCCACCACGGCGGCTACGACGGGCTGGCCGCGACGTACGCGGACCTGGAGTCGTGGATGGCCGAGCGCCACCTGGAGCCGCTGGACCAGTCCTGGGAGTTCTACGAGGCCGGCCCCGAGTCCGACCCCGACCCGACCACGTGGCGGACCCGGATCGTCATGCCGGTCCACGGCCCCGAGGTCGAGGCCGGCTGAGAGCGCACACGCGCCGAGGAGATGAGCACCATGTCCGCACTCGTGGTCTACGAGTCCAGCTTCGGCAACACGGCCCTGGTAGCACGGGCCGTCGGCGACGGGATCGCCGAGCACATGCCGGTCCGCGTCCGGTCCGTGACCAGCCTGGGGGACGACGAGACCGACGGCGAGGACCTCGTCGTCGTCGGCGGTCCGACCCACGCCTTCGGGATGAGCCGGCCGCAGACCCGGCACGAGGCCCAGGAGCGGATGGGTGACCGCCCGACCGACTACCCGGGGATCCGGGAGTGGATCGACCGTCTCGACCCGGACCGGGAGGGGCGTCTGTACGCCACCTTCGACACCCGCGTGGAGAAGGTGCGCCACCTGCCCGGGTCCGCCGCGCACGCTGCCGCGCGGGCGCTGCGCAACGAGGGGCACCGGGTCGTGGACCGCGGCGCCTCGTTCTACGTCGCCGACGTCGAGGGGCCGCTGCTGCCGCACGAGCGGGACCGCGCCCGCCAGTGGGGCGAGCGCCTGGCCCGTCGTGCCCTGGAGATGCTCCAGCGGGCCTGACGGTCAGTCCGGCTCGAGCACCAGCGAGCCCGAGGCGCGTCCGGCACGCAGGTCGTCCAGCGCCGCGTCCGCAGCGGTGAACGGGTAGCGCGTGACGGTCGGCGTCAGCCGTAGCGTGGTCGCGAGCCGGAGCAGCGCGGCACCGTCCGCCCGCGTGTTCGCCGTGACGGTGCGCAGGTCGCGTTCGTCGAACAGGTTCTCCTGGTAGCCCATGGCCGGGATGTCGGTCATGTGGATGCCGGCCAGCACCACCGTGCCGCCCCGCTCGGTGGCCTGCAGCGCGCACGGCACCAGCTCGCCGGCGGGGGCGAACACGATCGCGGCGTCGAGCCGCACCGGGGGCACGTCGGCGGCACCGCCGACGAAGGCGGCCCCGGCGTGCCGTGCGAGCTCCCGGTTCTGCTCGCCCCGCGTCATGACGAACAGCTCCGCGCCCCGGGCGGCCGCCACCTGCGCCGTGAGGTGCGCGCTGGATCCGAAGCCGTAGATCCCCAGCCGTCCGCCCGGCGGGAGCGCAGCACGCGTCAGCGCGCGGTAGCCGATGATCCCCGCGCAGAGCAGGGGAGCCGTCGTCACCGGGTCGTGGTCGGACGTCAGCGGGTACGCGAAGGCCTCCGGCACGGTCGTGCACTCCGCGAACCCGCCGTCGGCGTCCCACCCGGTGTACCGCGAGTCGGGGCAGAGGTTCTCGCGCCCCTCCCGGCACCACCGGCAGGCTCCGCAGGTGCGGCGCAGCCAGGCGACCCCGACACGGTCACCCGGTCGCAGCCGGCGGACGGCCGGTCCCGTGCCCTCGACCGTCCCGACGACCTGGTGCCCGGGCACCACGTGCGGGCGGTGGACCGGGAGCTCCTGGTCCACGACGTGCAGGTCGGTCCGGCACACCCCCGAGGCCTCGACGCGCACGAGCACCTCGTCGGCCCCGGGGTCCGGGACGGCGACCTCGGACCTCGTCAGGCGGCCGGGCTCGGTGCCGGTCGTCCAGGCCTGCATCGACGTCGTCAGTCCTCCTCGTGGTGCGGACGAGAGGTGTGGGCCACGACCACCACGCAGGGCGCGTCGCCGAGCAGGGCGTCCGGCACCGACCCGAGCAGCCGGCCGACGAACCGGGGGTGCCGGTGCCCGCCCAGGACCAGCAGGTCCGAGGCCGTCACCCGGGTGAGCAGCGCGTCCGCCGGGTCGCCCTCGACCACCTCGACCTGGCACTCCACGTCCGGGTGGAGCACCGACCAGCTCTCGGCCAGACCGCGCAGCGCGGCCCGGACGTCCTCGTCCCGGCCCGCGCCGGCCTCCCGGGCGGCACGGGTCGAGGGCTGCACGGCGTGCACGAGCACGACGGGGCTGCCGCACCGGTGCGCCTCCGAGAACGCCAGGTCCAGCGCCGCGGAGGGGTCGTCGTCGAACCCGATGCCGACGACCACCCGTTCCGGGGCCGTGCCCTGGGCGGCCGTCGGCACGACCGCGACCGGCCCTCGGGCGTGGGCCGCGGTCGCCGCGGACACCGATCCCAGCGCGTGGCGGGTCTCGCTCCGGCCCCGGCGACCCACCACCACCAGGTCGACGTCGCGGGAGTACCCGGCCAGGACGGCGTCCGCCGCCCCGACGCTCGGTGCGGAGCGCACGGGCGGTGCCCCCTCGCGGCGCGGTCCGACCCGCGAGAGGACCTCGCTGAGGATCCTCTCGCCCTCGTCGCGCAGGAGCTCGGGGTCGTAGGCGGGCACGGGGCTGATCGGTCCCGCGGGCACCGTGCGGGCGTGGGTCACCGTCAGCGTGGCGTGGTGACGCTCGGCCGCGGCCAGGGCCCAGTCGAACGCGTGGTAGCTCTCGTGCGACCCGTCGACGCCGACGACGACCCCGCGCGACCAGATCTCGCTCTTCTCGATCATCGTTCCTCTCCTCAGGGCGCGACGTTCTGGTGCAGTCGGAACAGGTTGTCCGGGTCCATGCGCTGCTTGAGGGCGCGCAGCCGGGCGTAGTTCGCCTCGCCGTGGGCCGCCCGCAGCGTCGCCTGGCCGCCCTCCTGGAACCCGGGAAAGTTGAGGTACTCGCGTCCCGTCGACAGGTCGTCGAGGTCGGCCGCGCACGCCCGGGCCCACCGCACGTTGGCCTCGTCGTCACCGGGCTCCGTCCAGTTCGCCTCGATCCCCACCAGGTAGGGTGCGCTGCGGTCACCGAACGACGTGTCCTCCGGCGCGACCCGGGACATCGCGCCGCCCATGTGCCACAGATCGATGGTGGACAGCGCCGAGGGACGGCGGTACGTCTGGTCGACGGCGCGGCGCAGCGCCTCCTCCGAGAGCTCGGGCAGGTGTACCGAGCGCCAGTAGTAGCGCATCCCGTTCGGGTAGTCGGCGTCGAAGATCTGCTGCAGCTCGACGTAGGGCATCGGGCCGCTGAGGTCGGCCGCCGGGTCGGGCAGGTCGCGGATCGGCGCCAGCAGCTCGGGACCGCGCGCGGGGTCGGTGACGCAGGCCAGCACGATGACGCACGGCTGCCCGGTGAGCTCGGCGGGGATCGCGTCGTCCTCGGGAGCGGCCCCCAGCACGGCCATCGAGGAGACCTCGTCGGGCAGGTCGGCGGACCAGTCGCGGTAGGCGTGCAGCACCTCCATGGCGCGTTCGGCCCGGTGGACGACGAACCCTGCGTAGACCTCGGGCCCGACGGGGTGCAGCCGCACCACGAACTCGGTGACCACGCCGAGGTTCCCGCCCCCGCCGCGCAGCCCCCACAACAGCTCGGGGTCGGACTCCTCGTCGACGTGGTGCACCGACCCGTCGGCGGCGACGATCGTGGCACCGACGATGTTGTCGCAGGTCAGGCCGAACCGGCGGCGCAACCAGCCGATCCCTCCGGTCAGACCGAGCCCGCCGAGACCGGTGTCGGAGAACACCCCGGCCGGCGTCGCCAGGCCGTGCTCCTGGGAGGCGGCGTCCAGGTCGCCGAGGCGGGCGCCGCCGGCCACCCGTGCCAGCCGGGCCCCGGGGTCCACCGCGACGTCCCGCATCTCGCCGAGGTCGATGACGAGCCCGCCGTCGACGCCGGCGGTCCCGGCCACGTTGTGCCCGCCCCCGCGGACGGCGACCAACAGGTGGTGCTCGGCGGCCAGCAGGACGGTGCGACGGACGTCCTCGGTGGTGGCGCAGCGCACGATCGCCGCGGGACGCCGCTCCGTGACGCCGTTCCACAGGGCCCGGACCTCGTCGAAGTCGTCGTCCTCGGCGCGGACCAGGCGGCCGGCCAGGGCGGCGGCGAGCGCGTCCAGCTCGGCGTCGAGCCGTGCGGTGCCGCCCTCGAGCGTGGTGAGCTCGGTCATCACCGCTCCTTCGTGGTGTGGTGCCGGCGACCTCGCCGCGCCCGCAAGGTCCTGGCCGCCGCGGGACGCCCTCCTGGTGTCGAGCGTAGCCACGGTTCACCCGCTCGCCGGGTGGGCGCCGCCACCCCGTCGGGTGAATCCCTGCCGCGGCAGGACACCCCGACCGGCCCGGGGCCGCAGAGCGAGCGCGGGCCGATGTCGTAGCGTCGTGGCAGGAGGCCGGGACGACGAGGTCCCGGCGTGCACACCACGGAGGTGTCCGGGATGCGGGTGACAGAGACGTTGCGGCACAAGGGCGAGGGCGTGGTCACCATCGCGCCGGGATCGACCGTGCGCGAGATGCTGGCGCTGCTCGCCGAGCACCGGATCGGTGCCGTCGTCGTGTCCGTCGACGGCATGCACGTCGACGGCATCGTCAGCGAGCGCGACGTGGTCCGCCGGCTGCACGTCGACGGTGACGAGATCCTCGACGGGCCGGTGACGCGGATCATGACCGTCGACGTCCACACCTGCACCCCCGGGACGTCCCTCGACGACCTCATGCTCGTGATGACCGAGCGCCGCATCCGTCACGTCCCCGTCCTGGACGACGGCAGGCTGGTCGGCATCGTCAGCATCGGGGACGTCGTCAAGCGCCGGATGGCCGAGGTGCAGGCCGAGCGGGACCAGCTGACCGACTACATCGCCGGCGGCCCCGGGGTGTGACGCGGCAGGGCCGCGCCCGCGCCGTGGCGCCCGGGAGGTTCCGGTCGCCCCCCGTCAGGGCATGGGCGAGGAGCTGCGGCTCGGTTCGGCGATCGGGTCCGCGTCCTCGCTGGGTGCCGGCGCGGGATCGGGCGCGCTGGTCTGCGTGGCGGTCGGTTCCGGCGCGGGCGCGCTGGTCTGCGTGGCGGTCGGTTCCGGCGCGGGGGAGCTGGTCCGTGTGGCGGTGGGCTCGGGCTCCGGCGCCGCGGTCGTCGGGTCGTCCGTCGGCGAGGGGGAGTCCGTGGGGGTCGGCGAGGACGTCGGCTCCTCCGTCGGCTCCTCGGTGCGGGTCGGTGCCGACGTGGGCTCCGACGTCGGCGCCTCCGGCTCGGAGGTCGGGCCGGTCGTCGTCGGTGACGGCGACGGCTCCGACGTGGGTGACGGCGACGGGCTCTGCAGGACCGGGACGACCGGTGCCTCGTCCTCCCCGTCGAGCAGGGGCCAGGTCATCATCGCCCCCACGGCGGCGGCCAGGACGAGGGCGAGCGCCCCGACCAGGACCCATCGCCGGCGCCGTCCCGCAGGGACCGTCTCCGCGCCGCTGCCGGACCCGTCGGCGCCGGTCCCTCCGGCACCCGGGTCCGCCGCGGCAGCATCCGTGCCGAACGCCGCGCCGGCACCGGCACCTGCGCCGACGGCCGCACCGGCAGCCGCCGCGGTCGTCGCGGCCGCGGTGTCGCCGCCGCCGTCGGCCGCGACGTCGCCCTCGGTCGCGCCGGCGTCACCGTCCTCGACCGCGGCGATCTGCCGTGTGCGCTGCAGCTCCGCACCCAGGTCGTCCACCGCGGCCGCGGCCGCGGCGGCGCCGACCGCTCCGAGCGCGGCGGTCCGGTGCGGGTCGTCCTCGTCGACGCGGCCCAGGTCCATCGTCTGGTCGGGGGACGCCCCGCCGCCGGGCGCCGCGACGGCGGCGGACCCGCCGAGCAGCGACGCCACCGCCGTGCGCATGGCGGCGGCCGAGGCGAAACGTCGTGCCGGGTCCTTCGCCATCGCCTGCGCCACGAACCGGTCCACGGCGGCCGGCACGGCGGCCCGTCGGGCCGAGGGTGCCGGGACCGGGGCCCCGACGTGGGCGCGCAGCACGTCGTCCGGTGTCGCCCGCTCGTACGGCGGGTGCCCGGTCAGGACGTAGTACGCCAGGGCGCCCACCGCGTACACGTCGCTGCGCTCGTCCAGCGGCCTGCCACGGGCCTGCTCGGGGGACATGCCCAGGGCCGAACCCGTCACGACACCCGCGGCGCCCTCCGCGTCGCCGGGAGTGGCGAGCCCGAGGTCGATCAGCCCCACCGTGGGGCCGCTCTCCTCGTGCCGCGAGACGACGACGTTGCGCGGGCTCACGTCCCGGTGCACGAGTCCGGCGGCGTGCACGGCCGCGAGCGCACCGAGCACCCCGTCCACGACGACGAGGGCCTCCCGCCACGGCAGGCCGGTGCCGGCCACCGTCTCGGACAGAGGGGCACCGGGGAAGCGCCGGGTCAGGACCCACGGCACGGTCGCCCCGGCGACCTCGTCCTCGCCGGAGTCGAGGACCGTCGCCACGTGCGGGTCGTCGATCTGCTGCGACGCGGAGATCTCGCGGTCCATCGCGGCGCGCGCGGCCTCGTCGTCGACGAGGTGCGGGTGCAGGGTCTTGACGAGGAGCGCGGGTTCGGCGTCGTCGGGTCCCGCGTCCACCCGGGTGGCCTCGTAGGCGGTGTAGGTCCCACCCGTGCCGAGGACGTCCCCGAGCACGTAGCGGCCGCCGAGGATCACTCCGCCGCCGGAGCGGTCGTCGTCCGGTGCCACCTCACGCACCGCCGTCGGGGCGGGACGCCTGGTCGGGTACGGCGATCGGCGGCACGGCGTCGACGGGCTCGGTGTTCTGACTCATAAGCCTTCACAGGATACGCGGGGAAAGCCGCGCGGTCGCGGCCACGTGGGCCGTGCGCCGCGTGACGCGCGTCGCCCCCCTGCGGGACCGCGCCCGCGCGGTGTCGGAGGGACGCGCGAGGATGCTCCCGTGCACATCGTCCTGGCCCGGCAGGCCTCCGGGGTCGTCCAGGCCGTCCGACGTCCGGAGGGGGCAGGGAGCGACCCCGACGACGCCTCGCCGTGGCGGCTGGCGCCGGGTGAGCTCTCCGCCGCCGTGCACGCCCGGGAGTCCGTGGAACCGTCGCGCTGGACCTGGGTCGACACCAACCGCTGGTACCCCGCCCTGCTCGCCGACGGGGTCCGGGTCGAGCGGGCCCACGACCTGCGCCTCGCCCACCGGGTGCTGCGCGGCTCGCGGTTCGCGCACGGCTCCGACCTGGCCGGTGCCCCGTCGGGTCCCTGGGACGCCCTGGAACCCACCGTCGCCGGGGGAGCGGTCGACCGGGCCCGCCCCGAGCAGCAGGCCGACTCGCTGTTCGACCTCGGTGACCTCGACGGATCCACGCACGGGGCCCGGTCGGGCCGTCCCGCGCAGACCGACCCGGACCCGGTGGCCGAGCTGGCCGCCCAGCAGGCCGCCGTCGCCGGTGCGTCGGAGCCCGGCCGGCTGCGACTCCTGCTCGCGGCGGAGTCCGCCGCGGCGCTCGCGGCCGCCGAGATGCACCACGCGGGCCTGCCGTGGCGCGCGGACGTGCACGACGCGATCCTCACCGAGGCCCTCGGGCCCCGCCCGGCGCCCGGCCTGCGCCCGGACCGGCTGGAGGCGCTCGTCACCGAGATCCGCGCCGCCCTCGACGCCCCCGCGTCCCTGAACCCCGACTCCCACCCGGACCTGCTGCGTGCCATGGAGTACGCCGGCGTGGGGGCGCGCAGCCTGCGCAAGGGGGAGCTCCAGCGCCTCGAGCACCCGGTGATCGCCCCGCTGCTCGAGTACAAGAGCCTCTACCGGCTCTACACCGCGAACGGCTGGCACTGGCTCGACCAGTGGGTCCGCGGCGACCGGTTCCGCACCGACTACGTCGTCGGCGGCGTCGTCACCGGCCGCTGGTCCTCCACCGGCGGGGGAGCCCTGCAGCTGCCGAAGGGCGTGCGCGGCGCGGTGCGGGCCGATCCCGGCTGGGTGCTGGTGGTGGCCGACGCCGCCCAGCTCGAGCCGCGGGTGCTCGCCGGGATGGCGCGGGACGAGGCCATGGCGCGCGCCGGCCGCGACGGCGACCTGTACGCCGGCATCGTGGCCGGCGGTGCCGTCGCCTCGCGCGAGCACGCCAAGGTGGGCATGCTCGGCGCGCTCTACGGCGGGACCACGGGTGTCAGCGGTCAGGTGCTCCCGCGGCTGCGCAGCGCCTTCCCGCGGTCGATGGGACTGGTCGAGGAGGCCGCCGCGACCGGTGAGCGCGGGGGCGTGGTGACCACCTGGCTCGGGCGGTCCTCCCCGCCGCCGGGGCAGGCCTGGGACGACGCGCAGTCCGGTGCGCTCGGGGACGACGCCGCCCCGGACGCCGCGACGCTCGCCCGGTCCTCGGCGCGCGCGTGGGGGCGGTTCACGCGGAACTTCGTCGTGCAGGGCACCGCGGCCGAGTGGGCGGACTGCTGGCTGGCCTCGATCCGCCGCCGGCTCTGGGCGCTCGGCACCGCAGCGACCGACGGTCGCGCGCCGGCGCCGTTCACCGACCGCCCGCACCTGGTGTTCTTCGTGCACGACGAGGTCGTCGTGCACGCGCCGGCCGAGCTCGCCGACGCCGTCGCCCACGAGGTGCGCGAGGCGGCCGCGGAGGCCGGACGGCTGCTCTTCGGCGAGTTCCCCGTCGCCTTCCCCCTGACGATCGCCGCCGTGCCGGCCTACGACGAGGCGAAGTAGCGCCCCGACTCCGGCAGGCGCCCGACGGCGTGCGGGCCTAACCTGGCCGGGTTCTGACGACAGCGGCGGAAGGGGCACCATGTCAGGCACGGCACAGACCCAGGAGCAGGGGTTCCACGCGGGGCGTGTGATCCAGCTCGCGGTGACCGCGGCGCTGGGCGGCTTCCTGTTCGGCTTCGACACGGCGGTCATCAACGGCGCCGTCACGCCCATGCAGGAGGCCTTCGGCATGGGTGCCGGGGTGACGGGCTTCGTCGTGTCCTCGGCGCTGCTCGGCTGCATGGTCGGCGCGTACTTCGCCGGGCGGCTCTCCGACAAGATCGGCCGCGTCCGCGTCATGGTCATCGCCTCGGCGCTGTTCACGATCTCCGCCATCGGCTCGACGTTCGCCGTCGGCCCGGTGGACATGATCATCTGGCGCGTCATCGGCGGCCTCGGCGTCGGGGCGGCGTCCGTCATCGCGCCGGCCTACATCGCGGAGATCTCGCCGGCGCACATCCGCGGGCGCCTCGGCTCCCTGCAGCAGATGGCCATCGTCACCGGCATCTTCATCGCCCTGCTGTCCGACTACGCCATCGCCGCGGCGGCCGGCGGGGCCGGCAACGAGTTCTGGTTCGGCCTCGACGCCTGGCGCTGGATGTTCTTCACCGAGGTCATCCCCGCCGTCATCTACGGCGCGCTCGCGCTGTCGATCCCGGAGTCCCCCCGGTTCCTGGTGCACCAGGGCCGCGAGGACGAGGCCCGCAAGGTGCTGTCCAGCGTGCTCACCGAGGGCGTCGACGACCGCATCAGCGAGATCCGCCGCACGATCATCCGCGACCGCGCCACCTCGCTGCGGGACCTGCTCAAGCCCACCGGCGGTCTGCTGCCGATCGTCTGGATCGGCATCGCGCTGAGCGTCTTCCAGCAGTTCGTCGGGATCAACGTCATCTTCTACTACTCCTCGACCCTGTGGCAGGCGGTCGGGTTCACCGAGGACGACGCCCTGCAGCAGACCGTCATCACGTCGGTGACCAACATCGTCGTCACGGTCGTGGCGATCCTGCTCATCGACCGGATCGGCCGACGTCGCCTGCTCACCATCGGGTCGGCCGGCATGTTCGTGGCCCTCGGGACGATGACGATCGTGTTCAGCCAGGCGCCGCTCGTCCCCAACGACGCCGGCGAGCTCGAGCCGGTCCTCAGCGACAGCGCCGGGATCGTCGCCCTCGTGGCCGCCAACCTGTTCGTCGTCTTCTTCGGGATGTCCTGGGGCCCGGCCGTGTGGGTGCTGCTGGGGGAGATGTTCAACAACAAGATCCGTGGCACGGCCCTCGGCATCGCGGCGGCGGCCCAGTGGCTGGCCAACTTCGCGATCTCCAGCTCCTTCCCGTCCATGGCGGAGGTCGGGCTGTGGTTCGCCTACGGCTTCTACACGATCGCGGCGCTGGCGTCGCTGTTCTTCGTGCTGCGGTTCGTCCCCGAGACCCGCAACAAGGAGCTCGAGGACATGGAGTGACCGGCACGTCCTAGGCTCGGGGCCATGAACGCCGAACACCCCACGCTGGCCGACGTCGTCTCCGTCCTGGAGGACCTCTACCCGCCGTCGACGGCGGAGGGCTGGGACGCCGTCGGTCTGGTCGCCGGCGACCCGTCGCGGCCGGTGCGCCGGGTGCTGTTCGCCGTCGACCCGGTGGCCGACGTCGTCGCCGAGGCCGTGGAGTGGGAGGCGGACCTCGTGGTGACCCATCACCCGCTGTTCCTGCGCGGCGTGCACTCGGTGGCGGCGACCACGTTCAAGGGTGCCGTGGTCCACCGGCTGCTGGCGGCGGGCTGCGGGTTGTACGTGGCGCACACGAACGCCGACGCGGCGCCGCGGGGGGTCGCGGACGCCCTGGCCGACCTCGTGGGGCTGACCGACCGCCGTCCGCTCGTCGCGCACGTCGACGACACCGAGCGCGGGCTGGGACGCGTGGGCACCCTCGACCACCCCACGACCCTGGGCGAGTTCGCCGAACGCGTCGCCCAGGTGCTGCCCACCACCGCCCAGGGTGTCCGCGTGGCCGGCGACCTCGAGGCCCCGGTGTCCACGGCCGCGGTCGTCGGCGGGTCGGGCGACTCCCTGTTCGACGCCGTGCGGGCGACGGCCGCCGACGTGTACGTCACCGCCGACCTGCGTCACCACCCCGCCTCCGAGCTGCGCGAGCGGGCCCTCTTCGAGTCGACCGACCCGGAGCGGCGCGAGGCGGGCACCCCGTTCCTCGTGGACGTGGCGCACTTCGCCTCCGAGTGGCCCTGGCTGGCCTACGCGGCCACGGATCTCTCCGCCGGGCTCGGAGACGGTACGGTGACCACGAAGGTCAGCACCCTGGTGACCGACCCGTGGACGCACCGCGTGGGCGGCGTCGGGCGCTGACCGGCATCAGGAGAGCAGACCGAGAGGACCCGTCCATGGCTACCGCACCCGTCGAGGACCAGCGTCGTCTGCTCCAGGTCCAGGCCCTGGACACCCGCCTCCAGCAGCTCGCCCACCAGCGCAGCAAGCACCCGTCGCTGACGACGCTGGCCGAGCTGGACAAGCGGCTCGCGGACCTGCACTCCTCGCTCGTGGACTCCCGGACCGCCGTCGCGGACCTCGAGCGCGAGGTCGCCAAGGCCGAGGCCGACGTCGAGCAGGTGCGCACCCGCGCGACCAAGGACCAGCAGCGCCTCGACAGCGGCGCCCTCGGTGCCAAGGACGCCCAGGCCGTGGTGAGCGAGCTCGAGTCGCTCGCCCGTCGGCAGAACGTCCTGGAGGAGACCGAGCTCGAGATCATGGAGCGGCTGGAGGCCCACCAGGAGTCGCTCGGGCAGGTCGAGGCCGCCCACGGCGAGCTGGTCGCCGCCCAGGAGAAGGCCGCTGCCGAACAGGACGCCGCCTACGCCGAGATCGACGCCGCCGCGCGGGAGGTCCAGGCGGAGCGCGCCCAGCTGGCCGAGGGGCTCGACGCCGGTCTCGTGACGCTCTACGACCGCCTGCGCGGCCAGCTCGGCGGTCTCGGCGCCGCTGCCCTGCGCGGCAACCGCTGCGAGGGCTGCCGCCTCGAGCTCAACCCGGGTGACCTCGCCGCCGCGCGCGGCGCCGCCCCGGAGCAGATCGTCCGGTGCGAGGAGTGCGGCCGGATCCTCGTGCGCGACCCCGACGGTTCCTGATGCACCGCCGACCCGCCCCCGGAGCCCTGGCGCGCTACGACGGCGCGGTCCCGGCCACGCTCGTGCTGGTGCGGCACGGCGTGACGCACCTGACCGAGGCGGGGGCGCTGTCCGGCGGCGACGTGCCCGGGCCGTCGCTGACCACGGCGGGTCGCCGCCAGGCGGCACAGGCCGCGGACGCCGTCTTCCGGCTCGGCACCGAGCCCTGGGCCGACCTCGCCCGGCCCGACCTGCTGGTCGCCTCCCCGATGGTGCGCACCCAGGAGACCGCCGCCGCGATCGGCCGGCGGCTCGGGGTGCACGTCACGACGGACGAGCGCTTCGCCGAGGTGCGCTTCGGCGTCTGGGAGTCCCTGACGCCGCAGGAGGTCGAGGAGACCTGGCCGGGCGACCTGGCCAAGTGGGTCACCAGCGGGTCCTTCGCCCCGCCCGAGGGAGAGTCCTACGCGGACCTGGGCGAACGGGTCGGCCCCGCGGTCGACGAGCTGGCGGCGGGCACGGTGGGGCGCACCGCGGTCGTGGTCGCCCACGCCGCCGTGATCCGGTCCGTGATCGGCCGGGCGCTGGACGCGCCCCCGGCGGGGTGGGGGCGCCTCCGTGTGCCGCCGTGCTCGCTGTCCATCGTGCGGCTGTGGCCCGACGGGGACCGCGAGGTCACCGCCGTCGGGCACCCCGCCGCCGACTGACGACCGGTCACTTCGGCGGCAGGGCAGCGGCGTGGTCGGCGCCGCGGGCCACCCAGGCGTCCAGCGTGGCGGGGTCGGCGAGCTCGTCCCGTCCCACCGAGACGAACCCCCGCATCTCGCGGTGACCCATGCTCATCGGGGCGGCGCCCGCGGCCAGGGCGTCCTCGTACCCGTCCGGGCCGACCCGCACCATCAGCGCGTCGCGCAGCACCCCCGCGGCCATGTTCCCGGAGAGCATGAACGCGATGCCGCCGAACATCCTCCGCTCGGTGAGCCCCTCCCACCGGGAGAGGGAGTCCCGCACGCGGTCGGCCAGCTCCTCGTCGTAGGCCATGGCGCCAGTGTGCGCCGCTGGCACGCGCCCCGCCCGGGAGACCGGTCAGGCGACGACGAGCTCCAGGGTGTGCGGGCGACGTGCGCCGGTGGCCTCGTGCAGCTCCGCCGCGACCATCCGGTAGCTGAGCCCGGTGCCGACCTGCGTGCCGATCACCTCGCCGTCGAGCTCGCGGGCCGCGGCGAGCAGCCCGGTCGCCGAGGTCGGGGGAGCGGCCCGGCGACGCAGCAGGTGGCCCGTGAGCACGCCACGGGTGTGCTTGGCGTTGTGCGAGACGACGGTGCGCTCGCCGTCCGCCTCCCGCACGACCCGGACCGTCACCCACTCGGCGGCGTGGTCGCCGGTGGTGGCCGGCTTCCACGCGGAGACGTAGGCGGACGAGCGGCAGTCGACGACGACGTCGCCGGCGGCCCGCTCGGCCAGCGCGGCGGTCAGGTGCGGCCGCCAGGCGGTGGCCAACCCGCCGACGCCCGGCAGCGTGACGCCCATGGACAGCCGGTAGGCGGGGATCCGGTCGGACGGCGCGACGACGCCCCACAGGCCCGAGAAGATGCGCACGTCCGCCGCCGCACGGGCCGCCGCCTCCCCGTCGAGCTCGGCGAGGCCCGCCGCCGCGTACAGGACCCCGGTGTAGACGTCGGTCGCCGGTGCCGTCGGGGCGGTGCGCAACCGGGTGTTGCGGGCGACCTCCTCCGCCAGGCCCGCCCCCACCTTGAGGACCGCAGTGGCGTCGTCGCGGGCGCTGGCGGTGGCCAGCGCGTCCAGGACGGCCTCGCGCTGCGCGGTGAGCTCCGGCGCGGTGAGCGCCGCGAGGTCGACAGGTGCGCCGTCGTCGGGCGCGGGGGTCTTGCCCTCGGAGGGCGGCAGGCAGATCAGCACCCGGACACCTTAGGCACCCGTGGGACGATCTCGGCATGACGAACGACGTGCACTGGCTCACCCGGGCCGTGGAGCTGGCGACGAGCAGCGTCCCGGCCGGTCACGGGCCCTTCGGTGCGGTGGTCGTCCGCGACGGCGAGGTCGTGGCCGAGGGGACGAACCGTGTGACGACCGACACGGATCCGACCGCGCACGCCGAGGTCGTCGCGCTGCGGCAGGCGTGCGCACGGCTCGGCGTCTTCGACCTGAGCGGCGCGGTGCTGTACAGCTCGTGCGAACCGTGCCCGATGTGTCTCGGGGCCGCCCTGTGGGCGCGCGTCGACCGGGTGGTGTTCGCCGCCGACCGCGACGACGCCGCCCGTGCCGGCTTCGACGACCGGCACTTCCACGAGGTGCTCGCCGGCCGACAGCCCTCGGAGGTGCCGATGGAGAACCTGCGGATCGACGCCGCGCTCGCCCCGTTCGAGGCATGGCACGCCTATCCGGGGCGCACCGCCTACTGACGGACCGCCCCGGGCGGTACGGTCCCCTCATGGCGCAGGTGAAGATCTACGGAAACCGGACCATCTGGGGCGAGCGTCGTGAGGAGGTCTCCGACGCCGTGCACGACGCGCTGGTCACGGCCTGGCGGATCCCCGAGGACAAGAGGTTCCACCGGTTCCTGCTGCTCGAGGACGGGGACCTCGTCGCGCCGCGGTCGGACGCGTACCTCCTCATCGAGGTCGTCTGCTTCTCCGGCCGGTCGACCACCGCGAAGAAGGCGCTGGTCAGGGCCATGTACGACGAGGTCGCGCCGGCCCTGGACCTGGCGGACGACGACCTGGAGGTCGTGATCCTCGAGAGCCGGCCGGAGAACTGGGGGATCCGCGGACGGACGGCGGACGAGCTGGCGCTGACGTACCCGGTGGAGGTCTGAGGCCGGTATCCTTGCGGGGCGGACGAGTCGGTCGGACGGTCGCGTCGGCGGTGCTCAGGCGCCGTCGCCGAGGAACGTCCGGGCTCCGAAGGGCAAGGTGGTGGCTAACGGCCACCCGGGGTGACCCGCGGGACAGTGCCACAGAAAACAGACCGCCGCCGGGAGACCGGCGGTGAGGGTGAAACGGTGGTGTAAGAGACCACCAGCGTGTCCGGTGACGGGCACGGCTCGGTAAACCCCACCTGGAGCAAGGTCGGACAGGGGACGTTCGAGGGCTGCCCGCCCGATGTCCCCGGGTAGACCGCTGGAGGCCTGTGGCGACGCAGGTCCTAGATGGATGACCGTCGCCCGTGCGGGGGTGACCCGGCACGGGAACAGAACCCGGCGTACAGACCGGCTCGTCCGCACCCCATCGCCCCGGCGCCGGCCGTCCGGCGGCGAGCGTCGGGGGTCGCCCGTAGGGTCACGGCGTGGCGACGCTCACCGCACGGCCCGCGAACCAGGTCCCCTTCGAGGACCTCCAGACGGTGCTCGGTACCTCCCAGGCCGGTCGGTGCCAGTGCCAGCGTCAGGTGCTCGGCGACGGCGAGTGGTGGGACATGCCGGTCGAGGAACGGCGGCTCCGGCTGGCCGAGCAGACGTGTGCCGACGACCCGACATCGCCGGTGACCAGCGGCGTCGTGCTCTACGACGGCGACGAGCCGGTCGGCTGGGTCGCCGTCGGCCCGCGTCCGACCTACCGCCGGTACCACGGCCGCAGTCCCGTCGCGTGGCGCGGGCGTCACGAGGACCGCGACGACGACGGCGTGTGGCTCGCGGCCTGCTTCGTCGTCCGCGCGGGGTACCGGGGCCAGGGGCTGATGTACGAGCTGGCCCGCTGCGCCGTCGACTTCGCCCGGGAACGGGGTGCGCGGGTCCTCGAGGGGTATCCGATCGTCGCGGCGGACGGTGGCGAGGTGATCTGGGACGAGACGAGCGTCGGCGTGCCGCAGATCTTCTCGGCCGCCGGCCTGGAGGAGGTCGCGGCCCCGACGCCGCGCCGTCGCGTCCTGCGCCTCGAGCTGTGACCGACGGGTCGACGGGCGCTCCGGTGCCCCGGTCCGAACGTGAAAGTTCGGTCAAGAACGGTTCCCGAAACGGGTTCCCGTGGGGGTCGGAGTGGTGTACGTTGGCCGCATCGCGACGACGAGGTCGCGAGTCTCGAACGCCGGTGCCGCGCCCGCGGCACGCAGGGGGCGAGGACACCAGGGACGAAGGTGGCACAGTGACCCTCATCCATGAGGTTCGGGCCGGAGGGATCGTCTTGAACGAGACGCCCGAGGCCAGTGTGGTGACCCTGTGGGGCGAGATCGACATCGCCCTGCGCGACGAGGCCTCGGCTGCTCTGGCCGGGGCGTTCCAGCGTGACCTTCCCGTGATCGTGGACGCCTCCGAGGTGACGTTCCTCGACTCCGCGGGTATCGCCTTCCTCGTCCAGCTCTGCCGCATCGGGCAGGACGAAGGGCTCTCCGTCACGTTGCACGACCCGCCGGCCGTCGTCAGCGAACCGCTGGGCACGTTGCACGTCGACGTCCCCGTCGCCAACTGACCCGACACGACGACGCCGCACCACCCGGCCGGGTGGTGCGGCGTCCTCGTGTCCGGAAGGGTCAGTGGGGATCGGCCGCGAGGGAGGCGGCGCCGACGATCCCGGCGCGGTTGCGCAGTGTTGCCGGGACGATCTCGGCGCGGAGGTCCAGCAGCGGCAGGAACTTCTGGTGGTGCTTGCTCACGCCGCCGCCGACGACGATGAGGTCGGGGGAGAGCAGCATCTCCACGGTCTCGAAGTAGCGCTGCAGGCGCTTCGCCCACTTCTCCCACGACAGGTCCTCGCGGTCCCGCGCGGCCTCCGACGCCTTCGTCTCGGCGTCGTGCCCGTCGATCTCGAGGTGGCCGAGCTCGGTGTTCGGCACGAGCACGCCGTCCACCAGCAGGGCTGACCCGATCCCGGTGCCCAGGGTCGCCATGAGCACCACGCCGCCGTGCCCGGCGGCCGCCCCGTAGCGGTCCTCCCCGACCCCGGCCGCGTCCGCGTCGTTGACCGCCGTCACGTCACGGCCGGTCGCCTCGCGGACGAGTTGCGGCAGGTCGACGCCCTTCCAGGACTTGTGCAGGTTGGCGATGAACCGGACGATCCCGCGGTCCAGGGGCGCGGGGAACGCGACGCCGACCGGCGCCTCGTCGGGCAGGTCGAAGCCGGCGACGAGCTCGGCGAGCACGTCGGCGACCGCGTCCGGGGTGGACTTGCTCGGGGTGGGGATCCGCAGCCGGTCCGCGGCGAACTCGCCGGTGGTCAGGTCGACGGGGGCGCCCTTGATCCCGGACCCGCCGATGTCGATACCGAAGGCCACCTGGTGTCCGCTCTGCTCAGCCATGGACCCCATCTTGCGGCAGGATCGAGTCATGAGCGAGTACAGCAGCAGCACCCAGTATTGGTTCAACACCGAGACCGGGCAGGTGGAGACCGCGAAGGAGAAGTCGAGCTGGACGCACCTGCTGGGTCCGTACGCCACGCGCGAGGAGGCGCAGCACGCCCTGGACAACGCCGCGCGGCGCAACGAGGAGTGGGAGGCCGAGGACGAGGACTGGCGGCGCTGAGGGGCTCTGCGCCGCCGGTCCCGCGTCACTGGTCGAAGGTGTGCTCCTCGGTCGGGAAGGACCCGTCGCGCACCTCGGCCGCGAAGTCCGCGGCCGCCTGCTGCAGGGCGCGGCCCAGCTCGGCGTAGCGGCGGGCGAAGCGCGGCGACCAGTCGGTCATCCCGGCCATGTCGGTCCACACGAGGACCTGGCCGTCGACCTCGGGGCCGGCGCCGATCCCGATCGTCGGGATGACCAGGAACTCGGTGATGCGGGCCGCCACGGCGCGGGGCACCATCTCCAGCACGACCGCGACCGCGCCGGCCTCCTGGACGGCGAGCGCGTCCTGGCTGAGCTCCTCGGCCGCGTCGTCGCCCCGGCCCTGCACGCGGGGGCCGCCCAGCGCGTTCTCGGACTGCGGGGTGTAGCCGAGGTGGCCGACCACCGGGATCCCCGCCTGGGTGATCGCGCGGATCTGCTCGGCCGAGCGGCGGCCGCCCTCGAGCTTGACCGCCGAGGCGCCGGTCTCCTTCATGATGCGCACGGCGGAGGCGAGGGCCTGCTCGGGGCCCGCCTCGTAGGTGCCGAAGGGCAGGTCGACGACGACGAACGCGTGCTGCGCCGCCGAGGCGACCGCCCGTCCGGCCCGCACCATGTCGTCGAGGGTCACGGGCAGCGTGGTGGCGTGCCCGAGCATGGTGTTCCCGACGGAGTCGCCCACGAGCAGCGTGTCGATGCCGGCGGCGTCGAGGATCGCGGCCGTGGGGGCGTCGTAGGCGGTGAGCATCGTGATGCGCTCACCGCGCTCCTTGGCGCGCTGCAGGTGGTGGACGCGGACTCGGCGGGCGCCGGCGGCGATGCCGGCCGCGTCGTCGTCGGTGACCGACCTCACAGCGGAGTTGTCAGCGGGCGTGACCGAGGGGTTGTGGCCTGCGGGTTCCATGGTCGATAGCGTAGGCGACAGCCGGTGCGGGCCCAGGTCCCGGACCGGTGCGACGGACCGTCGACGGTCCGTCACCCACGGTTAACAGGTATCGGGCAGGATGAGGTCATGGACAGGCAGCAGGAGTTCGTGCTTCGCACGGTCGAGGAGCGCGACATCCGCTTCATCCGACTCTGGTTCACCGACGTGCTGGGGGTGCTCAAGTCCGTCGCGGTCGCCCCGGCGGAGCTCGAGCAGGCCTTCGTCGAGGGCATCGGCTTCGACGGCAGCGCGATCGAGGGGCTGACACGGGTCTACGAGGCGGACATGATCGCCAAGCCCGACCCCACGACGTTCCAGGTGCTGCCCTGGCGCGGTGAGCGCCACGGCACCGGTCGCATGTTCTGCGACCTGCTCACCCCCGAGGGTGAGCCCTCGCGTGCCGACTCGCGCAACGTCCTCAAGCGCACGCTCGCCAAGGCCGGCGACAAGGGCTTCACGTTCTACACCCACCCCGAGGTCGAGTTCTACCTCTTCAACCAGATGGGTTCCTCGGACGGGCCCCTGGTGCCGGTCGACGAGGGCGGCTACTTCGACCACCTGGCTCGCGGCAGCACGCACGACTTCCGGCGCGCGGCCATCTCGATGCTCGAGTCGATGGGTATCTCCGTGGAGTTCTCCCACCACGAGGCCGGGCCCGGGCAGAACGAGATCGACCTGCGCTACGCCGACGCGCTGACCACCGCGGACAACCTCATGACGTTCCGCACCGTGGTCAAGGAGGTCGCGCTCGAGCAGGGTGTGTTCGCCTCCTTCATGCCCAAGCCCTTCGCGGACAAGCCGGGGTCGGGCATGCACACCCACATGTCCCTGTTCGAGGAGGACTCCAACGCCTTCCACGAGCCGGGGGCGCAGTTCGAGCTGTCCAAGACCGGGCGCCAGTTCATCGCCGGGCTGCTGGTGCACGCCGGGGAGATCACCGCGGTGACCAACCAGCACGTCAACTCCTACAAGCGGCTGTGGGGCGGCTCCGAGGCGCCCAGCTACATCTGCTGGGGCCACAACAACCGCTCCGCGCTGGTGCGCGTGCCCATGTACAAGCCGGGCAAGGGCAACTCCTCGCGGATCGAGTACCGGGCGCTGGACTCGGCGGCGAACCCGTACCTGGCGTTCGCCGTGCTGCTGGCCGCCGGGATGAAGGGCATCGAGGAGGGGTACGAGCTGCCCGAGGCCACCGAGGACGACGTCTGGGAGCTCACCGGGGCGGAGCGCCGCGCGCTCGGCATCGCGCCGCTGCCGGAGTCCCTCGACGAGGCCATCGAGCTCATGGAGTCCTCGGAGCTCGTCGCCGAGACCCTGGGCGAGCACGTCTTCGACTACGTGCTGAAGAACAAGCGCAACGAGTGGGACGCCTACCGCGCCCAGGTCACCCCGTACGAGCTCAAGACCTCCCTGCAGTTCCTCTGAGCGGACGGCCGCCGCACGCTCCGGCGGCGGCCGATAGGGTCGAGAGGTGAGCCCGACGACCTCCGGCACCGGTAGACCGCAGACCCCGACCCGGAGGCTGCTCCGGGCAGGGTTCGCCGACCTGACCCGGTCGGCCACGCTCTGGCAGGACGCCGCGCTGCAGCGCCGCCTCCCCGCCGACGCGGGCGGGGACGACGGCGTGCTGCAGGCCCTCGGGGTCACGGCCGACCCGGACCTCGCGCTGCTGCACCTCGTGCGGCTGGCCTCGGTGCCCGCCGCGCAGCAGACCGTCGAACGGCTGCTCGCGGCGGACCAGCGTTCGGGCGAGGGCGTGGCCCGGGGACGGCTGCTCGCCGTCCTCGGCGCGTCGACGGCGCTCGCGGACGAGATCGTCCGCCGTCCCGCGCTCCTGGACGTGCTGGGCGACGGCGACGGCGGGCTCGGGGCCGACCCGCGGGACGTGCGGGCGGAGCTCCTGCGCGCCGTCGGCGCTGACCCGGAGTCGGCGGATCCCGTCGCGGCCCTGGAGCCCGAGGGCGCCGACACGCCGGGGTGGCCCGACCGGGACGCCCCCACCGCCACGGACGCGCTGCGGCGCGCCTACCGCGAACGGCTGCTGCGCATCGCCGCCACGGACCTGACCGCGCCGGACCCCTCGGCCACGCTGCCGGACGTCGGCGCCGCGCTGGCCGACCTGGCCGCCGCCGCGCTGGAGGCGGCGTTGGCGGTGGCGCGCTCCCAGCTCCCTGACCACGGCGCCGGGGCCCGCCTCGCGGTGATCGGGATGGGCAAGACCGGCGGTCGCGAGCTCAACTACGTCTCCGACGTCGACGTCGTCTACGTGTGCGAACCCGCCACCGACGAGGCCGGGGAGCCCGTCCTGGACGAGTCCGGGGCGATGCGGATCGGGACCCAGCTCGCCACCCGGCTGCAGAAGGTGTGCGGCGGCACCTCGCTCGAACCGGCGCTGTGGGAGGTCGACGCGGCGCTGCGTCCCGAGGGCAAGCAGGGGCCGCTGGTGCGCACCCTGGCCAGCCACGTCGCCTACTACGAGCGCTGGGCCCAGACGTGGGAGTTCCAGGCCCTGCTCAAGGCCCGCCCGGTGGCGGGGGACGCCGCGCTCGGCGCGGCCTACCGCGAGGCCGTCGACCCGTTCGTCTGGGCGGCCGCCAACCGGGACCACTTCGTCGAGGACGCCCAGGCGATGCGGCGCCGCGTCGAGGCGCACGTGCCCAACGCCGAGGCCGACCGGCAGATCAAGCTCGGCAAGGGCGGGCTGCGGGACGTCGAGTTCACCGTCCAGCTCCTGCAGCTCGTGCACGGCCGCACCGACGACGCCATCCACGACGGCAACACGCTGGCCGGGCTGTCCGCGCTCGCGGCCGGGGGGTACGTCGGGCGTGAGCACGCCCTGCGCATGGGCGCCTGCTACCGGTTCCTGCGGTCCCTGGAGCACCGGGTCCAGCTCTTCGGGCTCAAGCGCACGCACCTGCTGCCGACCGAGGACGAGGACCTGCGGCGCCTCGCCCGGTCGCTGGGCATGCGCGGCCAGGGCGCCGAGGACCTGCGCCAGCGCTGGCGGGCCACCCGGCGCGAGGTCCGTGCCCTGCACGAGGCCGTCTTCTACCGCCCGCTGCTGCCGGCGTGGGCGCAGCTCTCGGAGGACGAGCTCTCGCTCGCCCCGGACGCCGCGCGCGCCCGGTTCGCGGCGATCGGCTACCGCGACCCGGACGGGGCGATGCGGCACGTCGTGGCCCTCACCGAGGGCACCTCACGCCGGGCCAAGCTGCAGCGCCAGCTCCTGCCGGTGATGCTCGGCTGGTTCGCCGAGGGCTCCGACCCCGACGCGGGCCTGCTGGACTTCCGCAAGCTGTCCGAGAACCTCGGCGCCACGCCCTGGTACCTGCGGCTCCTGCGCGACTCCGGGAACGCCGCCTACCACCTGGCCCACCTGCTGTCCTCCTCGCGGTACCTCGCCGAGGCGCTGGCCCGCTCACCGGAGTCGGTGCAGTGGCTCGCCGACACCTCCCGGCTGGAACCCCGCGGTCCCGAGCGGCTCGCCGCGGAGGCGGACGCCGTCCTGACCCGGGCGGACGACCCCGGTCCGGCGGCGACCCGGCTGCGCGCCCTGAGGCGCCGCGAGCTCGCCCGGACCGGCGCCGGCGAGGTGCTCGGCGTGCTCGGGCCCGTGCAGGCCCAGGCGGCGATCTCCGACGCCGCGGACATGGTCGTCGTCGGCGGCCTGCGCGTGGCCGAGTTCGCCGCCCGGGACCAGATGGGACTGGGACCCGACCCGGCGGCGAACCCCACCCGCATGCTCGTGGTCGCCATGGGCCGCCTCGGCGGACGGGAGATGGGCTACGGCTCGGACGCCGACGTCCTGTTCGTGCACGACCCGCTGCCCGACGCCGACCCCGAGCAGGCCAAGGCGTTCGCCGAGCTCACCGCGCGCACGCTGCAGAAGCTGCTCTCCGCCGTCGGACCCGAGCCCCCGCTGCCGGTGGACGCCGACCTGCGTCCCGAGGGGCGGCAGGGGCCGCTGGTGCGCACGATGGCCTCGTACACCGAGTACTACGAGCGGTGGGCGAGCGTGTGGGAGCAGCAGGCCCTGCTGCGCGCCCGCCCCGTGGCCGGCGCGACCGGCACGGCGGTGGACCTGGCCGAGCGCTTCGACGCCGTCGTCGACCCGTTGCGCTACCCGCCCGGTGGGCTCGCCGAGCCCAAGCTGCGCGAGGTGCGGCGCATCAAGGCCCGCGTCGAGTCCGAACGGCTGCCACGGGGCACCGATCCGAGCCGCCACCTCAAGCTGGGGCGCGGGGGAGTGTCCGACGTCGAGTGGACGGTCCAGCTCCTGCAGCTCCAGCACGCGCACGAGGTGCCGGGGCTGCGCACCACCGAGACGGTCGCGGCGCTGGCCGCGGCCGAGGGGGCCGGCCTCGTCGAGGCCGAGGAGGCCGAGTGCCTGCTCGATGCCTGGCTGCTCGCGTCCCGGCTGCGGTCCGCCCTGGTGCTGTGGTCCGGCAAGGTCGGCGGCCTGCGCGCGGACGTGCTCCCGGCGGACGCCTGGGCGCTGACCGGGTTGGCGCGGCTGCTCGGCGACGTCGACACCGGCCAGGAGCTGGAGGAGCTGTACCTGCGCACCGCGCGACGCGCCCGCACGGTGATGGAGCGGCTCGTCTACGGCGACGACTGACCCGGTCTGGGGCACGATAGGCCCATGCGATCGTGCCTGGAGTCCTCGTCCGTCCTCGCGGCGTCCTGCCCGCGCCACGCCGGCATGCCGGGGGCGGCCGCGTGAGCGCCGGGCTGCTCGGGCTCCTCGACGACGTCGCGGCCATCGCCAAGCTCGCGGCCGCCTCGCTGGACGACGTCGGGGCGGCGGCCGGCCGGGCGACGGCCAAGGCGGCCGGCGTCGTGGTGGACGACACCGCCGTGACGCCGCAGTACGTGCACGGGGTCGCGGCCGAGCGCGAGCTGCCGATCATCAAGAAGATCGCGTGGGGCTCGATCCGCAACAAGGTGCTCATCATCCTGCCGATCGCGCTGGTGCTCAGCGAGTGGCTGCCGTGGCTGCTGACACCCATCCTCATGCTCGGCGGCACCTACCTGGCGTTCGAGGGTGCGGAGAAGATCTGGCGCCGGGTGCGTGGGCACACCGACCACGACCGGCCCGCCGCCGCGGTCGGGCCCGAGGCCGAGAAGACGATGGTGTCCGGGGCGATCCGCACCGACCTCATCCTGTCCGCGGAGATCATGGTCATCGCCCTCGACGAGGTCGCCGACGAGGGGTTCTGGTCCCGGCTGGTGATCCTGCTCGTCGTGGCTCTCGTCATCACCGTGATCGTCTACGGCGCCGTGGCCCTCATCGTGAAGATGGACGACGTCGGGCTGGCGCTCGCGCAGCGCGAGTCCGACCTGTCGCGCCGGGTCGGGCGCGCCCTGGTGACCGGGATGCCCAAGGTGCTGGCCACGATCTCGGTGGTGGGCACGGTGGCGATGCTCTGGGTCGGCGGGCACATCCTGCTGGTCGGGGTCGACGAGCTCGGCTGGCACGGGCTGTACGACCTGGTGCACCACGGCGAGGAGGCGATCGCCGCGGCGGTCCCGGGCATCGGCGGGTTCCTCGCCTGGTGCTTCAACACGCTGTGCTCGGCCCTCATCGGCCTGGTCGTCGGTGCGGTCGCGGTGGCCGTGATGCACGTGCTGCCGTTCGGCGACGACCACGACGCGCGCGACGCTCACGACACGCCCGCCGGTGAGCGTCCCGCCGTCGACCGCGACCCGGACGCCGAGTCAGGGCGGTCGGGCGGCGAGTCAGCGGGGACGGGCGCGAGCCGGCACGACGAGCACTGAGTCCGCCCGCCCCGTCGGATTGCTGGAACCGGCGACCCGGGCGACGGTAGGGGGATGTCGCTCCCACGTCCCGACCTGGTCGTCCTCGACGTCAACGAGACCCTGTCCGACCTGGCGCCGCTGGCCGACGCCTTCGGTGACGTCGGCCTGGACCCGGGCGACGTGGAGGCCTGGTTCGCCGGCGTGCTCCGGGACGCCTTCGCGCTCGGCATGCTCGGTGACAACCCGTCGTTCGCGGAGATCGGCGGCGCGCTGCTCCGCGCTCGCCTGAGGGCGGCCGGCCACCCCGACCCGTCCGAGGGTGCCCAGCAGGTCCTGGGACGGTTCGTCGCCCTGTCCCCGCACCCGGACGTCGTCCCGGGGCTCCTGGCCCTGGCGGAGCAGGGCTGCCGGATCGTCACGCTGAGCAACGGGTCCGCGGACGTGGCCCGCGCCCTGCTCGCCGACACCGCCGCGGGCGGGGTGATCGAGGACTACCTGGCGGTCGGCGAGGCGGACGCCTGGAAGCCCGACGCCCGCGCGTACGCCCATGCGCTGGCAGCCACCGGCGTGGCCGCCGAGCGGGCGGTCCTCGTCGCCGTGCATCCCTGGGACGTCGAAGGGGCGCGTCGCGCCGGTCTGCAGACCGCGTGGGTCAACCGCACCGGCGCCGTCTACCCGGACCACTTCGGCCCGGCGGACCGGGAGGTCGCGTCCGTCGTCGACCTGGCGGCGGTGCTGGGGGAGCTGCCGCGCTGAGCCGGGCCGTCGCGCCGAGCCGCCGCGGCCGGTGAGACGTCAGTCGTGCCCGGCACGGGGCAGCACGATCCAGCCCTCCCGGGACGCCACGTCGCGCAGGTCGGCGGGCACGGGTTCGCAGCGGCCCTGCCGGGCCAGTCCGGCGACGACGGCGCACAGCACGGCGTCGAGGGCGTCGTCGGTGTCGCGGCACAGCGGCGCGAAGGTGTCGAGGTCGAGCCACGGGAACGCGATCGCCAGGTGGTCGACGAGGTCCGCGCGGGCGCGGGACGACTGCGGGTCGCGGCCCTTGTACCCGCGGTGGGGCAGCCCCCAGACCTTCAGGGCCGCCGCGGGGTAGACCTCGATCACCGGCCCCTCACCGGCGCGGTCGACGACGGTCCCGGACCGCGTGAGCATCGCGAGGATCGCCGCGCAGCGCATCGCCGCGGCGCCGATCCGCTCGGCGGAGACCGCGAGCGGGCGCACCCCGGTGTTCTCCCAGACGTGCAGGTCGGTCGCCCGGTAGGTGAGAGGGCGACGCGTCTCGGGGATCACCAGGTCGTGCCCGCCGTCGCGGTGGGCGACGACGTAGTCGACGAACGCGTCGGGCCAGCCGACCGGGCAGTCGATCCCGGTGGTCGCGGCCGCCCGGACGACGTCGCAGAGCGCGGCGTCGTCGTGCTCCCCGACGGCCAGCGCGGTGACCCGGGCATCGTCGTCGGACCACTCGATCGTCGCCACGCCGGTCTTGCGAGGGTTCGCCGACAGGTCGATGCCCGCGGTGGTCACGGCGGTCGACCCGACCGTGGGCGACGTCCCGGATGCTCGGTCGCTCACCCGGCGTCACCCCCTCCCCCTCGAGGTCGCCGGCGGCCGTTCGCCGGTGTGCCGTCACCGTAGGTCGCCTCCACCGGCCACGCACCGCCATCGGGGCGGCCGCTCGCGCCGCCGAGCTCCGACCCGTGCGTGCACTCCCGGGCCGTGCCGCGCAGCGGGAGATTCTCTAATCTGGCTTAGAATCGAGGGATGGACCTGACCGAGCCTGCCCCGTCGGGCCCGCCGCGGGCGGCGTCGAAGTCGGCGCAGACCCGGCAGCGCATCCTCGACGCGGCCGCGGAGGTGCTGTCGCGCAAGGGCTACGCCGGCACACGTCTCTCGGACGTCGCGGCCGTGGCCGGCGTGCAGGCACCGGCGATCTACTACTACTTCGCCTCCCGTGACGAGCTCGTCGAGGAGGTGATGTGGGTCGGGGCGCACCGCGTCCGGCTCCACGTCGAGGAGCGGTTGGCCGCCGTGCCGGAGGACGCCTCGGCGATGGACCGCCTCATGGTCGCCGTCGAGGCGCACCTGCGGTTCGAGCTGCAGCTGTCGGACTACGCGACCGCCTCGGTCCGCAACGCCGGGCACGTCCCCGAGCAGCTCCGGGTCCGGCCGGCCGCCGAGGAGGCCCAGTACACCCACCTGTGGCGGGACCTGTTCGTGGCCGCCCAGCAGGCGGGGGAGGTGCGGGCCGACCTCGACATCAACATCCTCCGGCTCCTGCTGCTCGGCGCCATGAACTGGGTCGTCGAGTGGTGGAACCCGCGGACCCGGTCGCTCGACGACCTGGTGGCCACCGCCCAGGGGATGATCCGGCACGGCGCCGGGACGTGACCGACCCGGCGCTCCTCCTCACAGCCCCAGGCCGCGGCCGACGATCTCCTTCATGATCTCGGTCGTGCCGCCGTAGATGGTGGTGACGCGGGCGTCCTCGTAGTCCCGGGCGATGCGGTACTCGCGCATGTACCCGTAGCCGCCGTACAGCTGCAGGCAGCGGTCGACCACGTCGACGTACTGCTCGGTGGCCAGGAACTTGGCCCCGGCGGCGTCCTCCGCGCTGAGCCGACCGGCGTTGTGCTGGACGAGGCAGGCGTCCATGTAGGCCCGGGTGGCCCGCACGGCGGTGACCATGTCGGCCAGCTCGAAGCGGGTGTTCTGGAACGAGCCGATGGGCTGGCCGAACGCGTGCCGTTGCTTGACGTACTCGAGGGTGCGCTCCAGCACGCCTTCGCTGGCGGCGACGGCGGCGGCGGCGATGGAGACGCGTTCCTGCGGCAGGTTGCGCATGAGGCTCGCGAAGCCGGACCCTTCGGGGCCGAGCAGGTTCGCCGCCGGCACGCGGACGCCCTCGAACGCGAGCTCGCTGGTGCCCTGGGTGTGCAGGCCGATCTTCTCCAGCAGGCGGCCGCGGGAGAACCCGGGGGAGTCGGCGGGGATCACGAGCAGGCTCAGCCCCCGGTGCGGGTCCGGTCCGGTGCGCACGACCGTGACCACGAGGTCGGCGTCCTGCCCGTTGGAGATGAACGTCTTGGATCCGTCGACGACGTAGTCGTCGCCGTCGCGCACGGCCGACGTGCGGATCCCGGCGAGGTCGCTGCCGGCGCCGGGCTCGGTCATCGCCACGGCGACGAGGCTCTCCCCGGCCGCGATCCCGGGCAGCCAGCGCTGCTTCTGCTCGTCGTTCGTCAGGTCGGTGAAGTACGGGATGACGACGTCGTTCGCCAGGGGGATGTTGGCCACGCCGTCCGACACCGGGTGGCGGGAGAGCTCCTCGCCGACGACGGCGTTGAAGCGGAAGTCGTCCGACCCGCCGCCGCCGTACTCCTCCGGGATCCCGAGGCCCAGGATCCCTGCCTCGGCGGCCTGGGTGAACAGCTTGCGGTCGACCCGGCCCTCGCCTTCCCACCGTTCGACGTGGGGGCGGACGTTCTGCTCCACGAAGTCGTGCACCATCTCGCGCAGCTGCTCGTGCTCCTCCTCGTAGAGGGAGCGCGGCCCGAAGATCTGGCTCATGTCGTCTCCGATCGTCCTTGATCTCGACCTCCGTCTTTCTATAGCGTATTAGAAACGTCGCTGGCGCGCTGCTGGTCCTGGCGAAGATTTCTCGCCGTCAGGTCCAGGGATTGAACCGAGGTTAAGCATCGCGCCAGGGAGCCCGGCAGAAGGAGGACCATGAAGATCGCCGTGCTGGTGAAGGTGGTGCCGGACACCTACGTGGACCGCACGCTGTCGCTCGAGACGGGGCTGGCCGACCGTGCCACGGCCGACCTGGTCCTCGACGAGATCGACGAGCGTGCCCTGGAGGTCGCGCTCCGCCATGCCGACGACCACCCCGACACCGAGATCGTGGCCGTCGCGATGACCCCGGAGGCCGGCGTCACCAGCCTGCGCAAGGCCCTCGCCCTCGGCGCCACGTCCGCTCTGCAGGTGGTCGACGAGCGACTCGTCGGCGCCGACGTCGTCCTCACCGCCGAGATCCTGGCTGCGGCGGTCCAGCACGTGGGCTTCGACGTGGTCCTGGCCGGGGACGCGTCCACCGACGGGTCCGGGGGAGCGGTGCCGGCGGCGGTCGCCGAGCTTCTCGCCGTTCCCGCCGCCACGGCGCTGTCCGAAGTGCACCTCTCGGACACCGAGGTCACCGGGGTGCGTGCCTCCGACGGTGCCGCCGTACGTGTCGGCGCACCCCTGCCGGCGGTCGTGTCCGTCACCGAGGCGCTGCCCGAGGTCCGCCTGGCCGGGTTCAAGGGGATCATCGCCGCCAAGAAGAAGACCATCAACACCGTCTCCGCGGCCGACCTCGGCGTCGACCCCGAGCCCGTCGACGCTGCCCGCTCGATCATGATCGCCGTCTCGGAACGTCCCCCGCGCACGGCGGGGACCAAGATCGTGGACAGCGGTGACGCCGCCGAACGGCTGGCGGACTTCCTGGTCGAGAACCGGCTGGCATGAAGGGGAACACGACCATGACCGACGTCCACGACGCGCCGATCCTGGTGCTGCTCGACCGTGACCCCGACGGCGCCCTCGCGGGCTCCAGCGCCGAGCTGCTCGGCGCGGCAGCCACGCTCGGCAGCCCCGTGGCGCTGATCCTCGGACCCGACGCCGACACCGAGGCCGCGTCGGCCGCCGCGCTGGGAGCACGGCGCGTGCTGACCGTCTCCGCGCCCGTCAAGGCCCTCGGGGTGCCCCGCGTCGACGCCCTCGCGGCCGCCGCGGAGCGCGTCCGCCCCGCCGCCGTGCTCGCCGCGCACTCGGTGGAGGGCCGGGAGGCCGCCGCCCGCTACGCCGTCCGGTCGCGGTCGGCGCTCGCGGTCGACGCCGTCGGCGTCTCGCGCGACGAGGAGGGGATCGTCACCCGCCACTCGGTCTACGGCGGCACCTACCTGGTCGACGCGGCCGCCACGTTCGGCGCACCGATCGTCACGCTGCGCGTGGGGGAGATCGACGACCGTGCGTCCGCCGTCCCCGACGCCTCCGTCGAGGAGCTCGCGGCCACCGAGTCGGGGATCCCCGGCGCCGAGATCGTGGCGGTCGAACCCGTCGAGGTGACGTCGTCCCGCCCCGCGCTGCGCGGGGCCGAGAAGGTCGTCTCCGGCGGTCGGGGTCTGGGCTCCGCAGAGGGTTTCGAGCTGGTCGAGCGACTCGCCGACGCCCTCGGTGCCGCCGTCGGCGCGTCGCGGGTCGCGGTCGACAACGGGTACGCCCCGTCGTCGGCCCAGGTGGGCCAGACCGGCGTGTCGGTGTCGCCCCGGCTGTACGTCGCCCTGGGCATCTCCGGCGCCATCCAGCACCGCGCCGGGATGCAGACGGCTCAGACGATCGTCGTCGTGAACAAGGACGCCGACGCCCCCCTGTTCGAGATCGCGGACTTCGGCGTGGTCGGCGACGTGTTCGAGGTCGTGCCCCGGCTCGTCGCCGCCCTCGAGGCGCGGAGGAATTCATGACCGCCCTGCGGCGAGGACTGCCGCGCCGCCCGGGGGGCCCACCGTGGCCCCCGGCCGGCGAGGCCCCTGCCGACACGTCCGCGGCGGCGGGCACCACGGTCGCTCCGGAGGCCTCCGTCGCCACCGGAACGGTCGAGCGCTCGGAGGCGGTGACCGCTGCGGGGGCGTCCGCGGAGGCATCCACGGGGTCGCCCGCCGTGCCGACCTCGTCCGAGACCGCCCTCGACGGCGTCCCCCTGCGCCGCGGCCTGCCCCGGGTGCCCGGGGGAGAACCGTGGCCCCCTGCGAGCATCGCGCCGGCGTGGGCCTCTCGGCCGCCGGAGCCGGAGCCCGTGCCCGAGCCGGCCACACCGCCGCTCGTCGGGGCGGACCACGCGCCGGCCGCTGCGCAGCAGACGGGCACGGCCGCCGAGGACGAGCAGCTCCCGGCCGCCCGGCCTCGGCCGCCGCGCTGGGCCGGTCGTGCCCTCGTCCTGGTGGCCGGTGCCGTCGTCCTGGTCGGTGTCGCCGTCCTGGTCGCGCGGTGGCTGGTGCACCTGGAACCGGTGCAGGGCTTCCTGACCACCTATCCCGGCGACTACCCGCTCCCCGAGGGCTCCCCGGTGGGCATCCCCGCCTGGCTCTCCTGGCAGCACTTCTTCAACGTGTTCCTGCTGGTGCTGATCGTGCGCACCGGCTGGATGGTGCGCCGCCAGCAGCGGCCGGCCGCGTACTGGGCCCGGCGGGCCGCACCGCAGGAGCGCGTCAGCATCATGTCCTGGGCCCACCAGGCGCTGGACGTCTTCTGGGTCGCCAACGGCGTGCTCTACGTCGTGCTGCTGTTCGCGACGGGGCAGTGGGTGCGGATCGTGCCGACGGACTGGAGCGTGTTCCCGAACGCGGTGTCCGCGGGTCTGCAGTACCTGTCGCTGAGCTGGCCCACGGACAACGGGTGGGTGCACTACAACAGCCTCCAGCAGCTGGCCTACTTCACCACGGTGTTCGTCGCCGCCCCGCTGGCGATGGCCACCGGCGTGCGGATGAGCGTCTCCTGGCCCTCGCGGCCCCGGCGGGACCGCCTGTTCCCCGTGGAGGTCGCGCGCCGGATCCACTTCCCGGTGATGCTGTACTTCGTCGCGTTCACCGTCGTCCACGTCTCCCTGGTCTTCGCCACGGGGGCGCTGCGCAACCTCAACCACATGTTCGCCGCCCGGGACGAGGTGAGCTGGGTCGGCTTCTGGCTGTTCGTCGCGGCGGTCGTGGTGATCGCCGGGGCGGCCGCCCTCCTGCGTCCGCTCTTCCTGGCCCCCGTCGCCCGCCGGTTCGGCACCGTCAGCCGGCGCTGATCGCGGACCGGTTCGGGACCGTGACGTCCGGGGCGTGGCCGTGCTCCTCCGCCAGCCCCGCCACGAGCTCGGCCAGGTCGGTCTGACCGAGATGGCCCTCGTCGAGGACCTCGCCGTCCGGTCCGAAGACCGTGTAGGTGCTCATGCCCGTGACCTCGCGCTGCTGCCACAGCGTGCCTTCGGAGCCGACGACGTAGGTGACGTGCGGGACCACCCGGGCGGCCACCTCGATGGTCTCGAGGCCGTCGGGACCCTCGAAGGCGATGACGGCGAGCTGGTCCGCGTGTTGCTCCGCCAGTCCGGACAGGTGCGGGTCCGGGGCCTGGCAGGTGGGGCACCACGGCGCCCAGAACCAGTGCACGGTCGGAACGTCGGGCGCGACCGCGGCGTCGGCAGCCCCGACGACGTCGTCCCCGACGGACACTGACGAACCGGGCTCCTGCCCGGTGCACGCGGTCAGGACGGCCCAGGCGATGACGAGCGCGGCCAGGCGCCTCATGACCTCAGTATGCCCAGGACCGCGTGCGGTCGCTCCGGACCGCCGGCGGCCCCGGGGGTCAGCCCTCGGCGCGGAGCAGGGTCACTCGGTCGCGAGCTGCGCGCCGAGCCGCCCGGCGGCCCACCAGCGCGTGGGCGGCGAGCTTGACCCGGTCGTTGACGAGGAACCACACGAGGGCGTAGGCCCAGACGAGCCCGGCGCCTGCCCAGCCGATCGGTGCCATGAGGAACCCGGTCGCGGCGATCACGGTGGCGATCGCCTGGGTGCCCAGCACGGCGGCCACCAGCACCGGGGCCGGAGCCGGACGCGACCAGAACGGGCCGCGGGTGCGGGTGACGAAGATCGTCAGGTGCCCGGCCACGGACAGCTTGAGGTAGATCAGCGTCTGGATCAGCTCGCGGTCGAGGTCCAGCGCGAGGTCCGCCACGAGGAACAGCAGGAACGACGCCACGACACCGGCGAGCCCGAGCGCGGTGGCGACCGTCAGCACGGACCCCATGCGCCAGCGCGCGGGGCGGTCCGAGCCGCGGACGTGGTCGTAGGCGATCGTCAGGATGGCCGCGTCGTTGAGCACGGCGAGCAGGACGATCATCACGGCCGTCACGGGGAAGAAGTCGAGGAACACGATGGCCAGCGTGATGAGCAGCAGCACCCGGATCGTCTCGGCGATGCGGTACGTCGCGTAGCTGGTCATCCGCGCGAAGATCTCCCGGGCCATCCGGATGGCGTCGACGATCACCGACAGACCCGGGGCCATCAGCACGACGTCCGCTGCGGAGCGCGCGGCGTCGGTCGCGTCGGAGACCGCGATCCCCGCGTCGGCCTGCTTGAGCGCGGGGGCGTCGTTGACGCCGTCGCCGGTCATCGCCACGATGCGGCCGCGGCGCTGCAGCAGCTCGACGATGCGGTACTTGTGCTCGGGGAACACCTCGGCGAACCCGTCCGCCTCGGCCACGAGCCGCGCCCGGGTGTCCTCGGGGGTGTCCTCGTCGCCCAGCGCGGACGCCGGCAGGATCCGGTCGCCGAGCCCGACCTGCCGGGCGATCTCCGCCCCGATGGCGACCTGGTCCCCGGTGACCATCTTGACCTCGATGCCGAGCTCGCGGGCGGCGCCGATCGTCTCCCGGGAGTCCTCCCGCGGCGGGTCCGCGAGCGGCAGCACCCCGAGCAGATGCCACCGGTCGGCCCCGTCGGTGCGGGCCACGGCCAGGGAGCGGTACCCGCGCCGGGCGAAGTCGTCCACCTGCCGGGCGGACTCCGCCACGGCCGGGTCGTCGCCGCACAGCGCGGCGATCATCTGCGGGGCTCCCTTGCTGACCCGGAAGGTGCAGCCGTCCTCCTGCCGCACGGTGGCCTCGGTGCGCTTGCCCACGGGGTCGAACGGGGTGAAGTGCAGCAGCCGACCGGCCGAGGTCCCGTCCGAGTGCTCGGCGGCGGCGAGGACGGCAAGGTCGATCGGGTCCTGGTCCTCGGCGCGCGAGGCCACGGCGGCGGCCTCGAGCAGCTCCGCCGGTCCGACGCCGGAGGCGCACCACGGGTCGCCGACGGCGAGCCGATTCTTGGTCAGCGTCCCGGTCTTGTCCGAGCACAGCACGTCGATCCCGCCGAGCTCCTCGACGGCCGGCAGGTGACTGACGACGGCCTGGCGGCGGGCGAGCGCACGGGCGCCGACCGCCATCGTCACCGACAGCACGGCCGGGAGCGCGACGGGCACGGACGCGATGACGACCACCAGGGCGAACTGGAGGATCTCGGCGAGGTCGTTGCCGCGCAGCAGCGCGACGACCGACGTCAGCGTGACCAGGGTGACCGCGATAACGATGAGGTACCGGCCGATCCGCAGCACCGCACGCTGGAAGTGGCTGACCACCCCGGCGCTCTCGACCAGCGTCGCGGTCCGGCCGAAGTAGCTGTCCTCACCGGTGGCGTAGACCACCGCGTCCGCCTCGCCGCGCGTGATCACCGAGCCGGACCACGCGGCGTCACCCTGCCCCCGGGGCACGGGGAGCGACTCGCCGGTGAGCGCCGACTGGTCGACCTGGAGCTCGGCGTCCTCCAGGAGCCGGACGTCGGCGGGGACGACGTCGCCGAGCCGGAGGCGGACCACGTCGCCGGGCACGACCTCGCGGACCGGCACCGTGGTCCACGCACCGTCCCGGCGGACCCGGGCCGACGTGGCGAGCCGCTCCTGGAGCGCTTCGATCGCCCGCGTCGCCTGGTGCTCCTCGCTGAACGCCACCGCCCCGTTCATGGCCAGCAGCACCCCGATGATCACCGCGTCGGACCAGCTGCCGAGGACGAGGGAGAGCACCAGGGCGGCCTCGATCATCCAGGGGATCGGACCCCAGAAGTACCCGGCCAGCACGAGCAGCGGGTTCTTCCGTCGTTCGATGATCTCGTTGGCCCCGTACCGGTCCAGCCGCTCCGTGGCCTCCGCGGTGGTCAAGCCGGACGGGGTGGCCCCCAGCTCGTCGAGGAGGTCCTCCAGGGGAAGGCTGGAGAGGTCCGCCGTGCTCACTGCGCCTCCTGGTCTCGAACCTGGTGGTCCTCGGATAGTGGGCGTGTCCGTCGTGACTCGCACCCGGGTCGGTGCGTCCCGGCGGTGCCGTCCCGACCGGTACCTTGTCCCCGTGTCGACGATGGAGAACGACTGCCTCTTCTGCCGGATCGTGAACGGTGACCTCGAGGCCTCGGTCGAGCACCACGAGGCCATCACGGACCTGCCGGCGCAGGGGCGTGACGCCCAGCAGTCGGTGTTCCACTCGCACCTGCACGTGATCCCGCGTGTGGCCGGTGACGGGATGGTCGTCTCCGCACCGGACCGGGTCGCCGATCGGGCAGCGCTCGACACGGTCGCCGAGGCGCTGCGCGCACGGCTCGCGGGCTCGGACCCAGGAATCAACTCCCATACCCCCCGAGAAACGAGGGCACCACTGTGACCGACGCACGCTTCGACCTCACGCGGGACGGCGGAGTCGTCACCGTCGAGCTTGCCGGACGGGACGGGAAACCTGTCATGGATCCGGAGTTCTTCACGGAGCTGCACGACACGTTCGTCGAGCTCGACCAGGACGACGAGGCGCGGGCGATCGTGCTGCGGGGCACGCGCGGAAACTTCTCCTACGGGCTCGACATCGCGGCGGTGGCGGGGATGTTCGGCCACTTCCTCAGCAAGGACGACGCCGACACGCGGCAGCAGGTTCACGCCACGGTCAGGCGTTGGCAGGCGGCCATGACCGCCGTCGCCTCGTGCCGCAAGCCCACGATCGCCGCCATCGAGGGATGGTGCCTGGGCGGGGGCGTCGACCTGGCCGCGGCCTGCGATATCCGGGTGGCCTCGGCGGACGCGACGTTCAGCATCAAGGAGGCGAAGCTCGCGATCGTGGCGGACCTCGGAAGTCTGCAGCGACTCGTGGGGGTGATCGGTGACGGCCACCTGCGCCAGCTCGCGCTGACCGGCGAGGACATCACCGCCGAGCGCGCCGCGAGGATCGGCCTGGTCAACGACGTCTATCCGAGCTCCGAGGAACTGATGGCTGCCGCCCACGCGCTCGCCTCGACCATCGCCCGCAACAGCGCGCTGACCATGCGCGGGATCAAGGATGTGCTGGACGCCGAGCGTGGTCCGCGCGTTGAAGCCGGCCTGCGGTACGTCGCAGCCTGGAACTCGGCCTTCCTCGCCAGCGACGACCTGCTGGAGGCCATGGCAGCCATGCGGGAAGGTCGCGAGCCGACGTTCCGATGACGCAGGACGCCCTGGCGTCCACCGTGGAAGGTGGGGCCAGGGCGTCCGCGTGACGTCCTCGGGTCACCGACGTGTCAGGTCGAGACGTGCCACGCCTGGTGACCGGGGAGAACGATCAGATGTCGTAGTACAGCTCGAACTCGTGCGGGTGCGGGCGCAGACGGATCGGGTCGATCTCGTTGGTCCGCTTGTAGTCGATCCAGGTGGCGATGAGGTCCTCGGAGAAGACGTCGCCCTGGGTGAGGAACTCGTGGTCCGCCTCGAGGGAGTTCAGCGTGCCCTCGAGCGAGCTCGGGACCTGGGCGATCTCCGCGTGCTCCTCCGGGGGCAGCTCGTAGAGGTCCTTGTCGACCGGGGCCGGCGGCTCGATGCGGTTCTTGATGCCGTCGATGCCGGCGAGCAGCATCGCGGAGAACGCGAGGTAGGGGTTGCTCGACGGGTCCGGCACGCGGAACTCGACGCGCTTGGCCTTCGGCGAGTTCCCGGTGATCGGGATGCGGATGCAGGCCGAGCGGTTACGGGCCGAGTAGACCAGGTTGACCGGCGCCTCGAAGCCCGGCACCAGGCGGTGGAACGAGTTCGCCGACGGGTTGGTGAAGGCGAGCAGCGACGGGGCGTGCTTGAGCAGACCGCCGATGTACCAGCGGGCCATGTCGGACAGGCCGCCGTAGCCCTTCTCGTCGTAGAACAGCGGCTCGCCGTTCAGCCACAGGGACTGGTGGGAGTGCATGCCCGAGCCGTTGTCGCCGAAGATCGGCTTCGGCATGAACGTCACCGACTTGCCGGCCTCGAAGCCGACGTTCTTGATGACGTACTTGAACTTCATCAGGTCGTCGGCGGCGTGCAGCAGGGTGTTGAACTTGTAGTTGATCTCCTGCTGGCCGGCGGTGCCCACCTCGTGGTGCGCACGCTCGACGTCCAGGCCCACCTGACCGAGGGTGGCGACCATGTCGTCACGCAGGTCGGCGAAGCGGTCACCCGGGGAGGTGGGGAAGTAGCCACCCTTGTAGCGGGTCTTGTAGCCGAGGTTCCCGCCCTCCTCGTCGCGGCCGGTGTTCCAGGCGGCCTCGACCGAGTCGATGCTGTAGAAGCCGGACTGCGACGAGGTGCCGAACTTGACGTCGTCGAAGATGTAGAACTCCGCCTCGGGGGCGAAGAACGCGGTGTCCGCGAGGCCGGTGGAGGCGAGGTAGGCCTCAGCCTTGGCGGCGATGTTGCGCGGGTCGCGGGCGTAGGGCTCGTCCGTGAACGGGTCCACGATCGAGAAGTTCATCACGAGCGTCTTGCGCTTGCGGAACGGGTCGATGAACGCGGTCTTCACGTCCGGCACGAGCTTCATGTCCGACTCGTGGATCGCCTGGAACCCGCGGATCGAGGAGCCGTCGAACATGAGGCCCTCGGTGAAGGAGTCCTCGTCGAACTGCGCCACGGGGATGTTGAAGTGCTGCATGACGCCCGGAAGGTCGATGAACCGGACGTCGATGAACTCCACCCCCTCGTTGCGGGTGAAGGCGATTGCCTCCTCGGCATTGGTGAACATGCATGCGCTCCTTGATGGGACGGTGCCAGGTGGCTCGGCTCCCTCGACGCTAGAGCCGTGGCATTACTCTTGCATAGCGCCGGTGTTTCGTCCGCGTTACGTAGACGGCCGAAACCCCGACGTAGAGTGTGTTCATGCCGTCGCGCGAGGAATTCGGGTCGTGGTTGACCGGTCGGGGCGTCCCGAGGGATGAGACGTCCGGGACCGATTCCCTGGGTCTGCCCACCTCCGGGCCGGGGTCGCCGGCCCGGATCGGGCGGCGCGTCGTGGCGCTCGTCGTGGACTGGGCGGCCGCCGGCGCCATCAGCTACGCGTTCTTCTCCTACGACGCCGGTGCGACCCTGGCGATCTTCTTCGCCATGAACCTGCTGCTGGTCAGCACGGTCGGCACGACGCTCGGGCACCGGCTGCTCGGTCTGCAGGTGCGCCGGCTCGGCGTCGAGGGCCCGCACCTGGTCGGGTTCGGGCGCGGGGCGATCCGCGCGGTGCTGGTGTGCCTCGTCATCCCGGCCGTGGTCTGGGACACCGACGGCCGGGGTCTGCACGACAAGGCGGCCGGGACCGTCATCGTGCGTCGATGAGGGTCCCGGCCGCCCGACGGTGGTCCGGAGGGGGTGTCAGCGCCCGCGCATGCCCTTGCGGTCGGGGCGGGCGTTCATCGGGTCGACGCCCTTGGGCACCGGCAGGCGCATGCCGCCGAGGGACTTGAGACGCTTGCCGACCTCCGCGGCCTCGGCGCGGGTGAGCTGCTTCTTCATCCGCTGGACCTTGCGGGCGACCTTGGGCAGCGGGACCTGACCCTCCTCGTCACCCACCTGGATGGTCGTGACGGGGACGTTCGGCAGGATGCGCGCGGCGCGCTTGCGCTCGTCGGCGAGCATCCGCTCCACGCGGTGCGACGGCCCCTCGGAGACCAGCACGACGCCGGGGCGCCCGACGCCGCGGAACACGAGGTCCTGCTGCCGGTTGACCGCCACGGGCTCGTCGTCGAAGTTCCAGCCGCCACGGACGGTGCCCAGCGCGGCACGGACGGCACCCGGCTGCCCGGCGATCTGGGTGTACGCCGCGCGCTCCGCCTTGCGCGTCAGGACGAACATCGCGGCGAGCAGGGCGAACGGCAGGCCGATGATCCCGGCGTAGATGACGTTGTCGGTCAGGGCGCCGATGAGCAGCGCCACGGCGAGGATGCCGATGAAGACCGCCAGCATGATCCAGGTGACCAGCGGGTCCTGACGTCGGGTCATCTGGTACGCCGACCACACCTGGTGGTACCAGCGCTGCTTCTTGGGCTTCTTCTGCTTCTTGGTGGACGCGTCGGCGGGCTCGCCGGCGTCGGACTTCGTGCGGGCCATGGTGGTCGATTCTACTGGGCGCGCGGGGCGACGAGGCTCGCCGCCTCCTGCCGTGCGGTGGTCGGTTCGGTCAGATGAGCGAGGGAGTCCGGCACGGCCTGGCCGCGCTTCGTCATCGCCTGGCCCCACAGGCGCCCGGCCCGGTAGGAGGAGCGCACCAGCGGACCGGCCATGACCCCGAGGAACCCGATCTCCTCGGCGTAGTCGCTCAGCTCGACGAACTCCTCGGGGCGCACCCAGCGGTCGACGGGGTGGTGGCGCACCGACGGCCGCAGGTACTGGGTGATCGTGATGAGGTCGCACCCGGCGGAGTGCAGGTCGTCCAGCGCGGACTTCACCTCGTCGATCGTCTCGCCCATGCCGAGGATGAGGTTGGACTTGGTGACCAGCCCCGCGTCGCGCGCCCGCGTCAGCACCGACAGGGAGCGCTCGTAGCGGAACGCGGGCCGGATCTGCTTGAAGATCCGCGGCACGGTCTCGACGTTGTGCGCCATCACCTCGGGGCGCGACTCGTTGACCTGGTCGAGCAGCTCGGGGATCGCGTTGAAGTCCGGGATGAGCAGCTCGACGCCGGTGCCGGGGTTGAGCTCGTGGATCTTGCGGACCGTCTCGGCGTACAGCCAGGCGCCGCCGTCGGGCAGGTCGTCACGGGCGACACCGGTGACGGTGGAGTACTTCAGCCCCATCTCGCGGACGGACTCGGCCACGCGGCGCGGCTCGTCGGCGTCGAAGGCGGCGGGCTTGCCGGTGTCGATCTGGCAGAAGTCGCAGCGGCGGGTGCACTGGTCACCGCCGATGAGGAACGTCGCCTCGCGGTCCTCCCAGCACTCGAAGATGTTGGGGCAGCCCGCCTCCTCGCAGACGGTGTGCAGGCCACCACCCTTCACCAGGCCCTTGAGCTCCTTGTACTCCGGGCCCATGACCGCACGGGTCTTGATCCACTCGGGCTTCTTCTCGATCGGGGTCTCGGCGTTGCGGGCCTCGACGCGCAGCAGGCGGCGGCCCTCGGGTGCGATGGTCACGGCGTCGTTCCCTTTCGTCGACGTCTGTCAGCCTACGACGGCGCCACGCGGCTCCGGCGCGACGTCGACGGGGGCGGTGGTGACTTCGGTCACCAGCGGGGTCAGGTGGGTCAGGAGGGCGTCGGTCAGGGCGTCGCGCACGTCGTCGACGGTGATCCGCCGCCCGGTCTCGGCCGACAGCGAGGTGACGTCGGCGTCGTCGATGCCGCAGGGCACGATCGCGTCGAACGCCGCCAGGTCGGCGTCGCAGTTCAGGGCCAGGCCGTGCATGGTCACGCCGCGGGCGACGCGCGCTCCGATGGCGCAGACCTTGCGGGCCCGGCGGGGCGTGCCGTCCGGTCCGCCGTCGTCGGCCGCGAACCACACCCCCGAGCGTCCCTCGACCCGGATCGGGTCGAGGCCGAGACCGGCGCACACGTCCATGACGGCGGCCTCGAGCGTGCGCACGTAGACCACGACGTCGACGGGGGAGCGCAGGGGCACGATCGGGTAGGCGACGAGCTGGCCGGGGCCGTGCCAGGTGATCTTCCCGCCGCGGTCGACGTCGACCACGGGGGTGCCGTCGGTGGGGTACTCGTCCCGGCGGGTCCGGCGTCCGGCGGTGTAGACGGAGTCGTGCTCGAGCAGGAAGAGGCGACCGGGGTCCTCCCCGGTCTGCACGGCGGCGTGCGTTCGGCGTTGGAGCTCCCAGGCCTCGTGGTAGTCGACGGTGCCCGGCAGCGAGACGACGTCCATCCCGGCAGCCTACTGCCCCACGGAGGTGCCGGGTTCCGCGCGCTGGGCGCGCACCATGTCCACGAGGATCTCGCGCAGCGTCGCGACCTGCTCCTCGTCGAGGCCGCGGGAGGTGAGGTCCTCGGCGGGCTGGAACTGCGCGGCCTCCAGCGCGACGCGCCGGCCGGTGTCGGTGATGGTCACGGCCCGGCGGCGTCGGTCGCGCGGGTCGTCGGCGCGGACGACGTAGCCGGACCGCTCCAGGCGCGCGACGATGCGGCTCATCGTCTGCTCGGTGACGCCGTTGCGCGAGGCGATCTCGCGCTGCGTGAGCGGCCCGGCCAGGAGGTGCAGGAGCACGGGGTGCCCGGCGTGGTTGAGGTCCCAGGTGGCCAGGTGGGCGTTCCAGTCCTGCTCGATCCGGCGCGCGACCGTGAAGAGGAGCCGCCCCGTGGGCCACTGGCCCGGCTCCTCGCTCGTGGGGTCCGGCTCCCCGGGCCGGCGCGTCTCGTTCTTCACTTGCGTGATGTCCTCCGATTCCCCATCATACTCAGCATGCTGAGTAAAAGGTGGGCGGGCATCGCCCGCGGTCTCGTCATTCTTGCAGCGATCGGCGTCTGGCTCGCCGTCGGAGCCTTCGGAGGGCAGGCCCAGGGCAACCTGAGCAGCGTCCAGGAGAACGACTCCGCCGCGTTCCTGCCCGAGAGTGCCGAGTCGACCCGTGCGGCCGAGCTCGCCGCCGAGTTCACCGACGACACGACGCTGCCCGCCCTCCTCGTGGCCGAGGCCGGTGACGGCGCGACGCTGACCCCCGAGCAGCTCCAGGACGCGCAGGCGTACGCCGAGGCCGTGCCGGACGCCCCGCTCGAGGGCGCCACGGGCGACGAGCCCGCCACGGTCGGGGAGGCCAGCATCGCCGACCCGGTGGTCATCCCGTCCGAGGACGGCGAGGCGGTGCTGGTGCTGGTCTCCCTCGACGCCTCGCTCGCCGACGAGGCGATCGGCGAGGAGGAGGCCAGCGTGGCCGAGGCCGCCGTCACGGCCATGCGCGACCTCGCCGAGCAGGGCTCCGGCGACGGCGGTCTGGCCGACTCCGGGCTCGAGTCCTGGGTCACCGGTCCGGCCGGCTTCATCGCGGACCTCACCAGCGCGTTCGGCGCCATCGACACCGTGCTGCTGCTGGTCGCCCTCGGCGCCGTGCTCATCATCCTGGCCCTGGTCTACCGGTCGCCGTTCCTGCCGTTCGTCGTCATCTTCACCTCCGTGCTCGCGCTGTCCCTCGCGGGCCTGGCGGTCTACCAGCTCGCGGCGAACGACGTGCTGACCCTCAACGGCCAGTCCCAGGGCATCCTGTCGATCCTCGTGGTCGGCGCCTCCGTCGACTACTCCCTGCTCGTCGTGGCCAGGTACCGCGAGGAGCTGGGACGGCTGCAGTCGCCCTACACGGCCCTGCGCCGCGCCGTCCGCGCGTCGTTCGAACCCATCACGGCCAGCGCGGTCACCGTCATCGCCGGTCTGCTCTGCCTGCTGCTGTCCGACCTGTCGTCCAACCGGAGCCTGGGTCCGGTCGCCACCATCGGCATCGTCGCGGCGTACCTGTCCGCGCTCACGCTGCTGCCGGCCCTGCTGCTCGTCGGCGGGCGCCGCGCCCGCTGGGTGTTCTGGCCCCGGATCCCCCGGGTGCCGGCCGGTGCGACGGCCGACGGCTCCGCCGCGGAGTCCGCGCCCGTCGCGGAGCAGCCGGCGAAGCCCGGCCGTGGGCGTCACGGCGCCGAGGACGACACCCCGGCGGTCGCCGGGCACGGGCTCTGGTCCCGTGCGGCCGGCTTCGTCGGCCGCCACGACCGGCCCGTCTGGATCGTCACCGCGCTCGTGCTCCTCGCCGGCGCCGCCTTCGTGCCCACGCTGAACGCCGGGGGGACGGGCGACTCCGAGGTGTTCCTGACCCAGGTCGACTCGGTCGACGGCGAGGAGGTCCTCACCGCCCACTTCGAAGGTGTCTCCACCCAGCCCGTCACCGTCATCACCCCCGAGGGAGACCTCGATGCCGTCGTCGAGGCCGCGGAGAGCACCGAAGGGGTCTCGGAGGCGACCTTGGTGACCGACCAGCCGGCGCCGGCCCCGGGCGCGCCGGCCGGAGGCGACCCGCTCGTGGTGGACGGCCTGGTCCGCGTGGACGTCATCACCGACGCCCCCTCGGACAGCCAGGAGGCCACCGAGGCCGTCGCGGCGCTCCGGGACTCGGTGGAGGGCGTCTCGCCCGACACGCTCATCGGCGGTGCGGCCGCCGAACGCCTGGACACCCAGCAGGCCGGTCAGCGTGACCTGCGCGTCATCGTGCCCGTCGTGCTGATCGTCATCCTGTTCATCCTCATGCTGCTGCTGCGCTCCGTGCTGGCCGCCGCGCTCCTCATGGGTGCCAACGTGCTGTCCTTCGGGTTCGCCCTCGGCATCTCGGCGATCCTGTTCAACAACGTCTTCGACTTCCCCGCGACCGACCCCAGCGTCCCGCTGTACGCCTTCGCGTTCCTCGTCGCGCTCGGTGTCGACTACTCGATCTTCCTCATGACCCGGGTGCGGGAGGAGAGCCTGAAGATCGGGACCCGACCGGGGGTGCTGCGCGGGCTCGCGGTCACCGGGTCGGTGATCACCTCGGCGGGCGTCGTGCTCGCGGCGACGTTCGCCGCCCTCGGGGTCATCCCGCTGGCGTTCCTCGCCCAGCTCGCCTTCATCGTCGCCTTCGGCGTGCTGATCGACACCCTCGTGGTGCGCAGCCTCCTCGTGCCCGCGCTCGTCCACGACATCGGCGACCGCACGTGGTGGCCCTCCCGCCTGGCGCGTCGCCCGGTGGCGGCCGAGCAGGGGTCCGGCACCATGGGCACATGATCACGCCACGCGTCGCCATCATCGGGTACGGGGGAGCGGGCCGGGGCATCCACGCGGCCCTGGCCCGCGAGGCCGGGCTCCCGGTGACCGGTGTCGTCACCCGCGACCAGGGCCGCCGGACCCAGGCCGCGGGTGACTGGCCCGGTGCCCGGCTGTACGACGACCTCGACGACCTGCTGGCCGCCCGCTCGACCTACGACGTCGTCGTGGTCGCCAGCCCCAGCCAGCTGCACGCGAAGCAGGCGGCGGCGCTGGCCCGGGCCGGGGTGCCGTTCGTGCTGGACAAGCCCATCGGGGTCGACGCCCACGAGGCGCGAGCCGTGGCGGCCGAGGCGGACGCCACGGGCACGCCGTTCACGGTGTTCCACAACCGCCGCTGGGACCCCGAGCAGCTCACGCTCGCCGCGCTGCTGGGGCGCGGCGAGCTGGGCGACGTGCACACCTTCGAACGGCACTGGGAGCGGTGGCGGCCGGTGCCGCGCAAGCGGTGGAAGGAGAACGACCCCGACGGCGGCGGCCTCCTGCTGGACCTCGGACCGCACCTGGTGGACTCCGCCACACGGCTCTTCGGCCGGGTGACCGACGTGTGGGCCCAGCTGCGAGCGCTGACCACGCCGACGGAGGACGACGTCTTCCTCGTGCTGACCCACGAGGCCGGCGGCGGGCTCGCCGCCAGCCGGCACCCCGTCGTCTCGCGGCTCTGGGCGGGTTCCGTCGTCGCCGCGCCCGGCCCGCGCACCCGGGTCCTCGGCAGCGAGGGCGCCTACCTGGTCACGACCTTCGAGCAGGACGCCTCCCCGCTCGAGCGGTTCGACGACGAGGCCCCGGCGGGCACGCACGGCTGGTTCACCCGCGGCCGCGAACGACGCCCCGTGCCGACCGCACCCGGCGGGCACGCCGACTTCTACCGGGCGCTGGGTCCCTGGCTCGACGGGGAGGAACCGGCACCCGTCGACCCGGGCGACGCGGTACGCACCGCCGAGGTGCTCGACGCGGCCCGGGTGGCCGCCCGCCAGGGGCGCCGCGTCGAGCTCTGACCCGGGGCCGTCCCGCTGCTGGTCGCCCCGGAGCCTGTGGACGACGCCTGCGGGCGGGTGCTCCCGGGGTGTTGCATGACCTGGTGCAGACCGACACCGTCCTCGCCGTGCCGCCCGACGCCGCTGCCCGCGACGCCCTGCTGGACCGGTTGCGACGGCTCGCCGACATCGATGCCGCCCGCGTCGAGCCCGTCGGCGCCGCCGTCGCCCGTCCTGACGGAGCGTTGGTCGTGCCGCGTGGTGCCGCGTCGGCGACGGACCTGGCCACCGTGCTCGCCGTGCGGGGCCGGTGCGACGGTCCCGAGGCCGCCGGGCTCGCGGCCGACCTCGCCCAGGGGCTCGCGACCCTGCACAGCGCCGGTGTCGTCCACGGGGGCCTCGACGTCGGGGACGTCGTCGTCGACCTGAACGGCCGGGTGCTGCTGCGGCCGCGGCTGACGCCGCCGCACGACGCGAACCCCGCCTCCGAGAGCGAGGACGTGCACGCCCTGGCCCGGCTGGTCGAGACGCTGTGCGCCCGGGCCGGGTCGGACACGGACACCGCGCTGCGGGCCGTCCTCGCCCCCGCGCTGGCCGACGACCCGCGCGTCCGTCCGGAGGCCGGGACGCTCGCCGCGCGCGTGCACGACGAGCTGGACCCGGAACCGCTGCGGCTGCCCGAACCGGCGGCCCTCGCGGCCGCCGCGCTCGCGAGCGGCCGGCAGCGTCCGGGGACCGACCCCTCGGACGGCGAGCCGCGGCACCGCCGGGCCCGGCGCCCCGGTGAGGACGGGGCCGGTTCCGCGCCGGTGCCCGGCACCCGGGCGACGCGGCGGTCGCATCCCGCCGGGAGGGCTCGGGGCCCGGCACGGCACCGGCCGGCGTCGGTGTGGCGTCCGGCGCTGGCCGGCGCCGGTGTCCTCGTCGCGGTGGCCGTGCTGGTCGCTGGAGGGCTGGCGTTCACCGCGGCGCCGAGCACGCCGTCGGCCGCGGTGGCGGCATCTGCCGGCCCGGCACCGGGCGCCGGCACGGGGGCCGGGCAGGTGACGACCGACCGGGAGGACCCGGCCGCTGCCGCCGCCGAGCTGACCCGGCGCCGCGCGGGGCTGCTGGCGGGGGAGCACGACGTGGCGGAGGTCGCGGTGCCGGGCACCCCCGCCCATGCGGCGGACACGGCGTGGCTGGAGCGTGCGAGGGCGTCCGGGACCCGGCTGGTGGACGCGCGGGTCACCGTCCTGTCCGTGCGGCTGGCGGGGGCTCCGACGCGGGACCGGGCCGAGGTCGTCGTGCGCTACGTCGTCGAGGAGCACACCCAGGTCGGCGCGGACGGCGAGGCCGTGACCGTGCCGGCCGGTGAACCGAGGACCGACACGCTGCGCCTGGCGTGGACGCCGGACGGCTGGCGGGTGACCGACGTCGTGTGACCGGACCGCGACGGCGTGTCCGGGCCCAGGACGACGTCAGGGGCGAGGACCGTGCGGTCCTCGCCCCTGACGGGTGGTGCGTCAGCCGGTCAGAGACCGACCTCGGACTCGAAGGCGCCCTCCTCGATGCGGTTCTTCACCGCGGTGAGGAAGCGGGCGGCGTCGGCGCCGTCGACCAGGCGGTGGTCGTAGGACAGGAACAGCATCGCCATCTGGCGGATCGCGATGGTCTCCTCGCCGTCGGCGGTCGTGACGACCACGGGCTTCTTCGTGATCGTGCCGGTGCCGAGGATCGCCACCTGGCCGACCGGGACGATCGGGGTGTCCCAGAGGGCACCGCCGGAGCCGGTGTTCGTGATGGTGAACGTGGCGCCGCTGAGGTCGTCCGGACCGATCTTGTTGTCGCGGGTACGGGCCGCGAGGTCGCCGATCTGGCGGGCGATGCCGGCCAGGTTGAGGTCACCGGCGTTCTTGATGACCGGGACGACCAGGCCGCGCTCGGTGTCGACGGCGATACCGACGTTCTCCGAGCCGTGGTAGGTGATCTCGCCCTTGTCGGTGTCGATGGAGGCGTTGACCTTCGGGAAGGCCTTGAGGGCCTCCACGGCCGCCTGCGTGTAGAACGGCAGGAAGGTCAGGTTCGCACCCTCGCGGGCCTTGAAGTCGGCCTTGGCCCGCTGACGCAGCTTGGCCACCTTCGTGACGTCGACCTCGACGGCGGTCGTGAGCTGGGCCTGGGTGTGCAGCGCCTCGTGCATGCGCTCGGCCACGACCTTGCGCAGACGCGACATCTTCTCCGTGGTGCCGCGCAGCGGCGAGACCTCGGGCACGGTCGGCTTCTTGGGCTCCGCCGACGCCGGGGCGGACGCGGCCGGGGCGGAGGCCTTCTCGGCCGCCGCCAGGATGTCCTCCTTGCGGATGCGGCCACCGACGCCGGTGCCCTGCACCGTGTCGACGTCGACACCCTTCTCCGCGGCGAGCTTGCGCACCAGCGGCGTCAGGTAGGAGCCGCGGCCACCGGCAGGCTTCTCCCCGGCCGGCTCGGCCTTCGACTCGGGCTTCTTCTCCGGAGCCGGCTTCTCGGCGGGCTTCTCCGCCGCGGGCTCGGGCTTCTTCTCGGGCTCGGGCTTCGGCTCCGGCTTCTTCTCCGGCTCGGCCTTCTTCTCGGGCTCGGGCTTCTTCTCGCTCTTCTCGGCCGCGGGGGCGGCACCGGAGCCGACGATCGCCAGGACGGCGCCGACCTCGACGGTCTCGTCCTCCTCGACCTTGATCTCCTGCACGGTGCCCGCCACGGGGGAGGGGACCTCGGTGTCGACCTTGTCGGTGGAGACCTCGAGCAGGGGCTCGTCGACCTCGATGCTGTCGCCGACCGCCTTGAGCCACCGGGTCACGGTGCCCTCGGTGACGGACTCGCCCAGGGCCGGCAGCGTCACCTCGGTGCCCTCGCCGCCACCCGATGCCGGCTGGGAGGACTCCTCGGCGGCGGGAGCGGACTCCTGCGCGGCGGGGGCGGGCTCGGCGGGGGACTCCTCCGCGGGCGCCGACTCGGCGGACTCCTCGGCCGGGGCCTCCTGGGACCCGCCGTCGGAGGACCCCGAACCCGAGCCGTCACCGATGACGGCGAGCACGGCGCCGACCTCGACGGTCTCGTCCTCCTCGGCGAGGATCTGCTCGACGACGCCGGCCACGGGGGAGGGGACCTCGGTGTCGACCTTGTCGGTGGAGACCTCGAGCAAGGGCTCGTCGACCTCGACGGTGTCGCCGACGGACTTGAGCCATCGCGTGACGGTGCCCTCGGTGACGGACTCGCCGAGCGCCGGCAGCTGCACGTTCTCAGACATGACCTGTGGAGTCTCCTTCGATCAGTGGGTCGAGCGAGGCGCCGGAGCCGGTCGGCCGGAGGCTCGACCGACTCCTGTCCGGTAGCCGCGTTCCTGGGTCACTGCGTGCCATCTTGTCACTACCTGCGTCCGCCCCCCAATCGGGCGCCTGCGCAGGACTGTGACACTGCGTACATCGTCGGTCCAGCACGGTGTTTTCCTGGCGCCGACACCCGGAACGTCGTGAAACGGCTGCTCCGCGCGGCACGGCCGTCTCCTCCGTCGTCCGCCCGGGGCGGGTAGTCTCGCGAACATGTCGTTGAGGTCTGCTCTGGACCGTCTGCTCGGGCGGTCGGAACCGTCGTCGCCGGCCCCGTCCGGCGGGGGTGGACGCGCCGCCGCCGTCGCGCATCTCGAGGAGTTCGTCCGCACCCGCGTCGGTGTCGAGGCCTACGTCGAGCCCCCCAACGCCCAGACCCCCAGCACGGTGCTGCTGGTGGCGACCACGGGGGAGTGGACGCGCCGCCGCGTGCCCGACGAGCGCACGGGTTTCGAGGTGGCCCGGTCCCTGGGCGTCCCGGTCTACAACGTCCGGTTCACCGGCTACCCCCAGCGCATGCGCGACTGGAACTCCGCGCAGCGCCAGGAGCGCAAGGGACGATAGGACCCCGGGCAGCACGAAGGGCCGGACCGACAGCTCCCCCGGTCTGACGACCGGGGGAGCTGTCGGTCCGGCCCTCGTCGCTCGGTGCGCCGGAGCCGGTCCGGTCAGTCGGTGGTGATGCCCCGGCCCTCGAGGAAGCCCACCAGCGTGCGCAGACCCACGCCCGTGCCGCCGGCCGGGGTGTAGCCGAACGCGGCCGAGTCGTTGAACGACGGGCCGGCGATGTCGAGGTGGGCCCACGGCGTGTCCTCGACGAACGAGCGCAGGAAGATGCCGGCCGAGAGCATGCCGCCCCAGCGCTCGCCCACGTTGGCGATGTCGGCGGTCTTGGACTTGAGGCCCTCGGCGAGCTCCTCGGGCAGCGGCATCGGCCAGAACTGCTCACCGACGGTGTCGGCGGCGACCTTGACCTCGTCGCGGACGTCGTCGGTGCCCATGACGCCGCCGACCCGCTTGCCGAGCGCCACCATCTGGGCGCCGGTCAGCGTGGCGATGTCGAGCACGACGTCGTGACCGTCCTCGACGGCCGAGACGAGACCGTCGGCCATGACCAGGCGGCCCTCGGCGTCGGTGTTGAGCACCTCGACCGTCTTGCCGCCGCGGATCGTGATGACGTCGCCGGGCCGCTGGGCGTTGCTGCCGGGCATGTTCTCGGCGAGGCACAGGTAGCCGGTCACGGCGACCGGGAGCCCGAGCCGGGCCGCGGCGAGCACCGCGTGCAGCACGGTCGCCGCACCGGCCATGTCCGACTTCATCGCGTCCATGTTGGCGGCGGGCTTGATCGAGATGCCGCCGGTGTCGAACGTGATGCCCTTGCCCACGAGCGCGATGCGGGTGGCGGGCTTGGAGGGGGAGTAGGTGAGCTTGACCATCCGCGGGCCTCGGGAGGAGCCCTGGCCGACGCCGGTCAGGCCGCCGTAGCCGCCGGCGGCGAGCTGCTTGTCGTCCAGGACGGTGATCTTGACGCCCTTGACGCCGAGGTCCTTGACGGCGGCCTTGGCCGCGTCGACGAACGAGGCCGGGTAGAGGTCGTTCGCGGGGGCGTTGACGAGGTCGCGCGTGCCGTGCACGGCGGCGGCCAGCACCTCGGCGCGGGCTGCCGCGGCCTTGGCGCGGGCCGAACGGGCGAACGGCGTCGCGACCTGCAGGGTGGTCACCGGGGCCAGCTTCGCCGACGCCTTGTCGTCCCGGTAGGTCGTGTACGCGTACGCCCCGAACAGCGCGCCCTCGACGACGGCGCCGAGCTCCTCCTCGTCCACCGCCGGCAGGGCGACGACGGCCGACGTGGAGCCGGCCAGCGAGCGCACGGCCGCACCGGCAGCACTCCGGAGGGTCTCGCGGTCGAAGGTGCCGTCCGCGTCCCGCTCGCCGAGGCCGGTCAGGACCAGCACGTCCGCCGCGACGTCCTTGCCGGCGGGCACGGTGCGCACCTCCTGCCGTGCGCCGGTCACGCCGAGGCGCGGTGCGAGGGTCTCGAGCTGCTCGACCAGCGAGGCGGGCAGCTGGTCGGCCACGACGGCCACGCCGTCGGAGGTCGAGCAGGTGCCCACGACGAGCGCGTCGGCAGCGAGGGAGGTCGGATTCTTTCCGGTCAGAGTGAGGTCAGCCACGCGCACCAGGCTAACCGGTCGCCCCCACCACCGGGTACGGCCGCGACGGGTAGTCTGCCGACGTGGTCCTTCCGCTCCTCGTCCTCGCCCTGGTGCTGTGCGGGCTGCTCGCCGGCTGGGCCGCCTGGTTCGTCGTGCGCGACCGGGCGGTGATCCTCAAACAGCTCTTCGGTGCGGCCGCGGTCGAGGCGGTGCTCCTGGTCCAGGCCGTCGTGGCGGCGATCCAGCAGGCCGGCGGCCACGCGGTGGACGGGCCGCTGTTCTGGGGGTACCTGCTCACCGCCGCGATGCTGCTGCCGCTGGCCGCCCTGTGGGCCTTCGCCGAGCGGACCAAGTGGTCCTCGGTCGTGCTCTGCGTCGCCGCGCTGACCGTCGCGTTCCTGGAGTGGCGCCTCTGGGTGATCTGGGAGGCCGGCCTGTGAGCGACGAGCGGCCCACCACGAGCGGCGGCTTCGGCCGGCTGCTGGTGTCCGTCTACGGCATCCTCGCCCTGGCCGCGCTGGGCCGCTCGAGCTACCAGGTGCTGACCAAGCTCGCCGAGGCGCCCGCCGCCTACCTGCTGTCCCTGCTGGCCGCCGTGGTGTACGTCGTGGCCACCGTCGCGCTCGCGCTGGGCGGACGGGGGACGGGCTGGCGGGGTGTCGCCTGGGGCGCCGTCGTCGTCGAGGCGGCGGGTGTGCTGACCGTCGGTACGCTGTCTGTGACCCACCCGGAGTACTTCGCCGAGGCGACCGTGTGGTCGGGCTTCGGTCAGGGCTACGGGTACGTCCCGCTCGTCCTGCCGTTCGTGGGTCTGTGGTGGCTCTGGCACACTCGCCCCGGACGCACCGCCCCGGAGTCCGCGCCGGTCCGACCGACGGAGGCCTGATGACGCCGTACACCCTGCTGTTCCAGACCGTCCTGCGGCGGATGGACCCCGAGCGTGCGCACGACCGCGCCTTCCGCGCGATCGAGGTCGCCGGCAGGGTGCCGCTGCTGCGCGACGTCGTGCAGGGCGCCCTGGCCCCCTACCTCGGTCGCGGCATCGGCGGTCCCGGCAGCGTGGAGGTGCTCGGCCGGACCGTGCCGGCACCCTTCGGCCTGGCCGGCGGGTTCGACAAGAACGCGCGGGCCGTGCGCGGGCTGACCATGCTGGGCTTCGGGTTCGTCGAGGTCGGCACCGTCACCCCGCGCCCGCAGCCGGGCAACGAGCGGCCGCGCATGTGGCGCGAGCTCGACGTGCGCGGCGTGCGCAACCGGATGGGGTTCAACAACGACGGCGCCGTGGAGATGGCCGAGCGGCTGCGTGCGCTCCGCTCCACCCGGGCGGGTCGCGCCGTCATCGTCGGGGTGAACATCGGCAAGAACAAGTCCACCCCCGCCGCGGACGCGGCCGGTGACTACGCGCGGTGTGCGCGGATGCTCGCCGAGCACGCCGACTACCTCGTCGTCAACGTCTCCTCGCCCAACACCCCGGGGCTGCGCGACCTGCAGACGGCCGACGAGCTGCGCCCGATCCTGACCGCCGTCCGTGCCGCGGCGGACGAGGCGACGGCGCTCGCCCGCGTCGGCCGGACCCCGCTGCTGGTCAAGATCGCCCCGGACCTGTCCGACGAGGACGTCGACGCCGTGGCCGACCTCGTCACCGAGCTCGGGCTGGACGGCGTCGTCGCCGTCAACACCACCGTCGGCCACGACCGCGGACCCGGCGGGCTGTCCGGCCCGCCGCTGCTCGCACGCGGGCTGGAGGTCGTGCGCCGCCTGCGCGGACGGCTCGGACCCGACCCGGTGGTGATCGGCGTCGGGGGCGTCACGGACGCCGACGACGTGCGTGCCTACCTGCGCGCCGGCGCCGACCTGGTCCAGGGCTACACCTCGTTCGTCTACCGCGGGCCGTTCTGGCCGTCCAGGATCAACCGCGCCCTGACGCGGTCCCCGGGGTCGTCCAGCGCCGGGACGATGGCATGATCCGGCCCCGCTGGGAGTGGGCCCTCGACGACGACACCGGTGCGCCGCTGACGGCGCCGCTCAGCCCCGCGTTCACGACGCAGTACGACGCCGAGGAATGGCTCGGCGAGCACTGGCGCACGCTGGCCGAGACCGGTGCCGCCCGGGCGCGGCTGCTGCACGACGGGGCGCAGGCCACGCCGACCGTCGAGCTGCGCAAGCCCTGAGGTCCCTCGGCGCGGCGGCGTCGCCGGCGCGGCTCCTCACCCGCCGACCCGGGCCCACGCCCGTCGCAGGCGGTCGACGACCTCCTCGTACTCCCCGACCGGCCGCGTGAAGGTCAGGCGCACCCGGTCCTGTCCCGACCCGTCGGGCGTGAACAGGGGCCCCGGGGCCAGGCGGAGGTCCTCGGCGACGGACGCGGCGGCCACCGCCCGCCCGAGGGGGCGGCCCAGCCCGACCCACAGGCACAGCCCGCCGTCCGGGCGGGGCACGTCCCACGCCGGCAGCCGTTCGTGGAGCAGGTCGACGAGGTCGTCGCGCCGGGCGCGCAGGTCCGCGACCCGCTCGGGAAGGATCCGGTCGCGGCGCTCCAGCAGGTCGGTCACGGCCAGCTGCTCGAGCACCGGGGTGGCCACGTCGAGGACCTGGCGGGTGTGCGCGAGCCGGCGCACGAGCTGGGGGTCGGCCCGCACCCAGCCCACGCGCAGGCCGCCCCAGAACGACTTCGAGGCCGACCCGACCGCGACGAGACGTGGGTCGGTCCCGTCCCCGACGAACGGGGCGGGCACACCGGCCCCCGTGAGGTCGACGTCGGTCAGCGTCTCGTCCCCGACGACGGTGACGTCGTGGCGGGCGGCGAGCTCCGCGACCGCGTCGCGCTCGTCGCGGGTCATCGTGCGCCCGGTCGGGTTGTGGAAGTCCGGCACCAGGTAGACGAACCGTGCGCCCGTGCGCCGGACGACGGACTCGATCGCCTCGACGTCCCCGACCGGGACCCCGACGACGCGGGCGCCGGCCCGGCGCAGCGCACCCAGTGCGTGGACGTACGTCGGCGACTCGACGACGACGTGCTCGGTCCGGGCCACGAGCGTGGTCGTCAGCAGCGCGATCGCCTGCTGGGCTCCTGTCGTGACCAGGATCTGGTCCGGGTCGGTCGGGGCCCCGCGGGCGGTGTACCGGGCGGCGACGGCGGCACGCAGGGGTTCCACCCCGAGGTGGGCGTAGCCCCCGCCGTCCAGGTAGCCGGGCAGCATCTCCAGCGCTCGGGTGTAGGCGCCGTGCAGGGCACTGGAGGCGGACGGCGTCGCCTGCGACATGTCGATCGTGCGGTCGGAGGCGGGGCGTGCGGGGTCGGCCGACGGCGCGTCACCGGCCGGGGGCGTTGTCCCGGCGGGGCGTCCGGTGTCGCGCGGCAGCACGGCGACCGTGCCGGAGCCCACGCGGCTCGCGGCGAAGCCGAGGTCCCGCAGCCGGGCGTAGGCGGCCGACGTCGTCGCCCGGGACACGCCCAGCGCGCGGGCCAGCTCGCGCTCGCTCGGCAGCCGCGTCAGGACGGGGAGCGCCCCCGCGAGGACGGCCGCGCGCAGCGCGTCGGCGAGCGCCTGGTAGGCGGGGCCGGTCGTGTGCCAGGTCCCGAGGAGCCGGACGGCGCCCTGCGCCGTCAGGGAGCGCACCGCCCCGGTGGCCGGTGGTCCGGCCGTGGTGGTGGTCACCGGTCCACTCTTGCGCGATTGGCTATGGAAGTCCAGGCCAATCATGGCGAGGGTGAGGCCATGACTCTCGCACCTCCGCAACCGACGCCACGCCAGGGACGCCCGGTCGGCCGTCGTGCCGCACGCCGCGTGACCGACCGCCGGTCCCCGGGGCCGCGCATCCCGGAGATGGGGGTGACGCGCCGCGCGGTCCAGCTCCTGCTCGGCCTGGCCGGCTACGCGGCCTCGATGGCCATGGTGGTGCAGGCCGGGCAGGGTGCGATGCCGTGGGACGTCCTGCACCAGGGCGTCGTCCGGGCCACGGGCTGGTCGTTCGGCGTCGCCGTGCTGGTGGCCTCGATCCTCGTGCTCGCCGCCTGGGTGCCGCTGCGCCAGCGGCCCGGGATCGGGACCGTGGCGAACGTCGTCGTCATCTCCGCGCTCATCGGGCCGGCCCTGGTCGCCGTCGACCGGCTCGCGCCCGAGCCCGGACGGGCGGCGCAGGTGCTGCTGGTGGTGGGCGGCATCGTGCTCAACGGCGTCGCGACCGCCGCCTACGTGGGCGTCCGCCTCGGGCCGGGACCCCGGGACGGGCTGCTGACCGGTCTGGTGGCCCGCACCGGCTGGTCCGTCCGGGCGGTCAAGACGGGGATCGAGGTCGCGGTCGTCGTGGTCGGTGTGCCGCTCGGCGGCACGTTCGGCTGGGCGACGATCGCCTACGCCCTCGGGGTCGGCCCCGTGGTTCAGGCGGCCGCGCGGTGGCGTCCGCTCGTGCCCGCGGGGCTGACCACGCCGGCACCGCCGGGGGCCCGGGGGAGACGGCGGGCACCGGAGCCCGTCCTGCCCGCGGCGCACCCGGACCAGGTGCGCCGTCGGGCCGCCCGGATCGCGCGGGCGCTGGCGTCGTTCGGCGACCAGCACCGCTGACCGCCGCGGTCGGTCCCGGACGGACGTCAGGCCCTGCCCGCCGAGGTGGCGGGGCAGGGCCTGACGGGGCGAGGGGCCTCAGACGACGCGCGTCTTCGGTGCACCCTCGAGGGTCTTGGCCGGGTCGCGCTCGACCACGTCACCCAGCGCGTCGTCGATCCGTGTCATGAGCTCGGCGGGGATCTCCACGCCGGAGGCCTTGACGTTCTCGGCGACCTGCTCGGGGCGCGACGCGCCCACGATCGCGGCGGCGACGTTGTCGTTCTGCAGCACCCAGGCCACGGCGAGCTGGGCCATGGTCAGGTTCAGCTCGTCGGCGACCGGCTTGAGCTGCTGCACCCGCTCGAGGACGTCGTCGTTCATGAACCGCTGGATCATCTTCGCCCCGCCCTTGTCGTCCGTGGCGCGGGACCCGGACGGCAGCGGCTGGCCGGGGACGTACTTCCCGGTCAGCACGCCCTGGGCGATGGGGGACCAGACGATCTGCGACAGCCCGTTCTCGCGCGAGGCCGGGACGACCTCGTCCTCGATGACCCGCCACAGCATCGAGTACTGCGGCTGGGAGCTGATGAGCTGGAAACCGAGGTCCTTCGCCATCGCGGCGCCGGCACGGATCTGGTCCGCCGACCACTCCGAGACGCCGATGTAGAGCGCCTTGCCCTGGCGCACGATGTCGGCGAACGCCTGCATCGTCTCCTCGAGAGGCGTCTCGGTGTCGTAGCGGTGCGCCTGGTAGAGGTCGACGTAGTCGGTGCCGAGGCGCTGCAGCGAGCCGTTGATCGACTCCATGACGTGCTTGCGCGACAGGCCGGTGTCGTTCGGACCGCCGGGCCCCGTGGGCCAGTAGACCTTCGTGAAGATCTCCAGGCTCTCGCGGCGCTGCCCCTTGAGGGCGTCGCCGAGGACCTGCTCCGCCTTGGTGTTGGCGTAGACGTCGGCGGTGTCGAAGGAGGTGATGCCCGCGTCCAGGGCGGCGTGCACGCACTGCGTGGCGACGTCGTTCTCGACCTGGGAGCCGTGGGTGAGCCAGTTGCCGTAGGTGATCTCGGAGATCTTGAGACCACTGTTGCCGAGGTAGCGGTAGGTGACCATCCGGCCACCCTAGGCGCTCACTCCGGCCAGTGCCCGTGCTTCTTGTGCATCGGCTTCGGCAGCCGGGAGCGGCGGATCTGCAGCGCCCGCATCGCGGCGTACATCATCGTGCCGCGGGGGACGTAGTAATCCTTCTTGCCGTCCACGCCCAGCGTGCCGAACTTGTCGCGCAGCCGGCGCTTGAGGCGCTGCCACATGACGACGACGTCGATGAGCGTGATGAACACGACCGCGTACAGGGCCAGCAGCACGAGGGACGCCATGGTCGGGTTCTGGATGAAGAGCAGGTTCAGGAAGATGAACACGAACGCGACCGGCAGGAAGAACTCGCCGACGTTCCAGCGGGCGTCGACGTAGTCCCGCACGTAGCGGCGCACCGGGCCCTTGTCCCGGGCCGGCATGAACCGCTCGTCACCGGTCTGCATCGCCTGGTACTCGCGGTTGCGCTCCGTGCGCGCCTTCTCCCGGTTCGCCTTGCGCGCGGCCTTGCGGTCGTTCGGGACCAGCGGGCGCTTGTTCTTCGCCTGCGACTCGCTGCGCTTCGGCGTGGGGCGTCCCTTGGAGCCCGGGCGCGACGGCGAGTCGGAGCTGTCGGCGGCGGAGGACGTCCCCGCGACGTCGGCGGAGGAGGCGGACGGCTCCGTGGCAGGGGAATCGGCGAGATCACGCTTGCGGGAGAACACGCCTCCAGGGTAGTTGAGACATGGGGTGCCTTCGAACACCCCGTTACCGTGGGCGCATGACCCACACCGAGAGCGACGTCGCCGCGCTGCGCGCGCACGTCGACGAGCTGTTCCCCGCGGTTCAGGCCGACCTCGAGGCCCTGGTCCGCATCCCGAGCGTCTCCGCGAGCGCCTTCGACCCGGCGCACGTGGAGACCAGCGCCAAGGCCGTGGCCACGCTGCTGCGCGACGCCGGCATGCCCGAGGTGCAGATCCTGCGCTCCGAGCGGCCCGACGGCGAGCCCGGGGCCCCGGCCGTCGTCGCGCGCCGTCCCGCGCCCGAGGGGGCGCCGACCGTGCTGCTGTACGCCCACCACGACGTCCAGCCGCCGGGGGACCCCGCCACCTGGGACACCGAGCCGTTCGAACCCGTCCAGCGCGGCGAGCGGCTGTTCGGGCGCGGCGCGGCCGACGACAAGGCCGGGGTCATGGCGCACGTGGGCGCCCTGCGCGCGCTCGCCGCCCTGGGCGAGGAGCCGGGCGTCGGCGTGACCGTGTTCGTCGAGGGGGAGGAGGAGGCCGGCTCGCCGAGCTTCTCCCGGTTCCTGGCCGACCACCACGAGCTGCTCGCCGCCGACGTCATCGTCGTGGCGGACTCGACCAACTGGAAGGTGGGCGTGCCCGCCCTGACGACGTCGCTGCGCGGGCTCGTCGACGGCGTCGTGAGCGTCGACGTGCTCGACCACGCCGTGCACTCGGGGATGTTCGGCGGTCCCGTCCTCGACGCCAACCTGCTGCTGGCCCGCCTGCTGGCCACGCTGCACGACGACGCCGGGAACGTGGCGGTCGAGGGCCTGACCAGCGCCGCCGAGCCCGACGTGGACTACGCCGAGGCCGACTTCCGGGCCGACTCCTCGGTGCTGGACGGCGTCGAGCTGGCCGGGGAGGGCACGATCGCGGGCCGGATGTGGACCAAGCCGGCCATCGCCGTCATCGGTGTCGACGCCACTGACGTCGCGCACGCCTCGAACACGCTGGCCCCGCGGGCCGCGGCCAAGCTGTCGGTGCGGATCCCGCCGGGGCTCGCACCGCAGGCCGCCAAGGACGCCCTGCAGGCGCACCTGACCGCCCACGCCCCGTTCGGCGCCCGCGTGACCTGGACGCCGGGGGAGCAGGGCAAGGCCTTCGGCGCGCCCGACGACTCGGAGGCCATGCGGGCCGCGCGCTCGGCCTTCGCCGCGGCGTGGGGGACGGATCCCGTGGACATCGGCGTCGGCGGGTCGATCCCGTTCATCGCCGACCTGCTCGAGGCGTTCCCCGAGGCGGCCGTGCTGGTGACCGGGGTGGAGGACCCGGACTCGCGCGCCCACGGCGCCAACGAGTCGGTGCACCTGGGCGAGCTGCGCAAGGTCCTGGTGGCCGAGGCGCTGCTGCTGCGGGGGCTGGCCGCCCGCTGAGCGCTCAGGCGCGGTCGACGTCGCGGTGCGCGACGTCGACCGCCCGGGCCCAGGCCGCGACGTCCTCGGGCAGGTCGGGGCTGACCAGGTCCGGGTCGTCGCCGAGCACCGCCACGACGTCGTGCGGGGCCACCCGGATGCCGTCCCGGCCCAGGAACCGGGCGGCGATCCAGCCGCGGGCGCAGAGCTCGTCGTCGCGCCGGGTCATCCTCTGCTCGAGGAAGACGACGCGCTGGTCCCAGCCCATCACGCGGCTGGTGATGGTGACGCGGTCGAAGAGCTTGAGCGACCGCTTGTACGTCATCGTCGAGGCCGCCACCACCGGGTACCAGCCCTGCGACCGGAGCTTGGCCAGACCGCCGATGTCGGCGAGGAAGTTGGACCGGGCCACGTCCATCATCTGCAGGTACGAGCCGTTGTTGACGTGCAGGTAGAAGTCCAGGTCGCCCGGCTTGACGCGCATCACCGTGGTCGAGGCGTCGAACGGCCCCATCCCGGGGCGCTGGCGGCGGGGCAGGAGCGTGGCCGTGGCGAGCTGGATCATCCGCGTCATACGGCGACGGTATACCAGCGACCTGCGGTATCAGATACCTGGGTACTCCAGGGTGCGCCGCACCGCCCGGGCGACCTCCACCGACTCCAGGCGCTCCACGAGGTGCAGGGCCATGTCGATCCCGGCCGAGGCGCCGGCCGAGGTGACCACGTCGCCGTCGTCCACGAACCGGGCCTCGGTGTCGATGACCGTCGACGGGTCGATCTGCGCCAGGTCGTCGTAGTAGTCCCGGTGCGTCGTCGCGGGACGCCCCGCCAGCAGACCGGCCGCCGCCAGCACCAGCGCCCCCGTGCACACGCTCGCCACCACCGGCGTCTGGGTGTGCACCTGGCGCAACCACTCCAGGTGCCCGTGGTCGGCCACGAGGGCACGGGTGCCCCAGCCCCCCGGGTGGACCAGGACGTGCAGCGGGCCGACGTCGTCCGCCGAGCGGGCCGGCACGATCCGCATGCCCTTGGCCAGCCGCACGCCCTCGCCGTCGCGGGAGAAGGTGCTCACGTGCGGCCGCAGGGGCGACGCGGAGTGCTCCTCCCACGCGGCGAGGACCTCGAACGGTCCGACCGCGTCGAGCTCGTCGGCGTCGTCGAACAGCAGGATCCCGATGTGCAGCCCGCCGTCGGTGCTCACTCGCGTCGCCTTCCCGCGCCCCGGGTCAGAGTCCCGGCAGCGCCAGCATCTGGTCGAGGGCCACCCGGGCCCAGTGGGCGTCGTCGGAGTCCACCACGATCCGGTTGACCACGCGGCCCTCGGCCAGCGACTCCATCGCCCACACCAGGTGGGGCAGGTCGATCCGGTTCATCGTCGAGCAGAAGCACACCGTGGAGTCGAGGTAGTGGACCTGCTTGTCGGGGTGAGCCCTGGCCAGCCGGCGCACGAGGTTGAGCTCGGTGCCGATCGCCCACGTCGACCCGGGCTCGGCGGCGTCGAGGGCCTTGATGATGTACTCCGTCGAGCCGACGCGGTCCGCCGCCGCGACGACCTCGTGGCGGCACTCCGGGTGGACCATGACGTTGACGTCCGGCGCCTTGGCGCGGATCGCCTCGACGTTCTGCACCGAGAACCGTCCGTGCACCGAGCAGTGGCCGCGCCACAGGATCATCCGCGCGTCGCGCAGCTCGGCGTCGGTCAGGCCGCCGTTCGGCTTGCGCGGGTCGAACACGACGCAGTCGTCCAGGGACAGCCCGAGCTGGTTCACCGCGGTGTTGCGGCCCAGGTGCTGGTCCGGCAGGAACAGCACCTTGCCCGTGCCGTCGACGCCGCCGACCTGGTCGAAGGCCCACCGCAGGGCGACTTGGGCGTTCGACGACGTGCACACGGTCCCGCCGTGCCGGCCGGTGAAGGCCTTGATCGCCGCGGAGGAGTTCATGTACGTCACCGGCACGGTGTCGCCGGCGACGCCCGCGTCGGCCAGCACCTCCCAGGCCTCCTCGACCTGCGAGATCTCGGCCATGTCCGCCATCGAGCAGCCCGCCGCCATGTCCGGCAGGACCACCTGCTGGGTGTCCGCGGTGAGGATGTCGGCCGACTCGGCCATGAAGTGCACGCCGCAGAAGATGACGAACTCGGCCTCGGGCCGCGCCGCCGCCCGCTGGGCGAGCTTGAAGGAGTCCCCGGTGACGTCGGCGAAGTCGATCACCTCGTCGCGCTGGTAGTGGTGGCCCAGCACGAAGGCGCGCTCGCCCAGCGCCGCCCGCGCGGCGCGCGCACGGTCCACCAGGTCCGGGTCCGAGGGCGCCGGCAGCGCGCCGGTGCACTCCACCCCGCGCTCGGAGGCGAGGTCGCGGCCCTGACCGAGCAGCAGCAGCGCCGAGGGCGCCGGCTCGGTGAAGTTCGACGTCTCGTTCAGCACAGTCACGGCATCATCTTCCCACGGTCCCGACGTGTGCCACGATCGGTGACGTGCACGTACTGCTGGTGACAGCCGCCGACGACGGCGGCGCCGACCGTGAGCCCTGGACGCCCCTGGCCGCGGCCTGGACCGAGGCGGCGCCGCGCTGCGTCGTCGAGCCGATGGTCCTGCCCCCGGGACCGGTGGCCGCGACCGCACCCCCCGGCGAGGCTCCGGCGCCCGGTGTCTTCGTCCCCACGACGAGCCTCGGGCTGACGAGCGTCACGCCGCCCCCGCCGCCGCCCGAGGTCCGTCTCCTGCAGGAGCGTGTCGCCCACGCCGACCTCGTCGTCGTGCACACGCCCGTCCTGGACGGCTCCGCCCTGCGCGCAGGCCCGGTGCACCGGGCCGCGGAGGCGGCCGCCCCGTACGCCGTGCCCGTCGTCGTGCTCGCCGGGCGGGACGAGACGACCCGCCGCGAGCTCTCCGGGGCGGGGGTCGCCGGGGCGCACGAGATCGGCGAGCCGCCGTCGGGTGAGGCCGTGGGCCGGGTCGCGCGCACGTGGGCGCCGGCCTGGGCCGCCCCCGAGGAGTGACGTCCCTCACATCGCCGGGGGCGGGGGATTCGGGCGTAGGATCGGGAACAGCCGTACCGGCCCACCTGTTGGAGGAAGCATGACCGACACCACCGAGATCGCCACGCACGGCGTCGAGCTCTCCGAGGTCGCCGCGAACAAGGTCCGCAGCCTCCTGGAGCAGGAGGGGCGCGACGACCTGCGCCTGCGCGTCGCCGTCCAGCCCGGCGGCTGCTCCGGGCTCATCTACCAGCTCTACTTCGACGAGCGCCTGCTCGACGGGGACGCGCTGCGCGACTTCGACGGCGTCGAGGTCGTCGTGGACCGCATGAGCGTGCCCTACCTCGACGGCGCGAAGATCGACTTCGCGGACACCATCGAGAAGCAGGGCTTCACGATCGACAACCCGAACGCCGGCGAGGCCTGCGCCTGCGGCGGCTCCTTCGGCTGAGCGACGTCCCGGCTCGCGCGCGCCGGAGCCGCTAGTCCTCGAGACGGACGGTCAGGGCCCACCAGGCCCGGCCGTCCGTCTCGTCGTTCCCGGGGTGCTGCTCCTCGGCCACCATGGCGTGCCCCCGCAGCCGCGCCCACGCCGGCACGTCGTACCGGGCGGCCGGATCCGTCGCGAGCACCGTGATCTCCGTTCCCCCGGGTCGCTCCTTCGCGTGGGCGGCCAGCCGCACCACGGGCAGCGGGCAGCGCAGGCCCCGCGCGTCCACGACCTCCGGCCCGGCGCTCACAGCCCGGACACCCCCAGGGCGTCCCGGACGCGGGCGACCGCCCCCGGCAGCACCGCGAGGAAGCGCTCGACGTCCTCGGCCGTGGTCGAACGGTCCAGGGCCAGGCGGACGTTGCCGTGCGTGAGCACGCCCATCGCGGCCAGGACGTGCGACGGCTCCAGCGTGCCCGCGGTGCAGGCCGACCCGGAACCCACGGCGAACCCGGCGCGGTCGAGCTCGGTGACCAGCGCCTCGCCGTCGACGTAGAGGAACGAGAACGTCACCACGTGGGGGAGGCGGTCCTGCGGGTCGCCGACCACCTCGACGTCCGGCACGCCCGCGACGCCGTCGCGGATCCGGTCGACCAGCGCACGGCGCCGCTCGTCCTCCGCGGCGAGGTCCTGGGCGACCGCCTGCAGGGACACGGCCGCGGCGAACGCGGCCGGGACGCTGACGCCGCCGGGCGCCCAGGGGTCGGGGTCCTCCGGGCCGGCCGGGACCGTGCGCGTGCGGTGGCGCACCGCGAGGATCCCCAGGCCGCGGGGCCCGCCCCAGTCCGCGGGGTCGGCCGCCAGCAGGTCCCACGCCGTCGGCAGCGGGGCGTGCCCCACCGAGGCACCGGCGTCCACGAGCAGGGGGACCCCGGAACCCTCGAGCGCGGCGTGGACCCGGGCGACCGGCTGGCGGGTACCGACCTCGCCGTTGGCGTCCTGCAGCGCCGCCAGCGCGACGCCGTCCGCGCGGGCCGCCGAGGCGAGCTCCTCGGCGTCCACCCGCCCGACCCGGTCGACGGGGACCGTCGTGCGGCGGCCCTGCGCGGCAGCCGCGACGTGGTCGGCGGCGTGCAGGACCGCGGCCCGCTCGACCGCGCCGACCACGACGTCGCCGCCGTGCCGCCGTCGGGCCCGGGCGACCTGGGCCACCGCCGCGTGCAGGGACGCCGTGTGCGAGGGCGTGAACCGGACCTCCTCGGTCCGGGTCCCCAGCACCCCGGCCACGGCCTCGCGCGCCCCGTCCAGCAGGGCGGCCGCGCGCCGGCCCTCGGCGTGCAGCCGGCGGGGGTCCGCCCATCCCTCGTCCAGGGCCTGGACGAAGGCCTGCCGCGCCGACGGGTGCAGGGGCGCCGACCCGCCGTTGTCCAGGTGGGTGCGGGCGGGCGTCGGCGAGGTGGGATGTGTCACAAGGGCCTCTCGGTGGGCGTCGAAGCGTGGTGACCATCATGCCGCCGGGGGCTTCGGTGTCGCGAAAGCGGCGGCCGATCTGACACCGGTTCCGCAGGCGTCGCGAACATCGCGGATGGCGACGTCCAGGGTGATCCCGTCACGTAGGAAGGGGGATCTTCTGGCGTCGGAACGGTGAAGGTCGCGCTAGGCTGCTCCCATCGAGGACGAAGGTCCCACCCGTGCGCCCTGCCTCAGGACGCAGCGGTCGGACGAGACGTGAAAGGCCTCCCTTGCACTCGAAGAGCACCACCCGCACCCGGCGGTCGATGGCGCTGCGTGCGACGGCGCTCGCCGTCGCGGTCGCGGCCTTCGCCACCGGCTGCGCCAGCGACGCCGTCCAGCGCGGCTACCTCCCGGGCTACACCGACGGCCAGGTGACCAACCAGACCGAGCGGATCATGAATCTGTGGAACGGTTCCTGGGTCGCCGCGCTCGCCGTCGGCGTCATCACCTGGGGCCTCATGCTCTGGTGCGTCGCCGCGTACCGGAAGCGCCGCGGCGACGACCGGCTGCCGGTCCAGACCCGCTACCACATGCCGCTCGAGATCATGTACACGATCGTGCCGACGCTCATGATCCTGGTGCTGTTCTTCTACACGAACCGCGACATGACGGCGATCCTCGACACGAGCGAGGAGCCGGACGTCAACATCCACGTCATCGGCAAGCAGTGGAGCTGGGACTTCAACTACCTCGACGACGACGTCTACGAGACCGGCCAGCAGCTGCTCGAGCCCGGCTCGGTGACCGCCGAGGACACCGTCGACGGCGCGCCCGGCACGGCCGAGGAGCTGCCGACGCTCTACCTGCCCGTCGGTGAGCGGGTCGAGTTCACGGTCGACTCCCGCGACGTCATCCACTCGTTCTGGATCCCGGCCTTCCTGTTCAAGATGGACATGATCCCCGGCAAGACGAACACGTTCCAGGTCGTCCCCGAGCGTGAAGGCACCTACGCCGGCAAGTGCGCCGAGCTCTGCGGTGAGTTCCACTCCGGGATGCTCTTCAACGTCAAGGTCGTCGACCGTGCCGAGTACGACGCACAGATGGAGGAGCTGCGCGCCCAGGGCCAGACCGGCGAGCTCGGCCTGGACCTGAACCGCCAGCAGAGCTCCGAGTACTCCAGTGAAGAGACGATCCCGGAGGTCGAGGGCTGATGGCCACCACCGAGACCGCCTACGGCGCCGCCGAGGCCATCCCCGGCCTGCAGCCGAGGCGACAGACGCTGGGTCGCACCGTGGTCAAGTGGATCACCTCCACCGACCACAAGACGATCGGCTACATGTACCTCATCACGTCGTTCTTCTGGTTCGCCGTGGGAGGCATCCTCGCGCTGCTCATCCGCGCCGAGCTCTTCGCGCCGGGCATCCAGCTCGTGCAGAGCAAGGAGCAGTACAACCAGCTCTTCACGATGCACGGCACGATCATGCTGCTGCTGTTCGCGACGCCGCTGTTCGCCGGCTTCGCCAACGTGATCATGCCGCTGCAGATCGGCTCGCCCGACGTCGCGTTCCCGCGGCTGAACATGCTGGCCTACTGGATGTTCCTGTTCGGCGGGCTCATCGCGGCCGGCGGCTTCTTCACGCCGCAGGGGGCCGCCTCGTTCGGCTGGTTCGCCTACGCGCCGCTGTCGAACACGACCTTCAGTCCAGGGCTCGGCGGTGACCTGTGGGTCTTCGGCCTCGCCCTCGGTGGTTTCGGCACCATCCTCGGTGCCGTCAACTTCATCACCACGATCATCTGCATGCGCGCCCCGGGCATGACGATGTTCCGGATGCCGATCTTCACCTGGAACACCCTGGTGACGAGCCTGCTGGTCCTCATGGCCTTCCCGCCGCTGGCCTCCGCGCTCTTCGCGCTCGGTGCCGACCGCCGGTTCGACGCCCAGGTGTTCAACCCGGACAACGGGGGAGCGGTGCTCTGGCAGCACCTCTTCTGGTTCTTCGGCCACCCCGAGGTGTACATCATCGCGCTGCCGTTCTTCGGCATCGTCTCCGAGATCTTCCCGGTGTTCAGCCGCAAGCCGATCTTCGGCTACAAGGGTCTGGTCTACGCGACCATCGCGATCGCGGCCCTGTCGGTCACGGTGTGGGCCCACCACATGTACGTCACCGGTGCGGTGCTGCTGCCGTTCTTCGCGTTCATGACGATGCTCATCGCCATCCCGACCGGTGTGAAGTTCTTCAACTGGATCGGCACCCTGTGGCGAGGCAAGCTCACCTTCGAGACGCCGATGCTCTGGTCGATCGGCTTCCTGGTGACCTTCCTCTTCGGCGGTCTGACCGGCATCATCCTGTCCAGCCCGGCGCTCGACTTCCACCTGTCGGACTCGTACTTCGTCGTCGCCCACTTCCACTACGTCGTCTTCGGCACCGTGGTCTTCGCGATGTTCGCCGGCTTCTACTTCTGGTGGCCGAAGTTCACCGGGCGGATGCTCAACGAGCGCCTCGGCAAGATCCACTTCTGGATCCTGTTCGTCGGCTTCCACATGACGTTCCTCGTCCAGCACTGGCTCGGCGTCGAGGGCATGCCCCGCCGCTACGCCGACTACCTGCCCGAGGAAGGCTTCACCTGGGAGAACCAGCTCTCGACGGTCGGGGCGTTCATCCTCGCCGCGTCCACGCTGCCGTTCCTGTGGAACGTGTACACGACCTGGCGCAACGCGCCGAAGGTCACCGTGGACGACCCGTGGGGCTACAGCCGCTCCCTCGAGTGGGCGACGTCCTGCCCGCCGCCGCGGCACAACTTCACCTCGCTGCCGCGGATCCGTTCCGAGTCGCCGGCGTTCGACCTCCACCACCCGGAGGTCGCGGCGATGGAGGACCCGCACCTGAACCAGGGCGCCCTGGACCAGGTCTACGGCGGCGCGGACCGGACCGGCCAGTACGAGATGGTCGAGGAGCTCAGCTGGAAGGACTACCCGGAGAAGCACCAGTCGAGCACCACCGTCGTCGACGCTGACCGCCCCGCCGAGGGCGAGGAGGACACCAAGTGAAGATCGAGATCCGCCTCTTCGTCTGGACGGCACCGTTCTTCGTGCTGGTCGGCGTGGTGTACGGCCTCTGGAGCGGCTTCACCGAGCCGGTCGGGTACCTTGGCATCCCGCTCGTCGGTGCTCTCATGGCGATGATCGGTGCCTACCTGGTCGTCCAGGCCAAGCACACCGACCCGCGTCCGGAGGACGACGAGAACGGTGAGATCGAGCAGGGCGCCGGCGACCAGGGCGTCTACGCCCCGTGGTCCTGGTGGCCCCTGGTGCTCGGCATCGCCGCCGCCGTCAGCTTCCTGAGCCTGGCCGTGGGCTGGTGGGTGCTCTACATCGGCGCGATCATCGGGATCGTCGGCCTGGTCGGCTGGGTCTTCGAGTTCAGCCGGGGCCAGCACGCCCACTGATCGTCAGCATCTCCCGAGAGGCGCTCCGCACCGTCTGGTGCGGGGCGCCTCTTGTCGCCTCCCGGCCCCGCCTTGGCCCGAGGCCCCTCCACGCCAGTCAGGCCGCCCTGCGCCGACTCAGGACCTCTCCGGCCGACTCAGGGTTTTTCTCGCCGAGTCAGGGCTTTTCTCGCCGAGTCAGGACTGCGGGGAGCGAGTGCAACCGGCCCATCTCGCCATGACGCGCCCGGACACCGTCGTTCGGATGGGACCAGGGGAGAGGGGGCGTCCACGGCCAGGCGTGCCCGCGCCCGGACACCGTCGTTCGGACGGGACCAGGGGAGAGGGGGGCGTCCACGGCCAGGCGTGCCGGCCCGCCAGAGGGCCTCGATCGGCCCTGTGCCGCCCTGACCCGCGCAGCACTGCCCTGACCCGCCACAGGCCGCCCTGACCCGCGCAGAAGGCGCAGCGCAGACTCCCCGTGCTGCCCAGGCCGAGCGGCCCGGAGAAGCGCGCAGACGCGTTCTCGGGGCAGTTCGAAGGTCGTGGGGACACGCGAGAGGGCCCCGCACGCAACGGCGTGCGGGGCCCTCCGTCGGCCGCCGTCGTGACGGTGGCCGCAGGCTCGGACGAGCTCAGGCGGTGAGGAGCCCGTTCGTGGCGGTGCGGGCGCGCTCGAGGCGGGCGGCCACGTCCTGCCAGTTGGCCAGGTTCCAGAACGCCTTGACGTAGTCGGCCTTGACGTTCAGGTAGTCCAGGTAGAAGGCGTGCTCCCACATGTCGAGCATCAGCAGCGGGGTGATGCCGACGGGGACGTTGGCCTGCTGGTCGAACAGCTGGAAGATCAGCATCTTCTGGCCGACGGAGTCCCAGCCGAGCACGGCCCAGCCGGAGCCCTGGATGCCGGTCGCGGTCGCGGCGAAGTGCGCCTGGAACGCGGAGAAGGAGCCGAACTGGTCCTTGATGGCCTCCGCCAGCTCACCCTCGGGCTCGCCACCGCCCTCGGGGGACAGGTTGTGCCAGAAGATCGTGTGGTTGGTGTGCCCGCCGAGGTTGAACGCGAGGTTCTTCTCGTGCAGGTTCACTGCCGCGAGGTCGCCCGACTCGCGCGCCTCGGCCAGCTTGTCCAGCGCGGTGTTCGCGCCGGAGACATAGGTCGCATGGTGCTTGTCGTGGTGCAGCTCCATGATCTTGCCGCTGATGTGCGGCTCGAGCGCGCTGTAGTCGTAGGGCAGGTCAGGCAGCGTGTAGACGGCCATGCTGGGTACCTCCGGTGTCAGGCCGCACGACACCCGGTGGGCGTGCGCGGCGTGTTCTCGTCGTCCCGGTGGGTCGGCCGTGCCGACCCCCGGTGCAGGATAGACAGAGACCCGCGCACCCTGCCCGCCGGAGCGGGCGATGGGTGCGCGGGTCTCGGTCGCGACCTGGCAGGAGTCTCAGCGCTCCCGCTCGACGCTCTCCGCCCCCGTGGTGACCTCGGGGGACTTCCTCTCGGCAGCGATCTCGTCGTGCTCGCCGTGCGAGTGCGCGGCGGCGAGCTCGGCCGGGGTCACCGGCTCGACGCGGTCCTCGTAGAAGAACCGGGACAGACGCTGCCAGCGCTTGTCCTTCTGGTAGCCCTTGCGCTTGACGCCGCGGGCGTCGGTCGCGGGCTCGATCTCCAGCGGCTTGTGCGCCGTGTAGTTGACGCGCAGCCAGCGCTCCTGCTCGTCCAGCGGACGGTGGACCTCGATGTACTCGCCGTTGGCGAACCGCACGATCCGACCGGTCTCGTGACCGTGGAGCACGAGCTCGCGGTCCTTGCGCTGCAGGCCGAGGCAGATGCGCTTGGTGATCAAGAACGCGAGGACCGGACCGACGAAGAACAGGATGCGGAACGCCCAGGTGATCTGGTTGATCGACATCCCGAAGTGCGTCGCGATGAGGTCGTTCGAGCCGGCGAGCGCCAGGATGATGAACGCGGTCAGGAACCCGACGCCCAGCCCGGTGCGGACCGGGACGTTGCGCGGACGGTCCAGCACGTGGTGCTCGCGCTTGTCACCGGTGACCTTGGCCTCGACGAACGGGTACGCGAACAGGAACAGGAACAGCAGGGTCGGGATGACCACGGCCGGGATCAGCACGTTGAGCGACAACGTGTAGCCGAAGATGACCCACTCCATGCCGGCACCCGGCATGAGGCGTAGCGATCCCTCGAGGAACAGCATGTACCAGTCGGGCTGCGCGCCGGCGCCGACGGGGGAGGGGTCGTACGGTCCGTAGTTCCAGACGTTGTTGATGCTCATCGTGGCACCCATCAGGGCGAGGATGCCGAAGACGATGAAGAAGTTGCCGCCCATCTTGGCGATGTACACCGGGAACAGCGGGTAGCCGACGACGTTCTTGTCGGTGCGGCCGCCGCCCGGGTACTGCGTGTGCTTGTGCAGCACCATGAGGAACAGGTGCACGCCGATGAGGGCGAGGATCAGGGCCGGCACCAGCAGGATGTGCACGGTGAACAGCCGCGGGATGATCTGGTCGCCCGGGAACTCCCCGCCGAAGACGAAGTACGACATGTACGAGCCGATCACCGGGATCGACTTGATGACGCCGTCGGTGATGCGCAGGCCGTTGCCGGAGAGCACGTCGTCCGGCAGCGAGTAGCCGGAGAACCCGGCGGCCAGGCCCAGGATCAGCAGCACGGTGCCGACGAGCCAGTTGATCTCACGCGGCTTGCGGAACGCACCGGTGAAGAACACGCGCATCATGTGCACGACGATCGCGGCCATGAAGATCAGCGCAGCCCAGTGGTGGATCTGCCGCATGAGCAGACCGCCGCGGACCTCGAAGGAGAGGTCCAGCGTCGAGGCGAACGCCACCGACATCAGCTGCCCCTGCATCGTCTCCGGCCCGGCGCCGTGGTACTCCTCGAGCGCCATCGAGGGGTCGAAGAACATCGTCAGGAACACGCCCGTCAGCAGCAGCACGACGAACGAGAAGAGGGCGATCTCGCCCAGCATGAACGACCAGTGGTCCGGGAAGACCTTGCGCGCGAACTCCTTGACGGCGCCACCGACGCTGGTGCGCTGGTCGAGGTAGTCCGCGGCCTTGCCGGCCGGGGTGGTCGGAGCGCCGCTGTTGGACGCGGTGGTGTCGGTGCTCACTTCAGTCGCTCCCAGAAACTCGGTCCGACGGGCTCGGCGAAGTCGTCCTGCGCGATGAGGTAGCCCTCGTCGTCGACCGTGATCGGCAGCTGGGGCAGCGGCCGGTTCGCCGGTCCGAAGACGACCTTCGCGCCATCGGCCATGTCAAATGTCGACTGGTGGCACGGGCAGAGCAGGTGATGAGTCTGCTGCTCGTACAGCGCCACCGGGCATCCGACGTGGGTACAGATCTTCGAGTATGCCACGATCCCGTCGTACGACCAGGTCTGCCCCTCGGGGGACTGGTCGGAGCGCAGGTCCTCCGGGTTGAGCCGGACGAGCAGGACGACGGCCTTGGCCTTCTCGGTGATCCATTCGTGCGACTCCATGTACTCCTGAGGGACCTCAGGGATGACGTGGGCCGCGGAACCGACGGTGAGGTCGGCAGCTCGGATGGGGCGTCCCGTGGGGTCGTAGGCGAGGCGCGTGCCCCGCTCCCACAGGGTGTGCCGGAACTTGGAGATGTTCCAGTCGCCGCCGACGCTGGAGATCAGCGGGACGGCGAAGGTCAGGGGGAACAGGGCGAGCGCGGAGACCGCGGCACCCTTGAGCACGCCGCGGCGGGCGATCCCGGAGTCCTCGACGCCGTCCGTGAGGTGCTGGACGGCGACCTCGCGCACCTCGGGCGACGAGGCGAGCTCGTGCCGCTCGTCGACGTGCTCGTGGTCGCTCATGAGCGACTTGGACCAGTGGATCGCCGCGATGCCGATTCCCAGCAGGGAGATCGCCATGGTGACGCCCAGCGCGATCGTCGACAGGCGGACGCCCTCGGTGGTGCCGTCGGGACGGACCGCGAAGTAGGCCACGATGCTGCCGATGGCGCCGAGGCACGAGATGGCGAACAGCAGCACCACGAGGCGCTCGTTGCGCCGGCGGGCCGCCGGGTCGGTGTCGGTCAGCCGCAGCTTGTGGGCGGGGACGCCGGGGTCGGTGAAACGCTCCGGGTCCTGGGCGCCCGACGTCGTGGTGACGTCGCGGCCGGGGGTGGGGTTCTGGTTCTCGCTCACGAGGACTTCGCTCCGATCCACACAGCGGCACCGATCATCAGCCCGAGGCCGACGACCCATGCCCACACGCCTTCACTCACGGGGCCGAGCGACCCGAGGGTCAGCCCGCCGGCCGACCCGTCGCGCTGCTCGAGCAGGTACGCGATGATGTCCCGCTTCTCGTCGGGCGTGATGTTGGCGTCGTTGAAGACCGGCATCGACTGCGGGCCGGTCAGCATGGCCTGATAGATGTTCCGCTCCGAGACCTCGTAGAGCGGCGGGGCCCACTTGCCCTCGGACAGCGCACCGCCGGCGCCGACGGCGTTGTGGCACATCGCGCAGTTGGTGCGGAACAGCAGGGCGCCGTTGGAGGCGTCGCCCTCGGCCCCGTCGACCTGCTCGTCGGTCGGGATCGCGGGACCCGCGCCCAGCGAGGCGACGTAGGCGGCGAGCTGCGCGGTCTGCTCCTCGGTCATCTGCGGGGGCTTCTGCGGAGCCTGCGGACCGTTCGCCTGCATCGGCATCCGGCCCGTCGAGACCTGGAAGTCCACGGACGCCGCGCCCACGCCCACCAGGGACGGGGCCTGGGAGGTGCCCTCGGCGTTCGGGCCGTGGCAGGTGGCGCAGTTGGCCTGGAAGAGGCGCTCGCCCTCTTCGACGTCGTTCGCTGTGCTGGCGGTGTCGGCCGTGGCGGGGCTCGGCGCCAGGACGGCGTACACGCCGCCCGTGAGCAGCAGCGCCAGCAGCATCAGCACGACCGGGGCGGCCCGGTGGTGCCGGCGGGCGGCGAGTGCCTTCACGTAAATGTCCTCGTCTCGAAGGTGGATGGTTCGGGGGCGTCGGCCCGGCGACGGCGCCGGGCCGGAGGGATCACTTCAGGACGTAGATCACCAGGAACAGGGCGATCCACACGACGTCGACGAAGTGCCAGTAGTAGGAGACCACGAGGCCCGTGGTCACCTCGTGGTGGGTGAACCGCTTGGCGCGGAAGGACCGGCCGAGCAGGAAGAGGAAGGCGATGAGGCCGCCGATCACGTGCAGGCCGTGGAACCCGGTGGCCAGGTAGAACACGGAGCCGTAGGCGCTGGAGGAGATCGTCAGGCCGTGCTCGACCAGCTCGGCGTACTCGAAGATCTGGCCGGCGATGAAGAAGGAGCCCATGAGGTAGGTCAGGGTCATCCACTCGTTCATGCCCCACTTGCCCACCTGGAGCAGCGAGCCGGTGCGCACGGGCTGGAAGCGCTCGGCGGCCCAGACACCCAGCTGGCAGGTGACCGAGGACAGCACCAGGACGGTCGTGTTGATCAGCGGGAAGGTGAAGCTGACCATGTCGGCCTGCGCGGCCCACTCCTCCTCGGGCAACACGGATCGCACCGTGAAGTACATCGCGAAGAGGCCCGCGAAGAACATGAGCTCGCTGGCGAGCCACACGATCGTCCCGACCGAGACGGTGTTCGGTCGGTTCACGGTCACGTGCTGATGGGCGTGGGGGGCAGCAGCCGTTGCGGTCGACACGCGATCCATTATGGCCGACGTGCGGGAGGTTCGAGGACCATCACGACGGTTTCGGTGGAGACGACCACCACGAAATCTGCAGAAACGGGCGGCCAAGGGCCCAGATCGTGACGGATGGCAGGACAGTGCCACGAAAAGACCACGACATCGTGCTGACCGAGGTGACGGACCTGTGCCACGATGCCACCAAACGACTGCGAAAGGGATGCTCGATGACGAACGGCCCCCGGGTGCTGCTGTACAGCGACGACCGCACGGTGCGCGAGCAGGTGCGCCTCGCCGTCGGACCTCGTCTGGGGGCCGACGCGCCGCCGATCGAGTGGACCGAGACCGCCACCGCCCCGGCCGTGACCTCCGCCGTCACCTCCGGACGGTTCGACCTGCTGGTGCTGGACGGCGAGGCCGACAAGGCCGGCGGGATGGGGCTGTGCCGACAGCTCAAGAACGAGGTCTACGACTGCCCGCCCGTCGTGGTGCTGACCGGCCGGCCCGACGACGCCTGGCTGGCATCATGGTCGCTCGCGGACGCCGTCGTGCCGCGCCCGCTCGACCCCTTCGCGGTGCAGCGCACCGTCGCCGACGCGTTGGCCCGGGCGGCCTGACCTTCTCGTTCGACCGCGTACCCCCGGAGAGGACCGCCGTGCCCACCAGCGACCCCACCGTCCCCACCTGGCCCGGCGTGCTCTCCGCACTCGTCGCGGGCCACGACCTCAGCGCCGAGGAGACCTCCTGGGCGATGGACGAGGTCATGTCGGGCGAGGTGCCGCCGGCCCGCCTGGCCGGTTTCCTGGTGGGCCTGCGGGCCAAGGGGGAGACGGCCGCCGAGCTCACCGGGCTCGCCGACGCGATGCTCGCGCACGCCACGCGCATCGAGGTCCCGGGCCCGTCGGTCGACCTCGTGGGCACGGGCGGGGACCGCCACCACACCGTCAACATCTCCACGATGGCCGCCGTCGTCGTGGCCGGGACCGGCACGCGCGTGGTCAAGCACGGCAACCGCGCCGCCTCCTCCTCGTCCGGGTCGGCCGACGTCCTCGAGGCGCTCGGCGTACGGCTCGACCAGCCGGCCGAGCGGGTCGCGGAGATCGCGCTCGAGGTCGGCATCACCTTCTGCTTCGCCGGGATGTTCCACCCGTCCATGCGTCACGCCGGGACGGCGCGGCGCGACCTGGGGATCGCGACGGCGTTCAACTTCCTGGGGCCGCTGACCAACCCCGCCCAGCCCGCCGCCACGGCCGTGGGCTGCGCGGACGCGCGGATGGCCCCGCTCATGGCCGGCGTGCTCGCCGCCCGGGGCACGCGTGCTCTGGTGTTCCGCGGCGACGACGGCCTCGACGAGCTCGCCGCCACCGGCGGCGCGGACGTGTGGGAGGTGCGCGACGGCGAGGTGGTCGAGCAGCGCCTCGACGCCGCCGCGGACCTGGGCCTGCGCCGCATCGCGATCGAGGACCTGCGGGGCGGCGACGCCGCGCACAACGCCGAGGTGGCGCGAGCGGTGTTCTCCGGTGCCGACCGCGGCCCCGTGCGCGAGACGGTCCTGCTCAACGCCGCCGCGGCGCTCGTCGCGGACGGGTCGCTGCCCGGCACCGCCGAGGGCTCCCTCGTCGAGCGCCTCGCCGCGGGCACCGCGCATGCCGCACGCAGCGTCGACGAGGGCGGCGCCGCCGACGTGCTCGCGCGGTGGGTCGAGGCCACGCAGCACTGAGGACCCGGGACCCGCGGGGGCCCGCGCCGGTCAGTCGTCCAGGCCGAGGGCGAAGGCCTGCTCGAGGTCCAGGTGCGAGTACGCGCGGAACGCGATGAGCGTCTCGGTACGCAGCACGCCCGGGACCTTGCTGATCCCGTCGGCGATGACGTCGGAGAGGGCGTCGTGCTCCTTCACCCGGACCATCGCCACGAGGTCCGCCTTGCCGGTGACCGAGTAGACCTCGCTCACGCCGGGCAGGTCGGTGACGCGGGACGCGACCTCGGGGATCTGGTCGGCGGCGGTGTCGATCAGCACGATGGCGGTCAGCATGCGGCCATCGTATCGGCGGCCTCGCCCACGGCCAGCGCGACCGTGGCCGCCACGTCGTCGAGATCGGCGTGCGCGACGGCGGACCGGACCGGGCACGTCCACGGGTCCGAGACGTCGACCAGGCGGACGTCGGGCTGGTCGAGCCAGTCCAGGATCAGCGCCGCCTCCTCGGGATGGCACGCCGGGGCCGGCGGCGTCGGCGCGTCGACGACCTCCGCCGTGGCCCGCAGGGCGTGCACGACGGGCCAGGGGTCCTCGCCGGCGCCGGTGACCGCCGTCGCGGCCAGCCGGGCGTGCCGCACCACGACCAGCTCCCAGCCGCCCGCGGGCGTCGGCCGACCGGCGACGAGCTCCGCGCACCGGCTCAGCGGGTCCAGCCGCTGGGCACGCGCCGCGCCGCCGACGAAGGCACGCAGCCGGGCCGTGACCTGCCCGGCCTCCTCGAACCGTTCCTGGGCGGCCAGGCGGGCGACCCGTTCGCCGAGGGCCCGCACCACGACCCCGGGGTCACCGGTCAGCGCCGCGGTCGCCTCCGCCACGACGGCGGCGTAGCCGACGTCGGGCGTCTCGACGGCGGTGCAGGGCGCCGAGCACCGGTCCAGCCCGGCCAGCGCGCACGGGCTGCGTCGTTCCCGGGCCACCAGGGGCAGGCGCTGCGTGCACTGCCGCAGGCTGAGGGCGTCGTGCACGGCCTCGACGGCGGCCGACGCCGTGCGGCGCGAGGTGAACGGGCCGATGTGGGGCGCGTCGCCGCGCACCTCGGAGACCACCGAGAGCCGGGGGTAGGCCTCGTCGGTCAGGCGGACCCACGACCGTCGCTCGGGGTGCTTGGACCGGCGGTTGTAGCGCGGGGCGTGCTCCGCGATGAGGCGGAGCTCGCGCACCCGGGCCTCCAACGGCGTCGCGCACACGACCGGCGTCACGGCGTGGGCGATCCGCACCATCTCGGTCATGCGCCGGCGCTTCTCGGCGGCGGTGAAGTAGGACCGCACGCGCTGACGGATGTTGGTCGAGGTGCCGACGTAGAGCACCTCGTCGTCCGGTCCCCGGAACAGGTACACGCCGGGGGAGGAGGGCAGGCCGTCGGCGAGGGTGGCCTTGCGCCGCACGTCCGCCGGCACCGGGTCGGACGCCGTGGCCAGGTCCTCCAGGTGGGTCACGCCGAGCGGGGCGAGCCGCTCGAGCAGGCCGTGCAGCACGTCCACCGTCGCGCGGGCGTCGGCGAGCGCGCGGTGGTCGGGGGAGGTGCCGGCCCGGAACAGCGCCGCGAGCGTGGACAGCTTGTGGTTGCGGGCCTCGTCGCGCGTCACGACGCGCCGGGCCAGCGGGAGAGTGTCGACGACGGCGAAACCCGGCCAGGCGTAGCCCAGCTCGGCGCAGGCCGCCCGCAGGAAGCCGATGTCGAACGGGGCGTTGTGCGCCACGAGCACGGCGTCGTGCGCGAACTCCAGGAAGCTGGGCAGGACGAGGTCGGGGTCCGGTGCGGTCGCGACCATCGTGGTGGTGATGCCCGTCAGGCGGGCCACGAACGCCGGGACCGGCCGCCCGGGGTTGACCAACGACTGGAACTCGCCGAGCACCTCGCCGCCACGGACCTTGACCGCGCCGATCTCGGTGATCCCGGCGTCGTCGGCACGGCTGCCCGTGGTCTCCAGGTCGACGACGACGAAGGTGACGTCCTGCAGCGGGGTCCCCAGGTCGGCGAACGACGGCTGGACGCTCGTCCCCGGCTGCCCACGGGTGGACGTGATCGACATGGCGGGGACGCTAGCGGCCGCCACCGACAGCAGGTCGGGGCGGCGGTGCCGACGGTGGGGCCGGGCCGGCGAGGTGCCGGCCCGGCCGCACGGTCAGGCGGGGGACTGCGTGCGCGTGTCCTGGTAGAGGGAGTCGATGTCGGCGGAGAAGTCGTCGAGCACGACGTTGCGCCGGACCTTCATCGAGGGCGTGAGGTAGCCGTTCTCGACGGTGAGGTCCTCGGGCAGCACCGAGAACTTGCGGATCGACTCGGCGCGCGAGACCGCCTCGTTGGCCCGCGTGACGGCGTGGTCGAGCGCGGCCAGCACGTCCGGGTCCGACTTGGCCTCCTCGACCGACAGGGTCGGCTTGTCGTGCATCTTGCACCAGCCGGGCAGGCCGTCCGGGTCGAGGGTGATCAGCGCGCCGATGAACGGGCGGTTGTCACCGACGACCACGCACTGGCTGACCAGCGCGTGGGCGCGGATGCGGTCCTCCAGCTCGGCGGGGGCGACGTTCTTGCCGCCCGCGGTCACGATGATCTCCTTCTTGCGACCGGTGATCCGCAGGAAGCCGTCGTCGTCCAGCGAGCCGAGGTCACCGGTGCGGAACCATTCGCCGTCGAACGACTCCGCGGTCGCCTCGGCGTTGTCGTGGTAGCCCTTGAACACCTGCACGCCGCGCAGCATGATCTCGCCGTCCTCGGCGATCTTGACCCCGCAGCCCGGCAGCTGTTCCCCGACGGAGCCGATGCGGTTGTTGCTGGGTCGGTTGACGGAGGTCGGGGCCGTCGTCTCGGTGAGGCCGTAGCCCTCGATGATCGTCAGCCCGATGCCGCGGAAGAAGTGGCCGAGCCGCTCGCCCAGCGGGCCGCCGCCGGAGACGGCGTAGCGGGCCTCGCCGCCCAGCGCCGCGCGCAGCTTCTTGTAGACCAGCCGGTCCGCGACCGTGTGCTGCAGGTTCAGCCAGAACGAGGGGCCGCCGGTGTCCTGCGCGCGGGACCACTCGATGGCCGTGGCGGTCGCCCAGTGGAAGATCTTGAGCTTGCCGCCGGCCGCGGCCTTCTGCTCGGCCGAGTTGTAGACCTTCTCGAAGACGCGCGGGACCGCGAGCACATAGGTGGGCTTGAACTCCGCCAGGCCCTCGGTGACGGTCTTGGTGTCGCCCCAGTGGCCGAGCACGGTGCCGCCGGCGATGGCGAGCACCTCGACGAACCGGGCGAAGACGTGCGCGAGCGGCAGGAACAGCAGGGTGCGCCCGCCGTCCTGCTCGAAGACCTCGGGGAGGGCCGCGACGGCGTTCTTCGTGAGCAGCGCGAAGTTGCCGTGCGTGAGCTCGGCGCCCTTGGGCCGCCCGGTGGTCCCGGAGGTGTAGATGATGGTGGCGACGTCGTCGAGCTGCGCGACGGCCCGGCGGCGCTCGATCTCGGCGTCCTCGACCTCCGCGCCGGCGGCGGTGAGCTCGGCGATGGCGCCGTCCTCGAGGGAGAGGACGGCCTGCAGCGTGGGGGCCGAGGCCTGCACCTGCTTGACGGTGTCGGCCATCTCGGCGTCCTCGGCCACCACGAGGGTGGTGCCGGAGTCGGTGACGATCCACTCGACCTGGTCCCGCGAGGACGTCTCGTAGATCGGCACGGCGACGGCGCCGGCCGCCCAGGCCGCGAAGTCGAGCAGGGTCCACTCGTACCGCGTGTGCGACATGATCCCGACGGCCTGGCCCGGCTGGACGCCCTTGGCGACCAGACCCTTCGCGACCGCCACGACCTGCGCGTCGAACTCCGTGCCGCTCACCTTCTCCCAACCGGACGGCCCGGGGCGCTCGAGCACCGTCGCCGAGGGGTCGGGGGAGATCCGGTCGGCGAGCAGGGTGTTCAGGTTGTAGGTGGGGGGCAGCTCAACGAGCTGCGGTGTGGTGGTCTCGTCCATGGCTGACTCCAGTGGCAGGGATGTCCGACGGAGCGTCACGATACCGCGTCGCAAGGCCTGCGTGGGCCATCTCCGGTCACCAGTCGGACGGTGCGTGCGGCGGTAGCGGAGGTCGGTAGGCTGTCCCCGGCGCGACGGAGCGCGCCTCCACCCGGCGTCGGTGCGGCTCACCGGGCCGTGCGACGTCCCCCCGACGAGCGAACGTGAGGTCGTACGCATGCACGCCATCGGAGTCGACATCGGCGGAACCAAGATCGCCGTCGGCGTCGTGGACGAGGCCGGGCGCATCCTGGCGAAGGTCCGGCGGGACACCGTCGCCGACGACGTCGCGAGCATCGACCGTGCGATCGCGGACGCGTGCACCGAGCTGGCCCGGGAGCACGAGGTCGGTGCGATCGGCCTGGCCGCGGCCGGTTTCGTCAGCCCCGACCGGTCCTCGGTGCTGTTCGCGCCGAACATCGCCTGGCGCGAGTACCCGTTGGCGCAGCGCGTCGGCGACCTGCTGGACCTGGACGTCCCGGTCGTCGTGGAGAACGACGCGAACGCGGCCGGCTGGGCGGAGTTCCGCTTCGGTGCGGCCCGGGCCGCCACCGACATGATCATGCTGACCGTCGGGACGGGGCTCGGTGGCGCCGTCGTCGTCGACCGCGAGCTGGTGCGCGGCAAGTGGGGCGTGGCCGCCGAGGTCGGGCACATGCGGGTGGTGCCGGGCGGGCACTACTGCGGCTGCGGCCACGAGGGCTGCTGGGAGCAGTACGCCTCGGGGTCGGCCCTCGTGCGTGACGCCCGGCAGGCGGCGGTGGCCAACCGTGACGCCGCCGCGCGCCTGCTGGAGCTGGCCGGCGGCGACCGCGAGGCCATCCAGGGCCCGCACGTGACGCAGGCGGCCCAGGAGGGCGACCCGCTGGCGATCGACCTGCTCGCGAACCTCGGGCGCTGGATCGGCGAGGGCGCCGCGTCCGTCGCCGCCCTGCTGGACCCGGAGCTGTTCGTGATCGGCGGCGGTGTCGGCGCCGCCGGGGACCTGCTGCTGCTGCCGATCCGCAAGGCCTACGAGGCGCAGCTCTCGGCGCTGGGCCACCGGCCCGTCGCCCAGGTCGAGCTCGCCCAGCACGCCAACGAGGCCGGCATCGTGGGCGCGGCCGACCTGGCCCGACGCTGACCCCGGCGGTCCGGGCGCGGTCTCAGACGACCGCGCCGGGGCCGTCGTCCTCGGGGTCGCGCCGGGCCGGCATGCGCCAGACCAGCACCGCGACGGCAGCGACGAACGCCCCGCCGGCGGCCGGACCCAGCCAGCCGGGCACGACGAGCTGGGCGAGCATCGCGCGCAGGACGACGCTGAGCACGGTGAGCACCGGCACCGCGACGACCACGGTCCAGGCGAGGGTGAGCAGCGGGTCGCGGTGGGTGATCGGCCCCGGGTCCGGCGGCACGAAGTGCGACTCAGTCTCTTCGAGCGCCTCGACCTCGGGGGAGGCCGGCCAGTCCCGGGGGCCGGCCGCCCGCGCGACGGGCGCCGACGGCGCGTCGTCGTCGGTCGGTTCCGGGTCGGTCACCGTCTCCGACGCCGTCCCGCCGACGGTCTCCTCGGGTCGTCCGAGGTCGCGCCCCGACTGCTCCACGTCGCCGAGTCGTGCGACGATATCCGTCCAACGGGCGTCGACGTCGGCGTCCGGGAGGTCGTCCGGATCCGCGTCCCGGTTCGATGAGGCCATGGGAACACTCTATTGTCGTCGGTGACGCCGCGAGGAGGACCGTTGTTCTACTGGGTGATGAAGCACGTGCTGGTCGGACCGGTGCTGCGCATGGCCTTCCGCCCGTGGACCCGTGGTGTGGACAACCTGCCCAGCACCGGCGGTGCGATCCTGGCCAGCAACCACCTCGCCGTCATCGACTCCTTCGTGCTGCCGCTGGTGCTGGACCGGCAGGTGAAGTTCCTCGGCAAGTCGGACTACTTCACCGGCAGCGGGCTGCGCGGCCGGCTGGTGGCCGGGTTCATGCGCGGGGTCGGCACCATCCCGGTGGACCGGTCGGGCGGCAAGGCGAGCGAGGCCGCGCTGCGGACGGGTCTGCGGGTGCTGTCCGAGGGCGAGCTCTTCGGGATCTACCCCGAGGGCACCCGCAGCCCCGACGGCCGCCTCTACCGCGGCAAGACGGGGGTGGCCCGGCTGGCCCTGGAGTCCGGCGCGCCCGTGGTGCCCGTGGCGATGGTCGGGACCGACGTCGCCCAGCCCCTGGGCAAGGTGCTGCCCAAGCCGATGCCCATCGGCGTCGTCATCGGCGAGCCCCTGGACTTCAGCCGGTACCGCGGCATGGAGAACGACCGGTTCGTCCTGCGCGCCGTCACCGACGAGATCGTGTACGCGATCCTGCGCCTGAGCGAGCAGGAGTACGTCGACGTCTACGCGGCCACGGCCAAGGCGCGCATCGCCCAGGGCCTGCCGGTCGACCCGACGCCGGGCAGCTCGGCGTCGGACCGGGGGCCCGCCCCGGACGGGGACCGACCCGAGCGCTGAGACGGGGCCGCGGGGGCGTGACGGCCCTCGTAGGATGGGGAGCGCTGTTCATCCCCTAGGAGAGGTTGCTCCTCATGTCGGTCCGTCGTGTGGCCCTGCTGACCGCCGGTGGTTTCGCCCCGTGCCTGTCCTCCGCGGTCGGAGGCCTCATCGAGCGCTACAACGAGCTCGACCCCTCGATCGAGATCATCGCCTACCAGTACGGCTACCACGGCCTGCTCACCGGCACGAAGATCGAGGTCGGTGCGGAGGCGCGCCGCCAGGCCGGCATCCTGCACCGCTTCGGCGGCTCGCCGATCGGCAACTCGCGCGTGAAGCTGACCAACGCGGCCGACTGCGTCAAGCGCGGCCTCGTCCAGGAGGGTCAGGACCCGCTGCACGTCGCCGCGGAGCAGCTCAAGGCCGACGGCGTGGACGTCCTGCACACCATCGGCGGCGACGACACCAACACGACCGCCGCGGACCTCGCCGCCTACCTGCACGAGAACGACTACGAGCTCACCGTCGTCGGTCTGCCCAAGACCATCGACAACGACGTGGTGCCGATCAAGCAGTCGCTCGGCGCCTGGACCGCCGCCGAGGAGGCGGCCGGGTTCGCCGCCAACGTCATCGGCGAGCACCGCTCCGGCCCGCGCATGCTCATCGTGCACGAGGTCATGGGCCGCCACTGCGGCTGGCTGACGGCCGCCGCCGCCGCGGAGTACCGCAAGTGGCTCGACGCCCAGGAGTTCGCCCCGGCGCTGGGTCTGACCCGCGAGCGCTGGGACGTGCACGCGGTGTTCGTGCCCGAGCTGGCCATCGACATCGATGCCGAGGCCGAGCGCCTCAAGACGGTCATGGACACCCACGGCAACGTCAACATCTTCCTGTCCGAGGGTGCGGGCATGCACGAGATCGTCGCCCAGCTCGAGGCGGCCGGCGAGGAGGTCCAGCGCGACCCGTTCGGCCACGTCAAGCTCGACACGATCAACCCGGGCCAGTGGTTCGCCCAGCAGTTCGCCGAGAAGCTGGGCGCCGAGAAGGTCATGGTCCAGAAGTCGGGCTACTACTCGCGTGCCGCGGCAGCGAACGCCGAGGACCTGCGTCTCATCAAGTCGATGACGGACCTGGCGGTCGAGTGCGCCCTGCGCGGCGAGCCCGGCGTCATCGGCCACGACGAGGAGGACGAGGACAGGCTCAAGGCGATCGCGTTCCCGCGCATCGCCGGCGGCAAGGCCTTCGACGTCCACCAGGAGTGGTTCGGCGAGATGCTGGCCGACCTCGGTCAGTCGCTCGTGCCCGCCCAGCCCACCGAGCACTGAGGCGGACGGGCACCATGAGCACCGCCGTCGACGTCGTCGCGCCCGGGACCGACCCCCAGGGCCTGGACCGGTTCCGTGAGCTGGAGGCCCGGCAGCAGCCGGTGTGGCCGGACGCCGACGCCCTGGACGCCGCCGCCGCCCGCCTGGCGGTCGCGGCGCCCCTCGTGGTGCCCGCCGAGGCCGACACGCTCACCGAACGCCTCGCCGCGGCCGGCCGCGGCGAGGCGTTCCTGCTGCAGGGGGGCGACTGCGCCGAGACCTTCGCGGACGCGAACGCCACCCGCATCCGCAACAAGGTGCGCACCATCCTGCAGATGGCCGTCGTCCTCACCCACGGGGCGAGCACCCCCGTGGTGAAGATGGGCCGGCTCGCCGGCCAGTACGCCAAGCCGCGCTCGGCGGACACCGAGACGCGCGACGGCGTCACCCTGCCGTGCTACCGCGGGGACATGGTCAACGGTCACGCGTTCACCCCCGCGTCGCGGATCCCGGACCCCGCCCGCCTCGAGCAGGCGTACCGGATCTCCGCCGCGACTGCCAACGTGGTGCGTGCCTTCACCCAGGGCGGGTACGCCGACCTGCGGCGTGTGCACGAGTGGAACCGCGGCTTCATGGAGAACCCCGCCTACGCGCGCTACGAGCGCACCGCCACGGAGATCGACCGGGCGATCCGGTTCATGGACGCCTGCGGGGCCGACTTCGACGCCCTGCGCACCGTCGAGTTCTTCCTCAGCCACGAGGCGCTCATCCTCGACTACGAGCGTGCCCTGACCCGGGTCGACCCCCGGTCCGGCCGCGCCTACGACACCAGCGCGCACTTCCTGTGGATCGGCGAGCGCACCCGGCAGCTCGACGGCGCGCACGTCGAGTTCCTCTCGCACGTCGCCAACCCGGTCGGGGTCAAGCTCGGCCCGACCACGACGGCGGACGACGCGATCGCGCTGGCCGCCCGGCTCAACCCCGACAACACCCCGGGGCGCCTGACGTTCATCACGCGCATGGGCGCCGGCAAGGTGCGCGACGTGCTGCCCGACGTCGTGCGGGGCGTGACCGACGCCGGTCTGGCCGTGACGTGGGTGACCGACCCGATGCACGGCAACACCATCACCTCCGAGAGCGGCTTCAAGACGCGCCGGTTCACCGACGTGCTCGACGAGGTCACCGGGTTCTTCGCCGTGCACCGCGAGCTCGGCACGGTCCCCGGCGGCCTGCACATGGAGCTCACCGGCGACGACGTCACCGAGGTGCTCGGCGGCAGCGAGGAGATCTCCGACGCCGGGCTGGCCGAGCGCTACGAGACGCTCGTCGACCCGCGGCTCAACCACCAGCAGTCGCTCGAGACCGCCTTCCAGGTCGCGGAGATGCTCACCAGACGGTGATCGTCACCGTCGAGCCGGCCGGTGCGTCGCCGGTGGGGTCCTGGTCGCGGACCTCGTCGCTGAACGCGGGCAGCCAGCCGCCCAGGAGCCCGTCCACCTCGACCTCGAACCCGGCCTCCTCGAGGGCCGTGGTCGCCTCGCCGGTCGTCATCCCGATCACGTCGGGCACGGCGACCTGCGGCGGGCCCGACGACAGCGTCAGGGTGACGGTGTCCGTGCGGGACGCCGTCTCGCCCTGCTCGGGGTCCTGCCGCAGCACCGTCCCCTCGGCGACCTCCGCCGACGGCTCCGGGTCGGCGTAGGCCGTCCGCAGGCCGAACCCGGCCAGGGCCTCCTCCGCCTCGGCGCCGGTCCGGCCGACGACCTGGGGGACCGTCACGGGAGCCGGTCCGTCCGAGACGGTGAGCGTCACGACGGTGTCGTGCCGCTGCTCGGACCCCTCGGGCACTGAGACGGCCAGGACCCGGCCCTTCGGCGCGCTGTCGTCGTAGGCGCCCTCGACCTTGGTGGTGAACCCCGTTCCCTCCAGCGCCGACCGGGCGTCCTGACGATCGGCACCCACCAGGTTCTCGGGCACCGTCAGCATGCGCACCCCGAGGGAGACGACCAGCGTCACGGCCCCGTCCTGACGGACCCGGTCGCCGGCCGCGGGGTCGGTCGAGACCACGTCCCCGGCGGGGACCTCGTCGTGGTGGCGTTCCTGGACGGTGGCCTCCAGGCCCCGCGAGGACAGCTCGGTGCGCGCGTCCTCGACGGTGACGCCCGTGAGCCCGGCCGGCACGGTCGTCCACGCGCCGGGGCCGGCGGCGAACCACCACCAGGCGCCGGCACCGAGGCTTCCGAGCAGGAGCAGCACCAGGAGCACGGTGCGCAGGACGGCGCCGCGTCGGTCGGTGCGTCCGCCACCGGTCGGCCCGGTGCTCGGTCCGGTGCGGACCGGGGCCGTCATCGTGTGCGTCGGGGCCACGACGAGGTGCTCGGTGCGGTGGTCCGGCCCGGCGTCCTGGGTGAAGAGCGCGGCCGGGATCGCGTCGACGGCGTCCGAGGGGAGCGCCGACGCCCGCGGCTCGCCGTCCGGCCCGGTGGCGTCGTGCTCGTCGTCGACCGGGGCCGGCAGCACGGGCGGTTCCGCGCGCCGCGCGAGGGTCCCGTCGTCCAGCGTGGCGCGCACGGCGGCGACCGCGGCGCTCGCCGCCGCGGCGTCCACGGGCCGTTGCTGCGGGTCGCGCGCCGTGAAGGAGGCGACGAGGCGGTCGAGCTCCGGCGGCAGCCAGGGCACGCGTTCCGACGGTGCCGGCAGGTCGTCGTGGACGTGGTGGTAGGCCACGCCGATCGCGGGCTCGCCGGGGTAGGGCACGGTGCCGGTGAGCATCTCGGAGAGCAGGACGCCGACGGCGAACACGTCGGTCGCGGGGCCGGCCCCGCGGGACGCGATGACCTCCGGGGCCAGGTAGGCGACCGTGCCGAGGATGGTCCCGCTGGCGGTCGAGGTCACCTCCGTGACGGCGCGCGCCAGACCGAAGTCGGCGACCTTCACCGAGCCGTCGTGGCCCAGCAGGACGTTCTCGGGCTTGACGTCCCGGTGCACCAGTCCCACGCGGTGGGCCGCGGCGAGCGCGTCGAGCACCCGGGTGGTGACGTCCAGGGCACGGCCCACCGCCAGCGGTCCCTCCAGCAGCGCGGCGCGCAGGTTGCCGCCCTCGACGTACTCCATCGTCAGGTACGAGGTGTCGCCGTCGAGGCCCTGGTCGAAGACGGCGACGACGCCGGGGTGGGACAGCCGGGCCGAGGCGCGCGCCTCGCGGCGGAAACGCGAGACGAAGCTCGCGCCGTCGACGCCGTCGGCCAGGTGCGGGTGCATCACCTTGAGCGCGACCTCGCGTCCCAGACGCCGGTCGTGCGCCCGGTAGACGGTGGCCATCCCGCCGCGCGCGACGCGCGCGGCGATCTCGTACCGCCCGTCGACCAGGCGGCCGAGCAGGGGATCGGTCGTCGTGGAGGCCACGGGCCGATCCTACGGGGCCTCGGGCGGGCGGGCGTGGAGGCTAGGCTGGCGCCGTGAGCGATGCACCTGAGCAGACCCCCCTGGACGACCTGGTCGGCGACTGGCTGACCCTGCCCGACCTCGCCGACGCGGTGGGGACCGACGTCAGCAAGGTGCGGGGCATGGTGTCCTCCCGCCACGTGATCGGGGTCAAGCGCGGGGAGCGGACCACCTTCCAGGTGCCGGCCGCGTTCGTCGTCGAGACGTCGGACGGCGGGGCGACGGTGCTCGAGACCCTGCGCGGGACGCTCATCCTGCTCGGGGACGCCGGGTACAGCGACGCCGAGGCCCTGCGGTGGCTGTTCACCGAGGACTCCACGCTCGGCACGACCCCGGTGGGCGCGTTGCGTGCCGGACGGCGCGCGCAGGTGCGCCGGCTGGCGCAGGCGCTCGGCTGAGAACCGGTCAGGCCCGCCGGTCGACGGCGACCCGGGCGAGGTCGGCGAGCACCTCGCGGCCGGGGGAGCTGAGGTCGGACGACGCGAGGCGCTCGAGCGCAGCACTGGCGAGCTCGTCGATGAGGGCCTCGACGTCGTCCACCGCCCCCGAGGCCGTCATGGTGTCCCGCAGCGCGGAGACGTCCTCGGCGGAGAGCTCGGGGTCGCCCAGGTGCTTCGACAGCAGGGCCCGGGCCTCCTCGCCGCCGTCGGCCAGGGTCCGGGCCACCAGCACGGTGTGCTTGCCCTCGCGCAGGTCGTCGCCGGCCGGCTTGCCGGTGACCGCGGGGTCGCCGAACACGCCCAGCAGGTCGTCGCGGAGCTGGAAGGCCTCGCCGACGGGCAGCCCCACGGCGCTGATCGCCTCGACCTCCTCCGCACCGGCGCCGGCCAGCACCGCGCCGAGCGCCAGCGGACGCTCCACCGAGTAGCGCGCCGACTTCGAGCGCAGCACCGTGCGGGCGCGCTGCTCGTCGGCGACGGGGTCCAGGCCCCAGGGCTCGGCCTGCACCAGCACGTCGAGGTACTGGCCGACCACGACCTCGCTCGTCATGGTGTCGAACAGGTCGCGGGCGGCGCGGGCGACCGTGGGCTCGACGGCGTCCAGCGCGGCGGCCGCCTCCCGGTGGCAGGCCACCAGGCACAGGTCGCCCAGCAGGATCGCCACCGCCGTGCCGAACCGCTCGCCGTCGCCCGTCCAGGCGTTGTCGCCGTGCCGTGCGGCGAAGACGCGGTGGGCCGTGGGACGGCCGCGGCGGGTGTCGGAGGCGTCCATCACGTCGTCGTGCAGCAGCGCGGCGGCCTGGAACAGCTCGAGGGCGGCACCGATGCGGACGACGGCGTCACGGGTGGCGCCGGTCGGGGCGCCACCGTGCGCGCGGAACGACCAGTAGCAGAAGGCGGCACGCAGGCGCTTGCCGCCGTCGAGCAGCGTGGAGACGTGTTCCGTCAGTGCCGCGGTCCCGGGACCGATCTCCGCGACCTCCTCGCCCAGCCGGGCGAGGTGGGCACGCAGTGCCGTGTCGACGTCCGTGCGGAGGTTCTCGAGTTCGACCAGGGGGGTCGCGGCAGCAGGCATGGGCACAGCCTAAGCGTGCTGAGTAGTTTGGGCCGGTGATCGTGACCCGACCGTGTCCTGCGTGTCCCCGGGCCTTCGTCCGGTGGTCAGGAACCGTCGGTCGGCCCGTCGGCGGCCACCGTGCCGGACAACGACACCAGGCGCCGCTCGCCGTCGTCCAGCACGCCGATGAGGACGGTCTCGACCGCCGCCTTCTTGGTGTCCCGCGTGCGGGTGAACACCGACCGCGCGGCGAGCCCGGAGGCCGGGACCTCGTCGGCCTCGGCGAAGCCGGCCTCGTCCAGCCGGCGCGCGTAGGACGCCATGACCTTGCGGGCGGACTGGTTCGTCGCCAGGTTGAGGGAGACCTCCACCAGTCCGTCCTCCGCCGGCAGCGCGGAGCTGGCGAGCACCGTCGCCTTCTTCGGGGCACCCAGCAGACCGGTGGGGAATCCCTGGGCGTAGTCACCGACGGCCGACGACGGGTCGAACGACGGCAGGGCGGTCGGGACGTCGGAGGGGTCGCCGGTGGGGTCGGGGCCCGACGCCGCTCCCTGGCCCTCGGCCGTGCCGCAGCCGCTCACGAGGCACGCCACGAGGGCGGCCGTCGCGACGGCACGCGCGGCGGGTCCCGGCGTGCGGTCGGCACGCGGGCGGCTGGTCGAGGACACGGGGACACCGTAGTGGGCGCTCACCCCCAGCAGGGCCCGTCCCCAGGCCCGGCCGCGGGACGGGCCGGGGCGCGGCGGCCGGGTGCCGCGAGGCAGTGTGCTCGCCTCATGACGACCACCTGTGACCCCGCACCCGACACCGTCCGCCTCCGTGACGCCCACGACCTCCTGGCCGCCGTCCCGTACCGGCTGGGGTTCCGGCCCACCGAGTCCGTCGTCCTGGCCTGCGTGACCGCGTCCGGGCGCCTCGGGCTCGTCGCCCGCGTCGGCCTGCCCGACCTCGCCGGCCCCGGGGACGTCACGGCCGGTCTGGAACCGCTCACCCGTGCCGTCGCGGACGTCGACCCGACCTTCTGCCTGCTCGCCCTGTACACCGCGGGGGAGGTCGCGGCCGCCATGGACCGGGTGGAGGCCGTCCGCCGGGTCGTCGCCCCGACCGTCGAGGTCGACCGCTGGCTCGTGACACCGCACGGGTACCGCGGCCTGGACTGCGACGACGTCGCGTGCTGCCCGCCCGGCGGGTTCCCGACCGCCGCCCTCGAGCACGGGCCGGTGGGGGCGGCCCACGTCCTGGCCGGCCGCGCGCTCGCGGACTCGGCGGAGGAGGCCTTCCGCCTCCCGGCCGCCACCGCCGCGGCCCGGGGGCTGGCAGCCCGGGCGGCACGACGCCGCGAGAGCGCCCGACCGACCACCGGCGACGAGGAGGCCGCCCGACGGTGGCGGGGCGAGGCGTGGTCGGCCTGGCGGTCGGCCCTGGGGCAGGTCGACGACGACCCGGCCGCGGACCCCGCGCTGGGCCCGGCCCTGCTCGGCCGCGTCGGTGCCGGCCTGGCCGACCGGCGGGTGCGCGACGCCGCGCTGCTGAGCCTGCTGCCCCGCGGTGACGAGGCCACCGCGGCGACCGTCGAGGGGGTCGAGGACGACGAGGCCGGCGCCGCCCGCGCGATGGCGTCCGTCGTCGACCCCGACCACGCGGTGGCCCCGGACCCGGCGCGGCTGCGACGCGGCGCCGTCGTGCTCGAACAGGTGGTGGCGCACGTGCCCCGGCGGCTGCAGGCGCCACCCCTGACGTTGCTCGCGTTCCTGGCCTGGTGGCAGGGCGACGGGCCGCGGGCGGCGCGGCGTGTCGAGGGCGCGCTGGCGGTCGACGCGACGTACCGGCTGGCGCGGCTGGTTCACGGTGCGGTGTCGGCGGGGCTGCCGCCCGGCTGGGTCCGGGCCGACCAGCGAGCGGACGGCCCGTCCGGCAGACCCCGGGGCGGCGGCGTCCGGTAGCGTGCAGGCATGGCGATCGTCGTGGGACATCTGAGCACTCCCGAGGGCGAGAAGGCGCTGGCCGCCGCCGAGGCGGAGGCCCTGCAGCGCCAGACGCGACTCGTGGTCATCAGTCCGGGTTCCGGGGGAGAGGACGTCGCGCAGCGGCTGGAGGCCGCGTCGATCGAGCACGTGGTGGTGCCGGGCACGGGCGACCTCGCCGAGGACCTGGTCCGCGAGGCCCTCGAGGCGCAGGCGGAGCTGATCGTCATCGGGCTGCGACGGCGCAGCCCCGTGGGCAAGCTCATCCTCGGCTCCGGCGCACAGCGCATCCTGCTGGAGGCCCCGTGCCCGGTGCTGGCCGTCAAGCCGTGACGCCACGCCGCTGACCCGCGTGTCGCCACGCCGAGGATCCGACAGGGAATAGACGGGCCGTCATCCGGCGTTCACCTGCGTGACCACCGATGACGTACCGGGAAGCGCAGCCGTGGCGAGGCGGCGAGGGCCCTCCGGGCCCCTCTTCCCTGGTACCGCCAGTACAATATAGGTATTCCGCTGCGTCGAGAGGCCCTCGTCCCAGGCTCCGACCGCGGTCCACCGTCTCCCTCGAACGCCGAAAGGTCGGTTTGTGGCGTCCACTGCGCAGAACCCCCCGCTGCCCCGAGAGTTCGACCACCCTGCCCTGCAGGAGCTGCTCGACCGCGGCACCGCGAACGGTCGTGTCGACGCGGAGAGCTTCCGCTCTGCCTGCGAGCACGCGTCCGTGGGTGACCCGAAGCGCCTGAAGGCCGTGCTGCGCGCCTTCGCGGGCGCCGGTGTCGAGGTCGGCGTGCCCACGGCGACCAAGGTCGCCGCGGCCGCGAGCTCGTCCACCAAGACCCAGACGCGCGCGAAGGCGCCCGCGTCGAAGCCTGCCGCGAAGAAGTCCACGACGTCCGCGGCCGCCGGCGCGACGTCGGAGGCCGAGGACACCTCGTCCGCGGACGCCGAGTCCGGCGAGGCCACCACGTCGGCCGCGAAGAAGACGGCGGCCAAGAAGCCCGCCGCGAAGAAGACGGCCGCCAAGAAGCCGGCGGCCAAGAAGGCCGCGGCGACGACCACGACCACGCGCAAGGCGGCGGCCAAGGCCCACAAGCCTGCCCCGGAGCCGGACGGCGTCCCGGTCGAGGACGAGGAGGGCGAGGGCCCCCGCGAGATCCACGTCACCGGGATCAAGCTCCAGCGCGGCAAGAAGGAGGAGGAGGGCGGCGGCTTCGTCGTCTCTGACACCGACGACGACGACCAGCCCGCCCAGCAGGTCGTCACCGCCGGCGCGACGGCCGACCCGGTCAAGGACTACCTCAAGCAGATCGGCAAGGTCGCGCTGCTGAACGCCGAGCAGGAGGTCGAGCTCGCCAAGCGCATCGAGGCCGGCCTGTTCGCCGAGGAGCGCCTGGCGCAGGACTTCGCCGACTTCGACCGCACCAAGGCCTCGGCCGACGAGCGCAAGATGTGGCGCGACCTGCGCTGGATCGCGCACGACGGCCGCCGCGCCAAGAACCACCTGCTCGAGGCGAACCTGCGCCTGGTCGTCTCGCTCGCCAAGCGGTACACCGGCCGCGGGATGCTGTTCCTGGACCTGATCCAGGAGGGCAACCTCGGTCTGATCCGCGCGGTCGAGAAGTTCGACTACACCAAGGGCTACAAGTTCTCGACGTACGCCACCTGGTGGATCCGGCAGGCGATCACCCGCGCGATGGCCGACCAGGCCCGCACCATCCGTATCCCGGTGCACATGGTCGAGGTCATCAACAAGCTCGCCCGCGTGCAGCGCCAGATGCTCCAGGACCTGGGCCGCGAGCCCACGCCGGAGGAGCTGGCCAAGGAGCTCGACATGACCCCGGAGAAGGTCGTCGAGGTCCAGAAGTACGGTCGCGAGCCCATCTCGCTGCACACCCCGCTCGGCGAGGACGGCGACAGCGAGTTCGGCGACCTCATCGAGGACTCCGAGGCGATCGTCCCGTCGGACGCGGTGTCGTTCACCCTGCTGCAGGAGCAGCTGCACCAGGTGCTGGACACACTGTCCGAGCGCGAGGCCGGCGTGGTCTCGATGCGGTTCGGCCTGCAGGACGGCCAGCCCAAGACGCTCGACGAGATCGGCAAGGTCTACGGCGTCACGCGTGAGCGGATCCGTCAGATCGAGTCCAAGACCATGTCGAAGCTGCGGCACCCGTCGCGCTCGCAGGTGCTGCGCGACTACCTCGACTGACCGACACCCCCGCGTGTGGGTATGAAAGATGCCGTCCTCCTCCCCGGGAGGGCGGCATCTTTCATACCCACAGCGGTCGGGCGTGCCCGGCGTGGGCCGTTGCTACGTCTCCTTGCTGCCGACCTGCCGTCCCACGGTGTACCCGACGATGGCCGCCAGCACCGAGACCAGTCCGTCGGAGCCGATCTTGCCGGTGACGCCCAGCAGGATGACCGAGAGCACCACCATCACCAGGACCATGCCCTCGATCTGCGAGCGGTAGCTGCCGTCCCCCTTGTCCTCGGACGTCGACCCGCCGCCGGACGGCGCGCCGCGTCTCCAGAAGCTGCCCTTCATCAGCACCATGACCACCAGCAGCAGGGTCGCCGGGATGACGGTGCTCAGCACGACGACGCGCAGGTCCGTCCCCTGCAGGGGAGGGCTTGTCTGCACCACCGCGACGTCGGGCGACGGCTGCGCCTGGAGTCCGAGCGCTTCCAGCTCGGCGTCGGACAGCTGGAAGTCGACCGTCGCCGTCAACCGGGGGTCCTCGGTGATCTCGACGACCGTGCCGGACTCGCTCCCGGTGTCGACGCGGAAGACGGCCGTCGCTCCCGGGCCGCACTCGGCGGGAAGGATGAGCTCGAAGGTCGCGCCCTCTCCGGTGACGAAGTCGCCGCACGTCCTCTCGTCCTCGCCGTCGGCGGCGGCGACGACCGTGACGTGGACACCCGTCGTCGGAACCTCGCCGTTCACGGTCACGAGGCCGACGATGGTCTGCTGGTCCGCGACGGGGGACGCCGTCTCGGCGCTTGCGGTCGGGGCGGGCACCGACACGGCGAGCATCGCCGCCGCGAACATCGACGCCAGCGCGGCCCTCATGACGCTCCTGGGCAGACTCACCGTCCGGCCCTCCTCGTGGATGCACCGTGTCACGCCCTGTTTCACGGTAGGCAGGGTCCTGGACACACGCACCGCAAACGCACACGTCAGACGTCGGACGCATTGCCGACATGGTTCGCGATCGCGCCATGCCGGCGTCCGCGAGGCGCGCTCGCCGGATCGTGCCCGCCTCGACACGACGAAGGCCCCGCACCGGTCGGTGCGGGGCCTTCGTCGGTCCGGGGCGTCCCCGGCAGGTCGTCGTGGGGGTCAGGAGGCGCCGTGCTCGGCGTGCAGACGATCGGTCTCGTCCTGAACGTGCGTGGCCACGGACTGGTAGGCGTCGGCGTGGGCGCGGGCGTGGTGGCCGCAGAACAGCAGCTCCCCGGCGGGAAGCTCGACACGCACGTAGGCCTGGGCCCCGCAGCGGTCACAGCGGTCGGCGGCGGTCATCTGGGTCGTGTCTTCCGTCATGGTGCTCACGCCACCATCAAACCATCTGGGCCGCGATTTCTTCCCGGGAGGGGGCCCGGTTCGCTGTCGGCGATCAACGCCGCGGGTCACATCTCGGCCACCAGCGGGGCGCCTGGGCGGTGCTGTCAGCGGGCTCGGCTACCCTCGACCGCGTGACAGCCACGTCCGAGTCCGGGTACACCGCACGCCATCTCTCCGTCCTCGAGGGTCTCGAGGCGGTCCGCAAGCGACCCGGCATGTACATCGGGTCCACCGACTCCCGCGGCCTGATGCACTGCCTGTGGGAGATCATCGACAACTCCGTCGACGAGGCGCTCGGCGGCCACGCCAGCGCGATCCGCGTCGTGCTGCACGCCGACACCTCCGTGACGGTCGAGGACGACGGCCGCGGCATCCCCGTGGACGCCGAGCCGAAGACCGGCCTGTCCGGCGTCGAGGTGGTCTTCACCAAGCTGCACGCCGGCGGCAAGTTCGGCGGCGGCTCGTACACCGCCTCCGGCGGCCTGCACGGGGTGGGCGCTTCCGTCGTCAACGCGCTGTCCGCGCGGCTCGACGTCGAGGTCGACCGCGGCGGCAAGACCTACGGCATGCGGTTCCACCGCGGTGAGCCCGGGACCTTCGCCGACCCCGCCACGGGCCCGACGCCGGAGGCCCCGTTCGAGCCGTTCGTCGACCACTCCGAGCTCGAGGTCGTCGGCAAGGCGCCCCGCAAGCGCACCGGCACCCGGGTGCGTTACTGGGCGGACCGGCAGATCTTCCCCAAGTCGGCGGTGTTCTCCTACGACGAGCTGGTCACGCGGGCGCGGCAGACGACGTTCCTGGTGCCCGGGCTGAAGATCACCGTGCGCGACGAGCGTGGCCTGCCCGGCACGCCGGGGGAGTCCGGGCCGCACGAGGAGGTCTTCCAGCACTCCGGCGGCGCCGTGGACTTCGTGGAGTTCCTCGCCCCGGACACCGCGGTCACCTCGACCTGGCACCTGACGGGGTCTGGCTCGTTCACCGAGACGGTGCCTGTCCTGGACGCCAAGGGGCACATGACCTCCCAGGAGGTGAAGCGCGACTGCGAGGTCGACGTCGCGCTGCGGTGGGGCGTCGGCTACGAGACCGAGATGCGCACCTTCGTCAACATCATCGCCACGCCCAAGGGCGGCTCGCACCGCACCGGGTTCGAGCAGGGCCTGCTCAAGACGATCCGCAAGCAGGTCGAGGCCAACGCCCGCCGGCTGAAGGTCTCGGCGAAGGACTCCGCCGAGCGCATCGAGAAGGACGACGCGATGGCCGGCATGACCGCCGTCGTCACCGTCCGGCTCGCCGAGCCGCAGTTCGAGGGGCAGACCAAGGAGGTCCTCGGCACCGCGCCGGTGCGCCAGATCGTCTCCCGCGTCGTGGAGGACGAGCTCAAGGCGCTGCTCACCTCGACCAAGCGGGACGACAAGGCGCAGGCCTCCCTGCTGCTGGAGAAGGTCGTCGCCGAGATGCGCGCCCGCGTCACCGCGCGCAAGCAGAAGGAGATCTCCCGGCGCAAGAACGCCCTGGAGTCCTCCTCGCTGCCCGCCAAGCTGGCCGACTGCCGCAGCGACGACGTCGGGCGCTCCGAGCTGTTCATCGTCGAGGGGGACAGCGCCCTGGGCACCGCCAAGCTCGCGCGGTCCTCCGACTTCCAGGCGCTGCTGCCCATCCGCGGCAAGATCCTCAACGTTCAGAAGGCGTCGATCAGCGACATGCTCCGCAACGCCGAGTGCGCCGCGATCATCCAAGTGCTCGGCGCCGGGTCGGGCCGCTCCTTCGACGTGGACGCCGCCCGGTACGGCAAGGTCGTGCTGATGACCGACGCCGACGTCGACGGCGCGCACATCCGCACCCTGCTGCTGACGCTCTTCTACCGGTACATGCGCCCGCTGCTCACCGAGGGCCGCGTGTTCGCCGCCGTGCCACCGCTGCACCGCATCGAGGTGCTCGGGTCGGGCCGCCGCAAGGGCGAGTACCTGTACACGTACTCCGAGGCCGAGCTCAACGCGACGCTGAAGAAGCTCGACAAGGCCGGTCGCCGCTACAAGGACGACATCCAGCGGTACAAGGGTCTGGGCGAGATGGACGCCGACCAGCTCGCCGAGACGACGATGGACCCGCGCCACCGCACGCTGCGCCGGGTGACCGTCGAGCACGCCGAGGCCGCGGAGCGTGTCTTCGACCTGCTCATGGGCTCCGACGTCGCGCCGCGCAAGGAGTTCATCGTGGCCGGGGCGAACGCCCTGGACCGCGCGCAGATCGACGCCTAGGAGCCGGCGGCGTGGACAGCGAACCGATGACCCCGGCGGACCTCGAGCGGGAGCTCGGGGTCCCCGCTCAGCAGATCCGTAACGTCCTTCGGGCGGAGTACGGACTGCTCGCGGAACGCGGTGAGATCCGGTGGGAGCTCACCCCCGAACAGGTCGCCCACGTTCGCCGCGCCTTCCAGCGCGGCTGATCAATCCCGGCTCGGTGCGGTGAGGGTGTCCTCCTGCAGCCGTTGCCTGGGAGCGCGAGGCCGCCATACACTGGTGGCAGCTCATCGCACTAGCGGTGGGAAGTGGACCCGAGACCCTTCCGGACGGTTGTGGCGCTCGGGTCTCGCGCTGTCTACAGGTCGACGACGTCGTCGGTGAGCTGCTCGGCCCGGCGCCGGAAGTCGCCGCCACGGCTGAACGCCCACGCCACGGCATCGGGGATGCAGAGCAACGGTTCTTGGGCGGCGGTGTCGTGGTCGTACCGGAACGTGCACCCCAACCGCCGATGCTCGTGCTGGATGACCTTGCGGTCGCTCCTGACCAGCGTTTCGTCCCGCTCCAGCAGCAAACGGGCGTGATCTCCGGCCTTCATATCCTCGACCAGCCGGCGAAGGCAGACCTCGCGGCGCTCGAGTTCGGTGCGGTACGTCTGTCCGGCCCGGTACAGCGTGATGGAAGCATCCAGCTCCTCGAGGGCCGACAGGATCTTGCGCTGTCGGCTCTGGCTCTCCTTGACCATGTGAAGCCGACGTTGGCCGGGGAGCATCAGCCCCCGCACGACCTGCCGCGCCGCGGCGATCTCGCGCGGGACGACGACGGCCGCCACCAGCAGATAGTCCCGCCGCTTGCTCTCGTCGACGAAGACGTGACCACGCCGCGGTGATCGCTGCTCGATGTTCACCCACGCAAGGGTAGACACGCGTTCCGACACCCTCGCCGCACCCTGTCGAGGAGTAACGCCGGGAGGCCTACACCGGAGTCTCGTCGGGCGTCGAGAGGCTCTCGACCACGGCCTCGCGGTAGAACGCGATGCCGGCCGCCAGCACGTCGTCGTTGAAGACGTAGTCGGCGCTGTGCAGCGGCACCCCGCCCGCGTCGGGTGCGGTGCCGTTGCCGAGGAACACCAGGCACGCCGGCACGTGACCGGCCAGCACGCCGAAGTCCTCGCTGCCCATGATCGGCGGGGCGTCGACGTCGAGCCTGTCCATGCCCACGGCCCGCGCCGCGGCCAGCCCGGCCAGGGCCACGCTCGCACCGTCGTTCACGGTGGGTGCGAACTCGCGGGTGTAGTCGACGGTGACCTCCGCGCCGTGCGCGGCGGCGACCCCGGCGGCGACCTCCCGGATGCGGCGCTCCAGCAGCGTGCTGACCGCCGGGTCGAAGCTGCGGGTGTCCCCGGTGATCGTGGCGTGGGTGGGGATGGCGTTGCGGGCGCCGTCGGTGCGGAGGTCCGTGCACGACAGCACGGCGGTGCTCACCGGGTCGACGCTGCGCGCGACGACGTGCTGCAGCGCCACGACGATCTCCGCGGCGACGACGAGCGCGTCGACCACCAGGTGCGGGGCGGACGCGTGCCCGCCGCGGCCCCGCACGGCGACGGTGAAGTTGTCCTCCCCGGCCATGATCGGACCCGGCCGGGTGCGCAGGTGCCCGGCCGGCAGCCCCGGGATGTTGTGGATCCCGAACAGCCGGTCGACCGCGAACCGGTCGAACAGCCCGTCGTCGACCATCGCTCGGGCCCCGTGCCCCGGCTCCTCGGCGGGCTGCAGCACGAGGCGGACCGTGCCGTCGAGTCCGCCGCCCTCGGCCAGCAGCGCGGCGGCCCCCAGCAGCATCGCCAGGTGGCCGTCGTGCCCGCAGGCGTGCATCGCCCCGGGATGGGTCGAGGCGTACTCGACACCGCTCGCCTCGGTGATCGGCAGCGCGTCGAGCTCGGAGCGCAGCCCCACCGACCGGCCCGAGGTGCCGCGTGTCAGCGAGGCGACGACGCCGGTGCCGCCGATGCCGGTGACGACCACGTACCCGAGCTCCTCCAGCACGCGTGCGGCATACGCGGCGGTCGCGTGTTCGGTGAACGCGGTCTCGGGGATGCGGTGCAGGTCGTGACGCCACCGCCGGGCACGGTCCACCAGGGCCGGCGGGACGGCGTCGGCGGTGGGGCCGGGGGCGCTCGCGGTCATGCGGGGGATCCCTCGGTGTCGTGCGGGGCGCCCTCGGTGCTGAGCAGCACGACGACGGGGTGCAGCGGCAGGTCGAGCGCTTCGCGGCGGTGTGGTTCGGCCAGTGCGGCGCGGACGCCGGCGAGCGTGGCGGCACCGCTGGGTCCCGAGGAGATGCCGAGCCGGCCCAGGTCGGCCACCGCCTGCTCGGCCTCGTCGTCGCTCACGGTGACCGCGGCGTCGCAGCCGTCGCGCAGCACCGGCCATGCCGTGCTGGAGACGGTGCCGCAGTTCAGGCCCGCCATGACCGTCGATCCCGTCTGAACGGTGACGGGCTCGTGCACGGCGAGGCTCTCCAGCGCGCAGGCCGCGCTGTCCGGCTCGACGGAGAGCACGGTCGGGTGCGGGGTGTCCGGGCGGCGATAGTGGCGCACCACGGCCTCGGCGAGCGAACCCACGCCCACCGGCACGGCGACGATGTCCGGCGTGCGGCCGAGCTGTTCGTCGACCTCCTCCAGCAGGGTGCCGTAGCCGTCGACGATCCACGCCGGGACGTCGGTGTAGCCCTCCCAGGCGGTGTCCTGCACCAGCGCCCGGGTGTCGGCGGCGTCGGCGTAGTCCGCCGCGGCACGGACCGCGTCGTCGTACCCGACGTCGAGCCGCACGACGGTCGCCCCCTCGGCCTCGATGGCTGCCTGGGTCGCCTGCTCCATGACGTCGGGGACGAACACCGTCGCCGGGACGCCGAGCTGGTGGGCGGTGCGAGCCACCGCCCGGCCGTGGTTGCCGTCGGTCGCCGTGACCAGCTCCGCGCCCGGTTGACGTTCCAGCACCTGCCGGCAGGCCCAGGAGGCGCCGAGGATCTTGAAGGCGGGCAGCCCCAGCCGGGAGGACTCGTCCTTGACGAACAGGCGTCCCACGTCGAGCTCCGTGGCGAGCTCGGGGAGCTCGACCAGCGGGGTGGGGGAGTAGCCGGGCAGCGTGCGGTGGAAGTCGCGCGGGCTGTCGTGCGTCGCCGGCGCGTCCCAGGTGCGGGCGTCGGGTGCGCTGAACCATCGGGTCACCCGCCCATCATGACGTGAACGCCCTGGTCCAGCGCGAGCGCGAGGTCACGCGTCCGGATGGCGGCTCCCGGCACGGTCGGACGAGGACGCGGGCTAGGCTCGACGGCGTGAGAATCCCGAAGCGCACCGTGCCCCGCCTGCTGTCCGCCGCCGCCGTCGGCGCGCTCGCGGTGGGTCTGCTCGCCGGGTGCGGGCAGGACGACGACCCGGCGGCCACCCCCGTGGACACCTCGGCGTCCGTCTCCGCCCCGCAGGACACGGCTGAGGAGTCGGCCGAGCAGGACGTCACCGAGTTCTCGTACACCGGCGAGGACGGCAGGACGGCCCTGGAGCTGCTGCTCGAGGCCGACCCGGAGGCCGAGGTGACCGGTGAGGGCGAGATGGCCTACGTGACCGGCATCCAGGGGCGGACCGCCGTCGAGGGCGAGGAGTTCTGGTCCCTGTCCGTCGACGGCGAGATGGCCCAGGTCGGCGCCGGATCGCTGGAGACCGAGGACGGCCAGGAGATCACGTGGACGCTCGAGGAGATCACCGAATGACCCCGACGACGGACCTGACCCTGCGCGACCTCGGCGAGCGCTGGTGGCGCCCCGCGGTCGCCGTGCTGCTCGTGGTGGCGGCGATCGTGTGGCGGGTCGTCAAGGACGACCTGGGCGCCCCGCCGAACCTGGAGCTGTCCACCGCGGCCGCGTTCGCGGCGGCCGGCCTGCTGCGGCACCGCCTGGCGATGCTCGCCCCGCTGGTCGTCGTGGCGATCAGCGACGTGCTGCTGACCAACTCCGCGATCCTGCTGTTCACGTGGACCGCGTGGGCGGCGATCGGCGTCGGCGCCTGGTGGACCGGACGGGCGAGCGGCGGCCGCCGCGTCGTGGCCGCGCTGGGCTTCGGCGTCGGCTCCTCGCTGGTGTTCTACCTCTGGACGAACTTCGGCGTCTGGCTGCAGGGCCGCGGCACCTTCTACCCGGCTGGTCTGGACGGGCTCCTGGCGAGCTACGTCGCCGGGCTGCCGTTCCTGCGGCCCATGCTGCTCGGCAACCTCGTGCTCGTGCCGGTCGCGGCCGCCGTCGTGGCGCTGGTCGAGCGGCTCGAGCGGGCTCACGCCGTCGGGACGGCGCCGACGGCGGCCTGACGCGCTCGCTGGCGCCGGCGGACAAGGAGCACGGCCAGCTGTCCGACGACGCCGATGACGAGTGCCGTGACGGGGTACGGCAGGCCGCTGTCCAGTGACCGCTCGAGGTCGTCGAGGACGAGGGGAAAGTGCGCCACCAGGCTCGGCCCGCCCGGAGTTCCCCAGTGCGCCAGGACAGGCAGGGCGGCAGGGCCGATCCAGAGGATCAGCACAGCGAGCGCCCAGGCTGCCAACCGGCGGAGGGGAGTCCAGCCGCACCACGCCAGGGCCAATCCCGTGAGCACGGCGGGCGCGAGTTCCACGGCCCGGAAGAGCGCGCGCATCAGCTCCGTCGGCACCGCGCCCTCCGTCACGATCCCCGGGGGCGGCAGCAGCAGCGTCGGCAGCCAGAACCCCGCCGCGACGGCGCCGACCGCCGCGGCGACGGTCGCTGCCGGGACGGAGCCGAAGGCCAGCAGGCGGCAGACGACGACGGACAGCACGAGCAGGATTCCCACAGCCACCGCGCCGAGGACGGTGTTGAGCGCGGCGGGTGAGTCAGGGCGGAGTCTCGGCAGGATCACCGTGAGGCTCTGCACCGTCGCGCCTGCGAAGACCACGGCGAGCCCGGCAGCTGCGGCCCAGGCCGCACGACCCGTCGAGCCGGACGCGCCTCGGCGCAGGACCAGCCCGATGGCTGCCCCGGGAAGGACCACGATTCCCCCGAGACGCACGAAGGTCATCAGGTTCAGGGGGAGGAGCGCGCCACGAGCGTCCGCCAGCCAGGGCGGGCCGTCCATCGGCGGGGCCTGCAGCCCGGCCACGAACCAGGGGAGCAGGCTGACGACGGCGGTGCCGACGCCGAGGAGGAATCCTTGGATGGGTGTGAGGCCTCGGAGCGACGGTGATCCGGTCATGACCAGGGATGATGTCACACCGCGTGGCGCCGGCGTCGTGATGCTCGGCGGGCGGCTGGAGCGGGCTCACGCGGTCGGGGCGGTGTTCGCTGTCTCGCGGTAGCGCCGCCGGGCACGGGGTGCGACGAGCCGGCCCACGACGCCGACCAGGATTGCCACAGCGGCGAACGGCAGGCTCCAGACCAGGCCGTCCAGAGCGACGCCGACGTACTGCGCGGGGCTCGCCGAACCCGGCGACCGCGCGATGACGAACCAGTACGTCGCCGCGTCCAGAACGGCTTGACCGACCCCGAAGATCAGCAGGGCGACCGTCCAGGCCCAGAGCCGGCGTCGAGGCGTCCAGCCGCACCACGCCAGGGCGACTCCGAGGAGGACGGCGGGTGTGACCTGCGTGATGACGGCGAGCGTGGTGATGACTCCGTCCGCGAGCTGAAGCCCCCACGTCCACGTGATGCGCAGGACGCTCTGCAGCCAGTACCCGGCGGCCACGGCACCGACCGCTGCGGCGACGGTGGCGGCCGGCACCGTGCGGTGGGCCAGCACCCGGGAGACGAGGGCGGAGAGCACGAGCGCGACGGCCACGGCTGTCAGACCGACAGCGACATCGAGCAGACCGGACGTCTCCGGGCGGAGCCTCGGCACCGTCGCCGCGACGCTCTGCAGTGCCGCCAAGGCGATGACCAGGACCAGTCCGGCGGTCGCGGCGGCGTCGACGCGCCCCGGCATCCCTGCGGTCCGCGGGCGGAGGACGACCCCGACGATCGCGCCGGGCAGGACGACGACCCCGAGCATGAGCGCGAGGAGGTCCGGCGCGAACGGTAGGAACGTGCCGACGAAGAGGTCGGGCGTGTTCGGGTAGGTCGGCCACGATGGCTGCCATCCGACCAGGATCCAGGGGAGCAGTCCGACGACGGCCGCGCCGGCGCCCAGGAGGAAACCTTGGACGGGCGTGAGCTCGCGGAGCGACTGCGATCCGGTCATGACCAGGGATGATGGCACGCCGGCCCGTCGCGACGCGAGCGTCGACGAGCCGTGATCAGCCGACTCCTCGGTCCGGTGCGTCCATGTCGCCCGTCGCCGGGGTGCCCTCGACGAGGCCGTAGCGCAGGTGCACCACGCCCCGCGGACTCGCTGTCGGCGGGTCGAGCAGGGTGAAGCTCGTCGGCACTTCGCCACCGTCGAACACCTTCTTGCCGACGCCGAGCACGATCGGGTGCACCCACAGGTCCAGTCGGTCGACCAGCCGCTCCCGCAGCAGCGTCCGCAGCAGGTCGAGACTCCCGACGACGCGGACCTGCTCGTGCCGGTCGCGCACCTCGCCGACGGCGCGCGGGAGGTCCGGGCCGAGCAGCGTGGACCCGGCCCAGGTCAGGTCTGGCGTGCCGCGGGAGGCGACGTACTTCGGCACGCGGTTGAACAACGTCGCGATGTCGTCGTCCTGCCCGCCCTCCTGGTGTGGCCAGTACGCGGCGAAGATGTCGTAGGTCCGTCGTCCGAGTAGCAGCGCGTCGATCCCCGCGTAGGCCGCGGCGACCTCGGCGCCGGTGACCTCATCGAGCAGTGGGGCCTGCCAGCCGCCGAACGCGAACCCGTCGGGATCCTCGTCCGGGCTGCCGGGGGACTGGCCCACGAGGTCGAGGGTGGCGAACAGCTCGCTCTGGATGATGCCCATGGAATCCTCCCGGTAATCCGTTCAAGCATGGGACCGGCGGAGGGGCGGAGACTCATCGATCACGGCTTCCTAGATACCCCAGGGGGTATCTAGTAGTATGCTCCGGGACGGGGTGATCGCTCCGTGCGACGACTGACGGGAGTAGTAGGGCATGTTCAAGATGTCGATGCTGGGAATCGGGCTGGCGCTGACGGGCACCGTGGCACTCGCCGCGTGCGCGCCGTCGGGTGACGGTGAGACCACGACGCTGGATGCCGGGACGACGGTGATCGACGTCCGCACCCCGGCCGAGTTCGCCGGCGGTCACCTGGAGGGCGCGCTCAACATCGACGTCCAGTCGCCCGACGCCACCCAGCAGCTCGCCGAACTGGACCCGAACGGCTCCTACGTCCTGTACTGCCGCTCGGGCAACCGCGCCGGCGCCGCGCTCGACTTCCTCAAGGCCCAGGGCTTCGAGGACGTCGTCAACGCCGGCGGCGTCCAGGAGGCGGCGGACGAGACCGGCCTGGAGATCGTCGACTGACGCCACGCACCCTGGAGGGCGGGCTCGCCGCGGGTGGGCCGTATGAAGCACACCCGCCACGCCGCGGTCAGGCCTGCCAGCCGGCAAGCAGGTCCGCCGCGCCGTAGGTGAGGTCCGCGCCCTCGACCGGTCCTCCGTCGGGGCTGATGGCGGCGAGAAGAGCGTCGGCGCTGCGCGGAACCTTGCCGGCCGCGGCGCGCAGGTGTTCGACCTCCCGCCGCGAGATCTCGCCGTCCGGGCGCCATTTGATGGTTCCCAGCAGGACGGTGCGTTCCCGGGAGACCGCTGCGACGTCCACCTCGGTCTGCCCGTCACGGGTCCACCAGGCGCCGACGTCCTCGACGCTCTGGAGCCGCGGGTCGTCGGACGCCAGGCGGGCGAGCGACTCGCGGACGACGGGCTCGATGCTGCGTCCCCGCCAGGACGACCAGTCCCGCTCGAAGCGTTCGAAGGCGTGGTCGGCCCGTCCGCGAGAGATCAGCTCGAGGCTGGGGTCGACGTAGCGGAACCAGAACCGCAGGTAGGGGTCGGTGACGCGATACCGGCGCAATCGCCCCTTCTCGGGAGCCCACACCGGCTTCTCCGTGGTGACGAGTCGCTTGTCGTCGGTCAGGACGCGCAGCGCCCGGGTGGCGGCGGTCTGGTACCGGGTGACCTCGGCGTCCTCGAGGCCGGCGGGGATGAGGTCGTTGAACCGAGGTGCCGTGGTCTCGTTCGCGCCGATCGTCGACAGCACGCGCGCCGCCGCGGGGGAGTCGGGGAACTCCGCGTCCAGGGTGAACCGGGCGGTCGAGACGAGCGGGCTGTACAGGTCGGCGAAGGAGTCGGCCACATACTGCGAGACGCCGCCGTCGGACCGGGCGAGGTCCGTGACGAGGCGCGGGTAGCCGCCTGTCACGAGGTAGGCGTCGAAGATCTCGGTCGGGGTTGCGTCCGGAAGTGCCTGGGCGATCTCCGCGGGGTTGAGCGGGTCGACGACGAGGGGGCGGACACGGCCGTACAGGGCGCGGCCGTACTCGGACAGCCGGTCCATCATCGCGACGTCGGACCCCACCAGGACGACCAGCACGGGCAGGTGCTCCAGCGTCTGGTCCCAGACGTTCTGGAGAGTGCCTTCGAGCGACGGGTCGGCGGCGACGGCCCACGGGAACTCGTCGAGCACGACGACTGCCGGCCCCTGACGTGCCGCGACCTCGATCGCCCGGAACCAGTCGCGCCACGTCTGCAGGGAGAGGCCTTGGGTGACCTCGGTGCCGGGGAGCGGTCTGGTCGACGACGTGAGCGCCTCCGTGGCGTCGGCGACCTGGGTGCGCGTCGGTGCGCCGAGAGTCCCTGCGGCGAAGACGTACGGCACGTCGGTACCGCGCACGAAGGTGTCGACCGCCGTGGACTTGCCGACCTGGCGGCGGCCTCGCATCGCGACGATGCGCCCTTGGCCCTGCGCGCGGACCGCATCGAGGTGCTGCGTCAGCGCCGCGACGATGTCGGAGCGGCCGTAGAAGAACATCCCCGGATTAGCGGTCACGCTTGTATCATACGGCGATGTATGTAAAGCGCCAGAGGTGACCTCGGTCAGTCGTCCCGTGACGGCCGGGACGAGCGCATCCGCTTCGTCGCGGACCGCTGCTTCTTGGCCTTCAGCCGTCGTTCCTGGGACCCGCGGGTGCGCCGGGTGGCACGACGCGCGGGGCCAGGCGGCGCGACGGCGTCAGCGACGAGCACTGCCAGGCGGTGCGCGGCCGCGTCCCGGTTCCGGCGCTGCTCGCGATGCTCGGAGGCAGTGACCGTCAGGACGCCGTCGACCAGGCGATGACCCGTCCTGGCGACGATCCGCTCCCGCTGGACGCGGCTCAGCACCGCCGAGCGGCCGACGTCCCAGGACAGCTCCACCCGGGAGTCAGTGGTGTTCACGCCCTGCCCGCCGGGTCCGGAGGACCGCGAGAATCGCTCGGTCAGCTCGCCCCGGGGGATCGTCAGGGACGGGCTGACGATGATTCCGTGGCGGGGCGGCATCCTTCTATGATCGCGTACTTGACGCCGGTCCCGTGCATCCCTTGACGACGAGTGGTGCCTCGAACCACCCCAAGAGAGCCTGCAAACGCGGCAACCGAATGATCATTGTGTCTCGTGAGAGTTGGCGATGCCAGCACGACGAGCGACCGCATCGATGTCCTTTTGAAGTGCGATCGAAACAGCCGGCCACTCCCACTCGGTTTCGGCGAGGCCTGAATCGGTCCAGCATTGATCCAAATACTCCCTAAACAACTTGGCGCGCGCGATACGGTCGGCAAGGTTGTAGGTGTCCAAAATGTGGTGCCGGACGTCTCGCGTGAGTATCGGCGTATCCACGACCACGGCGTCGTTGTAAGTAAATAGTCGCGGGAGATTTAGTAGAGTGTATGCACCAACGGTAGTGACTCGCGCGCGGTCAGTCTTTCTTGGGTCGAAGTCATCGAGAGGAGCTTCAACAAGGCGATGATGGCCAAGCTGCGAGAGCGCAAAGGTTATTGCATCCTCCTCGAAGCCTAACCCCTGGAGGTGCTGATATAGGTCGGCGAGTTCGACGAAGCCGGAGCTATCTTTGGCGTCGCCCCGCAGGCGTGCATATCTAAGCGAAATGGGAATCAGGAAGTGGCAGGCCGCAACAGGGCGGTCGAGCGCGTATAGATTTGCGATCGGGGAAACTTGAGGATCATAGTATTCTCCATCACCGTGTAGCAGCGAACGAAGAAACTCGTGCAAGGGGATATAGTATTCGCCAGGCGTTTGTCGCTCGATTGCGATGATCTTTTCAGTGTCGACATGCCCGCTTCCAATGAATTGTGTCACAAAATCAAGCGCGCGGCGCATATTGCCACCTGCAAGATTGTCGATGAGAGTCATTAGAGGGCGATTTCTAGAGAAGTTCACATCGAGAACATTGAGAAATCTTTCCAAGTTCTCGCTCTCGAAGCCAACGCCCGTAGAGGTTCGCGCGTCACTACCCGATTCTAGGACGTCGAGAGCGAACTTGATTCGCTTCTTAAGCATGACGTCGGACCGAGGCGGAGAAATAGAAAACACTCGCGGATGGTACCCCGAGACCGCACCATACCTTAATGACTCGTAGTACGTCTCGGGGCGGAGTGCAACAAACACCGTAGCTTGCCAGTTCGCCGCGAGTTCGTTGGCCGCCAGGAATACCTTGTTCTGGTCTTCGTGATCGCGCTGATCGACGTTATCAAGAAATATGATCACCTGCTTTCGGTGACTCTTAGAGATCCTTTCAATCGACCGGCGCAGGTGCGCGCTCCGATCCGATACGAACTTATCCAGATGCTCGATTCGGCGAACAACGTACTCGTTTGGCGCCGCCTCCTTGAGTTCACCATAAATTCCATGGTCGAATCGAGCAAGCTCCTTGCGGTACAGGTCGTTAACGAAATCCCTGTCCTCAACGTCAATACCGTGCTCTTCGAGCAGGGAAGAGTGAATCTGTTCTATCGCAAATTCGGTGGGACTCGTGAAAGTTGCGCCTTTTCCGTAATCGACCATTATGGCAATGGCGTTCTGGAAAACTGCCTTGGCGTCTACTGAAATAAGGTGCTGAATGAAGGTGCTCTTGCCGACTCCGACTCCGCCAAGGAGGACAATCGGTCGATGGGCGGCGGCAGCCGCCAGCGCTTCTGCCGATATCTCAGGATTGACTCCCTTCTTCGACGCGGCGGGCGCCTCGACGGCCCCGAGTTGACTCAGGAGGGCAGCATTTCGGCTCTTGAGGAGCTCTTTGGAGACTTGTGCGTAGGAGGAAAGGGCTCCGCTAGTCGCATAACATTGCTCTAGGAAGAGCTCGCTATATTTTTCCTCTTGCGGCATGTCTTCTAGAAGGACTTGGCCAAGAATTTGTAGAGTTGATTGTACGGTGTTGCGGCTCTTGGTGCCGGGGTATCCGCTTATCCCGGCCGATAAGGGGGACGGAGGCGCCATGGCGCCAATGCTGAGTTCGGAGAAAAGGCGACGGGCACGAATTCCAGGCTCGGACAGACAGCCATGAAATGTCAAGAAGGAATCTCGTATTGATTCTAGATCTGGAAACACTAGAGCCTTGCCTTCGAGTGGCGGAACGCCATCATTCCTGCTACCCAGAAAGGCTACCCATTGATTCCCGTTGGAAACAATGCATGGTGCCGTGCCCCTCGCGCTCGCATACTGCATCACCTGCATCATGGCGTCTTTCAATGCCCGATTTCGAGGATCTGTAACAAGGGGCTCTATCCTGCAGGTGCCCGAGGGGATGTCCGCCGGGATCGTGAATCCGATGCCCTCCCGCTTCGCTTCGAGGATTGCGATGGTGCCAACGTCATGAAGTTCGTAGTCGGTGAATCCTGTGTGAACATGTTGCTCGACTCTGATGCTTTCCTGCGGCCAGTTAAGTACGTCCTTCAGAATGTGATCAATTAGGTCGAATCGTGTCTGGGCTTCATTGCGTTCGCTCGCCTGTTCAGTTCCGTTGCGTTCGTCGGCGAGAATCTGTTCCAACGCGGCATAACCTAGGTCAAATGACATCATTGTCCTCATGAATCGTCGTGTTGTGCCCGCAACCTGTACGCTCCGAACCGATGGTATCCCTTGGGGGGCGAGCCTGCTTGGACGAATCCCACGCGTCGCGGGGTGGGGGCTCAGGCGATCCAGCGGCGACGGGGCTGCTGGGGTCAGCATGCGGCGCTTAGTCGATCTGCCTGGTTGTGCATCGGCGCATCTGCAAGACTTCTGGCCGTGGACGGTTGCGGTCCGCGAGCGTCTGACCGCACGCAGGGAGTCACCGAGGTCCGAAAGGGGCGATGGTTATTCCAGCGACGGTGACCTTGCCGATAGACGAGCCCGCTCGAGGCAGAAGAGTTAGTCAGTGGCACTCACGGCAGGGACTGGTGTCACACGGAGAAATACTTCGCCTCGGGGTGATGCATCACGAACGCGTCCGTCGACTGCTCCGGGTGCAGCTGCAGCTCGTCGCTCAGCGTCACGCCCACCCGTTCGGGCCGCAGCAGCTCGACGACCTTCCGGCGGTCCTCCATGTCTGGGCAGGCCGGGTAGCCGAGTGACATCCGCGCCCCGCGGTACTCCAGTTTGAACATGCCCTCGACGTCCCGCGGGTCCTCTTCGCCGAACCCGAGCTCGGCGCGCACCCGGGAGTGCCAGAACTCGGCCAGAGCTTCGGTGAGCTGCACGGACAGCCCGTGCAGCTCCATGTACTCGCGGTACTTGTTCTCGGCGAACAGCTTCGCCGTGTAAGCGGACACCGGCTCGCCGACGGTGGCGAGCTGGACGGGCAGCACGTCGAAGCGGCCGGTCTCCTCGACCCACGCCTTGGGCCGGACGAAGTCGGCCAGGCACAGGTGCCGGTCGCGCTTCTGCCGCGGGAAGGTGAAGCGCAGCCGCTCGGTCCCCGGCTCGCCGCCGGATCCGCCGTCGGGCGCCCCGATGCCGGCCAGGCCGGGCCCGTGGTGCGCCACGACGATGTCGTCGCCCTCGGACCACACGGGGAAGTATCCGTAGACGACGGTCGGGTCCATGATCTGGTCGGTGCGGATCGTGTCGAGCCACTGGGACAGCCGCGGCCGACCCTCGGTCTCGACGAGCTCCTCGTACGACGCCCCGTCCTCGCCGCGGCCGGGCTTGAGGCCCCACTGGCCCATGAAGGTGGCGCGCTCGTCGAGGAACGCGGCGTAGTCGGCGAGCTGGATGCCCTTCACCACGCGCGTGCCCCAGAACGGGGGAGTGGGCACTGTGTTGTCGGTCGCGACGTCGGACCGCTCGGGCAGGTCCTCCGGCGCGGTCTCGGTCACCTTGACGACGTTGTGGCGGCGCTTGCGCAGCGCCGGCAGGTCGACGCCGTCCGGGGAGGCGCCGCGCGCGACGGCGACCAGCGGCTCCATGAGGCGCAGCCCCTCGAAGGCGTCGCGGGCGTACCGCACGACGCCGGGGAAGGCGGAGGCGAGGTCGTCCTCGACGAAGGTGCGGGTCAGGGCCGCGCCGCCGAGCAGGATCGGCCAGCGCTTCTCCATCCCGCGCGAGACGAGCTCCTCGAGGTTCTCCTTCATCACCACGGTGGACTTCACCAGCAGCCCGGACATGCCGATGACGTCGGCGTCGTGCTCCTCGGCGGCCTCGATCATGGCCGAGATCGGCTGCTTGATGCCGATGTTGACCACCGTGTAGCCGTTGTTCGTCAGGATGATGTCCACGAGGTTCTTGCCGATGTCGTGCACGTCGCCGCGCACCGTCGCCAGCACGATGACGCCCTTGGACTGCTCCTCGGCGCCCTCGACCTTCTCCATGTGCGGCTCGAGCAGGGCCACCGCCGTCTTCATGACCTCGGCGGACTGCAGCACGAACGGCAGCTGCATCTGCCCGGACCCGAACAGCTCGCCGACGACCTTCATGCCGCCCAGCAGGTGGGTGTTGACGATGTCGAGGGCCGTCATGCCGTCGGCCAGGGCGGTCTCCAGGTCCTCCTCGAGCCCCTTGCGCGCGCCGTCGATGATGCGGCGCTCCAGGCGCTCACCCACGGGCAGCGCCGCGAGCTCGGCGGCCCGCTGGTCGCGCATCGCCGCGGCGTCCACGCCGGAGAACACCTCGAGCAGGTGCGACAGCGGGTCGTGGGTCAGGGTGCCCTCGTCGTCGTACTGCCGCCGGTCCCACACGAGGTCCTCGGCGGCCTGCCACTGCTCGTCGTCGATGGCGGTGCGCGGCAGGATCTTCGCGGCGTGCACGATGGCGGAGTCCAGCCCGGCCCGCGTGGCCTCGTGCAGGAACACCGAGTTCAGCACCGTGCGCGCGGCCGCGTTGAGCCCGAAGGACACGTTCGAGACGCCCAGGGTCGTGTGCACGCCGGGGTAGAGCCGGGTGATCTCGCGGATCGCCTCGATCGTCTCGATGGCGTCCCGGCGGGTCTCCTCCTGGCCGGTCGCGATGGGGAACGTCAGGGCGTCGACGATGATGTCGTCCACCCGCATGCCCCAGTCCCGGGTGAGGGTGTCGATGAGGCGGGAGGCGATCGCGACCTTCTTCTCGGTGGTGCGGGCCTGGCCCTCCTCGTCGATCGTCAGCGCGACGACGGCGGCACCGTGCTCGCGCACGACCGGCATGATCCGCTGGAACCGGGAGTCCGGCCCGTCGCCGTCCTCGAAGTTCACCGAGTTCACGACGGCGCGACCGCCGACGAGCTCCAGCCCGGCCCGGATGACGGCCGGCTCGGTGGAGTCGATGACCAGCGGCAGCGTCGAGGCGCTCGCCAGGCGGGAGACCACTTCCTTGATGTCGGCGACGCCGTCGCGGCCCACGTAGTCGACGCAGACGTCGAGCAGGTGGGCGCCGTGCCGCGTCTGGTCGCGGGCGATGTCGACGATGTCGTCCCAGCGGCCCTCCAGCAGCGCCTCGCGGAACGCCTTGGAACCGTTGGCGTTGGTGCGCTCGCCGATCGCCAGGTACGACGTGTCCTGGGTCAGGTCCGTGTGCGAGTACAGCGACGCGACACCGCTGGTCCGCTCGATCTCGCGCTCCGGCAGCGCGCGGCCGCGCACCGCCTCGACGACGCGCACCAGGTGCTCCGGCGTCGTGCCGCAGCAGCCGCCCACCATGCCGAGGCCGAACTCGTCGACGAACTGGCTGTGCGCCGCCGCCAGCTCGTCCGGGGTCAGCGGGTAGACCGCGCCGTGCGGGCCGAGCTCGGGCAGGCCGGCGTTCGGCATGCAGGTGACCGGCACCTCGGCGTGCTTGGACAGGTAGCGCAGGTGCTCGCTCATCTGGTCCGGGCCGGTGGCGCAATTGATGCCGATCGCGTCCACGCCGACGGACTGCAGCGTCGTCAGCGCCGCCCCGATCTCCGAGCCCATGAGCATCGTGCCCGTGGTCTCCACCGTCACCGAGGCGATCACCGGCACGCGGCGCCCGACGGCGTCCATCGCGCGATGCGCGCCGTTCACGGCGGCCTTGGTCTGCAGCAGGTCCTGGCTGGTCTCCACGAGGATCGCGTCCGCGCCGCCCTCCAGCAGCCCGGCGGCCTGCTCGGCGAACGTGTCGCGCAGGTTCTCGTAGGTGGTGTGCCCCAGGGAGGGCAGCTTCGTGCCCGGCCCCATCGACCCCAGCACCCAGCGCGGGTGGTCCGGCGTGGTGTAGGCGTCGGCGCGCTCGCGGGCCAGCTCCGCGCCGACACGGGCCAGCTCGCGGATGCGGTCCTCGATGCCGTAGTCCGACAGGTTCGACCAGTTGGCGCCGAAGGTGTTCGACTCGATGGCGTCCACGCCGACCTCGAGGAACCCGTCGTGCACGCCGCGGACGATGTCCGGGCGGGTCACGTTGAGGATCTCGTTGCAGCCCTCGAGCTGCTGGTAGTCCTCCAGGGTCGGGTCGGCCGCCTGGATCATCGTGCCCATGGCGCCGTCACCGACGACCACCCGGGTGCGCAGCGCCTCGAGCAGGGCGGCGGAACGGGCGTCGGCGGCGGCGAGGTCGAGCGTGGAAGTCACCGCAACAGCCTAGTTCGGCCGGGCGAAATCAGGGTGCGGCGCACACCTGGTGAGACCTAGGCTCCAGACATGGCCACCCTGGAGACCTCACCCGACCTCGCGCCCATCGCCGAGCGCGCGGACGCCCCGGCGACGCTGCCGGCCCTCACCGCCGGCGGTCTGACCTGGCGTCCGGCCACCGCCGACGACGCCGCGGCGCTGCTCGACCTGCGCAACACCATCGCCGAGGCCGACGCCGAGCCCTACCGCGAGACGCTCGAGGAGATCGCCGAGCTGTTCGACGCGCCGTGGCGCCGGTTCGAGGACGACTCGATCCTCGGGTTCGACGCCGACGGCGCGCTGCGGGCCTACGGGCACGTCGAGACGATGCCCGGCGACATCCGCACGCTGCGCGCGTTCCTGTTCGGCGGGGTGCACCCGTCCCGACGCGGGGAGGGCATCGGCCGCGAGCTGTTCGCCTGGCAGGTGGCCCGCGCCCGGCAGGTGCTCGCGGCGTCGGGCAAGGAGCTGCCTGCGCGCATCGGCGTGTTCGCCGAGGACGACGGCCCGGCATCGAAGCTTCGTCTGTACGAACGCGCGGGGTTCGAGCCCCGCCGGTTCTACTCCGACCTGCGTCGCGACCTGCGGGACCTGGAGGCCGCCCCGCTGCCCGATGTCGTCCTCGACGGCTCTCTGCGGCTCGCGCCCTTCTCCGTCGAGCTCGACGAGGCCACGCGTCTGGCGCACAACGACGCCTTCCGGGACCACTGGGGCAGCGAGCCCAAGACCCGCGAGGAGTGGTCGAGCGGGCGGACCGGCTTCGCGCCGCAGTGGAGCCACCTCGTCGTGGACGACGCCCCGGACGTCGAGGCGCTGCTGGCCGACGTCCACACCGACGAGGAGACGGCGGCGGCGCTGCGGGCCGGGGAGCCGCTGGTGGTCGGCTACGCCATCAACGCGCTGTTCACCGAGGACTTCGAGGCCCGGGGCTACACGTTCGGCTACACGGGGGTTCTCGGCACCCGGCGGGCCTACCGAGGCCGCAAGGCTGGACTCGCCGCGTTGCTCGCGAGCATGCGGGCCTTCGCGGCCGACGGCATGGAGTACGCCTGCCTCGACGTCGACACCGCCAACCCCAGCGGCGCCGACGGCCTGTACGCGAGCCTCGGCTACACCAAGACCCACGGGTCGCGGCTGCTCAGCATCGAGCTCTAGGGTCCTCCTGCGGTCGCGCCCCTGGCGTCGACGGGCCGTCGAGGCGGGCCATGCGGAGCAGCCGGTCGGGCGCTAGCGTTGAACTGCCCCCTCGTCCGCTCCCCGTCGTCGAGAAGGAGCCGGCCATGAACGTCCTGGTTGCCTACGCCACGCGCCACGGTGCCACGGCGGGGATCGCCGAGCGGATCGCCGCGACCCTGCGCCAACACGGGGTCGACGCCGACGCCGTGCCCGTCGAGGAGGTCAGCACGGTCGACGAGTACGACGCCGTGGTCCTCGGCGGCGCCGCGTACATGGCCCACTGGCTGAAGGACGCCGACCGCTTCGCCAAGCGGCACGAGTCGGCACTGAAGCAGCGGCCGGTGTGGCTGTTCAGCAGCGGCCCGCTCGGCACCGACGAGGTCGACGAGAAGGGCCGTGACGTGCGGGAGGCGGCGCGCCCCCGGGAGTTCGCGGAGCTGAGCGAGCTGCTGCAGCCGCGCGGCGAGGAGGTGTTCTTCGGCGCCTACGACCCTGAGGAGAAGCCGATCGGCCTGGCGGAACGGTTCACCCGGAAGATGCCTCTGCCCGCGGGCGACTTCCGCGACTGGGAGCGGATCGACGCCTGGGCCCGGCAGATCGCGCGGGACGTCGCCTCTGCCGAGTGACCGCGGTGCGGGCCGCTCCGACGGACGGTGCGCCGTACCCGGAGTCTTCCGCACGGTCAGCGCAGGCGGCGGCCCAGCCAGGTCTCCGGGTCGTCGAGACGGTCGAAGCCGGCACGCCGGTAGAGCTCCTGCCCCTCGGGGGAGGCCTTGAGCAGCACACGCTTCAGCCCGAGGCTCTCGAGGTCCGCCATCAGACCGTCCACGATCTGCGTGCCGAGTCCCTGGCGTCGGTGCGCCGGGTCGACGATGACGTCGGCCACCCAGGCGAACGTGACGCCGTCGGTCACGGCCCGGGCGTAGGCGACCTGCGTGCTGTCGGCCGCGTACATGCCGTAGTTGCGTGATGCCGCGATGGCGGCGTCCATCGTGGCGCGCGTGCGGCCACGGGCCCAGAACGTCCCGGACAGGATCCCGTGGATCCAGTCGGTGTCGAGGCGGCTCGGGTCGGTCGAGAACTCGTAGGTGGTCACGCGGCCGATTCCACCATGTCGACCGTCACCGTCCCGTGCCCGCGTCGACGAGCTCGACCGAGCACTCGCCGAACTGCTCCGCCGCACGGACCAGGCGGGCGTCGGCGGTCAGGAGTGTGGCCTCGACTCCTTCAGCCAGTGCCACGTAGGTCGCGTCGTCCGCCGTCATGTTCGACCGCAGCGCCCAGAGGCGAGGAAGCAACGGCTCGGCGGACCAGCGTGCGGCCGGCAGCGCCGCGAGGTCGTCGAGTGCCCCACGCGCCCGAGGCTCGGGCAGGTGACCGCCCAGAACCCACCCTCGGACGACGGACGCGACCTCGACGACCGCCAGGTGCGGGATGTGCAGGTCACGGTCCGCGAGGATCCGAGGCGTGGCCCGCCGGCCTGCCGGGCTGCCGACGAGGAACTCGGCCAGGACCGAGGCGTCGAGGACGAGCGTCACTCGCGCTCCGACCGCGCTGCGGCCAGCACGTCGGCCGCAGCGACTCCTGGCGTGTAGCTGCCGCGGTCGCGGATGCGGTCGGTGAGCTCGCTGATGGTCGGCCGGCCGGCGAGCTCGCTCAGCTCCTGGAGGACGAACTCGGACAGGCTCTGGCCCGACCGAGCGGCGCGGGCCTTGAGCACCCGCTTGACGTCGTCCGGGACGTCCCGGACCTGCAGCGTGGACATGAATACCATGATATTCGCATGCAGTTTGCATGTCGATAGTCGTGGGTGTCAGGGGACACCTCTAACGTCACCGGCATGGACATCATCCTCGTTCCCGGTTTCTGGCTGGACGCGTCCGCCTGGGACGCCGTCACCCCGACGCTCGTCGCGGCCGGGCACACCGTGCACCCGATGACCCTGCCCGGCATGGACTCCGTGGACACCGACCGGACCGGCATCACCCTCGCCGACCACGTGGACGCCGTCGTCGCCGCGATCGACGCCCTGCCCGCCGATGCCGGCGTGGTGCTGGTGGGCCACTCCGCCGGCGGCCCGCTGGTCTACGCTGCATCCGACGCCCGGCCCGGCCGCGTCCGGCACGTCGTGTACGTCGACTCGGGCCCGCTCGCCTCGGGGCAGGCGCTGGACGCGGACCTGCCCGCCGACGTCGTCGACCACCATCTGCCGGCCTGGGAGGACATGGACGAGGCGTCGCTCGTCGGGCTCACCGACGAGCTGCGGGCCGCGTTCCGTGAGCGTGCGGTACCGCAGCCGGGCGGGACCGTGCGCGAGCCGCACCGGCTGGGCGACGACGAGTCCCGGCTCGACGTGCCGACCACGGTCATCGCCTCCGAGATGCCGGCCGGCATGCTGCGCGAGCTGATGGAGCAGGGCCACCCCTACGTCGCCGAGCTGGCCAGGCACCGGAACTACGAGATCGTCGACCTGCCCACGGGGCACTGGCCGATGTTCACGCGGCCGGTCGAGCTCGGCGAGACGATCGCCGCCGCCCTCGCCCGCTGAGGGCGGGAGGACCCGCGACCACCGGTCCGGCTCTCCATCCTGAAGCGCGCACTGCCTCCTGCGTGTGCCGGCAGCCGTACCTACTCTCGTCGGGACGGACCTCACCGTGCCCGCGACGGGGTGCACCGCTCGTCGCGTCCCGAGAACGACCTGGGGGGTTGAGTCATGGACGCGAGCATCGTTCCGATCCTCGTGAGCGTCTTCGCGCTCCTGATCAGTGCGTACGGCATCATCGAACGTCGGTCGGCCACGGAGCGCGATCTGCGGGACCGTCTTCTCAAGAAGGTGGACGATCTGCACGAGCTCGGCGTCAACGAGGACGAACTGCGGTGGGGAGAGGACGAGGACGAGGTCTGGGACCGGCGCGCGGCGATCAAGGCACAGCGCATGCGGATGGTCCAACAGGCACTGCTCCTGGAACGCATGATCAGGGGTCGCCGTCTGACCTCGGAGGAGTACGCGACGCTGGCGCTCGCGTGCGAGCGAGCCGGTGACCTCGACCAGGCACTGGCGTTGTGGAAGCGGGCGACCGCTCTGGCGGCACACGGCAGTGCCGTCGCCGAGGCGGCCAGCTGGCGCAGCATGGCCGGATGTCACAGCCAACGAGGGGAGTACCCGGAGATGAGGCGGGCGATCGCCCGGGCTCTCGAGATCATCCCCACGTGGCACGACGTCGGACGCTACGAGTACGCGATGACGTGCGCGGACCTGGCCGAGGGCGAGTGGGCTGCCAGCGACCACGAGACGCCGGAGTTCCGATCCGCGCTGTCGACGGCCCTGGACAAGGCCGATCTCGTCATGTCCGACCATTCCCGGCACCGGGTGACGCGAAGGCTGGCCGAGATCCAGTCCTGGCCGCACGCCACGTAGCGTGTCCTGCGGCCCCGAGGGGATGCCCGCCTCGGGCGTCCGACGCGTGAGCGGGCCGGTTCGTGCCTAGCCTCACGGCATGGACGCCGGTGGCCGGGCCGCCCGGAGCGCGTCGTCGGGCACGGCTCGGCGCGCGCCGACGGGGCGTGTGCTCGTGACGCTGATCCTCGTGGCGGCCGTGGCCAACCTCAACCTGTCGGTCGCCAACGTCGCGCTGCCGGACATCGGCGACGCCCTCGACGCCTCCCAGGTCCAGCTCAACCTCGTCGCCGTCGGCTACTCGCTGGGCCTGTCCGCCTCGGTGCTCTACCTCGGGGCGGTCGGCGACCGGTACGGGCGCAAGCTCCTGCTGCTGATCGGCACCGGGCTGACCGTCCCGTTCAGCCTGCTCGCGGCCTGGGCGCCGTCCGTGGAGGTGCTGTTCGTGGCGCGGCTGGGCGGGGGACTGTGCGCGGGCATGGCGTTTCCCACGACCCTCGCCCTGATCTCCGCGCTGTGGTCCGGCCCCGGACGGACCCGCGCCATCGCCCTGTGGTCCGGCATCGGTGCCGCCTTCGCCGCCCTCGGACCGCTGGCCGCCGGCTGGTCGCTCACCCAGTTCTGGTGGGGGTCGGTGTTCCTGCTCACCGTGCCGCTGGCCGCGGTCGCCTTCGTCATGGCGATCGTGCTCGTGCCGTCCCACGTCAACGAGAGCGTCGAACCCGTCGACCACCTCGGCGGGGTGCTGTCCGTCCTGCTCGTCGGGTCGCTGGTCATGGGCATCAACCTGCTCGCGGTCCCGGGCCGGGCCGGACTGCTCGCCGTGCTGGGCGGGACCGTCGTCGGGGCCGGCACCTGGTTCGTGCTGCGCCAGCTGCGCGCCGAGAACCCGCTGTACGACCTGCGGGTGGCCGCCCGCCCGACGTTCTGGGTCGCGGCCGTCGCCGGGCTCATCATCTTCGGCTCGCTCATGGGCGCCATGTACATCGGCCAGCTCTTCATGCAGAACGTGCTCGGCTACTCGAGCGTCGCGGCCGGCGCGGCGATCCTGCCCGGAGCGGTGGGAATGGTCCTCGTCGCGCCCCGCTCGGCCGCGCTCGTGGAGCGGCACGGCTCGCGGGCGACGATGCTGTCCGGCTACGTCTTCGTGCTGCTCGGGTTCCTCGTGATGCTGCTGCTGTGGCGCGAGGACATCGGCTACTGGGCGGTCGGGCTGGCCTACCTGCTCGTCGGCGTCGGCGTCGGGCTGTCCGGGACCCCGGCGTCGAACTCCCTGACCGGCTCGGTGCCGGTGCAGCGCGTCGGCATGGCCTCCGGCACGGCCGACCTGCAGCGCGACCTCGGGGGAGCGATCATGCAGTCCGCGTTCGGCGCCCTGCTGGCCGCCGGGTACGCGAGCTCCATGGCCACGGCGATCAGCGGTGACAGCGACCTGTCGGACCTCACGGCGAGCACGCAGGCGACGCTGGAGAAGTCCTTCGCCGGGGCCGAGTCCATCGCGTCGCAGTACCCCCAGTACAGCGACGAGATCGTCGCCGCGGCCCGCGAGTCGTTCCTCGCGGGTGACCAGTGGGCCTACCTGGCGGGGATCGTCGCCGTGCTGCTCGGCTCGCTGCTGGTGCTGCTGGCGTTCCCGCGGCGGGACCGCGAACGCGAGCTGCGCGCGCGGTACCAGCCGCCGTCCGAGACCTGACGGGACCTCAGCCGATGGCGGCGGCCGGGCCGGCCAGCGGCACCCCGGAGCCGTCACGGCGGGGGTTGTCCTCCGGCAGGTCGACCGGCTGGCCGCCCGTGCCGACGGCCCGTGCCGGACCCTCGCCGACCCAGGCCAGGACGATCTCGTCCTCGCCCTTGAGGAACCGGTGGGCGCGCACGCCGCCGGTCCCGCGGCCCTTGCCCGGGTACAGCTCGTAGGGAGTGACCTTCACCGAGCCGCCGCCCGTGCCCGGCAGCGCACCGGCCGTGCCGGCCACCGTCACCACCGTGTGCAGGTCGCGCGTGGCCGCGCGGGCCACGCCGAAGAACACCACGTGCTGGCCCCCGCCGAGGCGGATGCCGGCCATGCCGGCGGCGGCACGGCCCTGGGGGCGGACCAGGGAGGCCTCGAAGTGCAGCAGGCTGGCGTCCGAGGCGAGGAAGACCACCTCGTCGTCGTCCGCGGCCGGTGCCGCCCCGACGACGGCGTCGCCGTCCTTGAGGCCGATGACGTCCCACACGTCGCCGTTGCGCGGCGCGTCACCCGGCAGCACCCGCTTGACCACGCCGTGGCGGGTGCCGAGAGCCAGGGGAGCGGCGTCCTCGTCCAGCGACACCACGGCCAGCGCCTGCTCGCCGGCCTCCAGCGACACCATCTCGCTGACCGGCACCCCGCCGGACAGCGACGGCGGACCGTCGACGCTCGGCAGGGCCGGCAGCTCCAGGGCGGACACCTTGTACAGGCGCCCGGCCGAGGTGACCAGACCGATCTCGGAGCGGGCCGTCGTGGCGACGTCGGACCGCAGCGCGTCGTGGGCGTGGCGGCGTCCGGCACGTTCCACCGGCGCGTCGGCGTTCTCGCCGGACGTGCGCGCCAGCAGCCCGGTGGCCGAGAGCAGCACCCGGGTGGGGGTGTCCTTGATCTCCAGGTCCAGGGCGGGGGCCTTCTTGCCGCGGGCCGGTGCCGCGGCGGCGGACTGGGCCGTCCCGCCGGCCGAGTCGAGCAGCACCGTGCGGCGCGGGGTGCCGTAGGTGGCCGCGACCTCGGCCATCTCGTCCGAGACGACGCCGTGCAGGCGCGCCTCGTCGGCGAGGATCGCCTCCAGCTCGGCGATCTCCTGCTCGAGCTGGGACTTCTCCGACTCCAGCTCCATGCGGGAGAACTTCGTCAGGCGGCGCAGCTGCAGGTCGAGGATGTAGGAGGCCTGTGGCTCGGACAGGTCGAACACCGACTGCAGGCGCTCGCGCGCGGTCGCGGCGTCGTCCGAGGAGCGGATCACCTGGATGACCTCGTCGATGTCCAGGATCGCCACGAGCAGACCCTCGACGAGGTGCAGGCGGTCCCGGCGCTTGCCCAGGCGGTACTGCGACCGGCGACGCACCACGTCGATGCGGTGGTCGACCCAGACCTGCAGCAGGTCCAGCAGCCCCAGCGGGCGCGGCTGGCCGTCGACGAGCGCGACGTTGTTGATGCCGAAGGAGTCCTCCAGCGGGGTGGTGCGGTAGAGCTGCTCGAGCACGGCCTCCGGGTCGAACCCGGTCTTGACCTCGATGACCACGCGCATGCCGTGCGCCCGGTCGGTGAGGTCCTGGACGTTCGTCACGCCCTGGATCTTCTTGTTCCGCACGCCGTCGGCGATCTTCTCGATCACCTTCTCCGGACCGACCGTGTACGGAAGCTCGGTGACCACGATGCCCTGGCGGCGCGCGGTGACCTTCTCGATCCGCGCCGTGGCGCGGGTGCGGAAGGAGCCGCGGCCGGTGCGGTAGGCGTCGCGCACGCCGTCCAGGCCGATGATCTTGCCGCCGCTGGGCAGGTCCGGCCCCGGGACGAACCGCATGACGTCGTCCAGCGTCGCCTCGGGGTTCGCCAGCAGGTGCTGGGCGGCCGCGACGACCTCGGTGAGGTTGTGCGGGGGCATGTTCGTGGCCATGCCCACCGCGATCCCGGACGCCCCGTTGACCAGCAGGTTCGGGATGGCCGAGGGCAGCACCTCGGGCTGGGTGAGCTTGTTGTCGTAGTTCGGGACGAAGTCGACGACGTCCTCGTCCAGCCCGGCGGTCATCGCCATCGACGGGGCCGCCAGCCGCGCCTCGGTGTACCGGGCGGCGGCCGGACCGTCGTCGAGCGAGCCGAAGTTGCCGTGGCCGTCCACCAGCGGCAGGCGCATCGAGAAGTCCTGGGCCAGACGCACCAGCGCGTCGTAGATCGCGCCGTCGCCGTGCGGGTGCAGCTTGCCCATGACCTCGCCGACGACGCGCGAGGACTTCACGTGCGCGCGGTCGGGCCGCAGGCCCATGTCGGCCATCATGTACAGGATCCGGCGGTGGACGGGCTTGAGGCCGTCACGGGCGTCCGGCAGGGCGCGCGAGTAGATGACGGAGTACGCGTACTCGAGGAACGACGTCTCCATCTCCGCGGCGACGTCGATGTCGACGATCGTCTCGTCGTACGGCTCGTCGGCGACGGGTGCGGCCTTCTTGCGCGCCATGCGGTGCGGCTCCCTGGTGTTCCTCGGTGCGGACTGCGGGCCCGACGGCGGCACGGCGGCCGCGTACGGGCGTTCGAAGGAAGCGTAGCGTCAGCGCGGGGTGGAACCGCGCAGGCGGGCCGTGACCAGGACGGTTCATCCGTGGTCGGTCAGCAGCGCGGCGAGCTCCTCGCGGGAGTGCACGTCGAGCTTCGTGTACACCTTGCGCAGGTGGTACTCGACCGTCTTGGGGGACAGGTACAGGGCCGCGGCGGCCTCGCGCGTGGTGGACCCGTCGGTCAGCAGCAAGGCCACCTGCAGCTCCTGGGAAGTGAGCTCCGCCTGCCAGCCCGCACCCGAGCGCCGCACGGTCTCGCCGGTCGCCGTCAGCTCTGCCGCGGTCTGGTCGGCCCACCGCCTCGCCCCCAGGCTCTCGAAACCGGCCAGCGCCTCGCGGAGCTGCTCGCGGGCGTCCACGCGGCGCCCCGTGCGCCGCAGCCGGGCCCCGTAGGCCAACCGCGTGCGCGCCGTCTCGAACGCGTCGCGCGTGCGCGCGTGCAGCGCCAACGCCGCGAGGAAGGGGCTGTCGAGGTCGTCGTCGGCCAGCAGGCCCTCGGTGCGGCGGGCACGGGCCAGCGCCCAGGGCATGCCCTTGCCCTCGGCGGCGGCCACGAACCGGGGCGCGATCTCCCGGGCCCGGGCCACGTCCCCGGTGCGCACCAGCGCCTCGACGAGCTCGGGCACCGGGGACAGGTCCGGGTCGGCGAGCCCCTGCCCGGCGAGCAGGTGCTGCAGCGCCGACAGCTCCTCGACGGCCGTGGCCGCGTCCCCGTCGGAGAGCGCCAGGTCGCCGAGGGCGAACCGTACCCAGGCGGCGAAGAACTGCATGTCGCCCTGCGCGCACAGGTCGACGGCGGCCTCGGCGTCGGACCGGCACAGCTCGGCGTTCCCCTGGTGAGAGGCGAGCCAGCACCGGCCGGCCAGCGAAGCGGCGAGCTCCGTCGTCTGGCCGGTCTCACGGGCCACCTCGATCGCGAGCGTGTAGTCCGCCTCGGCCCGGTGCCAGCTCTCGGCCGTGGCCTCGTAGCGGGCGATGACGAACAGCAGCCCCGGCAACGCCGCCGGCGTCGCGGCACGACGGGCCTCGGCCACCCGCGGACGGACGGCGGACTCACCGGAGTCGTCCCGCAGGAACAGGGGCGCCGACATCACCCACGGCCAGCGCAGGTCCCCGGCGCGAGGCGCCCCGCCGGCCTCGAGCAGCGGGACGGCCGCGCGGAACTCCGCGGCGCCGTCGCGCCCGGCCAGCACATGGGCGACCCCGCACGCCAGCAGCGTCACGGCGCGCGAGACCGGGTCCGTCAGGGCCGGGAGGGTGGCCGTGAGCTCGTCCGCCAGCTCCGCCGCCGTCGGGGTGCTCCCGAGGAACAGCGCGGCGTAGACGCCGTCGGCGAGCAGCCGTGCCCGGGTCTCGGCGTCCGGGGCGCGGTGGGCGAGGTCGACCAGCATCTCCAGGGCCCGGCGCAGCGAACCGGTGTGCACCGCCACGGTGGCGCGCAGGTCGTCCGCGGCGAACTCGACGTCGGCGTCCGGTCCCAGCGCCGCGACCTCGTCCAGGAGCACCAGCGCCCGACGGGCGTCCCCCGCGGCCCAGGCGTTCTCGGCGGCGTGCACCAGCCGCCCGGCACGGTCGGCGGGCGTGATGCTCAGGGCCGCGGCCCGCTCGAAGCTCGTCGACGCCACGGCGCACCCCCAGCGGTCGACCGCGCGCTCGGCGGCCGCCTCGACCAGTCCGGCCACCTCCGCGTCCACGCCGCCCACGGACTCCGCGAGGTGCCAGGCACGGCGGTCCTCGTCCCCGGGCGGCAGCGAGTCCGCGACGGCCCGGTGGGCCGCGCGCCGCCGTGCGGAGGCCGGCCGCGTGTACGCGACCGACTGCAGCAGCGGGTGCCGGAACGTCACGCGCCCGGCCGTCGTCCGCACCAGCCCCGCGTCCTCGGCGGGGCCCAGGTCCGCGGCGTCGAGCCCGAGGGCCCGTGCGGCGGCGGTCGTCGTGGCGAGGTCCCCGTCCGCGACCGCGGCGACGAGCAGCACCTCCCGGGTGGTCTCCGGGAGCAGGTCGACGCGGTGCTCGAAGCTGCGTGCCACCGCCTCCGGCACCGTCCGCGGCAGCCCGGGCACCTCCGCCGCGGCGTCGGGGTCGCCGGCGAGCTCCACGAGCGCCAGCGGGTTGCCGCCCGTGCGCCGGTACAGCTCCGCGAGGCGCTCGCGGGGGATCGACACCCCGAGGCTGCGCTCGGCCACGACCCGCGCGTCCTCCTCGTCCACACCCGCCAGCCGTAGCACGGGAAGGCCCTCGACGAGCCCTACGGCCTCCGGGTCGCGCCCCGCGAGGACCATCGCGACCGGGTCGGCGGACAGTCGCCGTGCCGCGAACGTCAGGGCCTGCACGGACGGCACGTCGAGCAGGTGCAGGTCGTCCACGAGCACCACCAGCGGGGACTCCTCGGCACAGCGCGTCATCGTGCCCAGGGTCGCGGCGCCGACGGCGAGCCGGTCGCCGTCCGCCGGCGCACCGAGGGCGAGGGCCGATCGCAGGGCGTCCCGCTGCCGGTCCGGCAGGGCGTCCACCCGGTCGAGCACGGGAGTGAGGAGCTGGGACAGCCCCGCGAACGCGATCTCCGTCTCCGACGCCGCCCCGACGACCCGCAGCACACGACACGTCCCGGCGGCCCGGTCGGCCGTGTCGGCGAGCAGCGAGCTCTTGCCGATGCCGGGCTCACCGAGCACGGCGACGGCCCCGCCCCGGCCGAGGCGTGCCCCGGCGACGAGCCGCCCCAGTGCGGCCACCTCGTCGTCGCGCCCCACGAGCATGCCCCGAGTCTCGACCAGGGGGCCGGCCGTCGCACGACCAGGTGGGGCCCCTGACGCGGCGGGAGGCCTGCGATTCCTAGCGTCAGGGGGTGACGGGCCAGCTGCCGGCGACGGGCCGGCACCCGACGAAGGAGACGGACATGACCACGCTCGACACCCCCCGGACCGAGGCCCCGACCATCGACATGGACGCCCTCATGGCGTTCGTCGGCCGCGCGGTCGGCGACGCCGGCGCGACCCTCAACACGGCCCTGGTCGTGCTGGGCGACCGGCTGGGGCTCTACCGCGACCTCGCGGCGCACGGACCGAGCACCCCCGCCGAGGTGGCGGACCGCACCGGCACCGCCGAGCCGTACGTGCGCGAGTGGCTGAACGCCCAGGCAGCGGGCGACTACGTGACCTACGACCCGGCGTCGGCCCGGTACTCCCTGGAGCCCGAGAAGGCCGTCGCGCTGACCGTCGAGGACAGCCCCGCGTTCCTGCCCGGGCTGTTCCAGGTGGCGCTCGGGGCGCTGCACGGCACGGAGCACATCGTCGAGGCCGCCCGCGGCGGCACCGGGTTCGGCTGGCACGAGCACACCCGTGACGTGCACGCCGGCACCGAGCGGTTCTTCCGCCCGAGCTACCACGCGAACCTCGTCCCGTCGTGGCTCCCGGCGCTCGACGGCGTCGTGGAGAAGCTGGAGCGGGGTGCCGCGGTCGCGGACGTCGGCTGCGGCTTCGGCGCCTCGACCATCCTCATGGCGCAGGCGTTCCCGGCCTCGACGTTCGTCGGGTACGACTACCACGAGGCCTCCGTCGAGGCCGCGCGCGAGCGGGCGGCCGAGGCGGGGGTGGCCGACCGGGTCCGGTTCGCCGTCGCGACGGCGGACGGGTTCGACGAGACCGGGCTGGACCTGGTGACGATGTTCGACTGCCTCCACGACATGGGCGACCCGGTCGGGGCCGGGCGGCACGTGCGCGAGGCCCTCGCGGAGGACGGCACGTGGATGGTCGTCGAACCCGCCGCGGGCGACCGGGTCGAGGACAACCTGCACCCGATCGGCCGGGCCTTCTACGGGTTCTCGACGTTGCTGTGCACGCCGTCCTCGCTCTCGCAGGACGTCGGGATGGCGCTCGGGGCCCAGGCCGGGCCCGCCCGGATCCACGACGTCGCCACCGCGGCCGGGTTCGACCGGTTCGGCGTGGCGGCCAGCACGCCGTTCAACCTCGTCTACGAGGTCCGGCGCTGACGGCGCGGACCGTCCGGGCGAGGAGCAGACTGGGAGACGGGGTGAGGACCATGGGGGCACCGGTGGCACCGGACGCCACGGGCACCGTCGAGCGTGACGGCGTCCGGGTGGCGTGGGACCTCTACGACCGGCAGGACGCACCGACGGTGCTGCTGCTGCCGACGTGGTCGATCATCCACTCGCGCTTCTGGAAGGCGCAGATCCCGTTCCTCGCCCGGCGGTACCGGGTCGTGGTGTTCGACGGACGGGGGTGCGGCCGGTCCGACCGGCCGCACGACCCGGCCGCCTACTCCCCGGACGAGTACGCCGCGGACGCGGTGGCGGTCCTCGACGCCACGAGGACCGCCACGGCCGTGGTCGTGGGACTGTCGGCCGGGGGCACGTGGGGCGTGGCGCTCGCGACGGCGGCGCCGGAGCGGGTCGACGGGTTCGTGGCGATCGCGCCGTCGATCCCGAGCCTCGCGGGCCCGCTGCCCGACCGGGGGCAGTCGTTCACGGAGCCGCTGGACACCTCCGACGGGTGGGCGAAGTGCAACCTGCCCTACTGGCGGCGGGGCCCGTCCGCGTGGCGGGACTTCCTCGACTTCTTCTTCGGCCGGGTCTACTCCGAGCCGCACTCGACCAAGCAGATCGAGGACGGCGTGGGCTGGGGGCTCGAGGGCGATCCCGAGGCGCTCGGCGCGGCGACGGTCGGGGCGGGCCGGCACCCGATGTCCCCGGAGCGCTGCGCGCGCGTCGCCTGCCCGGTGCTCGTGGTGCACGGCGACGACGACCGCATCACGTCCCACGAGGTCGGTGCCCGCCTCGCGGAGCTCACCGGAGGCCGTCTCGTCACGCTCGGGGGCGGCGGCCACGTGCCGCTGGCCCGCGACCCGGTGGTCGTGAACCGGCTGATCGAGGAGTTCGTCGACTCCCTCACGCCGCCGGCCCGTGCGGTGCGGCGCAGCACGTGGACCCGGGCGGCGTCGCGGCCGCGCCGGGCGCTGTACCTGTCCTCGCCGATCGGGCTCGGGCACGCACGGCGCGACGTCGCGATCGCGCGCGAGCTGCGGCGCCACCACCCCGACCTCGAGGTCGACTGGCTCGCCCAGCACCCGGTGACCCGCGTGCTGGCGGACGCGGGCGAGCGCGTCCATCCGGCGTCGCGGTGGCTGGCCAGCGAGTCCGCGCACATCGAGGACGAGTCCGCCGACCACGACCTGCACGCCTTCCAGGCCGTCCGCCGCATGGACGAGATCCTCGTGCACAACTTCTTCGTGTTCGACGACGTCGTGCGCGAGACGCCGTACGACCTCGTCGTCGGCGACGAGGCGTGGGAGATCGACTACTTCCTGCACGAGAACCCCGAGCTCAAGCGCTTCTCGTACGCCTGGATGACCGACTTCGTCGGGTGGCTGCCCATGCCCTCGGGCGGGGGAGCGGAGGTGGCCCTGACGGCCGACTACAACGCGGAGATGATCGAGCAGCGGTCCCGGTACCGCCGGCTGCGGGACGCCTCCGTGTTCGTCGGCAACCCGGGTGACGTCGTCGAGGGGACCTTCGGCCCGGGACTGCCCGGTATCCGCGAGTGGACCGAGGACAACTTCTCGTTCTCGGGGTACGTCACCGGCTTCGAGGTGCCGGACGAGGCGGAGCGCCAGGCCGCCCGCGACTCCCTGGGCTGCCGGCCGGGCGAGCTGCTGGTGGTCGTCACCGTGGGCGGTTCCGGGGTCGGGGAGGCGTTGCTGCGCCGCGTCCTGGACGCGGCGCCGCTGGCCCGCCGTCGCCGCCCCGAGCTGCGGTTCGTCGTCGTGGCCGGTCCCCGGATCGACCCCGCCGCCCTGCCGCGGCACGAGGGTGTCGAGGTCGTCGGGTACCTGCCCGAGCTCTACCGCCACCTCGCCGCCTGCGACCTGGCCGTGGTCCAGGGCGGCCTGACCACCTGCATGGAGCTGGCCGCGGCCCAGCGCCCGTTCCTCTACGTGCCCCTGCGCGACCACTTCGAGCAGAACCTGCACGTGCGTCACCGGCTCGACCGGTACGCGGCCGGTCGGTGCGTGCCCTACGAGGACGCCTGCGACCCCGACCTGCTCGCCGAGGAGATCGTCAAGAACGTGGGCACCGACGTCCGCTACCGGCCCGTGGAGACCGGCGGTGCGGGACGTGCCGCCGCGATCCTGTCCGAGCTCTTCTGAGGGACGTCAGGCGGCCCGCGGCGTCGACCGCCCGCCCCGCAGGTCCGGGTACTGCGCCTGCACGACGTCGGCGACCACGGCCGCGAGCTCGGCCCGGCACCGGTCGGCCTCCTCGGGGGAGAGCAGCCCCTGGTCAACCGCGGTCTCCAGGCGGTGGGAGGCCGCCGCGACGAGGCCGGCCTCCAGGGTCGGGAGCGGGACGCCCCGGGCCGCCGCCACCGAGGCCAGCGTCGCCCCGTCGGCCGACAGGGCCGTTCGCAGCGCCGCCGGGGCGATGCCGATCACGGCGGCGGCCGTGGGCAGGTCGAGCAGGCGTTCGTCGTCCTCCTCGCCCTCGTCGGCCCGCTCGACGTCGGCCGCGATGGCGTCGCGCTCGGCGGCGGTGATCGCACCGTCGTCGACGAGCGTCTGCAGCAGCTCGACGACGGTGCCGGTGTGCTGGACCTCGTGCTGCGGCAGGGCGGTGTCCGCGGCGACCGCGGGGGCCGCGCCGAGCGCCGCGAGCCCCAGGGCCCCGGCCGCCGCCGTCCGGCGCAGGAACCGACGCTTCATGATGCTCCTCCCCGCCCGGAGCCTCCGGACGTCTCCAGCATCGTGGCCGGACCTGCCGTGTCCCTGGGGCCCACCTGGCAGTTCGCTGACGAGGTGAGCCGGGGCAGACCGGGGCAGACTGGGCGCCGGGGGCTCGTCGGGAGAGGTGGACGCGGAGGGTGATCGGGATGACGGACTACGCGCGGATGTACCGGTTCGGTGTCCGACCCTGGGAGCGGTACCCGAAGGTCGCCGCCGCCGACGTCGCAGCGGTGCTCGACGGCGCGGCCGAGGGGCGGGGGCGCCCGCCGGGCCGGGCCCTCGACCTGGGCTGCGGCCGCGGGATCTACACCCGCGAGCTCGCCCGGCGTGGTTGGGAGGCCGTGGGCGTCGACGCGGTGCCGCAGGCGGTCGAGGAGGCGCGCGACCGCGACCCGGCCGCCACCGCCACCTACGTCGTCGGCGACGTCACGCGGCTTCGCGGGCTCGGCGTCGGCCCGGTCGACCTCTTCCTGGACGTCGGCTGCTTCCAGGGGCTGGACGCGGCGGACCGGGAGGCGATGGGGCGCGAGGTCACCGCCGTGGCCCGGCCGGGCGCGACGCTGCTGATGATGGCGTTCGGCGTCACCCGCTGGCGGTCCCTGATCGGGGGCGTGTCGCGGCAGGACGTGGCCGATGCGTTCCCGGCGTGGGACGTGCGGTCGGCCTCCGAGGTCGACCTGAAGGGCCTGCACTGGCCGATGAACCGGTCCTCCCCGCGCTGGTACCGCCTCGTCCACACCGGCCGGTCCCCGGGGTGATCGTCGTGGTCAGCGGATAACCTGCAGGGGATGGACGCTCCGAGGACCGCCTACCCCGTCGAGTGGGAGGCCGACGTGGTGCTGCGTGACGGCACCACGATGCACCTGCGTCCGATCTGCCCCGAGGACGCGGACGCGCTGCAGCGGTTCCACACCGGGCAGTCCGAGCGGTCCACGTACATGCGGTTCTTCGCACCCATGCCGCGGCTCACCGACCGCGAGCTGCGGCGCCTCGTCGACGTCGACCACCGCGACCGCGTGGCCCTGGTCGCGGTCCGGCCGGGCCAGGACGAGGAGGGCAACGCCCGCGAGGACATCCTCGGGGTCGCGCGCTTCGACGTCATCGCCGACGGCGAGGCGGAGGTCGCCTTCAACATCGCCGACTCCCTCCAGGGCAAGGGGCTGGCCTCCGTGCTGCTCGAGCACGTGGCCGGCGCCGCCCGCGAACGCGGCGTGCGGCGCTTCACCGCCGAGGTGCTGCCGCAGAACGGCTCGATGCTCGGGGTGTTCCGCGACGCCGGTTACGAGATCAGCCAGCACCTCGACGACGGCTTCGTCACCGTCGGCATCGACCTCGACCCCACCGAGAGGTCCCGGGCCGTGATGGCCGACCGCGAGCACCGCACCGAGGCGCGCTCCATGGCCGGTCTGCTCTCGGCACGCCGGGTGCTGCTCGTCGGCCCCGGGGACGACGACGGCACCCCTGAGGCGCTGCTCGCCCGCCGGGTGCTGGACGCCTACTCGTTCGACCCCGGGGACACCGAGCTCCTCGTGCTCGACCCGCCCGGTGCCGTGGCCGGCAACGTGCTCCGGCCCGCCGGCTGGGACGACGTCGACCGGATCGACCTCGCGGTGCTGGCCGTCCCGCCCGAGGACGCGCTCGCCGCCGTGCGCCGGCTCGCCGGCAGGGGAGCGCGCGGCGTCGTCGTGCTCTCCGGCGGGTACGCCGAGACCGGCCCCGACGGACTCGAACGGCGTCGTGAGCTGGTGCGGACCGCGCACGCCGCCGGGATGCGGCTCGTGGGGCCGGTGTCCTACGGGCTGCTGACGACCACGCCGGGGTCGGCGCTGCGCGCGAGCCTCGCCGAACGCCCGCCGCCCGCCGGCGTCGTCGGGCTGTTCTGCCAGTCCGCCGCCGCGGCCGTCACCCTCACCGCGACGCTGGAGCGCCGTGGGCTCGGGGTGTCCTCCCTCGTCTCGGCCGGCCACCGCGCCGACGTCTCCGGCAACGACCTCATGCAGTACTGGCAGGACGACGACGCCACCCAGGTGGTGTGCCTCTACCTGGAGTCCATCGGCAACCCGCGCAAGTTCTCCCGCATCGCGCGGCGGCTGTCCGCCGTCAAACCGGTCGTGGTCTCGACCGCCGGGCGGTCCGGGCACGTCGTCCCGCCCGGGCACGCCGTCCGCGCCACCCGGGCCCCACGGCGGCTGCTCGACGAGCTGCTGCGCCAGTCCGGCGTCATCCAGGCCGAGAACACCCACCAGCTCATGGACGTCGCCCAGGTGCTGGCCCACCAGCCGCTGCCCGTGGGCCGGCGGGTGGGCATCCTCGCGTCCTCGGCGGCGCTCGCGGCCCTGGTCGCCGAGGCCGCGGCGTCCGCGGGCCTGGAGGTCGCGACCTCCAGCGACTACCTGCCGCCGCACGCCCACGAGGAGGACATCGCCCGCACCGTCGAGGCGCTGTACGCCCCCGAGTCCTGCGACGTCGTCGTCGCCGTCGACGTGCCCGTCGTGCAGCCCCGGACCGGGGCGATCGCCCGGGCCGTGGCGCAGGCGGCGGCGCGGACGGGGCGCACGACCGTCGCCTCCATGCTCGGGCTGCACGGCATGCCCGACGAGCTCGCCGCCGTCGCGCCGGACGGCACGCTGGTCCGGATCCCGGCGTTCTCGACCCCCGAGGACGCCGTGGTCGCGCTCGGCAAGGTGGTCGACCACGCCGAGCAGCGCACGGTGACGCGCGGCCACGAGGTCGCCCCCGACGGCGTCGACTCCCGCCGGGCCCGGCAGCTCGTCGAGTCGTGGCTCGCGGACACCGAGGGACGCGAGCTGGACGGCCACGAGGCCGCCGAGCTGCTGGCCTGCTACGGCATCCGGCTGTGGGAGGCGCGCCCGGCCCGGGACGCCGACGAGGCGGTGGCCGCCGCCGAGGAGCTCGGTTGGCCGGTCGCGCTGAAGAGCACCTCCCCGGCGCTGCGACACCGCAGCGACCTCGGGGGAGTGCGTCTCGACATCACCGACGCCACCGAGCTGCGCGACGACGTCGAGCGGCTCCGGTCGGTCGCCTCGGCCCTGGTGGGCGACGAGTCCCCGGTGTTCGAGGTGCAGGCGATGGCGCCGCCCGGCGTGGCCTGCGTGGTGCGCTCCGCCGAGGACCCGCTGTTCGGCCCCATGGTCTCGTTCGGCCTCGCCGGGGACGCCGTCGACCTGCTCGACGACGTCGCCCACGGCATCCCGCCGCTGACCGACGTCGACATCTCCGCGATGGTCAGCACCGTGCGCGCCGCGCCGCGGCTGTACGGCTACGGCGGTGCCCCGCCCGCCGACGTCGACGCGCTCGAGGACGTGCTCGCCCGCGTGTCCGTCATGGCCGACGACCTGCCCGAGCTCGCCTCGCTGGAGATGTACCCCGTCGTCGTCGCCGAGCAGGGGGCCGCGGTGCTGCACGCCGCGGTGCGCCTGCGTCCGGCCGGCCGCCGCGCGGACGGGCTGCGGCGCGCGCTGCCGGGCTGACCCACCGGTCACGGGGCTCGCGGGCGGTCGAACAGTGGGACAATGCGACCGTGCCTTCTGCGACCACACGCAAGAACCTTCGTGACGAGCTCGGTGCCCACGTCTACCGTGCCGGGTACTACCCCGACCTGGTGACCGACGTCCTCGACGTCGCGCTCGCGGACGAGCCGGTCCTCGCGCACCTCGTCCAGGCCGAGACGACGTTCGACAGCCAGGTGCGTCGCCACCTCACCGTGCTCGCGCTGACGCCCACCCGGCTCGTCGCCGCGCACGTGGACGACCACGAGGGCGACGCCGCGAACCCGTCCTCGGCCGCCGCCACCACCGAGGCGGTCCCGCTGCCGGAGATCCGGTCCGTGGCCCTGACCCACATCGTCGCCGAGCCCGCGGACCACCGTCCCGGCGACGCGGCCGCCGAGCTGAACCTCGCCATCGGCTGGGGTGCCGTCGCCCGCATCGACCTCGAGCCGGCCCAGTGCGGCGACCCGAGCTGCGAGGCGGACCACGGCCTGACCGGCCAGCTCACCCCGGACGACGTCGTGGTGCGCGTCAGCTCGGCCGCCGAGGGCGCCGACGCGGTGCGCCGGGCGGTGCACTTCGCGCGCGAGCTGTCCGCCGCCACCGGCGTCAGCGGGCGTTCGTCACGATGACGGCACACCTCGACGCCCTGCCCGCCGGTCTGGTCACGCCGTCCTACGGCACCGGCTCGCTGGCCGCCGTGCTGCCCGCTGCGGCCGGCGCGCTGGGCCTGGACCTCACCACCGCCACCGGTCTGCACTCCCTCGACGCGGCTGCCGCGCTCGGCCTGCCCGACGTCCGTCGCGTGGTCGTGGTGCTCGTCGACGGCCTCGGCCTGCACAACCTCGCCGAACGCGGCGGTCACGCACCGTTCCTGCGCGGCCTGCTGCCGCAGGCGCGGTCGCTGACCACCTGCTTCCCGTCGACGACAGCGTCCGCCCTGGCCACGCTCGGCACGGGCACGTCCCCGGGCATGACCGGGCTGCTGGGCTACACCCAGCGCAACCCGGACACCGGCGGGCTGGCCACGATGGTGTCGTGGACCGAGCAGTCCGACCCCTACCGGCCCGGCACCAAGACCTCGGCCCCGCTGGCGGTCGACCCCGCCGCGCTGCAGCGTGAGCCGACCGTCCTGGAGCAGGCCGGTGCCGCGGTGAGCGTCGTGGCGCCGGGACCGCGCAAGTTCTCCGACTCGGGGATGACCCGCGCCGCCCTGCGCGGACCGCGGTACGTGGTGGCCGAACGGTTCGCCGACCGCGTCGACGCGACCCTGACGGCCCTGCGCGACGACGGGCTGGTGTACCTGTACCACGGCGACGTCGACAAGGTCGGGCACCAGCACGGTCCCGACTCGTGGCAGTGGGGTGACGCCCTGGAGGACGCCGACGCCGAGCTTCGTCGGCTCGTACGGTCCGCCCCGCGCGGCACCCTCGTGCTGATCACGGCCGACCACGGCCAGGTGACCTCCGACCTGTCCGCGCAGCACGACGTCGCCACCCGGCCCGCGCTCGCCGCCGACGTGGTCCTGCTCGGCGGCGAACCCCGCATGACGCACGTGTACACCGCACCCGGCGCCGACGCCGCCGCGGTCGCCGACCGGTGGGCCGACGAGCTCGGCGAGGACGCGGTCGTCGTCACCGGCGAGGCCGCGATCGCGGCGGGGTGGTTCGGACCCGTCGCCGACCACGTGCGGCCCGTGGTCGGGGACGTCCTGGTCGCCGCACGCGGGCGGGCGACCGTCGTCGACTCCCGGTTGCACCCGTCCGCGGCCCGGCACATGCCCGGCGTGCACGGCTCCCTCACCGAGACCGAGATGACCGTCCCGCTGATCGCCGCCGGCGGGTGAGGTCGGGCCGGGACTTCCCGCTCCTGCTCTGGGCGACCGCGTTCGCCTTCGCGGGATTCGCCCCGCTGCTCTCGGTCGTGCCCCTGTGGACCGCCGACGGCGGCGCCGGGTCGGGAGGCGTCGGGGCGACCACCGGTGTGCTCATGGGAGCGACCGTCGCCACCCAGCTCGCCATGCCGCGCCTCCTGCGGGTGCTGTCGTTGCGCCGGGCCTCGATGCTGGGCGCGCTGCTGCTCGGGGCGCCGACCTTCGCCTACCTGGTCTCCTCGGCCGTGGGGTGGGTCCTGCTCGTCTCCGCGGTGCGAGGCGTCGGGTTCGGGCTGCTGGTCGTGGCGGGCAGCGCGCTCGTCGCCGAGCTGGTGCCGCCCGAGCGGCGCGGGCGCGGGCTGGGCGCCTACGGCGTCGCGATCGGCGCCCCGCAGGCCCTGCTGCTCCCCGTCGGGGTGTGGGCGGCCGAGCACCTCGGCTTCGCCGTCGTGTTCGTCACCGCCGGCGGCGCCGGTGTGCTCGGCGCAGTGGTCATGGCGGGCGTGCGCGAGCGGGACCGCCGGGGCGACCCGTCCGCCGTCGGCCCCCTCGAGGAGGACCCCGCCGAGGTGGTCGGCGGCCCGGTGCGCTACCGGACGCTGGCCGGCTCCGGGGTGCTCCTGCTGGTGGCCGCCTGCGCGTTCGGCGGGACGACGTCCTTCGTCCCGCTGGCCTTCCCCGCCGCGACGGCCTCGCTGGTGCTGCTCGCCGTCAGCGTCACGATGACGGCGGGCCGGTGGTGGGCCGGGGTGCGGGCCGACTCCGAGGGCGTGGGCGGCCTGCTGCCCTTCGGGGTCGGCGCCTGTGCGGTCGGCACGCTCGCGATCGCGGGCGCGGCCGGGCTGCTGGAGGGGACGTCCGCCCTGGTGCTGGCGAGCGCCGGCGGGCTGCTGTACGGGCTGGGGTTCGGAGCGCTGCAGAACGACACGCTCGTGCTGATGTTCCGGGAGGCGGGCCCGGCCGGCACCGGTATGGCGAGCGCCGCCTGGAACATCGCGTACGACGGCGGCACGGGCGCCGGATCTCTCGGGGTCGGGTTCGTCGCCCAGGGGGTCGGTGTCAGCGGCGCGCTCGGCCTCTCGGCGGTGCCGCTGCTGGTGCTGCTGCCCCACGCGGTGCGTCGGTCCCGGGGTGCTCGCGGCCTGCTGGGTCGGCGACGGGGCCCGCGGCGCGACGTCTGACAAGATCGTCCCCATGGCCGAGCTCGTCTTCTTCTCCGGGACCATGGACAGCGGCAAGTCGACGCTGGCCCTGCAGACCGACTACAACCATCGCGCGCGGGGTCGCCACGGGCTGATCTTCACCCGCAACGACCGCGCCGGCACGGCACGGATCTCCTCCCGGCTCGGGCTCGAGGTCCAGGCCCGCGAGGTCGACGACGACACCGACTTCTGGGAGGAGATCTCCGCCGAGCGCCAGCGCGGGCACCTGGTGGACTACCTCGTGTGCGACGAGGCGCAGTTCTACTCGCCGGAGCAGGTGGAACAGCTCGCGCGACTCGTCGACGAGACCGAGATCGACGTGTTCTGCTTCGGGATCACCGCCGACTTCCGCTCCCGGCTCTTCCCGGGGTCGACCCGCCTGGTCGAGCTCGCGGACCGGCTGGAGGCCCTGCAGGTCCAGACGCTGTGCTGGTGCGGGGCGCGGGCGACCCACAACGCCCGCACGGTCGGGGGAGTGATGGTCGTCGAGGGCGACCAGGTCGTCGTCGGTGACGTCAGCTCGGCCGACGAGGTCGCCTACGAGGTGCTCTGCCGGCGCCACCACATGCGGCGCATGACGGCCGGGGTCGCGCGGCGGCTCGCCCCGGCGGACGGGCTGCTCGACGTGCCCTGACCTCAGGACGAGGGCCGCGCACCACCGAACACGATCTCGTCCCAGCTCGGCATCGGCGCGCGGCCCTTGCGGGCACCGCGTCGGGGGCGTGGCGACGGGTCGTCCGTGCCGGTCCCCGTCGCCGCCACGGTGTCGTCCGCCGGAGACCCGGTGTCGTCCGCCGACGACCTGGTGTCCTGTGTCGGTGACCCGGCGTCGTCCGCCGATGACGAACGGTCCGTGGTTGCCGGTGCCGGCGCGGCGGGCCGGGGGACGGGCGCCGGGACCGGCGCCGACACCGGCGCGGGAACGGGCACCGGGGCGTGCTCGGCACCGTGGTCACCGTCCTCGTGGTCCGTGCCGCGGTCGTGCGACGCGTCCTCGGCCCCGGCGTCGGGCGAGGGTCGTTCGGGCTCCTCGGTGTCAGCGCCCGGGTCCGGTCGTCCGGACCGCTCCGGGTCCTCGGAGGCGTCCGGCGCCGAGGAGGTGTCCTCGGCGCGCGAGGAGCGGTGCGCGTCCCGGCGTGCGCCGAGGTCGACGATGCTCGCGCCGTCGTCGGTCCTGGCGGGCGGTCCGCCGTCGAGGCCGAGCGGCAGCTCCTGGTCACCCGGGCGCGGAGCCGGCCGGGTGCGGTGGGGCCGCTGTCCCCGTCGGCCCGCCAGGTCGTCGAGCAGCAGCTCCGTCGCCTCCGAGGCGGGATCGGGCGGAGGCGTGGGACGCCGCCGCGGCTCGGTCGGGACGCCGAGGATCTCGGGGGAGACGGGGTCGTCGGGCTGGCCCAGCCACCGGGCCTCGTCGTCCACGGCCGTCACCGCCCGGCTGCGCGGGTCGAACGTCCACGCGGCGCACCGGTCGCGACCCCCGGCCACGAAGCGCACCTCGACGTGCCAGGGGGCCGTCCCCGTGCGCCGGGCGCTCCAGACCGCCTCGGCCGCGTCGACGTCGCGGGCGGCGAGCCGGGCGTCGGCGAGCTCGCCCAGGGTGGCGTCACCCTCGGGGTCGGTCCGGTGGTCGCGCACCTGGCCGATGACGTGGTCGCGCTCGGCGGCCACGGGCCACTCGTAGCGGCGCACGTGCTCCGACGGCAGCCCCGACTCCGCGGCGAGCTCCTCGACCGTGGCACCGGCCCGCAGGCGTGCCTGCAGCTCGCGGGGACGCAGCGGGGTCTGCGACTGGGCCTGGAGCGCCTCGGTCCGCGGGCGGTCGCGCCGGACGGCGGCGCGCAGCGCCTCGGAGATCGCGAGCGTGTGCTCCGCGCCGTCCGGACCGCGCAGGACCAGGCGCTCGGCGTCCTCGTGCAGCGTCACGAGCTCGAGCTCTGCCATGGTTCCTCCTTCACCGCCCGCCCGCGTGACGGGCCTGCTCCGTCGAGCGTGCCACCGTCGCCGTCGTCCGGGGGGCAGGTTCCGTCGGTGTGCCGCGGATCGGGCAGGATGGAGGGGTGACCACCACACCCTCCCTCCCGTCCGCGTCCGAGACCAGCGACCTGCGCACCCTCGCCCGCTCCCTCGCGATGGAGGCGGGCGCGCTCGTCCGGGGCAGTCGGCCCGACGAGGTCGAGGTGGCCGCGACGAAGTCCAGCGCCGTCGACCCCGTCACGGCGATGGACCGTGCCGTGGAGGACCTGCTGCGGCGGCGCCTCGCCGCGCGCCGGCCGGACGACGCGATCCTCGGCGAGGAGGGGGACGACGTCACCGGGACGAGCGGGCTGACCTGGGTGATCGACCCGATCGACGGCACGGTCAACTACCTCTACGGCGTCGCCTCCTACGCGGTGTCGGTGGCGGTCGTGGCCGGTGACCCCGACCCGGCCCGGTGGACACCGCTCGCCGGTGCCGTGCACTCCGTGGTCGACGGCGTGACCTGGACCGCTGCGCGGGAGCAGGGCGCCGACCGCGACGGCCTCCCCGTGCAGGTGCGCCGGGCGGACTCGCTCGCCACCAGCCTGGTGGGCACCGGGTTCGGGTACGAGGCCGAGCGGCGTGCCGAGCAGGCCCGCGTGCTGAGGCACGTGCTGCCGCGGGTGCGGGACATCCGGCGCCTCGGGTCGGCGGCCATCGACCTCTGCCTGCTCGCCGACGGGCGCCTCGACCTCTACTACGAGCGGGGACTGAACCCGTGGGACATGGCCGCGGGCGGTCTCGTCGCCCTCGAGGCGGGTGCGGTGCTCAGCGGTCTGGACGGCGCGCCGGCGACGCGGCGCATGACGGTCGCCGGGTCGCCCGACCGGCAGGCGGAGCTGGTCGCGCTGCTCGAGGAAGCAGGTGCCTGAAGCACCTTGCGTTCGCGCAGGGTGAACCGTACTGTTCGCGCAGGTCAGGGGGCATGTGACCGGCGCGACACCGCAATTTGTCGCGAGCCCGGCTCGGATGGTGCACAATCCGTGGGCCGAACGGGAACAAAACCTGATCGGCAAGCATTATCAGCGCGTACCGACACCCACTCCACGGAGCGTGACAGCACAGATGGCAACCGACTACGACGCACCCCGCAAGAACGAGGACGACGCGGAGCAGGACTCGATCCAGGAGCTCCAGACCCGTCGCTCCGACAAGTCCTCGGGTGTCGTCGACGAGGACGAGACGGAGGCTGCGGAAGGCTTCGAGCTTCCGGGCGCCGACCTGTCCGGTGAAGAGCTCGCGGTGCGCGTGCTGCCTCGCCAGGCGGACGAGTTCACGTGCTCGAGCTGCTTCCTCGTCCATCACCGCAGCCAGCTGGCCTACGAGAAGAAGGGCCAGATGATCTGCACGGAGTGCGCGGCCTGACACCCCGCACACCGCGTGGACGGGCGTGACCCGACACCCGAGACCCAGGCCGTCATGTCCTCGACATGACGGCCTTCGTCATGTCGGGGGAGCCGGCGGACCGGCTCAGGCGCCCGCACCCGACTGCACCAGGGCGTCGGCGAGCTCGTCCGGGCGCCGCGTGGAGACCAGCCAGTAGGGGGTCGGGTCCAGCGGGTCGCGCAGCACCACCTTCAGGCCGGTGCGCGCCCAGCTGCGCAGGCAGACGTAGGCGCGGGCGTCGAGCTCCGGCCCGAGCGCGGTGCGCATCTCCTCGGCGCTGAAGATCGGCGTCACCCCGCCGAGCAGCTCCACCGGCACACGGGCGGGGCCGGCCCGCAGCTCGCCGTCGGCCACCTCGACGACGGGGGCGGTCGCGACGAGCGTCACGACGACGACACCGGCGACGAGCACCCCGGCCCCGGGGGCGACGAGGGGCGCGAGCGGCAGCAGGGTGACGGCCACGATGACGCCGAGGCCGATCGAGGCGACCCAGGCGCCGGGGCCGGGCAGGAGACGTTCCCGGAACAGCGGGGCAGGAGCGGGCTCCGCCGGGTTCCCCGAGCGGCTGGGCGCGTCGTTCATGGCCTCATCATCGCAGGTCTGCGCGGTCCGATAGGCTGCGCGCGTGCCCCATGACGCCAGCCCGCCGCTGACCGACCCGAGCACGCTCGACGTGCTCGTGACGCTGCTGGACGACGCCGCGGTCGCCCCGACCTACGCCCACCCCGGTGACGCGGGTGCCGACCTGGTCACGACCGTCGACGTCGACCTCGCGCCCGGGGCGCGCGCCGTCGTGCCGACCGGGCTGGCGATCGCGCTGCCGGAGGGCTACGCCGCGTTCGTCCACCCGCGATCCGGGCTCGCGGCCAAGCACGGCGTCACCGTGGTCAACGCCCCCGGGACGGTCGACGCCGGCTACCGCGGGGAGATCAAGGTCGTCCTGGCCAACACCGACGCCACGGAGACCGTCCGGCTGCGCCGCGGCGACCGGGTCGCCCAGCTCGTGGTGCAGCGGGTCGAGCACGCCCGGTTCCTCGTGGCCGACCGCCTCCCGGGGTCGCAGCGCGACACCGGCGGGTTCGGGTCGAGCGGGGGGTTCGCGCAGGGCTGACCTGCACTGTTCCCGACCGCTCTCGCCAGCGGTCTACCCTGGGCACGAGGCACGGCGCAGCGCCGTGGCGACCGACGAGACAAGGAGCTCCCTGGTGGGTCTGTTCCGGCGCAAGGCGTCGACGAAGGACACGGAGTCCGCCGCGGCGGACGCGACCTCGACCTCCCCGACCCCGGACGACGCCCCGGCGGCGACCGGGTCCGACCAGGGCGAGGAGAGCGCCCGGCCGACCGGTCGCGGCCCCTTCGACTCCTCGCAGGTCTCGTCCCTGGGTGCGCGGGTCGACCTCGGCGCCATCTGGCTGCCCGTCCTGCCCGGGCTGCAGCTGCGCATGGAGGTCGACAAGAAGTCGCAGAAGGTCACCGGGGTGGCCGCGTCCCTGAAGGGATCCATCCTGCAGGTCCAGGCGTTCGCCGCACCCAAGACGATGGGGATCTGGGACGAGGTGCGCGAGGAGATCGCCGCCTCGCTGACCAAGCAGGGCGGCACCGTCGACGACGTGCCGGGCACCTTCGGCCGCGAGCTCATCGCGCGCATCCCGGCCCAGACCTCCGAGGGCAAGACGGGCGTCCGCCCGGCCCGGTTCATCGGTGTCGACGGGCCGCGGTGGTTCCTGCGCGGCGTGCTGTCCGGGCGGGCCGCCGTCGACGCCGACGCCGCCAAGCCGCTGGAGTCGGTGTTCGCGAACGTCGTCGTCGTCCGTGACGGCAGCCCGCGCCCCCCGCGCGACCTGCTGACCCTCACCCTGCCCGAGCAGAAGCGTGCCGCGGGCGCGGAGTCCCACGGCCCGGCCGGGGCGACCCCCCAGGAGCCGAGCTTCGACCCGCTGCAGCGCGGCCCCGAGATCACCGAGACGCGCTGACATGTCGTTGCGCAGCATGGTCAGGTCCGCCCTGGCCTCCACCGACACCGTCGCCGCGGACGAGGAGCGCAGCGCCGCGGCCATGGTCGCCGGGTGCACGGCCCTGGGCGAGGTGGCCCCGCGGCACCGGTACTCGGTCGCCGGCGTCCTGCGCTCCGTGGTCCTGCACCCGCGCCAGGACGTCCCCACCGTCGAGGCCGAGCTCTACGACGGCTCCGGCACCCTCGACCTCGTCTGGCTCGGCCGCCGTCAGATCGCCGGCATCCAGCCGGGCCGGCGGCTGCGCGTGGAAGGCATGGTGACGACCCGCGACGGGCGACGCGCCATGTTCAACCCGCGCTACGAGCTGCGCGCACGGGCGGGCGAGTGAGCGGGCGGCAGGGCGGCGAGCGGCCGCCCGTGCACGAGACCGGTCCCGCGGACTCCCTCGCGCGCCGCGGCGTGCGCGCCGTGACCGGGGACTCGTTCTCCCTCGGTGAGGCGATCGGCGGCGTGCGCGGTGTCGTCGAGGCGGTGCTGCCCGGGCTGGTGTTCGTCGTGGTGTACGTCCTGACCCTGGACCTGACCTGGGCCCTGGTCGGTTCGGGCGTCGCGGCGCTGGTCACCGTCGGGGCGCGTCTCGTGCAGCGCACCCCGGTCACGCAGGCGGTCGGCGGCGTGCTCGGCATCGCCGTCGGCGTCATCTGGGCCTGGACCTCGGGCGAGGCCGAGGACTTCTACGTCTGGGGCCTGTGGACGAACGCCGCCTACCTGGTGGCCTTCATCGTGTCCATCCTCGTGCGCTGGCCGCTGGTCGGTCTGTTCGTCGAGGCGATCCGTTCCGGGTTCGCCGAGCAGGCGTCCGCGCAGCGCCCGGCCGCCGAGTCGCGTGACGACGAGGCCGAGCAGTCCAGCCCGTGGGCCCCGCTGGTCGCCTGGCGCGCGGACGCGGACCTCGTGCGGCGGTACACGATCGCCAGCTGGTTCTGGGTCGGGCTGTTCGCCGTCCGGCTCGCGGTGAAGGTGCCGCTCTACCTCGACGGCGACGTCGGCTGGCTGGGCACGATGCACCTGGCGCTCGGTCTGCCGCTGTGGGGCCTGGTGCTGTGGCTCACCTGGGTCGTGGTGCGCGGCGCGCACCGGGACGCCGCCGAGGCCGGGACCCCCGAGCGCGCCTGACCGAGCCCGTCGGGCTCCACCCTGCGCTGCACCTCCGGCTCAGCCGAGCTCGGGACCGTCGACGACGAGCTGCTGCAGCACCGACGGGTCGGCCTCCTGCCCGGTGACGAACATCAGCTCGTCGCCGGCCTCCAGGGCGTCGTCGTCGGTGGGGTTGAACGGCTGGGTCCCGCGCACCACGCAGGCGAGCACCGTGTCCGCGGGCCAGCGGACGTCGTGCACCCGCAGCCCGACCAGCGGCGACTCCTCGGGCAGGGTGACCTCGAAGATGTCGGCACCCGACTGGTGGAAGGTGAAGATCCGCACCAGGTCGCCGACGGAGACGGCCTCCTCGACCATCGCCGTCATGATCCGGGGCGTCGACACGGCGACGTCCACGCCCCACGAGTCGTCGAACATCCACTCGTTGCGCGGGTTGTTCACCCGGGCCACGGTGCGCGGCACGGCGAACTCGGTCTTGGCCAGCAGGGAGAAGACGAGGTTGACCTTGTCGTCGCCGGTCGCGCCGACGACGACGTCCGCCGAGGAGACGTCGGCACCGGTCAGGGAGTCCGTCTCGCAGGCGTCGGCCAGCAGCCAGTCGGCGTCCGGCACCTGCGCCACGCGCATGGCGGACGGGTTCTTGTCGACCAGCACGACCTCGTGGTCGTTGGCCAGCAGCTCGGAGGCGATGGACCGGCCGACCGACCCGGCCCCGGCGATGACGACGCGCATCAGTCCTCCTCCTCCGGGCCCGGGGCATGGGTGAGCAGCCGCTCGACCCGCGCCGCGTCGTCGGCGTGCATGAGCACGTGCAGGACGTCGTTCTCCTGCAGCAGGGTGTCCGGCCCGACGATGCGGGCCTCGGCGTAGCGCGTGATGAACGCGACCCGCGCCCCGGTGGTGGCCTCGATCCGGCGGACGGAGAGCCCGAGCCAGCCCGGGTGGTGGTCGACCTGCGCCAGGCGGACCGCGCCCGAGGGGTCGCGGTACTCGTCCGTGGCCCCCAGGGGGAGCATCCGGCGCAGGACCTGGTCCGCGGTCCAGCGCACGGTGGCCACGGTGGGGATGCCGAGCCGCTGGTAGATCTCCGCGCGGTGCGGGTCGTAGATGCGGGCCACGACGTGCTCGACGCCGTAGGTCTCCCGGGCGACCCGGGCCGCCAGCACGTTCGAGTTGTCGCCGTCGGACACCGCCGCGAACCCGTACGTGTCCTCGATGCCGGCCTGGGTCAGGGTCTCGCGGTCGAAGCCGACGCCCGTGACCTTGTGCCCGGAGAAGTCCGCGGGGAGGCGGCGGAACGCGTCCGGGTTCTGGTCGATGACCGCCACCGAGTGGCCGTTCGACTCGATCGTCTGCGCGAGCGTGGAACCCACGCGGCCGCAGCCCATGATCACGAAGTGCACACGCCAGACGCTATACCCAGGTCAGGACGGCTGCCGACCCGGCCAGCGGGCGGTGCTGGGCATAGCATGTGTCATCGTGTCGGACATCGCGGACGCCGCCAAGCGGTTGCTCCTAGGACGCCCCTTGCGCAGCGAGAGCACGAAGCAGGCTCTGCTGCCCAAGCGGGTCGCGCTGCCCGTGTTCGCCTCGGACGCGCTGTCGTCGATGGCGTACGCGCCGGACGAGATCCTGCTGATGCTCGCCCTGGCGGGCCTGGCCGCCACCGCGGTCTCGCCGTGGGTCGGGCTGGTGGTCGTCGTCGTGCTGCTGGTGGTCGTCGCCTCCTACCGCCAGATCGTGCGGGCCTACCCCTCCGGCGGCGGCGACTACGAGGTCGCGACCACCAACCTCGGGCCGACGGCGGGCATCGGCGTCGCCTCGGCCCTGCTGCTCGACTACGTCCTGACGGTGGCGGTGTCGCTGTCCGCCGCGGCGCAGTACCTCACCGTGCTCGCCCCGGCCGCGCGCGACGTCGAGGCGTGGGTGGCCGTCGGCCTGCTCGCGGCGCTGACGGTCGTCAACCTGCGCGGGGTCCGGGAGTCCTCCTGGGTGTTCGTCGTCGTCATCTACTGCTTCATGGCAGCGGTCGGGATCCTGGCCGTCGTGGGTGCCGTCCGCCACCTCACCGGCGGGTTGCCGCAGGCGGAGAGCGCCGGGTTCGACCTCGTGCCCGGCGCCGGGTTCGAGCAGGGACTGGTCGGCATCGCCGGCGCCTTCCTCGTGGCGCGGGCCTTCGCCTCCGGCGCGGTCGCGCTGACCGGGGTGGAGTCGATCACCAGCGGTGTCCCGGCGTTCCAGCGCCCCAAGCGGCGCAACGCGGCCGCCACCCTGGCGCTGCTCGGCGGCATCTCGGCCGTGATGCTCATGACCATCCTGTTCCTGGCGCAGGCCACCGGCGTGAAGTTCGTCGAGGACCCGACCACCCAGCTCACCCGCGGGGGCGAGCCGGTGGGGGAGGGCTACGAGCAGCACCCCGTGCTGGCCCAGCTCGCCGAGACGATCTTCGGCGGCGCGGGGATCGTGGCCATGGTCGTCGTCGGTGTCACCGCCCTGGTGCTGCTGCTGGCGGCGAACACGGCCTTCTCCGGGTTCCCGGTCCTCGGGTCGATCCTGGCCAAGGACGGCTACCTGCCCCGCCAGCTCCACACGCGCGGCGACCGCATGGCGTTCTCCAACGGCATCGTCACCCTGGCGATCGCGGCCGGGGTGCTGATCCTCGCCTTCGACGCCGAGGTCACGGCGCTCATCCAGCTCTACATCGTGGGTGTGTTCGTCTCGTTCACGCTGTCCCAGCTCGGGATGCTGCGGCACTGGACCCGGGCCCTGCGCAAGGAGCCCAGCCCGCGCGAGCGGACCCGCATGAAGTGGTCGCGCACGGTCAACGGTGTCGGTTTCGTGCTGACCGCGGCGGTCCTCGTCATCGTGCTGGTGACGAAGTTCACCCACGGCGCCTGGATCACGCTGGTCGCGATGGGTCTGCTGTTCGTCCTCATGCGGGGCATCCACCAGCACTACTCGCGGGTGCGCGACGAGCTGGCGCTGGACGACATCTCCGGTGCCCGCGCCCTGCCCAGCCGGGTGCACGCCGTCGTGCTCGTCTCGCGCGTGCACAAGCCGACCATGCGGGCCCTGGCGTACGCGCGCGCCTCCCGGCCGTCCGTGCTGGAGGCCGTCACCGTCGGGGTCGACCCCGCGGAGATGGCCGACCTGCGGGAACGCTGGGAGGCGCTGCACCTCCCGGTGCCGCTGCGGGTCCTCGACTCGCCCTACCGGGAGATCACCCGGCCAGTGCTGCAGTACGTGCGCTCGGTCCGCCGCGAGTCCCCGCGCGACCTCGTGGTCGTCTACATCCCCGAGTACGTCGTCGGGCACTGGTGGGAGCAGCTGCTGCACAACCAGTCCGCCCTGCGGCTCAAGGGTCGGCTGCTGTTCACCCCGGGCGTCGTGGTGGCCTCGGTGCCGTACCAGCTGTCCTCGTCGGAGGGGCAGACGGGACTCGAGTCCGAGCAGAGCGGGTGAGAATAGGGGACGTGCCCCGACCTCGCCGTTCCGCCCCGCGCCCCCGTCCCGCCGACCCCGACGTCGGTCTCGAGCTCGAGCTCGAGATCGGTCCCGTCGCGCACGGCGGGCACTGCGTCGCCCGTCACGAGGGCCGGGTGGTGTTCGTGCGCCACACCCTGCCCGGGGAGCGCGTCCGCGCCCGGGTCACCGAGGGCGGGAAGCGCTTCTGGCGGGCGGACGCCGTCGAGGTGCTCGACGCCTCGCCCGACCGCGTCGACCCGGCGTGGCCGGCCGCCGGACCCGGGGGAGCGGGCGGCGGCGAGCTGTCCCACGTCGCGCTGCCCGCCCAGCGCCGCTGGAAGGCGGACGTCCTCGCCGAGCAGCTGCAGCGCCTGGCGGGTCTGGAGCGGCCGGTCACCGTCGAGCCGGCACCGGGCGACGACGTCCGCGGCGGGCTCGGCTACCGCACCCGCGTCGAGCTCGTCACCGACGGGGACGGCCGCGCCGGCATGCGCGCGTTCCGGTCCCACCGGGTGGTGCCGCTGGACGGCATGCCGCTGGCGACGCCCGAGGTCGCGGCGCTCGCCGACGCCGAGGGCGTCTGGGGCGGTCGCTGGCGCGCCGGGCAGCGGCTGGAGCTCGTGGCGCCCGCGTCCGGGTCGGCGCCGGTCCTGCTCGTCGACGGCGTGCCCTGGCGCCGCGGCCGGCCCGACACCCGTGCCAACGCGCGCCGCGCCGTGACCGAGGAGGTGACCGTGGGCGGCCAGGAGCACCGCTACCGCGTCACCGCCGACGGGTTCTGGCAGGTGCACCGCGAGGCGCCGGGCGTGCTCGCGAACGCCGTGCTGGAGGCCGCCGGCGACCTGGACGGCGCGCGGGTCCTCGACCTGTACGCCGGTGCCGGGCTGTTCACGCTGCCGCTGGCCGCGGCCGTGGGCCCCGGTGGCCGGGTCGTGGCCGTCGAGTCCGACCCCCGGGCCGTCAAGGACGCGCGCCGCAACGCCCACGACACCCCGCAGGTCGAGCTGCACCTCGGTGCCGTCGACACGGTGCTGCTCGGCGGGGACGCGGCCGGCGACGGCGCCGGCGAGGCCGACGTCGTGGTGCTCGACCCGCCGCGGGCCGGCGCGGGACGTGCCGTGGTGCAGGCGATCGCGGACCGCCGTCCGACCCGGGTGGTCTACGTCGCCTGCGACCCCGCCGCGCTGGCGCGTGACGTCGGCTACCTGGCCGAGCACGGCTACGGGCTGGCGGGTCTGCGCGCCTTCGACCTGTTCCCCATGACGCACCACGTCGAGGCCGTCGCGGTCCTGGAGCGCTGATGGGGCGGCCGGAGCGGCGGGGAGTGCGGCGCTGGCTGCCGCTGCGGCTGGCCGTCGTGGCCGCCGTCGTCCTGGTCGGCCTGCTCGTGGCGGTCCTGGCGCGCCAGCCGTCCGACGACCCCGTCCTGCAGACGTACGAGGGCGTGCCCGCGGGCGTGGCGCAGGACGAGCCCGTGGACGGCGAACCCGGCTGGGTGCTCGGCGAGGACGGCCGGCTCGCCGTCTACGCGGCCGGGAGCTCGTCGTGCCCCTGGCGACCGACGTCGGTCACGGCCGACGGGAACCGGGTCACGGTCCGCCTCGAGGTCGACGGCGGGCCGGCCTGCACGATGGACATGGTCTACCGCACCAGCATCGTGGCCCTGCCCGACGGCGTGGGCCCGGACGCCCTGGAGGTCGAGCTCGAGCTCGTCGGCTGACCCGGGACGTCGCCGCGCACCGGCGCCCGTCAGATCCGCGCGAGCAGTCCCGCCAGGGACGCGGCGACGGCGTCGGGGTCGGCGAGCAGGTGCAGGTGGCCGCCGGGCAGCGAGCCGGTGGGCCAGCCGGCCTCGCGGGCGCGCTGCGCCTCGCGGGCGTAGGTGTCGCCGAAGGAGAGGTAGGCGAGACGGCCCCGCTCCCAGCCGGCGGGGACCTGCACGGCGGACTCGGTGTAGCTGAGCGGCATCCGCGGCGCCTCCGCCTCCAGCCGGTCGAGGGTGGCGTCGTCGGGCAGGAGCCGGCGGACCTCCTCGCGCGGCCACCAGGACGGCCACGGGGGCAGGAGCCCGTCGGCGTCCGCGAGGTCGCGCAGCTGCTCCCGCAGGTCCGGCGGCACCAGGGGAGCCTCGCCGGAGGCGGGCGGCAGCGCGGCGTCGACGAAGACCGTGCCGGCCAGCGGGCCCGCCGCGGCGATCGCGGGGACGTACAGACCGGCGTTCGAGTGGGGCACCAGCACCAGGAGGTCGTCGTCGGGCAACGACGCCTCGCACCGGTCGAGCACCTGCTCGGGCGAGGTGCCCCGGGTGTCGGCGACGAGCGTCCGCCAGCCGTGCGAGCGCAGCCGCTGGGCCACCGGCTCCCAGACGGCGGGGCCGAGGAACGGGCTGGGCAGGAAGGTCACGATCGGCCGTTCGACGACGGCGGTGGGGGTCGTCATGGGTCCAGCCTGTCATCCGTCGAGGCGACGCCGAGCCAGGTGTGCCGGTTGCGCCACCAGCACCAGCCGATCTTGGTCGCGCCGCGGCGAGTGCTTCCGTCCCGTCCGGTGCCGCCGGAGATCCACAGCGCCGGGGTGCGGGCGTCGTACGTGCCGTCGGGTCGGCGTCGTCGCGAGCCGATCGTCATGAAGCAGCGCCCGGGCTCGAGAACCTCCGGGTCCTGCAGCACCCACTGGGCTCCTTCGGCGAGCGTGAGCGGGGAGCGGCCGCGCTCGGCGATCCGGGCCGCCGCCTCCTGCGGGGAGGCGTTCGCCATGTCGTCGCCGCGGTCCGGTCCGTTCACGAGGTAGACATCGGCGTCCGGGACCTCGAGGCCGTCGACCGGACCGAACGCGTCGACGTCGGTCATGTCCTCGACCACGAACCCCTCGCGCTCGACGACGCCCGTGCGGGTGCGCACCGTGCGTCGCAGGTGCGGGGCCAGTGCCGACGGCGAGAGGTGGCGCGGGTGCACCACGAGCAGCGCGCCGGGCGGTGCCGCGCGGGCCAGGCGCCGGGCGGCCGAGCGCAGGCAGGCGGCGTCGAGACGGTCCGGGGCGGCCGGGGTGCCGTCGTCGGGCACGAGGCCCAGCGCGACGAGGCGGTCGGCCTGGGCCGGCAGCGGGGGCAGGGCGGCGGGCACGGGGCTCCTTCCGTCGGTCGTCAGGGTCAACGCCGCGCGCGTGCCACGCGTTCCGGGTGAGGCACGCCTAAGTATCTTGACGTCAAGATATATGGGCTATGCTGGGCACAGCCCGGCGACCTCTGCGTACGCTGGGACAGCCCCCGCACGAGACGGCGTCGGAACCGCTGCGACCAGCGCAGGTCGGGTCCCGTCCGCCGGAAAGCCCCCGAGAAGGAGCCGCAGTGAGCAGCGTGGACACATTCGGATCGAAGGGAACCCTGGACGTCGGAGGGAACTCCTACGAGATCTTCCGGCTCTCCGCGGTCGAGGGGCTCGAGCGCCTCCCGTACTCGCTGAAGATCCTCGCCGAGAACCTGCTGCGCACCGAGGACGGCACGAACATCACCGCCGACCACGTGCGCGCCCTGGCCGACTGGGACCCGGACGCCCAGCCCAGCACCGAGATCCAGTTCACCCCGGGCCGCGTCATCATGCAGGACTTCACCGGCGTGCCCTGCGTGGTCGACCTGGCCACCATGCGCGAGGCGGTCGAGGAGCTCGGTGGCGACCCCACCCGCATCAACCCGCTCGCACCCGCCGAGATGGTCATCGACCACTCCGTGCAGATCGACGTCGCCGGCACCACCGAGGCCTTCGAGCGCAACGTCGAGTTCGAGTACGAGCGCAACCACGAGCGCTACCAGTTCCTGCGCTGGGGCCAGACGGCGTTCGACGACTTCAAGGTCGTCCCCCCGGGCACCGGCATCGTCCACCAGGTCAACATCGAGTACCTGGCGCGCACCGTCATGACCCGTGAGGTCGACGGCGTCCTGCGCGCCTACCCGGACACCTGCGTCGGCACCGACTCGCACACCACGATGGTCAACGGTCTCGGCGTGCTCGGCTGGGGCGTCGGCGGCATCGAGGCCGAGGCGGCCATGCTCGGCCAGCCGGTCTCGATGCTCATCCCGCGCGTCGTCGGCTTCAAGCTGACCGGCGAGATCCCCGCCGGCGTCACCGCCACCGACGTCGTGCTGACGATCACCCAGATGCTGCGCCAGCACGGCGCCGTCGGGAAGTTCGTCGAGTTCTACGGTTCCGGCGTCGGCCAGGTGCCGCTGGCCAACCGCGCCACCATCGGCAACATGTCGCCGGAGTTCGGCTCGACCGCCGCGATCTTCCCGATCGACGACGTCACCATCGACTACCTGCGCCTGACGGGCCGCAGCGAGGAGCAGCTCGCCCTCGTCGAGGCCTACGCCAAGGAGCAGGGCCTCTGGCTCGACCCGAGCTCGGACGACTACGTCGAGCCGACGTTCTCGGAGTACATGGAGCTCGACCTGTCCACGGTCGTGCCGTCCATCGCGGGTCCGAAGCGTCCGCAGGACCGCATCGAGCTGACGCACGCCAAGGCTGCGTTCGCGCGCGACCTGCCGAACTACGCCTCCGACGTCGTCGACTCCGTGGACGAGGCCGAGATGGAGTCCTTCCCGGCCTCCGACTCGCCGTCGACCCACGACCAGGTGCGCCGCACCGTGCCCGTCACCGACACCCAGGGGCGCGAGTTCGAGCTGTTCCACGGCGCGGTGGCGATCGCCTCGATCACCTCCTGCACCAACACCTCGAACCCGTCGGTCATGCTCGCCGCGGCGCTGCTGGCCAAGAACGCCGTCGACAAGGGCCTGGTCTCCAAGCCCTGGGTGAAGACCTCGATGGCCCCCGGGTCGCAGGTCGTGACGAACTACTACGAGAAGGCCGGCCTGTGGCCGTACCTGGAGAAGCTCGGCTTCCACCTGGTGGGCTACGGCTGCACGACGTGCATCGGCAACTCCGGCCCGCTGGACGAGAAGGTCTCCGAGGCGGTCCAGGAGAACGACCTCGCCGTCGTCTCGGTGCTGTCCGGCAACCGCAACTTCGAGGGCCGGATCAACCCGGACGTGAAGATGAACTACCTGGCCTCGCCGCCGCTGGTCATCGCCTACGCCCTGGCCGGCACCATGGAGTTCGACTTCGACGCCGACCCGCTGGGCCGCGACGAGGACGGCAAGCCGATCTTCCTCAAGGACATCTGGCCCACGCCGGAGGAGGTCCAGGCCACGATCGAGTCGTCGATCGACCGGAAGATGTTCGAGAAGGACTACGCCGACGTCTTCACCGGTGACGACCGCTGGCGCGCGCTGGAGACCCCCGAGGGCTCCACGTTCTCCTGGGACACCGAGTCCACCTACGTGCGTCGTCCCCCGTACTTCGAGGGCATGGGCGCCGAGCCGGCGCCGGTCGAGGACATCACCGGCGCCCGGGTGCTCGCCAAGCTCGGCGACTCGGTCACCACCGACCACATCTCGCCGGCCGGTGCGATCAAGCCGGACAGCCCGGCGGGCAAGTACCTGGCCGAGCACGGGATCGCGCGTCGCGACTTCAACTCCTACGGCTCGCGCCGCGGGAACCACGAGGTCATGATCCGTGGCACGTTCGCCAACATCCGTCTGAAGAACCTGCTGCTGGACGGCGTCGAGGGTGGCTTCACCCACAACTTCGTCACCGGCGAGCAGGACACCATCTACGACGCCGCGCAGGACTACGCCGAGCAGGGCACCCCGCTGGTGGTCCTCGGCGGCAAGGAGTACGGCTCCGGCTCCTCGCGCGACTGGGCGGCGAAGGGCACCGCGCTGCTCGGCGTCAAGGCGGTCATCACCGAGTCGTTCGAGCGCATCCACCGCTCGAACCTCATCGGCATGGGCGTGCTGCCGCTGCAGTTCCCGGCCGGGGAGTCCGTCGACTCCCTCGGTCTGGACGGCACCGAGACGTTCGACATCGCCGGCATCACCGCTCTCAACGACGGCGAGACCCCGGAGACGCTGAAGGTCACGGCGACCAAGGACGACGGCAGCACCGTCGAGTTCGACGCCGTGGTCCGCATCGACACCCCGGGTGAGGCGGACTACTACCGCAACGGCGGCATCCTGCAGTACGTGCTGCGCTCGCTGGTCGACTGAGACCGGCTCCGGCCCGCACGACGACGCCCCGTCGCTCCTGGAGAGCGGCGGGGCGTCGTCGTGCCTTCGTCCGTTGTGGGTATGGATTCTGCGGGTCCGGAGCGCTCCGGACCCGCAGAAATCATGCCCACAACCGTGCGGGGGTCAGGCGGGCACGCGGGTGAGGTGGTCGACGACGGTCTTGACGACCGTCTCGTCGTCGAGGACGCCGTTGTGGCCCTGGCCCTCGGTGATCATCAGCTCGCTGCCCGGGTGCGCCGCGTGCAGCGCGTACGCCTCCTCGGCGCCGTGCATCCGGTCGTCGGCGTCCTGGACGAAGAGCGTCCCGACGTGCTCCGGCACCGGGTGGCGGCGCAGGTCGAAGCGGTCGCGCAGACCGTCCTGGCCGGGGAACTCCCGGCGGGTGATGTCGTCGCACAGCCGGTCCAGCAGGCGGGGCGCGATGCCGACGAGCCGCATGTAGGTCGCCGTGACGGAGTCGAAGCTCGTGGGTCCGGCCAGCGAGGCGAAGCGTTCGGCGCGGAAGCCCTCGTGCAGGGCGAGCCCGGCCGTGAACGCGCCGAGGGAGTGGCCGACGACGGCGGTGTACGCGCCGTGGCGCGCCTGCATCGCGTGCATGGCCGCCATGTGCTCCACGACCGTGAGGCGGTTGCCGTCGGACTCGCCGTGGGCGGGGCCGTCGTACGACTCCACCGACCACCCGGCCTCGACCAGCGCGCGCACGAGCGCCCCGAAGCGGCTCGCGCGACGCTGCCAGCCGTGCACGAGCAGCACGCTGGGTGCACCGGGGGAGGTCTCGCCCCACTGGTAGGTGGTCACCGTGAGGCCGCCGACCTCGACCGTGCCGCGGCGTGCGGCGTCGTGGACGTCCTGGTCGGCGGGGCGTACCCGGGCCCGCGGGCCGACCTGGGTGAAGAGTCGCGCGGCGATGCCGGTGGCGACCGGGGGAGCGACGACGGACAGCGTGCGGAACGTCGCGCGCAACGGTGCAGGAACCACGGTGTACCTCCTCGAACGGCTGGACGTGACCACCATAGCACTATCTGAACGATCGTACGTAAAGATTTCTCGTATACTCGTGTCATGACCATCCACGCACCCGAGCCGGAAGCCGCCACCGTCGCCCCGTCGTCGGACGGTCGGCGGCGCCGAGGTGACCGCACCCGCGCCGCGGTGCTGGACCACGCCGTCCAGCGCGCCTCCGCGGACGGGCTCGCCGGGCTGACGTTCGGGACGCTCGCGGCGGAGACCACGACCACCAAGAGCGCGATCGCCGGGTTGTTCGGGAACAAGGAGGGCCTCGAGACCGCCCTCGTGCAGCACGCGCGCGACATCTTCCTCGACGCGGTGATCGCCCCGGCACGCGCGGCGGCGCCGGGGCTCGACCGCGTCTGGGCGCTCGCGCAGGGGTGGAGCGAGTACTCGCGCACCCGGACCTTCGCCGGCGGGTGCTTCTTCCGGGCGGTGGAGACCGAGGTGGACTCGCGGCCCGGTGCCGTGCGCGACGCCGTCGTGGCGGTGCGCCGCGAGTGGGACGGGTACCTGCAGCACCACGTCACCCTGGCGGTCGACGCCGGCGACCTGGCCGCCGACGTCGACCCGGCCCAGGTGGTCTTCGAGGTCGTGGCCCTGCTCGGCACGGCCAACGACCGGTCGCTGCTGCTGGACGACGACGGCGCCTACGCGCGGGCGCTGGCCGCCGTGCGGACGATGCTGGTGGCCCACGGCGCCGACCCGGAGCGGCTGCGCTGATCCCCGCGGACGGTCACACGAAGCCGAACAGCGGGCCGAACGCGACGACGACCAGCACCGCCCAGGCCGCGTAGACCGGGAGGTAGGCGGTCTGCCAGCGCTCGAGGTCGCCGAAGGCGCGACGGTGCCGGAGCAGGCCGAGCAGCAGCCACGCCGAGCGTGCGAGGTGGACGGCCAGCAGCAGGTTCAGACCGAGCGCGGCGACCTTGTTCGGGCTCGCCCCGAACTCGGCGATCCGGGTGAGCATCGCGGTCAGGGCGACGGCGTCCACGGCCAGGGCCACCGTGACCAGGCCGAGCTGGAGGCCGTCGAACAGCCCCGGACGCGCCAGCGGGTCCCGGGCCGACACCGAGTACATCACCAGTGCCAGGACGAGCAGCAGCACCCCGTCCATGAGGATGAGCAGCTCGCGGTCGACGGTGGTGAGGTCCCCGGCGGTGGCCAGCGCCACCAGGCAGGCCACGAGCGTCAGCGTGGTGAGCGGGGTGAAGACCCGGGTCAGCACCGGGGCGATGTTCTCCACGACCTCCTGCTTGGCCTCGACGAGCCAGGCCGCCACGAGGAACGCGCCGGGGACGCACACCGGCAGGATCCACTGCTCGAGCGCGGGTTCGAGGTCGAGGCCGGTGAGGCTGAACAGGCCGGCCGTCAGCCCGACCAGCACCCCGCCGCCCAGGGCCAGCAGCACGAAGTAGATCGCCAGCTCACCGGTGAACCGGACGAAGTCCATCCGGCGGTCCGGCGAGCGCCAGCGGCCGCCGGCGTAGGCGACGCCCACCAGCGCCCACAGCACCACCGGCGCGTGCAGGGCGGCCAGGGCGAGCGTGGACCCGTCGACCGTGTAGGGGTAGAGGTTCAGGACCGCGGCGAGGACCACGAGGCCGGTGACCAGCACACCGGTGGTGGACGCCGCGAGGCGCCGCTTCCAGCCGAGGTACCCCGCGACGAACGGGGCCACGAGCAGACCCAGGTTGGTCACGAACGCCCCCTCGTCGAGGAACGTCGCACCCGCCTTGACGGCTAGCCCGGCCCCGACGGCGCAGGCGAGGACGACCGCCAGCTCCCGCCGCGCGGGGGACACGTCCTCCTCGGTGCCGTCGGGGAGCAGGACGAGCTGCTTCCACAGTCGCTCCGAGTGGGCACGGGCGAACTCGCGGGAGACGGCGTCGAGGCGTCCCATCCGCTTGACCGCCACGAGGAACGCCTCCTCGTCGTCGAGCCCGGCGGCGCGCAGGTCGTCGATGCGCTCGCGCAGGTGGTCGGTCATCTCGTCGACGTCGTCCGGCGCGACCGCACGGTGCCGCCGGACGTAGTCCCGCCAGCGGTCGATCTGCGCCTCGAGGACCTCCGGGGCGTTCATGCCGTCCCTCCGGCAGTCGCCGGGCCGGCCTGGGGCGTCGGCACGTCGGACAGGGTGCGCCAGACCTCGCCGAGCGTCTCGGCGACCACGTCCCACTGTCGGCGTCGTTCGGCCAGGGCCTCGTGCCCGGCCGGTGTGAGGGCGTAGTGCTTGCGACGCCGTCCGGAACCCGACCGTCCCCACGACGCCTCGACGAGGCCGTTGCGCTCCAGGCGGTGCAGCAGGGGGTACAGCATGCCGTCCGTCCAGCTCATCCGGCCGCCGGAGAGCTCGGCCACCCGTTTCGCGATCGCGTACCCGTACGACTCGCCCTCGGCGAGGATGCCGAGTACGAGCGGTGTCGCGGAGGCCGCGACGAGATCCTTGTCGATGTGCATAGCGCCTCTATCCCTCGATGTACGAGGTATTAAACCCTCGAGCTGCGAGGTATCGCAAGTGGTGCGGGAGCGTCCCGGGTCAGACGAAGCCGAAGAGCGGGCCGAACGCGACCACGACGAGGAACGCCCACCCGACGTAGAAGGGCAGGACCGCGGCCTGCCAGCGGTCCAGACCCGCGACCCCGTCGCGCCGCCGCAGCATGGAGATCAGCAGCCGGGCCGACCAGACCAGGTGGACCGCCATCAGCACGCCGAGACCGAGCACGGCGACCTTGTTCGGGCTCGCCCCGAACGCGGCGGTCCGGGCGACCATCGCGGTCAGCACCACGCCGTCGACGGCGGTGGCCGCCACCGTCATCGCCAGCAGGACGCCGTCGAAGAAGCCGGGCCGCCGACCCGGGGTGCGAGCGGCGACGGCGTACAGCAGCAGCGCCAGCGCGACGACGAGCACCGAGGCCAGGGTGACGAGGAACTCGCGGTCGACGGTGGTCAGGCTGCCCACCGCCCCCAGGACGGCGACGCTCACGAGCAGCGTGATCGTGGTCAGCGGGACGAAGATCTTCGCCAGCACCGGGGCGATGTTCTCCACGACCTCCTGCTTGGCCTCGACGAGCCACGCCGCGACGAGCAGCGCGCCGGGGACGCCCATCGGCAGCACCCAGTCCTCGATCACCCCCTGGAACTCCACGTCGGCCAGGGTCAGCAGGCCGATCGTGAGCCCGACGAGCAGGCCGCCGCCCAGGGCGATCAGGGCGTAGTAGACCACCAGCTCGCCGGTGAAGCGCAGGTACTGCAGCCGGCCCGCCGTCGAGCGCCACCGGCCCGCCGCGTACGCGACGCCGATCAGCCCCCAGAGCACGATCGGTGCGTGCACCGCGGCGAGGAAGCCCGTCGACCCGCCGGCGTCGAACGGGTAGACGTTGATCGCCACGGCGAGGACGGCCGTCAGGAGCAGCAGCACCGCCGCGGTGCGCCACGACACCCGCCGCTTCCAGGCGAAGTAGGCGCCGAGGAACGGCGCCACGAGCAGGGCGACGTTGTGGCCGAACGCCGTGCTGTCGAGCTGGGCGACCCCCACCTTGACGCTGACGCCGGCGCCGACGGCCAGCGCCGCCACGACGCCGACCTCCCGCCAGTCGACCGTGGTGCCGCCCGGGGCAGCCGGTGACCGGTCGAACCGCCGCCAGAACACCGCCGCCTGCTCACGGGCGACCTCGCGCGCCACCGGGTCCTCCCGGTCGACGCGCATCACGGCCACGAGGAACGCCTCGTCGTCGTCGAGCCCGGCCTCCTGCAGCGTGGCGATCCGGGACCGGAGGCGGGCGGTGCGCCCCTCGACGTCGTCGGCCTCGTGCCGCCGCAGCGCCTCCCGCCAGCTCTCGAGACGAGCCTCCGCCGACTGCTCGGAGCCCGCCGGGTGCCCTGTCCCGCGCCCTCGGTCGCTGCTCATGGCTCCGCGCTCCTCGCTCTCCTCCCATTGAAACGCCGGGAACGGCGCCTCACCACGCAAGAGGCGTCAGTGCCGGGAGGCGGCGTCCTCGGCCGACGCGTCGGCGAGCACCTGGTCCAGGCTCTCGACGCCCAGCGGGGGCAGCCAGGCGTGCTCGGCGGACGAGTCGACGACCATCGCGCTCGCCATGGCCACCGCCCACCCGCGGGCGCGCACCCACACCGGGTCGTCGGCGGGGTAGCGGTGCGCGAGGGCACGCCGGAACTCCGCCCGCCCCGCATCGTCGAAGGTCAGCCACGCGGTGGCGAGGTCCGTGGCGGGGTCGCCGGAGGTGACGTCCCCGAAGTCGACCACGGCGGCGAGACCGTCGTCGTCACCGACGACGACGTTGCCGGGGTGCGGGTCGCCGTGCACCCAGACCGCCGGCCCGTCGTGGAGCGGGGCGGCCAGCGCGTCCTCCCACACCGCGGCGAGCCGGGCGGCGGACCCGACCCGCGGGTCGGCGAGCCGGCGGCGGACGGCCTCGTCCCGGGTGGTCAACGGCACGCCGCGCACCGGGTTGACCGGCGCGTCGAGGGCCGGTGCGTGCAGGGCGTCGAGGAACGCGGCCAGCGGTGCGGCCAGGCGCTGCCGTCGGGGACGCGGGACGTCCGCCGCGCGGTGCCCTGCGAACCACGGCACGACCGACCAGTGCCACGGGTACGCCGGGTCGGTGCTCGGCACCCCGACGCGGACCGGCGCCGGGACGGGCACGGGCAGCCGCGCCGCCAGCCAGGGCAGGGACTCCTGCTCGTGCACGACGAGCGGCGCCGCCGGCTCGCGGCGCGGCAGCCGGACGGCGAGGTCGTCGCCCAGGCGCACCATGACGTTGTCCCAGCCCTCGGCGGCGACCCGCAGCGGGCGGTCGGCCAGGTCCGGGTGCTGGGCTCCGAGCAGCGCCCGGACCAGGTCGACGTCGATCTCGATCTCGGCCGCCGCCATCAGGGGTCGAGCTCGATCTCGCGCCCCCGGTCCCACGGCTCGGTCCAGCCCAGGTGATCGAACAGCGCGTCCAGGACCCCTGCGGTGAAGCCCCAGACGAGGTGGTCGGTGCCCGCGTCGTGCACCCGGAACGCCGGGCCGCGCCAGACCTGGCCCGACCGCCGCAGCACCGTGGTCACGCGCCGGTCGGGGTCGAGCAGGTCCGCGACCGGGGCGCGGAACACGTGCGAGGACTCGGCCGGGTCGACGACCCCGACGGGGGACTGGCGCGTCCACCAGGCCAGCACGGGCGTGACGACGTGGTTGCTCACCGGCATCGGCAGCGTGGCCAGCGTGCCCAGCACCTCGATCCCCGCGGGGTCGACACCGGTCTCCTCGCGGGCCTCGCGCAGCGCGGCCGACACCGCGTCCTCGTCCGCGTCCGCGCGCCCGCCGGGGAACGCCACCTGGCCGGCGTGCGAGCTCAGCGTCGCCGCCCGGGAGAGCAGCAGCACGTCGAGGTCGTGCGAGACGGCCTGCGCCTGCGCGTGGTGGTCCGAGGGCAGCCCGTCCAGGACGCCGAACAGCACGAGGACCGACGCCGGACGCGCGAGCCGCGGGTCGAGCTCGCCGCGGGCGTGCGGCCAGGGGCCTGCGAACGAGCCGTCGCGGGCGAGGGCCGCCAGCTGGTCGCGCGCCGGGTCGGGACGGTCGGTCACCCCGGTCACCAGGAGGTCGGCAGGGGCATGCCCTCGGCGAACCCGGCGGCCGACTGGATGCCCACCGTGGCGCGGTCGGCGAACTCGGCCAGGGTGCGCGCCCCGGCGTAGGTGCAGCTCGAGCGCAGGCCGGAGGTGATCTCGTCGAGCAGGTCCTCGACACCCGGCCGGCGGGGGTCGAGGTACATCTTGCCGGTCGAGATGCCCTCCTCGTACAGCGCCTTGCGGGCGCGGTCGAACGCCGACCCCTCGCCCGCGGTGCGCGCGGCGACGGCCCGTGCCGAGGCCATGCCGAACGAGTCCTTGTACAGCCGGCCCGACCCGTCCTCGTGCAGGTCGCCCGGGGACTCGTAGGTCCCGGCGAACCAGGAGCCGACCATCACCTGCGACGCGCCGGCGGCCAGCGCCAGGGCGACGTCGCGCGGGTGCCGCACGCCGCCGTCGGCCCAGACGTGCTTGCCCAGCTCGCGGGCGGCGGCCGCGCACTCCAGCACGGCCGAGAACTGCGGGCGCCCGACGGCGGTCTGCATCCGCGTGGTGCACATGGCGCCCGGGCCGACACCCACCTTGATGATGTCGGCCCCCGCGGCGGCGAGGTCGCGCACTCCCTGTGCCGTGACGACGTTGCCGGCCACGACCGGCACCTGCGGGTCGACGGACCGGACCGCCTGCAGCGCGGCGATCATCTTGTCCTGGTGGCCGTGCGCCGTGTCGACGACGAGCACGTCGATCCCGGCGTCCAGCAGCTCGCGGCTGGTGGCCGCGACGTCGCCGTTGATGCCGACGGCGGCACCGATGCGCAGCCGACCGCGGGCGTCCAGGGCGGGGGAGTAGACGGTCGAGCGCACGGCGCCCTTGCGGGTGAGCACCCCGGCCAGCACGCCGTCGCGCACGACGGGGGCGAGCTGGATCTTCGCGGCGTGCAGCCGCTCGAACGTGGCGGGCAGGCCGTCGTCCTCGATCTCCTTGGCGTCGAGGGTCACCAGGTCCGTCGACATCACGGTGGCGACGCGGGCGAACCGGTCCACGGCGGTGCAGTCGTCCTCGGTCACCACGCCGACGGGGCGGCCCGCGTCGACCACGACGGCGGCGCCGTGCGACCGCTTGCCCAGCAGGGAGAGCACGTCGGCGACGGTGTCGGTCGGGGTCACCACGACCGGGGTCTCGACGACGGGGTCCTTGGACTTCACGTCCGCCACGACGTCGGCCACGACGTCGGCCGGGATGTCCTGGGGGAGGATGGCGATGCCGCCGCGGCGGGCCACGGTCTCGCTCATGCGGCGGCCGGCGACGGCCGTCATGTTCGCCACCACGACGGGGACGGTCGTGCCGGTGCCGTCGTCGCTGGACAGGTCCACGTCGAACCGGCTGGTGACGTCCGAGCGGGACGGCACCATGAAGACGTCGCCGTAGGTCAGGTCGGTGGTGGGCTGCTGGCCCGGGAGGAAACGCACCCTTCGAATCTACCGCGCATCCGCTGCACCGGGACGTCACGAACAGCACTTAGAGTTGTCTGATGATCTGCAGGAGGAACGTATGGGGCTGTTGAGCACGATCACCGCGCCCGAGGACGTGCGCAGGCTCGGTCCGGCCCAGACGCGGCAGCTGGCCACCGAGATCCGCGACTTCCTCGTGCACAACGTCTCCCGCACGGGCGGGCACCTGGGGCCGAACCTCGGCGTCGTCGAGCTGACGATCGCGCTGCACCGCGTGTACGACTCGCCGCGGGACACGCTGGTCTTCGACACCGGCCACCAGTCCTACGTCCACAAGCTGCTCACGGGGCGCCAGGACTTCTCCGACCTGCGCAAGCGCGGCGGCCTGTCCGGCTACCCGAGCCGGTCGGAGTCCGAGCACGACGTCGTGGAGAACTCCCACGCGTCGACGGCCCTGTCCTGGGCGGACGGCATCGCCAAGGCGAACGAGATCGGGCACCACGACGACAAGCACGTCGTCGCGGTGATCGGGGACGGCGCCCTGACCGGTGGCATGGCCTGGGAGGCCATCAACAACATCGCGGCCGGGCGCGACCGCCGGCTGGTCATCGTCGTCAACGACAACGGGCGCTCCTACTCGCCGACCATCGGCGGCGTCGCCGACCACCTGGCCACGCTGCGCACGACCCGTGGCTACGAGGCCTTCCTGGCGTGGGGCAAGCGCGCGCTGCAGCGCACCGGCCCGCCCGGACGCTTCGCCTACGGCTGGCTGCACGGCCTGAAGAAGGGCCTCAAGGACGTCGTCGCCCCGCAGGGGATGTTCGAGGACCTGGGGCTGAAGTACGTCGGCCCGGTCGACGGGCACGACGTCAGTGCGATGGAGCACGCCCTGCGACGGGCCAAGACCTACGGCGGCCCCGTCATCGTGCACGCGATCACCGAGAAGGGGCGCGGCTACATCCCCGCCGAGGAGGACGTCGCCGACCGCTTCCACGCGGTGGGCAAGATCCACCCCGAGACCGGGCTGCCGGTCGCGCCGTCGCGGTTCGGGTGGACCCAGGTGTTCGCCGAGGAGCTCGTCGAGATCGGGCGCCGGCGCCCCGACGTCGTGGCGATCACCGCGGCCATGCTGCACCCGGTCGGCATGGCGCCGTTCGCCGAGGAGTTCCCCGAGCGCACCTTCGACGTCGGCATCGCCGAGCAGCACGCCGCGACGTCGGCCGCCGGCATGGCGTTCGCCGGTCTGCACCCGGTGGTGGCGGTGTACGCCACGTTCCTCAACCGCGCCTTCGACCAGGTGCTGATGGACGTCGCCCTGCACAAGGCGGGCGTCACCTTCGTGCTCGACCGGGCCGGCGTCACGGGCGCCGACGGGGCCAGCCACAACGGCATGTGGGACATGGCGATGCTGCGCATCGTCCCGGGTCTGCGGCTGGCCGCCCCGCGCGACGAGGCGACGCTGCGCGCGGCCCTGCGCGCGGCCGTGGAGGTCGACGACGCGCCGACCGTCGTCCGGTACCCCAAGGGCGCCCTCGACGAGTCGATCGAGGCCGTCGAGACGCTGGAGGGGGTCGACGTCGTGGCGCGGCACACCCCGGGCGACGGCACCTCCTCGCCCGCGCGCGTCCTCGTCGTCGGCGTCGGTGCGATGGCTGCCGCCGGTCTGGCGGCGGGGGAGTCGTTGGCGGCGCACGGGCTGGCGGTCGACGTCGTCTCCCCGACCTGGGTGCTGCCGGCGCCGGAGCGCCTGGTGAAGATGACCGGTGACCACGACCTCGTCGTCACGCTGGAGGACGGCGTCGTGGACGGCGGTGTCGGCGCGATGCTCGCCCAGCGCGCCGCCGCGCAGGGGATCCGCACACCCTTCGTGCACACCGGCCTGCCGGTGGCGTTCCTCGACCACGCCAGCCGCGAGCAGATCATGTCCGCGCAGCGCATGCAGGCCGAGGACGCCGTGCGCGACGCGCTGGCGACGCTCTCCCAGGAGTGAGCTCTCCGCCCCCCTGAGCCGTTCCCGCCACCGGCCGCACCGTGAGACGGTGCGGCCGGTGGTCTGTGACGGACGTCTCGGCCGCTCTGTGGTCAGACCATTGCTTGTGAAGGTCTTCACGAATACGCTGGAAGCATCACCGAGCGAGCGTGAAGGAGCGGGGCGATGACCGTCCAGGAAGAGCGTCAGACCACCACCGGTGCCGCGTGGGAAGGTTTCGTCCCCGGACCGTGGTGCGACACGGTCGACGTCCGGGACTTCATCCAGCGCAACTACACGCCCTACGAGGGCGACGCGACGTTCCTGGCCGGGCCGACCGAGCGCACCGACGCCCTCTGGGCCCGGCTGAGCGCGATGTTCCCCGTCGAGCGCGAGAACGGCGTCTACGACGTCTCCTACGACGTCCCGGCCGGCATCACGGCGCACGAGCCGGGCTACATCGACCCCGCGAGCGAGATCATCGTCGGCCTGCAGACGGACGCCCCCCTCAAGCGCGCGATCATGCCGAACGGCGGCTGGCGGATGGTCGAGGGAGCCCTCAACACCTACGGCTACCCGGTCGACCAGGACCTCAAGAAGGTCTTCACCGAGTACCGCAAGACCCACAACCAGGGCGTCTTCGACGTCTACCCGCCGAACGTCCGGGCCGCCCGCAGCTCGCACGTGGTGACCGGCCTGCCCGACGCCTACGGCCGCGGCCGCATCATCGGCGACTACCGGCGCGTCGCGCTCTACGGCGTCGACGAGCTGATCGCGGCCAAGAAGCTCGACAAGCTGACCCTCGACGTCGAGCCGTTCAGCGAGACGGTGGCCCGGGCCCGCGAGGAGCACGCCGAGCAGATCCGTGCGCTGGGCGAGCTCAAGGAGATGGCCGCCTCCTACGGCGTGGACATCTCCGGCCCGGCGCGCACCGCCGTCGAGGCCGTGCAGTGGCTGTACTTCGGGTTCCTGGGAGCGGTCAAGGAGCAGAACGGTGCCGCGATGTCGCTCGGGCGCACCTCGACGTTCCTGGACGTCTACCTCGAGCGCGACCTGGCCGCCGGGCGGATCACCGAGGCCCGCGCGCAGGAGATCATGGACGACTTCGTCATCAAGCTGCGCATCGTCCGGTTCCTGCGCACCCCCGAGTACGACGCGCTGTTCTCCGGCGACCCCACCTGGGTCACCGAGACCATCGGCGGCATGGGCGCCGACGGCCGCACCCTGGTCACCAAGAACTCGTTCCGCATGCTGCAGACGCTGTACAACCTGGGGCCGGCGCCGGAGCCGAACATGACCGTGTTCTGGTCGGCCGACCTGCCGCAGGGGTTCAAGGACTTCTGCTCCCAGGTCTCCATCGACACCTCCGCGGTGCAGTACGAGTCCGACGAGGAGATCCGCACCGCGTGGGGCGACGACGCCGGCATCGCCTGCTGCGTCTCCCCGATGGCGATCGGCAAGCAGATGCAGTTCTTCGGCGCGCGCGTCAACCTCGCCAAGACCCTGCTCTACGCCATCAACGGCGGGCGCGACGAGATCACCGGCGCGCAGGTCTCGCCCGTCGCCACCCCGGTGCCCGAGGGCCTGCCCCTGGACTACGACGACGTCCGCGCCCGGTTCGACCAGACCATGGACTGGCTGGCCGCCACCTACGTCGAGGCGCTCAACTGCATCCACTGGTCCCACGACAAGTACGCCTACGAGCGGCTCGAGATGGCGCTGCACGACAAGGACGTGCTGCGCACCATGGCCTGCGGGATCGCCGGTCTGGCGGTGGCCACCGACTCGCTGTCGGCCATCCGCTACGCCACCGTCACCCCCGTCGTCGACGACCGCGGCATCGTCGTGGACTACCGCACCGAGGGCGACTACCCGGCCTACGGCAACGACGACGACCGCGCCGACGAGATCGCCGTGGACCTGGTGGAGTCGTTCATGGCCAAGGTGCGCAGCCACCGGATGTACCGCGACGCCGTGCCCACCCAGTCGGTGCTGACGATCACCTCGAACGTCGTCTACGGCAAGGCCACCGGGAACACCCCGGACGGCCGTCGCGCCGGCGAGCCGTTCTCCCCGGGGGCCAACCCGATGAACGGGCGCGACACCCACGGGATGCTCGCCTCCGCGCTGTCGGTGGCCAAGCTGCCCTACGAGGCGGCCCAGGACGGGATCTCGCTGACCAACACCGTCGTGCCGGCAGGGCTGGGACGGACCCGTGCGGAGCAGATCACCAACCTCTCCGGCCTGCTCGACGCGTCGTTCGGCGCGGGCGGTTACCACATGAACGTCAACGTGCTGGTGCGCTCCACGCTCGAGGACGCCATGGAGCACCCGGAGAACTACCCGCAGCTCACCATCCGGGTCTCGGGCTACGCCGTGAACTTCGTGCGGCTGACCCGCGAGCAGCAGCTCGACGTGCTGGCCCGGACCTTCCACGGGGAGATCTGAGATGACCACCTGCCTGGCGCCCCTGGACGCCCCCAGCGCGCGCCGGGCAGGTGCCGGCCTGCGCGGGCTGGCGACCACCGACGTCGAGCGGTCCGAGCGCCTGGAGCTCATGCGCTCGGGCGCGCTCGGCTCGGTGCACTCGTGGGAGCTCGTCACCGCGGTCGACGGCCCGGGGACGCGGATGACCGTGTTCCTGTCCGGCTGCCCCCTGCGGTGCCTGTACTGCCACAACCCCGACACCCTCGCCATGAAGGACGGCGGCCCCGTCCTGGCCGAGGACCTGCTGGCCCGCGTCGAGCGGTACCGGGCCGTCTTCGCCGCCACCGGCGGCGGGATCACGCTGTCGGGCGGCGAGGTGCTCATGCAGCCGGCCTTCGCCGCGCGCGTCCTGCGCGGCGCCAAGGAGCGGGGCGTGCACACCTGCCTGGACACCTCGGGGTTCCTCGGGGCGAACGCCACCGACGAGATGCTCGACGACACCGACCTGGTCCTGCTCGACATCAAGTCCGGCGACGAGGAGACCTACCGGCGGGTGACCGGCCGGCCGCTGGCCCCGACGCTGGCCTTCGGCCGGCGGCTCGCCGAGCGGGGCGTCCCGGTCTGGATCCGGTTCGTGCTGGTGCCGGGGCTGACCGACGACCCGCGCAACGTCGAGCTCGTGGCCGAGCACGCCGCCGCGATCGAGGCCGTGCGCCCCGGCACCGTGCAGCGGGTCGAGGTGCTGCCGTTCCACCAGATGGCGCGCGACAAGTGGGCGGACCTCGGACGGACCTACGAGCTGGACGACGTCGAGCCGCCCTCCGCGGAGGCCACCGAGGCCGTGCGCGAGGTGTTCCGCTCGCGCGGGTTGACCACGTACTGACGCCGCGCGCGGCGCTGGGTACCGTCGGGGCATGAGGAGCACCGCACCCGCACCGCCGGCACCGCTGGACGAGGACTGGGACACGGCCCTGGTCGTCGTCGCCCACCCCGACGACATGGAGTTCGGGGGAGCGGCGGCCATCGCGCGCTGGACCGGACAGGGCAAACGGATCGGCTACGTCATGGTGACCAGCGGCGAGGCCGGCATCGACGGCATGGAGCCCACCGAGTCCCGGCGGGTCCGCGAGGCGGAGCAGGTCGAGTCCGCGCGTGTCGTCGGGGTCGAGGACGTCGAGTTCCTCGGCTTCCCCGACGGGGTGGTCGAGTACGGCCTGCCGCTGCGGTCCGCGATCGCCCACGCGATCCGCCGGCACCGCCCCGAGGTCGTCATCACCCTGAACTTCCGCGAGGAGTTCCCCGGCGGCGTCCTCAACCAGGCCGACCACGTCGCCGTCGGCCGCGCCGTCGTCGACGCCGTGCGCGACGCGGGCAACCGGTGGGTGTTCACCGACCAGCTCACCGACGGCCTCGAGCGGTGGGACGGCGTCCGGGAGGTCTGGGTCGCGGCGTCACCGCGCGCCGGCCACGCCGTCGACGTCACCGACACGTTCGACGACGGCGTGGCCTCGCTGCGCGCGCACGCCGCCTACATCGAGGGGCTCGGCTGGCAGGACTTCGACCCGGCGGAGTTCCTCGGGCGCATCACGCGGGGGAACGGGGAGGCCTTCGGCACCGAGCACGCCACCGCGTTCGAGGTGCTGAGCATGTGACCTCAGGAGTGGGTGACCTCCACGGCCCGTTCGGCGACCCGGTGCAGGTTCCCCCCGGACTCGGCGAACCAGGCCCGCTGCTGGGCCGCGCCGCCACCGGTGGACCACAGGCGGCCCAGCAGCTCGGTCACGGACTCCAGGTCGCCGGCGTCGACGAGCGCGTCGCGCACGTGCGCCACGAGCTGGCCGACGACGTCGTGCGCCGGGGCGGGGCGCCACGTCACCGGGGAGACCAGGTCCCCCTCCAGACCGGACCGGCCGGCCCGCCAGGCCGCCGTGCGCAGCAGCTCGGGGTAGGTCTCCGTGACCTCGACGTCGTCGAGCGCCTCGCGGGCGGCTGTCTCGACCAGTCCTCGCGTCAGGGCGGCGAGCAGCGTCGCGGTGTCGGGGTGCAGGCAGACGTCGGCGACCCGGATCTCCACCGTCGGGTACTTCGGCGACAGCCGGGCGTCGAAGTGCACCATGCCCCGGTCGAGCACGGTGTCCGTGGCGACGATCGCCTCCACGGCGGCGTGGTAGGCCTCGGGCGTGCCGAACCGGCGCGTCGGGCCCGCCGTCGGCCAGCGGGCCCACACCTGGGAGCGGAAGCTCGCGTAGTCGCTGTCCTCGCCCTGCCAGTACGGGGAGTTGGTGCTCAGCGCCAGCAGCGTCGCGAGCCACGGACCGATCCGGTCCAGCACGGCCACGCCCTCCACCTCGTCGACCACGGAGACGTGGACGTGGCACCCGCTGGTGAGCTGCTCGCGCGCCGTCATGCCGAACGTGTGCCGGGCCTGCAGGTAGCGCAGCCGCGACACCGTCGTGCCGGTGAAGGGCACCGGGGAGGTCGCCAGCGCGGCGACCCGCGCGTCCACGCGGTCGGCGGCGTCCTGAGCACGGGCACGGCCCGCCCGGATCTCCTGCGCGAGCTCCTCGAGCGACGCCCGGGGGAGGGTGGCCGTCTCGAGCTGTTCCTCCATGAACTCCGGCTCCAGGGCGCCGGTGCCGCTCTCCCGGTTGTCGTGGCCCGACGCCGCCAGCGCCTCGGCGGCCTTCGCCACCGGAGAGCCGTCCGGCCCGACGAGCAGGAACTCTTCCTCGACACCCATGGTGCGCGGTTCTGTCATGTCGGCATCATGGTGCCGCCGCCCGTGGAGCGCGCGCCGAGACGCCGACCCCGACACGTCAGGGTGGCGTCACCCGGCGTTCAGACGCGTCTGGTTGAACTGCGGTCATGGGTCGCCCGCGCACCACGCTCCCCGCACTGACCGTCCCCCTCGCCGCCTCAGTGACGGCGGGAGTCGCCGTCGTGGTGCTGCGCCGCCAGGCCGCGATCGCCCGCCGACGGATCGGGAAGGCGCTCGGCGAGGAGGTGCCGGACGCCGACCGCGTCTGGCGGGCCCGGTACCCGGGCGACCCCCTGGAGCTGCTCGTGCTCGGCGACTCCGTCGCGGCGGGGCTCGGTGCCGAGCGGCGCAAGGACACCCTGGGAGCCCGGATCGCCCGCGGGGCCGCCCAGCAGCTCCAGCGTCCCGTCCGCCTGCGCTGCGCCGCCGTGGTGGGTGCGGAGTCGTCGGCGCTGCGGACCCAGCTGGACGGGCTCGACGACGACTACCGGCCCGACGTGGCGGTCGTCGTCGTCGGCGGCAACGACGTCACCCACCGCGTGCCGGTCGCGACCTCCGTGCGACACCTGGTCGAGACGGTCGAGCGGCTGCAGGAGCGGGGCAGCGCCGTCGTCGTCGGCACCTGCCCCGACCTCGGGGCGCTGCGGCCGGTGCCTCAGCCGCTGCGGGCCCTCGGCTCGCGCGCCTCGCGGCAGCTCGCGGCCGCGCAGTCCGTGGCCGCCCGTCGGGCCGGGGCGCACACCGTCTCCCTGGCGGCGGTCGTCGGGCCCTTCTTCGTGTCCTCCCCGCAGGAGGCGTTCAGCCTCGACCGGTTCCACCCCAGCGCGCTCGGCTACCGGCGCACGGCCGCGGCGCTGGTGCCGTCGGTGCTGGTGGCGCTGGGGGAGCGGGCGGAGCTCCCGCCCGGGCACCGGCCGCCCGATCCGCTCGCCGGGACGGCGCGCCGCCGGTGGCGGCGCCCCGCGTAACCTGCCGCCATGATCTGGCTCCTGGACCTGGACAACACGCTCGTCTCCCGGGACGCGGCCTTCGCCGCCTGGGCGGCGCGCGCGGTGGCCGACGACGGCGGGACGGACGACGACCTGGCCGCGATCGTCGCCGCCGACGACGGGGGCTTCGCGCCCAAGGCCGACGTCGCCCGCGAGCTGATCGCCCGGCTCGGGTGGGCCGACGACGTCCCGGCGGCGGTCGACCGCTTCCGGGCCGGCATCCGCGACCACGTCCGCGCCTACGACGGCGTGCTCGACGACCTCGACGCGCTGCGCGCCGGCGGGGACCGGGTGGCCGTGGTGACCAACGGCGTCTCGCACCAGCAGCGCGGCAAGATCGACCGGTGCGGCGTCGAGGCACGTGTCGACGCGATCGTCGTCTCCGGGGAGGAGGGCGTCCAGAAGCCCGACCCCGCGCTGCTCGAGATCGCGCTGGAGCGCCTCGGCGCGGCCGACGCCGACCGGGGCCGGGTGTGGATGGTCGGGGACGCCGGGCACGCCGACGTCGCCGCCGGGCGGGCCGCCGGCACGCGCACGGGCTGGGTGTCACACGGACGCCGCTGGGACGTCGCCCACGGCGACGCGCCGGACGTGGCCGCGGCGACGACGCGCGAGGTGCTCGCCGCCGCGCGTGCCGCTCAACCGGACAGCCGCTCCGCGCAGGGGCTAGTCTGAGGGTGGGCGGTGCGTCCCGCCCCACCCTCTCCCCGGTGCTCGCGCCACCGGGACCGCCTGGTGCGGTGAGGGCAAAGGGGACCTCGAGTGCTCGACGCGTCGCACAGGACACCCGTGTTCCGGTGCGGCACCGCGGGCGCGAGCCGCTGGTGGCGCACCCGCGAGCACGAGGAGTCCTCATGACCTCCCAGGAATCGTTCAAGCGCCGCGTCCGCGAGCGGATGGCACGCACCGGCGAACGCTACGCGGCGGCGCGCCGCTCCCTGCTGACGGAACCGCCCGGCACCCCGTCGGGGTGGGTCAGCGAGCCGGAGCTGTCCGACGAGAGTGTCCGGGACGCTACCGGCCTCGGCTGGGACGAGTGGGTCGCCCGGATCGACGCCGGTCCGGGCCGCTCCGCCTCCCACCCCGAGATCGCCGCGTGGGTCACCTCCCGCGCCGCCTTCTCCGGCTGGTGGGTGCAGACGGTGACGGTCGGCTACGAACGCATCACCGGCATCCGGCTGCCGGGCCAGATGCCGGACGGCACGTTCACGGTGAGCCGGTCCCGGACGCTGGACGTCGACCGCGAGACCGTGCGGGCCCGGCTGCTGGACGACGGCGGACCCGACACCCTGGTGCCCGGCCTGACGCTCACGGCGCGCTCCCGCCCTGGGGTGAAGAGCCCCCGCTTCGCGGTGACCGAGTCCGGTCCGGACGGCGAGGCGGACCGGGGGATGCTCATGCTGTCGATGGACGCCGCGGGGCAGCGGTGCCGCGTGACGGTCACGCATGAGCGCATCGGCACGCCGGCCGAGGCCGAGCAGTGGAAGAAGTTCTGGGCCGAGTGGCTCGTCACCGTGGCCGACGAGCTCGGCGAGGACGGCGGCGACCCGGCCCGCTGACGGCCCGGACGCACCGGAGGCCCGGTCCCGACGTCGGGACCGGGCCTCCGGTGCATCTCACCCGGGAGAGGGCGGTGTCAGGTGACCTCGGCTCAGGCGGAGCCCCCGGGGACGTTGGCGACGCCGTCCGGCAGCAGGCGGCGGCCCAGCACCTTCTCGCTGTAGCCGGTGCGGTCCAGGTACGGCGTGATGCCGCCCGTGTGGAAGCCCCACCCGGCGCCCAGGATCATGCACAGGTCGATCTGCGAGGGGTCGGCGACGACGTTCTCCTCCAGCATGTGCCCGATCTCCACGGTCAGGGCCGTGAGCACCGAGTCCAGCACGCCGTCGGCGTCGAGCACCGGCGTGCCCGCCCGGCCCTCCGAGCCGGCCGGCAACGCCTCGCCGAACACCGACTGGATCGCCGGGTCGACGGGCTTGGGCAGCCCGCGGCCGGGGGCGTCCTGCACCACGCGGGTGCCGTCGGCGACGATCTTCTCCAGACCGGGGGACTGGGGGAACCGGTCGCCGAGGTCCTCGCGCAGCGAGGTCAGCACGTGCAGGCCGACGGCGGGGCCGACGAGGTCGAAGAGCTCGAACGTCGGCATCGGGAACCCGAGCGGGGAGAGCGCCGTGTCCGCGACCTCGACCGAGGTGCCGTTCTCGACGGCCTCGACGACCTTGCCCATGACCAGCACGAGCAGGCGGTTCACGACGAAGCCCGGACGGTCCGCGACGAGCACGGCCGTCTTGCGCAGCTTCTTGGTGATGGCGAACGCCGTGGCCAGGGCCTCGTCCGAGGTGTGCTCGGCGTTGACGACCTCGACCAGCGGCATCTGGGCCACCGGGTTGAAGAAGTGGATGCCGACCACGCGCTCGGGGTGGCGCAGGTCGGAGGCCATCTCGGTGATCGACAGCGCCGAGGTGTTCGTGGCCAGGATCGTGTCCTCGCCGACGATCTCCTCGAGCTCGGCGAAGACCTTCTTCTTCAGGCCCATGACCTCGGTGACGGCCTCGACGACGACGTCGCAGGAGGCGAACTCGGAGATCTCGGTGGTGCCCGAGATGCTGGCGACGATGCGGTCGCCGACCTCCGGCTTCATCCGGCCGCGGCCGACGAGCTTCTCGACGGTGGACCGGACGTAGCCCAGGCCCTTCTCGACGCGCTCGGTGTCCAGGTCGCGCATGACGACCGGGACGCCCAGGCGCTGCGAGACGAGCAGGGCGATCTGGGCGGCCATCAGACCGGCGCCGACGATGCCGACGCGCGTCACCGGCTTGGCCAGCGACTTGTCCGGGGCGCCCTTCGGCTTCTTGCCGGACGAGGTGAGCTGGAACGCGTACACGCTGGAACGCATCTCGTCGGTCATGACGAGGTCGGCCAGGGCCTCGTCCTCGGCGACGAAGGCCTCCTCGCGCGAGGCGTCGCGGGCACCGGCGAGCAGGTCCAGCGCCCGGTACGGCGCGGGGCGGGACCCGTTGATGACCGCGTCGAGACGCTCGCGCGTGCCCTGCACGACGGCGTCCCACACGGGCTGCGGGTCGAGCTCGCGACGCTCGACGGTGACCTCGCCGGCCACGACGCCCGCGGCCCAGGCCAGGGACCGCTCCAGGAAGTCGGCGGCCTCGAACTGCGCGTCGACGAGGCCCATCTCGAGCGCCTCGGCGGGCTTGAACGGCTTGTTGGCCATCGGCCGCGTGAGGATGACGTCGACCGCCTTCTCGATGCCGATCAGACGCGGCACGAGGTAGGCGCCGCCCCAGCCGGGCACCAGCCCGAGCCCCGTCTCCGGCAGACCGAGCGCCGCGGCGTCGGAGGCCACGGTGCGGTACTGGCAGTTCAGCGCGACCTCGAGGCCGCCACCCAGCGCGAGGCCGTTGACGAAGGCGAAGGTCGGCACGCCCATCGTGTGCAGTAGCTCGAACGCACCGTGACCCGACCGGCCCAGCTCCAGGGCCTGGTCGTGGGAGGTCACGGCGCTGACGCCGAGCAGGTCGGCGCCGGCGGCGAGGAAGTACGGCTTGCCGGTGATGCCGACGGCGGCGATCTCGCCGCCTGCCGCACGCTCCTGCTGGCTGCGCAGGGCGGCGGTCAGCTCGGCCAGCCCCTGCGGGCCGAGGGTGTTCGGCTTGGTGTGGTCGAGCCCGTTGTCGAGGGTGACCAGCGCCAGGGTGCCCCGGCCGCCGGGCAGCTCCACGTCGCGGACGAGGGAGTGGGTGACGCGCTCGGCCCGGGGTTCGCGGGTCTCGGTCGTGGTGTCGGTCATCGTGCTCAGCCCTCCGTGGTGGTCGGGACGTGGCCGGAGTAGTCGGCGTGGTGGGGGTTCTCCCAGATGACGGTGCCGCCCTGGCCCAGGCCGACGCACATCGTCGTCATGCCGTACCGGACCTCGGGGTGCTGGGCGAACTGGCGCGCGAGCTGGGTCATCAGACGCACGCCGGAGCTGGCCAGCGGGTGGCCGACGGCGATGGCTCCGCCGTAGCTGTTGACGCGCTCGTCGTCGTCGGCGATGCCGTAGTGGTCCAGGAAGCTGAGCACCTGCACGGCGAAGGCCTCGTTGATCTCGAACAGGCCGATGTCGTCGATGGTCAGACCCGCCTGGGCGAGCGCCTTGTCGGTGGCCGGGACCGGCCCGTAGCCCATGATCTCGGCCGGGACGCCGGCGAAGGCGTAGGACACCATGCGCATCGCGGCGGGCAGGCCGAGCTCCTCGGCGGTGTCGCCGGCGGCGAGCAGCGAGACGGTGGCGCCGTCGGTCAGCGGGGACGCGTTGCCCGCGGTGACCCGACCGCCGGGGCGGAACGGCGTCTTGAGGTCGGCGATGCCCTCCATCGTGGTGCCGGGGCGGGGGAGCTCGTCCTCGGTGGCCAGGCCCCAGCCCTTCTCGGCGGACCGGACGGCGATCGGCACGATCTCCGGGCCGATGTCGCCGTTCGCCACGGCCTTGGCGTACTTGGCCTGCGTGTTGACGGCGTAGGCGTCGGCACGCTCCTTGGTCAGGTGCGGGAACTTGTCGTGCAGGTTCTCCGCGGTGACGCCCATGTTGAGCGCCTCGGGGTCGACCAGCTTCTCCGCGAGGAACCGGGGGTTGGGGTCGGCGTCGAGGCCCATCGGGTGCCGGCCCATGTGCTCGACACCGCCGGCGACGACGACGTCGGAGGAGCCCATGGCGATGCCCGCCGCGGTGGTCGTCACGGCGGTCATGCCGCCGGCGCACATGCGGTCGATCGCGTAGCCGGGGACCGACGTCGGCAGGCCCGCGAGGAGCGCGACGGTCCGGCCCAGCGTGAGGCCCTGGTCGCCCTGCTGCGTCGTGGCGGCGATGGCGACCTCGTCGATGCGCTCGACGGGCAGCTCGGGGTGACGGCGCAGCAGCTCGCGCAGCGCCTTGACGACGAGGTCGTCGGCACGCGTCTCGGCCAGCAGGCCGTCGGGCCGGGCCTTGCCGAAGGGGGTGCGCACGCCCTCGACGAACACGACGTCGCGCAGGGCGCGACGGGCCGGGTCTCGGGTGGTGCCGGGGGCCTGGGGGGCCACGGTCATGGCAGCTCCGTCCGTTGCGGGGGATCGGTTCCGACGGTGCCGGGGAGCATCGTCGCTCGGGTGCCGCGGCGGGTCACGCCGAGCACAGGTACACGCTACCGCGAGTACCACGAAGAGCATAGACCACCTGAGACCCGGTATCAGACGGCGGGCGGGCAGGCCATCCCGCGGACCGCGCCGGTCAGGCGTCGGCGAAACCGCGCGCGAACCGCTCCGCCACCAGACCGATCTGCCACTCCCGGGCACGCCGTCCGCGCAGGAATTCCCCGATCTCCTCGGCACCCGCGGGCTCCGGCGGCGACCAGCACAGGCGGCGCATCGCGTCGGGCTGCAGCAGGTTCTCGGCCGGGACGTCGTGGGTCTCGGAGAGCTCGGCCACGATCGCGCGCGCCGCGTCCAGGCGCCGGGCTGCGACGGGGTCTCTGTCGGCCCAGGTGCGCGGCTGCGGGGGTCCGTCGGTGCGCGGCCCCCGGATCGCGGGCAGCTCGGCGTCGGGCAGGGCCAGCGCGGTGTCGATCGCGCGCTGCCAGGTCGTGATCCGCCGTCGGGCGCCCTTGGTGGCGAACTCCGGGACCGCCGCCAGCTGCCCGGCCGTGCGCGGCATCGCGCGCGCCGCGGCGACGATCGCGCGGTCCGGCAGCACCCGGCCCGGCGAGACGTCGCGCTCGCGGGCGTTGCGGTCACGGGCCTCCCACAGCGCCCGCACGACCGCCAGGCCGCGTCGGTTCTTCACCGTGTGCGTCCCCGAGGTGCGGCGCCACGGGTCCGGCCGCGGGGCCGGCGGCGGCAGGGTGCGCACGTGCTCGAACTCCTGGGCGGCCCACTCGGCCTTGCCCGCCTCCTCGAGACGCGCGGCGAGCACGTCGCGGACCTCGACCAGCACCTCGACGTCGAGCGCCGCGTACCGGAGCCAGTCCGTGGGCAGCGGGCGCGTCGACCAGTCGACCGCGGAGTGCTCCTTGGCGAGGCCGAGGCCGAGGGTGTCGGCGACGACGGCCGCGAGGCCCACGCGCGGCAGGTTCAGCAGCCGGGCGGCCAGCTCGGTGTCGAAGATCCGCGGCGGCCGCAGCCCGTGCTCGGCCAGCCCCGGCAGGTCCTGGGAGGCCGCGTGCAGCACCCACTCGACGGGTCCGACGGCGTCCGCGACCGCCGACAGGTCCGGCAGCGTCACCGGGTCCAGCAGCGCGGTCCCCGCGCCCTCGCGGCGGAGCTGCACGAGGTAGGTGGCCTGGCCGTACCGGTACCCGGAGGCCCGCTCGGCGTCGGCCGCGACCGGGCCCGACCCGGCACCGAACGCGGTGACGACGCGGTCCAGGGACCGCGGGGTGGAGACGACCTCGCCGACCCCGTCGGCCGGTTCGGACAGGGGGACGACGCCGGGGTCGGCCTGGGTCACGCCGGAGCTCATGGCTCCACGGTACGGCGTCGCACGTCCAGGGCCGTCACGCCGTCGGGCAGCGGGGGCAGGCCGCCGGCCGTCGACATCAGGTCCGCCCAGACCTCCAGGTGCGCCCCCAGGTCGGTGTCGGTCGGCGTCCACGAGGCCCGGATCTCCAGGTCCACCGCGTCCGGCGTGCGCGCCAGCGCCCCGTAGCTCTGCGAGAGCACCCGGGTGACCGTCCCGCCGGTCGCGATCGCTCCCACCTGCGCCGACTCGAGGTTCTCGGTCACCCAGGTCCAGGCGACGTCGCCGAGCATCTCGTCCCCGGCCAGCTCCGGCTCGAGCTCGGCGCGCACCAGGGTCACGACCCGGAAGTCGCCGCGCCACTGGTCCTGCCCCGCGGGGTCGTGCAGGACGACGAAACGTCCGGTGGCCAGCTCGACCCCGCCGCTGATGACCTCGCCCTCCAGCGCCAGGCTGTACGGCGCCACACGTCGCGGCCCGGGGATCTCGGACAGCCGGACCTCGGGGCGGGTGCGACGGCCGCGCAGCGACGCCAGCGCGGCGGCGAACCGCCCCGGGACCTCCGGCGGGGAAGCAGTCACCCTGTCACCGTACGCCGGGCGGGGCGCCGCGCGGGGCCGACGTGCCGGACGGCCCCGTCCCGTCGACACCGGCCCACCGGCGCGTGTCCGGATCGCGGCACGCCGACCTGCCCCGCGTGCCGTCCGACTAGGCTGTTCTCGGCCTGGCGGGTGACCGACGGAGTGTTCGCCCGGGAACGACCTCCACGAGGAAGCAGGAAGCAATGACAGCACGAGCTCAGATCGGCGTCACCGGACTGGCGGTGATGGGCCGGAACCTCGCCCGGAACTTCGCCCGCCACGGGTACACGGTGGCGGTGCACAACCGCAGCTACGGCAAGACGCAGTCCCTCATGGAGGAGGCCGGCGACGAGGGCGACTTCGTCCCCTCGGAGTCGATGGCCGACTTCGTCGCCTCGCTCGAGCGCCCCCGCAAGGTCGTCATCATGGTCAAGGCCGGCGCGGCCACCGACGCCGTGATCGACGAGCTGCTGCCGCTGCTGGAGGACGGCGACATCGTCGTCGACGCCGGCAACGCCCACTTCCCGGACACGATCCGCCGCGAGGAGGCGCTGAGCGCCCGCGGCCTGCACTTCGTCGGCACCGGGGTCTCCGGCGGCGAGGAGGGCGCGCTGCTCGGCCCGTCGATCATGCCCGGCGGCACCCGGGAGTCCTACGAGTCGCTCGGCCCGATCCTCGAGGCCGTCTCGGCCAAGGTCGACGGCACGCCGTGCTGCACGTACGTGGGCCCGAACGGTGCCGGCCACTTCGTGAAGATGGTCCACAACGGCATCGAGTACGCCGACATGCAGCTCATCGCCGAGGCCTACGACCTGCTCCGGGCCAGCCTGGGGGCCTCCGCCGCCGAGATCGGCGAGATCTTCGCGGCCTGGAACGAGGGCGACCTCGAGTCCTTCCTCATCGAGATCACCGCCGACGTGCTCCGGCACGTCGACGCCGAGACCGGCCAGGCCTTCGTCGACATCGTCCTGGACCAGGCCGAGCAGAAGGGCACCGGCCGGTGGACCGTGCAGAACGGTCTCGACCTGGGCGTGCCCATCACCGGGATCGCCGAGGCGACGTTCGCGCGCGCCCTGTCCGGCGGCGTGCCGCAGCGCGAGGCCGGCCGCCGGGCGCTGCCGGCGAACGCCGAACCGCTGCAGGTCGCCGACCGGGACGCGTTCGTCGAGGACGTCCGTCAGGCCCTCTACGCCTCCAAGGTCGTCGCCTACTCCCAGGGCTTCGACCAGATCGCCGCCGCGTCGGCCGAGCACGGCTGGGACATCGACCGGGGTGCCATGGCGCGCATCTGGCGCGGTGGCTGCATCATCCGGGCCCGGTTCCTCAACCGGATCACCGAGGCCTACGAGCGTGACCCGCAGCTCCCGCTGCTGCTGTCGGACGAGTACTTCACCGACGCCGTCGGCGACGGCCTGTCCGCGTGGCGCCGCGTCGTGGCCCAGGCCGCGTCGGCCGGCATCCCCGCCCCGGCGTTCTCGTCGTCGCTGGCCTACTACGACGGCGTCCGCGCGGAGCGCCTGCCCGCCGCGCTCATCCAGGCGCAGCGTGACTTCTTCGGTGCGCACACCTATCGTCGCACCGACCGCGAGGGGACGTTCCACACCCTCTGGTCCGGTGACCGTTCCGAGCAGGAGGCCTGACACCCCCGTGACCCACCCCCAGTCGGTTCCCGAGGCCGCCACGAGCGACCCCGGGTTCCACCCCGTGATCGTCGGTTCCGACATCGGCGTGTACGCGCTGACGCGATCCTTCCACGAGGCCTACGGCCTGCGCACCACGGTGGTCGCCTTCGCCGAGCCCGGCCCCATCGCGCACTCGCAGCTCATCGACACCGTGCTGTCGGGCACCGCGGCCGAGGAGATCGTCGCGACCCTCGAGCGGGTGGCGCGCGAGCGTCGGGGGGCCGGGCACCGTGAGCCGCTGCTGCTGCAGTCGAACATGGACTGGGTCGTGCGCATCCTCGCGCACCACCGGTCCGCGCTGCAGGCCGCCGGCTACGTGCTGCCGTACGCCGACATGGGCCTCATCGACCGCATCTGCGACAAGGCCGAGTTCTCCGCCGTGTGCACCGAGCTGGGCATCCCCACGCCGGCCACCGTGATCCAGGACTTCGCCACCGCGGACGAGCCGGGGTGGAAGCCTGCGCCGGTCGGCTTCGACTACCCGGTGATCGCCAAGCCGGCCTCCAGCGCCGACTACCACGACGTGCACTTCGCCGGGAAGAAGAAGATCTACGAGATCGCCTCCCGCGCCGAGCTGGACAGCCTGTGGGGCAGCCTGCGGCGCGCGGGGTTCCGGGGGCGGTTCCTCGTCCAGGAGATGATCCCGGGCGACGACACCCAGATGCGCTCGGTCACGACGTACTCCGACACCTCGGGACGGGTGACCCTGCGATGCTCCGCCCGCGTGCTGCTGGAGGAGCGCACCCCGGCGGCCCGGGGCAACCCGTCGGCAATGATCGTCGAGCCGATCGAGGAGATCCTCGACGCGGCCCAGCGGCTGTGCGAGCACGTCGGCTGGCACGGGTTCGCCAACTTCGACGTCAAGCTCGACCCGCGTGACGGCGTGTACAAGTTCTTCGAGCAGAACCCCCGCATCGGGCGCAACAACTACTACCTGACGGCGGCCGGCCAGAACCCGACCGAGGTGCTCGTCGACGACGTGATCCGCCGCGAGCGTCGCGAGCAGGTCACGGCGCGGCGCGAGGTGCTCTACTGCGTGGTGCCGCACCGGCTGCTGCGCCGCTACGTCCTCGACGAGGGGCTGCGCGCCCGGGTCGTGGGGCTGATGCGCACCGGACGCACCGTGCACCCGCTGCGCTACGTCGCCGACGCCTCGCCGCGCCGCCGGCTGTACGTGCTCACCGCCCTGGTGAACCACGTGCGCAAGTACCGGCGCTACTACCCGGCCAGCGCCCTGCAGGCCAACTACGACGCGGCCCTCCGCGCGACGACGCGGCGCACCGCCGCAGGACAGGAGACCCGATGAGCCGCCGGCTGCAGCCCGTCGTCCTCGGCGGTGACATCGGCGCCTACTCCCTGGCCCGGACCTTCCACGAGGCCTACGGCGTGCGCCCGGTGGTCGTCTCCGGGATGTCCACGGGGCTCGTGCGCCACTCGCGGATCCTGCAGCACGTGGTGGAGCCCGGGATCGACGACCCGGACGTCGTGGTGGCGCGGCTGCGGGCGATCGCCGACGAGCACGCCGACGCCGACCTGATCGCCGTCGGGTCGGCGGACTGGCTGGTCCGGCTCCTCGTCGAGCAGCGGGCCCGGCTCGAGGACCGCTACACGATCCCGTACGTCGACGAGAAGCTGCTGCACCGGCTCACCGACAAGGAAGGGTTCGGCGACCTGTGCGCCGAGCTCGGCATCGCCCACCCGACGACGGTCGTCCACGACGTCGCCGCGGGCGGCGAGCCCGACACCTCCGAGCTGACCTTCCCGGTCATCGCCAAGGCCGCCAGCACGGCCGCGTACCACGACGTGGAGTTCGCCGGGAAGAAGAAGGTCTTCCTCGTCGACACCCGTGAGGAGCTCGTCGACCTGCTCCGGCGGGTCCACGACGCGGGGTACCAGGGGTCGTTCGTCGTCCAGGACTACATCCCCGGGGACGACTCCGGGATGCGGATCCTCACCTGCTACTCCGACGCCACGGGCAAGGTCCGCTTCTCCGCCTACGGTCACGTGCTGCTCGAGGAGCACACGCCCGGCGCCCTGGGGAACCCGGCCGGCATCATCACGCAGGTCAACCACGAGGTCGTCGAGCAGGCCACCCGGATGCTCGAGCACGTGGGCTGGACCGGCTTCGCGAACTTCGACCTCAAGTACGACCCGCGCGACGGCCGGTACGTGTTCTTCGAGCTGAACCCGCGCCTGGGTCGCTCGAACTTCTACATCACCGCCGCCGGGGCGAACGCCGTGAAGTTCTACGTGCACGAGCACGTGCAGGGACAGGACCCCGACCCGCGGGCGGTGCTCGGGGCGGACGTGCCGCTCACCGCCTCCGGCGAGCTCGAGGCGGAGCACCTGTACACGGTGCTGCCCGGCGCCCTGCTGCGCCGGTACGTGCTCGACGACGAGGTGCGCTCGACCGCACGCCGCCTCGCCCGCCGCGGACGGTCCACCAACCCGCTGTGGTACCGCGCGGAGACGGACCCGCGACGGCTGGCCTACCTGGCGATCGCCCAGCTCAACCAGTGGCGCAAGTACGCGCAGCACTACCCGGTCGCCGAGGCCCGCCGCCTCGCGTGGCGGGGCTCGGCGTGAGCACCACCTCGGACGCCGGGGCCACGGGACCGATGCCGCCGGTCGGGGTGATCGGCGGCGTCGGCCCGCTGGCCACGGCCTACTTCCTGCAGCGGGTCGTGCAGCTCACCGACGCCGCGCGCGACCAGGAGCACGTCGACCTCGTGGTGCTCAACCACGCCACGATCCCGGACCGCACCGACTTCGTGCTCGGCCGGTCGACGGACGACCCCGGCCCGGTGCTGGCCCGCGACGCGGCGCGTCTCGAGGCCTTCGGGGTGCGGTTCCTGGTGATGCCGTGCAACACCGCGCACTACTTCACCCAGCAGGTGCTCGACGCCGTCACGGTGCCGTTCGTGTCCATCGTCGACGTGACCGTCACCGCCGCACGGGCCCGCGTGCCGGACCTGACGCGCGTGGGGCTGCTGGCCACGGCCGGCACCGTCGCCTCCCGGGTGTACGACCACGCCTTCGCCGCCCACGGCATCGACGTCGTCGCCCCCGACGAGGCCGACCAGGAGCGCGTCAACGCCGTGATCTACGAGCAGGTCAAGGCCGGTCGCCCGGCCGACCCCGACGCGCTGCGCCAGGTCGCGGCGCGCCTCGTCGACCGCGGCGCCGGGGTCGTCGTGCTCGGCTGCACCGAGCTGTCGGTGGCCGCCGTCGACCACGGGCTGCTGGACGAGCCGCCGTTCCTCGACTCGATGGACGAGCTCGTGCGCGCGACCATCACCCGGGCCGGGCACCGGGTGCGGTAGACCTGGGCCTCAGACGTGCTGTCGTCGGCTGAGTCTGCGGTTGCGCTGCGGGCGGGTCCCTCGTTCCTCGGGCCCCACCCTGCGCTGCACCTCCGCCTCAGCCGAGCTCGCTGGTGCCGGCGTACAGGTGCAGCACGGGCACCTGCAGCACGTCCCGGGCACGGGAGGCCCAGTCGGTGTGGAAGGTGTCCTCGACGGCGTGCGGGTAGGTCACCACGACGACCTCGTCGCCGCCGTCCGCCACGGCGCGCTGCAGCGTCGGCAGCGGGTCGTCCTCGGTGACCTCGCCCGAGGCGGTGGCGCCGCGGGCGCGGAACAGCTCCACGGACTCGGTGACCTGCTCGGCGGCGGTCGCCGTGGCCTGCTGGGGCGTCGGCTCCTTGCCGATCAGGTCGTCCCACGCCTCACGCAGCTCGAGCATCCCGAGGTGGTCCAGCACGGAGGACACGACCCGGTGCTCGGTGTCGGCGGGCACCAGCACGCGATAGGCGATCTCGGCGTCCATCTCGGTGTGCAGCCCGGTGATGTGGTCGACGTCGGCGGAGGTCAGCGCGTCCTCGCTGAGGACGACGACGGTCCATGCTTCTGCAGACATGGCAGCAACCTACGGCACCGCCGCCCGCGGTGCCCAGGGGGCCGCCGGCACGGGTCACCGGACCTCCCAGCGCGCCAGCAGCGTGCCGGAGGGCCCGGACAGGAGGTGGCCGAGGCGCAGCTCCCGCCCGGCGCCGGGCTCCCGGTCCCGGGGGGCGGCGACGATCCGGCCGGGTCCGGGCCCGGCCAGCATCGGTGACGTCGTCACGCACAGCTCGTCGACGAGGTCCGCGGCCAGCATGTCGGCGAGCAGGCCGGGACCGCCCTCGCACAGCACCCGCGCCAGGCCGCGCGCGGTGAGCGCCTCGCGGGCCGCGCGCAGGTCCACGCCGTCCTCGGTGCCGTCCGAACACTCCAGCACCCGGTCCTCGCCGACGGCGGCCCCGGCCTCCTGCGCTCCTGCCCGCCCGGTGACCACCAGCGGGGGCCGGGGGCCGTCGAGCGTCGCCCAGGGCACCTGGCCGCTGCGGGTGACGATGGCGAGCTCGAGCGGCGCGGTGGCGAGACGTTCCAGGCCGCGGGGCCGGGACAGGCCCGTGTACCCCTCCTGCCGGGCGGTCCCGGCGCCGACGAGGACGACGTCGGCCAGCGCGCGCAGGACACGGAAGACCCGCCAGTCCGCGGGGTCGTTGATCGACGCGGACCGGCCGTCAGGACCCCAGGCGGCCCCGTCGACGGTGGCGATCATGTTCGCCCGCACGAACGGCCCGTCCGGCACCCTGTACAGGTCCGCGAGGACGTGCTCGTCGGCGTCGGGCGGGATCTCGCCGACGGTGGGGAGATGACGGACCAGCGGGGGCGTGTCGGAACTCACAGCGGCCAGACTACGACGCCCGCATAGGGTGGATCGTCGTGACAGCAGTGCAGTCCAGCGACACGACCGCCATCGGCTCCCTGGTGGCGGTCCGCCCCGCCTTCTCCGCCGACCGCCTCCTGGCGGACCTCGTCCCGCCGCGGCACTTCGCCGACGCGCGGTTCGCCACGTACCGCGCGAACCCGGACCACCCCAGCCAGGCCGCCGCGGTCGCCCGGCTGCAGGAGGTGGCCGCCGAGATCGCCCGCCCGGCGCCGAGCGGGCTGCGGTCGCTGCTCGGCCGTCGTCGTCCGGCGCCCGCCGTCTACATGGACGGCGGGTTCGGCGTGGGCAAGACCCACCTGCTGACCTCGCTCGCGCACGCCGTGCGGGAGGAGCTCGGGGCCGACGCGGCCGCCTACGGGACCTTCGTGGAGTACACGAACCTCGTCGGCGCCCTCGGGTTCCTGCCGACGGTCGAGGCCCTCTCCACCAAGAAGCTCGTCTGCATCGACGAGTTCGAGCTGGACGACCCGGGTGACACCGTGCTGATGTCACGCCTGCTGCGCGAGCTCGCCGACCGCGGCGTCGCCCTCGCGGCCACGTCGAACACCCTGCCGGACGCCCTCGGCGAGGGGCGGTTCGCGGCGGAGGACTTCCTGCGCGAGATCCAGGCGCTCGCGGACCGTTTCGAGGTGCTTCGTGTCGACGGCGAGGACTACCGCCACCGGTCGGTGGTCACGGACGCCGCGCCGCTCGCCACCGAGGTCGTGTGCACCACCGCGGCCGCGCGTCCCCGCGCGGTGGTCGACGACTTCTCCGACCTCCTCGCGCACCTCGCGACCGTGCACCCGAGCCGTTACGGGGCGCTGCTCGACGGCGTCGAGGTGGTCGGGCTGACCGGGGTGCGACCGGTGACCCGCCAGGAGGTCGCCCTGCGACTGGTCGTGCTCGTGGACCGGCTGTACGACCGCGACGTGCCGGTGCTGCTGGCCGGGGTGGACCCGCGCGCGCTGTTCAGCGAGGAGATGCTGCGCGGCGGCTACCGCAAGAAGTACTACCGGGCGCTGTCCCGCCTGGGTGCGCTGGCCGAGGACGGCCGCGCGCTCCTCGACGAGGCCTGAGCCGTCACCCGCCGGTGAGCAGCCGGCGCTGACGCTCCACGTCGAAGTCCGCCGCCGGCCACCGGAGGTCGAGGCCCCGCAGCGTGTGGCGCAGCAGCTCGCTCACGGCCAGCCGGGCGAACCACTTGCGGTCCGCGGGCACGACGTACCACGGCGCGACGTCGGTGCTGGTGCGGTCCAGCATCTCCTGGTACGCGGCCTGGTACTCGCCCCACCGCTCCCGGGCGCGCAGGTCGGCCGGGTCGTACTTCCAGTGCTTCTCCGGCCGGTCCAGGCGTGAGACCAGCCGCTCGAGCTGCTCCTCGGGCGAGATGGCCAGCATCACCTTGACGATCTCGGTGCCGGCCGCGGCGGTCTCGGCCTCGAAGGCGTTGATCTCGTCGTAACGGGCCCGCCAGCTCGCCTCGGGCTGGAGCTCCTCGACCCGCACGACGAGCACGTCCTCGTAGTGCGACCGGTCGAAGACGCCCAGCAGCCCGGGCGACGGCAGGGCGCGCCGGATCCGCCACAGGAAGTCGTGGGCCTGCTCCTCGGGGGTGGGTGGCCCGAAGCCTCGGCACCGGACGCCCTGCGGGTCGACCATGCCCACGACGTGCCGCACGATCCCGCCCTTGCCGGAGGTGTCCATCCCCTGCAGGATCAGCAGGACGCTGCGCACGCCACCCGTGCGGCCGTGGGCGAAGAGTCGTTCCTGCAGGTCCGACAGCTCGTCCGCGTGGCCGGCGCGCAGCACCTTGGCGGCGCGCTTGCGGCCGGTGTAGCCCGGGGTGGAGCGGGTGTCGAGCGCGTCGAGGCGATCACCGGGCCGCCAGCGCAGGGAGGTCGCCGGGTGCTCGGTCCAGGGTGCGGTCATCAGGGTTCCGTCCTCGGGTCGGCGCCGGCGGGGCGGGCCTCGGGGTCGTCCCGGAGGATGACGACGCAGCGCCGCGGGGCCCGCAGCCTCCCGTCCTCCAGGTGGGTGCGCTCCTCGTCCCAGGCCGCCGCCACCCGCCAGGCGCCGGACGGCGTGCCGAGGCGAGGCACGAGGTCCAGCGCGGGCACCGCGGGGTCGAGGACCAGGACGAGCGCGGTGCCGCCACGACGCGCGACGAGGGCACCGTCGTCGGTCGTGACCTCCAGGCGGTGGGCGAGGTCCGTCAGGGCGGCGGGCCGCAGGGTGAGCAGCCGGCGCGTCCAGGCCGCGAGTCGGCGGGCGTCCGCGGAGCCCGGCCGGACGGGGACGTGCTCGGTGTCGAGGACCACGACGCTGCCGGCGAGCACGGCGAACGCCAGCAGCGTGGCGTCGTCGTCCGCAGAGGTCGTGGCGGCGGACCCGGCGACGTCCTCGAGGCGTGACCAGGGGACCGCCCGGGTGGCGGCCGGCAGGCGGGTGACGGGTCCGACGAACGAGCCGCTGCGCTGGGCGGCTCGCAGCGCACGCCGTCGACCGGCCGGGATCCGGGCCGGGGCGGTGATCTCGGTCGACAGCCGGCGCAGGTCGCCGGCCGGACCGTCGAGCCGCCCCGTCAGCAGCCGCTCCACGGTCGTGGTGAGGCGGTCGCTGAGACCGGGTCCGTCGGCGAGCAGGGCACGGGGGCGCCCGGTCCGCGCCGAGACGTCCTGGGCGACCGCCGCCAGCTCGGTCAGGAACGGCGCCGAGGACCGGTCGGCGAGGGCCTCGACGTCCAGCAGCAGGCCGTCGACGTGGAACTCGTGCAGCCAGCGCCGGGCGTCCGCGACGAAGAAGTCCCGGGGGCCGCGGCTGCCGGAGCCGTCGAGGTTGATCCGGGGGGCGTCGTGGCCGTGGTCCTTCCGCGGCCGCGGCGCGATCCGCGACCCCTGCGCGTACGGTCCGAACCGGTCCAGCCGCAGCGGGTCGGCGACCGCCCACCGGTGGGGCAGGTCGAGCACGACGGCGAGTCCGTGGCGGTGCGCCGTGTCCACGAACCGCTGCAGGGCGTGCGGGCCCCCGAAGGGCTCGTGGACCGCGAAGAGCCGGACGCCGGCGCGAGGACCGGCCTCGGGGTCGAAGGCCGCCACGGGGGAGAGCTCGACGCCGTCGACCCCGAGCGTGGCGACGTCGGGCAGCAGCCCCGTGGCGGCGTCGAGGGTCCCCTCCGGCGTCACCGTGGGCACGTCGAGGTGCAGCAGCGACCCCCGGGTGAGGTCGGCCCCGGGCCACGCGTGGTCCCGCCACACGAACCGCTCGTCCAGGATCCTGCTCGGGCCCTGGATCCCTGAGGGGACGTGGGCCGCCGCGGGGTCGGAGAGCGGCGGCCCGCCGTCGATCGAGAACGAGTAGTCCGTCCCCGGGGAGATCTGCTCGTCGGCACGCCAGTAGCCGGGTTCGTGGGCGCCGACGAGTCGCATCGGTCGGCGCGAGGTGGATCCGTCGGGGAGAAGGAGCACGAGCTCGACGGTGTGCGCGCGAGGTGCCCAGAGCAGCGGTCGGGGGCCGGGCCAGGGTTCGCGGCGGCGTTCGCTCGGCGCAGGAGTGGCCCGGGAGCGCGCCTCGTCGAGTGGATCGCCTGTGGTCACGGCCCCACCATACGGCGCTGGCACGGGCAGGGGAGGGTCGTGTCGCGCAGAGGGCGTCGCGTCGCCGCACGGTGTGACGTCCCGGTGCCGACGGGGTGGCAGGAGTGCACCCGTGTGCAGAATAGTGTGCCAAGCACGGGCGAACACGCCGCCCCGCTGATACACCTGGGACATGATTAAGGACACACAGGAGGCCGACTCCGACCGAGCTCGGGCCCTCCTCGACGAGTCGATCGCTTCCCAGGCGCGGATCGCGCCGCGGCAGCGCTCGGCCACGGAAGAGCACGGTGACCCCCGACCCGGCGGCGACGCGACGAAGGCGCCGCTGTCGCTGTCGCAGACCGTCCTGCGCCCGATGGAGGGCGCCTCGAGCGGACACTCCTGGGACGACCCGGACGAGCTCTGAGACCGCCGACCGGCCAGGAGCCGGTCAGCGCGGAAGCCGGTCGGGGCCCACGGGGATCAGCCGGGGCATGCCGGCCGGAGCGACCTCGCTGAGCGCGAGGTAACGCGCCTCCGCCCTATGCAGGCGGATGTGCTCGTCGAGCGACCACTGCGGCCCGTTGGTGAGCACCATGCCGCAGGAGCAGTCGATCTCGACGGTGCCCTCGTCCGTCATGCGCGTCCGGCCCACGGTGACGTGGGACGCCCGCGCGCGGGTCTTGGCCCGGTGCATCGTCGCGGAGACGGCGGGCGGGCTGTCGGCGGAGTCGTCGGCGTTCACGCCCGCGAGCGTACCGGGCGTCCTCGGGCCGGTCGGAGAGTCGGCGTCCGTCGGCCGACGGCTCGTGGGCTCGTACGGCGCCCGCACCCACCGACGAGAAAGGCCCCTGTATCGCGTCTCCGCGATACAGGGGCCCTTCTGCGCTGGTGGGCGATACTGGGATCGAACCAGTGACCTCTTCCGTGTCAGGGAAGCGCGCTCCCGCTGCGCCAATCGCCCGTGGAGCGAACGACGAGACTCGAACTCGCGACATCCACCTTGGCAAGGTGGTGCTCTACCAACTGAGCTACGTTCGCACGGCCGGACAGTTCCGAGGACGTGATCCCCGCGTGCCGGTGCCTGAGGAACATTACTGGACCGCGGGTCCCAGGTCCAATTCCACCGGTGTGACCTGGGCCTCCGGCGGACGACGGGCCGAGAGGCCGGGTGCCGTCAGCGGAACTCGGGGTTCGGGTGGTCGAACCGCGTGCCGGCGTCCCAGGCGCTGCGCTGGTTGCCGTACGCGGGGAACCCGCCGGCGGCCCGGAGCATCGCGGCCATGTGCATGAGGTTCCAGGTCATGAACGTGGTGTTGCGCTGGGTGAACTCGTTCTGGGGGCCGCCGGAGCCCTCGTCCAGGTAGGACGGGCCGGGCCCCGCCTCGCCGACCCACCCGGCGTCGGCCTGGGGCGGGATGGTGTAGCCGAGATGTTGCAGGGAGTACAGGACGTTCATCGCCACGTGCTTGGCGCCGTCCTCGTTGCCGGTGATCACGACGCCCGCGGCGCGGCCGTAGTAGAGGTACTGGCCGGCGTCGTTCAGCCGGCCCGACAGCGAGTACAGCCGCTCGACGACGCGGGTGCAGACGCTGGACTTGTCGCCCAGCCAGATCGGCGTGCCGAGGACGAGGATGTCCGCGGCGAGGATCCGTTCGGCCAGCGCCGGCCAGTCGTCGCGGCTCCACCCGTGCTCGGTCATGTCCGGCTGGACCCCGGGGGCGAGGTCGTGGTCGACGGCGCGGATCTCGTCCACCCTCACGCCGTGCCTGCGCATGATCGCGGCGCTGACGTCCATGAGTCCCTGGGTGTTCGAGACCTCCGGGGACGGCTTGAGGGTGCAGTTGACGAAGACGGCGCTCAACGCGGAGAAGTCGAGCTCGGGCTGGTCCATAGTCGCTCCTGGGTCTCGACGTCCCGCGGGGACGCCAGGTGACGTCATGCGGTCGCGCTGCTGCTGCGGGCGGCGATCCGCGCCTGCACCTCGGGTCGGCGCAGGGGCGGGACCGTGGCCGGCGGTTGTCGGCGGGCGGGCAGGTCGTCCAGCAGCCGGGTGACGATCACGGCGATCTCGGCGGCGGCCGCCTCGCAGGGCTCGCGGGAGGCCGGTGCGACGGTGGACGCCACGCCGGTCACCTTCCGCACGAACTGGGCAGCGGCCGCCTCGATCTCCTCCGCGGTCGCGGGCGGCTCGAGGCCGCGCAGGGTGGTGATGTTGCGGCACATGCGATCGACGCTACGCCGGGTCGCCCGATGCCGCCGTCCGGGTCGCGGTCGATGGCCCCGTCTCGGGCCGGGGGACCGTGTGCACGGGCGCGGCGGCGGCGATCGCGACGTCGACCCCCTCGGGCGCGTGCTTGTCCCGGTAGCCACGGATCAGCCACACGAGCACGATCCCCAGGGCCGAGACGACGGCCAGCGCGAGGGCGGCTGCGTGGAACCCGGCGAGCAGGGCGTCGGTGGCGGACGCCCCGGCCGCGGAACGGTTCGCGGGGATGCCCGCGTACAGCGCGGCGACCACGGCGGTCATGACCGCCGGTCCCACGTAGCGCGCCATGTTGGACAGGCCCGACGCCCCGCCCACCTCGGAGTGGTCGACCGATCCCGTGGCGACCGAGGAACAGGGATTGTTCGACAGGCACAGTCCCACCGCCGTCATGACGATCGGCACCAGGAAAGCCAGGTAGCCCCACGAGGCGCCGGCCAGGGCCAGCACCACGAAGCCGGCCGTCATGATGACGAACCCCGTCCCGACGACGGCGAGCACCCCGAACCGGTGGGTCAGCCCGGGGACCGCCGGGGTGAGGGCGACCATCCCGACGGTCGCCGGCAGGGTGGCGAGCCCCGCCTCGAAGGGGTCCATCCCGAAGGCGGCCGGGTCCTGGAAGAACAGGCTCAGCAGGAACATCATCGCGTTGATCGCGGCGGCGCCGATGAGGATGCCGATCGTCGCCCCGACCAGCCGCCGGTTGCGGAACAGGCCGAGGTCGATCAGCGGGGCGGACACCTTGCTCTCGACTGCGACGAACCCGATCGTCGACGCGACGGACACCGCGAAGCAGCCGAGCGTCTGGATCGAGAGCCATCCCCAGGTCGCGCCCTGGGTGAGGCCGAGGATGAGCGGGGCCAGGGCGAGGGCGATGAGCGCGCTGCCCGCCCAGTCGATCGACCGGCTGCGCGTCGGGTCGGAGGACTCGGCCACCGCACGCAGCGTCAGGGGGACGAGCAGGACCGCGATCGCCGCGTCGAGCCAGAACAACCCCTGCCAGCCCACCGTGTTCACGAGCGCCCCGCCGAGCAGCGGGCCCGCCGCCGCCCCGACCGCCGAGGCCGACCCCCAGTAGGACACGGCCCGCAGCTGCGCGTTCCCGGGCGGTGAGGCGATGGTGAGGATGCTCAGCCCGCCGGCCACGAGCGTGGCCCCGGCGGCGCCCTGGATGCAGCGTCCGACGATGACAGCCCAGCCGCCCGGCGCCAGTGCGATAAGGACGCACGACGCGATGAACAGCAGCAGGCCGCCGAGGAACACCTTGCGCCGGCCGAAGACGTCCCCGAGGCTCCCGGAGGTGACGATCGTGGCCGCCCCGACGAGCAGGTAGCCCGTCACGGCCCACTGGAGGGTCTCCGTGGACATGCCGACGTCGTCGCTGATCGCCGGGAGCAGGATGGCCACGGCGGACGTGTTCGCGTTGACTATGAGGGTGGAGACGCAGGCCGCCGTCATCACGCCGAGCGGTGTCCGGGCGTCGGTGGTGGCGGTGGGCTCGGGCTCGACCATGGGACCTCCCGGGGTGATCCGTCTGGAACGTAGCACCGCTGTCGGCCACTCGCGTGGCACGGATCTCCGGGGAACGCAGCAGGCCCCGGACCGTGTGGTCCGGGGCCTGTGGTGGTGGGCGATACTGGGATCGAACCAGTGACCTCTTCCGTGTCAGGGAAGCGCGCTACCGCTGCGCCAATCGCCCGAGGTGGGTACGGGATTCGAACCCGTGTATACGGCTTTGCAGGCCGCTGCCTCGCCTCTCGGCCAACCCACCTTGAGACTGTGCTCACCGGCTCGCTCGTTGCCGAGATCGCAGGGGAGTGGGCCTCCGAGCGGATGACGAGACTCGAACTCGCGACATCCACCTTGGCAAGGTGGTGCTCTACCAACTGAGCTACATCCGCACGACCGGACCTGGTGCAGGGGTGATCCCCGCGGTGTTCCGGCGCGAGGAAAACTTTAGTGGACGGTGCCCGAATGGTCCAATCGCCTCGCGGTGCCTCGCTGGCATACCGTGCAGCCGTGCGTGCACCGACCTCCTGGGCCTCCTTCGCCGGCCGTCTCGCGACCGACGTCGTCGAGTGCGTCGACCTCGAGGTCGCCCCCGAGCGGCTCCGCGACCCCGGGCCCTGGTTCGTCGTCGTCGACTTCGAGGCGTTCGGGCGCGGCGGACGGGCGCGAGCCTGGCGGTTCGCCCACGTCACCGCCGGCGGGCCCCCGGAGCGGGGCGACGACCCGGCGGCGGGCTGGTCCGGCCCGGCCCCGGACGACTGGGCGACGTCGATGTCCCGCGGCGAGTACGAGGGGGCCGTTCGACGCGTCCAGCAGCACATCCGTCAGGGCGACGTCTACCAGGTCAACGTGTGCCGGGTGCTGAGCGCCCCGCTGCCGGCGACGGACCCCGGCACCGGGTCGGGGGAGCCGGACGCGGCCGCGCTGGCTGCGCGTCTGGCCGCCGGCAACCCCGCGCCGTACGGGGCGGCCGTGCACGTCCCGGCAGGCCTCGACGTCGCCCCCGTCTGGGTGGTCTCCGCGTCCCCCGAGCTCTACCTGGCCCTCGAGGACGGACGGCTGGCCTCCGGGCCGATCAAGGGCACCGCACCGACGGCGGACGGCCTGAGCGGCAAGGACCGTGCCGAGAACGTCATGATCACCGACCTGGTCCGCAACGACCTGCAGCGGGTGTGCGAGCCCGGCACGGTCGAGGTGACCGAGCTCCTCGGCGTGGAGGAGCACCCGGGGCTGGTGCATCTGGTCTCGCGGGTGCAGGGCACGCTGACGTCCGCTGTCGCCGCCGCACCGGACCGGTGGCGTCACCTGCTCCGCGCGACGTTCCCGCCGGGGTCCGTGTCGGGTGCGCCCAAGTCGTCGGCTCTCTCGATCATCGACGACCTCGAGCCGACGGCACGCGGGCCCTACTGCGGTGCTGTCGGCTGGGTCGACGGCGACCGGGCCGAGCTCGCCGTCGGGATCCGGACCTTCTGGTGGGAACGCGGGGCCGACGACGACGGCACGCTGCGCTTCGGCACGGGCGCCGGCATCACGTGGGGCTCCGACGCCGCGGCCGAGTGGCACGAGACGGAGCTGAAGGCCGCCCGGCTGGTCGGTCTCGCCTCGGGCGCCCCCGCGCACCGCCCCGACCGATGAGTCCGGGGCCCCTCGGGCGTCAGCACCGGCATGACGAGGGTGACCTGCGACCTGTCCGTGTCCCTGGACGGCTTCGCCGCCGGACCGCACCAGACCCGTGAGCGACCCTTCGGCGACGTGATCGGCACCGGCGAGGTGCTGCACACGTGGCTGCTCGAGCACGCCGAGGACCATCCCGACGAGGTCGCGGGGATCCTGGAGGCCGACGCCTTCGTGATGGGCCGGGGCATGTTCTGCCCGGACCCCGGCCCGTGGGACCCGGACTGGACGGGGTGGTGGGGCGACGAGCCGCCGTACCACGCGCCTGTGTTCGTGCTCACCCACCACCCGCGCGAGCCGCTGGTGATGGCCGGGGGCACGACCTTCCACTTCGTGACCACCGGTGCCGAGGACGCGCTGCGCCGGGCTGTCGAGGCGGCCGGCGACGGGGACGTCTCGATCGCCGGGGGAGTCTCGACGGTCAACACCTACCTCGCCGCCGGGGCGATCGACGAGCTGCGCCTGCACGTCGCCCCGGTCGTGCTGGACATCCCGGGCGGGACCAGGCTGTTCGACGGCGTCGGCCGGCTGGACCTCGACGCCGTCTCGGCACGGCACGCAGGGGAGGTGACCCATCTGGTGTACCGGCGTCGGGCAGACTGAGCACCATGAGTCTCGTGATCTGGGCCGAAGGTCGGTTGGTCGGAGCCGGGGAGGCCGCGCTGAGCGCGGTCGACCACGGCATCACGGTGGGTGACGGCGTCTTCGAGACGTGCACCGTGTTCGACGGGCAGGTGTTCGCGCTGACGCGGCACCTGGAGCGGCTGCGCCGGTCCGCGACCGGGCTCGGCCTCGAGGCGCCCGACGAGCAGCGGGTGCGCGAGGGCGTCGACGCCGTGCTGGACGAGGCCGTGCGCCTCGACGGTCCGTTCGACGGCCGGCTGCGCATCACCGTCACGGCGGGCATCGGCCCGCTCGGCTCCATGCGGGTCCCCGGCGCGCAGAGCGTCGTGGTCGCCGTGCAGGACTCGATGATGATGCCCGAGTCGCGCTCGGCCCGGTCGCCGTGGCCGCGCAACGAGCGGTCGCCCATCGCCGGGCTCAAGACGACGTCGTACGCGGAGAACGTGGTGGCGCTCGCGGACGCCAAGGCCAAGGGCGGCGACGAGTCGATCCTGCCCAACACGGTGGGCGAGCTCTGCGAGGGCACGGGGTCGAACATCTTCGTCGAGCGGGGCGGTGAGCTCCTCACCCCGGCGCTGTCCACGGGCTGTCTGGCGGGGATCACGCGGGCGCTCGTGCTCGAGTGGGGTGCCGAGGCGGGGCTGCCGGTGCGCGAGGCCCGGGAGGGCGAGCTGCCGTTCACCGTGCTCGACGAGGTGACCACCGGCGGCGTGCAGCTGGCGCTGACGTCCTCGGGCCGCAACGTCCAGCCCATCACCTGGCTCGACGGTGTCGACGTCGCACCGGGGGAGATCACGCTCGCCGTGCGGGAGGTGTTCGAGAAGAACTGCCGGGAGCGCCTCGACCCGTGACCTGGGGCGTCGTCGTCCGGGTGTGGGCCACGCCGCACCGTTCCGGTTTGGAGCAACCCCGGATCTGTGGCTAGTATCGACCACGCACTCGGGCGATTGGCGCAGTGGTAGCGCGCTTCGTTCACACCGAAGAGGTCACTGGTTCGAACCCAGTATCGCCCACCAGCACAGAGGCCCTCTGGCCAGCGGAGATGCTCGGTCAGAGGGCCTCTGTCCTTGTCGGCGGGGGTTCAGGATCGGCTCTGTTGGTTTGACTGCTGGCTTATCTCCCCGAACGTGTGTGGACTCGGGCGGCAGCCGACGGCATCGACGCCGGTCCGTACGGTGGTCCAGCATCGGGGTGCTTTTTGGGGCTCGGCCCGATGGCGTGCTTGATCCCTGCAGCGACGTCGAGTGCAGTTCCAACCTTCATCGGGGCCCATCGGAGGTCCGCTGGTACAGAGTGGCCAAATTGACGCTTGCGACCTCTTCGTCCTGAATAGAGGGCAACGTGCTGGAACGCTGGCTGAGAGCCGGCTCTCCGCCCTTAGGGGGTCGCCGGGGTCCGCGCTCCGTCGTGCATGTAATACCGCATTTGGTGCAGTAGTGGGGTCGGATGTCGCGATGGCATCGATGAGCCGTGACGTCACTCCTTCGGCTCGACACTGACGGTTCGTCGCCGGGCCCGCGTGCACGCCACGTACAGTTTGCGGTCGGAGTCGTTGTCCACCGAGAGCCCTGCAGTCAGGCGCTGCCGAGCATGGTCATCGAGGCGAACTCCAACCAGGTCCCACTCGCCGCCCTTGGCCTGGTGGCTGGTCAGCCCCTTGATCGGGCGGCCCGGGTGGGCCAGTCGCTCACCGATGAGCTTCAACCTCGTCGTGTGTGACGGATGGGGCGCTCGCAGCTGTCGCGGCGAGATCTTGGCGACGCCATCGATGAGGCGGAGGTATGCATTCTTGGGGGCCGAACGGCCGCCGCCGCGGAGGAGCTCAACGACTCTTTGTAGGTCGCCACTGATCTCGTCAACGGCGGGCTCGTTCTTGATTGCGAGGGCGGTGAGCGCGTCTCGGAGGTAGGTCGCCCGCTCGTCCAGAACGGTTCTCGTCACATAGTCGAGCAGAAGAGTTGCCGCAGCCTCCTCGAACCCGCCCTTGAAGCCATGGAACGCCAGTGGCAGTACGGATCCACCGAGGTCCCACAGCTCCTTCCACGTGAGCCCGAGGACCACGTCGAGATCGTCAGCAGAGTCGATCGTCACCGGCGCGAGATCAACAGGCCTTCCGGCTCGGAGTTCACTGGCAAGGTTTCGCTGTTCGTCGGTCTCCCAGCGGAAGGACCGGTCCAGAACGTACGAGTGGATCTCGGAACGTTCGATCAGCTTTGGCACCGCATCAGGCCTTGCGCCTCGAAATACATACAGTGCCTGCCAAGGATCGCCGACCGCCGAGAGCTCTATCTGGCCTGCACACGCCACCTCAATGACAGTGATGTCGAGGTCGTTTGCGTCGAAGACCTCATCGACAATGAGTGCTCGTGTCGAAGTGCGAAGGCGTTGCTCGATGAACGCCCGCATCTCGGGTTTCGCCAGCGCCTGTTCCAGTACGGAACGAACGTCCTCATGAGTCGCGACGCCGCGCTGGATGTGGGGGAGGATCTCCGTACCGGGTATTCCCGGGCGATTCGCGGGGAGGTAGACTCTTTGCGCGACAACAGTGTCGCCTGACAACTCCAGTTGGTAGCTTGTCCGGTTGAATGAGGAACTTCCAAATGATCTCCAGGAGTCATGGACCTCAAGGACAACGTGGCCGCCCGGCCACTTCACCAAGCCCTCCGAGAGAAGGGCATGCAGCAGCTCGACCATGACCGTGTCGAGTGTGACAACGCGATGAGGCCAAGCTAGCGCCGTCGGGCCCCACGTACGCTGGATTCGCCGACGCAGGTGCTTGGTAGCCGCGCGTGTGAATGAAACTGCGAGGACGGCTCTCGGATCCCCTCGCGCTTCGGGGTCGAAGCGCAGGGCCCCGAAGCGGAACGCCGAGACCGTCGTCTTTCCTGTTCCCGGACCTGCCTCTACGAAGATGCGTTCATAACGCGAGCCGGCCGCGTTTCGCTGCCCCTCGGTGAGGGAGTCGACCAGCGCGCCCGCGCTAATCGCCATCAGACGTCGCCGCCCCGAACGGGCCTGGTGTCGTTCTGCCGTTCCCGTAGAGGAAGTCCAACACTTCCGCGATGGGCTCAGGTACGACCACTGGATGTTCCTCGATGAGGTCGTGGCGGTTAGCCCTCAGCAGCGCTGCAAGAGCCAGAGAAAACTCGCCCTTCCGGCTCGAGTACCTGCCGGCCTTCACCTTGGACCCGTCGGCGGGGTCGATGTAGGCGCTTCTGAAAGCCCGATAGATCTGCATGACCGTCACGTCATCGGCCGGGTTGAGGTTCATATCCCGGAGTGCCTCTGTGACCAGTCCCTCATTGCCCGCAGTGACCTGCGGCTCAAGGGTCGGGTGACTCTGGGCAACGCGGACAACGTCTGGATCGTGTGCAGCCGCCCATCCCGGCTGCGCTGGAGTCTCATCAAGGGCGAGGTCGCTGTCGCGCAGGACGGCAACCTTCGAGCAAAGCTCATCGCCTCGCGTGGCCAGGAGGCGGACGGCCCATGACCCGACTTTCGTCCCCATCGGCACGATGCTAAGCGCATCGACGAAACCCTGACGATCATCGTCGCCGGCCGCCCAAGCCCGGCCGAACTCGCGAACAAGCGCGGCATCGGTAACCCCCTCGACCAAAAGCACTCGGTCCGAGAAGAGTGCTGCTGAGCGACTTGCATCGAGGTGGAGACGAGTCTTGCGGAGGACCTCGTCCTTGCTAGCGAACGGAATCCGTGCGATCGATCGCGCAACTCGCGTGTCGTTGTGAAGGCGACGCACGACCACGAGATCCTCAGGGTCACATGCGCTGATGATCTCGGGCGCGTGGCTGGAGAGGATCACCTGCAGTTCAGGGCGTTCCTCGACCTGCCTTCTCAGGTAGCGCACCAGCGCGTGCTGCAGCTGTGGATGAATGTGCGCTTCCGGTTCTTCGATGACGAGGGTGACGTGGAAGTCTTCATCAGGAAAGAACGAGTCCTCAGCGCTCTCTGCCTCCGCACGGGCCTGTTGCAGACGATTCTCTGCACCGTTTGCATCCTCGTCTGCATCGATGGTTTCGTTGACCTCCTCACCGCTGGACGATGGCGAACTGCCGCTCCCGACAGGAGCAGTCGGCCCTGCGGCCGGACGCGGGATGGCCGCCAGCGTGACGGCAATGTGGAGGAGGTTGACGTAGCCGAGGCCGACGACCTCGAGGGGAAGTGCGTTCTCGCGGCCCTCCACCGTTGCGAGCATGAGCTCGAGGACCCGGGCCAAGTAGCTGTCGTCAACGACCTGTCCGCGAATGTATGGGAAGTTGCGGCGCACTCCTGCCGACAGCGCACGCATCTCGCCGGCGACCCGCTGCTCGAGCCGGGCCAGGACTTCGTCCTTCGCCAGGTGCTCAAGTAGACCGGAGGCGAATGCCCGCAGCGCGGTCAGGTCCCGACCGGAGGTGAGGTCCTGTTGCTGCGCCCGCAGAAGCTCGATCAGGATTCGGGCCTCTCGCCGCGAGAGTTCGTCGACTGGGTTTCGCCACGCCGGCAGATATATCAGTCGGATCTGAGACTCGACGTCATTCCTCTCGAGTGTCTCGGCGCGAACCGTTCCGAGGTCCCTGCGAAGGGTGCGGGACCACCAGGCCGCAGCAGTTCCCGGACTAGTTCGGCCCGTTTGCGCCTGAAGGCGCTTGCCGAGCGGGCCCTCGTCGTTGGGCTGTTCCTCGTAGTAGTACTCGAGGCGAACTGCGCGTTCTCCCGGGCCGAGTGAGGCGGCCGACGGCCGCGGGAGTGTCGGGAAGCGACGATGGTGGGCAAGGTAGATCGCATCGGCGATCGTCGTCTTGCCGGAGCCATTGGCACCGATGAGGACCGAGAAGCGTCCCGGGAGGTCGACCTCGACCTCACCGCCGGCAACGCCCCGCATTCCCTGAACTTGTACCCGTCGGAGATACACCTAGGCTCCGATTCGGTGTCGAGACGTTCGTGGCACTCAGACCTCCTCGAAGCCTGACTGCTCGAACTTCAGGGTGCGGGCGTTCTCCGAGACGGTGCGGACCTTGCTCTCGTCGAAACCGTCGGTCTTGGTGGCCTCGATCTCGATACGGACCGTCAAGTCGGTGCCCGCCTCCCGGAGGTGGGTGACGATCTCTTCGGCGATGTTACGGAAGTCGATCGCGTACTTGTCGGCGTTGAGAGTTTTCACCCCGTAGAACCGTTTCTTGAGTGCCTTGGTCAGAGTGTCCTCGACGACGGACCCGTTTGTGGTGAGGCCTCCGGCGCCGGTGGTAGTCGAGGATGTGGGTTCTGACGCGGCGCTGGTGACCGTGGTAGATCCTTCGCCACCCGCCTCCGGAGCCGCAGCTGCCGCGGCAGCCCGCTCGGAGGTCCGCTGAGCGACTGCGACGTCGGGGCGAACGAGGAGCAACGTGTCGGTCGTCGACGGGGCGAGCGCGGTGTCCCCTGGAGTCCAAAGGCCGATGTAGCGGCCGTCGGACTCGTCGTATCCGGTGGCAAGAGCGAAGGCGTCGGTCTGCCAGATCAGCGGAAGGTCGACGATTCCTGCTGCGAGTACGGACCGGTCGCGAAGTCGAGGCATGTACGGGTACTGGGAGTACAGGCCCCAGAGCACGCCGAGGGCGACGTGACCGTCCTTCCAGATCTGCGGCACCTTGCTGATTGCGAGCCGGATTGTGGCCGCGGCCTGGCGGGTCGAGAGGTCGCCGTCGCTGCCGAGTTTCCGGGAGACGCGCTCGGCGAGCGCGGTCGACTGGCCTTGGATCGGGGTCTCCCGGAGCACGAACGGCGCGCCCGGGTCCGGCTGAGCTGGCACGAGCGCCCAGTTGAACGTTTGCAGCAGCCGCGCCTCGACGGTCTGGTCAGCCTGAGCCCGGCGCTGGGTGGCTTGGTTCTTCTGGTTCTGCGTGAGGTCGAGGTCGGCCTCGTTATCGAGAACGTGCTTCCAGCCGAGGTAGTCGCGTGTCGCGTTCTCTAGCTCTTCGAGGCGGGCCTCGTCAGCGGCGAGGAACACCACCATGTTGCGATGGGTGCGGTTGGCGGTGCCTCGATGCTCGGTGGCCTTGTGTGCGAACTCCTTGGCGGCGGATGCTGTCTTGCCCTTGTGCGCCACCTTAGGGTGCAGAATCACCAGCCGGGCCTCGTCGAGGTCGGGGATGTCGGCGTTCGACTCAGGGCACACGTGCACCCCGGCGAAGTCGCCTCGGGTGCGGGCCTGCCCTTGCAGGCGGCGGACGATATCGGCCCACACGTCTTCCTTGTGCAGCCGGTCGGCTTGGTCCTTGGCGGTCCGGGTGATGTTGGCCTGCAGGTCGTACCAGTACTTGCCCGACCCGGCGTAGAAGTGCGTGGCCCGGTCGGCGAGCTGGTTCAGCGCGGAGTGGAAGTTGCCCGGCACGTCCCCGGGGATGGCGGTGCCGAGGAAGACACGCTGGGTCTCTAGGCCCTTGTGGGCCGACCCGATCGTCGGGGCGGCACCGAAGAACACCGTCCGGGCCAGGCGCTTGGTCAGCGACCGCTGCCCGAACAGCGGCTTCGCTTTGTCGATCCTGGCCGGTTCGGAGTTCGGGCCGTCGACGTCGGCGTCGATGATCGCCTTCCACGAGTCCTGCAAGTACTGAGTCAGCTCGGCGTTCACCGATGCCGTCGCCAGCGGGATCGACCCGGGCATGATCAACGGTGAAGCGTCCTCGCCCTCCCACAGCGCATGGATCACCGTCGACATCAATCGCAGGACACCACGGGTCCGCTGGAACCGCTCGAGCGACGACCACTCCTCATAGAGTCGGTCGAACAACTCGGGGTGGATGGGGTAGGTGGACTTGATCCGCTCCTCGTACGCCACGTCACGGGCCTCGCGCGGGAAGTCGTCGGTGTACTTGCGGTATAGCTCCATGTATGTCCGTGCGGTAGCGCCGATCGCCGCTAGGGCTGCAGCGTCGGGCTGCTTGAACAACCGCTGCTTGACGATCTGGTACGCCTCGACCGAGGACGCGTGCCGCCACTGGTCGGCGACACGACGCACCACGGACTGCAGCCGGCGCAGGGCTTCCATTCCGTTGGTGCCGCCGACCTCTTCAGCGGTGCCAGCGACGATCGCATTCACGTCGTCGCCCGCCGAGGACGCTGGGATGGAGATCGCCAGAAGGATGCCCGAGGTGCCCTTGGCTGCCTCAGTGAGGGTCTGGGCGAACGTGAACTGGTCGTCAAACGTGCCCCCGGCCAGGTCGTCGCGCCCGACGAGCGAACGGGCATAGGCGACCCATTCGTCGATCAGGATCACTGCGGGGGCGTACTTGGCCAGCAGGTCGTGCAGCGCCGCGCCGGGCGGGGTGCGGTCGATGTCCGACTTCGACACCAGCTTGTACGCCTCGGCGCCGCCGAGCTGCCAAGCGAGCTCGCCCCAGATGGTGTTGACATGTGTGCCGTCGTCTTTCGTAACGCCTGACGGCGAGAAATGGTTGCCGACGATCGCGACGCGGTTAACCTTGCGGCCGGTGTAGCCGTTCTCGTTGAGTAGGTCCTGCGTCTCTTGCGGGAACGCGCTGACCGGCAGGCCAGCGGCGACGTGCCACAGCGACAGCATTGAGTGGGTCTTGCCGCCACCAAAGTTGGTCTGCAGGTTGATCACGGGCGGAGCATTGTCGTCGCCCTCCAAGCGACGAACCGCCCGTCCGACGAACTGGCTCAGGCCCTCGGTCAGATAGGTGCGCGCGAAGAACGCCACCGGCTCCGCGTAGCCGGAATCCTGCTCGCTCCCCGAAGCGACCTTGTACAGGTCGGCAGCGAACTCCGAGGCGGCGAAGTTGCCAGTCGCGACATCGTCGTGCGGGGGCAGCACCTCGCGCCACGGCTTGAGCCCTGCGGCTTCCGGGTTGTCAACGGCGGCCTTGAGGACCTTCTTATCGTCCTTGTCGGCGGTTACCCGGCGCAGGTCTTGGCGGATCGCTTTGACCTTGTCCGCCTCCGCAGCGGCGGCGATCAGCCGCAGCAGCCGCTCGCCGGTGTCCAGCGCACGGTAGGCGTCGTCATTGGTAAACGACCCGTTGTGCGCCCACGTATTACGCACCTCGCGCAACTCGCTCGCATACGACTCGCCCTGCCGGTCCAGCGCGTCGCTGAATGGGAACCACCCCGGCTTGACGACGTGCGGGATGTTCTTCTCGGTCAGCATCCGGAACTGGACCTGCGGGTCGAGAGGGTCGTAGTCCTTCTCGATGCCCTTTTTCGCGTCCTTCGCGCCCACGAGCTTGACCCACTCTGCACCGAACTGTGGGTTCGCCCGGCCGATCACCGACGAGATGAAGTCATCCAGCGCCGGAGCCATCGCCTGGAACATCCGGTCGATCCGATCACGGTTGCTCAACGCCATGTCACTCGTCCTCGTCGAAGTCGAACGCACCCTGCGCGCTGCCCGGAGCCGTCCGCTCCGCGCGCGCCACTTCCAGGATCTCCGGCCAGGACGTTACGAGCGTGTTGAACGACAGGGCATCCTTCGTCCAACCGTTGCCCTCCGCGATGCGGAACAACAGGTGCGCGAGTTCCTTGACCAGGTCGGCATCCACCGCACCGTCTGGGCGGCTCAGCGCTTCCAGCAGGAAGTCGCCAGCGGGGGCGATGCCGTCCCGTTCCAGCACCTTGATCAGGTGGTGCAATGCTTCCCAGTTGCTCGTGTGGGCGTCAGCAGCCGGGTCGTATTCGGAGTTGAGGTCCTCAGGCTTGATGAGCTGGACCTTGCCAGCCCGGCTGGTCAGAAGGCCCTCACGGTCCATCGCATCCACGGCCGTGTTCCGCGCACGGGCGAGGCTGTCTGCGTTGCCAAAGCTTCCGGCACCGTACCCGTGCTGGCGATACCAGGCGATTGCGAATCGCGACGGTGCGTCGAAGTCGCCCTCCTGCTCGGCGAGGACCTGGTCGAGGACTTCGTTGATTCGCGCGAGCGCCGACCGGACGTTCATCTTTGAGCCGTCCGGCTCCAGGACTGCGGCATATCGGGTGAACACCGCCATGCCCGGTCCGATCGCGGCCTGCGGCATGTCGACCGGTGCAATCTGCCCCTGCTGAAGCCGTCGTAGTGCGCCAGGCAGTTCGGCCTCCAGCGCCGAAATGAATCCCCGCCGGTCCGTCGTGCCGAAGGTCTCGTCTCGTCGCCTACACACGACGACGACAGATGAGGCGAGCGAGTTGCGGCCGAGCACCCGCAGGCCCCCGGCCTGCTCAGTGCGCATTGGCCACGTCCCATCGATCGCCCACCCGGCCTTCATCAGGGCTTCCAGGACCGTCTCCCAGCCGGTCGAGGCCGTCCCATCACCCTCAACGTCCGACTGTCGGAATGCGTAGTAGACGGTCATCGGAACCGCGGGGTCGTGCGACTTGCCGAGCGCTTCGAACACTTGCTCGAAGCCGTGCTCGAACCGGCTCTTTGCGGCCGCGCGACTTCCCCAACGGACGTGGTCGGCTACAAGTTCTTCTGACTTCGGCGACAGCATTGTTGGGAAGATCGGCAGCGTCTTGCCGAGCATGCGGCGGTGCCACACGAGGAAGAAGTCGGATAGATCGGCGTATGGGACGTTGTCGTAGTACGGCGGATCCGTGCTCACGACAACATTCGGCGGCGGGCTGATCCCCTGCGCCGGCCCTTCGATCACGAGACCGCTACCATGCGGAATTGCTGCGATCGCCTTAGCGAGGTAGTCGATCTGTCCTGTGAAACTGCCAGTGGCGCCCGCGAACGGGTTCGCCTCGGCGTAGAGCCATGTCATCGAGTACGCTTGACGTGCGAAGACCTGCTCGACGGTTCCTCGGTTGGCATGCCAGATGCACAGCGTCGACTGACGATTGACTAGGCGCCCAACCCCAAGCGCCAAGAGGATGCGAAGTGCATCACCGTAAGCGCTCGCGCCGGTCCCACCGTCAGCATACGAGATCCCGTCATCGGGCATCCCCGCCGCTTCTGCATCACGCCGCACCTCTTCCTGAACGTCATCAAGGGTCTCCGCAAATGCCGCTAGAGTCGCCAGCTGGCGAGGCGAGAAGAGATCCTTGAACCGCGTCATCCCGTACCTCGGCGGCGCCATGTACTGGCTGTGCGTCGACAGTTCAGCTTCGAGAAATGAGGTGTCGACACGGGGCGCCGACGCTGCTGCGGCGCGATCGTCGCCATCGGCAGGAACGAACGTACGGGCCCGACCCTGCCGTACCTGCATCGCCAATAGGCGCGAACCCAAACGGCCAGCCATTCCCTCGGCCTTTACGTAGGTGAGCGGGATGCTGGTCTCGCACGCAGGGCAGGTGGCTGCCGTTCGCTTCATGGTGCCTTCAGGCTCTCCATCGCTTCCCATGACGACCCGGACGTCGAACGCGTTGTCATAGCCGTTGAGCACAGGAGCGAAGTGAGCCTCCGATCCCTTGCGCCCGCTGGCGGTCCACGAACCGACCAGGGGAACCTCGACACCACAGGCAGGATTCGGGCAGCCCGCGGTGCGAGCCCAAAAGTAGACCAGTGGAACGCCGCCACCCGCCTTTGACGGGTACAAGTGCCCCAGCCTAGCCAGGACCTTCGCTTCCAAGCGCGCGGCATAAGCACGGAGGTCCTCCGATAGCACCTCAGCGGGAGTGCCAGGAACGCCGCCTGCTAGAGACGACGACACGGCAAATCGATCCACCAGATCAAGCAGGACCGTGTTGATCAGGACCGGCAGAGGATTCAGGTCGTTCGCCATCGCTCGGACCCCGAGACGCTTAGCCTCAAGCGGGATGGTGCCGCCGCCTGCGAAGGGGTCGAGTACGGTCGGCATGACGTCTCCGACCGACTTGCGGATTTCCGAGCGGACTTCCCTGAGCAGTCTCTCGTCGCGAACGTTCTCCCAGACGATCAGGCGCTCGATGAGGCTGTGCAGGCGCTCGCGCTCCTTGCGCTGAAGGTCCTCGGTCGGGAACTCCTCCGGGTGTGCTGAAGGGTCATCGACGAGCTGAGCGAACAGGACTGCGCGAGCGGCAGCAAGGGGACGGCGAGCCCACCAGAGGTGCAGCGTCGAGGGGTGGCCGTGCCGGATGGACTTCTCCCGCGCCGACTCGCGGTTGATCGCTTCCAGCGGCAGCGCCACCTCGATCAGCTTGCGCTTGTGCACTCTCCGCGGTCCTTTCGTCCATCTTCGCCACGACCAAGGGTTCGGTCGCGTCTTGCCTGTTCAGCCTAGTGGAGCGGTCCGACACGGGACTGTCCGACGGCGTCGCGCCGTGGGTGAATTGCGCCCCTCTGCGAGTGTTGTCTAGAACGGGGCCATCCCCTTTGCCCAGGTCTTGGCCCAGTCTCCACGGACACCGGTGGCGTCGAAGTTGCCGAGATCGGTGGTGGCGAACGGGTTGTCGAGGTAGCGGACCTCGTCGTGCTGTGCACCGCGCGGGTCCACACGGACGAGCGCGAGGCGGTACCGAGGTACGGCGTTCTTACCGGTCATGACCTCGTTGTGGGTGATGAAGAAGTCCTTAGCTCCGTCCAGGCGGGCCTTGACCTCGATCCTGTAGGTGTCGCCGTTGGCCGCGGTCGACAGGACGTCGAAGCCGGGATTATTGAAGGACTGCTCGACGGGTCGGCGTCCGAGCTCGCGCTCGCGCGCCAGCACGAGATCGACGCCACGCCGCTCGACTTCCTTGGTCTCCTTGGCGTGCATCGGCGCTGTCGGCGGCACTTCGCCTTCGACCATGGCAAGCGGCAGCACGAGCGCCGCGGTGAGGATCAGCGGCGGCCTGGTGGACATCAACTCTTGCTGGTCGAGGGTCTCCAGCCGTCGACGCAGGCGGGCGTCGAGCTCGGTGGCTTTGCGGTTGAGGCTCTCGGCGGTCTCCTTGGGCTTCTTCCCGGCACGCTCGTCCTCCATCGCAACCGTCGCATCGAGCAGCAACCGGTCACGTTCGCCCTTCAGGCGACGGATGACAAGATCTCTGGTCTTGGCGAGCTCGGCGGCGCGGCGAGGTTGGACCTCCGCAAGGTACTCGGGGAGCTGGTTGGAGATGATCCAGCTGGTCGCCTTGTCCTCAGCCTCCCCCAGCCAGGGCAACGCTCGGGCCGCTGTGGTGACGGCGTTGTCCGGGGCGGCGACGCAGTCCAGGTACGGTGCGGGGCCAGCCGGGGTGACGGTGCCGAAACCATCGACGTAGGCGTACCCGAACCTGCGTGCGACTGAGGCGCCGGTCGCGTCAGCGACTTCCTCGACGACGCCGGCAAGCAGGTGCGGCTCCTCGAGCGTCGCGGAGACGAGCACTGTGCCGGAGTTCAGCACGCCACCGAAAGCCCGGATGGCCCCTTCCATGACGGCGTCGTGCAAGGGATGGCCCGGTGCGAGAAGGTCGGAGCGGGTCATGCCGTCAGGTTCGACGCGCGCCAGGTCGAAGGTGACCCGGTCGTACCTTGTGGCGATCGGCCCGTACTTGGACGCCCTGAGGTGGGCGGGCACGTTCCCGATCTCGTAGCGGCCCTGCTCTCTGTGGGCGATGCGTCCACCGAGGCGGGCAAACGCGGCTTTGAATGCGAGCTCGATGTAGTGGGGCTGCAGCCGGCGGGCTCGGGCCTCGTCCATCGCGGCCCGCAGCTGGTTCAGGTCCGCCTCACCCACGTGTTCTGACGCCAGGGCGCGCTCTTCGAGTAGGTCGAGCAGGCCGTCGCCGACGGAGGCGTCGATGACCTTGTGCATCTTGGCCTTGACCTCGGGCTGCTCGCCGTACTGGATGGCATCCTTGAGCAGGTTCCGCAGTGGGGTCTCGGCGAATGCCTCGCCGAGGACGTCGAAGACCTTGCCGCCATAGGCCTTGCGCATCTCGTCGATTTTCTCCAACAGTCGGGTGAAGACTGCACCCTCGCGGGTGTTCGAGGCGACGAGGTTCCACAGGCGGCAGACCTGGTCCTGCCCGATGCGGTGGATGCGGCCGAAGCGCTGCTCGATCCGGTTCGGGTTCCACGGCAGGTCGTAGTTGACCATCAGGTGGGCGGCCTGGAGGTTCAGGCCCTCACCGGCGGCGTCGGTGGCGATGAGGATCTGCACGTCCCGGTTCTTGGTGAACTCTTCGGTGATCAGCCTGCGCTCAGCTCGGCGTACGCCGCCGTGGATGGCCTTGACCGCCTCGGCCCGCCCGATCAGGCCGCGGACCTTGTGGATCAGGTAGTCCAGGGTGTCGCGGTGCTCGGTGAAGATGATCAACTTTCGGGGCCAGCCGTTGGCATCGGTGGTCAGGGCGTGGTCCTGCAGGATCTGGGACAGCTCGGTCCACTTGCGGTCCGTGCCGGCGTCGCGCACTTGCTTGGCGACCTTAACCAGCTCGCCTAGCTCGACGAGTTCCTTGGTCAACTCCTCGATCGTTCTCGCCGCGGTGGCAGCGTCGAGGAGCTCTTCCTCGACGGTCTCCAACTCTTCGGCCGAGTATTCGTCGTCGTCGATCTCGTCGAAGTCGATGTCCCGCGTGTCGGGTTCCACGAGCTTGCCCGAAAGGATGTCCTGCTTGCGCTGCTCCAGCCGTTCGGTGCGGCGTACCAGGGACTTGTAGATCGCCTCGGGGGACGAGGCGAGGCGGCGCTGTAGGACGGTCAGGGCGAAGCCGACGGTGTTTCGCCTCTTGCCGTCCAGCCGCTCGGCACGGTTCATGCCCTCGCGCACGTAGTCGGTGACCATCGTGTACAGGTCGTACTCGCGCGCGGTCAGCTCGTACGGGACGGTCTCGGCGATCCGCTCGGGGAACAGCCGCTTCCCCTCGAAGGTGAGCAGGTCCTCTTTGACCATGCGGCGCATGATCCCGGAGGTGTCGGCGGTCTTCTTCTGCTTACCCTCGAACCGGTCCTTGTCCAGTAGCGTCAGGAAGAGTTGGAAGTCCTCCTCCTTGCCCGAGTGCGGGGTCGCGGTCATCAGCAGCAGGTGCCGGGTGATCCCGCCCAGCACCTCACCGAGCTGGAACCGCTTGGTCTTCTCCAGCTTCCCGCCGAAGTAGTGCGCGCCCATGCGGTGCGCCTCGTCGACCACGATCAGGTCCCACTCGGTCTCCCTGAGCTGTGCTTGCAGAGCCTCGTTGCGCGAGAGCTGGTCCATGCGCGCGATCAACAGCGGGTGCTTCTCGAACACGCTGACGTTGATGTCCGCGTCGATCAGCTGGTTCGTCAGGAGGTCGAACCGCAGCCCGAACTTGAAGAACAGCTCGTCCTGCCACTGCTCCACCAGTCCACCCGGAGCCACAATCAGCGCCTGCTTGACGTCGTCGCGCAGGATCAGCTCCTTGATGTACAGGCCGGCCATGATCGTCTTGCCCGCGCCTGGGTCGTCCGCGAGCAGGAACCGCAGCGGTGTGCGTGGGAGGAGCTCGCCATACACGGCGCGGATCTGGTGCGGCAACGGCTGGACGTCGGAGGTGGCGACCGCGAGCATCGGGTCGAACAGGCCGGCCAGGCGGATGCGTTGGGCCTCGGCGACGAGCTTGAAGTCCGTCGCATCGGCATCGAACGGACGACTGCCGGTGCGGGCGATCGACAGCTTGCCTTCATCCCTGCGGAACACCACCTGCTGACCAAGAGACCCGTCGGTCTTCTTGTACGTCAACTCCAGCGCACCGGTGCCGTGCCACTGGGCGTAGATCACGGTGATGACCTCGGCCGGGATCAGCCCGTCGATGCGCAGGCCGGGCTTGAGCTCCTCCAACTGCATCTGATCCTCCCCACGTGCACAGCACACCGTAACTGCCGAACTTCGGTCGACCTGGCGAAAAGCGGGTGAAGTTGGTCCCCCACGGGGCACGGACTGTCACCGGCTCCGGATAGTCTTTCCCGGCAGCACCAGGAGCGCGAGGGCAGATGAACAAGCAGGAACGTCGGCAGCTGGCAGCCACTGTTGCTGAAGTCAGCGCTTTGGCCGGCCGTGACGAGGCGATCCGTGCCGACCGCGGCGCGCTCGCGACCGCAGGGCAGCAAGCCGTGCAGCATCTGCGGGCAATCGCGATCGACGTCCCCCGCGAGGGTCGAAGCGCATGGTCCGTGCTTCCACTCGGGCAGCCGGAGCAGGCGCACCTGGAAGCGTTGGCGGCCGCGACGGCGCTGCCGCCAATCTCGGAGACGGAAGCACGGTCCCTCGCCCACTTGTCCGAATCCGTTCCCACAGCAATCCGTGACGCTCGCGCCGTCCTCGGGGCCAGGCGCTTCCTCTCGACCCGCATGAAGAAGGAAGCAGCGGCGAAGGCCGCCTCCTACCTCGCCCAGTACGCCACATGGGCCCGCGAGGCCGGAGTCCTCCAGCTCCTCGACCGCATTGCGCCAAACGAAGGCGCCGGGCGCGCCGTCACGCTTCAGGACGCCTTGTCCGATGTCGTCGGCTTGCGCGCGCACCTCGAGCATCTTGGCCGGCCCGAGCTGATCGACTCCCAGCCGATCCGAGGCCTGCTGGACGCGATCAATGCGATCGACCGGGCCGTCAAGGATGAGGACGGATTCCGCAAGGCAGCCATCGAGGCCGGCACCAGGGTCCGTCGGGCCGAGACCCGCAAGCTGCTCGCCGGTATGCCAGTCGAGCGCATCAAGGAGGCAACCCGAGACCGCTTGCGCATCACACCGTTGACCGATGCCGGCCTGACCACCGTGCTGAAGCTGCTCGACTACCGGTACCCCCTCGAGGCGCTGCAGGGCATCGGGGAGACAACCGCGACCAACATCAGAGGCGCCGCGTACACGCTCGAACAAGCCACGTACGACGAGATGCCGATGCGCATCGACATCAATAACCGCACGACGGAGGCCAGCGAGTTCCTGCGAAGGCTCGGTGCCTGGGATGTCGCACGTCGGCTCAAGAACGCCGACTCCGACCTGTTGCGAGCCCAGGAACTGACTGACCTCGCACACTCCGTCAACCAAGGACATTCGCATCTCATCGTCGCCAGCCGAACGGTGCACGGAGCCCAGGAGTTGCTTGCCGGGGTGAGCGCCGTGATCGCCCGGGCGGAGGGCCTCAGTACGGCGAAGACAGCGGACGCCGTCGCGACAACCGACCCGTGGGACGACTTCATGTCCCGGCCTGCCGACTACTTCGGCATGCTCACCGAACTCGGGTTCGTGACAGAAGACGAGACCAAAACGCACGGCGACCTTCCCGACGAGATTGTCGAAGCCGTCCGGGCGATGTCGCTCAACACCGAGCACCTGCGCGTCACCTCATTGCGCGGCTATCAGAGCTTCGGATCTCGGTTCGCGCTCGTACAGCGCAAGGTCATCCTCGGCGACGAGATGGGACTGGGAAAGACCATCGAAGCGCTGGCCGTCCTCGCCCACCTTCGCGCACAAGGCCACAACTACGCCCTGGCGATCTGCCCGGCAGCAGTGGTCACCAACTGGGTACGTGAGATCTCATCCAAATCTACGCTGCGCGCCCACCGCGTCCACGGGCCCGGACGAGCCGGCGCTATGGCGAACTGGTTCCGTAACGGCGGCGTCGCCGTCACCACCTTCGAGACCCTCGCCTGGTTGCTGCCACATGTCGACACTGTCACCGACCTTGCATGCGTCGTCGTCGACGAAGCGCACTACATCAAGAACCCTGCCGCCAAACGGTCGATCAACGCGAGCACCATCATGAAGCGCACCGAACGGGCCATCCTGCTGACCGGCACGCCGCTGGAGAACCGGCTCGAGGAGTTCGCCAACCTCGTCGGCTACCTCCAGCCGAACCTCGTCGTCGACACGAGTGGTCTCTCTCCTCGGAAGTTCCGCCAGCAGGTCGCCCCCGCCTATTTGCGTCGCAACCAGGAAGACGTACTCACAGAACTCCCAGCCCTCGTCGAGGTCGACGAGAACATACCGTTCTCGAGCGACGACTACGTCGCCTACCGCGACGCTGTCGCCCAAGGAAACTTCATGGCGATGCGCCAAGCGGCACTCACGCAGGGCCACAGGTCGGCCAAGATGAACCGACTACTGGAGATCGTGCAGGAAGCCGAGGACAACGGCCGACGCGTCATCGTGTTCTCACACTTCCGCCAAGTCCTCCACCAGGTAACAGAGATGCTACCCGGGAGGGTCTTCGGCCCGCTCACCGGTTCGGTCGCCGCAGTTGCGCGTCAGAGGATGGTCGACGAGTTCACCGAGGCGCCGCACGGCGCAGTGCTCGTGTCGCAGATCGTTGCCGGCGGTGTTGGGCTCAACATCCAGGCCGCCTCCGTCGTCGTCCTCTGCGAACCACAGGTCAAGCCCACCACGGAGTGGCAAGCCATCGCCCGTGCCCGCCGTATGGGACAGCTCGAAACCGTCCAGGTGCACCGACTGTTGTCCGAGGAAGGCGTCGACAAGCGAGTCACCGAAATCCTCGCCCGCAAGAAAGCACTCTTCGACGACTTCGCCCGCGTCTCCGCAACCGCCGACAGTGCACCCGAAGCCTTCGACATCTCCGAAGCAGAGCTCGCACGCGAAGTTGTCGCGTCTGAGCGCGAGCGGCTGTTCTCACAGCCGCCCACGAACGCGAGCTCGGAGATGGCAAGGTGAGCAGCCACACGCAGGATGTGGATCGGTGCGTTCGATCGCGCCGTCTACTCCGACCGTTTCGTCGCGCAGATTCACGCCGCGAGAGGACTGCTGCACGCTTCGCATAGTCGTCGAGAACGCCCATGACCGCCGCCAGGCCCGCCACCAGCGCCGGTATGCCGAGCACCACTGCGGAACCGATGGCGGCCACGCGGCGGGTCGCCGGGATCGCGAGGGCAGCAAGCGCCGTTGCGGGCAAGCTGCTGATCGCCATCGACAACGCTCAGCGTGCACCTGGCAGTCCTCCCTGGCCGAGAAGGACGAGGGGCGGAACCGTTCCGACGAGCACGGCGGAGAGTCCCAGGAGAGATTCCCCGCCCGCCCGGCGAATGGCCCGTGCAGGTGGTGACGAGGCCGACCAGTACGTCCCCCTATTGACGAGCGCGCCGATCGCAAGGTCCACCAACCCAGGCCATGATCAGGGCGTAGTAGCTGACCGGCAGCTCGACCTGACCCACCTGGAGGCCGACCTCTGTCGCGGTCACCCACCCTGTCCTGGTCGCGGACGGGCCGCTGCGAGCCGTCGATGCGTTGCCCATGCAGTGACGGCGTTCCGGTGAATCGTGGCCTCCCAGGTCAAGAGGTCCAGTTGCCAGATCAATCGGACATGTGTCCCGATTCACCACCAGCTAGTGACCAGTCCTGAGATCAGGTGAGCGCGGAGATCTCGAACAGATGGCCGTCGGGATCGCGGAAGAACGCGCGGGTCTCGCCGTCACGGACGTCGGGTGCGGCCAGGAACTCCGCGCCACGGGCCGACAGGAGCTCGTAGAGACCCGGGCAGTCGTCGACGCGGAAGACGAGCTGGGCGCTCGGACGGTCGGGCTCGGCGGGCGGGGCCAGGGTCACGGTCGGCTTGCCCGCGTCGGGACCCCCGCCGGTCACGAGCAGGATCCAGCTCCCCAGCAGCTCGAGCACGACCGACGTGCCGCCGTACTCGCCGGCCACCCGGGCATCGAGCACGCGCACGTACCAGTCACGACTGCGTTCGACGTCGGCCACGACCAGCATGTGGGTCAGCGCCGACGCCTCGAACCGTTCCACGGTCCCACGCTAGGCGAACGGGTCCGCCACGCCGCCTCAGGCGGAGGAGGGCACCGGGCTCTCGTCGCGCTGACCGCCCCCGGGCCGGTCCGGTCGCGAGGGGAACGCGCGGACGGGACCAACGATGTCCAGCCCGACGCGGTCGCCCGCCTCCGGGGGCTGCAGCCCGACCACCCGCGCGCGGATCCGCTGCTCGGCGGCGCCGTCGCCGAGGGCCAGCTCGACGAGCGCGTCGTGCCCGAAGAACGACACGTGGCGCACGGTGGCCTCGAGCTGGCCGGTGCCGGCCGGGGTCAGGGTGATCTGCTCGGGCCGGAGCATGACGTCCACGGCGCCGCGGGGGCTCTGACCACGGACCGGCAGGGTGCCCAGCGGGCAGGTGACGCAGCCGTCGGTCGCCGCTTCGCCGGGCACGAACACGGCGTCGCCGAGGAACTGGGCGACGTCGGCGTCGACGGGATCCCGATAGATCGCCCGCGGGGCCGCCGCCTGCCGGATCCGGCCGGAGGTGAGGATCGCGACCTGGTCGGCGAAGGAGAGTGCCTCGTCCTGGTCGTGGGTGACCAGCACGGCCGTGGCACCCGTGGCGCGCAGGGCGAGCGCCGTGGCGTCCCGGGTGGTGGCGCGCAGCGTGGTGTCCAGCGAGGAGAACGGCTCGTCGAGCAGCACGAGGCCGGGGCGGGGCGCCAGCGCGCGGGCCAGCGCGACCCGCTGCTGCTGACCGCCGGAGAGCTGGTCGGGGCGCCGGTCGGCGACCTCGGCGGGCAGGCCGACCAGGTCGAGCAGCTCGAGCACCCGGTCGTGGTGCCGGCGTCGCGGCCAGGGGAGCCCGAAGGCGATGTTCCCGGCGACGGACAGGTGGGGGAACAGCCCGCCCTCCTGGCGGACGTAGCCGACGCCGCGGCGCTCGGGCGGCACCCAGACACCGGGCCCCGCGACCGTGCGACCGCCGATGACCGCCTCGCCCGAACGCGGCTGCATGAACCCGGCGATGATGCGCAGCAGCGTCGTCTTGCCGCTGCCGGACCCACCCAGGACGGCGGTCGTCGTGCCCTCGGGCACGACCAGGTTCACCTCGTCGAGCACGTCGTGCCGGCCGTAGGCGGCCGTGACGGCTCGCAGCTGCACGTCGGTCATCGTTCCTCCAGTATCTGCCGCCGCAGCAACAACGTCAGCGGTACGGACAAGACGATCATGACTGCCGCGTAGGGGGCCGCAGCAGCGTAGTCGAGCGCGCTCGTCTCCCGCCAGAAGGCGAGGGCGAGGGTGTCGGTCCCGGTCGGGGCCAGCAGCAGGGTGGCCGTCAGCTCGGTGCTGACGGCGAGGGAGACGAGCACGAACCCGGTGAGCACCGACGGGCCGATGAGCGGCAGGACCACCCGGACGAGCGTGGCCGGGCCGCCCAGCCCCAGCGACCGCGAGGCCTCCGAGAGCTCCGGCGGCGCGGCGGCGAGACCGGCGCGCAGGGCGACCATCGCCCGGGGCAGGAAGAGGATGGCGTAGGCCAGGACGGTCAGCGCCAGGGTCTGGTACAGCGGGCGCGCCCAGTCGATGGCGAGCGTGACCAGGGCGAGTCCGACCACGACGCCGGGCAGCGCGCTGGCCAGGTACGTGGACCGCTCGAGCAGGACCGTCAGGGCCGACCGGCGGCGGTTGAGCAGCCACGCCCCGGGCAGGGCGGCCACCACGGCCGCCAGTCCGCCGAGCACCGCCAGCAGCACCGTGCTCGCGGTGACGGTGAGGAGGTCGTCGACCAGCCCGTCCCCGATCGCCGATCCCAGCCACCGCAGCACGGTGGCCACCGGGACGACGAGTGCCAGGCCGACGAGAGTGCCCAGCAAGACCAGCGCCGGAGCGGTCCAGCTGCCCAGCCGGGCCCGCGTGGCCGGGCGCTGGGTGCCGGCGCCGACCCGGGACACCCGGCGCCGTCCGCGGGCGACCACCTCGAGCGTGAGCACGAGCAGGCACAGGCCGAGCAGCACGGAGGCGAGCAGGCTGCCGGACGCGTCGCTGAACCCCACCGCGTACCGCTGCATGATCGCGGTGGTGAAGGTCTGGAAGCGCATCATCTCCAGGACGCCGTACTCGGCCAGGAGGTGCAGGGCGACCAGCAGCGCCCCGCCGCTGATCGCCGGACGGAGCCGGGGGAGCACCGTCCGCACGACGGCCCGCGTCGGGGACAGGCCCAGGGACCGGGCGACCTCCTCCTCGGCGGGGTCGAGCGACCGCAGCAGCGCGGCCACGGGCAGGAACACGAACGGGAAGTACGCCAGGGTCGTGACCAGCGCGGCCCCGCCGAACCCGGTCAGCCAGGGCGCGACCGTCACCCAGGCGTAGGCGCTGACGAACGCCGGCACCGCCAGGGGCGCCAGCAGCAGCGTGCGCCAGAGCCCGGCCCAGGGCAGGGCCGTGCGCTCCACGAGCCAGGCCGCGAGGGTGCCGAGGACCACCGTGGCGGGCACGGTGACGCCCATCAGCAGACCGGTGTTGGCCAGCAGCTCGCCGACGCGGGGCCGCACGAGGTAGTCGACCGCCTCGTCGAGGCCCGCGGAGGAGGCGTCGAGGAGGACGACCACCAGCGGCAGGACGGTGAGCGCGGCGACGAGGGTCGCGGCGACGGCGACCCCGCGGCTCCTAGAGGATGCTCGCATCGGTCATGAGCTCCAGGACGGTGTCCGAGTTCAGGGTGAAGGGATCGACCGGCGGGGCGTCCAGCTCGTCCAGCGCGGGCAGCGCCGGGTCCGACTCGACGCCGGCACCCACGGCGTATTCCATGGAGCCGCTGTCGACGAGCACCTGCTGACCCTCGGGGCTGGTGACGTAGGCGAGGAACTGCTGGGCCTCGTCCGGCATGTCGGACGACTCCAGCACGCCGCCCGCGGACAGGCTGACGAAGGCCCCCGGGTCCTGCTGGCCGAAGTAGTGCAGCTGCGTGTTCGCGCTGCCCTCCTGGTCCCCGGCCTGGTCGCGGTACCAGTAGTAGTGGTACATGATCCCGACCGGCACCTCGCCGGCGTTCACGGCCTTCATCGTGGCGATGTTGTTCTGGTAGACCTCGGAGTTCTCGGCCAGGGCCTCCAGCCAGGCCCGGGTCTCGGCCTCACCGCGGTCGGCGAGCATGCCGGCCATGATCGCCTGGAAGTCGGCACCGCCCGGCGCCGCGCCCCACTGGCCGGCCCACTCGGGGTCGGCCAGGTCCATGATCGAGTCCGGCAGCTCGTCCTCGCTGATCATGTCGGTGTTGTAGACGAGCACGGTCGAGCGGGCGGCGACCGCCGTCCACCGGCCGGACGACGGCGCCATCCCGTCGCGCACCTGGGCCTGGGTCTCCTCGTCCACCGGGGCGAGCAGGTCGGCGCGCTCCACCACCGTCATCGCGGGGGAGTTCTCCGTGAGGAACACGTCCGCCGGGGAGGCCTCGCCCTCCTCGACGATCATGTGGCCCATCGAGGAGTCCTGGCCCTCGCGGACCTGGGTCTCGATGCCGGTCTTCTCGGTGAACGCCTCGGCCCAGGCCTGCGTGACGTCGCGGTGCTGGGAGGAGTAGATCTGCAGCGCCCCGGGCTCGGCCGCGAAGGCGTCCTCGGACTCGCCGTCGGTGCTGCACGCGGTGAGCGCGAGCGGGAGGGCGAGGAGGGCGGCGACGAGGGGACGGCGGTGCTGACGTGACACGAAGGGCTTCCGTTTCATCGGGTCGGGGGGACGAGGAGGTCCTGGAGCCGGCGGACCGGGCGGTCCGCGAGACGCCAGAGGAGGCAGCCGGCCGCGATCGCGACGGCGGTGGCGCCGAGCGCCGTGGGCACGACGTCGAGGATCTGGAACTGGACGAGGTAGACGTACAGCGAGGCGGCGGCCAGGAGGCCGATGACCGGCACCCAGCGGGCGGGCGCCCGCACCTCGGGCACGAGGGTGAGCAGGGCGACGCCGGCCAGGACGGTGGCGTTGCGCACCGGGTCGTCGGGGAAGAACGTCGCCCCGCCGACCACCGCGACCGCGAGGGTGAGCAGACGGCGCCGGCGGGTGTCGGCGTGCGCCGCGGCCGCGCCGACGGCGAAGAGCCAGAGCGTGGTGGGCATGATGCCGCGCAGCACACCCTCGCCGAGCGCGAGCACGACGAAACGCGGCACGAGGGCCAGCACGGCGACCCCGGCCGCGACGAGCCAGGGGTCGCGTCGCCAGAGCCGGGAGACGGCGGGGACCGACAGCGCGGCGGTCAGCACGAGCGTGCAGGCCACGAGCGCGTCGACGAACCACAGCTCGTTGCGGAACCCGTAGGTGACGTCGCCGAACAGCCAGTTGGAGAGCGCGAGGTTGCCCCACCCGTAGCGGTCGTGGGTGACCATGCCGAACAGCACGACGGCCATCGTGGGGACCGCCACGCCGACGAGCGTGCGCGCGGTGGCCCGCCAACGCCCCCGGGGCGTGTCGGCCGACAGGCCGAAGCGCGCCGCGTTGAAGCCGGCCACGGCGAGCAGGGTGTGCGCGCCGCCGAGGACGCGGAACAGGTCGGCGTGCGACCCGCAGATGATGACGACAGCGATCGCGCGCAGCAGCACCGAGGTCTCCACCGTGCGCCACCCACGACGTCCCCCAGCCGGTGCGGGGTTCGCGGGCGAGGCGTCGGCGCGGGAGCGGTCCAGCTCCGCGAGCTCGCGCAGGGGGCGGTGGTGCCAGCCGCGGGCGAGCGGGCCGACGAGCCCCTCGAGCCGGACGGACGCCTGCACGTGGCTGAGCGAGTCTCCGCCCTGCTGGACGAAGCTGCGGTCGAGGTCGACGGCGTCCCGGCCGAGCACCTCGCCGACGGCGTGGGCCACCTGGACGGCGGACGGGGAGGCCGAGCCGTTCGGCGCGACCGGGCATCCGACGCAGGTCTCGCGCACCAGGGCGGCGCAGCCGCGGCGGTCGACCTTGCCGCTCTGCAGGCGGGGCAGCTCGCCGACGGCGACGGACACGGCCGCGGGACCGAGGCCGGAGGCCGCCGCGACGACCTCGCGGGCGCGGACGGCGGTCGCGGTGTCGTCGCCGCCCGGCTCCGGTGCGACCGCGACCGTCAGACCGTCGTCGTCCCCTCCCACGCAGGCGCTCAGCCCGGCGGACTCGAGGGCGGCCTCGACCGGGGCGAGGGCGATCCGCAGGCCCATCACCTTGACGAAGCCGGAGCGGCGGCCGACCAGCCGCAGAAGACCGTCCGGCCCCACCCGTCCCAGGTCGCCCGTGCGCAGCTCGGTGAGCAGCGGGCCGAGCGCGAGGTCGTCGGCGTGCTCGGCGTAGCCCATCATGACGCCGGGGCCGCGCACGACGACCTCACCGGCACCGTCGGAGGCCTCCGGCACGGTGGTGTCGATCTCGAGGGAGGTGCCCGGGACGGGTCGTCCGACGGCGTCGGGGTGGTCCGCCGCGAGGGACGGGTCGAGCACGCAGATGCGGGCCGTGGCCTCGGTCTGGCCGTACATGACCGACAGGCCCCAGCCGTGCTCGCGGCCGAGCGCCGCGGTGCGCACCACCCGGTCGGGGTGCAGGCGTCCGCCCGCCTGGGTCAGCAGGCGCAGCGAGGGGTGCGGCCGCTCGAGCACGCCGGTGGACTCCATCAGCTCGACCGTGTGCGGCACGGCCGCCAGCGTCGTCACCTGCAGGCCGTCCACGGTGCGCCAGAACGCCTCGTCCAGGACCGACGCCTCCTGCAGCACCACCGAGGCGCCGACCGCCAGGTGGGAGTGCAGCACGGACAACCCGAACGTGTAGTGCAGCGGGAGGCTGGTCACGGCCCGGTCGGCCGCGGTCAGCCCCAGGGCCTGGGCGATGGCGAGGGCGTTGCTCGTGAGGTTCTCGTGCGACAGGCGCACCAGCTTCGGCGAGCCGGTGCTGCCCGACGTGCTCAGGAGCAGTGCCAGATCGGGGTGGAGGAGGTGTGCCGGGTCCGGCGACGTCACGGTGAACGGCTCGTCGGGGTCACCGGTCGCCCGGACGTCGGGCTGGTACCGGTCCAGGATCTGGGAGGTCCGGTCGTCGTCGGCCGTGACGAGCGCGACGTGACCGGCCTCGAGCGTGGCCAGGTACGCCAGGACCCCGCCCAGGTCCGGGCGCAGCGGCAGGTGCACGAGGCGCCGGCCGTCGGCGACGTCCGGGAGCCGGGCGGCGAGATCGCCGACGCGTTCGCGCAGCGCGGCGTGGGTGAGCGTCTCGCCGGACGACGTGACCAGCGCGGGCCGGGCCGGCGCCGACACGTCCGCGAGCGCGGGCAGCAGGGTGCTGTCCGGGCGCGGCAGGGCGGCGGGGGTCGTTGTCGGCACGCAGTGAGGTTAGCCTTACCTAGATGCGGAACACAAAGTGGCAGGTGAGACGGTGACGGTCGAGGTCTGGTGGTCCACCCTCGCCGCCGCGGACCACGAGCTGACCGCCCTGCTCGACGACACCGAACGGGCGCGCCTGGACTCGTTCGACCGCCCCGCCGACCGCGGGCGGTCGCTGGTCGGTGCGGCCCTGCTGCGCCTCGCGGTCGCCGCGCACCTCGGGGTGGGCGCCGCGGAGGTCGTGCTGGACCGCACCTGCGCCGAGTGCGGCCGGCCGCACGGGGCGCCGCGCGTCCTGGGGGCGGGCGACCGCCGCCCCGGGGTCTCCGTCGCGCACTCCGGCGTCCTGGTCGTCGTCGCGCTGGACCCGCACGGTCCCGTCGGCGTCGACGTCCAGCGGGCGTCCGACCTGCCGGACCCGGGCGCCGTCGGGGACTGGGTGCGCCGCGAGGCCGCGGTCAAGGCGCGCACCTGGACCGATCTCGGCGGAGCGTCGCCGGCGGCACTGGTCACCAGCGACCTGCGTCCTCCCGTGGGCGGTTACGCCGCGGCACTGACCACCGTCGGCGAGCGCACCGTGCGCCACGTGGACCGCACGCAGGGCCTGAGGTCTGCGCGCGGACGGTGACCGGTCCCGCGACGCACGGACGTCCGGCCCGGACGCTCGCGGCCCCAGAGGGTCCACGGCGTCCGGGCCGGACGGGAGAGGGTGACGCGTCGTGCGGGCGGTCAGGCCTGGTCGAGACCCCCGCGGACGATCGAGTCGCCGGAGTGCGTGGGGTCGCCGTCGAACGGCTCCTCCGAGACGTCGACCAGCGAGTAGCGATCCAGGTCCAGCCCGGCGGGCACCGGGAACGTCCCGGTGTCGCCCTTGAGCACGCCCAGGCTGACCATGCCGCTGAGGTCGTCGGCGATGAGCCAGACCTCGCGGTAGGCACCCTCGCCGGAGCCGTCCGCCCCGGCGACGGAGACGACGATCTCGAGCTCGCCGCCGGCGGCCTCCTCGACCGTCGCGCTACCTGTCGAGTCGGGCCAGTCGGGCAGCGGTTCGAGCTCGGCCTGGGCGACGGCGACGGGCGTGGGGGCCGTCACGGCCTCGGGGCCCTGCGCCCGTTCCCAGGCGATCCCGCCACCGACACCCACGACGAGCGCCGCGCTGGCGGCCGCCACGGCCCAGAGCGCGGCCGGGCGCCGTCGGGAGGCGAGGTCGACGACCTCCGCCTCGGCGGACTCGACTCCGGCGACCCAGGCGGCGTCGCTCGACGCCTCCTCCTGGTCGATCTCGGCGCGGATCCTGTCCCACACGTGGGGCGCCGGTGCCACCAGCTCCTCGGGCCCCAGCTCGCGCGCCGTGGAGGCCACGTCGGCGAGGCTGTCGCGCTCGGCCTGGCAGGCCACGCACGAGGCGAGGTGGGCGCGCTCGTCGTCGGACACGACGTCCTGCTCCCCGAGCGCGAGGAGCGCGAGGACCTCCGGGTCAACGTGCTGCACCATCCACCTCCAATCGTGTGCGCAGCCGGGTCAGACTTCGTCTGACATGGCTCTTGACGGTGCCGAGGGGAAGGGACATCTCCTCGGCGATCTGCGTGTGTGTCATGTCCCGGTAGAACGCGAGCCGCAGGATCGTACCGGCCGGGTCGCCGAGCCGGTCCAGCTCGTCGGCCACGATCGCCCGGTCCACGACGGGGGCACCGACCGGGTCGGCCTCCCCGACGGGGTTCGGCGTGAACGCCTCCGCGGCTCGGCGTTGGCGTCGCAGCCTCTCCCGGGAGGCGTGCACGTCCGCGATCTTGTGCCGGGCGATGCCCAGCAACCAGGTCGACAGCTTGGCCCGCTGCGGGTCGTAGGACCCGCGTGCTTGCCAGGCGGCGACGAAGACCTGCTGGGTGACGTCCTCGGCGTCCGAGACCTCGCCCAACGACCGGAGTGCGACCGTGTGCACGAGAGCCGACCAGCGACGGTAGGCCGCTGCCAGTCCGTCCTCGGTGCCGGCTGCGAACGCGGCGCTCACGTCCGCGTCGGGGTCGGCGGCCGGCAGTGCGGCACCTTCGGCCCCAGTGGTCACAGAACCTCCGTGATACGGGTCGTCCCGCGCGATCGGCGGCTTCGGGGTCGAACCTAGCGCGTCAGCCGCCGCGCGTCACGTCGCCACGGCCGTCACCACCAGGTTGTCCTCGTAGTGGCCCGCCTCGGCGTCCCACCGGCCGCCGCACGTCACCAGGACCAGTCGCCGCTCACCCGAGCGGTCGAAGAACTTCTCCCAGGGCACCGCCTCCTTCGAGTACCGCGTGATCTCCGTGACCTCGTACCGGTGCCGGACGCCGTCGGCGTCGGTCACCGTGACCTTGTCGCCGGCCGTCGCCTCGGCCAGCCGGGCGAACTGCCCGACACCCTCCTGGGTGTCGACGTGGGACGCGAGAACGGCCGCGCCCTGCGGGTCGCCCGGGGCCGGGCCGAAGCGGTACCAGCCCGCCACGTCGCCCGACTCGGGGAGCTCCATCGTGCCGTCGGGGTCCACGCCCACCGGACGGACCGGTGTCTCCAGCAGTCCCTGGACCGTGACCAGCTCGGGCGGCGCGGCCGGCTCGCTCCCCGCGAGATCGGCCGAGACGACGGGGATGTCCGGGACCGCCGGCCCGCCGGCACCCTCCTGGTCGCCGGCGCCCCCCGGCGTCGGGTCGGCGGACGCCGAGGGGGACGCCGGTGCCTCCGGTGCGGAGGTCGCCTCGGCGGCCTCCACCCGGGGGACGTCGGCCCCGACCGTGGGGGTGTCGTCGGCCACGACCATCAGCACGCCGGCCAGGATCGAGACGGAGACGGCGGCCACGGTGGCCAGGGCCACGCGGCGGACCGGGCGCGTGACCCGGCCCGCCGCGGAGCGGTGCGTGCGTGTCACCGGCGTGCCCGGTGCGCCCGGACGCCCTCCCGGACCGCGATCGCGATGACGAACCCGGCCAGCAGGGTCATGATGGTGCCGACGGTGAACGGCGTGAAGAAGCCGTGGTGGTCGGCCGCCGCGGCGCCGGTGGTCCCGGCGTCGACGCCGTCAGGAGCGGAGTGCATGCCCTCGACGGTCTGCGTGGCGAGAGCCAGCGAGTCGTTCTCCAGCGAGCCCCAGGCGTAGACGATGGTGTTGACACCCTCGGCCACGTCGACGTCGGCCGGCCCGATCACCGGGTCGGTGGTCCCGGCGGCGGCGACCGCCGCGGAGACTGTGCCGGCCGGGAGGTCGAGCACCTGCTCGTCAGGGTTCTCGAGGCCCTCGATCACCGGGTCACCGCCGGCCAGCACGTCGACGGCCGGGGCGGCCGCCACGTGACGGACGGTCAGGCGGCCCTCACCGGCGGCGATCTCCGAGGTGTCGTTGGTGAACAGCGTCGCGGTCGGCGAGCCCTCGGCGTCGAGGTGCGCGGCCGCGGTGTAGTTCATGCCGCCCTCGAGCGGCAGGTCCACGGGGCCGATGACCGGGTCGGAGTCGTCCTCGGCGTCGGCGGCGGTGATCGCCACCGAGTAGGTGTCGGGCTCGAGCTCGAGCGGGCCGGCGAGGTCACCGGGCTCGAAGTCGTCGAGCGTGAGCTCACCGTTGACGTACACGTCCACGGTCGTGTCCGGCACGCCGTGCAGGACGCTCAGCATCGCGACATGTCCGTCCGCCGAGGCGGGCAGGGCGAGTGCGGTGCCCGCTGCGGCGGCCAACGCGGTGGCGCCGAGGGCGGCCGTGGTTCGGATCGTACGCATGTGTCCTCCTGGTGTCGGTCCCGCCGTCCTTGGCGGGGTTGCTCCGGTGGCTTGACACCAGGTGTTCGTGAACGGTGACCGATCTGGATGCACGTGGATGGACTTTTTTCGCCGTCGCCCCGACCGGCGGTCAGTCGCGGGCCCGGCTGCGGCGCGACCGGCGGGGAAGGCGGGACGCGGCGTCCGGCGAGACGAGGCGGACCTCGGTGGCGCGCGTGCGCGCCAGGGGGTCGCCGAAGGGGTCGCCCCCGAGCGCACGAGCCACGTGCAGCAGGGGGCGCCCCGCCTCGAACTCGCGGGCGAGGGCGTCGAAGATCGGGGTGTCGTCGCGTGGCACGCCCACCATGGTGGGTCGTCGGCGCCCGGCTGTCCGCCGCGACACGGCGGTGTTCACACCCGTCTCACACAACGCGCGCCAACCGTCCCCGGCCCGTCACGGCCTCCGGGTCGGCGCTCCTGTTGCGCCACGTCCCGCCCCGGACCATGATCGTGGCGGTTGAGCAGCGCCTTCGCGTCCGCCGCCCGGTCCCGCCGATCCCGGCGTCCGCCGCGGGCGCCCGACGGAAAGGCCCGACATGACAGTCACCGCCCCCGTGGAGCTCCTCCTGGTCGAGTTCCCGCACCGTGAGTTCACCGGCGCGGTCCTGGCCGAGCTGACCCGGCTGCAGGACGCCGGGACGATCAACGTCCTGGACGCGCTGGCGATCCGTCGTGACCTCGAGGGCGAGATCGAGTGGTTCGAGGCCGCCGACGCCGGCTCCGAGCTCGGCGACCTGGTCGGTGAGCCCGCCGGGTTCCTGGCCGAGGACGACGTCGACGCCGTGGCCGCCGACCTCGCCCCGGGGACGGCGGTCGGGATGCTCGTGTTCGAGCACACCTGGGCGACCGGCCTGGCCGGTGCCGTCCGGGACGCGGGTGGGCGCGTCATCGACATGATGACCGTGCCGGCGGCCGCGATCGAGGAGCTGACGAGCGTGCTGGACGAGGAGGACTGACATGGTCAGGAGAGTCGGCCGCCCGGGCCTGATCGGCACCATGGCCCGGACCGCCGTGATCGCGGGGACCGCCGGTGCCGTCAGCCGGCGGATGGACGACCGGGCGGGGGCCCGGGGCACCCAGCAGGCCTCCGCGGAGGCGTACCACGCCCAGGAGGCGCACTTCGCGCAGCAGCAACAGATGCAGCAGCTGCTCGCGCAGCAGCAGCCGACCCAGGCCGTGGCCCCGGCCACGGAAACCATGTCCCAGCTCCAGCAGCTCGGCGACATGCGCTCGGCCGGACTGCTGACCGACGCCGAGTTCTCCGCCGCCAAGGCCAAGGTCCTCGGCTGACCGGGCGGTGACAGCCGAGCAGCCGTCGGCGGACCCCGCCCCGGCCGAGGAGGACCTGACCCCCGAGCAGCGTGCCGCCCGCACGCGCGGGTACGTGGGGGTGCTGCTGCTCGCCGCGGGCATCGGTGTCCCGGTGTCCCTGGTGGCCTTCGGGTTCCTCGCGCTCCTGCACGCCCTGGAGCACGCGGTCTGGGAGACGTGGCCCGCGACGTTCGGCCACGAGGTGGCGCCCTGGTGGTGGGCCCTGCCGTGGCTGCTGCTCGGTGGTGTGCTCGTCGGTGTCGCCGTCCGGTGGCTGCCCGGTCACGGGGGTCACGTCCCGATCGACGGCCTGGGCATCGACCCCGTGCCCGCACGGTTCGTGCCCGGGATCCTCCTCGCGGCGCTCGGCGGGCTCCCGCTCGGCGTGGTGCTCGGTCCGGAGGCGCCGCTGCTCGCCCTCGGGTCGGCCGTCGCCCTGCTGCTCGTGCGACCCGTCGCGGCGTCCGGGGCGCCCGGGGCCGGCGCGCTGATCACGGTCGCCGGCGCCGCCGCGGCGCTCGCGGCCATCTTCGGCAGCCCGCTGGTCGCCGCGATCTTCGTCCTGGAGGCGGCCGGGCTGGCCGGTCCCCGTCTCGCCCGTGTCGTGCTGCCCTGCCTGCTGTCCGCCGGGATCGGGTCCCTGGTCTTCACCGGCATGGGCACCTGGACCGGTCTGCAGATCCCCTCGCTCGCGCTGCCGGACCTCGCCGGCCCCGACCGGCCCGACCTCGGCGACGTGCTGTGGACCGTGCCGTTCGCCGTGGCCACCGCGTTCGCGGTGCGGCAGGTGCACCACCTCGGCCGCTGGACGGCGCGACGGGCGGCGGACCGGCCGCTGTCCGCCGCGGTCGGTGCGGCGCTGGTCGTCGGCGGGTGCGCGGGTGCCTACGCCCTGCTGACCGGTCGGTCCCCCGAGGAGGTGGCGCTCAGCGGTCAGGGGCTGCTGGAGCCGCTCGCCGCCGACCCCGGCGCCTGGTCCGCGCCGGTGCTGGTCGCGCTCCTCGCCTTCAAGTCGATCGGGTACGGGGTGTCTCTCGGCGCGTTGCGCGGCGGCGCCATCTTCCCGGCCGTGCTCCTGGGCGCCGCGGCGGGCGTGCTCGTCTCCGGCCTGCCGGGCTACGGGGTGATCCCGGCCATGGCGGCGGGGATGGCCGCCGCGACGGCCGCGATCCTTCCCTACCCCGTGGCCTCGGCGGTCCTGGTGGTGGTGCTGCTGGGCTCCAACGCGGCCGCGATGACGCCGGTCGTCCTGCTCGCCGTCGTCGTGGCGTTCGTCTCCGAGCAGATCATCGCGACGGAGCGGCGCCGCCCGGCCTGACCTGCGTCACTCGCCCGTCGAGCCGTCGACCGCCTCGCGCAGCAGGTCGGCGTGCCCGTTGTGGCGGGCGTACTCCTCGACCAGGTGCACGAGGATCCAGCGCAGGCTGAACCGGCCGCCGCCGTGCCGGTCCTCCCGCGCGGACAGCTGTTCCGGACCGGCGACCGCCAGCGCCGCGTCCAGGAGCCGGTCCGCGGCGGCGACGGTCGTGTCGTACAGCTCGCGCAACGCGGCGGGGGAGTCGTCCGCCGCCGAGTGCCAGTCCCAGTCCGGGTCGGCCGACCAGTCGACCGTGTCGAAGGGGGCGAGGGCGGGGGCGCCGGTCAGGACGACGCTGCACCAGTGCGACTCGACGTAGGCGAGGTGCTTGAGCAGCCCGCCGAGCGTCATGTCCGACGGCGGCAGCGGGGTGCGCAGCTGGTCGGCGGTCAGGCCGGACGTCTTCCGGCGCAGGGTGTCGCGGTGGTAGTCGAGGAAGGCGCGCAGCGTGCGGGTCTCGTCGGCGCGCAGCGGCGGCTCGGTGCGGTCGGGGACGCTCGTCACGTCGCTGCCCTCGGGTGCCCGGCGAGGGCCGCCGCCCGGCCCAGCACGGCGTCGAGCATCGACGGGGTCAGCCGGCCGGTCGAGGTGTTGTGCGGCGAGACGTGGTAGCTGCCGAGCACGGTCAGGCGCCGCGGCCCGCCGTCGAGGTGCTGCAGGGCGAGCTCGGCTCCGTGGGCGAACCGCGGCCGGGGGCGCGGGACCGACCAGCCCTGCTCGGACAGCGAGCCCAGCAGCGCGTTCCAGCCGATGGCGCCGAGCGCCACCGTGACCCGCAGCGTCGGGGCGAGCAGCTCCAGCTCGCGCGCGAGGTAGGGCGCGCAGCGCCGACGTTCCTGCGGCGTGGGGCGGTTCTCGGGCGGCACGCACCGCACGGGCGCCACCAGGCGGACGCCGTCGAGGGCCATGCCGTCGCCCCGGCCCGTCGACTCGGGCTGGTTGGCGAGCCCGCAGCGGTGCAGCGCGGCGAACAGGAAGTCCCCGCTGCGGTCGCCGGTGAACATCCGGCCGGTGCGGTTCGCCCCGTGGGCCGCGGGGGCGAGCCCGACGACGACGACGGACGCGTGCGCGTCCCCGAAACCGGGGACCGGCCGGGCCCAGTACGTCTCGTCGCGGAACGCTGCGCGCTTCTCCCGGCCGACCTGCTCGCGCCAGGCGACCAGGCGGGGGCAGGCGCGGCAGGAGACCAGGTGCGCGTCGAGCTCGGCGAGGCTGCGTGCCGTCCGGGCCGCCGAGGGCGGGTCGACGGGCGGTCCGTCGGAGGGGTCCACCGTGCCATCCTGCCCGGTCCCCGCGGACACGGCGAGGGCCCGCTCCCCGACGGGGGAGCGGGCCCTGCGTGCGGTGTCGCTCAGGCCTCCGCGGCGGTCTTGACGGGCGGCGCCTCGACGGCGAGGGAGCGCACCGACCAGCCCAGCAGGCCGAACAGGACACCGAGGCCGATGACCAGCGCGCTGACGCCGTAGGCGACGACCGAGGTGAACAGCGAGGCCCGCAGGAACGAGGCGTTCATCGCGGTGTCGCGGCGCGGGTCCTCCCGGTCGAGCTCGGCGTAGGTGAGCCCGTCGGTGGCGTCCAGCGCGTGCTTGTCGATGATCTGCGCCTGGGCGTAGGCGGAGAACGGTCCGTCGACCTCGTCCCCGGCGAGGAAGGCGGCGTCCTCCGAGACGGTGATGTTCTGCGCGCTGAGCTGGGAGCTGACGGTCGCCCACGTGACCGCACCGGCGACGATCATCACGAGGCCGGCGATCAGGGCGACGATTCCCACGATGCGCACCCCGCGGTTGCCGGTGGGGGTGGTGCTGGTGGTGCGGGCGATGGTGGTCATGTTCCCCTCCGAGGGTCCGGGTCGCGACTCTCGCGGCCGGTGTGCGGCGCCGATCCGGCGTCTGGCTCCATGGTAAGACCACATAGCCTGACCTGCGAGGACGTTACTTGTGAATTACTTCACATGGATGTCCGGGGCGTCGGTCCCGCACCGCACCCGCCGGCGGCCCGGGTCGCGGGCACCGGCGTCCGCGCCGGGTCGGTACGATCGAGGGGCGTCGCCACCGGCGATGTCGCCCGGCGGCCCGCGGGCCGCCGCCCACCCGAACCACCAGCGCAAGGAGCACCACCGTGTCCGACGCCGTAGCGAACGCCACCGACCCCACGACCGCGGTGACGGTGGAGCAGGCGACGACGGGCACCGAGCTCTTCGCCGACCGGCGCGACGTCGTGGTCATGCGCGTGGACGGCGAGCTGCTGGACCTGTCCCGCGAGGTCGTGCCCGGCACCGTCGTCGAGCCGGTCACCGTCGGTTCGCCGGACGGGCTGGCGGTCCTGCGGCACAGCGCGGCGCACGTCCTCGCCCAGGCGGTGCAGCAGGTCAACCCCGAGGCGAGGCTCGGCATCGGTCCGCCGGTGACCGACGGCTTCTACTACGACTTCGACGTCGCCGAGCCGTTCACGCCCGAGGACCTCAAGAAGCTGGACAAGGTGATGGCCCGCATCATCAAGGAGGGCCAGACCTTCCGCCGGCGCGTGGTCACCGAGGACGAGGCGCGGGCCGAGCTGGCCGCCGAGCCGTACAAGCTCGAGCTGATCGGCCTCAAGGGAGGCGCGTCCGACGAGGACGGCTCCTCCGTCGAGGTCGGCGGCGGCGAGCTGACCATCTACGACAACGTCCGCGGCGCCGGCCGCGAGAGCGAGCAGGTCGTCTGGTCCGACCTGTGCCGCGGCCCGCACCTGCCGTCCACCCGGCTCATCGGCAACGGCGTGCAGCTCATGCGCTCGGCCGCGGCGTACTGGCGCGGCAGCGAGAAGAACCCGCAGCTGCAGCGGGTCTACGGCACCGCCTGGCCGACCAAGGACGACCTGAAGGCCTACCTGGAGCGGCTCGCGGAGGCCGAGCGACGCGACCACCGACGCCTGGGCAGCGAGCTGGACCTGTTCAGCTTCCCCGACGAGATCGGTTCCGGGCTCGCGGTGTTCCACCCCAAGGGCGGCATCGTGCGCACGGAGATGGAGGACTACTCGCGGCGCAAGCACATCGAGGGCGGCTACTCGTTCGTCGCCAGCCCGCACATCACCAAGGGCCGGCTCTTCGAGACCTCGGGGCACCTGGACTGGTACGCGGACGGCATGTACCCGCCCATGCACCTGGACGCCGAGCTCGACGACGACGGCGTCGTGCGCAAGCCGGGGCAGGACTACTACCTCAAGCCGATGAACTGCCCGATGCACAACCTGATCTTCGACTCGCGCGGGCGGTCCTACCGGGAGCTGCCGCTGCGGCTGTTCGAGTTCGGGACGGTGTACCGGTACGAGAAGTCCGGCGTCGTGCACGGCCTGACCCGCGCGCGCGGGTTCACCCAGGACGACGCGCACATCTACTGCACCCGCGAGCAGATGCGCGACGAGCTGTCCACCACGCTGACGTTCGTGCTGGACCTGCTCAAGGACTACGGACTCGACGACTTCTACCTCGAGCTGTCCACCCGCGACCCGGAGAAGTCCGTCGGCGAGGACGAGGCCTGGGAGGAGGCGACCCGCACCCTGGAGGAGGTGGCCACCGCCTCCGGTCTGGACCTCGTGCCCGACCCGGGCGGTGCCGCGTTCTACGGCCCGAAGATCTCGGTCCAGGCCCGGGACGCCATCGGCCGCACCTGGCAGATGTCGACGATCCAGCTCGACTTCAACCTGCCGGAGAAGTTCGACCTGGAGTACACCGCGGCCGACGGGACCCGGCAGCGGCCGGTCATGATCCACCGGGCGCTGTTCGGTTCGATCGAGCGGTTCTTCGCCGTCCTGCTCGAGCACTACGCCGGCGCCTTCCCGGCCTGGCTCGCCCCGGTGCAGGTGCTCGCCGTGCCCGTGGCCGAGGCGTTCGACGACTACCTCGGCGACGTCGTGGCGAAGCTCCGTGCCGAGGGCGTGCGGGCCGAGCTCGACACCTCCGACGACCGGTTCGGCAAGAAGATCCGCAACGCCGCCAAGCAGAAGGTGCCGTTCGTGCTCATCGCCGGGGGAGAGGACGCCGACGCCGGCGCCGTCTCCTTCCGGTTCCGCGACGGGACCCAGGAGAACGGGGTGCCGGTCGACGAGGCCGTGCAGCGCATCGTGACCGCGGTCCGCGACCGCGAGCAGGTCTGACGTGACGGATCCCGCGACCGGACCCGAGCAGGTGCCGGCGGACCGCTTCGGCCCGCCGGAGGACGACATGGCGCGGCTGTGGACGCCGCACCGGATGGTCTACATCGGCGGGCAGGACAAGCCCGCCGACTCCTCGGTGCAGCACTGCCCGTTCTGCCGGATCCCCACGGGCGACGACGAGGACGGCCTCGTCGTCGCCCGCGGGGCCGCGTGCTACGTCGTGCTGAACCTGTACCCGTACAACAGCGCGCACCTGATGGTGCTGCCGTACCGGCACGTGTCGGACTACCCGGACCTGACCCACGACGAGACCCTCGAGCTGGCGACGATGACCCAGACGGCGATGCAGGTCGTGCGGGACGTCTACGCGCCGGCCGGGTTCAACCTCGGGATGAACCAGGGGGAGGTCGCGGGTGCCGGGATCGCCGCGCACCTGCACCAGCACGTCGTGCCGCGGTGGCTCGGGGACGCGAACTTCCTGCCCGTGGTGGGCCGCACGAAGTCGTTGCCGGAGCTGCTCGCCGACACCCGCGCCCGGCTCGCCGCGGCGTGGCCCGACGCCTGAGCCGGGCCGACCGCTACCCTGGCGTCGCCGGCCGGAGCCGGCACACCACAGACCGAGGAGCAACACCCATGTTCGGCCGCCTGCGGGCCACCATGCAGCGACTGTTCACCCCGCTCGCGCACCTGCTGCTCCGCCGGGGCGTCTCGCCGGACACCGTGACCGTGGCGGGCACGGTGGTCGTCACGGTGGTCGCCCTGACCCTGCTGCCCACCGGGCACCTGCTGCTCGGCGGGGTGCTCATCGGGCTCTTCGCGCTGCTGGACTCCCTGGACGGGGTCATGGCGCGCCTCTCCGGCCGCAGCGGCCCCTGGGGGGCCTTCCTCGACTCGACCCTGGACCGGATCTCCGACGGCGCGGTCTTCGTCGGTATCACCCTCTGGTTCGTGCTCCACCCCGACGTGCCCTTCGCCACCTGGGGCACCGTGGCCGCGCTGGCCTGCCTCGCCCTGGGCTCGGTGGTGCCGTACGCCCGGGCCCGCGCCGAGTCCGTCGGGGCGAGCGCGGACGTGGGCATCGCCGCGCGGACCGACCGGCTGGTCATCGCCCTGGCGCCCACCGGGTTCGTCCAGGTCGGCCTGCCGGTCCTCGTGCTCGTCGTGGTGCTGTCCCTGCTGGCGGTCGCCAGCCTCGTCACGGTCGTCCAGCGGATCATGACGGTCCGCCGTCAGATCCACCTGGGCGGCCGTCCCCTGGAGGATGCCTGATGGACGTCGCGGCGCTCTACACCTTCGCCTGGCGGCACGCCCACCGGGTGCCCGAACCGCTGCAGCGGGCCGCCGCCACGGTGGCGGCCGACCTGACCTGGTGGCGCCACGGTGCCGGGGTGCGCCGGCTGGAGGCCAACTACGCCCGCGTCCGGCCCGAGCTGGACGCGCGGGCGCTGCGCCGGCTGTCCCGCGAGGGGATGCGCCGCTACCTGCGCTACTTCCGCGAGGCGTTCACGCTCCAGGGCGCCGACCCCGACCAGATCGCCGCCCGGGTGCGCGTCGAGGGCGAGGAGAACGTCCGCCCGGTGGTGGAGGCGGGCGGTTCGGTCGTCATGGCGCTGAGCCACTGCGGCAACTGGGACCTCGCCGGGGCCTGGGCCACGCCGCACCTGGCACCGGTGCTGACGGTCGCCGAACGCCTCGAACCCGCCGCGCTGTTCACCGAGTTCGTCGCGTTCCGCCGCTCGATCGGGATCGACGTGCTCGCCCTCGGCGACGACGGCGTGTTCCGCGACCTGGTGCGCGGTGCCGAGGACGGCCCCCGCCTCCTCCCGCTGCTGGCCGACCGGGACCTGACCTCCCGCGGCGTCGAGGTCGACCTGTGCGGCCACCGGGCCCGGGTCGCCGCCGGCCCCGCGGCGCTGGCGCTGGCCACCGGCGCCCCGCTGGTGCCGACCGGTGTCTTCCACGAACGCCTGCACGGCGAGCGCCGCCGCCGCGCGGGGTCGGCCTGGGGGACCGTCATCCGTTTCATGCCCCCGGTCCCCGTCCCCGCCGGTCAGAATCGGGCCGAGCAGGTCGCGCTGCTCACCCAGGAGTGGGTCGACGCCGTCGGGGAGTTCCTCGTCGAGCGCACCGCGGACTGGCACATGCTGCAGAAGGTGTTCGTCGACGACCTCGACCCCGAACGGTACGCCCGCACGAAGGCCCGGGCGGGTGAGGCGTGATGCGACCGCTGCGCGTGGGCATCGTGTGCCCGTACTCCTTCGACGCCCCCGGCGGGGTGCAGTTCCACGTGCGCGACCTGGCCGAGGCGCTGCGCGCGGGTGGGCACGAGGTCTCCGTCCTGGCCCCGGCCGACGAGGACACCGAGGTGCCCGACGTCGTCACCCCGGCCGGCCGGGCCGTGCCGGTGCGCTACAACGGCTCGGTGGCGCGCCTCGCCTTCGGCCCGCGGGCCGCCGCGCGCGTGCGCCGGTGGATCGACGCGGGCCGCTTCGACGTGCTCCACCTGCACGAGCCCATGACCCCGTCGTTGTCCATGCTGGCCCTGTGGGTCGCCGACGGACCGGTGGTCGCCACCTTCCACACCTCGCAGGTGCGGTCGCGGGCCCTGCAGATCGCCCACCCGCTGCTGCGGCAGTCGCTGGAGAAGATCTCGGCGCGCATCGCCGTGTCCGAGGACGCCCGACGCACCCTGATCGACCACCTCGGCGGGGACGCGGTGGTGGTGCCCAACGGGGTCTACGTCGACCACTTCGACGTGCCCCCGGCGCCACGCTGGCAGGGCACGCCCGAGGCGCCCACCGTGGCCTTCCTGGGCCGGCTCGACGAACCGCGCAAGGGGCTGCAGGTCCTGGCGGCGGCGGCCCCCCGGATCCTCGCCGAGGTGCCCGGGACGCGCTTCCTCGTCGCCGGGCGCGGTGACGAGGGCCGGGCCGAGGCCGAGGCCGCGCTGGGCGGGCACGCGTCGTCGTTCGAGTGGCTCGGGGGCGTCAGCGACGCCGACAAGGCGACGCTGCTGGCGTCGGCCGACCTGTACGTGGCCCCGCAGACCGGCGGCGAGAGCTTCGGCATCGTGCTCGTCGAGGCGATGAGCGCGGGCACCGGCGTCGTCGCGAGCGACCTGGGGGCGTTCCGCCGGGTGCTGGACGACGGCACGGCGGGTCGGCTCTTCCGCACCGGCGACGCCGAGGACCTGGCCGCGACGGTCCTGGCGGCGCTCGCGGACCCGGCGGGCACCGAGGAACGCCGCGAACGGGCCCGGCGGTTCGTGCGCACCTTCGACTGGTCGGAGGTCACCGAGCGGGTACTGGCGGTCTACGAGATGGCCCTCGCCGCCTCCGAGGCGCTGGGCGACGGGGCCGTGCACGAGGACCTCCTGGCCGGGCGCCCGCCGTGGCTGCTGGGTCGTGGCCCCCGGACCCGCGGGGGTGTCGACCGATGAGCTGGAGCTGGTCCGAGACGGCGCTCGTCGTCGTCGTCCTCGTGGGTCTGGCGCTGTGGCTGGGTTGGGTCACGGCCTCGCGGCTGGACCGTCTGCACCGCAAGGTCGTCGCCTCGCGGCACGCGCTGCAGGCGCAGCTGGACCGGCGCGGGCGGGTGTCCGTCGACCTGGCGTCCGCCGGGCTGCTCGATCCCGCCAGCGCCGTGCTGCTCGCCGACGCCGCGCTGGCCGCCCTGGACGTGCCCGACCGCACCGCCGACCCGCGCCCCAGCGAGGCCTTCTCGCTGCGCGGCCTCCCGCCCGAGCGCGAGCGCGCCGAGTCGGCGCTGTCCATGACGTTGCGGTCCGTGCTCGAGGACCCGGACGAGGTGGCCGAGCTGCGGGTGACCGAGGTCGGCGACGACCTGCTGGGCGACCTGTACTCGGCCTGGTACCGGGCCCAGCTCGCCCGGCGCTTCCACAACGAGGCCGTGGCGCAGGCGCGCCGTGCCCGGCGTCCCCGCGTCGTGCGCTGGCTGCGGCTGGCGGGCCGGGCACCGCTTCCCCGCACGGTCGAGCTCGACGACCAGATGCCGGCCGGGCTCGAGCGGGCCTGACCCGCCGGCGAACCGCCGTAGGATGGGGCCTACGGCGTGGGACCACGCCGGCACGCGGGCGGCCCGGAGGTCGCGGCGTGCTCGAAGAACTTCTGTGAGGTTGCGTTGAGCGAGACCACCGGGACACCTGCCGGCACGACGGGCGTCGGCGAGGTGGGCACGGCCCGCGTCAAGCGGGGGATGGCCGAGATGCTCACGGGGGGCGTCATCATGGACGTCGTCACCCCCGAACAGGCGAAGATCGCCGAGGACGCCGGGGCCGTCGCGGTCATGGCCCTCGAGCGGGTCCCCGCGGACATCCGCGCTCAGGGCGGCGTCGCCCGCATGAGCGACCCGGACATGATCGCGGGCATCGTGGACGCCGTCTCCATCCCCGTGATGGCCAAGGCGCGCATCGGGCACTTCGTCGAGGCCCAGGTGCTGCAGTCCCTCGGCGTCGACTACGTCGACGAGTCCGAGGTGCTCACGCCCGCCGACTACACCCACCACATCGACAAGTGGGCCTTCACCGTGCCGTTCGTGTGCGGCGCCACCAACCTCGGCGAGGCCCTGCGCCGCATCACCGAGGGTGCGGCGATGATCCGTTCGAAGGGCGAGGCCGGGACGGGCGACGTCTCGAACGCCACGACCCACATGCGCCAGATCCGTGGCGAGATCCAGCGGCTCAGCTCGCTGCCCGCCGACGAGCTGTTCGTCGCGGCCAAGGAGCTGCAGGCGCCGTACGAGCTCGTGGCGGAGGTCGCCCGCGCCGGTCGCCTGCCCGTCGTGCTGTTCACGGCCGGCGGCATCGCGACGCCGGCGGACGCCGCGATGATGCGTCAGCTCGGCGCCGAGGGCGTCTTCGTGGGGTCGGGCATCTTCAAGTCCGGCGACCCGGTGGCGCGCGCCAAGGCGATCGTGCAGGCGACGACCTTCTACGACGACCCGGACGTCCTGGCGAAGGTCTCCCGCGGTCTGGGCGAGGCCATGGTCGGCATCAACGTCGACGAGGACCCGGAGCCGGTCCGGCTCGCGGAGCGCGGTTGGTGAGCTCGCCGGAGACGCCGGCGTCGTCCTCGTTGGGCCCCGACTGGGTGCCCGGGGACGACGGCCGGCGCCACCGGCGCGCCGCCCGCGTCATCGTCCTGGACGGGGCCGGCCGGGCCCTGCTGGTGCGCGGCCACGACGCCGACGACCCCACCCGGTCGTGGTGGTTCACCGTGGGCGGCGGCATCGACGCCGGCGAGACGGAGGAGCAGGCGGCGCTGCGCGAGCTGCGCGAGGAGGCCGGCCTGGAGCTCGGACCGGCCGACCTGGAGGGCCCGGTCATGACCCGCGCCGGGCTCTTCCACTTCTTCGCCGAGACCTGCCGCCAGGACGAGGTGTTCTTCGTGGCCCGCGTCGAGGACGGTCACGAGCCGACCGACCACGGGTGGACCGACGTCGAGCGGGACGTGCTCGACGAGATGCGCTGGCTCAGCGCGGACGACCTGCGGGCCGAGACGCGCGAGGTGTTCCCCCGCGTGCTGCCGGACCTGCTGGACCACCTGGTCGCGGGCTGGGACGGCGTCGTGCGGCACCTGGGTGAGGAGAACGACGACGAGGCGCTCGAGCACCGCGACTAGCGGTGCAGCGCGACCCCGCGTCGGGTCAGCTTGCGGGTGTAGACGGTGTCGGCGCACAGCAGCCGGCTCGTCACCGCGGCCAGCAGCACCGCGACCAGCAGCGCGGCCAGCAGCTCGGGGACGGCCAGCGCCTCCACGACGAACGCCACCGCGGTGGCCGGTGCCCGGACGGTCCCGGCCAGGACGGCCGCCATCCCGATGACGGTGAAGGCGGCGGCGTCGGTGCCCGACGCCGGCCACACCGTGGTCACCACCTGGCCGCACGCGCCGCCGAGCATCGCCCCGACGAACAGCGCCGGGGCGAACACCCCGCCGGAGCCGCCCACGCCCAGGGTGAGGCTCGTCGCCAGGATCTTCAGAGCCACCAGGGCCAGCAGCGTGACCAGGACGAACCGACCGGCCAGCGCGTCGGCCACCGCGCCGTAGCCCACGCCGTACAGCTGCGGCCACCACAGCAGCAGACCGCCGAGCAGCAGCCCGCCGACGGCCGGGCGCAGCCACTCCGGGCCGCGCCACAGCCGGTCGCAGACGTCGGCGGTCGCGTACAGGAAGCGGGTGAACAGGGCTCCGGTCGCACCGGCGGCCACGCCCAGCACGCCCACGGCCGCGAGCGCCGGCCCGCCGGCGACGGTGTGCGGGGGCAGCGCCAGCAGCGGCCCGCCGGTGCCGAGCAGGTGCCCGACCCCGACGGCGGTGGCGACGGCGAGCGCCAGCACGGCCAGGGCCCCGCCGCTGATCTCGAGCAGCACGAGCTCGACCGCGAAGAGCGCCCCGGCGAGCGGGGCGTCGAACGCGCCCGTGATGCCCGCCGCCGCGCCGGCGGCGACCACGGCGCGCAACCGGTGGTCCGGCAGGCGCAGGAGCTGGCCGGCCCCGGAGGCCAGCACGGCACCGATCTGGACCGTCGGGCCGACCACGCCCACGCTGCCTCCCGAGCCCAGGCAGACCGAGGCGGCGTACGCCTTGACCGCGGCGACCCGGGGCGGCACGCGGCCCCCGTCGCGGGCGACGGCGAGCATCACCTCGGGCACCCCGAGCCCGCGGGCGCTCACGGGAGCCCACCGGTGCACGACCGGTCCCTGCAGGAGCCCGCCCAGCACGGGCGCCGCGACGAGCACCCCGGCACCGAGCCAGGGCACCGCCGGGTGCGAGAGGCCGACCCCCACCCCGTGCGCGGACGGGTCGGCGGAGCCGGTGAACACCTGCGTGAGCAGCCCCACCAGCGCGCGGAGGGCGACCCCGCCGAGGGCGCCGAGGGCGCCGGCCGCGACGGCGACCACGACGAGCGCCGCGGGGCGCACCTCGTGCGCACCGGGGCGCCCCGTGGGCACCAGACCGGCGCGCCACGAGCGGGAACCGGGGGTGTGCACCTGTTCGATGCTAGACGACCGGCTTCGGCCGCGGCGCCGTGGTGCGTACACTGCCGCGGTGACCACGACGATCGGAGTACTCGCCCTGCAGGGGGACGTGCGCGAGCACACCCGGGCCCTGGAGGGCGCCGGTGCGCGCGTCGTGCCGGTCCGCCGCCGCGCCGAGCTCGAGGCGGTCGACGGCCTCGTGCTGCCCGGCGGGGAGTCCACGACGATGGACAAGCTGCTGCGCGTGTTCGAGCTGCGCGACCCGCTGTGCGCCGCGATCGCCGCCGGCCTGCCGGTCTACGGCTCGTGCGCGGGCATGATCCTGCTGGCGGACCGCATCACCGGCGGGATCGAGGGCCAGCAGACGCTCGGGGGGATGGACGTGACCGTCCAGCGCAACGCGTTCGGCCGTCAGGTCGACTCCTTCGAGGCGGACCTGCCGATGCAGGGGCTGGACGGCGGTCCGGTGCGGGCGGTGTTCATCCGCGCGCCCTGGATCACCGAGGCGGGTCCGGGGGTGGAGGTGCTCGCCCGCATCCCCGAGCGCTCGACCGCCGGCGCGGATCTCGGCGAGGCCGCCGGTAAGATCGTGGCAGCCCGTTCGGGGCGACTGCTCGCGACCGCGTTCCATCCGGAGGTCACCGGGGACTGGCGGGTGCACGCGCAGTTCGTCCGCGAAGTCAACGCCACGCGAAGGAGTTAGTCAGGTCATGTCCGGTCACTCGAAGTGGGCCACGACCAAGCACAAGAAGGCGGCGATCGATGCCAAGCGTGGCAAGCTCTTCGCGAAGCTGATCAAGAACATCGAGGTCGCGGCCCGCACCGGCGGCGGCGACCCCGCGGGCAACCCGACGCTGTTCGACGCCATCCAGAAGGCGAAGAAGTCGTCCGTCCCCAACGACAACATCGACCGCGCGGTCAAGCGCGGTTCCGGTGAGGGCGCCGACGCCGTCGACTACCAGGTCATCATGTACGAGGGTTACGGCAACAACGGCATCGCCGTCCTCGTGGAGTGCCTCACCGACAACAAGAACCGTGCCGCGGCCGAGGTGCGCACGGCCTTCACGCGCAACGGCGGGTCGCTGGCCGACCCCGGCTCGGTGTCCTACCTGTTCTCCCGCAAGGGTCAGGTCGTGGTGCCCAAGGCCGACGGCGTCACGGAGGACGACGTCATGCTGGCGGCGCTGGACGCGGGCGCCGAGGAGGTCATCGACCAGGGCGACTACATCGAGGTGCTGTCCGAGGCGACCGACCTGGTCGACGTGCGCTCCGCGATCGTGGACGCCGGGATCGAGTACGACTCCGCGGACTCGATCTGGCACCCGTCGATGCAGGTCGAGGTCGACGTCGAGGGGGCGCGCAAGATCATGCGGCTCATCGACGCCCTCGAGGACAGCGACGACGTGCAGAACGTGTACGCGAACTTCGACGCCCCCGACGAGGTCATGGCCGCGCTCGACGAGGACTGACGCGCAGCGCACCGCAGGTGCGGGCGCGCCTCGGCGGCCCTGTCGGGGGTGCGTGAGACAGTGACGGCGTGCGAGTGCTGGGAGTGGATCCGGGGCTGACCCGGTGCGGTGTCGGGGTCGTGGACTCCCGGCGGGGGCGCCGGGCCGCCCTCGTGGGCGTCGGTGTGCTGGGCTCGGCGCCGGGCACGAGCACGGACCTGCGCCTGCTGACGATCGCCGACGGCCTGGAGAGCTGGCTGGACGAGCACACCCCGGACGTCGTGGCGGTGGAGCGCGTCTTCGCCCAGAACAACCGGGGGACCGTCATGGGCACCGCGCAGGTCGCCGGCCTGGCGATGGTCGCCGCCGCCCGGCGCGGCGTCCCGGTCGCCCTGCACACCCCCAGCGAGGTCAAGGCCGCCGTGACCGGTTCCGGCCGGGCGGAGAAGGCGCAGGTCCAGCGCATGGTCGCCTCGATCCTGCGGCTGGACACCGCACCGAGCCCGGCGGACGCCGCCGACGCCCTCGCGCTCGCCATCACCCACCTGTGGCGCCCGGCGGGTGCCCTGCAGGGCGGCGACCACCACGAGCTCACCCCCGCGCAGCGCGCCTGGGCGGCGGCCGAGCACCGCGCACGCGGGCGGCAGCGCGCCCCGCGCACCCCACGGAAGGAACACGTCCGATGATCGCCTCCCTGACCGGCACCGTGGCGCAGGTCGCCCTGGACCGCGCGGTGGTCGACGTCGGCGGCGTGGGCCACCTGGTCCACGCGACGCCGTCGACGCTGGCCGGTCTGCGCGTGGGGGAGCGGACCCTGCTGCACACGACCCTCGTGGTGCGCGAGGACTCGCTGACGCTCTACGGCTTCGCCGACACCGAGGAGCGCGAGGTGTTCGAGACCGCGCAGTCGGTGTCCGGGGTCGGCCCGCGGATCGCCCTGGCGATGCTCGCCGTGCTCACCCCGTCCGCCCTGCGCCGCGCGGTGGCGGACGAGGACACGGCCGCGCTGCGGCGCGTGCCCGGGATCGGCACCAAGAGCGCCCAGCGCATCGTGCTCGAGCTCTCCGGGCGGCTCGGTGCACCGACGGACGCGGCCGGCACCGAGGACGGCGGCACCGCCCCGACCGGCGGCGACGGTCGCGACCAGGTCGTCGAGGCGCTGGTCGGTCTGGGCTGGTCCGCCAAGATCGCCGAGGGCGCCGTCGACAAGGCGCTGGCGGAGGCCGGCACCGAGAGGATCGCCGCCGCCGACGTTCCTGCCGTGCTCCGCGCGGCTCTGAGGCAGCTGGGGCCGCGCCATGGCTGAGGGCGCGATCGACCCCCAGGACCTCGGCGAACGGCTCATCGGCGCGGGTGCCGACGAGGTCGAGCGCGCGGCCGAGGCGGCGCTGCGGCCCAAGAAGCTCGACGACTTCGTCGGGCAGCGGGTGGTGCGCGACCAGCTCTCCCTGGTGCTGCAGGCCTCCATGGCGCGCGACACCGCCCCGGACCACGTGCTGCTGTCGGGTCCGCCCGGGCTGGGCAAGACCACGCTGGCCATGATCATCGCCGCCGAGCTGGGGACCTCGCTGCGGGTCACCAGCGGCCCGGCGATCCAGCACGCGGGCGACCTCGCCGCCGTGCTGTCCTCGCTCGAGGAGGGCGAGGTGCTGTTCATCGACGAGATCCACCGGCTCGCCCGCCCGGCCGAGGAGCTGCTCTACGTCGCGATGGAGGACTTCCGGGTCGACGTCGTGGTGGGCAAGGGCGCCGGTGCCAGCGCGATCCCGCTGACCCTGCCGCCGTTCACGGTGGTGGGGGCCACCACCCGGTCGGGGCTGCTGCCGGCCCCGCTGCGCGACCGCTTCGGGTTCACCGGGCACCTCGACTTCTACGAGGCGGCCGAGCTGGAACGGGTGATCCTGCGCTCGGCCGGGCTGCTCGGTGTCGAGATCAAGCACGAGGCCGCGCACGAGATCGCGGGCCGCTCGCGCGGCACCCCGCGGATCGCCAACCGCCTGCTGCGCCGCGTCCGGGACTGGGCGCAGGTGCGCGGCGACGGCGTGCTCGACCTGCGGGCGGCCCGGGCCGCGCTGGAGGTCTACGAGGTCGACCCGATCGGCCTGGACCGACTGGACCGCGCCGTCCTGGCGGCGCTGTGCCGCCGGTTCGGCGGCGGGCCGGTCGGGCTGACGACGCTGGCGATGACCGTCGGCGAGGAGTCCGACACCGTCGAGACGGTCGCCGAGCCGTACCTCGTGCGCGAGGGACTGGTCGCGCGCACCCCCCGCGGGCGGGTCGCGACCGCCGCGGCGTGGGAGCACCTGGGGCTGGAGCCGCCGGCGGGGACGTGGGCCGCACCGGCGTCGGCGAGCGGTGAGGGAACCGGGGCGACGTCGCGCACGTTGTTCGACGAGGTCTGAGGGTGCCGCACGGCACCCTAGACTGAGACGAACACACGATCTTCCGATAGAAGGACTGAATCCCCGTGGACCCCACGATCATCATCCTCTTCGTCGCGCTCGCCGCGCTCATGCTGTTCATGAGCTCGCGGACGCGCAAGCAGCAGAAGCAGCAGGCCGAGTTCCGGTCCTCGCTCGCCCCCGGCCAGGAAGTCATGACGGGTTCCGGGCTCGTCGGCACCGTGGTCGACATCGACGAGGAGTCGGACATCGTCACCCTCGAGTCCACCCCGGGTTCCCAGACCCGCTGGCTGCGGGCCGCCGTCGTCAAGCGGATGGACCAGCCGGTGGCGGACTCCGAGGACGACGAGGTGACCGAGGACACGTCGGAAGCCGGTAGCATCGCCCCCGCAGACGGTCCCGTCGAGGTGCCGGACGACCTGTCGGAGCTGGACACCGCGGAGCGGAAGGTCCAGGAGGACAAGCGCCGGGAGCACGGCGAGACCGAGGACAAGTGACCTCCGCGCCGGTCGGGCCCTGACCCGACCGGCGCCATCACGCTCCGCTCCGGCGGCGCGCACACGGGAAGAGAACCAAGTGGCCAACTCCAGCACGCGGCGCTCGCGTCCGGTACGCACGCTCGTGGTCTTCGCGCTCCTGTCGATGGTGGTGCCGTTCGTGGCCCTCCTCGTCGGGACCTACCTGGACCCCAAGAGCGACGACAACCCCGGCGGCGCCAGCCTGGCACCCGGACTCGCTCTCGACCTGCAGGGCGGGACCCAGATCATCCTGACGCCGACGTCGACGGATGGTTCCGAGCTCACGCCGGAGGCGATCGACGAGTCGATCAACGTGATCCGGCAGCGCATCGACTCCTCCGGCGTCGTCGAGGCCGAGATCGTCAACCAGGGTGGCGAGAACATCGTCGTCTCCATCCCTGGCGAGGTGTCCCAGGCGACGATCGACCTCGTCTCCCAGCCGGCGCAGATGCGCTTCCGCCCGGTCCTGGCCTACGAGCTCGGGATCCCGTCCCAGCAGCCGTCCGCGGAGGCGTCCGAGGGCGCCGACGGGTCCGGTGAGGGCGACGCGGCCGAGGGCGAGACCCCGGCCGGAGCCACCCCGGAGGAGCTCGCCGCGCTCGACGAGCAGATCGCGACCGAGGCGCAGGACGTCGACCCCACCGACGCCTCCGACCTCGCGCAGATCACGCCCGCCGTGCAGGAGAAGTTCGACGCCCTCGACTGCACCGACCCGGCCAACCTGGCCGGTGGCGGCGGGGCGGACCCGGACCAGGTCCTGGTCACCTGCTCCAACGACGGCAGCATGCTGAAGTACGTCCTCGGCCCGGTCGAGGTCGACGGCACGCACCTGAGCAACGCCAGCTCCGGGCTCGGCTCCGGCCCCAACGGCACGACCACCAACGAGTGGGTCGTGAACATCGAGTTCGACGCCGAGGGCACCACGGAGTTCCGCCAGGTCACCGAGCGGCTGCAGAGCCTGGAGTCCCCGCGCAACCAGTTCGCGATGGTCCTGGACGGGCTCGTCATCTCGGCCCCGTCGCTGGCGCCCGGTGTGATCATCACCGACGGCCAGGCGCAGATCTCCGGGTCGTTCACCCGGGACTCGGCGGCCACGCTGGCCAACCAGCTGAGCTTCGGCTCGCTGCCGATCGCCTACGAGGTCCAGAGCCAGGAGACGATCTCGGCCACGCTCGGCTCCGAGCAGCTCCGCAACGGTCTCATCGCGGGTCTGATCGGTATGGCCCTGGTGGTCGTCTACTCGCTCTTCCAGTACCGCACCCTGGGTCTGGTGACCGTCGGTTCGCTGCTCATCGCGGGCGCCATCACCTACGTGTTCATCGCGCTGCTGTCCTGGACGATCGACTACCGCCTGTCCCTGGCGGGCGTCGCCGGTCTGATCGTGGCCATCGGCTTCACCGCGGACTCGTTCATCGTGTACTTCGAACGCATCCGGGACGAGATGCGTGACGGACGCTCGATGGCGATGGCGGTCGAGCGAGGATGGCGACGGGCCAAGCGCACCGTCCTGGCCGCCAAGTCGGTCACGCTGATCTCCGCGATCGTGCTCTACTTCCTCGCCGTCGGCGGGGTGCAGGGCTTCGCGTTCACCCTGGGTCTGACGACGATCATCGACATCGCCGTGGTCTTCTGGTTCACGCACCCGACGCTGCAGCTGCTGACCAAGGTGCCGTTCTTCCGCGACGGTCACTCGCTGTCCGGGCTCTCGCCCGAGCGCCTGCGCAGCACCAGCGGCCCCCGGTACGTGGGGGCGGGGCGCTTCTCGACGCCGGAGCCGACACCGGAGACCTCCGAGGAGCCCGAGAAGGAACCGGTGCCCGCCTTCGCCGGGGCCACCGCCTCGCCGGCGCCGAGCACCGACGACTCCGGTCGCCGGATGACGATCGCCGAGCGCCGCGCGGCGCAGCGCCGTGCGGCCGCCGCGGACGGGCCGCCGGACGACCCCGGGACCGACGAACGCCGTGACGACGCCGTCCCCGGCGAGAACGAGGAGAGCCGCTGATGGCCGGCAGCATGACCTTCGCCCAGTGGGGCAACGACCTGTACACGGGTCGTCGCTCCTACCCGATCGTCGCGAAGCGGCGGGTCTGGTTCTCGATCGTCGGCGTCCTGGGGATCGCCTCGATCATCATCCTGCTCACCAAGGGCCTCACCCTCGGGATCGACTTCCGGGGCGGTTCGGAGTTCACGGTCAACGGCACGTCGACGACCGAGCAGTCGGTCGCCGTCGACGCCGTGCACGAGGTGCTGCCGGAGGACGAGCCGCGCGTCGCGGTCGTCGGCGGCGACGCCGTCCGGGTCCAGACCTCGCAGGTCTCCGGCGCCGACGAGACGGCCGTGGTCGAGGCCCTCGCCGCCGGGTACGGCGTCGAGGCCGCGGACGTCGACTCCTCGTTCGTCGGCCCCACGTGGGGTGAGTCGGTCTCCGAGAAGGCGCTGTGGGGCGTGACGGTCTTCGTCCTCCTCGCGGCGGCCTTCATGGCCGTGTACTTCCGCGCCTGGCGGATGTCGGTCGCCGGCATCCTGGCGATGCTCAGCGACCTGCTGATCTCCGCCGGGGTGTACGCCCTGATCGGCTGGGAGGTCACGCCGTCCACGATCATCGGCTTCCTGACGATCCTGGGCTTCTCGCTCTACGACAAGATGGTCGTGTTCGACAAGGTGCGCGAGAACACCACCGGTGTGCTCGACCAGTCGCGCAACACCTACGCCGAGCGGGCCAACCTGGCCGTCAACCAGACCCTGGTGCGGTCCATCAACACCTCCGTGGTGGCCCTGCTCCCGGTGGCGGGCATCCTCTTCCTCGGTGCCTTCGTGCTCGGCGCGGGAACCCTGCGGGACCTCTCGCTCTCGCTGTTCGTCGGTATCGCGGTCGGTGCGGCCTCGTCGATCTTCCTGGCCACGCCGCTGGACGTGTCGCTGCGCCAGCGCGAGCCGAAGATCCGCCGCCACACCGAGGAGGTGCTGGCCGAGCGGGGTCGCCTGGCCGACGAGGGCGGCCACGAGGCCGAGCTCGCGGCCGTGGCCGCCGGACGGTCCCAGCTGATCCCGGGGCACCACCAGGGGCACGGGTCCCAGCCGCGCCGGAAGCGCGGCGGCAGGTGACGTCACCCGTGATCGAGGACGACATCTCGGTGGTCGCCCTGGCCGGGCTCGGTCCGGCCAGGGCGGCCGAGATCCGCTCGCTCATCCAGGACATCCCGGACTACCCGCACCCGCCGGTCGTCTTCCGGGACATCATGCCCCTGCTGGCGGACGGTGCGGCCCTGGCCGACGTCACCGACGCGTTCGCCTCCCTGGTGGAGGCCGACGGCGGCGTCGACGTGGTCGCCGGGATGGAGGCGCGCGGGTTCCTCCTCGGCGCGCCGCTGGCCACCCGGCTCGGCGTGGGCTTCGTCCCGCTGCGCAAGGCGGGCAAGCTGCCGCCGCCGGTCGAGCGCGAGGACTACGAGCTGGAGTACGGCACGGCGTCCATCGAGCTGCGCCGGGGAACACTGCAGCCCGGTGCGCGTGTTCTCGTGGTCGACGACGTGCTCGCCACGGGTGGGACGGCCGAGGCCGCCGCCCGGCTGGTGCAGCGCTGCGGGGGGACGGTCGTGGCACTGGCGTTCCTGCTCGAGCTGGCCGCCCTGGGCGGTCGGGCCCGGCTCGGTGACCACACCGTCGAGACCCTGTTGCGGGTGGGGACGTAGACTTGCCGTCCCGGAGGTCACCCCGGCGGCGATGGGCGAAGGAGGTGCTCGTGAGCGACGACACGCAGACCCGCTCTGCCGCCGACGCGCCCCGATCCTCCTCCACCGGAGCCGGGAACCGGGTGCGCAACCGCCTCGTGCGCCTCGGTCTGGGCGGTGCGACCCCCTCGACGCCGGCGCTCGAGCCGCTGCTCCAGGCGGTGCGCACCAACCACCCCAAGAGCGACCTGAGCGTGCTGGAGCGTGCCTACGGCATCGCCGAGCGCGCCCACCGCGGTCAGCAGCGCAAGTCGGGCGACCCGTACATCACCCACCCCGTGGCGGTCGCCACGATCCTGGCCGAGCTGGGATTCGACGGCGCCACGCTGGCCGCCGCGCTGCTGCACGACACCGTCGAGGACACCGACTACTCGCTGGACGACCTCACGCGCGACTTCGGCAGCGAGATCGCGATGCTCGTCGACGGCGTCACGAAGCTGGACAAGGTCACCTACGGCGACGCGGCGCAGGCCGAGACCGTGCGCAAGATGGTCGTGGCGATGGCCAAGGACATCCGCGTCCTGGTCATCAAGCTCGCCGACCGCCTGCACAACGCCCGTACCTGGAAGTACGTCTCCGGGTCCTCGGCGTCGCGCAAGGCCCGCGAGACCCTGGAGATCTACGCGCCCCTGGCCCACCGGCTGGGCATGAACACGATCAAGTGGGAGCTGGAGGACCTCTCCTTCCAGACCCTGTACCCGAAGGTCTACGACGAGATCGTGCACCTCGTGGCCGAGCGGGCCCCCGCCCGCGAGGAGTACCTCGGTGTGGTGCGCGAGCAGATCTCGGCGGACCTGCGCGGGGCGAAGATCCGCGCGACGGTGACGGGCCGCCCCAAGCACTACTACTCGATCTACCAGAAGATGATCGTGCGCGGGCACGACTTCACGGAGATCTACGACCTGGTCGGCACCCGTGTCCTGGTGGACTCGGTGCGCGACTGCTACGCGGCGCTCGGTGCGCTGCACGCGCGGTGGAACCCGGTCCCGGGCCGGTTCAAGGACTACATCGCGATGCCGAAGTTCAACATGTACCAGTCGTTGCACACGACGGTCGTCGGACCCGGCGGCAAGCCGGTCGAGATCCAGATCCGCACGCACGACATGCACCGCCGCGCCGAGTACGGCGTCGCGGCGCACTGGAAGTACAAGGAGACGGCGCGCGCCGGCAAGGGCGGGTCGAACGACCCGCGGGCGAACGACATGGCCTGGCTGCGCCAGCTCGTGGACTGGCAGCGCGAGACGGCCGACCCGGGCGAGTTCCTCGACTCCCTGCGCTACGAGATCGGTGCGGCCGAGGTCTACGTCTTCACGCCCAAGGGTGAGGTCATGGCGCTGCCGGCCGGTGCCACCCCGGTCGACTTCGCCTACTCGGTGCACACCGAGGTCGGTCACCGGACCATGGGCGCACGCGTCAACGGACGGCTGGTGCCGCTCGACTCGCCGCTGCAGAACGGCGACGTCGTGGAGGTGCTGACCTCCAAGGCCGAGACGGCCGGACCGTCCCAGGACTGGCTCAACTTCGTGAAGTCCGGCCGGGCGCGCAACAAGATCCGCCAGTGGTTCACCAAGGAACGCCGGGACGAGGCGATCGAGCGCGGCAAGGACGCGATCACGCGGGCGATGCGCAAGCAGAACCTGCCGATCCAGCGCCTGATGAGCCACGAGGCGCTCGTGGGGCTGGCCAACGACCTGCGCTACGACGACGTCTCCGCGCTGTACGCCGCGGTGGGGGAGAACAACGTCTCCGCCCAGCACGTCGTCGAGACGCTCGTGAAGTCCCTCGGCGGGGAGGACGGCACGGCCGAGGACACCGCCGAGGTCGCGCGGCCGGGTCAGGCCGTGCGCCGCTCGCGCTCCACCGGCGACCCGGGCGTGGCCGTCAAGGGCATGGACGACATCTGGGTCAAGCTCGCCAAGTGCTGCACCCCCGTCCCCGGCGACGAGATCGTCGGGTTCGTCACGCGGGGTGCGGGCGTGAGCGTGCACCGCGCGGACTGCGCGAACCTCGCCCAGCTGCGCGAGCAGCCCGAGCGGATCGTCGACGTGTCCTGGACCAACGGCGCGAACACGATGTTCCTCGTCCAGATCCAGGTCGAGGCCCTCGACCGGTCCCGGCTGCTGTCGGACGTGACGCGGGTGCTGTCCGACCACCACGTGAACATCCTCTCGGCGACGGTCTCCACGTCGACGGACCGCATCGCGATCTCCCGGTTCGTCTTCGAGATGGCCGAGCCGGCGCACCTGCAGCAGGTGCTGGCCGCCGCCCGCAAGATCGACGGCGTCTTCGACGTCTACCGCATCACCGGCACCAAGGCCGAGGACGTCGGCTCCGACGCACCCGAGGCACCCGCCGACGCCTGACCGGGCGGTGACGCCCCGACGGGCGTAGTTTCACCGGCATGGACCTGCCGCTCCGCCCGCCGATCCGACCTATGCTCGCCCGGTCGGTCGCCGCGGTGCCCGACCAGCCGGACGACGGCGTTGCCTGGGTGTACGAACCCAAGTGGGACGGGTTCCGCGCGATCGTCTACCGCGACGGCGACGAGGTGCGCATCGACTCGCGCAACGCCCGGCCGATGCAGCGCTACTTCCCGGAGGTCGTCGACGCCGTGCGGGAGGCGTTGCCGTCGCGGTGCGTCGTCGACGCCGAGATCGTCGTCGCCCGTCCGCCCGGCCCGGGCCGTCCCGACGCCCACCTCGACTTCGACGCGTTGAGCCAGCGCATCCACCCGGCCGACTCGCGGGTCCGGCGCCTGGCCGAGGAGGTCCCCGCCACCCTCGTCGTCTTCGACGTGCTGGCCCTCGACGACGAGGACCTGTCGGTCCGTCCGCTGGCCGAGCGGCTCGCCCGGCTGGACGGGCTCGGGCTGGACGACCCCCGGGTGCACGCCACGCCGCGCACCGACGACGCGGCCACGGCCCGCGAGTGGTTCGCGGCGTTCGAGGGGGCGGGGCTGGACGGGGTCGTGGCCAAGCGCGACGACGAGCCGTACCAGCCCAACAAGCGGGGGTGGTGGAAGGTCAAGCACGCCCGGACGGCCGACGTCGTCCTGGCCGGTCTGCGGGAGCACAAGACCTCGACGGCCGACCGGCCGTTGGTGGGCTCGCTCCTGCTGGGCCTCTACCTGGACGGCGCCGGGGAGGACGCCGGTCCGTCGCTGCAGTTCGTGGGGGTCGCCGCGTCCTTCCCCGCCGCGCGTCGCGCCGCGTTGTACGACGAGCTCGCACCGCTGCGGGTCGAGCCGGGGACGTCCGCGGCGGGCGACCACCCGTGGGCCGACTGGCAGGATCCCGCCGTCGCGGACGGCAGCGCGGGGGAGCGGCGGCCCGGCGCGCAGTCGCGGTGGAGCGCGGGCAAGGACCTGTCGTTCACCCCGCTGCGGGTCGAGCGGGTCCTCGAGGTCGGCTACGACCACATGGAGGGGCGGAGGTTCCGGCACACCGCGCAGTTCAAGCGCTGGCGACCGGACCGCGACCCCGGCTCGTGCACGTACGACCAGCTCGTCGAACCCGTCGGGTACGACCTGGCGACGATCCTGCCCGATGCCCCGGGCATCGACCGATGAGTTCCGGGGTCCCGAGAGGTCGGCACGGCATGGGAACCGTGAGATTCAGCATGACCTGCTCCCTCGACGGGTACGTCACCGACCCCGACGGCGACTTCCGGTGGACCGCGCCAAGCGAGGAGATGCACGCCTTCGTCAACCGCCGTGTCCGTGAGCTCAGCACATTCGTCCTCGGCCGCGCCATGTACGAGACGCTGAAGGTCTGGGACGACTGGGAGGCGGACTCCGCGGTCGAGCAGGAGTTCGCCGACCTGTGGGCGGGGCGGGACAAGATCGTCTGCTCCGACTCGCTCGACGCGCTCGCGGCTCCCCGCACGACCCTCGAACCGCGACTCACCACCGAGCGCCTCGCCGAGATCGCGGCCGGCGCGGACGGCGTCGTCGAGGTGGCGGGCCCGACGGTCGCGGCCGAGGCGCTGCGCGCGGGCCTCGTCGACGAGATCGAGATGTTCGTCGCCCCGCACGTGCTCGGCGGTGGCACCCGCGCCTTCCCGGACGGGATGCGCACGGCCCTGGAGCTCGTGGAGAGCCGGCCCTTCGCCGCCGGCGCGGTCTTCCTCCGGTACCGCACCCGGCCCTGACGAGGACCGTCAGTCGTCCGGCGGCCGGTCCTTCGCCCGGCTGGGCTGCACCCGCAGCGGCTCGCCCGGCATCTTCGGGTACTCCGGGGGATAGGGGAGGTCGCCGAGCCCGTGCTCGGTCTCGTCCCGGCGCGCCAGCTCCAGCGCCGGCTCCAACGAGCAGTCCAGGGCCGGGTCACGGTCGGCCCGCAGGGCGGCGAAGAGGTCGCCCCGCGCCGCGAACCGCTCGGGCACCGTGCGCAGGGTGAAGTCGTCCGGGTGGACCTCGGTGACCTCGTCCCAGTCCAGCGGTGTCGAGACCGTGGCCCGGGGGTTGGGCCGCAGCGAGTACGCCGAGGCGATCGTGCGGTCGCGCGCCATCTGGTTGTAGTCCACGAACAGGCGCTCCCCCCGCTCCTCCTTCCACCAGCGGGTCGTCACCGCGTCCGGCAGGCGTCGTTCGAGCTCGCGACCGATCGCGATGGTGGCGCGTCGGGCCTGGACGAAGCTCCAGCGCGGCGCGACGGGCACGAACACGTGCAGCCCTCGGCCCCCGGAGGTCTTCGGGTAGCCGACCAGGTCGAGCTCGTCGAGCACCTCGCGCAAGGTCAGCGAGGCGCGCGCGGCGTCGGCGAAGTCCGTGCCGGGCTGAGGATCGAGGTCGATGCGGAGCTGGTCGACGGCCTCGACGTCGTCCCGCCGGACGGGCCACGGGTGGAACGTCAGGGTGCCGAGCTGGGCCGCCCAGGCGATCACGGCGAGCTCGGTCGGGGCCACCTCGTCGGCCGTGCGGCCGGACGGGAAGGCGATCCGCGCGGTGCGCACGTAGTCCGGCGCGCCCTTCGGGATCCGCTTCTGGTAGAAGGCGTCGCCGTGGGAGTCCTGGCGGGTCGCCATCACGGCGTCGGGGGAGTAGCCCTTGGGCCACCGCTCCAGCGTCGTGGGCCGGTCCAGCAGCGCGCCGAGGATCCCGTCGCCGACGGCGAGGAAGTACTCGACCACCTCGAGCTTGGTGATCCCCAGGTCGCCGAACACGACCCGGTCCGGGCTGGACACCCGCACCCGACGACCGGCGACCTCGACCTCGACGGCTCCCGCGGAAGGCATGGACCCCAACCTACGCCGGGGCCGTCACCGGTGCGCGGACTCCACGCCGACGAGCGTCGCGGCCGCGGCGGACAGGGCGGCGTGCGCGGGTCCGCGCGCGGCGACCCGGGACCGGGCCTCGATCGCGCGTCGCGCACGCCCCGGGTCGGCGCCGGCCCGCAGGAGCGCGGCGGCCAGCAGGGTCGTCTCCGGGTTCCGGGCGCCGTGCAGCACCAGCTCGACCAGGGTGCGCTGCGGTGTCGTCACGGCCACGCCCCCGAGCCGCCGGGTGTCGGGACCGAGCAGGTGGCCCTGCCACAGCCGTGCACCCCGGGGCCGCTCGGGACGGTGGCGGCCCGCCGGGTAGGTGAGGTCCAGCGTCTCCGGCCGGCCGCGTCCGGTGTGCACCCAGACGGCCGTGCGTGCGGTGACGACGGCGCCGGCCGGGACCTCGGGGGCGAGCACCGAGGCGCGCAGCGCCGCGTCCACGACCCGGCCCGCCGGGCACGCGGCGTCGACCCGCAGCACCCGCAGGACGCCCTCGTGCACCAGGGTCTGCCAGGCGGCCCGGCCGCCGACGTCCCCCGGGCGGACGACCGGCGGTGCGGGGCCCGGCCCGTGCAGCAGCTCGCGCAACGGACGGGGGGCCGACGTCGGGACGGCGGGCACGCGGTCACCTCCGGGCTGGACGCGCGGTCTCCTGCCAGCGACCCTAGGGACCCGTCGCCGCGCCGACCGCCCGGCGGCCGTCGTCCTGTGGACGCCGGGCGGCGTCCACAGGACGTGCGTCAGCCGCGCGAGTCCTCGGCAGCCTTGACGATCTGCTCCAGCCACGCCTTGCGCGCCGCGATGGCGCCCCGGATCTCGTCGGCGGAGCGCTCGTCCCCGGCCGCCTCGGCGTCGGCGAGCTCGGACTCCATGCCGGAGATCGCCTCCTCGAGCTGGGCGGCCGCGCCCTCCGCGCGCGCCTGCGTCTCGGGGTTCGTCCGGCGCCACTTGTCGTCCTCGGCGTCCCGGATCGCGCTCTCGACCGCCCGGAGGCGACCCTCGACGCGGGACAGGTCCGCCCGCGGCACCTTGCCGGCCTCCTCCCAGCGGTCCTGGATGCCGCGCAGCGCCTCCTTGGCGGCGTTGACGTCCTTGACGGGCACCAGCGCCTCGGCCTCGGCCAGCAGCGCCTCCTTGACCTTGAGGTTCTCGCCGTACTCGGCGTCGATCGCCGCGTTCGCCTCGTCCCGGGCACCGAAGAAGACGTCCTGGGCCGCCCGGAAGCGGGCCCACAGCGCGTCGTCGTCCTTGCGGTGCGCCCGGCCCGCAGCCTTCCAGCGGTTCATCAGGTCGCGGTACTCGCGGGTCGTGGGACCCCACTCGGTGGAGTGCTGGAGCGCCTCGGCCTCCGCCACGATCTGCTCCTTGGCGGCCTTCGCGGAGGCGTTGCGCTGCTCCAGCTCGGCGAAGAAGTGCCGGCGCTCGCGGTCGAACGCGGTGCGCGCCTGGCTGAACCGCTTCCAGAGCGACTCCTCGGTCGGCCGGTCGATGCGGGGGCCGGTGCGCTGCGACTCCTTCCAGCGCTCGAGCAGGTTGCGCAGCTCCTCGCCCGCCGGGCGCCACTGCATCTTCTCCGGGTCGGTCGCCGCGATCTTCTCCGCGGCCTCGACGATCTCGGTCCGGGCCTCGACGGCACGCTCCTTGGCGGCCACCCGCTCGGCCTCCAGGGCCGCGCGACGCTCGCCCGCGCGGGAGCGGACCTGCTCCACCCGCTTCCGCAGGGCGTCCAGGTCGCCGACGGCGGCCGGCTCGGTGGTCTCCTCGGCCAGCTTGGCCAGCGTCTGGTCGATCTCGCGGATCGCCAGGTCGGCGCTGTCCAGGCGGGTCTCGAAGAGGGCGACCTTCGCCACGAGGTCCAGGTAGCGCCGCACGTAGAGCGACAGCGCCTCCTCGGCCGGGACACCCGGGTACTGCCCGACGGGGCGCTCTCCGTCGCCCTCGCGCACGTGCACCGTGCCGTCGTCGTCCACCCGGCCGAAGGCGGCGGCCGCAGCGGTCTCGGCGGCGTCGTGCACCGGGGGGACCGGGGCGGCCGGGGTGGTGGGGGTCGGCGCCGTCCGGGGCGTGGGCCGGTGCAGCGCCGACGGCTTGGGCGCGCCTGCTCCGGGCGGGCCCGGCTTCGGCGCCGAGGGCTTCGGTGCCGACGGCCGGGGGGCCTCGGGCGCGGACGGTGCCGGGTCGGACGGTGCCGGGTCGGACGGTGCGTTCGTCGACCGCTCGGTCCCGGCGCCAGGAGTTTCGGCCTGTGCCTGCTCGGCGGCCTCGACGTTCTCGGGGCCGGCCGAGCCGGGGGTGCTCTCGCTCACTGGGTCTCCACTCCTTCGATGATGACGGGGCTGACCGGGGAGCCGTCACCGGCTCCGTCGGCCGTGCCCGCGTCAGCGACTGCCTGGATCAGGTCCAGGCCGGACGTCACGGTGCCGAACACCGTGTACCCGCCGGCTGCGTCGGACGGGATGGTCGAGTCCTCGTAGACGAGGAAGAACTGCGAGCCCATCGACGCGGCGTCGCCGCCGCGGCGGGCCATGGCCAGGGTGCCGGCCGGGTACACGTCGTCCGCGGGCGCGTTCTCCACCGGGCCGAACGAGTAGCCGGGGCCACCGGTGCCCGTGGCGGTCGGGTCGCCGCACTGCAGGACGTAGATCCCCTGGGTGGTCAGGCGGTGGCACTGGGTGCCGTCGAAGTAGCCCTGGTCGGCCAGCGCGACGAAGCTCGCCACCGCCTGCGGTGCGTCGGCTCCCGCCAGCTCCAGCTCGACGGTCTCGGTGACCCCGTCCACGCACAGGTCGAGCGAGGCCGTCCAGGACCGGTCCTCGGCGACCGATGGGTCGGGCAGCTCACCGCCGTCGCGCGCCTCCGTCGATCCCAGCGGGCACGCCGCGCCGGCCGGGGTCTCCACGCCCGACGCGACGGGGGCGTCCTCGGACGCGGTGAGCCCCGCGACCAGCGCACCGCCGCCGACCAGGCCGAGGATCGCCACGATCGCCACGACGATGCCGATGCGGCGACGGCGCTCCTGCTTGGCGCGTCGGCGCGCGGCGAACTTCGCCTCGCGCTTCCGGGCGTACTCGCGCTCGCGCTTGCTCGGCGCCACCGTCCGTCGGCCTCCTCGGATCCTCGGCGCACGACAACCGTGCGCCTCCGACAGTCTAGGGCTCGCGACCCAGGTCATCCGCACGAACTCCGGCATCCGGGCCCGCGGGCGGTGACGGCCCGCCGTCCGGCACTACGGTGGGCGCCATGGACGTGCATGTCGTGGTCGCCCCCGTGTTCGGCACCAACTGCTGCGTCGTGGTCGCCGACGCCGTCCGCGACGACGGCCGGCGCGACTGCGTCGTCGTCGACGCGGGGGCCGGCACGGCCGACCGCGTGGCACAGCTCGTCGCGGACCGCTCGCTCGTGCCACGGGCCGTGCTGGCCACCCACGGGCACGTCGACCACACCTGGGACGCCGCGGCGCTGTGCGCCCGGTTCGACGTGCCGCTCCGACTGCACGCCGCCGACGCCTACCGGATCGACGACCCGTTCGGCACGATCCTGCGCGGCGGGGACGACGCCGCGGCCACGAGCGTCAGCAGCGCGCTGGCGCAGGCGCTCGGCGACTTCGGCCGCGACCCGCGGGACTACCGGGTCCCGGCGACGGTCGAGCCCTTCGACGGGTCGACCACCGAGATCGTGGCCGGGGACGTCACGCTGCACGCCGTGCACGCCCCCGGGCACACCGAGGGGTCGACCCTCTACCTCGTCGACGGGAGCGACGGCGGACCGGGTGTCGTGCTCAGCGGTGACGTCCTCTTCGCCGGCGGGGTGGGGCGCACCGACCTGCCGGGCGCGGACGTGGACGCGATGCTCGCCACGCTGCGCGACGTCGTCCGCGCCCTCGACCCGGCGCTCGGCGTCGTCCCGGGGCACGGACCCACGACCACGGTGCGCCGGGAGCTGGCGGCCAACCCGTTCCTGCCGGCCTGACGGCAGCGGTGGACGTGGCCCGGGCACCGTCCGGGATCGTGGGAAGATCGTCCCCATGGCTCGCGTCACCCCTCTCTCCGGTTTCCCCGAATGGCTCCCCGACGGTCGCGTGGTGGAGCAGCACGTGCTGGACGTGCTGCGCCGCACCTTCGAGCTGCACGGGTTCGCGGGGATCGAGACCCGCGCGGTGGAGCCGCTCGACCAGCTGCTGCGCAAGGGCGAGACGTCGAAGGAGGTGTACGTCCTGCGCCGCCTCCAGGAGGAGGGCGAGGACACCTCCGCGGACGGTGGACGTGGCGAGAAGCAGCTCGGGCTGCACTTCGACCTGACGGTCCCGTTCGCCCGGTACGTGCTGGAGAACGCGGGACGTCTCGCCTTCCCGTTCAAGCGCTACCAGATCCAGAAGGTCTGGCGTGGTGAACGGCCGCAGGAGGGTCGGTTCCGGGAGTTCGTCCAGGCCGACATCGACGTGGTCGGCGCGGGCGAGCTGCCCTACCACTACGAGGTCGAGGTGCCGCTGGTCATGGCCGAGGCGCTCGGCGCCCTGCGCGAGGTCGGGCTGCCGCCCGTGCGGGTCCTGGTCAACAACCGCAAGGTGGCCGAGGGGTTCTACCGCGGGCTGGGCCTGAGCGACGTCGAGGGCGTGCTGCGCCAGATCGACAAGCTCGACAAGATCGGCGTGGAGAAGGTCGCCGAGCTGCTCGTCGCCGAGCAGGGCGCGACGGCCGAGCAGGCCGCCGCCTGCCTCGACCTGGCGGCGATCCACGGCAGCGACACGACCGTGGTCGACGACGTGCGCAAGCTCGCGGCGCGGTACGACGCCGCCACGGACCTGCTGGAGACCGGCCTGGCCGAGCTCGGCGCGCTGATCGAGGCGGCGGGTGCCCGCGCTCCGGGCGTCGTGGTGGCCGACCTCAAGATCGCCCGCGGCCTCGACTACTACACGGGGTCCGTCTACGAGACCGTGCTGGTCGGCCACGAGCAGCTCGGCTCGATCTGCTCCGGCGGCCGTTACGACACGCTCGCGTCCGACGGCAAGAACACCTACCCCGGCGTCGGGCTGTCCGTGGGGGTCTCCCGGCTCGTCTCGCGGCTGCTCTCCGCCGGACTCATGACCGCCACGCGCGGGGTGCCGACCGCCGTGCTGGTCGCCGTGACCGACGAGGACCACCGTGCGCAGTCCGACGCCGTGGCCGCGGCCCTGCGGGCCCGTGGCATCCCCACCGACGTGGCCCCGTCCGCGGCGAAGTTCGGCAGGCAGATCAAGGTCGCCGACCGTCGCGGGATCCCGTTCGTCTGGTTCCCGGGCGAGGAGCACCAGGTCAAGGACATCCGCTCCGGCGAGCAGGTCGAGGCGGACCCGACGACCTGGGCGCCGCCCGCCGAGGACCTGCACCCCCGGGTCGTCCCGGGGGAGTGAGGCCCCGCCCCTGCGGGTGACCCGCGTCCCTTGACCCGTCGTCGAACGCGTGTTCGACTACGGGGGTGCGATGGGACGGGCAGGCGACGACGGCCGACGACGGGGCGCTGCCCGGTCTGGAGCGGCCGGGGCTGGCCCGGCTCGGCCTCGTGCGCAGCACGCGCACCCCGGAGTTCGCCGGCATCACCTTCCACGAGGTGATGGCCAAGAGTGCGCTGTCCAAGGTGCCGGCCGCCTCGCGCATGCCGTTCCGGTGGACGGTCAACCCTTACCGCGGCTGCTCTCACGCGTGCACCTACTGCGTCTCTCCGTCCACGCTCGTCCTGATGGCGGACGGCACGCAGAAGCCGATCGGCCAGGTGTCGGTCGGTGACCGGATCGTCGGCACGCGCCGCCAGGGGACCTACCGACGGTTCGTCGAGACCACGGTGCTGGCGCGATGGACGTCGGTGAAACCCGCCTACCGGGTGATCCTGCGCGACGGCACCGAGATCGTGGCGAGCGCCGAGCACCGGTTCCTGGCCCGGGGTCGTGGATGGAAGCACGTCGCCGCCGGGCCACCGGGCACGCAGCGCCCGCACCTCACGACGAACGACTCCTTGATGGGGTTCGGTACCGGCCGGCCGGAAGAAGGCACAGGCAGTACCGAGTCGCGCGACTACCGGCGCGGTTATCTCACCGGGATGATCCGCGGCGACGGCATGATCTTCGAGAAGACCTACCCGAGGACATCGCGGGGCGGTGCCCGCGTGTGCATGTTCCGCCTCGCCCTGGCCGACCGGGAGGGTCTCGACCGGACCGCCCGGTACCTGGCCCTCGACGGGATCGTCACGAGACGTCGTCCGTTCGTGACCGCGACGGAGACACGTCGCGCCATGAGCGCACTGCACACCGCGCGGTCGGCGGACGTCGATGCGATCAGAAGGCTGATCGAGTGGCCGGCGGTGCCGAGCGCGGAATGGTCGAGGGGCTTTCTGTCAGGGATCTTCGACGCTGAGGGTTCGTGCTCCCGGGGGATCTTGAGGATCGCCAACAAGGACGAGGCGATCCTGTCCCAGGTGGCCGATTCCCTCCGGCGGTTCGCCCTGGACCACACGCTCGAGCCTCCACGACCGAACGGTGTGGCGCGCGTGCGTGTGCGAGGTGGTCTCGCGGCGCGGGAACGGTTCTTCCGCCTCGTCCGGCCCGCGATCGTCCGCAAGCTCTCCGTGACGGGTATGGCGCTGAAGACCTCGGTGGACCTCGGTGTCGTGATGGTCGAGGCCTGTGGCTTCGACCAGGAGATGGTCGACATCACGACAGGAACAGGCGACTTCGTGGCCAACGGTGTGGTCGCCCACAACTGCTTTGCTCGCCCGACGCACGAGTACCTCGACCTGGACGCGGGGACCGACTTCGACTCCCAGGTCGTGGTGAAGACGAACGTCGACCAGGTGCTGCGCGCCGAGCTGGCCCGGCCCTCCTGGCGGCGCGAGCCGGTCGCGCTGGGCACCAACACCGACCCGTACCAGCGCGCCGAGGGGCGCTACCGGCTCATGCCCGGGATCATCTCGGCGCTCGCTGACTCGCGGACGCCGTTCTCGATCCTCACCAAGGGCACGCTGCTGCGCCGCGACCTGCCGCTGATCGCCGACGCCGCCACGCACGTCGACGTCGGTCTCGGTGTCTCGTTGTCGTTCGTCGACGCCGAGCTCCAGCAGGCCGTCGAACCCGGCACGCCGACGCCGAAGGCGCGGCTGGACCTCGTCCGCACGATCCGTGCCGCGGGCCTGCCGTGCGGTGTCATGGTCGCCCCGGTGCTGCCGTGGCTGACGGACTCCACGGACCACCTCACCCGGCTGCTCGACGCGATCGCCGACGCGGGCGCGACGGGCGTGACGGTCGTCCCGCTGCGGCTCAAGCCCGGCGTGCGGGAGTGGTACCTGCAGTGGCTCGCCCGGGAGCACCCCGACCGGGTGGCGGGCTACCGGCGCGTCTTCGCCCGAGGTGCCGACGTGCACGACGGGTACCGGGACTGGCTCTGGCAGCGGGTGCGGCCCCTGCTCGAGGAGCGGGGGTTCGCGGGGTCCGCGCACCGGGCCGCCTCCGGCGCCACCGGCCGCTACGACGACGACCTGCGCCCCCACGACGACGCCGACTACCCGGCCGGGTCGATGGTCGCCGCTGCGCCCACCGCGCCGGAGGAGCGGTCGGCGACCCTGTTCTGATGGTGACCGCGGCCGTGACCGTGCGCGAGCGTCAGTCGAAGAAGTCGCCCAGGTCGCCGATGTCGTCGAGGATCCCGCCAAGCACCATGCCGCCCAGCACCGCGCCGAAGACGTCCGAGCCGGACCGGCCGCGGGGCAGTCCCATTCCCTGGCCGTAGCCGCCCTGTCCGTGGTGGGCCCGCAGGTCCCGCTGGGCGAGCGTCGCCGCCTCCGCCCCCAGCGAGGCCGCGCGCCGTGCCCGGGTCACGGCCTGCTCCGCGTCGGCGGCGTCCCGGGCCGCCGCGAGCTCGCGCTCCGCCTCGGCCAGCCGGGTCCGCGCGTCCGGACCGACGGGTGCCCGGTAGTCGTCGACGACGCCGCGGGCGGCGGCGATCTGCCGTTCGGCGTCCTGGATCGCGGGGCCGCGGGCCGCCTCGGCACGCCGTGCCTGCGCGGCGCGCTCCTCGTGCTCGCGCACCGCCTCGTCCAACCCCTGGGCGGCCCCGCGCAGGCGCGTCAGCGCACCCACGGGGTCCGACGGCTGGCCCGCGGCAGGGACGGCCGCCAGCGCCGCCTCGAGGGCGCGGACCGCCTCGTCGACGGCCCCGGTGCGCTGCGGGAGGGCGCGCGCCTGCGCCAGCTCGTCGCGGCACTCGGCCACGACCGCGCCGAGCGCGGCCTCGGCACGCAGCACCTCGTGCTCGAAGTCGTCGACGGCCGCCAGCAGGCCCTCGGCGCGGCGCACCGACTCCTCCGCGGCGCGCGCGGTCGTGGCGGCCTCGTCCTTGCGCCCCGCCGCCAGCCGCTTCCGCGCGGCCGTCACGCCGCGCCGCGCGAAGTCGAGCAGCCGCTCGGCCTGCTCGGGGTTGTCCGCCACGGGGCGCAGCGCCTCCTCGGTGTACTGCCCGCGCAGCCGCTCGACGTCCTCGCGGGCCGCGGCCACTCCGTCGCCGAGGGAGTCGGCACGGGTCGCGGTCCGCTCCAGGAGGTCCGGCGTCGCGCGCACCGCGGAGCGACGCTCGGCCAGGGCTCGCTCGATGTCGTCCAGCAGCGTCTCGGCCTCGGTGCATGCCGCGAGGATGCGCCCGGACCAGGTGTGCCGCTCGGCGTCGGTGTCCGGGATCTCGTCGTGCAGCAGCTGGTTGAGGTGGAACGCCTCGCCGAGGTGCGTGCGCGCCCGCTGCAGCGTCGGGCCGAACTCGTCCCGGACGCCGTCGCCCACCTCGGCCACGGCGAAGGAGAGCTCGTCCTCGGCCAGGCGGGCGCGCTCGTCGGTGCGCACGAGCACCTGGCCGGCGTCCTGGGTGCGGCGCCGCAGCTGCTCGTCCTGCCGCCGGCGTCGTTCCGTTCGACGGCGCCTCACCCACCAGACGACGGCCGTGACGACGACGAGGGCCACCACCAGGCCCGTCACCCACCCGATGATCTGCCCTGCTGCCATGCAGGCATCGTAGGGCCACCCGACGGCGCGCCCGACGCACGGGGATGTGTCATGGTGCTGCGATGCCGCGACGAATCTTCCTGCACGTCGGTGCCCCGAAGTCGGGCACGACCTCGCTGCAGTCCCGGCTCCTGCTCAACGAGCGAGCCCTGCGGCGCCACGGCCTGACCTATCCGCTGGGTCCGCTCCGCGACCCCGAGATCCACTACCGGGCGGCCCTGGACGTCACCGGCAAGGACCACGGGCTGGACCCGCGCACGCTGCGGGACGCCTGGCCGAGGCTCCGGCGCGCCGTGCGACGGTCCCGCGGGGACGTCGTCGTGAGCCACGAGATCTTCTCCTCGGCCTCCGAGGAGCAGGCCCGACGCGTCCTCGAGGACCTGAGCGGGACCGGGGACGAGGTGCACGTGGTGGTCACGGCACGTGACCTCGCCCGGGAGCTGGCGAGCGGCTGGCAGGAGATGGTCAAGTTCGGCAGCACGAGGTCCTTCGCGGCGTACATGCGTCGTGCGCGCGAGAACCGCCTGGGGTTCATGGCGTCGTTCGACGTCCCCCGGCTGCTGACGGTGTGGGGTGCGGACCTGCCCGCCGACCGGCTCCACGTGGTGACGGCACCGGCGGCGGGGTCACCGGACGTGCTCTGGCGCAGGTTCCTCGACGCCCTGGGAGTCCCGGCCGACGTCGCACCGCGCGAGGCGGCCCGCGTGAACGAGTCGATCGGCGTCGCGCAGGCCCGGCTGCTCCGGCGGCTGAACCGGGAGCTCGGTGACGACGCCCGACGGGGAGGGGCCGCCTCGCCCCTCATCGAGTCCGTCGTCGTGCCCGGCATGGGCTCGAGACCGGCCGCCCGGATCACGATCGGGCCGCACGACCACCCGTGGGTGGTCGAACGCACCGAGCGCTGGACCCGGTGGCTGCGGGACCGGGGGGTCCGGGTGCACGGTGACCTCGACGACCTGGTGCCCGAGCCGCCCGCGCCCCGCTGGGTCGATCCCGACCGGCGGATGCCTCGCCAGGTCGCCGACGCGGCGGTCGCCACCGTGGCGGACCTGCTCGTCGAGCTGCAGGCCCGGCCGTCGTCGCAGGTGACCCGGGCCCGGCGGGCCCTTCGGCGCCTGCGCGGCTGAACCGGGGGCCGCTCAGCCCTCGTCGGCGAGCCGCGGCGGGAACCCGCCCGTCGCGATCGGGCCCCACCGCTCCACGGTGATCCGGATCACCGACTTGTCCTGCTTCTTCATCGCCTCGCGGTACTCGTCCCAGTCCGGGTGCTCCTTGCCGGCCGCTGCCCGGAAGTACTCCACCAGCGGCTCCAGGGCTTCGGGCATGTCCAGGACCTCCGCCGTGCCGTCCACCTGCACCCAGGCGTCGCCGAAGTCGTCGCTCTGGGCCATGAACGACACCTGCGGGCGCTTGCGCAGGTTGACCGCCTTCGCGCGCTCCGGGTAGGTCGAGACCACGACGCGCCCCGCCGGGTCGACGCCGAAGGCCACCGGGCTGAGCTGCGGACGCCCGTCGTCGCGGGTGGTGACGAGCACCCCGTGGTGACGGGACCGCAGGAACTCGGTCAGCTCCTCGCGACCCACGGTGGTGTTCGTCGCAATCTGGCGGGCCATCGATCTCTCCTCGCAGTCCGGGGCGGTTGCCCCCGTAGGATGTCACGGGCGTCGCGTGCGCCCCACTCCGTCGGCGGACCCGACGGTGAGACTCCCGACATCGTGCGAAAGGAACCTTCCGTGCTCCGCACCCACACGGCCGGCTCGTTGCGAGCCGAGCACATCGGCCAGACCGTCATCCTCACGGGCTGGGTCGATCGCCGCCGTGATCACGGAGGAGTGGCCTTCATCGACCTGCGCGACGCCTCCGGCATCGCCCAGGTCGTCATCCGGGACGAGGAGGTCGCCCACCCGCTGCGCTCCGAGTTCGTGCTGCGCGTCACCGGCGAGGTCTCCCGGCGCCCCGAGGGCAACGCCAACGCGAACCTCGCGACCGGGGACATCGAGGTCATCGCCACCGAGGTCGAGGTGCTCAACACCTCCGAGGCGCTGCCCTTCCAGGTCTCCACCGCGCTCGCGGACACCGAGACGATCGGTGAGGAGGCCCGGCTCAAGCACCGCTACCTGGACCTGCGCCGCCCGGCGCCGGCGCACGCCATGCGGCTGCGGGCCAAGGTCAACGCCGCGGCGCGGCGCGTGCTGGACTCGCACGAGTTCGTCGAGGTCGAGACGCCCACGCTGACCCGCTCCACGCCCGAGGGTGCGCGGGACTTCCTCGTCCCGGCCCGGCTCTCGCCCGGCTCCTGGTACGCGCTGCCGCAGTCGCCGCAGCTGTTCAAGCAGCTCCTCATGGTCGGCGGCCTGGAGCGCTACTACCAGATCGCGCGCTGCTACCGCGACGAGGACTTCCGGGCCGACCGGCAGCCCGAGTTCACCCAGCTCGACGTCGAGATGAGCTTCGTCGAGCAGGACGACGTCATCGCCCTGACCGAGGAGCTGCTCGCCGAGATCTGGCGGCTCGTCGACGTCGAGGTGCCCCGTCCGTTCGAGCGGATCACCTTCGCCGACGCCATGCGCCTGTACGGCACGGACAAGCCCGACCTGCGGTTCGGCAACCCGCTCGTCGAGCTCACCGAGTACTTCGCCGACACCTCGTTCCGGGTGTTCCAGAACGAGTACGTCGGCGCCGTCGTGATGCCCGGCGGGGCCTCGCAGCCGCGCCGCCAGTTCGACGCCTGGCAGGACTGGGCCAAGCAGCGCGGCGCCAAGGGCCTCGCCTACGTCACGTTCGCCGAGGACGGCACGCTCGGCGGCCCGGTCGCCAAGAACCTCTCCGACGCGGAGCGCGCCGGGCTCGCCGAGGCCACCGGTGCGCAGCCCGGTGACGCCGTGTTCTTCGCGGCCGGCCGCACCACCGACTCCCGGGCCCTGCTGGGCGCCGCGCGGGTGGAGATCGCCGAGCGCACCGGCCAGATCGACCACGACGCGTGGTCGTTCGTGTGGGTCGTGGACGCGCCGCTGTTCAAGCCGGCGGGAGAGGCCGCCGACGACGGGGACGTGGCGCTCGGCACGTCGGCGTGGACCGCCCTGCACCACGCCTTCACCTCCCCGAAGCCGGAGTGGCTCGACACGTTCGAGTCCGACCCGGGCAACGCGCTCGCCTACGCCTACGACATCGTCTGCAACGGCAACGAGATCGGTGGCGGGTCCATCCGTATCCATCGCCGGGACGTGCAGGAGCGCATCTTCGAGGTCATGGGCATCGGTCACGAGGAGGCCCAGGAGAAGTTCGGCTTCCTGCTGGACGCCTTCAAGTTCGGCGCCCCGCCGCACGGCGGCATCGCCTTCGGCTGGGACCGGATCGTCGCGCTGCTGACGCAGTCGCCGTCCATCCGCGACGTCATCGCCTTCCCGAAGTCCGGCGGCGGCTACGACCCGCTGACCGACGCACCGGCACCGATCACCGCGGAGCAGCGCCAGGAGGCCGGCGTGGACGCCGAACCCGAGGGCGACGGGGCCTGACGCGCTCCGTCCTGCACGCCGCCGTCAGGCTGGTGCCGGCCACAAGGTCGGCACCAGCACGACGGTGGCCACCACCGTCACGAGCGTCAGGATCCACCCCAGGCGCGCGTAGTCGGTGAACCGGTACCCGCCCGGGCCGTAGACCATCATGTTGGTCTGGTAGCCGATGGGGGACAGGAACGAGGCGGACGCGGCGACGGCGACCGCGATCGCCGCGCCCCGCGGGTCCAGGCCCGCCGAGGCGGCCGTGCTCACCGCGACCGGCAGCATCAGCAGCGCCGCGGCGTTGTTCGTCACGAGCTCGGTCAGCACCACGGTCGCCAGCACGAGGCCGAGCAGCACCCCGTAGGGGGCGTAGTCCCCGAACAATCCCACGAGGCCCTGGGCCACGACGTCGGCCAGGCCCGACGCCTCCATGGCGGCGGCGAGCCCGAAGGCGGACGCGATGACGACGATCACCTCGACGTCGATCGCGCGGCGCGCCTCCAGCGGCGAGAGCACCTTCGAGGCCACCAGCACGATCGCCGCCACCAGCGAACCGTGCAGGATCGGCACCAGGCCGGTGGCGGCGAGCACCACGACCGCGGCCAGCAGGCCGACCGGGATCCAGCTGCGCGACGCCCGTGACGGCGGGTGCCCGTCCAGGCCGGCCACCAGGAGGAAGTCCGCACGGTCGCGCCACCGGTCGCGGAAGTCGGGGTCGCTGACCAGGATCAGGGTGTCGCCCAGGCGGATCCGTTCGGTGCCGAGCCGGCTCTCGACGAGCTGGCCGGAGCGGTGGATCGCCAGCACCGCCGCCTGGTAGGTGGCGCGGAAGCCCACGTCCTTCAGCGTGCGTCCCACCAGCGGCGAGCGGGAGCCGACCACGGCCTCGTAGTAGCGCACCGAGGGCTCGTCCAGATCGAGCACGTGCTCCATCTCGGCCGAGCGCAGCCCGCGCATCTCCTGCAGGTTGACCACGCGGTCGATCGGCCCCACGAAGTGCAGCCGGTTGCCGCCGCGCAGCACGGTCTCGGGACGCACCGGGGCGATGATCGTGTCCCCGCGGTCCACCGACGCCAGGAACAGGCCGGACAGGTCGCGCAGCCGGGCCTGCTCGACGGTGCGACCGTCGACCGGGCCGCCCGGCTCGACGATCATCTCGAACGAGAACCGCCGGCCCTCCTGCTCCATCTCCGCGCGGGCCGACCGGCGGTCGGGCAGCAGCACGGGCGCCAGGGCGACCAGTGCGACGAACCCGACCAGGGCGATCGGCAGCCCGACCTTGCCGATCTCGAAGAACCCGATCGGCTCCAGGCCCAACGTGGACATCTGGCCCGACACGACGAGGTTCGTCGAGGTCCCGATCACGGTGATCAGCCCGCCCAGGACGGCGGCGAACGAGACCGGCATGAGGATCTTGGACACGGCCAGCCGTCGGCGGTTCGCCCACGCGGTCACCTGGGGCACGAGCATCGCCACGATCGGCGTGTTGTTGAGGAACGCCGAGGCCGCCATCGTCGGGGCCAGCGTGCGCACCAGGGGGCGGCGATAGGCGCCGTCCTCGCCCAGGGTGGACTGCATCACCGGGGTCAGCGCCCCGGTCTTCTCGATCCCGGCCGCCAGCACGTACAGGGCCGCCACCGTGATCGGTGCCGCGTTGGAGAACCCGGAGAACGCGTCCTCGGCGGGCACCACCCCGAGGATCATCACGGCCACGGCGCCGGCGAAGACCGTCACGGCGGGGGAGACCCGACCGCGCACGAGCGTCGCCAGCACCGCCAGCACCACGGCGAGCGTCAGCCAAGCGTCCAGCGTCACGGTCGGCCCCTGTCTGTCGTTCCGGCGTCGGGAGGGTGGCGGCCTCCCACGAGGCCGGCGGCCCGGGCATCGCCGCGACAGGTTAGCAGCGGCGCCCGCACGCGACGGCACCCCGCGCCGCCGCACCCGGGACGGCCGTCGAACAGGTGTGCGATCGTCGGCGGCGGCACTTAGGCTCCTTCCCATGGACCTCTTCAACGCCGCGACGACCGGGGAGCACGGCACGCCGGTGGTCGCGCGCAGCGGCGCCGGTGCCCCGCTGGCCGTCCGGATGCGTCCCGCCTCGCTCGACGAGGTGACCGGTCAGGGGCACCTGCTCGTCGCCGGGTCCCCGTTGCGGCGCCTGGTGGAACCCACCGACGACGCCGCGCGCCGGGCCGCGCCCGGCTCGGTGATCCTGTGGGGTCCGCCGGGTGTCGGCAAGACGACGCTGGCCTACCTCGTCGCGACGAGCTCCGGGCGACGGTTCGTCGAGCTCTCCGCCGTCACCGCCGGGGTCAAGGACGTCCGGCAGGTCATCGAGGACGCGCGTCGTCGCCTCGCCACCGGCGGCGAGGAGACGGTGCTGTTCATCGACGAGGTCCACCGCTTCTCCAAGACGCAGCAGGACGCCCTGCTGCCCAGCGTGGAGAACCGGTGGGTCACCCTCGTGGCGGCCACCACCGAGAACCCGTCGTTCTCCGTCAACTCCCCGCTGCTGTCCCGGTCGCTGCTGCTGACCCTGCGGCCGCTCACCGCCGAGGACGTGCGCGGCCTGGTCCGGCGGGCGATCCGGGACGAGCGCGGGCTCGACGGTGCCGTGACGCTGGCCGACGACGCCGAGGAGCAGCTCGTGCGCATGGCCGGCGGCGACGCGCGCAAGGCGCTGACGGTCCTCGAGGCGGCGGCCGGTGCGGCCCTCAGCGACGCCCGCGACGAGGTCGCCCCCGACGAGCCGGTCACCGTCGACCTCGACACGGTCGAGCGCGCCGTCGACGTGGCGGCCGTGCGGTACGACCGTGACGGCGACCAGCACTACGACGTCGTGTCGGCCTTCATCAAGTCGATCCGCGGCTCCGACGTGGACGCCGCGCTGCACTACCTCGCGCGCATGGTCGCGGCAGGGGAGGACCCCCGGTTCATCGCCCGCCGGCTGGTGATCTCGGCCGCCGAGGACGTCGGGATGGCGGACCCCTCCGCTCTGCAGACGGCCGTCGCCGCGGCGCAGGCCGTCCAGCTCGTCGGGATGCCCGAGGGGCGCATCGTCCTCGCCGAGGCCGTGGTCCACCTCGCCACGGCGCCGAAGTCCAACCGCGCGTACGCGGGGATCGGCGCGGCGCTCGCGGACGTCTCGGCGGGTCGCGTCGGGGTGGTCCCCGCCCATCTGCGTGACGCCCACTACGCCGGTGCGGAGAAGCTCGGCCACGGGAAGGGGTACCGCTACGCCCACGACGAGCCGCACGGCGTCGCCGCGCAGCGGTACCTGCCCGACGAGCTGGCGGGGCGCCGGTACTACGAACCCACCGACCGGGGTTTCGAGCGGCAGGTCGGTGAACGGCTGGACCGGATCCGGCAGATCCTCGACGGCGGGTCCTGACCGCCGTCGCGTGACGACGGCGGGGCCGGCACGGGGGCGCGGCGGCGATGGGGTAACATGGACGGGTTGCCCGCGCGGCGACCACCTGGGACCTCGGCCCTGCGAACTCCTCCTGCGACATCGTCACGGTGTCGACGAGGGTTCCGTCGGCTGGTCCCGCACCCGACGCCCTGGTCCACGGACCGCTGCGCCTCGGGTGTGACCTCAGAACCACGACAGGACAGGAAGAACACTGTGACTGCAGTCCGCAAGTCGCGCCGCCAGGTGCGCCTGAGCCGCAAGCTCGGTCTGGCCCTCACCCCGAAGGCCGTCCGCCACTTCGAGAAGCGTCCGTACCCCCCGGGCGAGCACGGCCGTGCCCGCCGCCGCACCGAGTCCGACTACGCGGTGCGTCTGCGCGAGAAGCAGCGTCTGCGCGCCCAGTACGCGCTGCGCGAGAAGCAGCTGCTCAAGGTCTACGAGAACGCCCGCAAGCACCCGGGTCTGACCGGTGAGGTCATGGTCGAGGACCTGGAGACCCGCATCGACGCGCTGGTGCTCCGTGCCGGTTTCGCCCGCACCATCCTGCAGGCGCGCCAGGCCGTGACGCACCGCCACATCATGGTGGACGGCAAGATCGTCGACCGCCCGTCGTTCCGCGTGAAGCCCGGCCAGACCCTCCAGGTCAAGCCGAAGTCGCAGACCACGACGCCGTTCCAGGTCGCCGCCGCCGGTGCGCACCGCGACGTGCTGCCCGAGGTCCCGGGCTACCTGGACGTCAACCTGGAGAAGCTGTCGACGACGCTGACCCGCGCCCCGAAGCGCTCCGAGGTCCCCGTGACCTGCGACGTCCAGATGGTCGTCGAGTACTACGCCCGCTGATCCAGCGCCACCGCGCTCAGCAGGCACGACGCCCCGTCCCCCGATCGGGGACGGGGCGTCGTCGTTTGGATAGGGTGGCGACTCACCCGACCGAGGAGATGAGAGATGACCGTGGGGGACGTGGCGGGACTGATCGCCGCCATCGCATTCGTGCTGCTGGTCGGCCTGCTGGCCGTCCCGCTGGTCAAGCTCGGGCGGACGCTCGACGAGACCTCGCGCAGCATCCGTGAGCTCACGGAGCACTCCGTGCCGATCCTCGACGAGGCCGCGAGCACCGTGTCCTCGACGAACGACCAGCTCGTCAAGGTCGACGTCATCACGACGTCCGCCGCCCAGGTGAGCGAGAACGTCTCGGCCCTGGCCGGTCTGTACGCCTCGACGCTGGGTCGCCCCCTGGTCAAGGTCGCCGCGTTCTCCTACGGCGTGCGCCAGGGCCTGGGCAAGGCCTGGCGGTCGTCGACCGGGAACGGGGCGTCGCGATGACGCGGCGGCTGTTCTGGGTGGGCGTGGGCGTGACGATCACGGTCGTCGTGATCCAGCGTGGTCGGCGGCTGGTGGCCCGCTACACCCCCGAGGCCGTCGCCGCACGTGCCGAGGACCTCGGACGTGACGTCTCGCGCCGCACCGGGACCTTCCTGGAGACGTTCCGGCACGAGTTCTCCGTGGCCCGCGAGTCCCGCGAGGACGAGCTCGTCGCGGCGCTGCTCGCCGAGGGCCAGCCGCACCCGGACGACGTCGACGTCCGGGCCCGCCGCGGCCGGCACGCCGCCGTCGACCCGGAGGCCGCCACGCGCGCCGACGAGGACGAGCTGGGCTACTCGTTCTGAGCCCGCCGCCGGCACCGCTCCGGCGCGGGACAATGGCCCCAGGGCCACCAGGCAACGACTCTGACGAAGGACACCATGCGCACCGCCGACATCCGCCAGCGTTGGCTGGACTACTTCCGCTCGAAGGACCACGAGATCGTCCCGAGCGTCCCGCTGGTCTCGCCGGACCCGTCGATCCTCTTCACGATCGCCGGCATGGTGCCGTTCATCCCGTACATCCTCGGCACCGAGAAGGCGCCCTGGCCCCGGGCCGCCAGCGTGCAGAAGTGCATCCGCACCAACGACATCGAGAACGTCGGGCGCACGACGCGGCACGGCACGTTCTTCCAGATGAACGGCAACTTCTCGTTCGGCGACTACTTCAAGCGCGAGGCCATCGACTTCGCGTGGGAGCTGCTGACGACCGAGCAGAGCGCCGGTGGCTACGGCTTCGACGGCGACCGCATGTGGGTCACCATCTGGGAGCAGGACACCGAGGCCTACGACGCCCTGACGAAGGGCATCGGCCTGGACCCGAAGCACGTCGTGCGGCTGCCGCGCGAGGAGAACTTCTGGGACACGGGCCAGCCCGGGCCGGCCGGCCCCTGCGCCGAGTGGCACTACGACCGTGGTCCGGCCTACGGACCCGAGGCCGAGGGCGGGACGGTGGACCCGGGCGGCGATCGGTACCTGGAGATCTGGAACCTCGTCTTCGACGAGTTCGTCCGCGGTGAGGGACAGGGCAAGAGCTACCCGCTGCTGGGCGAGCTCGACCACAAGAGCATCGACACCGGCGCCGGCCTCGAGCGCATCGCCTACCTCCTCCAGGGCAAGGAGAACCTCTACGAGATCGACGAGGTCTACCCCGTCATCGCCACCGTCGAGGAGATGACCGGCAAGCGCTACGGCGCGAACCTCGAGGACGACGTGCGCATGCGCGTCGTCGCGGACCACGTGCGCTCGGCGCTGATGGTCATCGGCGACGGCGTCCGCCCCGCCAACGAGGGTCGCGGCTACGTGCTGCGGCGGCTCATCCGCCGCGCGGTGCGCGCGGTGCGCCTGCTCGGCGTCGACGAGCAGGCACTGCCCGCCCTGCTGCCGGTCTCCAAGGACGCGATGAAGGCGTCCTACCCCGAGCTCGAGACGGACTTCGGGCGCATCGCCGACGTCGCCTACGGCGAGGAGGACGCCTTCCGGCGCACGCTCGCCTCCGGCACGACGATCCTGGACACCGCGGTGCAGCGTGCCAAGACGACCGCCGACGGCGGTCCGGTCGTCCTCGGCGGGGCCGAGGCCTTCCAGCTGCACGACACCTACGGGTTCCCGATCGACCTGACCCTCGAGATGGCCGCCGAGCAGGGCGTCCGGGTCGACGAGAAGGCGTTCCGCGACCTCATGGCGGAGCAGAAGCAGCGGGCGCGCGCCGACGCGCTGGCGAAGAAGACCGGCCACGGGGACCTGCGGGCCTACGAGGAGCTGTCCAAGAAGCTCTCGGCCCCCGTCGAGTTCCTTGGGTACTCCGACCACCAGGCCTCGGTGCACGTCGAGGGGCTTCTCGTGGACGGCGCGTCCGCGCCGGCCGCCACGGCCCCCGCGGAGGTCGAGGTCGTCCTGGACCGGACGCCGTTCTACGCCGAGGCCGGTGGCCAGCTCGCGGACCAGGGCACCATCACGCTGGACTCCGGCGCCACGATCGAGGTCGACGACGTGCAGCGTCCCGTGGCGGGGCTGTCCGTGCACCGCGGCCGTCTGGTGGAGGGCACCGTGGCGCTCGGCGACCCCGGGACCGCCACGATCGACGCCGGTCGGCGCGTGGCCATCAGTCGGGCGCACTCGGCGACGCACATGATCCACAAGGCGCTGCACGAGATGGTCGGCGAGGACCGCACCCAGGCCGGGTCGGAGAACGCGCCGAGCCGGGTCCGGTTCGACTTCCGCTCGCCCACGGCCGTCTCGGCCGCCCAGCTCAGCGAGATCGAGGAGCGGGTCAACGAGCGCCTCACGGAGAACCTCGAGGTCACCGACGCCGTCATGCCGCTGTCCCGGGCCAAGGAGCTGGGCGCGATGGCGCTGTTCGGGGAGAAGTACGGCGAGAACGTCCGGGTCGTCTCCATCGGCGGCGAGTGGTCGCGCGAGCTGTGCGGCGGCACGCACGTCGGCGCGACCGGCGAGGTCGGTCGGGTGGCGCTGCTCGGGGAGTCGTCCATCGGCTCGGGGGTGCGCCGTGTGGACGCGCTGGTCGGCGCCGGCGCCTACGGCTTCCACGCCAAGGAGCACGCGCTGGTCGGTCAGCTGACCGGCATGCTCAACGCGCGGCCCGAGGAGCTGACCGACCGGGTGGGTTCGCTCATGAGCCGCCTGCGGGACACCGAGAAGGAGCTCGCCACCCTGCGTCAGGGACAGCTGCTGGCGCAGGCCGCGACGCTGGCCGCCGAGGCGTCCCGCGAAGGCGACGTGCGGGTCGTCGCGCACGACGCCGGGGAGGTCGGCTCCGCGGACGACCTGCGCACGCTCGCGCTGGACGTCCGGGGCCGGCTCGGCGAGTCGGACGCCGCCGTCGTCGCGGTCGCCGGGGAGTCGAACGGTCGTCCGCTCGTCGTCGTCGCCACCAACGCGGCGGCGCGGGACGCCGGCCTGCGGGCCGGGGACTTCGTCAAGACCGCTGCCCGGACCCTCGGCGGCGGGGGCGGCGGCAAGCCGGACCTCGCCCAGGGCGGCGGCTCCGACGTCGGGGCGGTCCCGGCGGCGCTCGACGGCGTCCGGGCCCAGGTGCGCGAGGCCGCCGGTGCTTGACGCGCTGCCGCGTGGTGCCCGGCTCGGCGTCGACGTCGGCAGGGCCCGGATCGGCCTGGCGGGGTCCGACCCGGACGGGCTGGTCGCCACGCCGGTCGAGACCGTGGGCCGCGTGCTGTCCGTGCCGACCGGCACGGACGGTGCGCCGGGGCCGACGGCGGACGTCGCGCGGATCGCTGCGGAGGTCGCCGAGCGGTCGGCCGCCGTGGTCTACGTCGGCCTGCCCCGGCACCTGTCGGGGAACGAGGGGGCCGCGACCACGGACGCCCGGGAGTTCGCGGGCCGACTGGCCGCCGCGGTCGATCCGGTGCCGGTCCGCTTGGTGGACGAACGGATGACGACGGTGACGGCCCATGCCCAGCTCCGGGCCGCGGGCAAGAAGACGGCCAAGCACCGCCCTGTCATCGACCAAGCCGCAGCCGTTATCATTCTGCAACACGCACTCGAGGCGGAGCGGACCACGGGGGACCGGGTCGGCGAGCTGGTCGAGGTGGCGTGAGAGCATGTCCAGTGACCGTTCCATGAGAAGGATGTTTCCGGCGTGACGGATCTCTTCGAGACCACCACCGTCCAGCGGCACGCCTCGCCGTCGCGGGGACGCTCAGCGGCGAGCAAGCGCGCGGCGCGCAAGCGCAGGCGCCAGCGGCAGCGTCGCACGGCCGTCATCCTCGTGGTGCTGCTCGGCGTCCTCGGCGTCGGCGGCTACTTCCTCGTCGACCGGCTCGGCAGTTCGCTGTCGGGGTTCGACCTGTTCGACTCGGCGCCCGAGGACTACGCCGGACCCGGTGTCGACCCGGTGCAGGTCAAGATCCCCGAGGGCGCCACGGGCGCGATGATGGGGTCGGCGCTCGTGGAGGCCGACGTGGTCGCCAGCGTGGGCGCGTTCAACGCGGCGTTCGACGCCACGCCGGGTGCGTCCGGCATCCAGCCGGGCACCTACGAGCTGTACACCCAGATGCGTGCCGCCGACGCGGTCGAGGCGCTGGTCGCGAACGAGAAGGTCGAGACCAACGTGACCATCCCCGAGGGGTTCACGGTCGAGCAGGTCGTCGACAAGATCGCCTCCGTCACGCCCATCACGCAGGACGAGTTGTCCGCGGCCCTGGACTCGCCCAAGAAGATCGGGCTGCCCGGCGAGGCCGACGGCGACGCCGAGGGCTGGCTGTTCCCCAAGACCTACGCCGTCCAGCCGGGGGACACGGCCGTCGACCTGCTGTCGACGATGATCGACCAGACCAAGGCCGAGCTCGACTCGCTGGGCGTGGCCAAGGACGACCGGCAGAACGTGCTCATCAAGGCGTCGCTCGTCGAGCGTGAGGCCCGGGCCGACGAGGACCGTCCGAAGATGGCTCGGGCCATCGAGAATCGTCTGGACATCGGCCAGCGTCTGCAGATCGATGCGGCGGTCGCCTACGGTCTCGGGATCCCCGGCACCGAGCTGACCCGGGACGACACCAACGATCCGAGCAACCCGTACAACACGTACCAGCACGCCGGGCTGCCGCCGGGGCCCATCGCGAACCCCGGAGCCGCCTCGGTCGAGGCCGTCGCGAACCCGCCGGAGGGTGACTGGATCTTCTGGGTCGCGGTCAATCTCGACACGGGCGAGACCAAGTTCGCCGAGACGTTCGAGGAGCACCAGCAGAACGTCGCGGAGCTGCGCGCCTGGGAAGCGGAGAACGGCTACTGATGGCAGCGGTGAGGCGCGCGGCCGTCGTGGGACACCCGGTCGCGCACTCGCTGTCGCCGACCCTGCACACGGCGGCGTACGAGGCGCTCGGTCTCGAGGGATGGCAGTACTCCGCGATCGACACGACCGTGGAGCAGCTGTCCGGGGTCGTGCGCGGTCTGGACCTGGCCTGGGCGGGGCTGAGCGTCACCATGCCGCTCAAGCACGCGGTGATGAAGCTGGTCGACCACGTCGACCCGCTGGCGCAGGTGGTCGGTGCCGTCAACACGGTGCTGGTCGCTCCGGCACGGGCCGGTGTGTCCCTCACCGGGACCAACACCGACGTGCACGGGCTGGTGCAGGCGGTCCGTGAGGGACTGACCGAGCGGCACGGCACCCGCGACGTGACGGTGCGCGATGCCGTCGTGCTCGGCGGGGGAGCGACCGCCGCGTCCACGCTGGCCGCCCTCGGCGAGCTGGGGTGCACGGCACCGCTGGTGCTCGTGCGTGACCTCGGGCGGACCGGGCCGTTGCAGGAGGCCGCCGCACGGATGGGCGTGACGCCGCGGTACGAGGTGCTCGACACCGCAACGGCCCCCGACGTGCTCGCCGACGCCGACGTCGTGGTCTCGACCATGCCGGCCCGTGCCGCGGACCCGGTCGCCGCGTCGCTGCGGACACGGGGGACACGCGTTCACGGCGTGCTGCTGGACGTCGTCTACGACCCGCGCCCGACCGCCGTGTCCCAGGCGTGGGCGGCGACCGGCGGGACCGTCGTCGGCGGGGAGCGGATGCTGCTGCACCAGGCGGTGGAGCAGGTCCGGCTGATGACCGGTCGTCCCGGGCCCGTCGACGCCATGGACGCCGCGCTGCAGCGAGCGCTCGGAGCCCCGACGGGCTGAGCACGACCGCCCGGGGGTGACGTCCGCCATCCGACCGTCGACGTCGGTCGCCCCGCGGGCGTGACAGAATCGCGAGCATGCTGCGCTGGTTGACCTCCGGGGAGTCGCACGGTCAGGCCCTGGTGGGCCTGATGGACGGACTGCCCGCCGGGGTGGAGATCCTCACCTCCGACATCCAGGACGCCCTCGCCCGGCGCCGCCTCGGCTACGGCCGCGGCGCCCGGATGAAGTTCGAGAAGGACGAGGTCCGCGTCCTGGGCGGGTTGCGCCACGGCGTGACCCAGGGCGGTCCGCTGTCGATCGAGATCGCGAACACCGAGTGGCCCAAGTGGGTCGACGTGATGTCCGCCGACCCCGTGCCGCGCGAGGCGCTGCTGCGCGACGCCGGCACCGGCGACGAGCGCGAGATCGCCCGCAACCGGCCGCTGACCCGCCCGCGCCCCGGCCACGCGGACCTGGTGGGCATGCGCAAGTACGGGTTCGACGACGCCCGGCCGGTCCTGGAACGGGCCAGCGCCCGGGAGACCGCGACGCGGGTCGCGCTGGGCACCGCCGCGGCCAAGTTCCTCGAGCAGGCGCTCGGCGTGCGGCTGGTCAGCCACGTGACCGCCATCGGGACCGTCGAGGTCCCCGAGGACGCCGACCTGCCCACGCCCGACGACGTCGCCGCGCTGGACGCCGACCCGGTGCGCTGCTTCCACGGCCCCACGAGCGAGGCGATGGTCGCGGAGATCGACGCCTGCCGCAAGGACGGCGACACCCTCGGCGGCGTCGTCGAGGTGCTCGCCTACGACGTCCCGACCGGCCTGGGCACCTACACCCACTCCGACCGCCGCCTCGACGCCCGCCTCGCCGCCGCCCTCATGGGGATCCAGGCGATCAAGGGCGTGGGCGTGGGCGACGGCTTCCGCACGGCCCGCCGGCGCGGGTCGGCGGCGCACGACGAGATCGAGCGGGACGCCGACGGCCGGATCGTGCGCCGGTCCAACCGGGCCGGCGGTATCGAGGGCGGCATGACCAACGGCGAGGTGCTGCGGGTCTCGGCCGCGATGAAGCCCATCTCCACCGTGCCCCGCGCCCTGGCGACCGTCGACGTCGCCACCGGCGAGGAGGTCACCGCCCACCACCAGCGATCTGACGTGTGCGCGGTGCCGCCGGCCGCCGTCGTGGCCGAGGCGATGGTCGCCCTGGAACTCGCGCAGGTCGCCCTGGAGAAGTTCGGCGGCGACTCGGTCGCCGAGGTGCGGCGCAACGCCGAGGCCTACCTGGCGTCGATCCCCGAGCTGCTGCGATGACGGCGACGCGACCGCGGGTGGTGCTCACGGGCCCGCCCGGCAGCGGCAAGACCACGGTCGGCAGGATCCTCGCCGAGCGCCTGGGCGTCGCGTTCCGGGACACCGACGCCGACGTCGAGCGCACGGCCGGCAAGGCGGTGGCCGACATCTTCGTCGACGACGGCGAGCCCCGGTTCCGCGAGCTCGAGCGCGAGGCCGTCACCACGGCCCTCGCCACCCACGACGGCGTCCTGGCCCTGGGCGGCGGTGCCGTCATGGACGCGCACACCCAGAGCGCCCTGACGGGCTACGCGGCCGACGGGGGGACCGTCGTGTTCCTGGACGTCTCCCTGGCGCAGGCGGCCCCGCGGGTCGGGTTCAACCGGTCGCGCCCGCTGCTGGTGGGCAACCCGCGCGGCCGCTGGGCCGAGCTGATGCAGGCGCGCCGCCCCACCTACGAACGACTGGCGACCACGGTGGTGGTGTCCGACGAGCGCACCGCCGCGCAGGTCGCCGACGAGATCCTTCAGGAGGTCCGCTCATGACGGTCCGCGTGACCGTGCCCGGTGACAAGCCCTATGACGTCGTCGTGGGCCGCCACCTGCTCGGGGAGATCCCGACCCTGCTCGGGGAGGGGGTGCGCCGGGTCCTGGTGATGCACCCGGCCTCGCTGCAGGCCACCGGGGACGCCGTGCGCGAGGACCTCGCCGCGCAGGGGTACGAGGCGTTCGCCGCCGAGCTCCCCGACGCCGAGGAGCAGAAGACGGCGCAGGTCGCGGCCTTCTGCTGGCAGGTCATGGGCCAGGCCGACTTCACCCGCTCGGACGCGATCGTCGCGGTCGGCGGCGGCGCGACGACGGACCTGGCCGGGTTCGTCGCGGCCACCTGGCTGCGCGGCATCCGGGTCGTGCACGTGCCGACCACGCTGCTCGCCATGGTCGACGCGGCCGTCGGGGGCAAGACGGGCATCAACACCGCCGAGGGCAAGAACCTCGTCGGCGCGTTCCACCCGCCGGCCGGCGTGCTGTGCGACCTGGCCGCGCTGGAGTCGCTGGAGCGGTGGGACCTCGTGGCGGGTATGGCCGAGGTGGTCAAGACCGGGTTCATCGCCGACGAGCGGATCCTGGAGCTGGTCGAGGAGCACGCCGACGCGATCCGCGAGTGGGAGGGACCGAACACCTCCGAGGAGACGTGGGACGTCCTGACCGAGCTCATCGAGCGGTCGGTGCGCGTCAAGGCGCGCGTCGTGGGGGAGGACCTCACCGAGCAGGGCCTGCGCGAGATCCTCAACTACGGGCACACCCTGGGCCACGCGATCGAGCTGGTCGAGCGGTACCAGCTGCGGCACGGCGCGGCCGTCGCCGTGGGCATGGTCTTCGCCGCCGAGCTGGGACGCCTCGGCGGCAAGCTCGACGACGCCGTCGTCGACCGGCACCGGGAGATCCTCACGGCCCTCGGGCTGCCGACGACGTACCGCGGGGACCGCTGGGACCAGCTCCTGGCCGCCATGCGCCGCGACAAGAAGACGCGCGGCGACCTGCTGCGCTTCGTCGTGCTCGACGACGTCGCCAAGCCGGTGCGGCTCGAGGGGCCCGACCCGACGGTCCTCGCGGCCGCCTACGCCGAGATCTCCAAGGAACCGCCGTCGGGCAACCCGGGGGTCACCGTCCAGCTCGGCGCCTGACCCCCGCCCGTTGTGGGCATGAAAAATGCGGGTTCCCGCTGCCGGGACCCGCATTCTTCATGCCCACAACGGGTCGGTCAGGACCAGAGGCCCCGCTCGCGCAGGACGTCGCGCAGCAGGTCGGCGCGGTCGGTGACGATGCCGTCGACGTTGAGGTCGAGCAGCCGGCGCATCTCGTCCGGGTCGTTGATGGTCCAGACGTGCACGTGCCGACCCGCGCGGTGCGCCGCGGCCACCGTGGCGGCGTCCACCACGGTGACGCCGCCCTGCGCCGGCGGCACCTGCAGGGCGTCGACGTCGCGCAGCGCCCGCTGCACGAGACCGGGGACCCGCAGCCGGGCCCCGGCGAGGAACCCGAGCACCTCGCTCGTACCCGCGCTGGTGGCCACCGGCCGGGACATCCTCGCCAGCGTGCGCCGGCGCCGGCCCGGGGAGAACGACGTGACGCAGACCCGGTCGTGGCTCGCGGTGCGCTCGATCGCCTCGGCCACGGGCTCGATGCTCGAGTCTCCCTTGACGTCGATGTTGACCCGCAGGTCCGGCCAGGTGCCCAGCAGGTCGTCCAGCCGGGGCACGGGCTCCTGCCCGCCGATCCGGGCGCGCGACACCTGGTCCCAGGTCTGGTCGGCCACCTCGCCGCTGCCGTCGGTGGTGCGGTCCAGCGAGGAGTCGTGCAGCGCGACGGCGACGCCGTCGCGGGTGCCGTGCGCGTCGGTCTCCACGTAGCCGAAGCCGAGGTCGACGGCCGCCTCGAACGCGGCCATCGAGTTCTCCAGGTTCTCGTCCCCGTGGGAGAAGCCCCGGTGCGCCAGCGCGACCACCTGCCGGCCGGGGGTGCCGGGGCGCGGGTCGAGGTACGGGTGGGTGCTGCGGTGCTCGTTCATGGCTTCGACCCTGTCACGACGTCGTCGATCCAGCCCGTCAGGCCGGTGAGGTACCGCAGGCGGGGCTCCTCGCGGGACAGCAGCAGGTCGTGCACCCCGCCCGGCACGGTCAGGGTGTCGACCCGATCGCCCAGGCGCGGTGCCAGCCGGGCGATCTGCGCGACGTCGAGCACCGTGTCCTGGACGTCGAGGTCGGGGTTGGTCGCCACGTCCGGACCGGAGCGGTCCGAGCGTGCCACCAGCACCGGGACATCGATGGCCAGCCCTCGCGCCACCCGGGCCTGGCCGCGGCGCACCGCGCGCAGCCACCCGGCACGGACCGGCTGACCCTCGGGCCTCTTGTAGCGCACGTCGAAGTCCCACCGGCCGCCGTTCGTCGCGAGCTGGTGCGTCGCGTACACGGACGGGGTCGTCGACAGCACCGCCGTCGGCGACCACGGTCCGACGGCGTCCAGCACCCAGGTGCCCAGGGTGCGCTGCAGCCACGAGGCGTGCAGGTCGAGGAACGGGCTGTCCAGCGCGAGGGCGTCGACGTCGCCCCGGCCCCGGTGGGCGTGCGCCCACAGCGCCGCCAGCAGCCCGCCGGTCGAGTGCGCGTGCAGGACGAGCGGGACGCCGTGCGCGGCCGCTCGGGCGGCGTGCACCGCGGCGGTGAGCGCGGGGCCGTGCTCGCGCAGGTCGGTGACGAAGTGCGGGATCTGGTCGGCGCGCAGCGAGCGTCCCGCGCCCGGCAGGTCGACGCCCAGCAGGGCGACGCCCTGCTCCTCGAGCGCCCGGGCGAAGTGGTCCTGGAAGAAGTAGTCGTTGTAGCCGTGCAGGTGCAGCACCACGGCGCGCGGACGCGGGGGAGCCGTGGCCGAGCGCACCAGCGTGCCCCCGCCGACCGGCGTGCTCTCGAACGGCCCGCCCAGCAGCTCGTCCGGCCGCCAGGTGGTGGCCACGGTGTCGTCGCGCACACCGGCAACCTACCGGAGCATCCCCGGACCTGGCGCAGAATGGGTCCGTGCGATCCCCGTTGCGCCATCTCCAGCGCCGCGCCGGCCGGCAGCTCTTCGAACAGGTCTCCGGCGGCAGCGCCGGCCGTGCCGCGCGCGAACGCATCCACACGAGCCCCGGGCCGCGCTGGTTCGCCGACGACTCCGCCATCGCCCGCGTGCACGGCGACGCCTCCATGTTCGTCGGCGGGGTCCGCGCCCTGCTGCTGCAGTCGCTGCACCCCCTGGCCATGGCGGCCGTGGCGGACCACTCCGGCTACCGGGGCGACCCGTGGGGCCGGCTGGGCCGCACCAGCACGTTCCTCGCCGAGACCACCTTCGCCACCGCGGACGACGCCCAGCGGGCGGTCGACGTCGTCCGGGCCGTGCACGCGCGCGTCGCCGGCGTCGCGCCCGACGGACGACCCTACGCGGCCGACGACCCGTGGCTGCTGCGCTGGGTGCACGTCGCCGAGGTCGACAGCTTTCTCGGCGCCCACCAGCGGTACGGCCGCCGCCCGCTCGACGGCGCCGGGTGCGACGCCTACCTCGCCGAGACCGCGACCGTCGCCGAGCGGCTCGGCGCGGACCGGCCACCACGCTCGCGGACCGAGCTGCGCAAGGCCCTGGACGAGTACCGCGACGAGCTCGCCGCCACGGACGCCTCGCGCGACGTCGCCCGGTTCCTGCTCGCCGAACCCCCGCTGCCGTGGACGGCCCGCGGCCCCTACGTCCTGCTCGCTGCGGCCTCCTACGGAGCGCTGCCCCGGTGGGCCCAGGAGCTGACCCCGGCCCCGTGGCCGCTGCGCGGTGAGCCCGCGCCCGTCCGGGTGGGCGGGCACCTGGCCACGCGCGCGATCCGGTGGGCGCTCGCGGGAGACCCGCCGCCCCGCCGACCCGCCTGAGATCGGCACCCCGAGCGCGCGGGGCTACCCGCCACCCCCCGGGATGCGCCAGACTCACCGACCATGAGCGACACGACACCGACGACGTCGTCGGGCCACGACGACGCCTCCGCCACCTTCGCCACGCTGCCGCCCACCGAGCGGCGGCGTCGCGTGGTGGCGTGGGCCCTGTGGGACTGGGCCACCCAGCCGTTCAACACGGTGATCGTCACCTTCGTCTTCACCGCCCTGTACCTGACCAGCGACGCCTTCCTGGAACCGTCCGTGGCGGCGCTGGGCGCGGACGACCCGGCCCGGGAGAGCGCCCTGGCCACGCTCTCCAGCGGGCTGGGCGCCTGGATCACGGCCGGCGGGGTGCTGGTGGCGCTGCTCGCACCGGTGCTGGGCCGCCGGGCGGACGTGGCCGGCCGCCGCAAGGCCTGGCTCGCCGGGGGCACGGTCGTGCTCGTCGTGGCGATGTTCGGTCTCGGCCTCGTGCGGGCGGAGCCGGCGTACTTCGCGCTCGGGGCCGCGCTCGTGTCGCTGGGCAGCGTGGCGGGGGAGATCGCCGGGGTGAACTACAACGCGATGCTCACGCAGGTCTCGACGCCGTCCACCGTGGGTCGCGTCTCCGGGCTGGGCTGGGGCCTGGGCTACATGGGCGGGATCGTCGCGCTCGTCCTGGTGGTCGTGGCCAGCAGCGCGGACTTCTTCGGGATGGACACCTCGGACGGCTGGGGCTACCGGGCGATCGCGATCGGGTGCGGGTTGTGGGCCGTCGCCTTCGCCTGGCCGCTCTTCCGCCGGGTGCCCGAGGCCCCGCCGGCCGCTGACAGGCCCCGGGTGGGGTTCTTCGCGGGCTACGTCGAGCTGTGGCGGGACGTCGTCGACCTGTGGCGCACCGCGCGCACGACCTTCTGGTTCCTGCTGGCCAGCGCCGTCTACCGCGACGGGCTGGCCGGCGTGTTCACCTTTGGCGCGATCGTCGCGGCCGTGTCCTACCGCTTCGGCGACAACGACGTGATGATCTTCGGCATCGCGGCGAACCTCATCGCCGGCGTGAGCACCATGGCCGCGGGGCTCTTCGACGACCGGTTGGGGCCGCGCACGGTGATCCTGTGGTCGCTGGCCGCCCTGGTGCTGTGCGGCACGGCGATCGTCGCGCTGTACCCCCTGGGGGCTCCGGTGTTCTGGGTCGCCGGGCTCGCCCTGACGGCGTTCGTCGGGCCCGCGCAGTCCGCCTCCCGGTCGTTCCTGGCGCGGGTCACGCCCGCGGGCCGGGAGTCGGAGGTGTTCGGGCTGTACGCCACCACCGGCCGCGCCGTCTCGTTCCTGACCCCGGCGCTGTGGACCGCCGTCATCGCCCTGACCGGTGCGACGATCTGGGGCACGCTCGCGATCGTCGCCGTCCTGCTCGCCGGGCTGGTGCTCATGCTCGTGGTCACCGATCCCGCCGAACGCTGACCTCTCCCTCGTGACCTGCCCACGGGACCTGCCGGTGCGACCCGCTGGCGAGGTACCCGGGACGCCCGCAGCATGGGTCGCATGGGGCAGGTGACCGCGTACGTGGCCGGCCTGGACGAGCCCGACCGGTCCGCGGTGGCCGACGTCGTCGCCCGGGCGCGCCGGCTCGTGCCCGAGGCCACCGAGGGTGTCGGCTACGGCATGCCGGCGCTGCGGTACCGGGACAGCCCGCTGCTCGCCGTCGTCGCCCGGGCGCACCACGTCGGTGTCTACCCGTTCAGCCCGGCGGCGATCGTGGCGCTCGCCGACCGGCTGGCCGACTTCCGGGTGACGAAGGGGTCGATCGCGTTCCAGCCCGATCATCCGCTGCCCGGCGAGGTCGTGGACCGGCTGGTGACGCTGCGCCGTGAGGAGATCGACGCCCTCCGGACGCGTCGGCCGGTGTAGACGCCCGTGCCGGCCCTCGACGCGGCCACCTGCCGCCACCGGTTCGCCGCGGCACGTCACGCGGTGCTCGCCACCTCCGCCGACGACGTGCCGCACCTGGTGCCGGTGACGTTCGCCGTGGTTCCCGCGCTGGAGGGCGGCCCGGACCGGGTCGACGTGGTGACCGCCGTCGACCACAAGCCCAAGCGGACGAGCGACCTGCGCCGGCTGCGCAACCTGCGGGCCAACCCGCGGGCGGCGCTGCTGGTCGACGTCTACGACGACGACTGGGACCGGCTGTGGTGGGTCCGGGCGGACGTCCGCGCCCGGTCGGACGACGCCGGCCGCGAGGCCGCGCTGGCCGCGCTGGCCGCCCGGTACGCGCCGTACCGACGCGCGCGACCGTCCGGTCCGGTGGTCCGGCTCGCCGTGGAGCGCTGGCGCGGGTGGGCGGCCCGGTGACCGGGCGGGGGAGTGCTGGCTAGGCTCGGGACATGACCGACACACCGCGCGTGATGATCCTCAACGGCCCGAACCTCGGCCGGCTCGGCGTGCGCGAGCCGGAGATCTACGGCCACGCGTCGATGGCGGACCTGCGCGAGGCCGCCGACGACTGGGGCGCGCGGCTCGGTCTGGACGTGGAGGTGCGCCAGACCGACGACGAGGCGCAGATCGTGGGCTGGCTGCACGAGGCCGTGGACTCGCGGTCGCACGTCGTCCTCAACCCTGCAGCCTTCACCCACTACAGCTATGCGCTGCGTGACGCCGCGGCCCAGGTGACGACGTCGTCGCTGCTGCTGGTCGAGGTGCACCTGTCCAACCCGGCGGCGCGGGAGTCGTTCCGGCACTACTCGGTGGTCGCCGGTATCGCGACGGGGACCGTGGCCGGGTTCGGCTTCGACTCCTACCGTCTGGCGCTCGAGGCGATCGCTCACAAGCTCTCGCACTAGATCACCGCATATCAAGCCCTCTTGCTTGATCAGGCACCATCAAGTTTCTATGCTTGATGCATGATCGTGCTGACGGTGGACCAGCGGGACAGCACCACCCGGGGTGACCTCGTGCCGGAGGTGCTCGCGCTGCTGCGCACCCGCACGGGCGGCGAGCGGCCCGGCGTGCGCCTCGGGTTCGACCGGACGGTCGGCGACGAGGTGCAGGGTGTGCTGGACGGCGACGACGGTGCACGGCTCGCCGTCGAGATCGTCGCCGACCTCCTGCGCGACGGGGGCTGGTCGGTCGGCGTCGGCGTCGGGGCCGTGCAGGATCCGTTGCCGGCCGCCTCGCGCGCCGCGTCCGGCCCGGCGTTCGTCCGCGCGCGCGAGGCGGTCGAGGACGCCAAGCGGCGCGGCAGCGTCGTGCCGCTCGCCGTCGTCGGTGCCACGGACGAGCCGGGAGCCACGATCGCCGGGGACGCCCAGTCGCTGCTCCGGCTGCTGGGCGCCGTCGCGGCGCGTCGGTCCCCGGCCGGCTGGGAGGCCGTCGATACCCTCGGCGAGCAGGAGGCGTCGGCGGCGCCGCAACGGGCGACGGCGGAGGTCCTGGGCGTGAGCGAGCAGGCGGTCAGCCAACGGCTGCGCACCGCCCTGTGGGCCGAGGAGCTGGCGGTGCGTCCCCTGGCCGCGCGGCTGCTGCGGGCGGCCGACGTGGCGGCGTGCGCCGCGGACGGACCCGGCGGACCGGTGGAGGAGTGAGGCGATGATCTGGTGGGCCGTCGGGCTGTGGGTGGTCACCCTCGCCCTGAGCGTCGGGGGCGGTGCCTGGCTGGTGCCCCTCGTGCTGCGGCACGCCGAGTCCCGGGCCGGGGCGCGGGCGCAGGCCGAGGCGCTGGCCGTGCTCGGCAACGGCACGTGGATCGGTCTGCTCGAGCGGTTCGCGATCACCGGCACCGTCCTGGCCGGCTACCCGGAGGGGGTCGCCGTCGTCGTCGCCGTCAAGGCGCTGGGCCGGCTGCCGGAGCTGCGCGAGCACCCCGTGGCGGGGGAGCGGTTCGTCGTGGGCAGCCTCGCCTCGTTGGTGTGGGCGGGGTCGCTCGGGGTGGCCGGGCAGGCGCTGCTGTCGTCCCTGTAGACTGTCCCGGGCCGTTCTGCCGCCGGGGATGCCGACATCCCGCCGGGGCGACCGGCCGACCATCCTTTCCCGAGACCTGTCGAGGACGAACAACACCGTGGCTACCTCCAACGACATCAAGAACGGCACCGTGCTGCGCATCGACGGCCAGCTCTGGTCCGTTCTCGAGTTCCAGCACGTCAAGCCGGGCAAGGGTGGCGCGTTCGTCCGCACCAAGCTGAAGAACGTGCTCTCGGGCAAGGTGGTCGACAAGACGTTCAACGCCGGCGCGAAGGTCGAGACGGCCAACGTGGACCGCCGCGACTACCAGTACCTGTACATGGACGGCGAGGACTTCGTCTTCATGGACACCGACACCTACGACCAGATCCCGGTCTCCACGACCGTCGTGGGCGGCGCCAAGGACTACATGCTCGAGGGCATGAGCGTCATGGTCGCCATGAACGAGGGCGTCCCCCTCTACGTCGAGCTGCCCCCGTCGGTCGTGCTGGAGATCACCTACACCGAGCCGGGCCTGCAGGGCGACCGCTCCACCGGCGGCACGAAGCCGGCCACCCTGGAGACCGGCGCCGAGGTCCAGGTCCCGCTGTTCCTCGACCAGGGCACCAAGGTCAAGGTCGACACCCGTGACGGGTCGTACCTCGGCCGCGTGAACGACTGACGTGGGCGCACGGACCAAGGCGCGCAAGCGCGCCGCCGACATCCTCTTCGAGTCGGAGCAGCGCGCGATGGACCCGCTCGTGCTGCTCGCCGACCGGGTGATCGAGCCGCACGCCGAGGCGAGCGTGCCGCAGTACACCGTCGAGCTCGTCGAGGGCGTCGTCGCCCACCGCGAGCGGATCGACGAGCTGCTCGAGACCTACTCGCGCGACTGGACGCTGGCGCGCATGCCGGCGGTCGACCGGTCGCTGCTGCGGGTGGGTGCCTACGAGCTGCTGTACAACGACGACGTGCCCGACGCCGTGGCCGTCGACGAGGCGGTGGACCTGGCGGGCCAGCTGTCCACCGACGAGTCGCCGAGCTTCGTCAACGGCGTCCTCGGGCGGCTGATGGAGATCAAGCCGACCCTGCTCGACTGACGGCGCGGGTCGCCGGGCGTCCACCGTGCGGACGCCCGGCACCCGGCGCCGAGGTTCCGGGTTAGGCTTGCCCGGAACAGACCCCCTTTAATGCCGTCCCGTGAGGCGGAGAAGGAGTCCCGTTGAGCCCTGGCCCTGCGCTGCCCGCAGACCCCACCCCGGACGGCACGACCGTCCTCGGCGCGAGCGACGTCTCCCGCGCCCTCACCCGCATCGCCCACGAGATCGTCGAACGCGCCAAGGGCGCCGACGACGTGGTGCTGCTCGGCATCCCGACCCGCGGGGTGACCCTCGCCCACCGGCTCGCCGAGCGGTTGGCCGGCATCGAACCGGCCTTCGACCCCGCCGCGAGCACCGGCGAGCTCGACGTCACGATGTACCGCGACGACCTGCGTCGCCAGCCCACCCGCGCCGTCGGCGTCACCCGCCTGCCGCAGGCGGGGATCGAGGGGCGCACGGTCGTGCTCGTCGACGACGTGCTCTACTCCGGCCGGACCATCCGCGCCGCGCTGGACGCCCTCGGCGACCTGGGCCGCCCGCGGGCGGTCCGCCTGGCCTGCCTGGTCGACCGCGGGCACCGCGAGCTGCCCATCCGCCCGGACTTCGTGGGCAAGAACCTGCCGACCTCCACCTCGGAGCGTGTCCGCGTGCTGCTCTCCGAGGTCGACGGGGTCGAGGACGCCGTGGTCATCTCCGGCCGCGAGCACGGCGAGGGGGGTGCGCGATGAAGCACCTGCTCTCCACCGCCGACCTGAGCAAGGACGAGGCGGTGCTGCTGCTGGACACCGCGGCGCAGATGGCCGCGACCCAGTCCCGCGAGATCAAGAAGCTGCCCACCCTGCGCGGGCGCACCGTGGTCAACCTCTTCTTCGAGGACTCCACCCGCACCCGGATCTCCTTCGAGACCGCCGCCAAGCGGCTGTCCGCCGACGTCATCAACTTCTCCGCCAAGGGGTCGAGCGTCTCCAAGGGAGAGTCCCTCAAGGACACGGCCCTGACGCTGCACGCCATGGGCGCCGACGCCGTCGTGGTGCGGCACTGGGCCTCCGGCGCCCCCTACCAGCTCGCGCACGCCGGCTGGCTGGACGCGGGCGTGCTCAACGCGGGCGACGGCACGCACCAGCACCCCACCCAGGCGCTGCTGGACGCGTACACGATCCGGCGGCACCTCGTGGGTCTCCGCGGCGGCGCGGGCGAGGGCGTCGGTGCCGACCTGGCAGGCCTGAAGGTCGCCATCGTCGGCGACGTGCTGCACTCCCGGGTCGCGCGGGCCAACGTGGCGCTGCTGCACACGCTCGGCGCCGAGGTGACCCTGGTCGCCCCGCCCACTCTCGTCCCCGTCGGGGTGGAGACGTGGCCGTGCGCCGTGTCCTACCACCTCGACCAGACCCTGGCGGAGTTCCAGCCGGACGCCGTCATGATGCTGCGCGTCCAGCGCGAACGGATGTCCGGCGGCGCGGGCGGGTTCTTCCCGAGCCCGCTGGAGTACACCCGCTACTACGGCCTGGACGCCCGGCGCCTGGCGCGGCTGGCCGACCACGCGATCGTGCTGCACCCCGGCCCGATGAACCGGGGCCTGGAGATCTCCGCGGAGGCCGCCGACTCCGACCGCGCCGTCATCGTCGAGCAGGTCGCCAACGGCGTCGCCGTGCGGATGGCGGCCCTCTACCTGCTGATGGCCGGGGAGGACTCGGCAGAAGGGAACGACCTGTGAGCCAGCAGTCCACCACCTACGTCCTGCGCGGGGCACGTCCGCTGGGCGGGGAGCCCGCCGACGTCGTGCTGCGCGACGGCATGGTCGCCGAGATCACCGCGGCCGGCGCGGCCGACACCACCGGGGCGGAGGTCGTCGAGGCCGACGGGCAGGTCCTGCTGCCCGGGCTGGTCGACCTGCACACGCACCTGCGCGAACCCGGACGCGAGGACGCCGAGACCGTCGCCTCGGGGACCCGGGCCGCCGCGGCCGGCGGCTTCACCGCCGTGCACGCGATGGCGAACACCTCGCCCGTGGCCGACACCGCCGGTGTCGTGGAGCAGGTCCACCGTCTCGGCCAGGAGGCCGGATGGGTCGACGTGCACCCCGTCGGGGCCGTGACGGTGGGTCTCGACGGCGAGCGTCTCGCCGAGCTGGGGGCCATGGCCGACTCCGCGGCCCACGTGCGGGTCTTCTCCGACGACGGCAGGTGTGTCGCGGACCCCGTGCTCATGCGGCGCGCGCTGGAGTACGTCAAGGCGTTCGACGGCGTCGTCGCCCAGCACGCCCAGGAGCCGCGCCTGACCGAGGGCGCCCAGATGAACGAGGGCGTCGTCTCCGGCGAGATCGGCCTGACCGGATGGCCCGCCGTCGCCGAGGAGGCGATCATCGCCCGCGACGTGCTCCTCGCCGAGCACGTCGGCTCGCGGCTGCACGTGTGCCACCTGTCCACCGCCGGGTCGGTGGAGATCGTGCGCTGGGCCAAGTCCCGGGGCATCGACGTCACCGCCGAGGTCACCCCGCACCACCTGCTGCTCACCGACGACCTGGCGCGCAGCTACGACCCCACGTTCAAGGTGAACCCGCCGCTGCGCACCGCGGCCGACGTCGAGGCCGTGCGCGAGGGCCTGGCCGACGGCACGATCGACATCGTCGCCACCGACCACGCCCCGCACACCCGCGAGGACAAGGACTGCGAGTGGGGCGCCGCCGCGTTCGGCATGACCGGCCTGGAGACCGCGCTGAGCGTGGTGCAGGAGACGATGGTCGACACCGGGCGGCTGACCTGGGCGGACGTCGCCCGGGTGCTGTCGGCCGCCCCCGCACGGATCGGCCGGGTCGACACCGGACCGGCCGCCCAGGGTCGACCGGTCGCCGTCGGCGAGCCCGCCAACCTCACCCTCGTCGACCCGGCGGTCCGCCGGACGGTCGACGGTGCCGCGCAGGTCACCGCGAGCGGCAACACGCCGTTCCGCGGGCGCACCCTGCCCGGAGAGGTCCGCGCGACGTTCCTGCGTGGCCGGGCGACCGTGCTCGACGGCACGCCGGTCGCGGTGGGGGAGGCGGTCCGATGAACCTGCCGCTGCCCGTCGCCGTCGGGATCTGGGTCGTCGTCGGCCTCGTCCTGCTGCTGCTCGTCCTCACCGGCCGCCGTCGCCTGGCCACCCGCACCCGGCACCTGGTGCCCTCCCCGCCGGAGCCGCCCCTGACCGAGGGAGAGCTCGGCGAGATGGTCGTCGGCCCGGTGGAGGCCGTCTACGTCTCCAGCACCCTGCACGGGGACTGGTTGGCCCGGATCGGTGCCCACGGACTGGGCGACCGGTCCCACGCCGAGGTCACCGTGTACGCCGGCGGCGTCGTCGTCGACCGCGACGCCGCCCGGCCCCTGCTGCTGCCCGCCGACGCGCTGCGCGCCGCCGGGACCGCGCCGGGCATGGCCGGCAAGTACGTCGGGCGCGACGGCCTCGTCGTGCTGACCTGGCAGGTGCCGGCCGACGGCACCGTCGAGGCCACCACCGTCGACACGGGGCTGCGCACCCGCCACCGGGCCGACCACGACCGGCTCCTGGCCGCCGTGCGGCCCCTGATCTCCCCGTCCACGCCGAGCCCGAAGGATCCGCAGTGAGCACCACCACCAGCACCGAACCGGCGGTCCTCGTCCTCGAGGACGGCACCGTCGCCCGCGGCACCGCCTACGGCGCCCGGGGCGCCACCGTCGGCGAGATCGTGTTCTCCACCGGCATGACCGGCTACCAGGAGACCCTCACCGACCCCTCCTACCACCGCCAGATCGTCGTGATGACCGCGCCGCACATCGGCAACACCGGCATCAACGCCGACGACCCCGAGTCGCACCGCATCTGGGTCGCCGGCTACGTCCTGCGCGACCCCGCCCGCCGGCACTCGAGCTGGCGGGCCACCGGCAGCCTCGACGAGGAGCTGGCGTCCCAGGACGTCGTCAGCATCGCCGGCGTCGACACCCGATTCCTCACGCGCCACCTGCGCGAGCTCGGCGTCATGCGCGCCGGCATCTTCTCCGGCGACGCGCTGTTCACCGACGGCGTCGAGCGGGACGTCGCGGACCTCGTGGCGGAGGTGCGGGCCGCACCGCCCATGGCCGGCGCGGACCTCGCCCGCGAGGTGTCGACCGCCGAGACCTACACGGTCGAGCCCTCCGGCGACTTCGCCGGGGCCGACCCCGTGGCCACCGTGGTGGCCGTCGACCTCGGCATCAAGGCGATGACGCCCGCGCGTCTCGCCGAACGTGGCGTGCGCGTGCACGTGGTGCCCCAGTCGGCGACCTTCGAGGACGTCGTCGCGCTGCTGCCCGAGGACGGCCCGTCCGGCGTCTTCTTCTCCAACGGCCCGGGCGACCCTGCCGCCGCGACGGCCGAGGTCGACCTCCTGCGCCGGGTGCTCGACCGCCGGATCCCGTTCTTCGGCATCTGCTTCGGCAACCAGCTCTTCGGCCGGGCGCTGGGCTACGGCACCTACAAGCTCGGCTACGGCCACCGCGGCATCAACCAGCCCGTCCTGGACCGCACCACGGACAAGGTGGAGGTCACGGCACACAACCACGGGTTCGCCGTGGACGCCCCGGTCGAGGCGGTCAGCACCGCCCCGCACGACGGCGAGCGCGACGACGACACCCGCTACGGGCGCGTCATCGTCTCCCACGTCGGGCTCAACGACCGGGTGGTCGAGGGCCTGACCGCCCTGGACCTGCCGGCGTTCTCCGTCCAGTACCACCCCGAGGCCGCCGCCGGACCGCACGACAGCGCCTACCTGTTCGACCGCTTCGTCGAGCTCATGACCACCCGCCGGCCCGTGCACGTCCCCGACGCAGCGCTCACGGCGCTGACCGCACCGGGCACCACCACCGGCGAGAAGGAGAACTGATGCCCCGCCGTTCCGACCTCTCCTCCGTCCTGGTCATCGGGTCCGGCCCGATCGTCATCGGCCAGGCCTGCGAGTTCGACTACTCCGGCACCCAGGCGTGCCGTGTGCTGAAGGAGGAGGGCCTGCGCGTCGTGCTGGTCAACTCCAACCCGGCCACGATCATGACCGACCCGGAGTTCGCCGACGCCACCTACGTCGAGCCGATCACCCGCGAGGTGCTCACCTCCATCATCGCCAAGGAGCGACCCGACGCCCTGCTGCCCACCCTCGGCGGGCAGACGGCCCTCAACGCGGCCATCGAGCTGCACGAGGCCGGGGTGCTGGAGGAGTACGGCGTCGAGCTCATCGGCGCGAACATCCCGGCCATCCGCAAGGGCGAGGACCGCGAGGAGTTCAAGGAGGTCGTCGAGGTCTGCGGCGGCGAGTCCGCCCGCTCGCGCATCATCCACTCCGTCGACGGTGCGCTCGAGGCCGCCGAGGACCTCGGCTACCCGATGGTCGTGCGGCCGTCCTACACCATGGGCGGGCTCGGGTCGGGCCTCGCCTACGACGAGGCGGACCTGCGCCGCATCGTGAGTCAGGGCCTGCACTACTCCCCGGTGACCGAGGTGCTCCTGGAGGAGTCGATCCTCGGCTGGAAGGAGTACGAGCTGGAGCTCATGCGCGACAAGAACGACAACGTCGTGGTCGTGTGCTCCATCGAGAACGTCGACCCGGTCGGCGTGCACACCGGCGACTCGGTGACCGTCGCCCCGGCGATGACCCTCACCGACCGCGAGTACCAGACGCTGCGCGACATCGGCATCGCGGTCATCCGCGAGGTGGGCGTGGACACCGGCGGCTGCAACATCCAGTTCGCGGTCGAGCCCGATACGGGGCGCGTCGTCGTCATCGAGATGAACCCGCGGGTGTCGCGCTCGTCGGCGCTGGCCTCCAAGGCCACCGGGTTCCCGATCGCGAAGATCGCCGCCAAGCTCGCCGTCGGCTACACGCTCGACGAGATCCCCAACGACATCACGCAGGTCACCCCGGCCAGCTTCGAGCCGACGCTCGACTACGTCGTGGTCAAGGTGCCGCGGTTCGCCTTCGAGAAGTTCCCGGCGGCGGACGACACCCTCACCACCACGATGAAGTCCGTGGGCGAGGCCATGGCCCTGGGCCGCAACTTCACCGAGGCCCTCGGCAAGGCGCTGCGCAGCATCGACAAGGGCGGCGTCGACTTCCACTGGACCGGCGAGGCGCCGTCCGGCGACGAGCTGGCCGAGCTCCTCACCGCGATCCGCACGCCCACCGAGCAGCGTCTGGTCGGCGTCCAGCAGGCACTGCGCGCGGTCGAGGCGGGGCACGCCACGCTCGAGCAGGTCTTCGACGCGACCAAGATCGACCCGTGGTTCCTGGACCAGATCCTGCTGGTCAACGAGGTCGCCGCCGAGGTGGCCGCCGCGCCGAACCTCACCGCGGACCTGCTGCGGCTCGCCAAGCGCCACGGGCTGTCCGACGTCCAGGTCGCCGCGCTGCGGTCCATGGGGCCCGGGGGAGCGGCCGGTGTGCGCGAGGCGCGTCACGCCCTGGGCGTGCGGCCGGTGTACAAGACGGTGGACACCTGCGCCGCGGAGTTCGCCGCGCGCACGCCGTACCACTACTCGTCCTACGACACCGAGACCGAGGTCTCCCCGCGCGAGCGGGAAGCCGTCATCATCCTCGGTTCCGGACCCAACCGGATCGGCCAGGGCATCGAGTTCGACTACTCGTGCGTGCACGCCGCCCTGACCCTGAAGGACACCTACGAGACCGTCATGGTCAACTGCAACCCCGAGACGGTCTCGACGGACTACGACACCTCGGACCGGCTGTACTTCGAGCCGCTGACCTTCGAGGACGTCCTGGAGGTCTACGAGGCCGAGCTCGCCGCGGGGCCGGTCAAGGGCATCATCGTCCAGCTCGGCGGCCAGACCCCGCTGTCGCTGGCGCAGCGCCTGTCCGACGCCGGTCTGCCGGTCCTGGGCACGACGCCCGAGGCCATCGACGCGGCCGAGGACCGCGGCCTGTTCGGCGAGGTGCTCGCCCAGGCCGGCCTCCCGGCCCCGGCGTTCGGCACCGCGCGGTCCCTGGGTGAGGCCCGGGACGTCGCGGACCGCATCGGCTACCCGGTGCTGGTGCGCCCGTCTTACGTGCTCGGCGGCCGCGGCATGGAGATCGTCTACTCCTCGGACCAGCTCACCGGGTACGTCGAGCGCGCCCTGGAGGAGGCCGCGGCGCACGCGGTGACCTCCCGCGCCCCCGGCGTCCTGCCCGCCCCGCTGCTCATCGACCGCTTCCTGGACGACGCCATGGAGATCGACGTCGACGCGCTGTTCGACGGGGAGGAGCTGTTCCTCGGCGGCGTCATGGAGCACATCGAGGAGGCGGGCATCCACTCCGGCGACTCGGCGTGCGTGCTGCCCCCGGTGTCGCTCAGCGAGGCCGAGATCGAGCGGATCCGCCGGTCCACGGAGGCGATCGCCCGCGGCGTGGGCGTGCGGGGGCTGCTCAACGTCCAGTACGCGCTGGTCTCGGACGTGCTGTACGTGCTGGAGGCGAACCCGCGGGCCTCGCGCACCGTGCCGTTCGTCTCGAAGGCCACGGGCGCCTCGCTGGCCAAGGCGGCCGCGCGCATCATGGTCGGCGAGTCGATCGCCGACCTGCGCGCCGAGGGCGTCCTGCCGGCCACCGGCGACGGCGGCAGCCTGGACCTGGGCGCACCGCTGGCCGTCAAGGAGGCCGTGCTGCCGTTCAAGCGTTTCCGCACCGCCGAGGGGCACGTGGTGGACACCGTGCTCGGTCCGGAGATGCGGTCGACCGGTGAGGTGATGGGGTTCGACAAGGACTTCCCGCACGCCTTCGCCAAGTCGCAGGCCGCCGCCTACGGGGGCCTGCCCACCGGGGGCACCGTGTTCGTCTCGGTCGCCGACCGGGACAAGCGCTCGATCGTCTTCCCCGTGCTGCGGCTGGCGGAGATCGGCTTCGAGGTGCTGGCCACGGCCGGCACCGCCCAGGTGCTGGCCCGCAACGGCATCGCGGCCACGACCGTGCGCAAGTACTCCCAGGGCGAGGGCGCGGACGGTGAGCCGACCGTCGTCGACCTCATCAACGACGGCAAGGTCGACCTGGTGGTGAACTCGCCGTCCGGTCAGGGCGCGCGTGCCGACGGGTACGAGATCCGGGCGGCCACGACGGCCGCCGACAAGCCCATGGTCACCACGGTCGACCAGCTCGCCGCGGCGGTGCAGGGGATCGAGGCCGTGCGCGGCGGCCCGTTCGACGTCGGCAGCCTGCAGGAGCACACCGCCGCCACCGTGGCGCGTCGCGAGGCCGCCGTCCGGGCGGACGCGTGACCGCGCCGGCAGGTCCGGTGCCGTTCGGGGCCCGGCTGGCCGGGGCCATGGACGACCACGGCCCGCTCTGCGTGGGCATCGACCCGCACGCGGCGCTGCTGGAGGCCTGGTCCCTGCCCGACGACGCCACCGGTGTGCGCGAGTTCGGCCTGCGTGTCGTCGAGGCGCTCGGCGGCCGGGTGGCGGCCCTGAAGCCGCAGGTGGCGTTCTTCGAGCGGCACGGCTCGCGGGGGCTGGCGGCCCTGGAGGACGTCCTGGCCGCCGCCCGCGCGGCGGGCACCCTGACGGTCGTCGACGCCAAGCGCGGCGACATCGGCTCCACGATGGCCGGCTATGCCGAGGCGTTCCTCGCGGACGGCTCGCCCCTGGCGGGCGACGCCGTCACCCTGACCCCCTACCTCGGCTTCGGCTCCCTCCGGCCGGCGCTGGACCTGGCGGCCGGGACGGGGCGCGGCGTCTTCGTGCTGTGCCTGACCTCCAACCCGGAGGGCGCGCGGGTGCAGCACGCGGTCGCCGCCGACGGGCGCAGCGTCGCCGCGTCGGTCGCGGCCGAGGCGGCGGCCCTGAACGCCGACGCCGAACCGCTGGGGTCGGTCGGCCTGGTGGTCGGTGCGACGGTCGGGGACGCGGTGCGCGCGACCGGGACGGACCTGTCGGCCGTCAACGGTCCGCTGCTGGCCCCGGGGGTCGGGGCGCAGGGCGCGGGGGAGCGCGAGCTGGCCGCCGTGTTCGGCGCCGCGCGAGGCCAGGTCCTGGCCTCGTCGTCGCGGGGCGTGCTGGCCGCCGGACCCGACGCCGGCGCTCTGCGCGGTGCTGCCGCGGCGGCCGTCGCCGAGGTGTCCGCGGCGCTGCGTCCGGCGCGCTGACCGGCCGGGACGTCCCGGCCGCGTCCGGTTGGATGCGGTTCGGGACGAATGTCGACGGTCGGCCGGCGTGGGTTTTCCCACAGGGGCCCCCAGCGATTGCCGCTCCCGCAGGTCGTGGCTACTTTCGAGGGAGCAGTACTCCCTGTCGGTCCGACTGAGTAGGTGACTTGCGTGGCCCTCCCTCCCCTCACCCCGGAACAGCGTGCGGCGGCCCTCGAGAAGGCAGCCGAGGCGCGCCGGGTGCGCGCCGAGATCAAGAACCGTCTGAAGTACTCCCAGGGGTCGCTCAAGGAGGTGATCGAGCAGGGTCAGAAGGACGACGTCGTGGGCAAGCTCAAGGTCGTCTCCCTGCTCGAGTCGCTCCCCGGAGTCGGTAAGGTGAAGGCCCGGGCGATCATGGAAGAGATCGGGATCGCCGAGACCCGCCGGGTCCGCGGTCTCGGACCGCACCAGTCCCAGGCGCTGATCGAGAGGTTTGGCTGAGATTTCCGCACCATCCGCCGCCGTGCCGGCACCCCGAGACACCGTCGTCCCCGACGATGCGCGAGGCCCGGCACGGCTGACCGTGCTCGCCGGGCCGACCGCCGTCGGCAAGGGAACCGTGTCGGCGGACATCCGCGCCCGGTACCCCGAGGTGTGGCTGTCCGTGTCCGCCACGACCCGGTCACCCCGCCCCGGTGAGGTGCACGGCGTGCACTACCTCTTCGTCACGCCCGAGGAGTTCGACCGGATGGTCGCGGAGGGGGAGATGCTGGAGTGGGCGGTCGTGCACGGCCGCCATCGGTACGGCACCCCGCGCGGCCCGGTCGAGGAGCACCTGGCCGCCGGCCGTCCGACGCTGCTCGAGATCGACCTGCAGGGAGCCCGCCAGGTGCGGGAGGCGGTGCGGGACAGCGCCCTGGACGCCCAGTTCGTGTTCCTGTCCCCGCCGAGCACCGAGGAGCTGGTCCGGCGCCTCGTGGGACGCGGCACGGAGGACGCCGAGGAACGCGCGCGCCGGCTGGCCACCGCCGAGGTGGAGATGGCGGCCGAGCCCGAGTTCGACGTGACCATCGTCAACGACGACGTGACGCGCGCCACGGACGAGCTCGCGGGACTGCTGGGCGTCCCCGGGGCCGACGGTGAGGAACGCCGCCCCGAGCCCTCGCACGGCGGACGGTAGACTGGCCAGCCGAACCCCTGATCTTCCACCGGTGGCGCTCGCCACCGGCCCCGACCTCTGCTTGGAGTGAGACACATGGCAGGAACGACGCCGCAGCCGATCGGCATCACCGACCCGCCCATCGACGACCTGCTGCAGCACAGCGAGTCCAAGTACGGGCTGGTGCTCTACGCGGCCAAGCGGGCGCGTCAGATCAACGCCTACTACGCCCAGCTCAACGAGGGGCTCCTGGAGAACGTCGGCCCGCTCGTCGAGGCCCGCAACCAGGAGAAGCCGCTGTCGATCGCGATGCGCGAGATCAACCAGGGGCTCCTGACCGCCGAGCCGGCCCCGGAGCCGACCGAGTCCGCCTCGACGCCGGCCGACCCGACGGCCGAGTCCGAGCACGCCGTGGGCGACGACGAGATCGTCTGAGCCGAGTGCGCGGGCGTCGTCGATGAGGATTCTGCTCGGGGTCTCCGGCGGTATCGCCGCCTACAAGGCGGTGCTGCTGCTGCGCCTGCTGCGCGAGCAGGGCCACGCGGTGCGGGTCGTGCCCACCGCGGCGGCGCTGCGGTTCGTCGGCGCGCCCACCTTCGAGGCGTTGTCGGGCGAGCCGGTGAGCGCCGAGGTGTTCGACGACGTCGAGAACGTCCAGCACGTGGCGCTCGGGCAGGGTGCCGACCTCGTGATCGTCGCTCCGGCCACGGCGGACCTGCTGGCGCGGGCCGCGACGGGACGCGCGGACGACCTGCTCACCTCGAGCCTGCTCGCCGCGCGGTGCCCGGTCGTCATGGCCCCGGCGATGCACACCGAGATGTGGGAGCACGCGGCCACCCGGGCCAACGTCGCGACGTTGCGCGACCGGGGGGTCCACGTCATCGAGCCCGCGTCGGGCCGTCTGACCGGCAAGGACACCGGTCCCGGTCGGCTGCCCGACCCCGAGGAGATCGCCCGGGTGGCACTGGCGGTGGCGGCCGGTCCCGCCGAGCCGGTCACCGACCAGGACCTGACCGGCCGGTCCGTCGTCGTGTCGGCCGGGGGTACCCGGGAGCCGATCGACCCCGTGCGGTTCGTCGGCAACCGGTCCAGCGGTCGCCAGGGTGCCGCCCTGGCCGCAGCCGCCCGGGCCCGCGGTGCCCGGGTGACGCTCGTCGCGGCCCACGTCGCCGCGGACCTGACCGACCCGTTGGTGGCCGCCGGCGTGGAGGTCGTGCCGGTCTCGACCACCGCCGAGCTGCGGACGGCGGTCCGCCGGGCAGCGGTCGGCGCCGACGCCGTCGTCATGGCCGCCGCGGTCGCGGACTTCCGGCCGGTGGCCGCCACCGAGGCCAAGATCAAGAAGGTCGCCGGGCAGGCGCCGCCGTCGATCGAGCTGGTCGAGAACCCCGACGTGCTGGCGGAGCTGGCCGCCGAGCGGCTGCGCGCGGGACAGGTCGTCGTCGGGTTCGCCGCCGAGACGGGTGACGAGACGGGCGGTGTGCTCGAGCACGGCCGCGCCAAGGCGCGCCGCAAGGGTGCCGACCTGCTGGCCGTCAACGCCGTCGGCGAGGCGCTCGGGTTCGGCACCGAGGTCAACGAGGTCACGCTGCTCGACGAGCACGGTGAGACGGTGGCGAAGGCCGCGGGCTCGAAGCGGGAGGTGGCGGACGCGATCTGGGACGCCGCCGTCGCCCGGATGACCGCATCGTGAGATTGTCTCAGCATGTGAGCGACCGGAGTGCTCACATGGCGTCGTCCGGCCCCGGTGAACCGTAGGCTGATCCCATGACCGAAGCGCTGCGCCTGTTCACGTCCGAGTCCGTGACCGAAGGGCACCCGGACAAGGTGTGCGACCAGATCTCGGACGCCATCCTCGACGCGCTGCTCGCCCAGGACCCGCGTTCGCGCGTCGCGGTGGAGACCATGGTCACCACGGGGCTGGTGCACGTGGCCGGCGAGGTCACCACCGAGGCCTACGTGGAGATCCCGCAGATCGTGCGCGAGGTCGTGCGGGGGATCGGCTACACCTCGTCGTCCATCGGGTTCGACGGCGACTCCTGCGGCGTGTCGGTCTCCATCGGCCAGCAGTCGCCCGACATCGCCCAGGGTGTCGACACGGCGCTCGAGCGTCGGACCAACGCCGACGACCTCGACCCCTACGACGCACAGGGCGCGGGCGACCAGGGTCTGATGTTCGGCTACGCGACCGACGAGACCCCGTCGCTGATGCCGCTGCCCGTCTTCCTCGCGCACCGGTTGGCCGAGCGGCTGGCCGAGGTGCGCCGCACCGGCGAGGTCGCCGGGCTGCGACCGGACGGCAAGACGCAGGTGACCGTCGGCTACGACGGCGACCGCCCCGTGAGCCTGGACACGGTGGTGCTGTCCACCCAGCACGACGCCGACCTCGAGCAGGACAAGCTCGCCACCGAGGTGCGCGCCCACGTCATCGACCCGGTCGTGGCGCAGGTGGCGGGTTCCGCCGGCATCCGGACCGACGAGGTGCGGGTGCTCGTCAACCCGACCGGGCAGTTCGTCATCGGCGGCCCCCAGGGCGACGCGGGGCTGACGGGCCGCAAGATCATCGTCGACACCTACGGCGGGATGGCCCGGCACGGCGGCGGGGCGTTCTCCGGCAAGGACCCCTCGAAGGTCGACCGGTCGGCCGCCTACGCGATGCGCTGGGTGGCCAAGAACGTCGTCGCGGCCGGGTTGGCCCGCCGCTGCGAGGTGCAGGTGGCCTACGCCATCGGCAAGGCGCACCCGGTGGGGCTCTACGTCGAGACGTTCGGGACCGAGACCGTGGACCCGGTGCGTATCGAGGCCGCGATCCGTGCCGTGTTCGACCTGCGCCCGGCGGCGATCATCCACGACCTCGACCTGCTGCGGCCCATCTACGCGGCGACCGCCGCCTACGGCCACTTCGGGCGTGAGCTCGAGGAGTTCACCTGGGAGCGCACCGATCGGGTGGAGGAGCTGCGTGCCGCCGTGCGCTGAGCGCACGACGTCGGTGGCTCGTGGTGGCATAGCCCTGTGACCACCCCAGACGAGCCCGAGCAGCCCGCCCTGCTCGGGCTCGACGACGTCCCGGCCGCCCCGCGGCGCCGGACGGGGCGCAAGCCCGGCAGCGAGCCCGCCGCGGTGGACCCCGTCGCCCGCGTGGTCCTGGACCTGTCCCCACCGCACCTGGACCGCGAGTACGACTACCTGGTCCCGGCGGCGATGGCCGATGACGCCGTGCCCGGGGTGCGCGTCCGGGCCCGGTTCGGGCCGCAGGACGTCGCCGGGTTCGTCGTCGCGCGCTCGGCGACCTCGGACCACGAGGGGCGCCTGCAACCGCTGCGGCGGGTCGTCTCCGCGGATCCGGTCCTGAGCCCGGCGGTGCTGGACCTGGCGCGTCGGGTCGCGGCCCGCTACGCGGGGACCGTCCCGGACGTGCTGCGGCTGGCCGTCCCCCCGCGCCACGCGCGGGTCGAGGCGGAGGTGCTCGCGCAGCTCGCCGACCTGGACGACCGGACGCACGACGGGGTCGTCCCGCCGCCGTCCGCCCCTGCGGGGGAGGGCTGGCCCGGCGTCTGGGCACCGTACCGGTCGGGCGAGGCGTTCTGCCGTCACCTTCTGGGCGGCCAGGCGCCCCGGGCCGTCTGGACGCCGCTGCCGGGGCTCCAGCCACCCGCGGGCGAGGAGACGGCGGCCCGCGTGCCGCACTGGGCCGCCGCGATCGCCGGTGCGGTACGGGCGGCGCTGGCCGGCGGCCGGCGGGCGCTCGTCGTCGCCCCGGACGCCCGGGACGTCGACAGGATCCGCGCCGCGCTCGAGGCCGCCGGGGTCGCCGACGTCCGGACGCTGCAGGCCGAGGACGGTCCGGCGCCCCGCTACCGGTCCTTCTTGCACGCCCGGCACGGACTGGCCTCGGTGGTGGTCGGGACCCGGGCCGCGATGTTCGCCCCCGTGCCCGACCTGGGGCTGGTCGTGCTGTGGGGCGACGGCGAGGAGACCCTCGACGAACCGCACGCCCCGTACCCGGCCGCCCGCGAGGTGCTGGCGATGCGCTCCGAAGCGGAGGGTGCGGGGTTCCTGCTCGGTTCCCCGGGCCGCACGGTGCAGGCCCAGGCGATGCTCGCGCGCGGCTGGGCCGCCGAGATCGCGGCGTCGCGCGACGTCGTGCGGGCCCGGGCGCCGCGGGTGCGCGCGCTGACGTCGGTCGAGCTGGCGTCCGAGGGGCCGGGGGCGGCCGCACGCCTGCCGACGGCCGCGTGGCGGACCGCTCGGTCTGCTCTGGAGCGGGGACCCGTGCTCGTCCAGGTGCCGCGGACCGGCTACCTGCCGGTCGTGGCGTGCGCCGCCTGCCGGACGGCCGCACGCTGCACCCACTGCCACGGCCCTCTCGGGCTGCGGGGTGCGCGCGCCACCCCGCAGTGCACCTGGTGCGGCCGGCTCGCCGGCACCTGGCGCTGCGACGAGTGCGGCCACGACCGCGTGCGCGCCGTGCGGGTGGGGTCCGAACGCACCGCCGAGGAGCTCGGACGAGCCTTCGCCGGGGTGCCGGTGCGGGTCTCGGCCTCCTCGGCGCCCGGCGGGATCCTCGACCACGTCGAGGAGCGTCCCGCCCTGGTAGTGGCCACCCCGGGTGCCGAGCCGGTGGCCGAGAACGGCTACGCGGCCGCGCTGCTGCTCGACGCCGCGACGGCCACCGCCGGTACCGACCTCGCGATGGCCACGCGTGCCCTGCACCGGTGGATCGCGGCGGCCGCGCTCGTGCGGCCCGGTCCGGACGGGCAGGTACTCCTCGTGGGGGACGCCGCGCCGGCACCGACCGGCGCGCTGGTCCGCTTCGACCCGGCCGGGCTGGCCGAGCGGGAGCTGGACGAGCGTCGCGAGCTCGACCTGCCGCCCGCGGTCCGCGTGGCGGCGGTGACGGGGGACGCCGACGCCGTACGCGCCGTCGTCGACCGCGTCGCGCTCGCCACGCCCGAGACCGTCCTCGGCCCGGTCGAGCTGCCCGCCGACGACCGGCTCGAGGCGCGGGTGCGCGTCGTCGTGCGCGTGCCCCTCGCCGACGGCGCGGAGCTCGCGGCCCAGCTCCGCGCGTCGACGGCCGTGCGGTCGGCCCGCCGCGAAGGCGGCCGGGTGCGGGTGCAGGTCGACCCGCAGGAGATGCTCTAGGGGCGCTAGCGTGCGGGCATGACCTTCCGCGCCGTGGCCCCGGACGTGCTGGTCCGCACCAGCCGGCGCGACGTCACGACGTCGGTCCTCGCCCTCGGGCCGCGGCGCGCGACCGGGCGGCGTCCCGCCCTGCTCGTGGACCCGGCCTGGGACGACGACGAGCTGGAGGGGATCGCCGCCGAGCTGGTCGCGCGGCAGGTGCGGGTGGCCGCCGGGCTGTCGACGCACGCGCACCACGACCATCTGCTCTGGCACCCGCGGTTCGGGGCGGGGCCGCGGTGGGCGTCGTCGCGGGCGACGGAGGTCGTGCGGAGCCACCGGGACGTCCTGGACGCCGTGGTCCGGTCCGAGGGCCGGCGGGAGGCCGTGCTGGAGCTCTTCGCCGCCGTGGCCGCGCTGCCGGGTGACCGCGTGCCCGACCCGGACGGTGAGCTGCCGCGCTCCGAGCTCGTCGTGCACGACGCGCACGCCCCGGGGCACGTGGCGCTGTGGCTGCCGGACGCCCGCGTCCTGGTCGCGGGGGACATGCTGTCCGACGTCGAGCCGCCGCTGCCCGCGGACGAGATCTCCGGAGACACCGACCTGGTCGGCTACCGCGAGGGGCTCGAACGGCTGGCCCCGTACGTGGCGCGGGCCGAGGTCGTCGTGCCCGGGCACGGGACGCCCACCCGGCACGCGCGCACCCGGCTCGACGCCGACCGCCGGTACGTCGACGCGCTGCTGGCCGGGCGCGACCCGGACGACCCCCGGGAGGCCGCGCGCTGAGCGCTCAGCCCAGCGACGCCACCGCGGAGGTCAGCAGCGCGGTGCCGTCGTTCCAGGCGCCGGTGGCGTCGAACCCCATCTGGGAGAGCACGGCCCAGGCGACGCCCACGACGGCGTAGACGCTGACCGGGGTCATGACGAGCCACTCGCGCCAGGAGCCGGCGTCCCCGAGCACCGGCACGGCGATGTTGCCGGTGCGGCCCCACATGTCATCCAGCGGGAGCCACCGGTGCCGGCGCACCCATCGGGGCGAGCCGAAGCGGATCGGCCACAGCAACGGGACCCCCTGGGTGGTGACCAGGTCGCCGAGGATGTGCACCGTGGCGCCGAGGCCCACGCAGAACGGCATCCAGTACCACTCCTCGGGGGCGAACACCGCGATGAACAGGGCGAGGGAGATGGACGACGTCCAGGTCCACCAGCGTCGGCGCCCCGTCAGGTGCAGGGCTCGGAGGGCGAAGGCGACGAGCAGCACGGCCATGATGCCGGGGCCGATCAGCACCTCGCCGAACGTCTCGGTGCTGATCGTCAGGAAGCTCATCGCCCACGCGATGAGCGTGAAGACCGCGATCCCCAGGATCGAGTGGGTGCCGTTGCGGTGGCCGCCGGAGATGGTGCAGACGAACTTCGTCAGCGCCTCCGACAGCGGCGGCAACGAGTGCGAGATGGTGCCGTTGTGGTGGTCGGCGTCCGGCAGCAGGGCCGCCCCGGCGCAGACCAGGGCACCGGTCATCACGCCGACGTCGGACACCGGGTACCACCCGAAGGCGATCGGGGTCGAGGCCGTGACCGCCACCCAGGCGGCTGCCCCGGAGGCGGCGTGGTGCCCACCCATCATGGTGCGTCGTCCTCCTTCGTCCGGTGTGCCCCTTGATGACCGTTTGGTCGGGGTCGGACGGAACGCTACACCTCCCTCGCGAGCACCGCAGAGCCGGGCGCTGCCGGCGCGATGGTCGACGCGCGCCCAGGTCAGGCGAGGTCGACGACGACCTTGACGTCGTCGTCCTGCGGCGTGAGGGCCTCGACCGCGCGGTCCAGGGGCAGACGCCGGGTGACGAGGCGCGCCAGCCAGTCGCGGTCGGCCCCGGCCAGGGCCTCGGCCGCGGCGCGGTAGTGCCGGAGGTTGGCGTTCACGGAGCCCACGACGACGTCGTTCTCCAGCACGACGGACCGGTTGGCGGCGCCGGCGTCGACGGGCACCTGGTGACCCGCGGAGGAGATGCCGGTCAGGACCGTGATGCCGTAGGGCCGCGTGGACGTGACGGTGTCCATGACGACGGCGGGTGCGCCGGTGCACTCGACGATCACGTCCGGCTCGACCCGGTCGGCCACGGCGGTCGGGTCGTCGTGGTGGTAGGTCGCCCCGAGGTCGCGCACGAGGCCGGGTTTCGGGCCGTCGGTCGCGCGGTCGAGGACGTGCACGTCGAGCCCGCGCCGGGCTCCGACCAGGGCGGCGAGCAGGCCGATCGGCCCGGCGCCCGTCACGAGCACCCGCTGCGGGTCGAACCACGAGCGCGCGCCGATCCGGTCCACCTGCTCCCAGGCCTTGGTCACGACGGTCGTGGGCTCGAGGAGCACGCCCACGTCGGCCAGGTCGGGGTCGAGGCGCACGGCGCGGTCCGCCGCGACCGTCCACCGCTCGGCGGCGAAGCCGTCGACCTCCTTGATCCCGTGCTCGGTGAACAGCCCGTTGCGGCACATGTCCCACTCGCCGTGGGCGCAGGCGCCGCAGGGCACCGGGTCGGGACGGCGGACGACCCCGACCACGAGGTCGCCGGGGGAGAACCCGGAGTCGTCCGGCGCCTCGCGGACCCGTCCCAGGGACTCGTGACCGAGCACGAGCCGCTCCTGGCCGGGCGGTGGGGCGCCGTGCTCGCCGCGGGCGATCTCGTGGTCCGTGCCGCAGATCCCGACCGCCACGCCGTCGACCAGCAGCTCGTCCGGACCGGCGACAGGGTCGGCCACGTCGGTGACGGCCAGGGAGTCGGCCTGCCCGGGGACGATGGTCAGTGCTCTCACGCGTGCTCCTCAGTCGGTGGGATGCTCGGGCATGCCGGTCATGTCGGTGCCGGCGCCCCGGATGCCGGACAGGATGCGCGCGGAGTTCACGACGCCGAGGTGGCTGAACGCCTGCGGGACGTTGCCGAGCTGACGGCCCGCGGTGACGTCGAACTCCTCCGCCAGCAGCCCGAGGTCGTTGCGCAGACCGAGCAGCCGCTCGAACAGCGCGTGCGACTCGGCGTCGCGGCCGATCGCGTGCAGGGCGTCGACGAGCCAGAAGCTGGCGATCAGGAACGTGCCCTCGGTGCCCGCCAACCCGTCGACGCCGTCGGCGTCCTGGCGGTACCGCAGCAGCAGGCCGTCCCGACCGAGCTCACGCTGCACGGCGTCGACCGTGCCGATCACCCGGTGGTCCGACCACGGCAGGAAGCCCACTCGGGGAATGAGCAACAGGGCCGCGTCGAGACCGCGGGACCCGTAGAACTGGGTGAAGGTGTTCCGCTCGGCGTCGTAGCCGTGGGTGAGCACGTCGGTGCGGATCGACTCGCGCAGCCTCCGCCACCGGTCGACCGGTCCGTCGAGGCCGAACCGCTCGACGCCGCGGATCATGGCGGAGACACCGGCCCAGGCCATGACGCGCGAGTGCACGAACGCCCGCTGCGGTCCGCGCACCTCCCACAGACCGTTGTCCACGTCGTCCCAGTGACCCTCCAGGTGGTCGAGCAGGGACCGTTGCAGCCGCCACGTGTCCTCGTCCTCGGCGATCCCGTTCGACCGGGTCAGGCTCAGGCCGACGAGGGCCTCGCCCCAGACGTCGAGCTGGAGCTGGTCGGCGGCGCCGTTGCCCACGCGGACCGGGGTGCTGCCCTCGTACCCCGGCAGCCAGTCGAGCGTGGTCTCCGGGAGCCGGCGCCGGCCGTCGAGGCCGTACATGATCCGCAGATCCGCCGGGTCGCCCGCCACCGAGCGCAGCAGCCACTCGCGCCAGGCCTTGGCCTCCTCCCGATGGCCGGTGCTGAGCAGGGCCAGCAGGGTGAACGCGGCGTCGCGCAGCCAGCAGTACCGGTAGTCCCAGTTGCGGACACCGCCGAGCTGCTCGGGCAGCGACGTCGTGGCCGCCGCGGCGATCGCCCCGGTCGGGGCGTAGGTGAGCGACTTGAGCGTGATGAGCGACCGCCGCACGGCGTCGCCGTACCGGCCCTCGTACCGGGTGCGGCCGACCCAGTCGCGCCAGTACTCCAGGGTGTCGGACAGGGCCTCCTCGGCGTCAACCGGCTCGGGGACGGGGTCGTAGGAGCGGTGGTAGCTGAGCACGAAGGAGACGCGGTCGCCGGCGGACACCTCGAAGCGGGAGCCGATCGTCTCGCCCGAGACGGTGTGCGGAACGGTCGCGGCGAGGTTCAGCGCGTCGGGGCCCGCGACCGCGCAGACCGTGCCGCTGCGCTCGGTACCCAGGACGCTCGGCGACTCGGTGACCCAGGGGACGACGGCCCCGTAGTCGAACCGTGGGCGCAGGACGCTCTCGACGGCGACGCGGCCGCTGACGCCCTCGACGATCCGGACCATGTCGGGGGTGCGTCCACGCGGCGGCATGAGGTCCGTCACCCGGACGTGGCCGTCGGGCGTCTCCCACTCCGTCTCGAGCACCAGGGTCTCGCCGCGGTAGCGGCGCCGCGTGCACGTCCCGGCGCCGGCGGGAGCGACGCGCCACGACCCGTGCGAGTCGTCCCCCAGCAGGGCCGCCAGGCAGGCCGGGGAGTCGATGTCCGGCAGGCAGAGCCAGTCGACGCTGCCGTCGCGCCCGACGAGGGCGACCGTCTGCAGGTCGCCGACGATGCCGTAGTCCTCGATGCGCAGCGCCACCCGCTTCACGCTAGGGCAGCGGCGTGACCTGCGCCACGGCTCGACGGTTTGCAGGTCAGGGGCCTCGCCGTGCTATCTTTCTTACCGCGCCGGAACGGAGCAGGAGCTCCGGGACGGTCCACTCGTCCGGGTGGCGGAATGGCAGACGCGCTAGCTTGAGGTGCTAGTGCCCGTTATAGGGCGTGGGGGTTCAAGTCCCCCTCCGGACACTCGTTTGAGACAGCGACGTCGAAGGCCCCCGGTTCCACGACCGGGGGCCTTCGTCGTTCTCGGGCCGACGTATCACCGAGGAGCGTCGGGCTCTCCTCCACGATGAGGTGCGCGAGTCCCACCACCACTCGTGGGTGGGTAGGGGCTGCCCGCCCGGCTGCGTGCCGGCACGTCCGGCATGACGTGGGACGAACTCATCGAGTTGACGACGGAGAGCGACGTGGAATCTCAGGACACGCGGAGCGACCGCTCGCGGCAGGCTGCCGAGGCCTCTGACCGGGCGAGAGCGGCGGACGCCGCCGTGGCCGAGCTGCAAGCGACGATCGACGCGGCGCTCGTCGAGCTCAGGAGACTCCGCACCGAGGCGACCAGCACCACCGAGGACTGACGCATCGTCCGGGCGTCCCGGCCCGCGGACGTGCGCCGGGACGGCGGGTCCTCGTGCACCCAGCACGTCGGCGCAGCACACTGGTCTCGTCCGAGGTGGAGGGAGCGTCGTGGCGGAGGCCAGGGAGAACGTCCCGCAGTGGCTGCGCAGCGCGGCCGGCTGGTCGTGGCGGCTGGTCATGCTCGTGGTGGCCGTCGCGCTCGTGGTGTACGCCACGGCCCAGGTGCAGTTCGTGTTCTTCGCGATCTTCCTGGCGCTCGTGCTCACCTCGGTGTTCAGCCCGCTGACCGACCTGTACCAGAAGGTGATGCCCCGCGCGCTGGCCACGGCGCTCGCGCTGCTCAGCGGGGTCGTGGTGTTCGGCGGTCTGATCGCCTACGTCGTGGCGTCGGTGGCCGGGCAGTGGACCGAGCTCGGCGGGCAGTTCGAGACCGGTGTGCAGCAGATCCTCGACTTCCTCGAGACGGGGCTCTTCGGCCTGTCGATCAGCGCCGGCCAGCTCCAGGAGTGGCTGGACTCCGGGCAGCAGTGGGTGGCGGACAACGCGGAGAACCTCGTCGGGCAGGCCGCCGAGAGCGCCGGGTCCGTGCTCGAGGGGTTCATGGTCGCCGCGCTGGCGATCTTCCTGACCGTGTTCTTCGTCTACTCGGGCGAGCAGATGTGGCACTGGTTCCTGCACCAGGTGCCCGCCGAGCACCGCCGGCGGTGGGTCGAGGCGGCCGGTGCCGGCTGGTACACCTTCTCGGGCTTCGCCCGCGGCACCGTCATCATCGCGTTCATCGACGGCATCCTCGCCTTCGTCCTCCTGATGATCCTCGGGGTGCCGCTGGCCGCACCGCTGGCGGTGCTCGTGTTCATCGGCGCGTTCATCCCGCTCATCGGGGCGCCGCTGGCGATGATCATCGCCGCCGTCGTCGCCCTCGCCGCCGAGGGATTCATCACAGCGCTGATCGTCACGCTCGGCATCGCCGCCATCGGCCAGCTCGAGGGACACGTGCTGCAGCCGCTCATCATGGGCAAGCAGGTGGCCCTGCACCCGGTGGTGGTCGCGGTGGTCGTCCTCGCGGGAACCGTGCTGGCCGGGCTGCTGGGCGCGGTGGTGGCCGTGCCGCTGGTGGCGGTGGCCTGGACGGTGTTCTCGACGCTGCGCGGCGACCGGCCCGTCCCCGTGCCACCGGGGGCGATGGCGTCGCCGGATCCCCCCGACGACGACGGCGACGACGAGCCGGGCCCGGCGCCGGGGCCCGAGGGCCGCAGGGCGGTCTGACCCGCGCCGTCGCGCGTGACACGATTCGCCCATGCCACCGTTCGTCCTGCACAGTCCTGAGGTCCTGCTGTCCGTCCCGACCTCGGCCGACATCGACCGCATCGCCGCCGTCTGCACCGATCCGGCGATCGCGGAATGGACGACCGTCCCCTCGCCGTACACCCGCGCCGACGCCGAGACCTTCGTGACCGGCATGGTCGTCGACGGCTGGGCGCGCGAGACCATGTTCACGTGGGCCGTCCGCGCCCCCGGGCAGCCCGACGGGACAGTGCTCGGGATGATGGCCATCGGCCTGATCCCCGGCGGCCCGGGTGACGCCCACGCCGGGGAGATCGGCTTCTGGACCGCGCCCGACGCCCGCGGAAGGGGGCTGACGACCGCGGCCGGCCGTCTCGCGGCGGACTGGGCGCTGGACCCGTCCGGGCTCGCCCTCGAGCGTCTGCAGTGGCGCGGCTTCGAGGGCAACTGGGCCTCGCGGCGCGTGGCCTGGAAGCTCGGGTTCCGCTACGAGGGCCTGCTGCGACGGCACGGCGTGCGGAACGGCACGGTCTGCGACGACTGGATCGCCTCGCTGCTGCCGGAGGACCCCCGCGAGGCGAGCGAACCCTGGCCGCAGGAGGCCGCGACCTCCTGAGCGTCCGCTGGGCCTCTGCTGGGAAACCCGCGGCGGTGCTCGCCGTACACTCCCGTGCGACCCACGTCACACCCGGGCGTGGGGGACACGAAGGAGTGCTCACGCCATGACGCAGCCACGACGGGTCGCGGTCGTCGGTGCCGGACCGTCCGGCCTGGCCGCCGCCCGCGCCCTGGACCGGCACGGACTCGCGCTGACGGGGTTCGAGGCCCACGACGACGTCGGCGGTCTGTGGGACATCGACAACCCCCGCTCGACCGTCTACGAGTCGGCGCACCTCATCTCCTCGCGGACCACCACCGAGTTCGCCGAGCTGCCGATGGCCACGCAGGTCGACTACCCGAGCCACCGCGAGCTGCTGCGCTACTTCCACGACTACGCCGACACCTTCGACCTGCGCCGCCACTACCGGTTCGGCACGCGGGTCACCGCCGTCGAGCCCGGGGACGGGGACGCGAGCGGGCGCTCCGGGTGGGACGTCTGCTCCACCGGGCCCGACGGTGCCTCGAGGCGGGAGCGGTTCAGCCACGTCGTCGTCGCCAACGGCACCCTGGCCGAGCCGAACGTGCCGACCTTCGCCGGCGAGTTCACCGGGGAGCTGCTTCACTCGTCGGAGTACAAGCGGGCCGAGGTGTTCGCCGGCAAGCGGGTGCTGGTGGTCGGCGGCGGCAACTCCGGCTGCGACGTGGCGGTCGACGCCGTGCACCGGGCGGCGTCGGTCGACCTGTCGGTGCGGCGCGGCTACTGGTTCGTCCCGCGGTACCTGCTCGGGCGCCCCACCGACACCCTCAACCAGGGGCGGCCGCTGCCGGCGCGGATCAAGCAGGCCGTGGACTCGCGCGTGCTGACCCTGCTCAACGGCGACCCGCAACGGTTCGGCTTCCCGGCGCCGGACCACAAGATCTACGAGTCCCACCCTGTGGTGAACTCCCTCGTGCTGCAGCACGCGGGCCAGGGCGACCTGCGGGTCCGGCGCGACATCGACCGCTTCGAGGGCCGCACCGTGCACTTCGTCGACGGCACCAGCGGGGAGTACGACCTCGTGCTGCTGGCCACCGGGTACCGGCTGGACTACCCGTTCGTGGACCCCAAGCACCTCGCCTGGGACGGCCCCGGCTCGGGCACCGCCCCCGGGCTGTTCTGCAACATCGTCCCGCCGTCGCTCAACGGGCTCTTCGTCGTCGGGATGCTCGAGGCCTCGGGCATCGGGTGGCAGGGACGCGCCGAGCAGGCCGAGCTCGTGGCGCGCTACCTGGCCGCCGACGCCGCGAGCGCCGACGGCGACACCGCGGCCCGCGACCGCGTGGCGGCGTTCCGGCGCCGTGTCGGCGAGCGATGGCCCGACCTGACCGGCGGCTACCGCTACCTCGGCCTGGAGCGGATGAGCTACTACGTCAACAAGGACGCCTACCGCCGCACCGTGCGCCGGCTGGCCGACCAGCTCGCGGGGGAGGGTGACCGATGACCATCGACGACGTCGCCGTGAACTTCTCCGAGGGCTCGATGGTCGCCCTCAGCCTCGTGCTGGCCCTCATCATGCTGGGTATCGCGCTGGACACCTCCCCGGCGGACTTCCGGGTGCTGCGCCGCGCCCCGCGCGCGGCGGTCCTGGCGCTGGCCGCCCAGATCGTGCTGCTGCCGGCCGTGACCTTCCTGCTGACGCTCCTGCTCGGCGTCCAGGCGTCGATCGCGCTGGGCATGATCCTCGTCGCCTGCTGCCCGCCGGGGAACGTCTCGCAGATCCTCACCTACCGCTCCGGCGGCAACGTCGCGCTGTCGGTGTCCCTGACCGCCGTCGGCAACGCGCTCTACCTGGTCGCCATGCCGCTCAACATCGCCCTGTGGGGCAGCCTGCACCCCACCGGCCGCGACATCCTCGCCGAGGTCAGCCTCGACCCGCTGGAGATGATGCTCGACATCGTCCTCATCATCGGGGTGCCCTTCGCCCTCGGGCTGCTGGTGCGCACGCGCTGGCCCGCGATCGCGGCACGGGTGCACCGACCCGTGCACGTCGTCAGCATCCTCGCCCTGGTCGGCTTCGTCGTCGCCGCGCTCGCGGGCAACTTCGCCGTCTTCGTCGCCTGGGTCGGCGTCGTGCTGGTGGCCGTGTTCCTGCACGACGCCGTCGCCCTGGCGCTCGGGTACGCCGCCGCGCGCGCCGGGGGCCTCGCCGTCCGCGAGCGCAAGGCCGTGACCTTCGAGGTCGGCATCCGCAACGCCGCGCTCGGGCTGGGGCTGGTCATGACGTTCTTCGACGGCATCGGCGGGATGGCCGTCGTGGCCGGCTGGTGGGGTGTGTGGGACATCATCGCCGGGCTCGCGCTGGCGACCGTGTGGGCGCGGCGCACCCGCGTGCGCCAGGCCCAGGAGGTGTCGGCATGAGGCGGGTCCTGGTCACCGGCGGCTCGGGGTTCCTCGGGTCGCACGCCGTCGCGGCGCTCGCCGCACGGGACGACGTCGCGCACGTCGTCTCCGCCGACCTGCGCACGCCCGCCACGGTGGCGGACGGCGTCACCGCGGTCACGCTCGACGTCACGGACGCCGCCGCGGTCCGCGACACGATCGCGACGCACCGGGTCGACACCGTGGTCCACCTCGCGGCCATCGTGAACCCCGGCACCCTGGACGAGGAGACCGAGCGCCGCGTCGACGTCGACGGCACCCGGCACGTGCTGGAGGCGTGCGTCGACGGGGGAGTGCGCCGTGTGGTGATCTCCTCCTCGGGGGCCGCCTACGGCTACCACGCCGACAACCCCGTCCCGCTGCGCGAGAGCGACCCGCTGCGGGGCAACGAGGAGTTCACCTACTCCCGGCACAAGCGCCTCGTGGAGGAGCTGCTCGCCACCTACCGGCGCGACCACCCGGAGCTGGAGCAGGTGATCCTGCGCATCGGCACGATCCTCGGCCCGGGGGTGGCGAACCAGATCACCGCGCTGTGGGACGCGCCGCGGCTGATCCGCGTGCGGGGCTCGGAGGGGCCGTTCGTCTTCGCCTGGGTCGACGACGTCACCGGAGCGATCGTCACCGGGGCCACCGGGACGGCGACCGGGGCGTTCAACGTGTGCGGCGACGGACGCCTGACCGTCGCCGACATCGCCGACCGGCTCGGCAAGCGGACGCTGGACGTGCCCGCCCCGCTGCTCGCCGCCGGGCTGCGCGTCGGCAGGGCGCTGCGCCTGACCGTGCACGGGCCCGAACGCGTCGGGTTCCTGCAGCACCGCCCGGTGCTGGACAACACCCGGCTGCGCACCGAGCTCGGGTACACCCCGCGGTACACCAGCGCCGAGGCGTTCGAGCAGTGGTTGCGCGTGCGCGCCTGACCGGCGCGAAAAGGCGTTGCGGTGCCTGCCCCGCGGGTGCCAGCCTGCTGGGGAGCCCCCGCGGGCAGGCCGCGTGTGACAGGGGGCGGACGGAAGGGACGCCGGTGACCGACACGGCGCACGGTCCGACGACCTCGCGCTGACGCCTGCCCACCCGCACCCGGACCGGTGCACCTCCCGGTGGACGGCCGCCGTCGGCGCACGACCGCCGCGCCCCCGGGAGATCCCGTGCCCACCCCTGCTCCGTCCCCTGCCGTCGCCCTGCGCGACCTCACCTTCACCTGGCCCGACGGCGCCCCCGCGCTGACGGGCGTCACCGGCACCTTCCCGACCGGCCGCACCGGCCTGGTCGGTGACAACGGCACCGGCAAGTCCACGCTGCTGCGGCTGATCGCCGGCGAGCTCGCCCCGTCCTCCGGGACCGTGTCCGTGGCCGGTACCGCGGGCTACGTGCCGCAGCGCCTCACCCTCGACACCGACGCGACCGTCGCGGACCTCCTCGGCCTCCGGACCGCCCTCGACGCCGTGCGGGCGATCGCCGACGGCGACGTGCGCCCCGAGCTGTTCGACGCCGTCGGGGCCGACTGGGACGTCGAGGAGCGGGCCGTGGCGGCGCTCGCGGCCGCGGGGCTTCCGCACACCGGCGGCGCCCTGGACCGCGCCGTCGGCGCGCTGTCCGGCGGCGAGGCCGTGCTCACCGCCGTCATCGGCCTGCGACTGCGCCGTCCCGACGTGGCGCTGCTCGACGAACCCACCAACAACCTCGACGGCCACGCCCGGGAGCGCCTCGCCGAGCTCGTGCGCACCTGGCGCGGCGCCCTGGTCGTGGTGTCCCACGACCGGGACCTCCTCGAGCTCACCGACGCCACCGCCGAGCTGCGCGCCGGGTCGCTGACGACCTTCGGCGGACCGTACAGCGCGTACGAGCGGCACCTCGCCGTGCAGCAGGAGGCCGCCCTGCGGTCGGTGCGGGACGCCGAGCAGACCTGGCGCCGCGAACGCCGCGAACGGATCAAGATCGCCGAGCGGGTCGCGCACTCCCAGCGTCAGGGGCGCAAGGACGCGGCCGACGCGAAGTTCGTCAAGGCGGCGATCAACGACCGACGCAACAGCGCGGAGAAGTCGCAGGGCGCCCGGCGCGGGGCCGCCGCGGCCGCGGAGAGCACGGCGCGCACGGCCGTCGAGACCGCCCGGAGCGCGGTCCGTGACGACGACCGCATCACGGTCGACCTGCCGGACCCGCAGGTCCCGGCGTCGCGGCGCATCGCGGTGCTCGGGTCGTCCGACGGCCGGGACGTCGTCGTCGCCGGCCCGCAGCGTGTCGCCCTGGCCGGGCCGAACGGCGTGGGCAAGACGACGCTGCTGCAGCGGCTGCTCGCCGGCCCGTCCCCGGCCGGTGAGCTGTGCACGGACCGGGTCGGTTACCTGCCGCAGCGCCTGGACGGCCTGGACCCGCGCGCCACCGTGCTGGAGGCCGTGCGCACCGGAACCCCCGGCGTCCCACCGGGCGAGCTGCGCGCCCGGCTGGCCCGGTTCCTCGTGCGCGGCGCCCAGGTCGAGCGCACCGTCGCCACCCTGTCCGGCGGAGAGCTGTTCCGGGTGCACCTGGCCCGGCTGCTGCTCGCGGAACCGCCCGCGCAGCTGCTCGTGCTGGACGAGCCGACGAACAACCTGGACCTGGCCAGCGTCGACCGCCTCGTCCAGGCACTGACGTCGTACCGGGGCGCGCTGCTGGTGGTGAGCCACGACCGGGCGTTCCTGGACCGGGTCGGCGTCGACACCCGGCTGCTGCTCAGGTCTGACGGCCGCCTGACGGAGACCTCCTGAGCGGCGGAGGCGCGGGGGAGGGTGTCCGGCGTGGGTACGGTGTGTGCGTGAACGCACCCGGGAACGACCAGCACCAGCCCACCGCCGCCGACGAGGTCGCCGGGATCTGCCAGGACCTGCTGCGGATCGACACGTCCAACTACGGCGAGAACCAGGGACCCGGCGAGCGCAAGGCCGCCGAGTACGTGGCCGGGCTGCTCGCCGACGTCGGGCTCGAGCCGCAGATCTTCGAGTCCCGGCCGGGCCGCGCCTCGGTCGTGGCCCGGTTCGAGGGCAGCGACCCGACGCGGGACGCGCTGGTCCTGCACGGGCACACCGACGTCGTGCCCGCGCAGGCGTCGGACTGGTCGGTCGACCCGTTCGCCGGCGAGGAGATCGACGGGCTGCTGTGGGGGCGCGGCGCCGTCGACATGAAGGACATGGACGCGATGATCCTGGCGGTCGTGCGCCAGATGGTCCGCGAGGGCCGCCGCCCGGCACGGGACGTCGTGATCGGCATGTTCGCCGACGAGGAGGCCGGCGGCGTGCTGGGCGCGCGCTGGCTGGTGGACCACCACCCCGAGCTCTTCGAGGGGGCCACCGAGGCCGTCAGCGAGGTCGGCGGGTTCTCGGTGGACGTCGGCGGCCGGCGCGCCTACCTGGTCCAGACCGCCGAGAAGGGTCTCGCCTGGCTGCGCCTGGTGGCCGACGGCCGGGCCGGCCACGGGTCGCAGGTCAACCACGAGAACGCCGTCACCGAGCTGGCGGCCGCGGTGGCCCGCATCGGCAAGCACGCCTGGCCGTACACGCTGACCCCCACGGTGGAGCGGCTGCTGCGCGGCGTGTCGGACCTGACCGGCCTGCCCTTCGACCCGGAGGGCGGCGCCGACCGGGAGCAGGTGGACGCCCTGGTGGCCGCCCTCGGGCCCGCCGCGAAGTTCGTCGGGGCCACCGTGCGGCACACCACCAACCCGACCCAGCTCGACGCCGGGTACAAGGCGAACGTCATCCCCGGGTCCGCCACCGCGGCGCTGGACATGCGCACGGTGCCCGGCCACGACGCCGAGGCCTGGGACGTGCTGCGCGAGCTCGCCGGCCCGCAGGTGCGCGTCGAGACCATCCACGCCGACCGCTCCCTGGAGGTGCCCTTCAGCGGGGGACTGGTGGACGCGATGGTGGACGCGCTGCACGCCGAGGACCCGGGCGCCGCCGTCCTGCCCTACACGCTGTCCGGCGGCACGGACAACAAGTCGCTGGCCCGCCTCGGCATCACCGGCTACGGCTTCGCGCCCCTCCGCCTGCCCGCCGAGCTGGACTTCGCCGGCATGTTCCACGGCGTCGACGAGCGTGTTCCGGTCGACGCCCTGAAGTTCGGCACGCGGGTCCTGGACCGGATGCTGTCGACCTGCTGACCGACCTCAGGTCGCGGCGTCCCGGTCGTCCAGCGCCCGTTCGAGCCGGTCGACCAGGTCGGCCTGGCCGCGCACGACCACCCGGCGCGCCTCGTCCGGGCTGAACCAGGCGACCCGGTCGATCTCCGGGACGTCCACGTGCCGGCCCGACCGGGGCGGCCACTCGATCCGGACGGTGTTGCTGCGCACCGCCTCCGGGTCGGGGCCGGGCGGCGGCCAGCGCCGGGCCCACGCCCGGACCCGTTTGCCGGAGCGCTGGCGCACCTCGCCGAGGTCGAGGTCCGGCACGGTCTCCGTGGGAAGCGGCACGCCCAGCTCCTCGGCGGCCTCCCGGACGGCGGCGGTGTGGGCGTCCTCGTCCGGAGCGACCTCACCCTTGAGGATCGTCCAGGCGCCCACCTCGCGGCGAGCCCAGAACGGGCCGCCCATGTGCGCCAGGAGCACCGCGAGCCGGCCGTCGGTGCGACGGTAGAAGAGCAGCCCGGCGCTCGTGACCGGCACGGTGTCACCCGCTCAGCGCGGCCATCGACCGCCTGGTCCCGTCGACGTACCCGCCGCCGAACAGCACCGCGTGCACCGCCAGGGGGTAGAGCTGGTGCAGCGCGACGCGGTCCTCCCACCCGGGGGCCAGCGGGTGCACGGCGTCGTAGCCGACGAGGATCTCGTCCAGGTGCGGCGCACCGAAGAGAGCGAGCATGGCCAGGTCCGTCTCCCGGTGGCCACCGTGGGCGGCGGGATCGATGAGCGCCGCCTCGGTGCCGCCGCCGTCGTCGTCGGCGGTCCACATCAGGTTGCCCGACCACAGGTCGCCGTGCAGCCGCGCCGGGGAGTCCGGCGGACCGGCGAGGTCGGGCAGCACCCGGCACACCGCCTCCATCGCCTCGGCGTCGCGGCGACCGAGCACCCCGCGCTCGAGCCCCTGGGCGACGATCGGTCGCAGCCGCGCCTCGGCGTAGAACGTCGGCCAGTCCTCGAACGCGCCGGCGGGCATGTCGAGCGGGTCCTCCAGCGGCCCGAACCATCCCCGCTCGGCGTCCGGGGGCAGGGCGCCGAAGGCGGGGGCTCCGGCGTCGTGCAGCGTCGCCAGCCGGCCGCCGAACGCGCGGGCGGCCGCCGCGGTCGGCGGGGCCGCGTCGAGACGTTCGAGGTCGAGGTGCCCCGGGCCGGTCTCCAGCACCCGGGCCACCCGGGGCCCGCCGTCGACCGTGAGCCAGCGCAGCCCCGCCGCCTCGGTGTCGAAGAACCCGGCCGGCGCGCCGGCGCGGGACTTGCGGAAGGTCTCCATCTCAGAGCGTCGAGGTCGCCTTGATGATCTTGCGACGCAGCCACACCCGCCGCTCTCCACCCAGGTAGAGGCGGGTGCGGGCGAGCTCCCACCGTCCGTACTCGGCCTCCTCGGTGAGCCGCTTGCGGGCGTCCGGCACCGAGGTGCCGCGGTCGATCGTGACCACCCGGTACTCGTACTGCCCGTGCGTGCGCCAGCTCGATGCCATCCGTCGCCTCCCGATCAGGCCGTGCGTCGTTTTCGTGTGCCCATTCTGCCGCTCTTGGCGCTACGGTCGGAGCATGACCGCTGACCCGCGTGCCGCGCTGGACCGTTTCGTCGCCGCCCTCGAGGGGCACTTCCACGCGGTGTCCTCCCGCCGGGGGGACGAGGACCCCGCCGTCGACGACGCCTACGAGGTGCTCGCCGACGCGTTCGAGGTGTACGAGGACGCGCTGGCGCAGGCCTACAGCGAGGTGACGCCGTTCTACCTCGACGACGATGACGACGACGACGAGGACGAGGACTACGACGAGGACGAGGACGAGGCCAGTGCCCGCTGAGGCGGGCCGCTACCAGCGCTCGGGATAGCCCAGGGACAGTCCGGAGACGTCGTCGAGGGCCCCGTGCACCTCGGCCGGCAGGTCGAGGTCCACCGCCCCCGTCGCCCCGCGCAGGTGGACCGGGGTCCGCGCCCCCACGATGGCGGACGCCACCTGGGGGCGGGCGAGCAGCCAGGCCAGGGCCACCTCCAGGGGGGCGCGGCCCAGACCGTCCGCGGCCGTGGCGACGGCCTCGACGACGGACGCCGCGCCCGCGTCCTCGACGTACGGCTCGACGAAGCCGGCCAGCCGGTTCGAGGCACCCCGTGAGTCCGCCGGGACGCTGCGCCGGTACTTGCCGGTCAGCACGCCGCGGCCGAGCGGCGACCAGGCGAGCAGCCCGAGACCCAGGGCGGCGGCCGCCGGCCCGACCTCTCGTTCCAGCCCGCGCTGCAGCAGCGAGTACTCCAGCTGCAGGGCCGCGAGCCCGATGCCGTCGGTCGACTCCAGCAGCGTCGCGGCCCGCGCCGAGGCCCAGGCCGGGAAGTTCGAGAGCCCGACGTAGCGTGCCCGGCCGGACGTCACGGCCAGCCGCAGGGCCGAGACGGTCTCCTCCAGCGGCGTGACGGGGTCGGGGCACGCGACCAGGAACAGGTCGACGTGGTCGGTGCCCAGCCGCTGCAGGGAGGCATCCAGCTCGCCCAGCAGCCCCCCGCGCGACGCGTCGCGACGCGTGCCCTCCGGGCCGTGGCGCACCCCGGCCTTCGTCGCGATCACCAGCTCCTCGCGTGCGACGGGGCCGTCCAGCAGGTCGCCGAGCATCTGCTCGGCGTCCCCGTCGCCGTACGCGGCCGCGGTGTCGACGAGCGACCCGCCCGCGTCCAGGAACGCCCGCAGGATCTGTGCAGCGTCGTCCGCGTCCGTGTCGCGACCCCACGACATGGTGCCGAGTCCCAGCGCCGAGACGTGCAGCCCCGAGCCTCCCACCTGGCGTCTTTCCATGGCCGTGACCCTACCGGCGGGGCGCGACCGCGCCCCGGAACCTCGCCGGAGGCCGGGACGGCACGTGCCGGAGCCCACCTGCAGGAACGGTAGTGTGGCCGCTCGTGAGTGCGTGGGAAGCGATCATCCTCGGTCTGGTCCAGGGTTTCACCGAGTTCCTGCCGGTCTCCTCCAGCGCACAGCTGAGGATCGTCGGTGAGCTGATCGGTGGTGCCGACCCGGGCGCCCTGTTCACGGCCGTGACCCAGATCGGCACCGAGGTGGCGGTCCTGCTGTACTACCGCCGCGCGATCCGGGACATCTGCGTGGGGTGGTGGACCTCGCTGCGCGGCGACCACGGCACCACGTGGCGCGACCGGTTCGGCGCGCACGACGCCGACGCCCGCATGGCCTGGTACATCGCCCTCGGCTCGCTGCCGATCGTCGTGCTGGGCGTGCTCTTCGACGAGGCGATCGAGACCACGCTGCGCAACCTGTGGATCACCGTGGCGACGCTGGTGGTCTTCGGCGTCCTGCTCGACCTGGCCGACCGCTACGGGCGGCGCACCCGCGTCGTGGAGGACCTGACCCCGAAGCGGGCGATCGGGTACGGGCTCGCGCAGGCGCTGGCGCTCATCCCCGGCGTGTCGCGGTCCGGTGGCACCATCACGGCCGGGCTCGCGATGGGTTTCACCCGGCGCGCCGCGGCCGACTACTCGTTCCTCCTGGCGATCCCGGCCGTGCTGGGCTCGGGCTTCTACCAGCTGGCCAAGGCCGCCGGGGGAGACCCGGCGCCCGGGTCGGCGGGGTGGGGCGCGACCCTGATCGCGACCCTCGTGGCCTTCGCCCTCGGCTACGTCGTGCTGATCGGCTTCCTCAAGATCGTCTCGACGTACTCCTACAAGCCGTTCGTCTACTACCGCTACGGCCTGGCGGTGCTGGTCGTCGTGCTGATTCTCACGGGCGTCCTGGAGGCCGACCCCGCCGTGACCACCGTCTGACGCCGGTACCCTGGGGCCGTGCGATCCTGGCCCACCCCTCAGATCCCCGAGCTGCCCGCGCCCGCGGACGGCCGCCGTCCCGTCGTGCGCATCCACGACACGACGACCGGATGTCTCGTCGAGGCGGCCCCCGGGTCGACGGCACGCAGCTACGTGTGCGGGATCACGCCGTACGACGCGACCCACCTCGGGCACGCCGCGACCTACGTCGCGTTCGACCTGCTGCACCGGGCCTGGATCGACGCCGGCAAGGACGTGACGTACAGCTCCAACGTCACCGACGTCGACGACCCGCTGCTGGAGCGGGCCGCGGCCACCGGCGTGGACTGGCACGAGCTCGCGGCCGAGCAGGTGGCGCTCTTCCGCGAGGACATGACGGCGCTCGGCGTCATCCCGCCCGACCCGTGGACCGGTGTCGCCGAGTACGTGGGGCCGATCGCCGAGGCCGTGGCCCGGATGCTGGAGGAAGGGAGCGCCTACCGCGTCCCCGTCGAGCCCGGGGCGGGCGGCGACGACCCCTGTCTGGGGGACGTGTACGCGGACCTGACCGCCGACCCCGACTTCGGCGCCGTCTCCGGGTTCGACCGGGTCACGATGGCCGAGCTGTTCGCCGAGCGGGGCGGCGACCCCGACCGCGAGGGCAAGAAGAACCCGCTCGACCCGCTGCTGTGGCGCCGTGAGCGGCCGGGCGAGCCCACCTGGGACGGCGGCGTCCTGGGCACCGGGCGCCCCGGGTGGCACGTCGAGTGCACGGTCATCGCCCGCGACGGGATCGGGCTGCCCTTCGACGTCCAGGGCGGCGGCTCGGACCTGGTCTTCCCGCACCACGAGATGTCGGTCTCGCACGGGCGCATGCTCGCCGGCCCGTCCTCCGCGCCCGGCGCGCACGCGCACGCCGGACTCATCGCCTACGAGGGCCACAAGATGAGCAAGTCGCGGGGCAACCTCGTGCTGGTCTCGGCCCTGCGCCGCGAGGGCGTCGACCCGATGGCGGTGCGGCTGGGCATCCTGTCGCAGCACTACCGCGCCGAGTGGGAGTGGACGCACGACCTGCTCACGACCGCGCAGGCCCGCCTGGACAGGTGGCGGGAGGCCGTGTCCGGCAACGGGGGGCCGGCCTGGGAGGCCACCCTGGCCGAGATGCGGGACGCTCTCGCCGACGACCTGGACGCCCCGCGTGCCCTCGCGGCCGTCGACGCGTGGGCCGACGAGGCGCTCGCGCCGGGGCGGGACACCTCCGCGGACACCGAGGGCGCTCCCGGCGTCGTCGCCCGCGCCGTCAACGCGCTGCTCGGCGTCCGGCTGTGACGCCCCGGCCGGCACGGTGCCGGCCGGGCCCGCCGCGGGCGGGGCGTCAGCTCTTGTCCGGGTTCCCCGGTGTCCCGTGGCCGCCACCCCGGCCCGGTCCCAGGTCCCGGCGCCGCAGGTAGCGCTCGAACTCCTGGGCGATCGCCTCCCCGGACGCCTCCGGCAGCTCCGCGGTGTCCTTCGCCTCCTCGAGCTGCTGCACGTACTCGGAGATCTCGGAGTCCTCGCGGGCCAGCTCGTCCACCCCTTCCTGCCACGCCTCGGCGTCCTCGGGCAGGTCACGCATCGGCACCGACGCGCCCACCAGGTCCTCCACCCGGGTCAGGATGGCGAGCGTGGCCTTGGGCGAGGGCGGGTTGGCGACGTAGTGCGGCACCGCCGCCCACAACGACACCGCCTGGAACTCGCGGGCGGCGGCCTCGTGCTGCAGCACCCCGACGATCCCGGTCGGACCCTCGTAGGTGCTCGGCTCGACGTCGAGCACCGCTCGGAGCCCCGGGCTCTCCGTGGTCGCCGTCAGGGGGATGGGGCGGGTGTGCGGCACGTCGGCGAGGAGCGCCCCGAGCGTGACCACGGTCCGCACCCCCAGCTCCGTCGCGATGTCCAGCAGCTCGCGGCAGTAGGTCTTCCAGCGGAACGACGGCTCGATGCCGTGCACCAGCACGACACGGCGGTCCGCCAGCTCGGCGACGGACACGGTCGTGGTGGGCCAGGCGATGATCCGACGTCCGTCCGGCCCGCTGCCGATCATCGGTCGGTTCACCTGGAAGTCGTGGTAGTCCTCGGGGTCGAGCTCGCGGTGCAGTGAGGCTCCCCACACGTCGGCGAGGTGCTCGAGGGCGTCCGTGGCGGCGCTGCCCGCGTCGTTCCACCCCTCGAAGGCCGCGATCATGACGGTCTGACGTGCGGCGTGACGGCCGACCGGCTGCTCGGTGGTCATCTGGTCAGCCTATACAGGCGGGCCCGGAACCGTCCTCGACGGGCCCCGGGTCCCGCCGACGGCCCTCGTACGATGACGGGGTGATGCCTGACGACACCGCCGCGCTGCCCGCCGCCGTCCTGTGGGACATGGACGGCACCCTCGTCGACACCGAGCCGTACTGGATCCGCGCCGAGCACGAGCTCGTCGCCGCCCACGGTGGCCGGTGGTCCCACGAGCAGGCGCTGGAGCTCGTGGGCAACCCGTTGACGGTCTCGGCGGGTGTCCTGCAGGAGGCCGGCGTCGACCTGCCCCTCGACGCCATCGTGCAGCACCTCCTGGGACGGGTGCAGGCCCAGGTCGCCGAGTCCGTGCCGTGGCGGCCCGGTGCCCGCGAGCTGCTCGCCGCCCTGGGTGAGGCCGGCGTGCGCTGCGCCCTGGTCACGATGAGCTACACGGTGCTCGCCGAGGCCGTCACCGCGCACGTGCCCGGGGCGTTCGAGACGCTCGTCACCGGCGACCAGGTGACCCGCGGCAAGCCGGACCCCGAGCCGTACCTGGTCGCCGTCGAGCGGCTGGGCGTGCCGGTCGAGGAGTGCGTGGCGCTCGAGGACTCGCCGGCCGGCATCTCCTCCGCGCTGGCGTCCGGGGCGCGCACCCTCGGCGTCGAGGCCGTCCTGCCCGTCGAGCCACGGCCCGGGCTGAGCCGCGCGGCCAGCCTCGCGGACGTCGACCTGGGCACGATGCGTCGCCTCGTCGCGGGCGAGGTGTTCGACCTCACCCCGGCCGCCACCTGAGCCGCTAGACCTCGACCCCCAGCCGTCGGCGCAGGGCGTCGGCCGGGAGCGGCGGGGGAGTGCCGTCGAAGGCCGGGCACACGGCCTGGTGGGCGCACCAGCCGCACAGCTTGCTCTGCTTCGGGACGAACTCCCCCCGGCGGGCCGCCGTGGTGATGGCGTCCCACAGGCTGCGCACCTTGGCCTCGGTGACCTCCAGCTCGCGTGCGCGGGGCTCGGCGCGCAGCACCTGGCCGTCCCCCAGGTAGACGAGCTGCAGCATCTTCGGCAGGACGCCCCGCTCGCGCCAGACGACCAGACCGTAGAACCGCATCTGGAACAGCGCCGAGGCCTCGAAACCCGGGCGCGGCGACCGGCCGGACTTGTAGTCGACCACGCGGACCGCCCCGTCGGGGGCGACGTCGAGGCGGTCGACGACGCCGCGCAGCAGCGGCCCGTCCTCGAGCTGGCTCTCCACCTTCAGCTCGCGCGCCGCGGGTTCGAGCCGGTTCGGGTCCTCCAGCGTGAAGTACGTGCCCAGCAGTCGTCCGGCGCCCTCGAGCCAGGTCTCGAGGGGTTGGCCGGTGGCGTCGCCGCCGGGGGTGAAAAGCTCGGCGTAGCGGGGCTCGACCTCGACCAGCCGCTCCCACTCGCCCGGCAGCAGGGCGCGCGCCGCCTCGGGGGTGCGCTCCCCGAGCGGGGCGTCGTAGAGGCGCTCCAGCACGGCGTGGACGAGGGTGCCGCGCGCCGCGGCCGAGGACGGAGGCTCCGGCAGCCGGTCCACCGTCCGGAACCGGAACAGCAGCGGGCACTGCATGAAGTCGTTCGCCCGCGACGGCGACAGGGCCGGTCTGCGGGGCGCCTCCGCCGCGGTGTCGACCTCCGTGGCGTCCGGTGAACCGGTGGCAGGATCCGCCGTCGTCGTCATGCGTGACACCCTACGGCCGGCCGCCCACACGACCGCTGCCGGGCGCCAGCGGTTCCCGGGCGCCAGCGGTTCCCGGGCGCCACGCCGGATAGCCTGGACCGGTGACTCAACGCTCCTCCGGGTGGCGGATCGGCCGCGTGGCCGGTGCACCCGTCCTGGTGACCCGGTCGTGGTTCGTGGCAGCCGTCGTGCTGACGCTGCTCTTCGCGCCGACGGTGCGCGCCTTCGCCCCGGCGATGGGAACGGTCGGCGTCCTGGTCGTGGCCTTCGCGTTCGTCCTGCTGCTGTTCGCCTCGGTGTTCTGCCACGAGGTCGCGCACGCGCTGGTGGCGCGGGCGCGCGGTCACCGCGTGGACGAGCTGGCCCTGACGCTGTGGGGTGGTCACACGGCCTACTCGGGGGCCGTGCGCCGCCCGCGGGACAGCGCGCTGATCGCCGTCGTCGGACCTCTGACGAACCTGGCGCTCGCCGCCGCGTTCTGGTTCCTCTTCACCGCCCAGTCGTCGTCGTCGATCCCTGCGCTGCTGCTGTACGCGGGGGCGTTCTCCAACGCGTTCGTCGGGGCGTTCAACCTGCTCCCCGGCCTTCCGCTCGACGGCGGGCAGGTGCTCGAGTCCGCCGTCTGGGCCCTCACCGGGTCCCGGACGACGGGCACGGTGGCCGCCGGGTGGGTCGGCCGTGCCGTCGGTCTCGCCGTCGTGCTCGGCGCCCTGGTCTGGCCGCTCGTCGACGGGCGCAGCCCGGACCTCTTCACCGTCATGTGGGCCGCGCTCATCGGGGCGTTCCTCTGGTCCGGTGCCTCCGAGGCCATGCGTGCCGGCCGGCGGCGCGACGCCGTCAGCCGGATCGACGTGCGCACCCTGATGACCACCGCCGTCGTGGTCCCGGCGGGGACTCCCGTCGCCGAGGCCGGTCGGGCGGCGCGCGGCCACGGCGAGGTCGCGGTCGTGGTCGTGGACGACCGGGGGGAGCCGACCGGGTGGGTGGACCCGCAGGCCGCGGCCGCCGTCCCGGCCGACCAGGCGGCGGCCGTCCCGGTCGAGTCGGCGCTCGTCCCGTTCCCCGCGGGAGCGGCCGTCGCGCTCGAGCAGTCCGGACCCGAGCTGCTGGAGCACCTGGCCCGTGTCTCCGGCGGCGCGCGCGTGGTGCCGGTGACGGACGGCGGCCGGGTCGTCGGGGTGCTGGACGTGGCACGGGTCGCGGCGGCGGTCCGCCCGGCGGGCCGCCGGTAGACTCGATCGGCGTGACTTCCTCCTCCGCCACCGGTGCCGACATCCGCCGCGGTCCCTTCCGCGTCGGCGACAAGGTCCAGCTGACCGACCCCAAGGGTCGGATGCACACGATCACGCTCGCCGAGAACGCCACCTTCCACACGCACAAGGGCTACTTCCGCCACGAGGACCTCATCGGTCGCCCCGAGGGGTGGGTGGTCACCAACACCGCCGGGATCGAGTACCTCGCCCTGCGCCCGCTGCTCAGCGACTACGTGCTGTCGATGCCGCGGGGTGCCGCCGTCGTCTACCCCAAGGACGCCGGCCAGATCATCCAGATGGCGGACATCTTCCCCGGCGCCCGGGTCCTCGAGGCCGGCGTCGGCTCGGGGGCGCTGACCATGTCGCTGCTGCGCGCCGTCGGCGACGCGGGCGAGCTGCACTCGATCGAGCGCCGAGAGGACTTCGCCGCGATCGCGCGCGGCAACGTCGAGACGTTCTTCGGCGGCCCCCACCCCGCCTGGCACCTGCACACCGGCGACCTGGCCGACCGGGCGGGCGAGGTCGTGGACCCTGGCTCGGTGGACCGCGTCGTGCTGGACATGCTCGCGCCGTGGGAGAACGTGGACGCGGTCGCCGAGGCACTGATCCCGGGCGGTGTGCTGGTCTGCTACGTCGCCACCGCGACCCAGCTGTCCCGGACCGCCGAGGCGCTGCGCGCCGACGGACGGTTCGCCGAGCCGTCCGCCTGGGAGTCGATGGTGCGCGGCTGGCACCTCGAGGGCCTGGCGGTCCGGCCGCAGCACCGGATGGTCGGGCACACCGGCTTCCTGCTGACCGCGCGCCGGCTGGCCGACGGCGTCACCCCGCCGGTGCGCAAGCGGCGTCCGGCCAAGGGTTCGCGCCCGGGCGACGAGGAACAGTGGGGCGCCGGCCGCTGGAACGAGGAGGAGCTCGGCGAGAAGGCGGTCTCGGACAAGAAGATCCGTCGCGTGCGTCGTCAGGTCGGCCAGGAACCGGAGTGACGTTCCCGGCAGATTGCGGGGGAGTCACGGTTCGGTCGTCATCGTGTGAACGTCGGGACCCGACCGTGAAATGTGCCACACGTTGTCGGCGTTGACCCGTAGGGTGCTGTCACCCGGGAGGAATCCTCTCAGCGGAGGGGAGGATGCCCGGGCCGCACGGAAGGGGACGCCATGACCGACCAGCCTGTTCGCCCGGAGCACTCGGACACGCCGGCGCCGTCCGGTCGCGACGCCCAGCTGGCGCTGCTCGCGGCGAAGAACGAGCGGCTCGCCGAGGCGCTGCGCGCGGCCCGCGAGCAGATCGTCGAGCTGAAGAAGCAGATCGACGACCTCGCCAAGCCGCCCGGGACCTACGCCACGTTCCTGTCGGCGCACGACGACGGGTCGGTCGACGTCGTCTCGCAGGGCCGCAAGATGCACGTCCAGGCCAGTCCCCAGCTGCGGCTGGCCGACCTCGCCCCGGGCCAGGAGGTCAAGCTCAACGAGGCGATGACCGTCGTCGGCGCCGGGGGCTACGAGCGCACCGGTGAGCTCGTCACGGTCAAGGAGGTCCTCGACCACGAGCGCGTGCTGGTCGTCGGACGCGCCGACGAGGAGCGCGTCGTGCGTCTGGCCGGCTCCGTCGCCGCCGACACGCTGCGGGTCGGCGACGCCCTGACGGTCGACGTACGCAGCGGGTTCGTCTTCGAGGTGGTGCCGAAGTCGGAGGTCGAGGAGCTGGTCCTCGAAGAGGTGCCGGACATCGCCTACGAGGACATCGGCGGCCTGGGGGAGCAGATCGAGGCGATCCGTGACGCCGTCGAGCTGCCCTTCTCCCACCCCGACCTGTTCCGCGAGCACGGGCTGCGCCCGCCCAAGGGCGTCCTGCTCTACGGCCCTCCGGGCTGCGGCAAGACCCTCATCGCCAAGGCCGTCGCCTCCTCGCTGGCGCACATGGTGGCCGAGAAGCGCGGGGGCGACCCCAACGCGAAGAGCTTCTTCCTCAACGTCAAGGGCCCCGAGCTGCTCAACAAGTACGTCGGGGAGACCGAGCGGCACATCCGCCTGATCTTCGCCCGGGCCCGGGAGAAGGCCAGCCAGGGGATGCCCGTGGTCGTGTTCTTCGACGAGATGGAGTCGCTGTTCCGCACCCGCGGGACGGGGCTCTCCTCGGACGTCGAGACCACGATCGTGCCGCAGCTGCTCGCCGAGATCGACGGGGTGGAGCGGCTCGACAACGTCATCGTCATCGGTGCCTCCAACCGGGAGGACATGATCGACCCGGCGATCCTGCGTCCCGGGCGGCTGGACGTGAAGATCAAGATCGAGCGTCCCGACGCGGAGGGGGCCACGGAGATCTTCGGCAAGTACCTCACCCCCGACCTGCCGATCCACACCGACGACCTCGCCGAGCACGGCGGGGACCCGGCGGAGGCCGTCCAGGCGATGGTCCGGTCCGTCGTGGAGCGGATGTACGCCGAGGACGAGGACAACCAGTTCCTCGAGGTCACCTACGCCAGCGGCGACAAGGAGACGCTGTACTTCAAGGACTTCAACTCCGGGGCCATGATCGAGAACGTCGTGGACCGGGCCAAGAAGTCGGCGATCAAGGACCTCCTGGCCTCCGGTCAGCGCGGGATCCGCGTGGAGCACCTGCTGGCGGCGTGCGTCGACGAGTTCCAGGAGAACGAGGACCTGCCGAACACGACGAACCCCGACGACTGGGCCCGTATCAGCGGCAAGAAGGGCGAGCGGATCGTCTTCATCCGCACGATCTCGAAGAAGAAGGGCGAGCACAGCACGCCGCGGACCATCGACACGGTGCACTCCACCGGTCAGTACCTGTAACCGGGGGGGCCGTGGGGGTGCGGCGCTCAGTCGGTGCGGTAGGCCACGAGAGCGACGTCGTCGCGGGCGCCGTCGGGCAGCATCGCGTCGAGGAGGCGCTCGGGCAGCTCGCCCAGCGGGGTGCCGCGGCACTCGGCGCGGGCCAACGCCGCGAGACGCTCGAGGCCGTCCCGGATCCTCGTGTCGCGCCGTTCGACCAGGCCGTCGGTGTAGAGCAGCACGGTGTCGCCGGGGGCGAGCGTCGTCGTGTGCTCCGACCGGCCGGCGTGCGGCAGGGTGAGCAGCGGGCCGCGGGCACCGTCCAGCCATGCGCTGGCGCCGTCGGTGCCGACCAGCAGTCCCGGGGGATGCCCGGCGCTGGAGTAGGTGAGCGTCATCGTCGCGGGCTCGACCACGCCGCAGAAGACCGTCGCGAGCTCGGCACCGGGCACGGTCCGGGCGAACTCGTCGAGCATCGTGAGGACCTGCGCGGGACCGGACCCCGCCAGCATCAGCGCGCGTCCCGCGCTGCTGAGCCTCCCCATGGACGCGGCCGCCACGACACCGTGGCCGACGCAGTCGCCGACGACCAGCCCGAACCGGCCCGAGGACAGCTCGACCACGTCGAACCAGTCCCCGCCCACCGCCATCCTGTGGTCGGCGGGTCGGTAGTGCGTCTGCCAACGTGGTGACGCCGGGGTGGCGGGCACCATGGCCTGCTGCAGCGCGTCGCTGACGCTGGTGAGCCGACCGACGCGGCTCCGGTGCTCCTCCGCCGCGGCGACGGCGTGCGACACGGTCGACGCGAGCAGCAGGAGGAAGGCGCGCTGCGTCTCGTCGAGAGGCCGCTGCTCGTTGCCCCGCAGCGTGATCGTCCCGAGCGGAGGCCGCTCCGGGTGGGTGTCCAGGGGAGCGAACAGCGTCCGGCCGTGCCAGACCGGTCCCGCGGGCCATGCCGTGTCCCGGCGGTCGGTCGCCTCGTCGTGCCGGTCCGGCCCGCCCGGGTCACCGAGGGAGACGTGCACCAAGCCGACGTCCTCGGCGTCTCGCAGCACCGCGGTGGCCAGGTCGGCCACATCCTCGGGGTCGCCGTGGTGGCCGTGGAGCGCGAACGAGAGGCGGCTGAGGGTGGACAGGCGACGTCGGTCGACGACCTGGTCGGTGGTCTCGGTCGCGATGTCCATGACGCCCTGCACCACACCGTCGTCGTCTCGCAGCGGGCTGTACGAGAAGGTGAACCGGGTCTCCTCGACGAACCCCGACCGGTCCATCATCAACGGCATGTCGACGTCCCAGGTGGGCCTGCCCGTGCGCATGACGTCGTCGAACAGGGGACCGACCTCGTCCCAGATCTGTCCCCAGAGCTTCGGCGCGGCAGCGCCCATGGCCTGCGGGTGCAGGTCGCGACCGAGCATCTCGCGGTACCCGTCGTTGTAGATCATGGTGAGCTCGGGGCCCCAGGTCACCAGGACGGCGAACCGGGTGCTGAAGCACAGATCGACGGCCCGTCGCAGGCCCGTGGGCCAGGCGTCGGGAGGGCCGAGCGGCGTCGCCGACCAGTCGACGGCGAGCGCGGCCTCGCCGCAGTCGTGGCCGCGCACGGCCCGCGTGAACCAATCCACCACGGGCTCACCCTATCGACGCGGTGGGGACCGGTCCCCGCATAGGGTGGGCGTGTGAGCGTGCGACGCGTGATGGGCATCGAGACCGAGTACGGCGTGCTGTCCCCGGGGCGCCCGATGGCGAACCCGATGCTGATGAGCTCCCAGGTCGTGACCACCTATCGGGCGCTGGTCCAGGACGGCCGTCCCGGCCACCCGCCGGCGCGGTGGGACTACGACGACGAGGACCCGCTGGCGGACGCCCGCGGCTTCCACCTCGACCGCGCCTCCGCCCACCCGTCCCTGCTGACGGACGACCCGGACGCCCCGGCGCCGTCCGGCACGGACGGCGCCGGGGACACGGCGGCCACGCCCGAGAGCGTCGAGCGCCCGGAGGCGGAGGACTACGACGACCCGAGCGCCGCCAACTGCATCCTCACCAACGGCGCCCGGCTGTATGTGGACCACGCCCATCCCGAGTACTCCTCGCCGGAGGTCACCAACCCGCGCGACGCCGTCGTGTGGGACGTGGCCGGCGAACGGGTGATGCTGGCGGCCTCCCGGCACCTGGCCCAGGTGCCGGGCACCGAGATCGTGCTCTACAAGAACAACGTCGACGGCAAGGGCGCGAGCTACGGCACCCACGAGAACTACCTGGTCGACCGCGACCTGCCCTTCAGCACGCTCGCGGAGCTGGTCACCGCGTTCCTCGTCACCCGGCAGGTGTACACCGGCTCCGGCCGTGTCGGGCTCGGCCAGACCGGGGACGAGCCCGGGTTCCAGCTCTCGCAGCGTGCCGACTACATCGAGGCCGAGATCGGCCTGGAGACGACCCTGCGCCGACCGATCGTCAACACGCGCGACGAGCCGCACGCCGATCGGACGCGCTGGCGCCGCCTGCACCTCATCCTCGGCGACGCCAACCACCTCGAGGTCGCCACCTACCTCAAGCTGGGCACCACCTCGCTGGTGCTGTGGGTGCTCGAGCACCTGGACGACCTCGCCGAGGCCGGGGTCGCGGCCCGCGCCGAGCTGTCCCGGCTCCGGCTCGCCGACCCGGTCCCGGCCGTGCGGCAGGTCTCGCGCGACCTCGACCTGGACGCCGGTCTCGACCTCGCCGACGGGACGACGGCCACCGCGCTGGAGATCCAGCGGCGACTGCTCGACCTCGTGACGCGGTCGCTGGCGGCCCTCGGCTCGGACGCCGCGTCCGACGAGGTCGTCGCCCGCTGGCGCGACGTCCTCGAGCGGCTCGCCGAGGACCCGATGTCCTGCGCCCGCGAGGTCGAGTGGGTGGCCAAGCTGCGCCTCCTGGAGCGCCTGCGCTCCCGCGACGGCCTGGACTGGGACCACCCGCGGCTGGGAGCCCTCGACCTGCAGTGGTCGGACGTGCGCCCCGAGCGGGGGATCTACCACCGGCTGGTGGCCTCCGGGGCGGTGGAGCGGATCACCACCGAGGACGAGGTCGCCCGCGCGGTGCACCACCCGCCGACGGACACGCGGGCGTGGTTCCGCGGCGAGGTGATGGAGCGCTACGCCGACGAGGTCTCGGCGGCCAGCTGGGACTCGGTGATCTTCGACGTCGCGGGTGCCGCCTCGTTGCAGCGCGTGCCGATGCCGGACCCGCTGCGCGGCACCGCCCAGCACATCGGCCAGCTCCTGGACGCGAGCCCGGACGCGACCACCCTGCTGACGGGGTTGCGGGGGGAATCGTGAGTCTGCGCTGCACCTCGCCCAGGACGACATAGGCTTGCCAACACCCGCAGGGAACGCGAAGGAGGCGGACCATGGCCGGTCAGGAACGCATCAACCCGCAGGACCACGACCGCACGCCCGAGGACGACGACGCGGAGGCCCCTGCCCCGGCCGCCCCGCAGGCCGCCGACCGCGACGCGGAGGTCGACTCGCTGCTGGAGGAGATCGACGAGGTCCTGGAGTCGAACGCGGAGTCGTTCGTCCGGGGATTCGTGCAGAAGGGTGGGCAGTGAGTGACCGCCTCATCCGCTGAGTCCTCCGGCCGGCTGCCGGACGCGTTCCTGCGTCCGGGGTCGAGCTCGTTCGTCGACTTCCTGGGCGAGCACGCCCCGGCGCTGCTGCCCGGGAACCGTCCGACCGGCCTGACGGGGTCGGCCTCGGACATGGCGCCGCATGCGACCACCATCGTCGCCCTCACCTTCGGGGACGACGAGCACGGCCGCGGCGTCGTCATGGCGGGCGACCGCCGGGCGACGATGGGCAACCTCATCGCGAACCGCGAGATCGAGAAGGTCTTCGACGCCGACGACCACTCCGCCGTCGGGATCGCCGGGTCCGCCGGGATCGCGCTCGAGCTCGTGCGGCTGTTCCAGCTCGAGCTGGAGCACTACGAGAAGATCGAAGGCTCCCAGCTCTCGCTGGACGGCAAGGCGAACCGGCTCGCGGCGATCATCCGCGGCAACCTGCCGCTGGCGATGCAGGGGCTGGCCGTCGTGCCGCTGTTCGGCGGCTTCGACCTCGACCGGTCCACCGGCCGGCTGTTCAGCTACGACGTCACCGGCGGGCGGTACGAGGAGCACGACCACCACTCGGTGGGGTCGGGCTCGGTCTTCGCCCGGGGGTCGCTGAAGAAGCGCTGGCGCCAGGGTCTGGACGCGGACGCCGCCGTCGCCGTGGCCGTGGAGGCGCTCTACGACGCGGCCGACGACGACAGCGCCACCGGCGGGCCCGACACGGTCCGGCGCATCTGGCCGGTGGTGGCGACCGTGACCGCCGACGGGTACCGGCGGGTCCCGGACGACGCCCTCGCGGCCGTCGTGGAGCAGATCGTGGCCGATCGTCGTCAGGAGGGTTCGCGCGCATGAACATGCCGTTCTACGTCTCGCCCGAGCAGCTGATGAAGGACCGGGCGGACTTCGCGCGCAAGGGCATCGGCCGCGGCCGCTCCGTCGTCGTGCTCGCGTACGACGACGGCATCGCCTTCGCCACGGAGAACCCGTCGCGGGCGCTGCACAAGATCTCGGAGATCTACGACCGCATCGCCTTCGCCGCCGTCGGCAAGTACAACGAGTTCGAGAACCTGCGCGTGGCGGGCGTGCGGTACGCCGACCTGCGCGGGTACTCCTACGACCGCACCGACGTGACGGCCCGCGGGCTCGCCAACGCCTACGCGCAGACCCTCGGGACGGTCTTCACCACGGAGTCCAAGCCGCTCGAGGTCGAGCTCGTCGTCGCCGAGGTGGGGGCCACGCCGGCCGACGACCAGCTGTACCGGCTGTCGTACGACGGCTCGGTGGCCGACGAGCACGGGTTCGTGGTCATGGGCGGCCAGGCCGACCAGCTCACCTCCCGGCTGCGCGAGGGCTGGGAGCCGGGCATGGACCTCGCCGCCGTGCTGCGTCTCGCCGTGCGCACGCTCGGCGCGGTGAGCACGGACGGATCGATCGCCGCCGAGGGTCAGGAACGCGAGATCCCCGCGGGCGGGCTGGAGGTGGCGGTGCTGGACCGCCGCCGCACCCGGCGGGCCTTCCGCCGGTGGCAGGGCGACGCGCTGGCCGAGCTGCTGCGCGGGGACGACTGAGGGGGCGGACATGGACCGCAGGATCTTCGGGCTGGAGACCGAGTACGGCGTCACGTGCGCGGCCGACGACGGACGGGGGCTGAGCGCGGACGAGGTCGCGCGCTACCTGTTCCGCAAGGTCGTGGCCTGGGGCCGTTCCTCCAACGTGTTCCTGCGCAACGGCTCCCGGCTGTACCTGGACGTCGGCTCGCACCCCGAGTACGCCACCGCCGAGTGCGACGACGTCCGCCAGCTCGTGGCCTACGACCGCGGCGGCGAGCGCATCCTCGAGGGGCTCGTCGCCGACGCCCAGCAGCGTCTCGAGCACGAGGGCCTGCCGGGCAAGGTGCACCTGTTCAAGAACAACACGGACTCGGCGGGCAACTCCTACGGCTGCCACGAGAACTACCTGGTGCGCCGCCAGGGCGACTTCTCCCGCCTCAGCGACGTGCTGGTGCCGTTCCTCATCACGCGCCAGGTGCTCACCGGCGCCGGGAAGGTCCTGGCCACCCCCCGCGGGGCGACGTACTGCCTGTCCCAGCGGGCCGACCACATCTGGGAGGCCGTCTCCAGCGCGACGACGCGCTCGCGGCCGATCATCAACACGCGCGACGAGCCGCACGCCGACGCCGAGCACTACCGGCGCCTGCACGTCATCGTCGGCGACTCCTCGATGTCGGAGACGACCACGCTGCTCAAGGTCGGTGCCACCGACCTGGTGCTGCGGCTGGTCGAGGCCGGGGTCCCGGTGCGGGACCTCTCCCTGGAGAACCCGATCCGGGCGATCCGCGAGATCAGTCACGACTCCTCGGGCAAGCACCCGGTCCAGCTCGCGAACGGCCGGACCGCGACGGCGGTCGACGTCCAGGGGGAGTACTACCAGCGGGTGCGCGAGCACGTCGACGCCCACCTGGACCCCACCCCGCAGGTCAAGCAGACGCTGGACCTGTGGGAGCGGGGCCTGCGCGCCCTGGAGTCGGGCGACCTGACCCTGGTGGACCGCGAGCTCGACTGGGTCATCAAGTGGCGGCTCATCGAGCGGTACCGGGCCAAGCACGACCTGTCGATGGACGACCCCCGGGTCGCGCGCCTGGACCTGGCCTACCACGACATCTCCCGCACGGAGGGGCTCTACAACCTGCTCGCGGCGCGGGGGATGGTCGAGCGGGTGGTGACCGACCTCGAGGTCTTCGAGTCCACGGCGATCCCGCCCCAGACGACGCGGGCCAAGCTGCGCGGCGACTTCGTGCGGGCCGCCCAGGACGCGCGACGCGACTACACGGTCGACTGGGTGCACCTCAAGCTCAACGACCAGGCCCAGCGCACCGTCCTGTGCAAGGACCCGTTCCGCAACGTCGACGAGCGCGTCGAACGGCTCATCGAGTCCATGTAGGAGGCCGTCCCCTGGACCGGCGGCCGTTCCGGGGCCTCCGGGCCGACGTGGCAGACTGTCCCGGTGCTCCCCGCCCGTCCCCGTCTGCTCGTCGCCGTCCTGGCCGTCGTGCTGACGCTGACCGGCTGCGGGACGCCGGTGTGGGACCGGGTCACCCCGAGCCCGCTGCCCTCCCAGGTCCCGGTGCAGGTCACCGGTCCGGAGGGGCAGCCACCGGCCCTCGAGTACCCGCAGCCCTACCAGATCGTCCAGTCCGGGTCGCGCACGCTGCGCCCCGGGGGCGGGGAACCGCTGGAGACCGGCGAGCCCGTCCTGCTGCACATGTACGCCGAGGACGGGCGCGACGGCAGCGTGATCTCCTCGACCTACCTGGACGCTCCCGCCTGGTACACGTTCGACCCGGACTCGTTGGGCCAGAACCTCTACGACTCGTTGCGGGGAAAGAGGGTCGGGGCGCGCGTCCTGGTGGTCGAGAAGGACGACGACGTCCCGGTCGTGCTCGTCGTGGACGTGCTGCCGACCCGGGCCACCGGGGACGTCGTCGAGCCGGTCGAGGGGCTGCCGCAGGTGGTCCGCGACCCCGACGGCAGCCCGACGGTCCTCGTCGAGGGCGGTGAGCCGCCGGGCGAGCTCGTCGTGCAACCGCTGATCCGCGGGGACGGCCCCCAGGTCGAGGTCGGGCAGATGGTGACCGCGCGCTACGTCGCGGTGCGGTGGAGCGACGGCCGGGTCGTCGACTCGAGCTGGGGCGACGGTGTGGCCCCGCAGTCCGCGACGATCGGCATCGGCCGACTGGTGGAGGGCTGGGACCAGGGACTGCTCGAGCAGTCCGTCGGGTCGCAGGTGATGCTCGTGGTGCCCCCGCACCTGGGCTACGGTGGCACCAACAGCGAGCTGGCCGACGAGACCCTCGTCTACGTCATCGACATCCTCGACGCGCGCTTCCAGGTCACGCAGGACGAGCCGGTCCCGGACGAGGACGGCGAGGGGGCCGACGAGGCGGCCGGCACCCAGGGCGGCGGCGCGTCGTCCGCCGGCACGACCGAAGGATGAGGACCGCATGACCGTGGCCGTTCGGGTGATCCCGTGCCTCGACGTCGACGCCGGACGGGTCGTCAAGGGCGTCAACTTCACCAACCTGCGCGACGCCGGCGACCCGGTGGAGCTCGCCGACCGGTACGACACCGAGGGTGCCGACGAGGTGACGTTCCTCGACGTCTCGGCCTCCTCCGGCGACCGGGAGACCATGATCGACGTGGTGCGCCGCACCGCGGAGGAGATCTTCGTCCCCCTGACGGTCGGCGGGGGTGTCCGGTCGGCCGAGGACGTCGACCGGCTGCTGCGCGCCGGGGCGGACAAGGTCGGCGTGAACACCGCGGCGATCGCCCGCCCCGAGCTGATCGCGGAGATCGCCGACCGCTTCGGCAACCAGGTGCTCACCCTCTCGGTGGACGCCCGCCGCGTGACCGGGGACACCACGACGCCGTCGGGCTACGAGGTGACCACCCACGGCGGCCGCCGCGGCACCGGCATCGACGCCGTGGAGTGGGCCGCACGAGGCGCCGAGCTGGGTGCCGGCGAGATCCTGCTGAACTCGATGGACGCCGACGGCACCACCGGCGGGTTCGACCTGGAGATGCTGCGTGCGGTGCGCGAGCGCGTCCACGTCCCGCTGGTCGCCTCCGGCGGCGCCGGGACCCCCGAGCACTTCGTCGCCGCGGCCCGGGCCGGTGCCGACGCCGTGCTGGCCGCCAGCGTCTTCCACTTCGGCACCCTGACGGTCGGCGAGGTCAAGGACGCGATGCGGGCCGCCGGGGTCGAGGTGCGCTGAACCCGCCGGGACCGGCGACGTGCGGCCGCGGGCAGTTGCCCCGGGCGCGCTAGGATCACCTCTGATCCCCGAGACACCTGTGAGGTCCCGTCGTGCCCGAACCCGCCCGCCCGGCGACCCTGACCGGGTCGCGGCTGCGCCGCAGCGTCCTGCTGCTGTGGCGAGGTCTGCGTGCCGAACCACGGCTCTTCACGGGCGCCGTGGTCGCCTCGGCGCTGTTCGGCGCCGCGACGGTCGCCGTGAGCCGCGCCGTGGGCTGGGCGACCGACGCCGTCGTCGTGCCCGCGCTGTCGGGCGACGCCGCGGCGCGCGCGGACATCTGGCTCGCCGGGGGAGTGCTCGCCCTGGTCGCCCTGACGCTCGCGCTGTCCGTGGCCGGCCGGCGGATCTGGGCCGGCTGGGGCAACGTCGGCCTGCAGGCCCAGCACCGGCGCGGGGTGACCCGCCAGTACCTGCGCCTGCCGATGTCGTGGCACCGGGCGCACCCGGCGGGCCAGCTGCTGTCCAACGCCAGCGCCGACGTCGAGGCCGCCACCGGGGTGTTCAACCCGCTGCCCTTCGCCCTCGGCGTGGTCGTGATGATCGCCGTCGCGACGGTGATGCTCTTCGTCATCGATCCCTGGCTCGCCCTCGCGGCACTGGTGGTGATCCCGGCCGCCGTCGCCGCCAACCTGGTCTTCCAGCGGTACATGGCCCCGGCCGCGACCCGCGCCCAGCAGCTGCGGGCGGAGGTCGCGGACGTGGCGCACGAGTCCTTCGAGGCGGCGCTGCTGGTGAAGTCGCTCGGCACGGCCGACCGCGAGGAGCGGCGTTTCGCCCGGACGACCGACGACCTGCGCACCGCCAACGTCCGCGTCGGCGTCGTGCGTGCGGTCTTCGACCCGGTCATCGAGCTGCTGCCCAACCTCGGCACGCTGCTCGTCCTCGGCGTCGGGGCCTCCCGCGCCGCGGCCGGTGCCGTCGACGTCGGCGACGTGGTCACCGCGGCGTACCTGCTCACCATCATGGCCGTGCCCGTCCGGGCCTTCGGCTGGGTGCTCGGCGAGATCCCGCGCGCCCTGGTGGGCTACGACCGCATCACCCGCGTGCTCGACGCGCGGGGCGAGCTGACGCCCGGCACCGGGCGGCTCCCGGCCGGGGAGGCCGGCCTCGCGGTCCGCCTCGAGGGCGTCGGGGTCGACGTGCCGGCCGCCGGCCGCACCGCCCGGCTGCTCGACGACGTCACCCTCGACATCCCCGCCGGCACCACCGTCGCCGTGGTGGGCGCCACCGGTGCGGGCAAGACCACGCTGGTCTCGCTGCTCAGCCGGCTCAGCGACCCCGCGCGCGGGACCGTGCTGCTGGACGGCACCGACCTGCGCGGGGTCGCCGACGGCGAGATCCCGGCCCAGGTGTCCCTCGTCGCGCAGCAGACGTTCGTCTTCGAGGACACCGTGCGCGCCAACGTCACCCTCGCCGACGAGGTCACCCCCGAGATCGACGCCGCCGTGTGGGACGCCCTCACGCTGGCCCGGGTCGACGACGTCGTGCGGGCCCTGCCGGACGGCCTCGACGCCCGTCTGGGCGAGCGGGGAGCGAACCTGTCCGGGGGCCAGCGGCAGCGGCTCGCCATCGCCCGGGCGCTCGTGCGGCGTCCCCGGCTGCTCGTGCTCGACGACGCCACCAGCGCCGTCGACCCCCGCGTCGAGCAGCAGATCCTCGCCGGGCTGGCCGCGCGCTCCGACGACGGCCGGCGCGCCACGACCGTCGTCATGGTCGCCTACCGGATGTCCTCGGTGGCGATGGCCGACCTGGTGGTCCACCTCGACGGCGGGCGTGTCGTGGACGTCGGCACCCACGACGCGCTGCTGGCGCGTGACCCGGGCTACCGCGAGCTCGCCACCGCCTACGAGGTCGAGACCGCCCGCCGCGAGCGCGAGCTGGCGGACGAGCGGGCCGCCGGCGAGGACGTGCCCGAACCCTGGGAGACCGAGACGGAGGAGGTCCGATGAGCGACTCGCGCATCGCGTCGGCCAGCGAGCTGGGCGTGCTCGCGACGCTGCGCCGGGGGCTGGAGATCTCCCCGCAGATCGTCCAGGGGCTGTGGGTCACGCTCGCGCTGGCCGTCCTGGCGGCGGCCGGACGGGTCGTGGTGCCGCTGGCGGTCCAGCGCACCGTCGACGACGGCATCCTCGCCGACGGCGGCCCGGACGCCTCGCAGGTCCTGACGCTGACCCTGCTGGCCGCCGGGGCGATCGTCGTGGCCGGGCTGTGCACCGCCGTGGTGAACGTGCGGCTGTTCCGCCGGACGGAGGCCGGGCTTGCGACGCTGCGGGTACGGGCCTTCCGGCACGTGCACGACCTGTCCACGCTCTCGCAGGGCTCGGAGCGTCGGGGCGCCCTCGTCTCGCGGGTCACCACCGACGTCGACCAGATCTCCCACTTCGTGCAGTGGGGCGGCATCATGCTGCTCGTCTCCACGCTCCAGATCGCGGTCGCCACCGCCCTCATGGCGGTCTACTCCCCGGCGCTGACCGCCGTGGTCTGGCTGTGCTTCGTGCCGCTGTTCGTCATCCTGCGGTACGCCCAGCGGTCGGTGGGGCGGGCGTTCGGGCGCTCGCGCGAGAAGGTCGGCGCCATGCTCGCCGCCGTCTCCGAGTCCGTCGTCGGCGCCGAGACCGTCCGCGCCTACGGCGTCGAGGCCCGCACGGGTCGGCGCATCGACGCCGCCATCGACGAGGCGCGGCGGACCCAGGGCCGGGCTCTGCTGCTGGTGGCCAGCGTGTTCTCCTCGGGCACCTTCATGGCGACCCTGGTGCTCGCCGTCGTCGTGGTCGTCGGCTCCTACCTCGGCATCGGCGGGGGACTGACGGCCGGGCAGCTCGTCGCGTTCCTGTTCCTGGTCCAGCTCTTCACCGGGCCGGTGCAGATGGCCACGGAGATCCTCAACGAGCTCCAGAACGCCGTGGCCGGCTGGCGGCGGGTGCTGGCGGTCGTCGAGACGCCGCTGGACGTCGTCGACGCCGGGGCCGACGGGGTGGACAGCCCCCGCGGGGACGCCCACGTGGCGCTGCGCGGCGTGCGGTACGCCTACCCGGACGGGCCCGAGGTCCTGCACGGCGTGGACCTGGAGCTGCCCGCGCGGCGCAAGGTCGCCGTGGTCGGGCAGACCGGCTCGGGCAAGACGACCATCGCCAAGCTGGTCGCCCGCCTCATGGACCCCACGGACGGCCGGGTCGAGCTCGACGGCGTGGACCTGCGGCGCATCCCGCTGGCACGGCTGCGCGAGCGCGTGGTCCTCGTGCCGCAGGAGGGTTTCCTGTTCGACGGCACGGTGCTGAGCAACGTCGCCTACGGGTTGCCCGAGGCCGCCCCCGAGGACCCGGAGGTGCGTGCCCGCGTCGCCGCCGCGTTCGAGGCGCTGGGGCTGACGGACTGGGTCGCCGGTCTCCCCGCCGGGCTGGACACGGACGTGGGCCAGCGCGGCGAGGCCCTGTCCGCGGGGGAGCGGCAGCTCGTCGCCGTCGCCCGCGCCTACCTGGCGGCGCCCGACCTGCTCGTGCTCGACGAGGCGACGTCCGCGGTCGACCCGGCCACGGAGGTGCGCATCGCGCGGGCGCTGGACGCCCTGACGTCGGGCCGCTCGACGATCACGATCGCCCACCGGCTGTCCACGGCCGAGGCCAGCGACCTCGTCGTGGTCGTCGACGACGGGCACGTGGTCGAGGTCGGGCCGCACGAGGAGCTGGCGGCGGCCGGGGGCGTGTACGCCCGCATGCACGCCTCGTGGGTGGCCCAGACCCGCTGAGACGCGGCCCCGTCCGGCGCCCTCGACGTGAAAGGATGCTGGCGTGCACAACCAGGACTCCCTCGACCCCGCCGTGGCCGCCCGCCTCAAGCGCGACGAGCAGGGGCTCGTCGCCGCCGTCGTGCAGCAGCACGACACCCTCGAGGTGCTGATGCTCGGCTGGATGGACGACGAGGCCCTGCACCGCACGCTCACGACGGGCCGGGTGACGTTCTGGAGCCGCTCCCGCGGGGAGTACTGGCGCAAGGGCGACACCTCGGGCCACCGGCAGTACGTGCGGTCGGTCGCGCTCGACTGCGACGGCGACACCCTGCTCGTCCGTGTCGACCAGGTCGGTGCCGCCTGCCACACGGGCACGCGCACCTGCTTCGAGGCCGGCGGCGAGCTGCCCGCCGTCGTCGGCCACCGTCCCGACGAGACCGCCGAGGAGACCCGGTGACGACCTCTGCCTCCCCCTCCGCCCAGGCTCCCGCCGTCGCGCCGACGGCCGACGAGCTCACCTGGGGTGCCACGTGGCCGGGGCTGGGCGCCTTCCGCGAGCTGGCGCGGGACCGCCGCGTCATCCCGGTGGTGCGTCGCGTCCTGGCCGACGACGTGACGCCGGTCGGGCTGTACCGCACGCTGGCGCAGGACCGGCCCGGCACGTTCGTCCTGGAGTCCGCCGAGGCCGGCGGCGCGTGGGCCCGCTGGTCGTTCGTCGGGGTGCGCTCGCGGGCGACCCTGCTGTCGGACGGCGGCCGCGCCGTCTGGCACGGCGACGTCCCGGCCGGGATCCCGACCGAGGGTGATGTCCTGGAGGTGCTCGAGGCCGCGCTGCAGGCGTTGCGCACGGAGCCGATCGACGGGCTGCCGCCCCTGACCGGCGGGTTCGTCGGGGCGATGGGCTGGGACGTGGTCCGGCACTGGGAGCCGACGCTGCCCGCCGAGGCCCCGGACGAGCTCGACGTGCCGGAGGTCGCGCTGTCCCTGGCGACCGACCTGGTGGCCGTCGACCACCACTCCGGTGCGGTGTGGCTCATCGCCAACGCGATCAACGCCGACGGCACCGACGAGCGGGTGGACGAGGCGCACGCCGACGCGGTGTCGCGGCTGGACCGGCTCGCGGCGGGTCTCGCGGAGCCGACGACGCCGGTGCGCACCGTCGTGGACCCGGACGTCGCGGGCCCCGAGCTGGAGTTCCGGTCCACCCGGGACGAGTTCGAGGACGCCGTCCGGGCCGGCAAGGAGGCGATCCGCGAGGGCGAGGTCTTCCAGGTCGTGCTCTCGCAGCGGCTCGACCTCGACTGCCCGGCCGCGCCGCTCGACGTCTACCGGGCGCTGCGGACCATCAACCCCAGCCCGTACATGTACTACTTCCAGCTCCGTGACCACCGCGAGCGGGACTTCGCCGTCGTCGGTTCCAGCCCCGAGACGCTGGTGAAGGTCGACGCGGGCCACGTGACGACGTATCCGATCGCCGGGTCCCGGCCGCGCGGGGCGACGGTCGAGGAGGACGTCGCCCTGGCCGAGGAGCTCATCGCCGATCCCAAGGAGCGCGCCGAGCACCTGATGCTCGTGGACCTGTCCCGCAACGACCTGGTCAAGGTGTGCGAGCCCACGAGCGTCGAGGTCGTGGAGTTCATGGTCACGCGCCGGTTCAGCCACATCATGCACCTGTGCTCGACCGTCGTGGGGCGCCTCCGCCCCGGGGCGACCGCGCTGGAGACGTTCAGGGCGACCTTCCCGGCGGGGACGCTGTCCGGGGCGCCCAAGCCACGGGCGATCGCGCTGATCGACGAGCTCGAACCCGCCTCGCGCGGGATCTACGGCGGGACCTGCGGGTACCTGGACTTCGGCGGCAACATGGACATGGCCATCGCGATCCGGACGGCGTTCCTGCGGGAGGGCCGGGCGTCGGTCCAGGCCGGCGGGGGCATCGTCGCCGACTCGGTGCCCGCCCTGGAGTACGCCGAGTCGCGCAACAAGGCGGCCGCCGCGGTGCGCGCCGTGCAGCTCGCGGCACAGTTCGCGGACCTCTCCGCCGGGCGGGCGTCATGATCCGGTCGCGCGGCCGGGCGGTCGCGCTGCTGCTGCTGCTCGGCGCGGCGACGTTCGGGGTCTCGGCGCCGGTGTGGCTGCGCACCACGGTGGCGACGGCGCTGCAGCCGGAGGTGACCGTCGAGGTCGCCGGCACCTCGGCGGCACCGGTGGTGAGCGCCGCCGCGTTCGTCACCGTGGCGTGCGCCCTGGCGACGACCCTGGCCGGTCGCGTCGCGCGCCGGGTGGCGCTGGTCGTGGCGGTGCTGGCGGGACTGGCCGTCGTCGGCGGGACGGCGGCCGTCCTGCGCGACCCGGTCGGGCCCGCCGTGACGGCCGCCGCCGACGCGGCCGGGGTGACCGAGCTCACGGCGCCCGTGTCGCTGACGCCCTGGCCCTGGCTGGCGGTCGTCGCCGGTGCGGGCATCGCCGTCGTGGCCGTGCTCGGCCTGGTCGGCGCCGGTTCCTGGCCGGCCACCGGGGGTCGGCACGAACGTGCGGGCGGCCCCGTCGCGACCGCCGGTGGCGAGGAGCCCCGGACGGACGACGACGCCGCCGACGCGCAGGCGGACTGGGACGCGCTCTCCCGCGGCACCGACCCGTCCTCCGACCGGTAGTCTGATCCCTGAACTTCGTGACGAAAGGCTGTCCCCACCCATGACCGACCACCGCACCGCTGAGCCGACGTACCTGCCGGAAGCGGTCCCGCCCACCAATCACGGTCACACCCTGGCCGCGTGGACCGCGATGACCGGCGTCATCCTCGGTGCGCTGCTGGCCTCGCTCGGCTGCCTGCCGGGCGTGCCCTTCGCGCTCTTCTGGGTCGGGATGGGCGTCGTGGTCGTGTCCTGCCTGGTCGGTCTGGTCATGCGCAACATGGGCTACGGACAGCCCCGACAGGGCGCCCGGACGCAGGAAGAGCCGGCCTCGAGCTGACCCGTCCCCGACCGCCACGACGGCGCCCCGACCCCCTCCCGGGTCCGGGCGCCGTCGTCGTTCCCGGGGGCGTCGGCGTCCCGGCGCCGCGCGTCACGAGGAGATAACGATGTGGCCTCCGGGCCGCCGGGAGCAGCGTGAGGGTGCCGTCGGGGCGTCTCGCCCAGCGGTCGGTGGTCCTGACCACCGCGTGACCGGCCTACCATGGCAAGGAACACATCCGGGGGAGGGGAAAGCATGACAGTCCTGGAGGACATCGTCGCCGGGGTCCGGGCGGACCTCGCGGACCGTCAGGCACGGACCTCGCTCGCGGAGCTCAAGCAGCGCGCTGCACGGGTTCCCGGGGCCCTGGAGTGCTGCGCGATGCTTCGCTCCGAGGACCGCGTCGCCGTGATCGCCGAGGTCAAGCGGTCGAGCCCCTCCAAGGGCGACCTGGCCCCCATCAGCGACCCGGCGGCCCTGGCCGAGGAGTACGCCGCCGGCGGCGCCAGCGTGATCTCGGTGCTGACCGAGCAGCGCCGGTTCGGCGGCAGCCTCGCCGACCTGGACGCCGTGCGTGCGACCGTCGACGTGCCCGTGCTGCGCAAGGACTTCGTCGTCACCCCGTACCAGGTCTGGGAGGCCCGGGCCCACGGCGCCGACCTGGTGCTGCTGATCGTCGCGGCCCTGGAGCAGACCGTGCTCACGTCGCTGATCGAACGCGTCCACTCCCTGGGCATGACCGCTCTGGTCGAGGTGCACACCGCCGACGAGGTGCACCGTGCCCTCGACGCCGGTGCCCGCGTGATCGGCGTCAACGCCCGGGACCTCAAGACCCTCGAGGTGCGCCGGGACACGTTCGCCCAGCTCGCACCGCTGATCCCCGACGACGTCGTCCGCGTCGCCGAGTCCGGCGTCCGGGGCCCGCACGACGTCATGGAGTACGCGCGGTCCGGTGCGCACGCCGTGCTGGTGGGGGAGGCCCTGGTGACCGACGGCGAACCGCGCCGGTCCGTCGCCGACCTCGTCGCGGCCGGGCAGCACCCCTCGCTGTGGTCGGTACGCCCCGCCGTCCAGCCCTGAGGGCCGGCCGCCCACCCCGCACCCGACCCACCATCCGTCCCGTCCGTCATGAAGGAGCGCCTGTGCCCGAGCAGTCCGACCAGCCCGTGCGCGACGCGCTGACCGAGACCCTGGCCGACCAGGACGCCGGTCGGCTCGCCGACGTCCACGGCCCGTACTTCGGCGAGTTCGGCGGCCGCTACGTCCCCGAGGCCCTGATCGCCGCCCTCGACGAGCTGGAGGCCGAGTTCCGCAAGGCGCAGCAGGACCCCGGGTTCGCGGCGGACCTGAGCCGGCTGCACCGCGAGTACACCGGCCGTCCGTCGCCGCTGACCGAGGTGCCGCGCTTCGCCGAGCACGCCGGCGGTGACGCCGTGCGCGTGTTCCTCAAGCGGGAGGACCTGAACCACACCGGCTCGCACAAGATCAACAACGTGCTCGGCCAGGCGCTGCTGGTCAAGCGCATGGGCAAGTCCCGGGTGATCGCCGAGACGGGTGCCGGCCAGCACGGCGTCGCGACCGCGACGGCCGCGGCCCTCATGGGCCTGGAGTGCGTCGTCTACATGGGCGAGGAGGACACGCGGCGCCAGGCGCTCAACGTGGCGCGGATGGAGCTGCTGGGCGCGACCGTCGTCCCGGTCGCCCTCGGCACCCGGACCCTCAAGGACGCCATCAACGAGGCCCTGCGCGACTGGGTCACCAACGTCGACTCGACGCACTACCTGCTCGGGACCGTCACCGGGCCGCACCCGTTCCCCGAGATGGTGCGCGAGTTCCACCGCATCATCGGCACCGAGGCGCGCGAGCAGGTGCTCGAGCGCGTCGGGAGGCTGCCGGACGCCGTGGCGGCCTGCGTCGGCGGCGGCTCGAACGCCCTGGGGATCTTCAACGCCTTCCTGGACGACGACGGCGTCGCGCTCTACGGGTTCGAGGCCGGCGGCGAGGGCATCGAGTCCGGTCGGCACGCGGCCCGGTTCTCCGGTGGTGCGCCGGGGGTGCTGCACGGGGCGCGCTCGTACCTGCTGCAGGACGACGACGGCCAGACCCGCCCGAGCCATTCCGTCTCGGCGGGCCTGGACTATCCCAGCGTCGGCCCGGCGCACTCGTGGCTGCACGACATCGGCCGGGCGACCTACGAACCCGTGACCGACGACGAGGCGATGGAGGCGTTCCGCCTGCTGTGCCGGACCGAGGGCATCATCCCCGCGATCGAGTCCGCGCACGCCCTCGCCGGCGTGCTGAGGGTCGGCCGCCGGATGGCCGACGCCGGCCTGCGGGACCAGGTGATCCTGGTGAACCTCTCCGGACGGGGGGACAAGGACGTGGCCACGGCGGCGCGCTGGTTCGGCCTGCTGCACGAGGAGCCGGCGACCGAGGGGGACCAGTGACCGGAACCGTGACGACGTCGGCGACGGCGGCCCGCCTCGACGCGCTGCGCGCGCAGGGTCGGCCCGCCCTGGTGGGCTACCTGCCCGTCGGCTACCCCGACGTGGAGCGCTCGGTGGAGGCCGTGACGACCATGGTCGACGCCGGGGTGGACGTCGTGGAGATCGGGGTGCCCTACTCGGACCCGGTCATGGACGGCCCGGTGATCCAGGAGGCCGCCGAGGCGGCCCTGCGCGGCGGTGCCCGGGTGCGGGACGTGCTGCGTGTCGTGGAGGCCGTGGCGGAGCGTTCCGGCGGTCAGGTCCCGGCGCTGGTGATGTCGTACTACAACCCGGTGCTGCGCTACGGCGTGGCCGCGTTCGCCCGGGACCTCGCGGCCGCGGGCGGCGCCGGCATGATCACGCCGGACCTCATCCCCGACGAGGGGGACGCCTGGAACGCCGCCGCGGACGAGCACGGCCTGGACAAGGTCTACCTCGTCGCGCCGAGCTCGACCCCGGAACGCCTGCGGCTGACGGCGAAGGCCTCGCGCGGGTTCGTCTACGCCGCCTCGACGATGGGCGTCACGGGTGCGCGCGCCTCGGTGGGTCGCCGGGCCGAGCAGCTCGTGGCCGACACCCGTGCCGCCGGGGCGTCCCACGTGTGCGTGGGCCTGGGCGTCTCGACCGGCGACCAGGCCGCCGAGGTGGGGCGCTACGCCGACGGCGTGATCGTCGGCTCGGCCTTCGTCCGGACCCTGCTGGGCGAGGAGCCCTGGTCCGACCGTCTGACCGCGCTGGCCGAGGTCACGCGTGACCTGGCCGACGGCGTGGCCCGCGCCCGCACCGGCGGGGGTGACGTATGACCGTCGACCGTCTCGTGACCGCGATCCCGAGCCCGCCCGAGCACACGTGGTACCTGGGACCGTTGCCGTTGCGCGCCTACGCGCTGGCGATCCTGGCCGGCATCGTCGTGGCCGTCTGGATGACCATGCGCCGGTGGAAGGACCGGGGTGGCGACCCCGACGACGTGCTGGAGATCGCCTTCTGGGCCGTTCCCTTCGGCATCATCGGCGGCCGCATCTACCACGTCATCTCCTCGCCCGACGCGTACTGGGGGGAGAACGGCGACCCCGTCCGGGCGCTCTACATCTGGGAGGGCGGTCTGGGCATCTGGGGCGCCGTCGCGCTCGGGGCCGTCGGTGCGTGGATCGGCTGCCGCCGCCAGGGAGTGCGACTGAGCACGTTCGCCGACGCCCTGGCCCCCGGCCTGCTCGTCGCCCAGGCGATCGGGCGCCTCGGCAACTGGTTCAACCAGGAGCTCTTCGGCGCCCCGACCGAGCTGCCCTGGGGGCTCGAGATCGACGCGGAGTACCTCCCGGTCGACCCGGCCACCGGGGTGGAGTACGCCGCCGGAACCCTGTTCCACCCGACCTTCCTCTACGAGATGCTGTGGAACCTGGCGGCCGCCGCGCTTCTCATCTGGCTCGACCGCCGGTACAGACTCGGTCATGGGAGGGTATTCTGGGCCTACGTCGCGATCTACACCCTCGGTAGGGTGTGGATCGAGATGCTCCGCATCGACACCGCCGAGATGGTGCTCGGGCTGCGGCTGAACGTGTGGACGTCGATCATCGTCGGCCTGGGTGCCGTCGTCGCGTTCGTCGTCATCGGTCGGCTGCGTCCCGGTCGCGAGGACGGTGTCGCCCTGCCCGGTCGTGAGGACGGCGAACGGCAGGTCACCGATGCACCGACCGAGACCGACGACGCTCCCTCGGGGACGGACGAGTCCGCCCCGGACGAGGAGGTCACCGAGACGACAGGTACGACCGACCAGGACGCGTCGGCGGCCGGGACCGACCAGGACCCGGCCCCACGCACCTAGGGCGGCGCCGGCAGGGGAACCACCCCGGCCGGTCCCGCCCAGCAGTCCCTACGGGCCAACGACGTCCCGTCCCATCCATGCACGAGACGCGCCCGCGTGCGGGCGCACAGGAGGACGGTGTTGATGACCACGCCGCAGCACTGGGTCGCGCCCCCCGAGGCGCAGGGCCTCTACGACCCGGCGACCGAGCACGACGCCTGTGGTGTCGCGTTCGTCGCGACCCTGCGAGGAACCCCCGGCCGCGACATCGTCGACGCCGGTCTCACCGCCCTGCTCAACCTCGACCACCGCGGAGCGGTCGGTGCCGAGGAGAACAGCGGTGACGGCGCCGGCATCCTGACCCAGATCCCGGACGCGTTCCTGCGCGACGTCGTGGACGCCGAGCTGCCCCCGGCGGGCCGGTACGCGATCGGGATGGCCTTCCTGCCCCGCGACGCCGAGGCGGCGGACGCGATGGCCCACCGCTTCGAGGCGATCGCCGCCGAGGAGAAGCTCGACGTGCTCGCCTGGCGTGACGTCCCGGTCACGGCCGACCTCGTCGGGCCGACCGCCCGCGCCTCGATGCCGACGTTCCGTCAGGTGGTCGTCGCCGACCCGCAGCGCGAGCTGGCGGACCTCGAGCTCGACCGTCGCGCCTACCGGCTGCGCAAGCGTGCCGAGAACGAGCTCGAGCTCTTCCTCGCCTCGCTGTCGGCCCGCACCATCACCTACAAGGGCATGCTGACCACGGCGCAGCTCGAGCCCTTCTTCCCGGACCTGTCCGACCCGCGCTACGCCTCCGAGATCGCGCTGGTCCACTCCCGGTTCTCGACCAACACGTTCCCGTCGTGGCCGCTGGCGCAGCCCTTCCGCCTCGTGGCCCACAACGGCGAGATCAACACCGTGCGCGGCAACCGCAACTGGATGGCGGCCCGCGAGGGCCAGCTGGGCAGCGAGGCGCTGGGGGACCTGGACCCGCTGCTGCCGGTGTGCAGCCCGGGGTCCAGCGACTCGGCGAGCTTCGACGAGGTGCTGGAGCTGCTGCACCTGTCGGGCCGGTCGCTGCCGCACTCGGTGCTGATGATGATCCCCGAGGCGTGGGAGAACCACGACGAGATGGACCCCGCCCGGCGGGCGTTCTACCAGTACCACGCCAACCTCATCGAGCCGTGGGACGGTCCGGCCTGCCTGACCTTCACCGACGGCACGCTCATCGGCGCCGTGCTGGACCGCAACGGTCTGCGCCCGGGCCGCTTCTGGGTCACCGAGGACGGCCTCATCGTGCTCAGCTCCGAGGCGGGCGTGCTCGACCTCGACCCGGCCACCGTGGTCCGCAAGGGCCGGCTGGAGCCGGGCCGGATGTTCCTCGTGGACACCGCGCAGGGGCGGATCGTCGAGGACGACGAGATCAAGTCCCAGCTCGCCTCGCAGCGCCCCTACGGCGAGTGGATCGAGCAGAACTCGATCTCCCTGGACTCCCTGCCGGAGCGCGAGCACGTCGCGCACTCGCCGGCGTCCGTGCAGCGGCGCCAGCGCGCGTTCGGCTACACGTCCGAGGAGCTCAAGGTCATCCTGACCCCGATGGCCAACACGTCGGCGGAGCCGCTGGGCGCCATGGGCTCGGACACCCCGGTGGCGGTGCTGTCGAACCGGCCGCGCCTGCTGTTCGACTACTTCACGCAGATGTTCGCGCAGGTCACCAACCCGCCGTTGGACTCGATCCGCGAGCAGCTGGTGACCTCCATCGGCAGCGCCATCGGCCCGGAGCCGAACCTGCTCGACGACTCGCCGCTGCACGCCCGCAAGCTCGTGCTGCCGTTCCCCGTGCTCGACAACGACGAGCTGGCCAAGATCGTGCGCATCGAGCGCGACCCGCGGCTCGAGGGCGAGTTCCGGGCCGTCATCGTGCGGGGGCTCTACGACGTCTCGGGCGGTGGCCGCGCGCTGCAGGCCCGTCTTGAGGAGATCTTCGCCCAGGTCGACGCCGAGATCGAGGCGGGGGCGACGCACATCGTCCTGTCCGACCGCGACTCCGACGCCGAGCGGGCCCCGATCCCGTCGCTGCTGCTCACCTCCGCGGTGCACCACCACCTGCTGCGCCGGCACACCCGCACCCAGATCTCGCTGGTCGTCGAGGCCGGCGACGTGCGCGAGGTCCACCACGTGGCGCTGCTCATCGGCTACGGCGCCGCCGCGATCAACCCGTACCTGGCCATGGAGACCGTGGAGGACCTCGCCCGGCGCGGCTACCTGCAGGTGACGCCCGAGGCCGCCGTGCGCAACCTCATCACGGCGCTCGGCAAGGGTGTGCTCAAGGTGATGTCCAAGATGGGCATCTCGACGATCATGTCCTACCGCGGGGCGCAGGTCTTCGAGGCCGTGGGCCTGTCCCACGAGCTCGTCGAGGACTACTTCACCGGCACGACCAGCCGCCTGGCCGGCATCGGGCTCGACGTGATCGCGGCCGAGACCGCGGCGCGCCACGCCGAGGCCTACCCCGCCTCGGGGAACCACACGCCGCACCAGCGACTGACCACCGGCGGCGAGTACCAGTGGCGCCGCGACGGCGAGGAGCACCTCTTCGACCCGGAGACGGTGTTCCGGTTGCAGCACGCGACCCGGACGGGCCGGATGGACATCTTCCGCCAGTACACCCAACGGGTGGACGAGCAGTCCGAGCGGCTCATGACGCTGCGCGGTCTGCTGGAGTTCACCGGTGACCGCGAGCCCGTGCCGATCGACGAGGTCGAGCCGGTCAGCGAGATCGTCAAGCGGTTCAACACCGGTGCGATGTCCTACGGCGCCATCAGCCAGGAGATGCACGAGACCCTGGCGATCGCGATGAACCAGCTCGGCGGGCGGTCGAACTCGGGCGAGGGCGGCGAGGACACCGAGCGGCTGTACGACCCGGAGCGCCGCTCCCGCGTCAAGCAGATCGCCTCGGGCCGGTTCGGCGTCACCAGCGAGTACCTCACGCAGGCCGACGACATCCAGCTCAAGCTGGCCCAGGGCGCCAAGCCCGGCGAGGGTGGGCAGCTCCCGGGGCCCAAGGTGTACCCGTGGGTGGCCAAGACCCGGCACTCGACGCCCGGCGTCGGACTGATCTCGCCGCCGCCGCACCACGACATCTACTCCATCGAGGACCTGGCGCAGCTGATCCACGACGCCAAGAACGCCAACCCGAGCGCGCGGGTGCACGTCAAGCTCGTCTCCGAGTTCGGCGTCGGCACCGTGGCCACGGGCGTGTCCAAGGCGCACGCGGACGTCGTGCTGATCTCCGGGCACGACGGCGGCACGGGCGCGAGCCCGCTGACCTCGCTCAAGCACGCGGGGACGCCGTGGGAGATCGGCCTGGCCGAGACCCAGCAGACGCTCGTGCTGAACAACCTGCGCGACCGCATCACGGTGCAGGTGGACGGCCAGATGAAGACCGGCCGCGACGTCGTCGTGGCGGCGCTGCTGGGCGCCGAGGAGTTCGGCTTCGCGACGGCCCCGATGGTCGTGTCGGGCTGCATCATGATGCGCGTCTGCCACCTGGACACCTGCCCGGTCGGCGTCGCGACGCAGAACCCCGAGCTGCGCCGCCGGTTCACCGGCAAGGCGGAGTTCGTCGTGAACTTCTTCGAGTACATCGCCCAGGAGGTGCGTGAGCACCTGGCCGCCCTCGGGTTCCGGTCCGTCGAGGAGGCCGTCGGCCAGGTCCAGCGCCTGGACACGCGCCGCGTGATCGACCACTGGAAGGCGCAGGGCCTGGACCTGGGACCGGTGCTGGAGCGCGTCGAGCCCGTGGAGGGGTCCTCCCTGCACCGCACCCACGACCAGGACCACGGTCTGGACAAGGCGCTGGATCAGCAGCTGATCGCCCAGGCGCAGCCCGCGCTGGAGGACGGCCGGCCGGTGCGGATCGAGCTGCCGGTGCGGAACGTGAACCGCACGGTCGGCACGATGCTCGGTCACGAGGTGACCAAGCGCTACCACGGCGACGGACTGCCCGACGGCACGATCGACGTCACCCTCACCGGGTCCGCCGGGCAGTCGTTCGGCGCGTTCGTGCCGCGCGGTGTGACCCTGCGCCTGTACGGCGACGCGAACGACTACGTCGGCAAGGGCCTCTCCGGCGGTCTGCTGGTCGTCCGCCCGGACAAGGCCGCCGTGCTCGAGGGTGCGGCGAACGTCATCGCCGGCAACGTCATCGGCTACGGCGCCACCTCGGGCGAGATCTACCTGCGCGGTCGGGTGGGCGAGCGCTTCGGCGTGCGCAACTCGGGGGCGTCGCTCGTCGTCGAGGGCGTGGGCGACCACGGGTGCGAGTACATGACGGGCGGTGAGGTGCTCGTGCTGGGCCCCACCGGCCGCAACTTCGGTGCCGGCATGTCCGGTGGCATGGCGTACGTGCTCGACCTGCGCGACGGGGCGATGAACGCCGCCGCCGTCGCCTCCGGAGAGCTCGTCGTCGGCGCGCTCTCGGACGAGGACTGGGAGCGGGTCTCGGTGCTGCTGCAGCGGCACCTCGACGAGACCGGCTCGCCGGTCGCGGCCGAGCTCCTGGCCGACGAGGGCACGCGGGCCCGGTTCTCGCGCGTCCTCCCGCCCGGATGGGCCAACGTGCGCGTCGCGCTGGCCGAGGCCGAGTCGGCGGGGACGCCGCTCGGCGAGGGCGACGACTTCGACCCGACGCTGTGGGAGCGCATCATGGAGGTGGCTCGTGGCTGATCCCCGTGGATTCCTCAAGGTGCGGGAGCGAGAGCTCCCGCCGAGCAGGCCCGTCGAGGTCCGCCTGCGGGACTGGAAGGACACGCACGCGGTCCGTGAGGACGGCCAGCCGTTCCTCAAGGAGCAGGCCGGACGCTGCATGGACTGCGGCATCCCGTTCTGCCACCAGGGGTGCCCGCTGGGCAACCTCATCCCGGAGTGGAACGACCTCGTGCGCACCGACCAGTGGGCGGACGCGATCGAGCGGTTGCACGCGACGAACAACTTCCCGGAGTTCACCGGTCGTGTGTGCCCGGCGCCGTGCGAGACGAGCTGTGTGCTGGGCATCAACCAGCCGGCGGTGACCATCAAGAACATCGAGGTCTCGATCATCGACGAGGCCTTCGAGCGCGGGCTCGTGGTGCCGCAGGTGCCGCAGCGGCTGACGGGCAAGACCGTCGCCGTCGTCGGCTCGGGCCCGGCCGGTCTGGCCGCGGCCCAGCAGCTGACCCGGGCCGGGCACACCGTCGTGGTGTACGAGCGCGACGACGCCATCGGCGGACTGCTGCGCTACGGCATCCCGGACTTCAAGCTCGAGAAGTACCACATCGAGCGGCGCATGGAGCAGATGGAGGCCGAGGGAACCCGGTTCCGCGCCGGCGTCGAGATCGGCCGGGACCTCACCTGGGACGCGCTGCGCCGTCGGTTCGACTCCGTGGTCATCGCCACGGGGGCCACCGTCCCGCGCGACCTGGCGATCCCCGGCCGGGAGCTCGACGGGGTCGAGTACGCCATGGACTTCCTCACCCCGTCGAACAAGGCGGTGGCCGGCCACCCGGTGAAGGGTGCGCCGACGGCCGAGGGCAAGCACGTCGTGGTCATCGGCGGCGGTGACACCGGTTCCGACTGCGTCGGGACGTCGCTGCGCCAGGGCGCCGCGAGCGTGACGACCCTCGCGATCGGCAAGCAGCCGCCGACCGAGCGGCCCCCGCACCAGCCGTGGCCCACGGACCCGATCCTGTTCGAGGTCTCGAGCTCGCACGAGGAGGGCGGCGAGCGGCAGTTCCTGGCGTCCACCGTCGAGTTCCTCGGGGACGACCAGAAGGCGGTGCGGGCGCTCAAGGTCGCCGAGACGGAATACCTCGAGGACGGGCGACGGGTGCCGAAGCCGGGTACCGAGCACGAGATCCCGGCCGACCTGGTGCTCATCGCGATGGGCTTCACCGGTCCGGAGGTCGACGACCTGGTCGACCAGACGGGTGCGGAGACGACGTCGCGCGGTCTCGTGCAGCGCCGGGACGACTACGCGTCCTCGCTGCCGGGCGTGTTCGTGGCCGGCGACGCCGGCCGAGGGCAGTCGCTCATCGTGTGGGCGATCGCCGAGGGGCGGGCGGCGGCCGCGGCTGCCGACGCGTACCTGCAGGGAACCACGGAGCTGCCGGCCCCGGTGGGCCCCCGCACCGTCGCCCTGAGAGGATGACAACGGATCCGGGCGCCGCCGTGGCGCCCGGGCACGCCCCGGCAGGCGCGGGGCGGTACGACGACGAGGCTGGAGACATGCGCAGAGCGAAGATCGTGTGCACCATCGGACCCGCGACGGCGTCCCCGGAGAAGCTCCGGGAGCTGGTCGACGCGGGTATGGACGTGGCCCGGATCAACCGGAGCCACGGTGAGCAGTCGGAGCACGAGAACGTGTACCACGGGGTGCGCACGGCGGCGAAGGAGGCGGGACGCAACGTCGCCGTCCTCGTCGACCTGCAGGGCCCGAAGATCCGCCTCGGGCGGTTCGACGGTGACGAGAAGCACTTCCTCAACGAGGGCGACACCCTCACGATCACGACCGAGGACGTCGTGGGGACCCGTGAGCTCGTCTCCACCACGCACCAGGGTCTGCCGCAGGACGCCCGCGTCGGCGACCCGATCCTCATCGACGACGGCAAGGTCCGCGTGCGGGTCACCGCGGTCGAGGGTCCGCGTGTCGTCACCACGGTCGAGGTGCCCGGTCCGGTCTCCAACAACAAGGGCCTCAACCTGCCCGGCGTGGCGGTGTCCGTGCCCGCGCTGAGCGAGAAGGACACCGACGACCTGCGCTGGGCGCTGCGCATGGGCGCCGACCTCATCGCGCTGTCCTTCGTGCGCAACGCCGCCGACTACGACGACGTCCGCAAGATCATGGACGAGGAGGGCCGGGTCGTCCCGGTCATCGCCAAGATCGAGAAGCCGCAGGCCGTCGACAACCTCGACGAGGTCGTCGCCGCGTTCGACGGATTCATGGTCGCCCGTGGTGACCTCGCCGTCGAGATGCCCCTCGAGCAGGTGCCGCTCGTGCAGAAGCGGATCGTCGAGATGGCGCGGCGCAACGCCAAGCCCGTCATCGTCGCCACGCAGGTGCTGGAGTCGATGACCACCAGCCCCCGTCCGACCCGTGCCGAGGCCTCGGACTGCGCGAACGCGGTGCTGGACGGCGCCGACGCGGTCATGCTCTCCGGCGAGACGTCGGTGGGCGACTACCCGATCCTCACGGTCAAGACGATGGCCTCGATCATCGAGGCCACGGAGGGTGCGGGGCGCGAGCGCATCGCACCGCTCGGCTCCACGCCGCACACCCGCGGCGGCATCATCACGCGCGCAGCGGCGGAGATCGGTGCCTCGCTGGAGGCCAAGTACCTGGTCACCTTCACCCAGTCCGGCGACTCGGCCAAGCGCATGTCGCGCCTGCGGTCGGGCATCCCGCTGCTGGCCTTCACCCCGGAGGAGTCGGTCCGCAACGTCCTGGCCCTGACCTGGGGCACCGTCAGCTACCAGGTGCCGAAGGTCGGCTCGGTCGACGCGATGGTCAGCCAGGTCGACCAGACGCTCCAGGCCAACGGCCTGGCCGAGGTCGGCGACCGCGTCGTCATCGTCTCGGGAGCGCCGGTGGGCGTCCCGGGCACGACGAACTCGATCCTCGTGCACAAGGTCGGCAGCCAGACCGACGCCCACGCGATCGCCGAGTGACGCGCTCAGGCTGAGACGACGAGGGGCCCGGACCGCAGCCGCGGTCCGGGCCCTTTCGTGTGCCCCGGGTGGGATTCGAACCCACACTGGATCGGGTTTGAGCCGAACGCCTCTGCCGGTTGGGCTACCGGGGCGTGGAGGCTGCGCACCATCGAACCACACCGGCACGCACCGGCCCAATCCGCCCGGCGGTGACCGGGCCCGTGCGCACGGTCACACGTGGCGTCCGTCCCACGGGGTGCACGACCAGCGGCCCGGGGGATTACGATGTTCCCTGTGACCGACGAGAAGCTGCCGCTCGACCTGCCCCCGATGATCGACCAGGAGTCCGCCGCGTCGCCGGAGCAGGCGCCCGCCACGGGCAAGCCCGCGCGCCGTGCCGTCGTGGCCGAGGACGAGGCCCTCATCCGCATGGACGTCGTCGAGACGCTCCGGGAGGCCGGCTTCGACGTGGTCGGGGAGGCCGGCGACGGCGAGACGGCCGTCAACCTGGCGACCGAGCTCAAGCCCGACGTCGTGGTGATGGACGTCAAGATGCCCGAGCTGGACGGCATCTCCGCCGCGGAGCGCATCGGCAAGGCCCACGCCGCACCTGTCGTGCTGCTCACCGCCTTCTCCCAGACCGAGCTCGTCGAGCGCGCGCGTGACGCCGGCGCGATGGCCTACGTCGTCAAGCCGTTCACCCCGGCCGACCTGCTGCCCGCGGTCGAGATCGCGATCTCCCGCTACCAGCAGATCGGGGCGCTGGAGGCCGAGGTCGCCGACCTCCAGGACCGCTTCGAGACCCGCAAGCGGGTGGACCGGGCGAAGGGCCTGCTGATGACCAAGATGGGCCTGAGCGAGCCGGAGTCGTTCCGCTGGATCCAGAAGACGTCGATGGACCGTCGCCTGACCATGCGTGAGGTCGCCGACGCGGTGATCGACCAGGTCGGCGCCTCCTGAGCGTCGTTTGTGCAACTCCCCGGTGACGACTATCGTCACTGGGGAGTTGTGACGTTTCCGTGACCTCCCGGGCGTGGAGGTCGCCTCGAGTCGGGAGGGAGTTCCGATGCGTCGAGCGATCGAGGTCCGGTCCGCCGACGAGGACGACCTGTGGGTCGTGGCGGAGATGGCCGCCACGCACGGGCCGGAGACGCCGAACGGCGCCGGTGCCGACCCCCGACGCGCGCGCGAGCACCTGAGCGTGTTCGTCAGCGCCGGCGGAGAGGTGCTGGTCGCGCACAGCGAGCGCGGCGTCGTCGGGTTCCTGCTGGCCCGCCCGCTCGCCCCCCAGCTCTACGCGACGTCCCCCAGCCTGTACATCGACGCGATCCTCGTCGACCCGGGGGCCCGCCGGCAGGGCGTGGGGCGCGCGCTGCTCTCCGCGGCCCTGCGCCGGGCGACCGACGACGGCGCGGAGTACGTCTACTGCGCACCGGCCCCGGGCGCCCGGGAGGTGCAGCGCTTCCTGGCGCGGGTCGGCTTCGCCCCCGCGGCCGGGCACCGGGTCGTCTCCGTGGCGGCGCTGGCCCGGTGGCTCGGGCAGGAGCCGGCCGCCGGACCGACCCCGGCCCTGCGCCGTGACGGGGCGCGCACCCGGCGCGATGCGACCCGTGCCGCCATCGAGGACCTCGTCGCCCGGCGGCGCCGTGCGCGCGAGGCCGGCCTGCCGACCGGGCCTCTGGACCTCAGCGCCGTCCAGGAGCATCGCTCGACCGCGCCGAGCGGCCCCGGCGGTGCCGTCGGCCCCACCTCGCACGTCTCCTGACTCAGGCGTCGAGCACCAGGCACGTGAGGCGCGCGCTGGCCACCCGACGGCCGTCGTCGTCGGTGATCTCGATCTCGTAGGACGCCGTCGAGCGCCCGAGGTGGACCGCGGTCGCGACCGCGTGCACCGTCCCGGCACGCACGCCCCGGTGGTGGGTGATGTTCAGCTCCGTGCCCACCGCCGCGCGCCCGGGGCCTGCGTGCATCTGCGCGGCGACGGAGCCGAGGGTCTCGGCCAGGGTGGCCGTCGCGCCACCGTGCAGGAGCCCCGCCGGCTGGGTGTTGCCCGCCACGGGCATGCTGGCCGACGCGCCCTCGGCGCCCACCTCCAGCAGCTCGATGCCGGTGCGCTCGATCAGCGTCCCGTGTGCGGCCCCGCGCCAGCCGGCCAGGTCCTGCGGGAAGGAATCTCTGTCAGACATGGCAGATAGATTGGCACCCGTGACGACCTCAGCGCGAACCGCCGGCCGCCCCCGTCTGCTCCTCGTCGACGGGCACTCGATGGCCTACCGGGCCTTCTACGCCCTGCCGGACACCCTGGCCACGACGAGCGGACAGGTCACGAACGCCGTCTACGGCTTCACCTCGATGCTCACGAACCTCCTGCGCGACGAGGAACCGACGCACGTGGCCGTCGCCTTCGACGCGGGCCGCGTGACGTTCCGCACCGAGCGGTTCACCGAGTACAAGGCGCAGCGCGAGGCCACTCCCGAGGTCTTCCGCGGTCAGGTGCCGCTGATCCGGGAGGTGCTCGAGTCGCTGCGCATCCCGGCGCTGCAGCGCGAGGGCATCGAGGCGGACGACATCCTGGCGACCCTGGCGCGCCGCGGCACGGAGCAGGGGATGGAGGTGCTCGTCTGCTCCGGGGACCGCGACACGCTGCAGCTCGTCACCGAGGACGTCACCGTGCTCTACCCGAAGAAGGGGGTCTCGGAGCTGGCGCGGATGACGCCGGAGGCGGTCGAGGCCAAGTACAAGGTGCCACCGCAGCGCTACCCCGACCTGGCGGCGCTCGTCGGGGAGACCAGCGACAACCTCCCCGGCATCCCGGGCGTCGGGCCCGGCGTCGCGGCGAAGTGGATCACCGAGTTCGGTGACCTGGACTCCCTGCTCGAGCGGCGCGACGAGGTCGGCGGCAAGCGGGGCGACGCTCTGCGGGAGCACGTCGACCAGGTCCGGCTGAACCGCGAGCTCAACGCGCTGCTGACCGACGTCGACCTCCCGCTCGGCATCGACGACCTGGCGGTGGCGGGTTTCGACCGCGAGGCGGTGCACCGTGTGTCCGACACCCTCGAGTTCGGCGCGCTGCGCGACCGTCTCCTGGCCGTCGACCCCGCCGGGGAGGACGCGAGCGCGTCACCGGCAGCGGGGATCCAGGTCGACCGGCACGTCGGTGCGCTGGCGGACTGGTTGGCGGGGCGCTCGGAGCAGCTCCTCGGGATCGACGTCACCGGCGTCCGGCGCCCCGGCGCCGGCGACGCCTGGCAGGTCGCGCTCGGCACCGCCGGCACCGACGGGCACGCCGAGGCCGTCGTGCTCGACCTGGCGGAGATCGACGCGGCCGACGAGCAGGCGCTGCTCGCGTGGCTGGCCGACCCCGGGGCCCCGAAGGCCGTGCACGGGGCCAAGGCGGCCTGGCACATGCTCTCCTCGCGGGGCGCGGACCTCGTCGGTGTCCAGGTGGACACCGAGCTCGCGGCGTACCTGTGCTACCCCGACCAGCGCGGCTACGACCTGGGCGACCTCGTCGTCCGGCACCTGGGTCGCGAGCTCGCCGTCGACGAGGGCGGTGCCCAGGGGGCGCTGGACCTGGACCTGGAGGCGGGGCCGCCCGGGGCCGACGCCGCCGCGCGCGCCGTCGCCGTCGTGGACCTCGCGGCAGCGCTGGGGGAGCGGCTCGTCGACCGCGGGGCGCGGGGCCTCCTCGACGACGTCGAGCTGCCGCTGTCCGCGGTGCTCGCGCGGATGGAGGCGACGGGGATCGCGGCGGACACGACCTTCCTCACCGAGCTCGAGCAGCTCTTCGCCGACCGGGTGGAGGCCTCGGCCGCCGAGGCGTACGACGTCATCGGCCGGGAGGTGAACCTCGGCAGCCCGAAGCAGCTCCAGGAGGTGCTCTTCGACCAGCTCGGCATGCCGAAGACGAAGAAGATCAAGACCGGGTACACCACGGACGCGGCGTCCCTGCAGGACCTCTTCGCCAAGACCGAGCACCCCTTCCTCGCGCACCTGCTCGCGCACCGTGACGCGGCGAGGCTGCGCACGACGGTCGAGGGCCTGCTCAAGGCGGTGCACCCCGACGGGCGTATCCGGACCACGTTCCAGCAGACCATCGCCGCGACCGGGCGCCTCAGCTCGACCGACCCGAACCTGCAGAACATCCCGATCCGCACCGAGGCCGGACGGCGCATCCGGCGCGCGTTCACCGTCGGCGAGGGGTACGCCGAGCTCGTCACCGCCGACTACAGCCAGATCGAGATGCGGATCATGGCGCACCTGTCCGGTGACGAGGGGCTCATCGAGGCGTTCCGCACCGGTGAGGACCTGCACCGGTACGTCGGCTCGCGGGTCTTCGACGTCGCGCCGGAGGACGTGTCGCCCGAGATGCGCGCCAAGGTCAAGGCGATGAGCTACGGGCTCGCGTACGGGCTCAGCGCGTTCGGCCTGTCCCAGCAGCTGACCGTCCCCGCCGCCGAGGCGCAGGCGCTGATGGACGACTACTTCACCCGCTTCGGCGGGGTGCGCGACTACCTCACCGGGGTCGTCGACGAGGCCCGGGCCACCGGCTACACCGCCACGATCCTCGGGCGCCGCCGCTACCTGCCGGACCTGACCAGCGACAACCGCCAGCGGCGGCAGATGGCCGAGCGGATGGCGCTCAACGCCCCGATCCAGGGCAGCGCCGCCGACATCATCAAGCTCGCGATGCTCGGGGTCCAGCGCGAGCTCGACGAGAAGGAGCTGCGGTCCCGGCTGCTGCTGCAGGTCCACGACGAGCTCGTCGTCGAGGTCGCCGCGGGGGAGCGGGAGGTCGTCGAGGACGTGCTGCGCCGCCAGATGTGCGGTGCCGTCGAGCTCGACGTCCCGCTCGACGTCTCGGTCGGCTCCGGCCAGACGTGGCACGACGCGGCCCACTGACCCGGCGCGCCGCCCGGGACGGGTCGGCTCAGTCCTTCGTCGTGACGAACACGGCGGTGCCGGGCAGGTAGTGACCGCGCTCGGGGCCCCACCCGCCCCAGGACGCCGTGTTCCACGCCGGCCACTCCGGCTCCACGACGTCCCGCAGGCGCAGCCCGGCCGCCGCGACGTCGCGGACGTGGTCCCCGAGGGTGCGGTGGTACTCGACGTAGACGACGTGGCCGCCGTCGGTCTCGACGTACGGTCGGCGGTCGAAGTAGGAGCGGTGCGCCGTCAGGCCCGCGAGCGTGGGGTCGTCCGGGAAGGCCCAGCGCACCGGGTGTGTGACGGAGAAGACCCACCGGCCGCCGGCGCGCAGCACCCGTGCCGCCTCGGCGTGCACGCGGTGGGCGTCCGGGACGAACGGGATCGCCCCGAACGACGTGAACACGACGTCGAACGTCCCGTCGGCGAAGGGCAGGTCCCGCGCGTCGGCCTCGACCAGCGGTACCGGGGTGCCGCTGCGCCGCGAGATCCGGGCCGCCGCCTCCAGCATCGCCGGGGCGACGTCGGTGGCGACCACGTCCGCGCCGCGGGCGGCGAGCCATCGCGAGCAGTGCGCCGCCCCGGCGCCGACCTCGAGCACACGGGCCCCCGCGGGAGGCCCGAGCAGCGTGGCCTCGCCCTCCGTCAGGCCCTCGGGACCCCAGCGGAACCCGGCGTCGCCGAGGAAGTCGCCGTGGTCGCCCAGGTACTCCTCGGCGTGGGCGTCCCACCACCGGCGGGCGGCCGTGCCGTCGTCGTCGGTGGGCCGGTATCCGAACCATGGGTCGCTCACGTCCCACATCCTGTCACCCGACACCTCGACGACACACGGTCCGGATAATCTCGAGGTGCCCGCCCCCACGACACCGAGGAGAAGACCGTGCGCGTAGGACTGCTGACCGGAGGCGGGGACGTCCCCGGCCTCAACGCCGTGATCAGGGCCGTGGTCAAGCGGGGCGAGGGCGAGCACGGTCACAGCATCGTGGGCTTCCGCCACGGGTGGCGCGGCCTCGCCGACGGCGACGTGATGCCCCTGACCCGCTCCCACATCCGCAACGTGCTGCCCACCGGCGGCACGCTGCTGGGCACCGCGCGCTACCACCCGCACGCCGACGACGGGGGGCTGGACGCCGTCCGCGCGACGCTGGAGGAGGAGCGGATCGAGGCGTTGATCTGCATCGGCGGCGACGGCACGCTGCACGCGGCGAGCAAGGTCGCCGAGTCCGGGGTCAAGATCGTGGCCGTGCCCAAGACGATCGACAACGACGTCTGGGGCACGGACCGGTCCATCGGCTTCGACACCGCGGTGAGCATCGCCACCGAGGCGGTCGACAGGATCCACACCACCGCCGAGAGCCACAACCGGGTGATGATCGTCGAGGTCATGGGTCGGCACGCCGGCTGGATCGCCGCGACCGCCGGCATCGCGGGCGGCGCCGAGCTGGTGCTCGCGCCGGAGGAGCCCTTCGACATCGACCGGGTCGTGCGGTTCCTGCAGCACCGGCACCGCGCCCACGCCAGCTTCTCGATCATCGTCGTGGCGGAGGGCGCCGTGCCGATGGAGGGCTCGTCCATGACCTACGAGACCCGGCTCGGTCCCTTCGGGGAGATCGTGGCCGGGGCGATCAGCGAACGGCTCGGTGCCGAGATCGCCGCGCGCACCGGCTTCGACACCCGGGTGACGATCCTGGGTCACGTCCAGCGGGGCGGGACCCCGACGCCGGCGGACCGGATCCTCGGCTCGCGGATGGGTGTCGCGGCGATCGACGCGGTCTCGGCGGGGGAGTCCGGCGTCATGACGGCGCTGCGCGGTGACGACGTCGTGCTGGTCCCGCTGTCGGAGATCGCCGGGAAGGTCAAGCAGGTCCCTGCCGAGATGCTCGAGGTCGCGCGCGCCCTGGCGTGAGCTGGGCGCCGTGGGGGGGTGACGGGACTCTCCGTGCCCGCCGTCTGCCCGGCGTTGACCCCCTCAGGTGGCCCGGATAAGATTGCCGGTGGTGCAGTGCGCCTGAGCGCGTGTGTCGACCCGCTGATCCGGGCCTCGTGACCCGGACGTCGTGACGGGGACGGCGCCGCTGGGGACAGCTGCACCACGACCATGTCCGTACTACGCCCTGTCCGCATCGGAGCTACCACTCAATGACCATCTCCACCACGAAGTCCGCCCCGCAGGTCGCCGTCAACGACATCGGCACCGAAGAGGACTTCCTTGCCGCCGTCGACTCCACCATCAAGTACTTCAACGATGGTGACATCGTCGAAGGCACGATCGTCAAGGTCGACCGCGACGAGGTCCTCCTCGACATCGGCTACAAGACGGAGGGCGTGATCCCGTCTCGTGAGCTGTCCATCAAGCACGACGTGGACCCGGGCGAGGTTGTCGCCGTCGGCGACGCCGTCGAGGCCCTCGTCCTCCAGAAGGAGGACAAGGAAGGCCGTCTGATCCTGTCCAAGAAGCGCGCACAGTACGAGCGCGCCTGGGGCACGATCGAGCAGATCAAGGAGGACGACGGCGTCGTCACCGGCACCGTCATCGAGGTCGTCAAGGGCGGCCTCATCCTCGACATCGGCCTGCGGGGCTTCCTGCCGGCCTCGCTCGTCGAGATGCGTCGCGTCCGCGACCTCGCGCCGTACGTCGGCCGCGAGATCGAGGCCAAGATCATCGAGCTGGACAAGAACCGCAACAACGTGGTCCTGTCCCGCCGCGCCTGGCTCGAGCAGACGCAGTCCGAGGTCCGTTCCACCTTCCTGCAGACGCTGCAGAAGGGTCAGGTGCGCCCGGGTGTCGTCTCCTCGATCGTCAACTTCGGTGCGTTCGTCGACCTCGGTGGGGTCGACGGCCTGGTGCACGTCTCCGAGCTGTCCTGGAAGCACATCGACCACCCGTCCGAGGTCGTCGAGGTCGGCCAGGAGGTCACGGTCGAGGTGCTCGACGTCGACTTCGACCGCGAGCGCGTCTCCCTGTCGCTGAAGGCGACGCAGGAGGACCCGTGGCAGACCTTCGCCCGTACCCACGCCATCGGCCAGGTCGTGCCGGGCAAGGTCACCAAGCTGGTGCCGTTCGGTGCGTTCGTCCGTGTCGAGGACGGCATCGAGGGTCTGGTGCACATCTCCGAGCTGGCGGTCCGCCACGTCGAGCTGCCCGAGCAGGTCGTCCAGGTGGGTGCCGAGGTCTTCGTCAAGGTCATCGACATCGACCTCGAGCGTCGCCGCATCTCGCTGTCGCTCAAGCAGGCCAACGAGGGCATGGACCCGGAGTCCGAGGACTTCGACCCGGCGCTCTACGGCATGGCTGCCGAGTACGACGAGAACGGCGAGTACAAGTACCCCGAGGGCTTCGACCCCGAGACGAACGAGTGGCTCGAGGGCTTCGAGACCCAGCGTGAGGCCTGGGAGGCCGAGTACGCCAAGGCGCACTCCCGCTGGGAGGCGCACCGCGAGCAGGTGCGTGCGGCCCTCTCGGCCGACGCCGACGCCGCGGCCGGCGACGTCGTCTCCGGCGGTTCGTCCTCGTCCTCCTCGTCCTACTCCTCGGCTGCCCCGGCCCCGGAGGAGGACACCGGCGGCACGCTGGCGTCCGACGAGGCTCTCGCCGCGCTGCGCGAGAAGCTGACCGGCAACTGATCCGGCGTCCCGGGAGTCGCACGACCCCCGGGTGCCTGATCGACGGCCCGTCGTCCCCGCTGGGGGACGACGGGCCGTCGCTGTGTTGTGGGCATGAATTCTGCAGTGGGAAAGGTGCGTCCCACTGCAGAATTCATGCCCACAACTGTTGAGGCGACGGTCAGGAGCTCTCGCGGTCCGCGAACTGCGCGCGGTAGACGTCGGCGTAGCGCCCGCCCGCCGCGAGCAGGTCCACGTGCGTGCCCTGCTCGACCACGCGCCCGTCGTCGAGCACGACGATCCGGTCGGCGTGCCGCACCGTCGAGAGCCGGTGGGCGATGACGAGCGCGGTGCGTCCTGCCAGCGCGACGTCGAGCGCGGCCTGGACGGCGGCCTCCGACTCGGTGTCGAGGTGCGCGGTGGCCTCGTCGAGCACGATGACGTCCGGCCCCTTGAGCAGGACCCTCGCGATCGCGAGCCGCTGGCGCTCCCCGCCGGAGAGGCGGTAGCCGCGGTCGCCGACCACGGTCTCCAGACCGTCGGGCATGTCCTCGACGAGGCGCCACAGGTGCGCCGCCCGCAGCGCCTGCTCGAGATCGGCGTCCGAGGCGTCGGGCCGGGCGTAGCGCAGGTTGGCGGCCACGGTGTCGTGGAAGAGGTGCGCCTCCTGCGACACGACGCCCACGGTGCGGCGCAACGAGGCGAACGAGGCCCGGCGCAGGTCCGTCCCCGCGATCCGGATGCTGCCCGAGGTCGGGTCGTACAGCCGGCTGACGAGCTGGGACAGCGTCGTCTTCCCCGCGCCCGACGGACCCACCAGCGCGACCATCGCGCCGGCCGGGACCTCGAACGACACGTCCCGCAGGGTGTCCTCCTCGGGGTCCTTGCGCGCCGCGGCCACCGACTCCAGGGAGGCCAGCGAGACCTCGTCGGCCCGGGGATAGCGGAACGTCACGCCGTCCAGCTCGATGCGTGCGCCCTGCGCACGCACGGACTCGCGCAGGTCCACGGCGTCCGGCGCCTCGGTCAGCGCCGGCCGCAGGTCGAGGACCTCCAGGACCCGCTCGAAGCTCACCAGCGCCGTCATGACGTCGACCTGCACGTTCGACAGCGCCGACAGCGGGGCGTACAGCCGGCCGAGGTAGGCCGTCAGCGCCACGAGCGTGCCGACGGTGAGCTCCCCGGCGATCGCCTGCAGCCCGCCGACCCCGTACACCAGGGCGATGGCGACGGAGGCGAGCGTCGTCAGGCCGACCCGGAACCACGTCGCGTAGACGGCGCGGCGGACACCGACGTCGCGCAGCAGCCGGACCTGGTCGGCGTAGGCCGCGGACTCGCGGTCGGGCTCGCCGAACACCTTGGCGAGCTGGGCCCCGGCGACGTTGAAGCGTTCGTTCATCGTCTGCCCGACGTCCGCGTTCAGCTCGTAGGTCGTGCGGGTCAGGGACGCCAGGCGCCGTCCGAACCAGCGCGCCGGCAGCACGAACCCCGGGACCAGGAGCAGCGCGAGCAGGGTCAGCTGCCAGGACATGACGAGCATCGCGGCCAGCGTGAACGCCACCGTGAGCCCGTTGGAGACGACCGACTGCAACGTCGCGGTGAACGCCTGCTGGGCCCCGAGCACGTCGCCGTTGAGACGCTGCACGAGCGCGCCGGTGCGGGCGCGGGCGAAGAACGCGAGCGGCATGCGCTGGACGTGGTCGAACACGGCGGTGCGCAGGTCCACGATGAGGCCCTCGCCGACGACGGCGGCAACCCACCGCTCGGCGAGCGAGAGCCCGGCGCCGGCGAGCGCGAGCCCCACCGTGGCCGCCGCGAGCACGACGACGAGCTGCCGGTCGCCCTCGGCGATCCCGTCGTCGATGATGCGGCGGAACAGCAGCGGCGTGACGGCCCCCGCCGCGGAGCTCAGGGCCAGCAGGGCCACGAGCCCCGCCAGGTGGCGGCGATAGGGGCGGGCGAACGCCAGGATGCGGCGCACCGTCGGCCGGGACAGCCGACGGTCGGTGACCGACCGGTCCTGCAGGAAGGAACGCATCGGGCCGGCGCCGGGGCCCCCGGTCGGTCGCGCCGTGCCCGGGCCGGGTCCGTTCGCACTCATGGCGGGAAGCCTACGGTCCGGGCAGGATGGTCCTCATGTTTCGGATGGGGCTCACAGGAGGGATCGCGGCCGGGAAGTCGGTGGCCGCGCAGCGGCTGGCCGACCTGGGGGCGGTCGTGATCGACCACGACCTGCTGGCGCGCGACGCCGTGGCGCCCGGGTCCGTGGGGCTGGCCGAGGTCGTCGACGTGTTCGGCCCGGGCGTCCTGGCGGCCGACGGATCGCTGGACCGGCCGGCCCTCGGGCGGCTGGTCTTCGCCGACGATGAGAAGCGCCGTCGGCTGGAGGGGATCATCCACCCCGAGGTCCGTCGCCTGGCCGCCGAGCACGAGGCCGCGGCCGGGGCGGCCGACCCGAAGGCGGTCGTCGTGCACGACATCCCGCTGCTGGTCGAGACGGGGCAGTCGGACCGGTTCCACCTGCTGGTGGTGGTGGACACCCCGGCGGAGCAGCGGGTGGCGCGCCTGGTGGAGACGCGCGGGCTGCCCGAGACCGAGGCCCGCGAGCGCGTGGCGGCGCAGGCCGGGGACGGGGAGCGCCGGGCGCAGGCGGACGTGCTCCTGGACGGGACCGGGTCCCCGGACGACCTCCGCCGGCAGGTCGACGAGCTGTGGGCGCGCGTGCGCCAGGAGGTGTCCGAGGAGCTGGAGGCCGAGGAGCTGGGAGGCTGACGTCCGTCACCCGGTAGTCTGCTGCCGGATCGGAGGTGGACGTGTGCGCGTGCTGGTGACGGGTTTCGAGCCGTTCGGCGGTGACGCCGTCAACGAGTCGTGGCAGGCCGTGACGGCGCTGGCCGACGGCTGGCGCGCGGAGCGCGACGGCGCCGAGCTGGTCACGGCGCGGCTCCCGGTGACGTTCACCGACGGGCCCGGCGCCCTGGTCCGGCTGGTGCGCGAGGTCGAGCCGGCCGTGGTGGTGGCCACGGGGCTGGCGGCCGGGACACCGGCCGTGCGTCTGGAGCGCGTCGCGATCAACCTCGTGGACGCGCGGATCCCGGACAACGCCGCCTCGCAGCCGATCGACGAGGCGGTGGTCCCCGGCGGCCCGGCCGCCTACTTCTCGACGCTGCCGATCAAGGCGTCGCTGCGCGCGGCGGAGCGCGTCGAGGTGCCGACGGTCGCCAGCCACACGGCGGGCACGTACGTGTGCAACGCGGTGTTCTACGCCCTGCAGCACGCGGTGGCCGACCGGCCGGAGGTGCGATCCGGGTTCGTGCACGTCCCGCGGGCGGCGCAGCTCGACCCGGCCGCGTCGGCGCGGGTGCTGCGAACCGTCGTCCTCACCGCGGCGGCCGCCGTGCGGGGGCAGCTCTCCGAGCCGCGGGTCGCGGCGGGCGCCGAGCACTGACCCGCGCGGTCGGTCGATGTCGGCAGCGGGCCGTACCGTGGTGCCATGCGACCCGTGACCGACCTGCAGCGGACCGTGGCCCCGTTCGAGGTGGTCTCGGAGTACCGGCCCAGCGGCGACCAGCCCACCGCCATCGCCGAGCTCACCGAACGGATCCGTGCGGGGGAGAAGGACACCGTCCTGCTCGGCGCCACCGGTACCGGCAAGAGCGCCACGACCGCCTGGTTGATCGAGCAGCTCCAGCGTCCGACGCTCATCATGGCGCCCAACAAGACGCTCGCCGCCCAGCTCGCCACCGAGTTCCGCGAGCTGCTGCCGAACAACGCCGTCGAGTACTTCGTCTCGTACTACGACTACTACCAGCCCGAGGCGTACATCGCGCAGACCGACACCTACATCGAGAAGGACTCCTCGATCAACGACGAGGTCGAGCGGCTGCGGCACTCGGCGACGTCGTCGCTGCTGACGCGACGGGACACCGTCGTCGTGGCGTCGGTCTCGTGCATCTACGGGCTGGGCACGCCGCAGGAGTACGTCGACCGCATGGTGCGTCTCGCCGTCGGCGACGTCGTCGACCGTGACGACCTGCTGCGCCAGTTCGTGCAGATGCAGTACACCCGCAACGACATGTCCTTCACCCGCGGCACCTTCCGGGTGCGCGGCGACACCGTGGAGATCATCCCGGTGTACGAGGAGCTCGCCGTACGCATCGAGATGTTCGGCGACGAGATCGAGTCGATCCAGACGCTGCACCCGATCTCCGGCGAGGTGGTCCGGGACGAGCAGAGCATCTACCTGTTCCCCGCGACGCACTACGTCGCCGGTCCGGAACGCATGGAGCGAGCGGTCGCCTCCATCGAGGCCGAGCTCGCCGAGCGGCTCGCCGACCTGGAGAAGCAGAACAAGCTGCTCGAGGCCCAGCGGCTGCGCATGCGCACCACCTACGACATCGAGATGATGCGCTCGATCGGGACGTGCAACGGCATCGAGAACTACTCGCGGCACATCGACGGCCGCGAGGCCGGTTCGCCGCCGAACACGCTGCTCGACTACTTCCCCGAGGACTTCCTGCTCGTCATCGACGAGTCGCACGTGACGGTGCCGCAGATCGGCGCCATGTTCGAGGGCGACATGTCGCGCAAGCGCTCCCTGGTCGACCACGGCTTCCGCCTGCCCAGCGCGACGGACAACCGGCCGCTGCGCTGGGAGGAGTTCGTCGAGCGGATTGGGCAGACGGTCTACCTCTCGGCCACCCCGGGCGACTACGAGCTGTCCATGTCCGACGGCGTCGTGGAGCAGATCATCCGTCCCACCGGGCTCGTCGACCCGGAGGTCCTCGTCAAGCCGACGACCGGCCAGATCGACGACCTGCTCGGCGAGATCCGCGACCGGGTGGACCGCGACGAGCGCGTCCTGGTCACGACCCTGACGAAGAAGATGGCCGAGGACCTCACGGACTACCTCCTCGGCAAGGACGTGCGGGTGCGCTACCTGCACTCCGAGGTGGACACGCTGCGGCGCGTGGAGCTGCTGCGCGAGCTGCGCCTCGGCGAGTACGACGTCCTGGTCGGCATCAACCTGCTGCGCGAGGGCCTCGACCTGCCGGAGGTGTCGCTCGTCGCGATCCTCGACGCCGACAAGGAGGGGTTCCTGCGCTCCGAGCGCTCCCTCATCCAGACCATCGGTCGTGCGGCGCGCAACGTCACCGGCCAGGTGCACATGTACGCGGACAAGGTCACGCCCGCGATGCAGTTCGCCCTGGACGAGACGAACCGCCGGCGGGACAAGCAGCTCGCCTTCAACGCCGAGCACGGCATCGACCCGCAGCCGCTGCGCAAGAAGATCGCCGACGTCACGGACATGCTCGCCCGTGAGGACATCGACACGGCCCAGCTGCTGGCGGGTGGCTACCGCAAGGCGCCGGACCGCGGAGACCGGGGCGGGGCACCCGTGCCGGGTGCGCCGAAGGAGGGTGCGACGTCCGGCAACCGGCTCGCCGGCTTGGCCGCGAACGAGCTCGCCGAGCTCATCCAGGAGCTCAGTGACCAGATGCACACCGCGGCGGGGGAGCTGCAGTTCGAGGTCGCCGCACGCCTGCGTGACGAGATCGGCGGCCTGAAGAAGGAGCTCCGCCAGATGCGCGAGGCCACCGCCTGACGACGGACCCCGGTGGTCGTCACGACGCCGTGCCGTATGCTGGGCGGACCGAGGAGGGGAGTATCTCCCAAGCGGTGAGGTCGTCATCACGGCCGGCTCTGACGCCGGTTCGGCCCGCCCGCCCGTGACGGCTGTCGCCGGGTGAGAGAGACCTCCGGTGCCCCGTCCTACGTACCGGAGGTCAACCCGTGGACGTGCCCGTCTGGGCCTGGATCGTCACCGTCGCTGCGATCCTGGCCATGCTCGCCATCGACTACGTGGGTCACGTGCGCACCCCGCACGCTCCGACGCTGAAGGAGTCGGCCTGGTGGTCGCTGGCCTACGTGGCCGTCGCGCTGCTCTTCGGGGTGGTCGTCCTGGTCGCCTGGGGGCCGACGTACGGCGGGGAGTACTTCGCCGGCTACATCACCGAGAAGTCGCTCAGCGTGGACAACCTGTTCGTGTTCGTGCTGATCATGACCAGCTTCCGGGTGCCGCGTGAGCACCAGCAGCGGGTCCTGCTCATCGGCATCACCATCGCCCTGGTGCTGCGCACGATCTTCATCCTCGCCGGCGCCGCGCTCATCGCGAACTTCGCCTGGATCTTCTACGTCTTCGGTGCCTTCCTCATCTGGACGGCGATCGCGCAGGCCCGCGCGGGGACCGACCACGACGACGAGTACAGCGAGAACGCCGTGCTGCGGCTGACCCGCAAGATCTTCCCGACGACGGACGACTACGTCGAGCACCGGCTGACGACGACGATCGACGGCAAGCGGTACATCACGCCGATGCTCATCGTGATGATCGCGATCGGCAGCGCCGACCTGCTCTTCGCCGTCGACTCCATCCCCGCCATCTTCGGGCTCACCCAGGAGACGTACCTCGTCTTCGCGGCGAACGCCTTCTCCCTGCTGGGTCTGCGCCAGCTCTACTTCCTCGTCGACGGCCTGCTGGACCGCCTGGTCTTCCTCAACTACGGGCTGGCCGCGATCCTCGGCTTCATCGGCGTCAAGCTCGTGATCCACGCGCTGCACACCAACGAGCTGCCGTTCGTCAACGGTGGCGAGCACGTCGAGGCCATCCCCGAGATCCCGACCGCCGTCTCGCTGTCGTTCATCGTGGTGGTCCTGGCGGTCACCACCGTCGCCTCGCTGTACAAGAGTCGCCGTGAGGAGCGGGTGGGTGCGTCGCCGGGCAGCGACGCGTGATCCACGAGCTGCCGGTCTGGTTCGAGGCGGTCTCCCTCGCCCTGATGGGCACGGTGCTGATCGTCGACCTCGCCGTCGTCGCCCGGCGCCCGCACGTGCCCTCGATGCGCGAGTCCGCGGCGTGGGTGACCCTCTACGTCGGCCTGGCCCTGGTCTACGGACTCGTCGTCTGGGTCGTGGGCGGGGCGCAGCCCGCCGGGGAGTTCTACGCCGGCTGGGTCACGGAGTACTCGCTGAGCGTCGACAACCTGTTCGTCTTCGTGCTCATCATGTCCCGGTTCGCGGTGCCCCGGCAGCACCAGCAGCACGTGCTGATGGTCGGCATCATCGTCGCGCTCGTGCTGCGCGGCGCGTTCATCCTCGCCGGTGCCGCGCTGCTGGAGCAGTTCACCTGGCTCTTCTACCTGTTCGGTGCGTTCCTGGTCTACACGGCGGTCAAGCTCGCCGTCGGGGGCGAGGAGGACGAGGAGTTCCGGGAGAACGTCGCCGTCCGCGCGCTGCGCCGGGTGCTGCCGCTGAGCCCGGGCTACGACGGCGCCAAGGTGCGGACCGTCGTCGAGGGGCGCCGGGTGTGGACCCCGATGCTCGTCGTGTTCGTGGCGATCGGGACGACCGACCTGCTCTTCGCCTTCGACTCGATCCCGGCGATCTTCGGCCTCACCCAGGACCCCTTCATCGTGTTCGCCACGAACCTCTTCGCGCTCATGGGGCTGCGCCAGCTCTACTTCCTGCTCGGCGGCCTGCTCGACCGGCTCGTCTACCTCCCGGTCGCCCTGGCCGTGGTCCTGGGGTTCATCGGCGTCAAGCTGGTGCTCGAGGCCCTGCACGCCAACACGGTGCCGTTCATCAACGGTGGCGCGCCGGTGCCGTGGGCGCCCGAGGTGCCCATCTGGCTCTCGCTGGTGGTCATCGTCGGCGCGCTGGCCGTCGCGACCGTGGCCAGCCTGTGGCGCACGCGTCGCCTGGCGACGCTGGCGGCCCGGGAGCGGCTGGAGGCGGAGCAGGACTGACCCGGTACCGGGGAGCGAGGGGACGGCGGCCCCGCAGGTCAGCCCCCGAGGGTCCCGATCACCGGTACCCACTCGCGGACCGTCAGGTTGGTCACGAGGCCGCTGCGGCGGAACGGGTCGTCGTCGAGCAGGGCCGCGGCCGCGGCCGCGTCGTCCGCCGCGACGACGATCAGCGCACCGGCGGCGGCGTCCTCGGTCGCCGGCATCGGGCCGGACACGACCACGGAGCCGGCGTCGTGCAGCGCGCCGAGGAACGCCCGGTGCTCGGGTCGCACGGCGTCGAGGCGCTCGCTGTCGGGGGAGTAGGTGTAGGTCACCACGAAGGTCGGCATGCCCTCATCGAACCAGACCCCGCGGTGCGCGGGCCCCGCGCCGCCGTCTATGGTCACCAGCCGCGCTCGCGCCAGGCGGCCAGGTGGGGCCGTTCGGCGCCCAGGGTCGTGGCCGCACCGTGGCCGGGCAGCACGATCGTCTCGTCGTCGAACGCCGCGAAGACCCGCGTGACGACGTCGTCGAGGAGCTGCGTGAAGCGGGCGGGATCGTGATCGGTGTTGCCGACGCCACCGGGGAAGAGGCTGTCCCCGGTGAACAACCGGGTCGGCCCGCCGGCCCCGTCCAGGGCGAGCGCGACCGACCCGGGGGTGTGGCCCCGCAGGTTCAGCACGCCCAGCTCGAGAGCCCCGACCCGCACCGTGTCGTCGTGGTGGAGCCGCTCGTCGATCGCGACGCCCGTCGCGGCCGTGATCGCGGCGGCGTCGTCGGCGCCGGCCGCGGTGCGCGCCCCCGTCGCGGCGACGACGTCGGCGAGCGCCCCGAGGTGGTCCCGGTGCCGGTGCGTCGTGACCACCGTGTCGAGGCCCCGGCCGTCGAGCAGCTCGAGCAGGGCGGGTGCGTCCGCGGCGGCGTCGACGAGCAGCCGGGAGCCGGTCGCGCGGCAGGTGACGAGGTAGGCGTTGTTGTCCATCGGGCCGACGCTCACCGCGGTGACGTCGGCGCGCTGGTCGCGGGCAGTCATGAGGTCCACTGTGCCAAACCGGCGCCGCAGGGTGACATGGAACATCTGTACGAGTGTCAGCGGCGCGCCGTAGGATGCTGCGGTGAGCAATCACCTCGTCGTCTCCGGTGCCCGTGAGCACAACCTGCGCAACGTCGACCTCGACCTGCCGCGCGACCGGCTCATCGTGTTCACGGGCCTGAGCGGGTCGGGCAAGTCCTCGCTCGCGTTCGACACGATCTTCGCCGAGGGGCAGCGCCGCTACGTCGAGTCCCTGTCGGCCTACGCGCGCCAGTTCCTCGGCCAGATGGACAAGCCCGACGTCGACTTCATCGAGGGCCTCAGCCCGGCGGTGTCCATCGACCAGAAGTCCACCAACCGCAACCCGCGGTCGACCGTCGGGACGATCACGGAGGTCTACGACTACCTCCGGCTGCTCTTCGCCCGGGCCGGCACGCAGCACTGCCCGGTGTGCGACGAGCCGGTCCAGGCCCAGACGCCGCAGCAGATCGTGGACAAGATCCTCGAGCTGCCCGAGGGGACGCGCTACCAGGTGCTGGCGCCGGTCGTCCGCGGCCGCAAGGGCGAGTACACCGAGCTCTTCGGCGAGCTGCAGGCCCAGGGTTTCGCGCGGGCCCGTGTCGACGGCGAGGTCGTGCAGCTCACCACGCCCCCGAGCCTGGAGAAGAACCTCAAGCACGACATCGAGGTGGTCGTCGACCGCCTCGTGGCGCGCGACGGCGTCCAGCGACGCCTGACGGACTCCGTGGAGACCGCGCTCGGCCTGGCCGGCGGCCTCGTCATGATCGAGCTCGTCGACGCGGACGTGGACGACCTGGACCGCGTCCGCAAGTACTCCGAGAAGCGTGCGTGCCCGAACGACCACCCCCTGAGCCTCGACGAGATCGAGCCGCGGACCTTCTCCTTCAACGCCCCCTACGGCGCCTGCCCGGAGTGCACGGGCATCGGGTTCCGGCTCGAGGTGGACCCCGAGCTGGTCGTCCCGGACCCGGAGAAGACCCTGCGCGAGGGCGCCGTCGTGCCCTGGGCCCAGACGTCGTCGGAGTACTTCGAACGGGTCCTGGCGGCCCTCGCCGAGGAGATGGCCTTCTCCCTGGACGTGCCGTGGCGTGCCCTGCCGCAGCGTGCCCGCACGGCCGTCCTGCACGGGCGCAACCACAAGGTGCACGTGCGGTACCGCAACCGGTGGGGGCGCGAGCGGCAGTACTCGACCGGGTTCGAGGGAGCCGTCACGTTCATCGAACGCCGACACTCCGAGACCGAGTCGGACTGGTCGAAGGAACGCTACGAGGCCTTCATGCGCCAGGTGCCGTGCCCCACGTGCCAGGGGGCCCGTCTCAAGCCGGAGGTGCTGGCCGTCCGGGTGGGCTCCAAGTCGATCTGGGACGTGTCCCGCCTGCCGATCGCGGACGCGAAGGAGTACCTGGACGCCCTCGAGCTGGGCGAGCGCGAGCGGGCCATCGCCGGCGAGGTGCTCAAGGAGATCCACGCCCGGCTCGGGTTCCTGCTCGACGTCGGTCTGCACTACCTCACGCTCGAACGGGCGGCCGGCACGCTCTCCGGCGGCGAGGCGCAACGGATCCGCCTGGCCACCCAGATCGGCTCCGGCCTGGTCGGGGTGCTCTACGTGCTCGACGAGCCGAGCATCGGGTTGCACCAGCGTGACAACCGCCGGCTGATCGACACGCTCACCCGGCTGCGGGACCTGGGCAACACGCTGATCGTGGTGGAGCACGACGAGGACACCATCCGCTCGGCCGACTGGATCGTCGACGTCGGTCCGGGCGCGGGGGAGCACGGTGGTCAGGTCGTGCACTCCGGCGACTACGCCGGTCTGCTGGCGACCGAGGCGTCGATGACGGGCGCCTACCTGTCCGGCCGGCGTTCCATCGCGCTGCCGGCGACGCGCCGTGGTGTCGACCCGGCGCGGCAGCTGACCGTCGTCGGGGCCCGCGAGAACAACCTGCGCGACATCGACGTGAGCTTCCCGCTGGGTGTCTTCACCGCGATCACCGGGGTCTCGGGTTCGGGCAAGTCGACGCTGGTGAACTCGATCCTGCACACGGTGCTGGCGAACGAGCTCAACGGGGCCCGGCAGGTCGCCGGCCGCCACACGCGGGTCACCGGCACCGACGACCTGGACAAGGTCGTGCACGTCGACCAGGGGCCGATCGGCCGCACCCCGCGGTCGAACCCGGCCACCTACACCGGGGTCTGGGACCGGATCCGCAAGATCTTCGCCGAGACCGAGGAGGCCAAGGTCCGCGGGTACGGGCCGGGCCGGTTCTCCTTCAACGTCAAGGGCGGGCGGTGCGAGGCGTGCTCCGGCGACGGGACGCTGAAGATCGAGATGAACTTCCTGCCGGACGTCTACGTCCCCTGCGAGGTCTGCCACGGTGCGCGCTACAACCGCGAGACGCTGGAGGTGCACTTCAAGGGGAAGACGGTCGCGGACGTCCTCGACATGCCGATCGAGGAGGCCGCCGAGTTCTTCGCCGCGTTCCCGGCGATCTCGCGCCACCTGACCACGCTGGTCGAGGTGGGCCTCGGCTACGTGCGGCTGGGCCAGCCGGCGCCCACGCTGTCGGGCGGGGAGGCCCAGCGGGTCAAGCTCGCCAGCGAGCTGCAGAAGCGGTCCACGGGGCGCACCGTGTACGTGCTCGACGAGCCGACCACCGGCCTGCACTTCGAGGACATCCGGCGCCTGCTGTCCGTGCTGCAGTCGCTCGTCGACAAGGGCAACACGGTGCTGGTCATCGAGCACAACCTCGACGTCGTCAAGAGCGCGGACTGGATCATCGACATGGGGCCCGAGGGCGGCTCCGGCGGTGGCCTCGTCGTGGCCGAGGGCACGCCGGAGCAGGTCGCCGCGGTCGAGGCGAGCCACACCGGACGCTTCCTCGCGGAGGTGCTCGACGCGCACCCCGACGTCCCGGTCGAACCCCCGGCGCAGGTCCCGGCGGCGACCCGGCCCGCCGGTCGGCGACGCAGGACGACCAAGGCGCGCGCGACCAAGCACGACGCCGCCTGAGGCTCTACCGTGTCGCCATGGGAGCCCACCACGAGTACTCCGTGACCGTCCGCTGGCCCGCGACGGGGGTCGAACCCGGCAGCGCTGCCGGGGCGACGACGTCCTACGCCGCCTACACGCGCGACCACGACGTCGCGCTGCCGGGGCGGCCCGTGCTGCCGGGCAGCGCCGATCCCTCGTTCCGGGGCGACCCCGCCCGCTACGGGCCGGAGGACCTGTTCGTGGCGAGCCTGTCGCAGTGCCACATGCTGTGGTTCCTGCACCTGGCGGCCGAACGAGGGGTCGTCGTGCACGAGTACAGCGACGCGGCGACCGGGACGATGCGCGTGGAGTCGCGCGGCGAGGGGCAGTTCACCGACGTGACCCTGCACCCGCGTGTCGTGGCCGCCCCGGGCGGGAGCGCCACCGAGGAGGTCGTCGCGGAGCTGCACCAGCGGGCGCACGCGCTGTGCTTCCTGTCCCGCAGCGTGAACTTCCCGGTGCTGGTCGAGCCGACGCCCCTGCACGTCGTCGACCCCGCGGCCTGAGGGCCGCGTCGGTGCCCTGACCTAGTCTGGGCCCATGGCCGACCCAGCGACCTACCGCCCGCGTGCGGGCGAGATCCCGACCTCCCCGGGGGTGTACCGCTTCCGGGACCCGCACGGCCGCGTGATCTACGTCGGCAAGGCGAAGAACCTGCGTCAGCGGCTGTCGAGCTACTTCCAGGACGTCGCCAACCTGCACCACCGCACCCAGCGGATGGTGACGACCGCGGCGTCCGTCGAGTGGACGGTCGTCGGCACCGAGGTCGAGGCGCTCGCCCTGGAGTACTCGTGGATCAAGGAGTACGACCCCCGGTTCAACGTCAAGTACCGCGACGACAAGTCCTACCCCTACCTGGCCGTCACGATGGGGGAGGAGATCCCCCGGGCCCAGGTCATGCGCGGCACCAAGCGGCGCGGCACGCGCTACTTCGGCCCCTACGGCCACGCCTGGGCGATCCGCGAGACCCTCGACCTGCTGCTGCGCGTCTTCCCGGTCCGCACGTGCTCGTCGGGGGTGTACCGCCGTGCCCAGCAGTCGGGTCGCCCGTGCCTGCTCGGCTACATCGACAAGTGCTCGGCCCCGTGCGTCGGCCGGATCAGCCCGGAGGACCACCGCGACCTGGCCCGCGACCTGTGCGACTTCATGGCCGGTGACACCGGCCGGTTCGTCCGCCGCCTGGAGAAGGAGATGGCCCGGGCGGCCCAGGACCTCGAGTACGAGCAGGCCGCCCGGCTGCGGGACGACCTGGCGGCGCTGCGGCGCGTCACGGAGAAGAACGCCGTCGTGCTCTCCGACGCCACCGACGCCGACGTCTTCGCCCTGGTCGGCGACGAGCTCGAGGCCGCCGTGCAGGTGTTCCACGTCCGCGGGGGCCGCATCCGCGGGCAGCGTGGCTGGGTCGTCGAGAAGGTCGAGGACGTGACCGACGGCGAGCTCGTCGAGCACCTCCTGCAGCAGGTCTACGGCGTCGTGGACGACGTCCGCGACCGTGACCTGGAGCCGGAGCAGGCACGCGCCGCCATCCGGGACGCGGTCCCGCGCGAGGTCCTGGTCCCGGTCCTGCCGCCCGACCTGGACGAGGTGACGACCTGGTTGTCCGGGCTGCGTGGGGCCAAGGTGGACGTCCGGGTGCCCCAGCGCGGGGACAAGCGGGAGCTCGCCGCGACGGTGCGCACGAACGCCGAGCAGGCGCTGGCGCTGCACCGCACCCGACGGGCCGGGGACCTGACCACGCGCAGCCAGGCCCTCGCCGAGCTCCAGGACGCGCTCGGCCTGGACGAGGCGCCGCTGCGCATCGAGTGCTACGACGTGTCCCACACCCAGGGCAGCTACCAGTCCGCCTCGATGGTCGTCTTCGAGGACGGGCTGCCCCGCAAGAGCGAGTACCGCACCTTCTCCGTGCGCGGCCCGTCCGGGGACGGCGCCGCCGACGACACCGCGGCGATGCACGAGGTGATCAGCCGGCGCTTCAGGCGCTACCTCGCCGACCGGCACGCGTCCGGGGAGGCCGACGGCTCCGGCCCGGTCGGTGCCGAGACTGACCCCGAGGAGCGCCGACGGTTCGCCTACCCGCCCAACCTCGTGGTCGTCGACGGCGGCCCGCCCCAGGTGGCGGCCGCGGCCCGGGCCCTGGAGGAGCTGGGGGTGACCGACGTGGCGCTGTGCGGCCTGGCCAAGCGGCTCGAGGAGGTCTGGGTGCCCGGCGACGACTACCCGGTGATCCTCGAGCGCGCCTCCCAGGGGCTCTACCTGCTGCAACGCGTGCGCGACGAGGCCCACCGGTTCGCGATCGCGCAGCACCGCAAGCGCCGCAGCAAGGGGATGGTGTCCTCGGTGCTGGACGAGGTGCCCGGGCTCGGTCCGGCGCGGCAGCAGGCGCTGCTGGACGCCTTCGGGTCGGTCAAGCGCCTGCGGGCCGCCACCGTCGAGCAGGTCGCCGAGGTCAAGGGGATGGGACCGGCGACCGCCCGCGCGGTCGTCGAGGCCCTGGCCGGCGGTGCCGCCGACGCCACGCCGCCGTCCGCGGCGGAGAGTCCGGACGCCGCACCGGTGTCATGACTGGCATGCTGTGTCCATGAGCGAACCGTCGCCCATCACCGTCCCGCAGGGCATCCCCGAGATCGAGGCCGCGACCCCGGCGCCGAAGCGCGCCGACCCGGAGGTGCTGATCATCACCGGCATGTCCGGCGCCGGGCGCACTCGGGCCGCCGGAGTCCTGGAGGACCTGGACTGGTTCGTCGTGGACAACCTGCCGCCGATGATGATCGTGCCGCTGGTGGACATGATGACCAAGGCCGGTTCGTCCGTGGAGCGTCTGGCGGTCGTCGTCGACGTCCGGGGCCGGGAGTACTTCGGCGAGCTCGCCCAGGCGCTGCAGCACCTCCACGACAGCGGCGTGACGCACCGGATCCTCTTCCTCGACGCCCGTGACGACGTGCTCGTGCGCCGCTACGAGAGCGTGCGGCGGCCGCACCCGCTCCAGGGCGACGGCCGCATCCTCGACGGTATCGAGGCCGAGCGCCGGATCCTGGCCTCGCTGGCCGAACGCGCCGACGTCGTCGTGGACACCTCCGAGCTGTCGGTGCACGACCTGGCCAAGGAGGTCCGCGACACGGTGGCGGCGGGCGCCGCCGACTCGCTCCGGGTGAACGTCGTGGCGTTCGGCTTCAAGTACGGCCTGCCACTGGACGCCGACCACGTCGTGGACGTGCGCTTCCTGGCGAACCCGTACTGGATCACCGAGCTGCGCCACCTGACCGGTCAGGACGAGGCGGTGCGCCAGTACGTGCTCGGCCGCCCCGGCGCGAAGGAGTTCATCGACCGCTACGTCGCCGCCCTGGAACCGGTGCTGGCGGGCTACCTGGCCGAGGAGAAGCGCTACGTGACGATCGCCGTGGGCTGCACAGGTGGCAAGCACCGGTCGGTCGCGATCGCCGGGGAGATCGCCGACCGCCTGCGACGGGACGGTCAGCGGGTGACGGTAACGACCCGTGACCTCGGGAAGGAGTAGACCCTGTCCTCCACGACGCACGGTCGGCCGGTGACGCCCGACCGCGAGGAGTCGTCCGGCGGCCCCGCGGTGACGGCGCTCGGCGGGGGGCACGGACTCTCGGCGAGCCTGGGTGCGCTGCGGCTGCTGACCGAACGCCTGACGGCGGTGGTGACGGTGGCCGACGACGGCGGGTCCTCCGGCCGGTTGCGCCAGGAGCTCGGCGTCGTGCCACCGGGCGATCTCCGGATGGCGCTCGCGGCCCTGTGCGACGACTCCGAGTGGGGCCGCACCTGGAGCGGGCTGCTCCAGCACCGGTTCGCCTCCGACGGTGAGCTCGACGGGCACGCGATGGGCAACCTGCTCATCGCGGCGCTGTGGCAGCGCCTGGGGAACACCGTGGAGGGCCTGGACTGGGTGGGCCGGCTGCTCGGTGCGCGGGGCCGCGTGCTGCCCATGTCGTCGGTGCCGCTCGTGGTCGAGGCCGACGTCTCCGACGGCGACGTGTGCTCCACGGTCGTCGGCCAGAGCCGGGTCGCCGTCACGGACGCGCTGGTCGAACAGCTCCGGCTCGTCCCGTCCGACCCTCCGGCCTGCCCGGAGGCCGTCCGTGCGGTGCTGGACGCCGACTGGGTCGTCATGGGGCCGGGCTCCTGGTACTCCTCGGTGCTCGTGCACCTGCTGGTGCCCGAGCTCGCCGCGGCCCTGCACAGGACCACGGCCCGGCGCTGCGTGACGCTGAACCTCAGCGCCGAGCGCGGCGAGACCCACGGGCTGTCGGCCTCGCAGCATCTCGAGGCCCTGAGCAAGCACGCCCCGGGTCTGCGCGTGGACGCGGTGCTGGCCGACCCGTCCCAGGTGGACGACCGCGGCGACCTGGAGCGGACGGCCGCCGACCTGGGTGCCCGCCTGGTGATCAGGCAGGTCGGCCGGGGTGACGGCACCTCGCGGCACGACCCGTTGCGGCTGGCCGCGGCCTACCACGACGTCTTCGAGGGCGTGGCAGGATGACGCCATGGCGCTCACGGCAGAGGTGAAGGACGAGCTGGTACGACACCGGGTGACGCGGACGTCGTGCCGCAAGGCCGAGGTGTCGGCGATGCTCCGGTTCTCCGGAGGTCTGCACATCATCTCCGGCCGGGTCGTCATCGAGGCGGAGCTCGACGGCGAGATGGTGGCGGCGCGGCTGCGCCGGGCGATCGTGGACCTCTACGGGCACCAGAGCGAGCTCATCGTGGTCAAGGCGGGCGGCCTGCGCAAGAACGACCGGTTCGTGGTCCGGGTGGTGCGCGACGGCGAGTCCCTGGCGCGCCAGACGGGTCTGCTCGACGCGCGGGGCCGTCCGGTCCGCGGTCTGGCGCCCGAGGTCGTCTCCAGCGGGACCGACGAGGCCGAGGCCGTCTGGCGGGGAGCGTTCCTCGCGCACGGTTCGCTGACCGAGCCGGGCCGGTCGATGGCGCTCGAGGTCACCTGTCCCGGCCCGGAGGCCGCGCTCGCCCTGGTGGGTGCCGCGCGGCGCCTGGGCATCCAGGCGAAGTCCCGCGAGGTCCGCGGCATCGACCGGGTCGTGGTGCGCGACGGCGAGGCGATCGGGGAGATGCTGCGGCGCATGGGAGCGCCCGCGACCCGGGACGTGTGGGAGGACCGCCGCGCCCGACGGGAGGTCCGGGGGACGGCCAACCGGCTGGCGAACTTCGACGACGCGAACCTGCGACGTTCCGCCCGGGCGGCGGTGGCGGCCGGGGCCCGGGTGGAGCGTGCCTTCGAGATCCTCGGCGACGAGGTGCCCGACCACCTGCGCCAGGCCGGCGAGCTGCGGCTGTCGCACAAGCAGGCCTCGCTGGAGGAGCTGGGCCGGCTCGCGGAGCCCCAGCTCTCCAAGGACGCGGTGGCGGGCCGTATCCGCCGGCTGCTGTCCACGGCGGACAAGCGCGCCATGGAGCTGGGCATCCCCGACACCGAGGCCGGGCTGAGCGCGGACCTGCTGGACCTGTGACGCCGGCCAGGTGGTCGGCCCACCTGTCTCACGCTGCACCGAGGTCGGCGTCCGGCAACGGATGGGTATAGGCTCGGAGCCGTCAGGTGACGACGGTGTGACCCTGGAACTGTGCTCCTGGGACGACGCGTCGCGGGACCCCCGGGGTGGCACCGAACTCATCAGCGCGCCATGTGCGCGCCAGTGATTGGCATCTACCGTGTGCGCCGGTCCAGATCCGGCGCGCCCTGAGGAGGGCTAACGTGACCATCCGCGTCGGCATCAACGGCTTCGGCCGCATCGGACGTAACTACTACCGGGCTCTCGTGGAGTCGGGTGCAGACATCGAGGTCGTCGGCGTCAACGACCTCACCGACAACAAGACGCTCGCCCACCTGCTCAAGTACGACACCGTGCTGGGCCGGTTCGGCAAGACGGTCGAGTTCGACGACGACCACATCATCGTCGGCGGCACCAAGATCCGTGCTCTGGCGGAGCGCGACCCGGCGAACCTGCCGTGGGGCGAGCTGGGTGCGGACATCGTCATCGAGTCCACCGGCTTCTTCACCGACGCCACCAAGGCGAAGGCGCACATCGACGGCGGCGCGAAGAAGGTCATCATCTCCGCCCCGGCGAAGAACGAGGACGCGACCTTCGTCATGGGCGTCAACAGCGACCAGTACGACCCGGCCGCGCACCACGTGATCTCGAACGCCTCGTGCACGACGAACTGCCTCGCGCCGCTGGCCAAGGCCCTCAACGACTCGATCGGCATCGAGCGTGGCCTCATGACCACGATCCACGCCTACACCGGTGACCAGAACCTCCAGGACGGTCCGCACAAGGACCTGCGTCGTGCCCGTGCGGCCGCGCAGAACATCGTGCCGACCACGACGGGCGCCGCCAAGGCCGTCGCCCTGGTCCTGCCGGAGCTCAAGGGCAAGCTGGACGGCTACGCGCTGCGCGTGCCCACGATCACCGGTTCGGCGACCGACCTCACCTTCGAGACCCCCAAGGAGGTCTCGGTCGAGGAGGTCAACGCCGCGGTCAAGGCTGCCGCCGAGGGCCCGCTCAAGGGTGTGCTGTCCTACGTCGAGGACGACATCGTCTCCTCGGACATCGTCACGGACCCGCACCAGAGCATCTTCGACGCCAAGCTCACCAAGGTGATCGGCAACCAGGTCAAGGTCGTCTCCTGGTACGACAACGAGTGGGGCTACTCCAACTCGCTCGTCTCGCTGACCGAGCTGGTCGGCGGGAAGCTCTGACGAGCCGCACCACCCCGAGGTGACCACGACGTCCGCGGGTGCGCGGCCCGCCGTCCCAGGACGGCCGGGCCCGCGGACCCGCGGACGTCGTCGTGTCACCACCCTCCTCCCGACCCCCGACCTGATCACGAGGTGAGCTCATGAAGACGATCGATTCGCTCGGCGACCTGCGCGGCCGGCGCGTCCTGGTCCGTTCCGACTTCAACGTGCCGCTGGACGGCACGACCATCACCGACGACGGCCGCATCCGTGCCGCGCTCCCGACGCTGAAGCGCCTGGTCGACGCCGGTGCGCGCGTGGTCGTCATGGCCCACCTGGGCCGTCCCCAGGGCGCGCCGGACCCGGCGTTCTCCCTCGCTCCCGTGGCCGCGCGGCTCGGGGAGCTGCTCGGCCAGGACGTCGCCCTGGCGGGCGACCTGGTCGGGGAGTCCGCCCGGTCGACCGTGGAGGGCCTGGCCGACGGCCAGGTCGCGCTGCTCGAGAACGTCCGCTTCGACGCGCGCGAGACCTCCAAGGTCGACGCCGAGCGCCAGGAGCTGGCCGGCGAGCTGGCCGAGCTGGGTGACGCCTTCGTCTCCGACGGCTTCGGGGTCGTGCACCGCAAGCAGGCGTCGGTCTACGACATCGCCGAGCGCCTGCCGGCCGGCGCCGGCGAGCTCGTCCTCACCGAGGTGGAGTCGCTCTCCCGCGCCACGACGGACCCGGAGCGTCCGTACGCGGTCGTGCTCGGCGGGTCCAAGGTGTCGGACAAGCTGGGCGTCATCGCGAACCTGCTGACGAAGGCCGACCGGCTGCTCATCGGCGGCGGCATGGTGTTCACCTTCCTCGCTGCCCAGGGGCACTCGGTCGGTTCCTCGCTGCTGGAGAGCGACCAGATCGACACGGTCAAGGAGTACCTGGCCCAGGCGGAGGCCAACGGCGTCGAGATCGTGCTGCCGACCGACATCGTGGCGGCCGACTCGTTCGCGGCCGACGCGCCGCACGTCACGGTGGAGGCCGATGCGATCCCGGACGGCAAGATGGGCCTGGACATCGGCCCGGCGTCGGGCGAGCTGTTCGCCGCCAAGCTGGCGGACGCCCGGACCATCGCCTGGAACGGCCCGATGGGCGTCTTCGAGTTCGAGGCGTTCTCCGGCGGCACCCGCGCGGTGGCGCAGGGGATCGTGGACGCGACCGCACAGGGCGCGTTCTCGATCGTCGGGGGCGGTGACTCGGCGGCCGCCGTGCGCAAGCTCGGTTTCGACGAGGCCGGCTTCAGCCACATCTCCACCGGCGGCGGCGCGAGCCTCGAGCTCCTCGAGGGCAAGCAGCTGCCCGGTCTGACCGTCCTGGCCGACTGAACCGCGTCGACCTCCTGGCGGCGCGAGCCGCCCGACCCCATCCGCACGACAGAAGGACACGACTGTGGCCACGAACCGCACGCCGCTGATGGCGGGCAACTGGAAGATGAACCTGGACCACGCCGAGGCGATCGCCGCGGTCCAGAAGCTCGCCTGGACCCTCAAGGACGCCGGGCACGACTACTCCGCGGTGGAGGTGGCGGTGCTCGCGCCGTTCACCGACCTGCGGTCGGTGCAGACGCTCGTCGACGCCGACAAGCTGGACGTGCGCTACGGCGCCCAGGACCTCTCCCCGCACGAGAAGGGCGCCTACACGGGCGACGTCTCGGGCCCGATGCTCAAGCGCCTCGGGTGCACGTACGTGGCGATCGGCCACTCCGAGCGCCGCGAGCACCACGGCGAGGACGACGCGCTCGTCAACGCCAAGGTCAAGGCGGCCTTCGCCCAGCAGATCACCCCCGTGCTGTGCGTCGGCGAGGGGCTGGACGTGCGCGAGGCGGGCGACCAGGTCTCGTACACCCTGGCGCAGGTCGACGCGGCCCTCGAGGGTGTCCCGGCCGAGCAGGCGAAGGACGTCGTCGTCGCCTACGAGCCGGTGTGGGCGATCGGCACCGGCAAGGTCGCCACGCCGGAGGACGCCCAGGAGGTCTGCGGTGCCATCCGCGGCCGGCTCGCGGAGCTGTACGACGCCGAGCTCGCCGGCGGCGTGCGCGTGCTGTACGGCGGCTCGGTGAAGTCGGGCAACGTCGCGCAGATCATGGCCCAGCCGGACGTCGACGGCGCGCTCGTCGGCGGTGCCAGCCTGGACGCCGAGGAGTTCGCCAAGATCGTGCGGTACCAGTCGCACGTCGCCTGACTCGCCGGCACGGGACCGTGGGTCCTGTGCGGGCCGCGCCTCCCGTGGCGGTCGTGCCCCGGTCAAGACCGGGGTTCGCCACGGGAGGCGTTCGTCACCTAGTCTTGACCGCGCCGGGCAATCCCGGCGCCGACAGCCCGCCGAGAGGCGGCCGAGAGCCGAGGACACGATGTTCGCAGCGTTGACGATCTTCCTGAACGTGCTGCTGGTGCTCACCAGCGCCTTCCTGATCCTGCTCATCCTCATGCACAAGGGGAAGGGCGGGGGACTGTCCGACATGTTCGGGGGCGGGATCTCCAGCGGGGCGGGCAGCTCCGGCGTGGCCGAGCGCAACCTGAACCGCATCACGGTGGGTATCGCCGTCGTGTGGTCGGTGGTCGTGGTCCTGCTCGGGGTCGCCACACGCGTGAGCTGACGGTCGGACCGCCGGGGGAGCGGCGCCGGGCGGGTACGGGGGTGCCGCCGGGCACGAGGATCGTCCGCGGGGATCGGCCCCGCAGACTCGAAGGTGAGGACGACACGTGGCATCTGCCGGACATGCCATCCGCGGTTCGCGGGTCGGCGCAGGACCGATGGGAGAGCAGGAGCGCGGCGTCCCCGCGCCCCGGAACCAGGTCTCGTACTGGTGCCTCAACGGGCACGAGACGCGACCGAGCTTCGCGGCGCTGGAGGACATCGAGCCGCCGGAGCAGTGGGACTGCCCCCGCTGCGGGTTCCCGGCGGGTCAGGACCCCGCGAACCCACCGGCGCCGTTGCGCAACGAGCCCTACAAGACGCACCTGGCCTACGTGAAGGAGCGCCGGTCGGACGAGGACGGGGCGGCGCTGCTCGAGGAGGCGCTGGAGACCCTTCGCGCCCGCCGGGAGACGAGCGCGTCACGGAACTGACGACCGCCCGCCCCGGGCGCGGTCGTCGCCGCTGACAAGCGGCGGGCGGGTCCGGCGACGTGACCGTTCGCCGATCCCGCCCGCCTGCCCGTCAGCCGCGCGCGGAGGCCGCCGCGGCGTCGAGCAGCCACAGCGTGCGGTGGTGTCCCACGGCACGCACGGCGGGGACCTGGGTCATCGGGCCGTCGGCCAGCGCCGCCGCGGCCTGCTCCGCCTTCTCGCTGCCGGCGGCGACGACCCAGACCTCCTCGGCCCGGCCGATCGCGGCGAAGGTCAGCGACACCCGCTCGGCGGGCGGCTTGGGCGAGCCGTGGACGCCGACCGTGTACCCGGGCGCCTCGAGGGCGTGGTGCTCCGGGAACAGCGAGGCGACGTGCCCGTCGGGTCCCATGCCGAGCAGCAGCACGTCGAAGTGCGGGGTCCCGTCCTCCTCGGCGTGGGCGGCGAGCTCGGCCGCGTAGGCGGTCGCGGCGTCCTCCGGCGTGGCGGCCTCGCCGGGCCCGTCGCCGCGGGCGGGGACGGCGTGGACGTTCTCCTCGCGCAGCCCGCTGCTCGCCACGAGGTCGTCGAGCAGCGCCTCGCGCGCCTGCGTCTCGTTGCGGTCGGCGTCCCCGGCCGGCAGGAACCTCTCGTCGCCCCACCACACGTGCACGCCGGACCAGTCCACGGCCGCCCGCAGCGGGCTGGCCGCCGCGGCGCGGAGCGTCTGGATGCCGACGGTGCCGCCGGTGAGGACGACGTGCGCCGGGCGGCGCACCGACTGGACGTCCAGCAGGCGGGTGAGCAGCCGCGCCGCGGCGGCCTCCGCCAGGACGTCGGGGTCGGGGTGGACGACGACGAGTCGGGTGCTCATGCTGCGGTCTCCTCCGTGGTCTCGACCTGGTCCAGAGCGTGCAGCACCTGGCCGTAGACCTCGTCCGGGTCGAGGCGCCGCAGCTCTTCGATGAGTGCCTCGGACAGCGACCGGATCGGCAGGGCGACCCGCCGCTCCGGTGTGCCCGGCTGGGTGATCGTCACGACCCCGCCGTCCGGACGGTCCAGGACGATCGGGCCGCTCTCGCGTTCCAGCACCACGCGGGTGATGGCGTGGTCGTCGCCGGTGTGCACCACGTTCGCGGGGCACTGCAGCTTGGCGCCGAGCCACGACGCCAGCAGGTCCAGGGACGTGTGCTGACGCTGGCCCTCGACGCGTACCGCCGTCACGGGCTCGTACGGCGGCTGGTCGACGGCGGCGGCGATGAGGCCGCGCCACAGGGTGACGCGGGCCCAGGCGAGGTCGGTGTCGCCCTCGGTGAACGACGCGGCGAGGCGACCCAGCATGTCGCAGGGGTCGTCGGCCGTCGTGGTGTCGGTGATGCGACGCTGCGCCATGGCGCCCAGCGGGTCCTCGGCCGGGGCGTCGGGGCCGCCGGCCGGCCACCACACGACGATGGGGGCGTCGGGCAGCAGCAGCGGCATCACCAGGGTGTCGGGGTGTTCGCGCAGGGTGGTGGAGCACCGCAGCACGATCACCTCCGACGCCCCGGCGTCCCCGCCGACGCGGATCTCGGCGTCGACCCGGCCGTCGTGGCCGGGGGCCTCCAGCGGTGCGATGACCACCACGCGGCAGGGGTGCTCGTGGCTGGCCTCGTTGGCGGCCTCGACGGCGGACTCGATGTCCACCTCCTCGGCGACGACGACGAGGGTGAGCACACGGCCCAGCGCGACCGCGCCGCCCTCCTCGCGCAGGCTGTCGAGCCGCTTGCCGACCGCGTTCGTGCTGGTGTCCGGCATGTCGATGATCATCGGTTCGCTCCTTGGTCCGGCCGGCAGGTCAGGGTCGACGCCACGTGCGCCCGTCGCGGGCCATCATGGCGTCGGCCGACGGCGGCCCCCACGACCCGGCGGGGTAGGTGTCGGGCTTGCCCTGGCCCGCCCAGTGCTCGATCACCGGGTCGAGGATCTTCCAGGAGAGCTCGACCTCCTCGCGGGTGGGGAACAGCGGCGGGTCCCCGAGGAGGACGTCGAGGATGAGTCGCTCGTAGGCCTCGGGGGAGGACTCGGTGAAGGCGTGGCCGTAGCCGAAGTCCATCGTGACGTCGCGGACCTCCATGGCCGTGCCGGGCACCTTCGCGCCGAACCGGAGGGTCACGCCCTCGTCGGGCTGGACGCGGATCACGAGCGCGTTGGACCCCAGGTCCGAGGTCAGCGAGGACTCGAACGGCAGGTGCGGCGCCTTCTTGAACACCACCGCGACCTCGGTCACCCGGCGGCCGAGACGCTTGCCGGTGCGCAGGTAGAACGGCACGCCGGCCCACCGGCGGTTGTCGATGTCCAGACGGACCGCCGCGTAGGTCTCGGTCGTGGACTCGGGGTTGAACCCCTCCTCCTCGAGGAACCCGCGGACCTTCTCCCCGCCCTGCCAGGCGGAGGCGTACTGGCCCCGGGCGGTGTGCTGGGACAGGTCCTGCGGCAGCCGGACCGAGGACAGGGCCTTGATCTTCTCGGCCCGCAGCGCCCCCGCGTCGAAGTTCACCGGCTCCTCCATGGCCACCAGGGCCAGGAGCTGCAGCAGGTGGTTCTGGATGACGTCGCGGGCCGCGCCGACCCCGTCGTAGTAGCCGGCCCGGCCGCCGATGCCGATGTCCTCGGCCATCGTGATCTGCACGTGGTCGACGTAGTTGGAGCTCCACAGCGGCTCGAAGAGCTGGTTGGCGAACCGCAGCGCCAGGATGTTCTGGACCGTCTCCTTGCCCAGGTAGTGGTCGATGCGGAACACCGACTCCTGCTCGAACACCTGGGAGACGACCGACTCGAGCTCCTGGGCGGAGGCCAGGTCGTGACCGAACGGCTTCTCGATCACCACCCGACGCCAGGCGTCCTCGGCGGACTCGGACAGCCCGGACCGGGACAGCTGCTCGCACACGAGGGGGAACGCGCTGGGCGGGACCGACAGGTAGAACGCGTGGTTGCCGCCGGTACCCCGTTCGGCGTCGAGCGACTCGACCGTCCGGCGCAGCTCCTCGAACGCCTCGGGGTCGTCGAAGCTGCCCTGCACGAACCGGATGCCCTCGGAGAGCTGTCGCCAGGTGTCCTCACGGAACGGCGTGCGGGCGTGCTCCTTGACGGCGTCGTGCACGATCTGGGCGAAGTCCTCGTCCTCCCAGTCGCGGCGGGCGAACCCGGTCAGCGCGAAGCCGGGCGGCAGCAGGCCCCGGTTGGCGAGGTCGTACACGGCCGGCATGAGCTTCTTGCGCGACAGGTCGCCGGTGACGCCGAAGATCACGAGCCCGCACGGGCCGGCGATCCGGGGAAGTCTGAGGTCGAGCGGATCGCGCAGCGGGTTGTGCTCAGCGGTGATCTTGGCGGGTCTCACGGTGTCCCGTCCCTCTCGTGGGCCGATGGTGCGGTGGGGGCGCGGTGGCGGCGCGACGGGGTCAGGAGCCCGCCGCGTCCAGTCCGGTCTTGGTGGTGGTGAGCAGCTCGTCCCAGCTCTTCTCGAACTTGGTCACGCCCTCGGCCTCCAGCTGCGCGGTCACCTCGTCCATGGAGACGCCCTGGGCCTCGATGGCGGCGATCGTCGCGGCGGCGGCGTCAGCGGTCCCGGTGACCGTGTCCTCCGGGATCTCGCCGTGGTCCGCCACGGCGTCGAGGGTCGCCTGCGGCATGGTGTTCACCACGCCGGGCGCCACGAGCTCGGTGACGTAGAGGGTGTCCGGGTAGTCGGGGTTCTTCACCCCGGTCGAGGCCCACAGCGGTCGCTGGGGGTGGGCGCCGGCCTGGCGCAGCGCCGTCCACCGGCCGGTGGAGTCCGCCTCGAAGACCTCCTGGTAGGCGGCGTAGGCGAGGCGGGCGTTGGCGATCGCGGCGGTGCCCTGCAGCGCCCGCGCCTCGTCGGTGCCGACCCGCTCCAGGGCGTCGTCGACCGCGGAGTCGACCCGGGAGACGAAGAACGAGGCGACCGAGCCGATGACCGACAGGTCGTGACCGTTCTCGCGGGCCTGCTCCAGCCCGGTGAGGAAGGCGTCCATGACGGCGCGGTAGCGCTCGATGGAGAAGATGAGGGTGACGTTGACGCTGATCCCGGCGGCGAGGGTCTCGGTGATGGCCGGCAGCCCCTCGACGGTGGCGGGGATCTTGATCAACACGTTGGGACGGTCGACCGTGCGCCACAACCGCTTCGCCGTGTCGACCGTCGCGGCGGTGTCCCGCGCCAGGCGGGGGTCCACCTCGATCGAGACCCGGCCGTCGACCGTGCCGGTGCGGTCGTAGACGCCCCGCAGCACGTCGGCGGCGGCGCGCACGTCGTCGGTCGTGATCCGCTCGACGGCGGCCTCGACGTCGGTGCCCGCGAGGTCGGCGAGGGCAGCGTCGTAGGCGTCGCCCTCGGACAGCGCGCCGGCGAAGATCGTGGGGTTGGTCGTCACGCCGACCACGTCGTGGGAGTCGACGAGCCCGGCGAGGTTGCCGGTGTCGAGCCGCTCGCGCGACAGGTCGTCGAGCCAGATCGAGACCCCGGCGGCGGAGAGTCGTTCGGTGGGTCGGTTCGTCTCGGGCACGTGCTTCTCCTCGGTCGTGTCGCTGTCGCAGCTCTCATCGTGACCGACGGCGGGGGGGGGCGCGCGCCCACCCCCGCCGGCGGGGGGGTGCCACGCCGCCGCCGGCGGGGCGCGACGCGCCCGCGGGCGGGG